>NZ_FMUX01000042.1 GCF_900101345.1 Desulfoluna spongiiphila | reverse complement strand
GGGGGGGGGGGGGGGGGGGGGGATGTAAACAGGCCGATGGCCCAAACAGTGATCAAGGTCGACGTTTGTTTGAAAGGCGGATGTGATTTGACCCGAGGAACGAGGGGCAAAGCGCATTCGCAATTTGCTTTCAAGGTGGCACACCATGCCGCCGGAGGCAGCCAGGTTAAAGACGCCTCCGGCGGCCCTGCCGGGGGCCAAACTTTTGAAAAGTTTGGCAAACAGGTTTTGCTCAATTTAACAGAAACCTTCGCGGAAGCCCTCACCCTGAGGAACGAAGGGGGAGGGCTTCCGCAACCTGGGGTCCAAGGGATCATCCCCTGCCCACTTTAACCATAGAAGGCAGCTTTTTAAGAGCTGAATAGTCACCCTTTTTTTACATGACCAGCTCGAAGCTCTCCTCTGAGGAATCGCGGTCCTTTCTGTCGAGGAGCGCATTGAGAATCTGCTCCAGGAGCCTCAACCCGCCGCGATAACCCACCGTAGGAAAGTAGGAGTGCCCTACCCTGTCCAGGATGGGAAACCCGTGTCGCACAAAGGGAATGTCCTCGTCCCTTGCGATGTACTTGCCGTAGGTGTTGCCCATCAGAAGATCCACGGGCTCGTTTTTAATCCACTGGTGCAGCTGGAACATGTCGCTGTGGGCTTTGACGTTTACGGGCACTGGGGAGTCCTTGGTGAGCTCGGTGATGGTGGCCTCGAACTCCTTGCCCGGGGTCCCGGTCACGATGTGCACGGGCACCATGTCCAGGGACACCAGAAACTCGGTGAGGGCGATGAGCTGGTCGGGATCTCCGAAGAGGGCCACCTTCTTCCCGTAAAGATACTGCTGCATATCCGTCATGACATCCACGAGCTGGCCCCTCTCAAAGGTGACGGAATCCGGGACGGTGACCCCTGCGAGTTTTCGCAGGGTGTCGATGAACCGATCCGTTGCGGCAAGCCCGATGGGAAGGGGCAGCACCCGGCAGGGTACCTTGAACTTGGTGTCCAGGAGCTTTGCCGCAAGGGAAGAGGCAAAGGACCCCAGGGCCAGGGTGCCCAGGCTGTCGCCGCTGGATTTTAACTCCTCAACGGTGGTGCCCCCCTTGGGAAACATATGGTAGCGACCGGTCTGGGGGCCGTTCAACACCCCGGAGGTATCTGGAAACAGCACGGTTTTCACCCCCATCTCCGTGGTCAGTCGCTTGATTTCAGCCATGTCCGACGGCTCCACATATCCGGGGATGATGTTCATCTGATTTTTCTGCTCACCGGTCTTTTCGGCAAAACCGCTGACGATCCCCTTGCACATGTTGGAAAACCCCGTGACGTGGGACCCCACATAACTTGGGGTCGGGGCGTAGATCACGTGTTTGCCCGCCGGGACCTTGCCGTCGTCGTAGGCCTTCTTCACGATCTGGGTTAAATCGTCTCCTATGGTTTCCGACAGGCATGTGGTATGAACGGAGATAATCTCAGGCTCGTAAATGGTAAAGATATTGTCGATGGCCTGGATCATGTTGGACTGGCCGCCGAACACCGACGATCCTTCGGTAAAGGAGCTGGTGGCTGCAACCACCGGCTCTTTGAAGTGCCGTGTCAGGGTGCTTCGGTGGTAGGAACAGCACCCCTGGGATCCATGGCTGTGGGGCATACAGCCATGGATCCCCAGGGATGCATACATGGCCCCGATGGGCTGACAGGTTTTGGCCGGGTTGATCATCAGGGCCTTTCTGTCCGTTATGTCTGTGGGTGTGTGTCTCAGTAGCATGATGTATCCTCTTTCGTCTGGTTGTTTCCGCCACCGCGTCTAACCGGCTGCATAGGTTGCCGTAAGCTCCGGATCTTTTTCCCAGGGTGCCTTCACGTACGACCACACCTTGCTGTTGGTCATCCGCGTTATCTCCCTGTAAAAATTGACGGCCCCCTTGAACCCGGCGTACGGTCCGCCGTAGTCATAGGAGTGAAGCTGCTTCATGGGCACCCCGCTCTTCTGGATGATGTACTTCTCCTTGATCCCCGCACAGAAGACATCCGGCTTCACCGCCTCGATGATTTTCTCCGTTTCGTACTGGCTGATGTCGTCGATGACAAAGGTGTTTGGCTTCATGTCCGGGATCAGGCCGTCGTACTCCCGGTACGCCTGGCCCGTGGCTGAAAGCTCCTCTTCGGTTTTCCGCATCCGGTACTTGTCGGGGTCCTGCTCCACGGAGAGCTCCTCGATGTTCCGGGAGTCGGCGTCCACCTTGATGGACGGCAGCACCTGCCTGCCTTCGTAGTCGTCCCTGTGACCGAATTCGTACCCGGCGGCCATGGTTTTCATGCCGAGCTCATTGAACAACTCCTGGTAGTGATGGGCCCGCGACCCGCCCACAAAGAGCATGGCAAGCTTGCCTTCACACAGGGGCCGGGCCGTTTCCATGGCCTCGGTGACAGGGGGAAGCTCCCGGGCGATCACCTCCTCGACCCGGGCGGTGAGGGAGTCGTCTTCAAAGTACTGCGCAATTTTCCTCAAGGATTGCGCGGTGGCCCGGGCACCGATAAAATTGATCTTGATCCAGGGCATCCCGTATTTTTTCTCCATCATCTCCGCCATGTACGTAATGGAACGATGGCACATCACCACGTTCAGGTCCGCGGTGTGGGAGTTGGCAAACTGCTCCATGGTGGAGTTGCCGCTGAAGGTCGAAATCAGGGAGATCCCGCAGTCATCCAGAATCCGTTCGATCTCAAAGGCGTCCCCTCCGATGTTGTACTCCCCCAAAAGGTTGATCCGAAACTCACCGCCCCGGATGGTGTCGTCGAGGCCCACCACGTTCTTGAAGATGCCGTTGTTGGCGATGTGATGACCCGCGGACTGGCTCACCCCCTTGTACCCTTCGCAGCTGAATCCGAAGATGTTGATGCCCAGGGTCTCTTTCATCTCGCGGCACACGGAGTGGATGTCATCGCCGATGAGCCCCACCGGGCAGGTAGAAAACACGCTGATGGTGTGGGGATGAAAAATATCGTAAGCCTCCTGGATGGCCTGCTTCAGCTTCTTTTCGCCGCCAAAAACGATATTTTCGTCCTGCATGTCCGTGGTAAAACAATAGGTCATGTAGTTCGGGGCATCCTTTGATGCCGGACGGGTCTGGTTCCGGCGGGTCAGCCAGGCGTAAAAGCTGCATCCCACCGGCCCGTGGACGATGTTGACCACGTCCCGTGTGGGCCCCAGGATCACCCCCTTGCAGCCCGCATAGCAGCACCCCCTCTGGGTCAGGATACCGGGAACGGTTCGCACATTGGCGCCGATCTCCGGGATGGTGCTTCCCTTTCCGGACGGACTCACAAGGATCTGCTTGGCCCGTTTCCGCGCGACCTTGGTCGGATACTTGGACAGAATCTCCGACTTAACCTTGGCAAGGTCCACATCGCGATTACTCTCCGTTCGATTGTGGTCTGTGACTGTAGTTTCCATGGTTATCCTCTCTTGATATTCATACCGATCTTGCAATCACCCTGTGCCGGTTGCTCCGTTTCACAACTCGTCCAGCACCGCATCGCCGTGCTCTCCCGTGCGAATGCGAACGGCATCAATGGAAGGCAGGACGAAAATCTTGCCGTCCCCGGATTTTTTCGTCTGGTTCACACGGATGATGGTCTGAACGGCCGTGTCCACCAGGTTGTCGGGAAGGGAGACAAGGATCAGGCGCTTTGGAATGAGCCTGTCCGTCTGCCCCAGCCGGGAGACCGCCTCTTCGTATCCGTGCTCGGCTCCTTCCAGAAGGTCCAGGTCCACGATGCCCTTTCCCCTTCCGAGGACTTCCCGGGCCGTCATGGAGGAGATCCCGGCATCTGCCAGGGCCCGTTTGGTCTGATTCATCATGTTCATCCTGATGATGGCGATGACCTCCTTCATACCGGCACCTCCTCAAGTTCCCCCGCGGCGTTCTGGCGAATGCCCGAGCTGATGGTGTAGCTCTCTTCAACGGGGGTGATAAATATCTTCCCGTCACCGAAGGCACCCTTTTCACCCGAGCGTGCCGCCTTGATGATGGTCTTGACGACGTACTCCCGGTCGGACTCCTTGACCACGGTGAACAACAGCTCCTTGATAATCTCATCGTAGGTCACCTCGCCGATTTTGATCCCACGCTGCTTGCCGCGTCCCACCACGGAAAACCGGGTGATGGCGGGAAACCCCGCGGCCATGAGGGACTCTAAGACATGGTTGACTCTTTCAGGTCGGACGATGGCGCGTATCATGATCATGGTGATGGTCTCCTTAACATCTGGTCTCGCTGTTATGATGATTTACTCGTGATTTCGAAACGGCGTCTTCACTGTCTTTCCGGCCGCCCCCTTGCGGGGATGCTTCCGTGGGCCCCCTTAACCGCCCAGGCCGTAGTTCATCAGAAGGGTCTCCAGCTCTTCAATCTCAATGGGGGTAGGAATCACGTGGTGCGTGTTGGCCGAGATTTTCTTGGCAAGGGTCCGGTACTCATCGGCCTGGGCGTCCTCGGGCTCGTACTCAATGACCGTTTTCTTATTGATCTCGGCACGCTGCACCACATTGTCCCGAGGGATAAAATGAATCATCGTCGTCCCGAGCTTTTTGGCGAGTTCTTCGATCATCTCTTTTTCAAAGTCCACGTTTCGCGAGTTGCAGATAAGCCCTCCGAGGCGTACGCCCCCGGACTCGGCAAACTTGACGATGCCCTTGCAGATGTTGTTGGCAGCGTACATGGCCATCATCTCACCGGAGACCACAATGTAGACCTCCTGGGCCTTGCCTTCCCGGATGGGCATGGCAAACCCGCCGCAAACCACGTCGCCGAGGACGTCGTAAAAGACATAATCAAGCTCTTTGGAGTCCGAGTAGGCCCCCAGCTGCTCCAGCAGGTTGATGGATGTGATGATGCCCCGACCCGCGCACCCCACACCGGGCTCAGGCCCACCGGACTCGGTACAGACCGCGCTGCCGAAGCCCTCCTTCAGGACATCGCTCAGCTCCACGTCTTCCCCTTCCTCACGCAGGGTATCCAAAACGGTCTTCTGGGCCAGGCCGCCCAGCAGGAGCCGGGTGGAGTCTGCTTTGGGATCGCACCCGACCACCATCACTTTTTCTCCGCTTTCAGCCAGGCCAGCCACTGTGTTCTGGGTTGTCGTGGATTTGCCGATGCCGCCTTTCCCATAGATCGCGATTTTTCTCATGGTGTGTCTCCTTGCATGTGATGACTAGGATCGATGAAGGGTGCCCGCCTCTTTATTTATTGACAGGGGCGTGACACCCCGGAACGTGATATTTCTCAATGACTCAGCATGATACAAAGCAACAGGCATGCCATACCGAGTAAAAACCGACTGAGACAATAGCTAACGAACCGATAATGCGAACCATACACACAAGTCATTTTTCGCAGAATGCAAACCAGACGAAATCCGGACGTCGCGATCAAAGACATAAATGTAACAACCATGATGACTGAATACATTTTTGTATTTCCAGATTCTGAATGGGATCATTTTGCTTTACAGTCCAAACGAGATGCTGCCCAAACGACAGCCATGGCCTCACTTCAAATCGCTGCCACAAAAACAGCAACCTACGTCTCAGAATGTTGAAAGTATTGAAGTTTACACCAAACAAGAAAAATCCTTTCATCACCTCACCCTTCCTCCCATTGAGACTCGTCCTTTTCTGTTCTCTGCTGCCCGCTTCCTGCGATGGGAAAGAGTCGCGCAGCGAAACATATCTGTTATTTCGCAATAAGCACCTTACAAAATCGTAATATCATCACAAAACCAATTTCATATCGCAATCCATCACCACGTACGCATAGCCATACAGAACAGCGAATTACAGTCTTCACAGACAAAACAGGACCCGATGGCACAGTCATTGCGACGTGATACCGGTGACATTCGCACATATCACCCAGCAAAGGAGAGCCACACCATGACGGACTTAAAAATCCTTAAAGAAAGAGAAAGTCAGGTCCATAGAAACGACCTGAAAGCGTTTCACATGGGTTGCGACACCAAAAGCGCCGCAGGATCGGTCAGCCAGAGAGCCTGCGTCTTCTGCGGATCGCGGGTGGTGCTCTACCCCGTGGCCGATGCCCTCCACCTGGTCCACGGCCCCATCGGATGCGCGGCCTACACCTGGGACATCCGCGGGGCCCTCTCCTCGGGCCCCCAACTGCACCGCCTCAGCTTTTCAACGGATTTAAGGGAAGAACAGGTGGTCTTCGGAGGGGAAAAAAAGCTCCATCAATGCCTGACGGATCTCATCGATCGCCACGCACCTTCCGCAGCCTTTGTCTACGCCACATGCATCGTGGGGATCATCGGCGACGATGTGGACGCCGTGTGCAGGACCGTGACAAGGGAGAAAGGGATCCCCGTCATCCCCGTCCATTCCGAAGGATTCAAGGGCACCAAAAAAGACGGATACGCGGCGGCCTGCAAGGCCCTTTTCCAGCTCGTGGGCACAGGAGAGACAAAAGATATCTCACCGGTGAGCATCAACATCCTGGGGGAGTTCAACATCGGCGGGGAAGCCTGGATGATTGAGGAGTACTACCAAAAAATGGGTGTCGAGGTGGTCTCGGTCCTCACCGGAGACAGCCGGGTGGAGAAAATCAAACGGAGCCACGGTGCAGCCCTTAACGTAGTGCAGTGTTCCGGGGCCATGCTCCAGCTGGCTGAGATGATGGAAGAGGCGTACGGCATCCCCTACATCCGGGTCTCCTACTTCGGACTGGAAGACACGGCCCAGGCCCTCTACGACGTGGCCGCCCACTTCAGCGACCACCCGGAGGTCACCGAGGCCACCCGGGCCCTTGTCAAGGCCGAGATCGGAGCCGTTCACCCGGATCTCCAGGCGTTTAAAAAGGTACTTAAGGGTAAAAAAGCAGCCATCTACGTGGGCGGTGCCTTCAAGGCGTTTTCCCTCATCAAGGCCTTGCGGTACCTGGGCATGACAACGGTTCTTGTGGGCTCCCAGACCGGCAACAGCCAGGACTACGACCTGCTTAAAAAGATGTGTGACAAGGACACCATCATCGTGGACGACTCCAACCCCCTGGAGCTGTCCACCTACATCATGGAAAAAGAGGCGGACCTTTTCATCGGCGGAGTCAAGGAGAGACCCATCGCCTTTAAAATGGGCATCGGGTTCTGCGACCACAACCACGAGCGAAAAACACCCCTGGCGGGTTTCAAGGGCATGCACAACTTCGCAACGGAGGTCTACACCACCGTCAGGAGCCCGGTGTGGCAGTTTGCACCGAGGTTTGGAGGCCATTGACCTCCACGGCCCCAAACCAGAGTGGCACAGAAAGTCGCAAAAGCGATGCCCCCGGCAGGGCCGCCGGAGGCATAACTGAACAGTTACTCATTTTTTTTGCATAAAGAGGAGACCGACATGGACGTTACCTACAACGACTCAGCCACGACCAATGCCTGCAAACTCTGCACGCCCCTGGGGGCTTCCCTGGTATTCAAGGGAGTCCGCGGGTCCGTCCCCCTCATGCACGGTTCCCAGGGGTGCGCCACTTATATCCGGCGATACCTCATCAGCCATTTCAGGGAACCCGTGGACATCGCCTCTTCAAACTTTTCCGAAGACACGGCCATTTTCGGAGGGGGCGACAACCTCAAGCAGGCCATCACCAACGTGACCCGACAGTACAAACCCGAGCTGGTGGGCATCTCCACCACCTGCCTGAGCGAAACCATAGGCGACGATGTGGGGCTGATCTTAAAAGAGTTCAAAGCCGAGCAGTCCGGCGGCTGCCTGCCGGAAATTGTCCATGTGTCCACACCCAGCTACCGGGGGACCCACATGGACGGTTTTCACGACGCCGTGGCCGCCCTGCTCCACGCCCTTGCCAGCAGCCGCGGCGGCAACAACGGATGCATCAACATCCTTCCCGGCATGGTCTCCCCTGCAGACATGCGGCATATACGGGAGATCGTTGAGGACTTCGACACCGGGTGCCTTATGCTCCCGGATTATTCGGAGACCTTAGACGGCATGCTGTGGGCCACCTATCAAAAGATCCCGGACGGCGGCATCGGCATCGATGAAATCCGGGAGATGGGCGGAGCCCGGGCCACCATCGACATGAGCCGCGTCTGCAGCGAAAAACGAAGCGGTGCCCAGGTCCTCAAGGCCCGTTGCAATATCCCGGCCCACCGGACGGGCCTGCCCCTGGGCGTCAAGGCCTGTGATCGATTCTTCTCCACCCTGTCTGCCCTCACGCGCCGCGACGTGCCGAAAAAGTACACACGCCAGAGGGGACGTCTTTTGGACGCCTTTGTGGACGGCCACAAGTACATCTCAGGCAAACGGGCCGTGGTCTATGCCGAAGAGGACCTGGTGGTGGGCCTTGCGGCCTTTCTCTGCGAGATCGGCATCATCCCCGTGGTGTGCGCCTCGGGGGGCACCAGCGGGCACTTGAGGGAGGTCCTCGAACAGACCCTGCCGGGCAATCTCAAAGAGGAGATCCGCATCATCGAGGAGGCAGACTTCCAGGACATCGAAGAGGCTGCCATGGAGGCCTCCCCGGACCTTTTTATCGGCAACAGCAAGGGCTATTCCATCACGCGGAAACTGGGCATCCCCCTGATCCGCGTGGGCTTTCCCATCCACGACCGCTTCGGCGGCCAGCGGAGCCTTCACGTCGGCTATCGGGGAACCCAGCAGCTCTTCGACAACATCGTCAACGCCGTTCTTGAGGCCAGGCAGACCACCTCGGATGTGGGGTACAGCTACATGTAAGGCTGCAAGAAAGCAGCCTCCGGCGGCAAGGTGTGCCACCTTGAAAGCAAATTACCGCCGGGCTTTGCCCCTCGTTCCTCGGGTCAAATCCCACCGGTGTTCTGGCGAACTATTGTGTGATTATTTGTTTCCGACAGCCTAACCCGGATATTTCATGAGTCGCGTGCACCCAAAAGCCGCACAGGAGTGCGGCGCTCCTCCTGACACATTGGAGAACTCTTCATATACATATTAAGTGGGATATCAACCATGGACACAAAATATAAGACATCGGGACGCGTCATCATCTCCGACACCACCTTGCGGGACGGGGAGCAGGCACCGGGTGTGGCATTCACCAGGAAAGAGAAGATAACCCTTGCTGCGGCCCTTTCGGACGCCGGGGTCGATGAGCTGGAGGTGGGGACCCCGGCCATGGGAGCCGAGGAGAGACACACCATCCGGGAAATGGCGAGATTAAAGCTCAAATCTCCCCTCACCTGCTGGTGCCGGGGCACGGCCGAGGACCTTGAGCTGGCCATGGAATGCGGGACCCAGGGGGTTCACCTGAGCTTTCCCGTCTCAGACAGGCTCCTTGCGGCAACGGGCAAAGAAGCTGGGCAGGTGATAGAAGCGCTTTACATTCTCGTTGCCCGGGCAAAAACAGCCTTTGACACCTGCACCGTGGGCGCCATGGACGCTTCCCGGGCTGAAAGGAAAACCCTCGACGCGTTTGTCCGCTGTGCCCGGGAGGCAGGGGCAAGCCGGGTTCGCCTGGCAGACACCGTAGGCATCTTCACGCCCCACGCGGTCAGCCGCCTTGTCACAGACCTCAAGGCCACGGTCCCGAACATGCCCTTAGAGTTCCACGGACACAACGACCTGGGCATGGCAACGGCCAACAGCGTGGCCGCCGCCGAATCCGGCATTGAGGCCCTCAGCGTCACCGTGGGCGGCATGGGCGAACGGGCCGGAAACGCGGCCTTGGAGGAGGTCGCAGCAGCCCTTGCCTGGGGCACGCCATTGTCCACGGGCATCGAGCTGACCGACCTGCCCCGGCTCTGTGCCCTTGCAGAGCAGATCACCGGCATCTCTCCCCCCCCGACCAAGCCCATCACCGGGGCTGCGGTCTTCACCCATGAATCGGGTATCCACGCCCACGCCATGCTCAAGGACCCCACGGCCTTCCAGCCCTTTGCCCCGGACGCAGTGGGGCGGGAAGCACCGACCTTCGTGGCGGGAAAGCACTCGGGCACCTCCGCCCTGGTCCATATCCTGGCAAAGGAAGGGATTCGCATGAGCCGAAAAAAAATCGCCGATGCCATTCCGATTATCCGCAAGGAGGCCGAAAATAAAAAACAGGGACTTACCCCCCGGGAGGTCACTGCCATTTGCCTTGGCCATGGACAAAATGGTTCAAAAAAAATGCCTCCGGCGGCGAGGTGTGCCACCTCGAAAGCACGTTGCGAATGCTCCAACCCTCGTTCCTCGGGTTGTCACATTCGCTGACGGGTGCAAGGCGGTGCCTGGGAACGAGCAACCGTTATCACCGACCATGGGCTACGGGAATTCATCATTGGGTCATAAGACAGACAGAGTCACACCCGCTGTCACGACCCTCTCATCGGCTGTGTTGGGAGGAATCCGGCCATCGCTGTACCGGATGAAAAAAACCGGATTCTTCAAAACCGATAACGTCATCGTGCTGCCGTAGGTCAGGGCCGCCGCAAGGTAGGAGACCTCGTCCTGGCCTGCCGCATCGAGCTTCTCGTCCATGCTCCAGGCCCTGTTGTAGCGACCGTCCAGGCGCAGGCCAAGGGGCATAAGGGCCTTGTGCTCAAACAACAACTCGCCAAAGGCGCAATTGAGCGATGCCTCCGCACGGAACCGGCCGTAGGTGTCTTCCTCAATATCCGATACCACCCCGTTGACGTACTCCCCTGCAACGATCACAGAAGGGATAAAGGAAAAGAGGCCTTCGGTCTGTATGTTGATGTAGCCGGCTTCAAAACCGGCGGCAAGGTTCTGCTCGTCAAAGGATTGGATGGTTTCGTGCCGGGCGTTGAAACCGCCGTAGATGTACCCCCAGTTGCTTTTATCTTTACTTGCCCCCGCGCCCGCGTTGGGATCCATGCCCGGTGAAAAATCAGGAGAAACCGCCTGACCTCCGAGGAAAGAAAATCCTGCTGTCAGCTGGGACACAAGAGCCTCGTTATTCAAATCTTTGTCTTCAAGCACCGTTCCCTTCAGCTGAACCAGTACAAAGGACTCCGCTTCACCAAATCGCAAATCCTCCAGCTTGGACCAGGGGTAATTCACATCATAGGAGAGCCCCAGGGTCCAATCGCTGGAGCTTTCATCGGTCACTATTTTCGGCGAAATTTCAACAGAGCGGTCCTTGGGTGAGGCATGAACAAAACCGGATAGAAACAGTACCAACAAGCATGCAAACACATATTTTTTAATCACGGATCAACTCCTGTCGGTTATCGGGCAGTGTGCGTACATGGGCATCAGGCCCCTTCGGTTGAAAAGTCGTAGAGTTCGTCGCACAGGGATGCCAAATCAACAAAGACGCTCCCCTCATTAGAAAGGACTGCAATCAGCTTCTCCACGGCCATGGCGCGGGTCGTATTTTCTTCATACGTGGCCTTGCTTTCCCGAAAGTACCGATCCATGCCTTTTGCAAGGGCCCCACATTTACGGTAGAAAATGGAAGATGACTCAAACCCCTTGTTCCAGTACTGCAATCGGGTAACGGAAAAATAGGCGTCGGTATAAAAATCGGCCGCCGTCCTGTCTTTCTTGCCCATCTGGTTGTCCCTGAGATACCAGAACAGCCGGACATGGGCCTCATTGTTGGCATTCCATCGGGCGTTTGGGGTTGTGGTCGTCCAGTTCACGTCGGTACCTTGCGCCTGCAATTCATCCTTGAGCCATGTTGCCGCGGACACAGGGTTCATGGCCCCACGGTGATCCTTAATAAACTGGACATAGTGGCGCATGTTCTCCCCCCCTGTGCCGGGGGCATGGCCAATCCCCAGAAAACCGCAGGGGTTGGTTGCGGTGAGCTGCTTGAACAGATCCTCGTCATCCAAGGCTTCCTCAAAAAACTGCCAGTGATTTGCCTCGGACAGGGCTGTACGGACCAGCCAGAAATCCGTGCCGAAGAGTATCCGGCTGCCTGTAACCGGATCCTTAAGGAGCTCCTTGAGATGACCGATGTAATTCGCCTGGCCGTCTCCCCCTTCCATGAGCTCGGTGTGAAAGGAGATATCCGCGTACACGCCTGTGTTGTCAGGATCGCGCATCAAAGACAAAATCTGGGAGGTCCAGGAATCGGGTGGGATTTCTGCTCCGCAGAGATTTTCCCCGCCCCCGAAATGACCGAAACAAACCTTGAGTCCCTTGTAATTTTTCAGAATCGGCTCCCATAACCGGGGCTCGCTGTTTCCACGGGACGCCTCTTTGGCGTAAAAGCCGCCCGGCGTGCAGTGCATGAGGATCGGGATACCACGGGGATGACAGAAATCATACACCGCGTGCATCTCAGGGGAATCCACATCGTATCCCAGGGAGGGGTAGAGCTTGACCCCCACAAACCCACGGAAGAGCAACGCCCGCTCCATGATGTGCCGGTGGCCCTCCCTCAAAGGGTTCACAGCGATAAAGGGAAGGACCCTGCCCGGGTACCTCAGCACCTGCTCGGAAGTCTCCTGTATCTGGCCCTCAAACAGGTCTGCATCGCTGCTCCCGCCGCTGGTGATATCCATCATCAGGGCAACGATGAAGTCGTCTTCGTCCAGTTGCTCCATGATGTGGGCCGTCACAGCGGAGATGCCGGGCTTCAGACCGATGAGCACAAAATCAAGGAGATCCCCGATGGTATTGTGGCGCCCGGCATCATCCCTTGAGAGGGCTTTTTTCAGTTTTTCCACAAGGGTCAGTGCCCCTGCCTTGGCGATCTCATCCGCACCGAGGAACTCAAGGGCCACGCTGTTCCCTGAGTCCAGGGCCTTGAGTCGCTCTGCAAGGGCCGCCTTTTTCACGAAGGCATCCACCAGGGACTCCACCTCAGCGTACCCCCCGGCCTTTGCCAGGGCTTCTTCCAAGAGACTTTGCAGGTCGTTTTTAAACACCTCGGGGACATCCACCTCCGTCACCCGCCGCAAAAGGATCTCCAACGTCTCGCTTGAGAAAACCGATGCGAGATTGAAAATGTGGGTGTGTGCGTTGATTCTCACTGAGTCTCCTCTCGTATCACCGTCATGAATCGGAAGGATATTTCACTTTATCGTGGTGGAAAAGGATTATGGCATGTTGCCCCTGCACCCGGCAAGTAATACAAGCAAAAAAACAACATAAAAGCCCCACAGGTAAAAGTCATATGCACCGACCAGAAGACAAATAAATGATTAAAACCTCGCCATTGGCCTGTCCTTGCTTTTTGAAACCTAACAATATCCTCATACCAAATGGTTACACGACCGCATTGGGACCGAGACAATCTTCGGCAAAAAGGAATTTCACTTCTTTGCCTTTTGACATCAACAATCAGGGACCTGAATCGGCTGTATCTACCTGATTTTTAGGGATACCCCTTCGTGCATATCTCACAACACTTTCCCCGTTCAGCCCACCGCGACATCACTTTCATTTCTCAGAACAAAAAATTCGGCAGTTCAAAACCCCGCACACCCTTCGATTCTATACCCCTAAAAAATTAAAAAAACATACCAGCCCAATCACCTCTCCACCACGCTCACTAAAGCAGTGAAAAACAAAGTCATTCATAGAAGTCTTTACTTAAATCGACAATTAGACTCCTGTTAAGCGCACCAAAAAAGGCCATCCCCAAACAGTCCGTAGCCACCTCGCTGTCAATGGTCTGACGAAGGGGTAGCCAAACGGCGACACAAAAAAAATGCCATCAAAATATCCGGACCTGTACCTTGGTACATTTTCTCCTCTTATAAAATGAAATATAGACAGTATACCTGCAAAAGGCTGTTCGCCGGAGCAGGCATGAAGAGTAAAAAAGTCACGCTACTGCGTATTTATATTTTGTGTTTGGAGGACAACATGGCTCAAGTCGGCATCATTGCATCCCTTTCCGGATCCGTTACGGCAAAGACACCTCAGGGAGACACACGGGTTCTCGCAGCAGGAGACATCCTGTATGAAAATGAGATCATCGAAACGTCCAACGGTGCCGTGCTGTCCATCCGCCAGAACGACGGAACCCTTCTGGAGCTTTCTGAAAACTCAACCCTCGTTCTGGATGAGACCGTTACCGATGCCGTGGACCCTCTGGATGCCGTCATCAGCGAAGCCGAGGCCATGCAACAGGCCCTTGAAAGCGGAGACGAAATCGATGACATCGAACAGGACACCTCCGTAGGCGAAGAGATCTCCGACACCCATGATTTTGAACTGGCATCCCTCGATGGCGACCAGTCCAGCGGAGAAATCGGGAGTTATCTCATCGACTCCGACACCGACACAAACGCTGCAGCAACCACCTACGACCCGTTCAATGTCGACGACGAGAACCTGCCTCCCCTCGTTGCCCCGACATTGAACCTGTCCGCCGACATCACAGCCGACGACATCATCAACGCCGCCGAAGCCGCCTCCACCCTTACCATCACAGGAACCGTGGTCGGTGATTTCCCCACCGGCGCCACCGTGACCCTCACCGTCAACGGCACCGACTACCAGGGAACGGTCAATGCCGACGGCACCTTTGCCGTGGATGTGGCAGGCTCCGACCTCGCCCAGGACCCGGACCACACCATCGACGCAAAAATCACGGTAACGGATTCTGCGGGGAATACGGAGACTGCGACGGCGAGTGAGGGGTATGGGGTTGACACTCAAGCATCTGCGACCATCTCCGTGGATCCCATCACCGACGACAGTATCATCAACGCGTTAGAAGCCAGTGGCACGGTTCAAGTCACCGGCACCGCGGGCGGCGACGCC
>NZ_FMUX01000010.1:103090-237645 GCF_900101345.1 Desulfoluna spongiiphila | reverse complement strand
TCTGGAGTTCACCGCGTACATGATGCTGCCCGTGGAGGCCGCCTTCAAGCATGCCGTCAAGGAGGTGGGAAGCGCGAGCACCCCCGAGGACTGGAAAGCCTTCGGGGATCACATGATGCGCCATATGGAGGAGGGATACCAGGGGCTTTTTACCAGCAAGGGGTACCTGGATGCCCTGGACATGCTCATGGTGACGGCCGGGGAGGCCCGGCACCAGGTGGTGGGGGTCGGAGAGGATGTCCTCCAGGCGGCCGGGGTGCCGTCCCTGCGTGAAATGGATGCCCTGTCAAAGGATCTGTATCAGTTGAAAAAACGGGTGGGTGCTCTGGAGCGGGAGACCGATTCTCCCCCGCAACCGGCCTGACCGAAGGGGCGTGGCCCCTTTGCGTCACCGGCAGATGTGTGCAGTTACCCGTCCGGCGGCACCACACGGTGGTGTCGTCAACCCGGCCGCAGCGAGACCACGGTGCGGCCTTAGCTGAGATTGTCTATATGAACACGGAGGATCCGATGAATTATTCCACCTTACAGACGGCCGAATCCCTTGCCCGAGAGTCCATGCGTACCTTCAGTCAGGGCATGGCCTACGCAGAAGAGAGCCTTCGCAACCTCTCCGAGAACCTGGATACCGAGATCGCCACCACCCCCTTTGAGGTGGTGTACACGGAGGACCGGATCCGGCTGAAGCACTATGGTCCGAAAAAGACAAAGGGCAAGGGGGTGAAGACCCCGCTTCTCATCGTCTACGCCCTGATCAACCGGGAGACCATGCTGGACCTTCAGCCGGACAAGAGTGTGATCCGGAATTTTCTGGAGGAGGGAGTGGATGTCTATGTCCTGGAGTGGGGGTATCCCATGCGCAAGGACCGCTGGCTGACCCTTGAGGACCACATCGAGGGGTACATGGACCATGTGGTTGATTTTATCCTGAAGACAAAGCGCCTGCCCAAGCTCAACCTCATGGGGATCTGCATGGGGGGCACCATGGGCGTGGTGTATGCCTCCCTGCACCCGGAAAAGGTGAAGAACCTCGTGACCACGGTGACCCCCACCTGGTTTGACACCGAAGAGGGCCTGCTTCACCTCTGGATGAAGGAGACCCACGTGGAGCGCCTCGTGGAGGCGTGCGGCAACATGCCAGGCGATGTCATGAACCTGGGGTTTCTCATGCTCAACCCCGCCAAGCTCGTGGTGGAGAAGTACCACGGCCTCATGGCCAATCTGGACGACAAGGATTTCCTTGAGAACTTCATCCGCATGGAGAAGTGGATTTTCGACAGCCCCGACATTCCCGGGGAGACCTTCCTTGAGTTTATCACGGCGTTTTACCGGGAGAACCGACTGTTAAACGGCACCTTTACTTTAGGGGACAAGGCCGTGGATGTCACGCGTATCACCATGCCCGTTTTAAACATTTATTCCAAATACGATCATCTGGTGCCCCCTTCGGCCTGCGACCGGTTTACCAAGGCCGTGGGAAGCGCCGACGTTCAGGATCTCTGCCTCGACACCGGCCATATCGGCATTTACGTGAGTTCAAAATGCCAGAGAGACTTCGTGCCCCATATCGCGGGGTGGCTCAAGGAGCGTGACGGGGCAGAGGTCCGCAAAACAAAGGGCGAGAAAGAGAAAGCGACGGTGGCCGCTTAACGGACGAGGCCGGTCTGCGGTCCCCAGAAAAAGAGGGTAGGAAATGACACGCGAAACACAGACAGATCGACCGTTTCAGGCACTGGATACCCTGTGGCACGCCCTGCAGGGACGAGGATCCATGAACTTTTCACCGGTGGCCACGGGGCTTGCCGTCGGGGACTGGGTGATGCACCTGGCCAACTCCCCGGGCAAGCAGGCCGAATTGTTAATGACCGCGGCGAGTCTTCCCGCTGCGCTTCGGGCGGAACGGAACCGGCAGGAGGGCGACGGGGGCAGGGCCTCGGATCATCGGTTTGACGATGAGGGGTGGGAAGAGGAGCCTTTTTGCACCTTTCGAAGCCTTTACCGGCTGGCCTGCCGGGCATGGGGCGAGCTGGCCGTGGGGGTTCCTGGGGTGGAGCCCCACCACGGCGAGTTCATGGCTTTCCTCGGCCGTCAGGTCCTGGAGCTGGGGTCTCCGTACAATTACCTGGCCACCAACCCCGAGCTGCTTCGCCTGACCCAAAAGGAGAAGGGGGAAAACCTCGTGCGCGGGCTGCATCACTACGCCGAGGATGTCAGCCGCCTTTTCCGGGGCATGGACCCTGCCGAATCCGGTGCCTATCAGGTGGGCCGTAACCTGGCTGTTACCGAAGGGGAGGTGATCTACCGCAACCGGCTCATGGAGCTGATTCAGTACCGCCCTTCCACCCCGGAGGTGTTTGCCGACCCCGTGCTCATCGTCCCTGCCTGGATCATGAAGTACTACATCCTGGATCTTTCGGCGGAAAATTCCATGGTGAAGTACCTCGTGGACCAGGGCCACACCGTCTTTATGGTCTCCTGGAAGAACCCCGGCACCGCGGATCGCGACATCGATCTTGAGGATTACATGGGGCTGGGGGTGATGGCGGCCCTGGACAAGCTGGAGGAGGTGGTGCCGGAGCGGAAGGTCCACGGGGTGGGGTACTGCCTCGGGGGCACCCTGTTTGCCATCGCAGCCGCGGCCATGGCCCGGGATGGTGACGAGCGCCTGAAGAGCCTCACCCTTATGGCGGCCCAGACCGACTTTACCGAAGCTGGGGAGCTTATGCTCTTCATCGACCCTTCCCAACTCAGTTTTTTAGAGGACATCATGCGTTACCAGGGCTACCTGGACACCGGCCAGATGGCCGGGGCCTTCCAGCTGCTGCGGGCCTACGACCTCATCTGGTCCCAGGCCGTGGGCCGGTACCTCAAAGGAGAGCGCCAGCCCTTGAACGCCCTGATGACATGGAATGCCGACGCCACACGCATGCCCAGTCGGATGCACAGCCGGTACCTCCGGGAGCTGTTTCTGGACAACGATTTTTCCGAAGGGCGCTTCGAGGTCAAGGGGCGGCCCGTGGTGATCAGCGACATCCATGTGCCCATTTTTCTGGTGTCCACCCAGAGGGACCACGTGGCCCCCTGGACCTCGGTGTACAAATTTCATCTTGCCGCCGATGCACGCAGCATCACCTTTGTGCTCACCGCAGGGGGCCACAACTCGGGCATCGTCAGCGAACCCGGCCACCCCGGTCGATCCTACCGTATCGCCACCCGGCGCGAGGGGGAAATCTACGTGCCCCCGGAGCGCTGGCTCCGAAGCACCCCCGTCAAGGAGGGCTCCTGGTGGGTGGACTGGCAAAAGTGGCTCATGGCCGGTTCCGGAAAAAAAGGGGCTCCCCCCGCCCCGGGCCGGTTTTCAGGGGAGGGAACAAGCTGCGTTGCCCCGGGCACTTATGTTTACGGGCGGTGAGCCTGCTTCAGTAAAGGATTGAACAAGAATAAAGCATACAAAAGCGATGCCTCCGGCGGCCCTGCCGGGGGCCAAACTTTTAAAAAGTTTGACAAACAGGTTTTAAGTGAGCCTTTCCAGGCTCCGCCGAAACAATATCGTCATGTTCGCACCCGCGCTTCGTTTTGATCGCCCCGAAGGGCGATCAAAACGAAGCGCGGGTGCATTAGGAACATTTTTTGCGGAGCTTTTTTATAAAAAAGCGACCCGCCGGAGGCATAACTGAATCGGTACATTTATTTTTAGCCTGACCCTTAAAGGATACTGATAAAGGAGGCACCATATGACCACGCGTTTGGCGCAGGGAGCCTGCGCAGAGTTTGCCAAGACCATCACGGAGTGCGATATCAACGGGTACGCGGGAATCACCGGGGATTTTAATCCGGTGCACATCAACGATGTCTATGCAGGCACCACCCGCTTCAAAGGGCGCATCGCCCACGGCATGTTGACGGCGGGCCTCATTTCCAACGTCATCGGGACGAAACTCCCCGGGCCCGGGACCATCTATCTGAGCCAGAACCTTACCTTTACCTGCCCGGTGAAGGTCAACGACACCATCACCGCCCGGGTGGAGGTCACCGAGCCCCCCACCGACAAAGGGCTCACCCACCTCAAAACCACCTGCACCAACCAGGACGGGACCCTGGTATTGGACGGTACGGCCACGGTCATCTGGCCGCGTTGAGGGCCATGGCTTAGGAAAAGTGCCTCCGGCGGCCCTGCCGGGGGCCAAATTTTTGAAACGTTTGATGAACAGGTTTTGAGATCTGTTTCGGTTTATCGGCTGCTTCAGCCTTTGTGCTTCGCCGCGAGTTGCCCCCGCCACCAGAGTGGGTGACTGTTACGGTAGAAAGCTGCCTTGCGTTGCATGGTACCGTCTTGTCTCTGGATGGTGTATAATCATGCCATATTTTCCTCTGTGCCCCTTCTGCTGTCAGAGCCCTTTCAAGAAATAAACTCAAACATTTCGACACGCACACCGTTTTTTGTTCCGTCCCTTATTCATCGTAGACGACACCCCAAAAAAAGGAGATCAGGCCATGTCCCGTGAGATGCTCTTTTCCCCGTTTCACATCGGTCCCTTGACCCTTCCCAACCGCGTGGTGATGGCGCCCCTGACGAGGAGTCGGGCAGGGGAGGGCAACGTTCCCCATGCCTTGAATGTTGAGTACTATGCCCAGCGGGCCACGGCAGGGCTCATCATCAGCGAGGCCACCCAGATTTCACCCCAGGGGGTCGGGTACCCCTGGACCCCGGGGATCCATTCCCCGGAGCAGGTGGCGGGCTGGTCCCAGGTGACCGGGGCCGTGCACAACAAGGGCGGACGGATTTATCTCCAGCTCTGGCATGTGGGCCGGATTTCCCATCCGTCCCTTCAGCCCAATGGCGAAAAACCCGTGGCGCCGTCCGCCCTTGTTCCTGCCGGGGAGAGTTTTACACCGACGGGCATGGCTCCTTTTGAAACGCCCCGGGAGCTGGGGGCCGAAGAGATTCCCTGCATCGTGGCCCAGTACGCCGCGGCAGCGGAAAACGCCATGGCCGCAGGCTTTGACGGGGTGGAGATCCACGGCGCCAACGGGTACCTCATCGATCAGTTTTTAAGGGACGGGACCAACCGGCGGACAGACGCCTACGGGGGCAACATAGGGAACAGGGGGCGCTTTTTAAAAGAGGTGACCGAGGCGATCCTGAAGGTTGTGGAGCCCGGGAGAGTGGGGGTACGCCTCTCTCCGGAGAACACCTTCAACGACATCCGGGACAGCGAGCCCCAGGCCACCTTTGAGGCCGTGGCTGAGATGTTGAGTTTTTATCGCCTGGCCTACCTCCATGTGGTGGAAGGTGATTTTGTCTCCGGGGAAAAAAATATAGATTACTCACGGATCAAGGAGAGGTTCCGGGGGCCGTACATGGCCAACGCGGGCTACACCAAGGATCGGGCCGAACAAAGCCTTCGAAGGGGCGAAACCGACCTTGTCTCTTTCGGAGCCCTGTATATCGCAAACCCGGATCTGGTGGCGCGTTTCGAACAGGACGCGCCCCTGGCCGAACCGGACGAGGCGACCTATTACGGGGGTGGGGAAGAGGGCTACACGGACTACCCTGCTTTGGAAGAATGAGATGCGTCGGGGTGCCCCCCTCTCCCTTCCGTTCCTCCTTTTCCTGTATGTTAAGCAGGTCCTGATGACCAGCCTCTCCCTGGGCAAATTGTCCCGGCATATCGATACCCTCGTCACCCGGTTCCATATCTGATCCCGTACCAGGCGGTAAAGCGCCCCCACCCCTGAACTAGGGGGCGCTTCGCTATACCCCGAGGGGTAATGCGTGATGGTTACCTTCGGATCACGCGGCCGGGATTGGCGGGCTGACGCTCTCCGTTTTTCATGACAAACTCACCGTTGCACAGCACATGCACCATGCCCTTGGGGTATGTCCGCGGGTTGGCGAAGGTGGCGCACGGTTTGAACCTCTCCGTTTCAAAAATCGCGATGTCCGCATGGTGGCCGGGTTTGATCATGCCCCTGTCGGAGATGTCCACGCGGCGTGCCGGGACCGAGGTCAGGCGCCGGATGGCTTCTTCTATGGTCAGGGTGCGCCGTTTGGTTACAAACTCGTCGAGGAAAAGGGGGACCCAGTCAAAGGTGTGCAGAGAGCAGGGAAGCTGGGAGAGAAGGCCCTCGGAGGCCATGGCAAACCCGTCGGAAATGCAGGGGCATTCCGGGTCCTGAAGGGCCACGGCGACGTCGTCGTAGGAGAAACTTCGGGATGTCCACAGGGCGCTCCTGAGTCTTTCGCCTTCGTTGATCATGATGTCAAAGGCGCAGTCCAAGGCAGGGCGGCCCAGTTTTTCCGAGATCTCCGTAAAGGACAGGCCCACAAGATCTGGGGAGCCCGCGGCGTTCAGGAGCCATACCTTGTCCCATTTCTCTTCCCGTACAATCTGCCAGACCGGCTTGAGCTCCACCTTTATCTTTTGGCGCAGGACCGGGTCCTTCAATCGCTTGATGGCGTCCTGGGGTGACCCTTCGGTGGCCCAGGTGGGCAGTATGGCTGCGATGTTGGTGTGGTTCAAGTTTACGCCCATTACGTCCATGTAGACGTTGATGCCTTCTTTCCGGGCGTTGAGGACGGCATCGAGGATCCGCTGCATGCCGTTGTCCGGGCGTCCGTACTTGGGATTGATGTGAGACACCTGCATGGTCACCCCGGTGTTACGGGCCAGGGCAATGGCCTCATCGATGCCGGTGTCGTAGTACCTGGCGCGATCCCGCGAGTGCATGGCGGCGATGCCCTTGTGTTTCGCCACCACCGCGCAGAGTCGCTCCAGCTCCTCGGTGGCGGATGAAAAGCCGGGTTCGTACTCCAGGCCGAAGGAGAGCCCCAAAGCGCCCTGCTCCAGGCATTGATCGAGCATCGCCTCCATGGCGGTGATCTCATCGTTGCTGGCCGTCCCCTGGGGGGACGCCATGCAGTTGATGCGCAGGGCGCCGTGTCCCACCATGGAGGCGACGTTAAGGCCCAGGGCCTGCCGGTCCATGCAGTCCAGGTAGCTGCCGAAGCTGTCCCAGTCCACGGGCGTCAGCAGGGGCAGGGGACTGTACTGCCGCATGTTCTCTACGTTCTCGTACGGGGCGATGCTGGCACCGCACTGGCCGCACACCTCGAAGGTGACCCCCTGACGGATCTGGCTCTGAGCGCTTCCGTCGGCGAGAAGGACGGTGTCGGAGTGGGTGTGTATGTCGATGAAGCCCGGGCAGACGGTGTGTCCGGTTACATCGACGGTCGTTTTTGCTTCGGTATCGTCCAGGCAGCCGAGGCATGTGATTTTGTCGCCGGTGATACCGATATCCCCTTTGTAGGCAGCGGATCCCGTGCCGTCGATGATGGTTCCGTTGGTCAATTTGATGTCCAGCATGAAGTCTCCTTTGGTTTTGTTTTCTATGGGGTTGCGCCATGCTTCGTGGCGGTGATTTTTGAATAAATACGGTTGGTCCTGTGGGCGGTTTATTCGCTTGCCGGGATCGACATTGACTTTGTGGCGCTTCGAGTCCCTGCGACGGGCTGTGGGTTGTGTCTGGCAAGCAGGATCGAGACTGTCGCAAAGAGAAAACATCCCGCTGAAATCAGGAAGGCGATGTTGTAGCTGCCGAAGGTCGTAAAGGCCCACCCATAGACATAGGAGCCTGTCCCCCCGATGATGGCCCCGACGAAGATGCCGATACTGATGAGGGTGGCCAGGGGTTTTGTTCCAAACATGTCCCCCAGCAGGGCCGTCCAGATGGGGTAAAAGAAGGAGGGGATCAGCCCGAAAAGGAGCATGGCGACCGCGAACCCGAAAAGGGAGGTGACCTGCGTGAAGGCTAGGCAGAGCAGGAGCCCCGTCACCAGGGCCACGATGCTGACGGGTTTTTTGCCGAACCGGTCGCTCAGGGCGCCCCCTAAGAGCATGCCCACGACGGCGAGGATGGAGAGCGCGAACATGGCAGCCGTAATGGCGGTCTTGGCCGATGCGGGGGCGACCCCGCTTTGCCTGGCGATATCAAACCCCCAGCTTGCCACGTGGGCCACAAGGCCCATTCCGGGGAAGTTGAAAGCCGTGTAGGCCATGGCAACGCACCAGAACGAGGGGGTCTTCAGGGCTTCCTTGACGGTCCAGTCCCGGGCGGGAGCGGCCGGGCCCTCGGTGGCGGCCATGCGTTCGGTGTGTTCCTGGGCTGAGACCCCGTCGGGGTAGAGCCCCATGACCGCAGGAGAGCGTTTGACCACAAGGGAGAGGGCCATGATCAGGGCACCGGCCGTGAGGCCCAGGTACAGCCAGGCCGTTCTCCAGCCCCAGGCTTCGATCATGGCGGGGATGAGAAAGCTCACGATGGCCAGGCCGCAGGCCGAGCCCAGGCTCGTGATGGCAATGGCCAGGGCCCCTTTTTCCTGGAACCACACCCGGGCCGCTGCCACGCCGGGCACAAAGTAGGCAAAGGAGACCCCGAGCCCTAAGATCACCCCGTAGAAGAGCTGAAACTCAAGCGTGGTGCCCACCCCGGAGAGGAGGAAGATCCCTGCAGAGATGAGGGCCCCGCCTATCATCATGGGAAACCTGGATCCGAATTTGTCGACCAGGATCCCCACCAGAAGCGAGGCACAGGCATAGACCCAGAGGTGCACGGTCATACCGAAACCGAGGGTGGCTCGGTTCCATCCCAGCTCGGCCTCCAGGGTGGGCATGAAAATGGTGAGCGAATAGCGGCTCATGGCCGTCAGAAGAACGATGAGGGAGCAGGCGGCCACGACCCACCAGCCATAGAAGAGTTTGGTTTTTTCAGAATGTGTCATGAGAAGTCCTTGTGTCTGGTTGTCGAAATGCCCTTTGCCGGCGCCTTAAAGGATGTAGTAGGACATGGCAAAGGCTGCCTTGGTGGCGATATTGCTCTGGTCTTCCCCTTCCAGGCGCATGTCCACGGCGCCTACACTGAAGGCCAGTCGGACGCGGTTGGTGACCCACCAGTCCATGTCCACGGTGTACTCAAGGGCGTAGTCCCCCTTGTCAAAGCCGATGTTCTGGCCTGCAAAGTCCCATCCGAAATAAAGGGGCATGCCGTGGCCCCTCTCCGAGGTGCCCGTGATGTAACTGGCGCCGATATCCAGAAGAAGGCCCTTGTAAAGGGGGATTCCCTTGAGTCCCAGGTTCACCCCGGCGGTGCCCTGGCCGGTTTTGGAGACGAGGCTGATGTTGTACATGTCCGCATCGGTGGCCAGGGTGGTGGCTTTGAGACCCCGGGACTGGGGGCCGCTGAGCACGGGCAGGACCTCGATGCCGTTGTCGGTGTTGGCGTCGTTGCCGCTGCCGTACCATCCCGAAAGGACGGTGGCGAATTTTCCGGGGAAGGTGCGCTGGAGTTTTAGGGTGGCCAGGTACCCTTCGGCCTCTTCATGGCGGGTCTCCGATTGGACCGTGCCGCAGATGAGGTCTGCCCCGAGGTAGAGGTTCGGCGTCGGGGTGTAGGAGAGGGGAAGGCCGAACCAGTAACCGTCGGCATCGGTGGTGGGGGTGAAACGTACCCCTTGGGAGGGGTGGCTTCGTTTGCCGAAGTTTCGCATGTAAATGGTGGTGTCCTTGCCGATGTCTGAGTACATGACATAGGGCATGGCGGTGAGGTTTCCCAGGGAGAACCAGCCATCGACGGCCCCTATTTCGATGTTGCCGTTGTCTCCCTTGAAGGGGTCGCGGGTGGGGCGGGCCCAGAGCATGCGGAGGCCGCACTCTTTGCCCCTGTCGTAGCGTGTTACGAGGGCCGCCACGTCATCGAAGAAGATGGGGGAGTGAAAGGCTGCCGTGGGCAGGGTGAGCTGGCCCTGGAGGCCGATATCAAAGAAAAAATGGGTGTCGGGGATCTGGGCCTTGGCATAGAGCCGGCGGGTCTCCACGTTGACGCCGTCCGTGCCCAGGGCACCGCCTGCCCCCTGCCCCACGCTGCCCAGGGAGTCGTTGCCCCAGGTGATGTATCCGATCTCAACCTGGGCAACGCCCGAGGCATAGGGGTTGATCTTGGCCTCGACCTCCGTGCGGAGGCGGCTGTGGACGGTGAAGGGGTCGATGATGTTTGCGTCGGGGTTGAACTCCGTGTTTCCGAGGTAAAACGCCTGGTTTGTCAGTTCCGCCTGAACCTTGAACTCCGTTGCGCCCGTCCCCCGGGCAGTGACACACATGGCAAGGCACAAGGTGCCGCATACGAGGTATTTCAGGTGCTTCATACTCTCCATCATTGCGCTTCTCTCCTGATACGCTGGGCTGCTGGACACAGCTGGTGTCTCAAAAAATTCACAAATCCAAAAAAATAGATTTTTCTGTGGAAAAGGGCGGCCCTCATTCCGTTGCCCCTTCTTTTTGTCGGGTGAAACCCGTTTCATGGGATGACGGGATATTTAGCAAGGCGCGTGCCGAACAATGAGAAACAGTGTTTTTAATGGTGGCTGGAGGACTGTCGGGAAGGGATTGTTTCGAAAACACGAATGGTTGTTGTGGGGGAACGCCGGCGAGTTTGAAAAAAGGATGTTTACATGACAAAGCTCTCTTGTGTAGTGTGAATTAATAAAATTGTACGTTGTCTAAAAAAATATAAATCGTTTTCCAATTTATTGTAAAATGAGGGAGGGGCGATGAAGGGCCTGGGTGTGGAGGCGGACAATGAGGTCTTGGGAGTGTGTGAGGCGTTGATCAATGAGATTGTTGCGCAGATCGGTGTTGAGGTGACCCCGGGGATTCTGGAGCGACTCGACACCGTGATGGGGTTGCTCAGGGACTACGAGGTCCGCGGGAAAGATGAGGCCCACCAGCAGGCCTACATTGAGCTGGTCCTGGCCGTTCAGGACATCTGCATCTATTTAAGCAAAGAGATGAAGCAGGCCCAGGCATTGTGCAGCGTGGCCATGGAGCTTGTGATTGAGCGCGGAGACCTGCGGCTTAAATCCATCCTGACCCTTGCCCAGGGCATGCTGCACTGCCTTGTGGGGGAACCTTTTTCCGGGGCGGGTTCTTCGCTCTCCGAGTGCATCGACACCGTCCATATTTTAGGGGACAGGGATATCCAGCTGCGCTCATCCATTTTTCTCTGCCCCCTCTATTTTTTCCGTGGGGACATGAGGAAACTTCTTCACCACCACAACATGGCCGCATTTCATCCCCCCTTGTGGAACTGCCGGTTCCTCAGCGAGATTTATCCGCTGTCTTCCTGTGGAGCGGCGCACTTGATGGGCAACTTTCCCCTGGCGTTCGGGATTGCGGATTCCGGTTACCAGAGGGCGAGAATCCTCGGCCTGGAAGTGGCCGAGGTGTGGTGGGGGCTGCAGTATTGTGCGGTGTTGATGAGCGCCCGGGGCAAGGAGTTGGAGATTGAAGCCCACCTCAGGCGGGCCGAAAAGATTGTAACGCCGGCACAGCATACCGCGGTATATGCCGGGTTGCTCCAGGTCAAGGCCTGTTATTGTTTCAGCCGAGGTGAGGTGTCCAAGGCGTACGAGTGCATGGCCACCTGCTTTGAGACGGTCTTGAGGTACGGGATTCCAAAGCCGATATTCGGGCCTGCAAACACCCTGGAGCTTTGTGTGGAGTTTCAGCGAAGGGGGTACCCGGCCTTGGCGGGGTTTGACCTGGACCGTGAGCTGGACCGGGCTCTGGAGGGGGAGAACAAAGTTCTGATCGGCATTGCCCTTCGCGCCCGGGGCTTGTTTGCCTTTGACGCGGGGGCTCCCCGCCCATCTGTGGAGCGGTTTCTCAAGTTAAGTGCGGAGACCTTTTATGACGCCGGGTGCCTGTTGTATCAGGCGCCCACCGAGGTGATGCTGGAGGCGTTGCAGGGGGCTGGAGAGGGTGACAGGGAGGTGCTTTCCCCGGAGAGGGTGTTTGAGATTAAAAAGGAAGCCCGCGTGGAGGTTCCCGAGCCTTCCAACCTTGCACGGCAGTGTGCCGAGGCGCTTAAGAACATGCCGTCCTGGGGGGACACGGTGGACTACTTTCAGGATCTTGTCTGCCTGATTCAGAGGGAGTTCAGGGCCGAGCGTGTGGTCCTTTTACGCCTTGGTGGGGGGGGGAGGTGGCGCGTGTGGCGGGATGCAATCTTACCGAGGCCGAGGTGGGGCACGGGGCCCTGGGGCCGGTGATCCCTCGCCTGGAGGAGTCGCTGAAGCTGGGCAAGACCACCCGCATCAAGACGGAGGCCGTTGCGGCGGTATGCATTCCGTTGCAGATGGATGACGACCGGTCCCTCATTTTGTATGCCGAGAGCAAACACACCCGTGGGGAGTTCAGGAAAACCCTTGATGCCGTCAACGACGAGTTGGAGTTGGTCCTCTCCGCCGAGGTCCGGTCGGCCCTCCGCCTCCATGAGGCACAGGAGGTCAAGCGCATCCGTCCCCAGTGTCAAAGCCCTTCGACGCCAGCGTATTACGGTGAGCTGATGCAATCGATCCTGCAGCAGGCGAACCAGGCCTCCGTCACCGACGCCACGATCCTGATCCTGGGGGAGACGGGCGTCGGCAAAGAGTTGTTTGCCAGGTATATTCACGAGGCCAGCGGAAGGGACGGGGCCTTTATCCCGGTGCATCTGGCCAGCATGGCGGAATCGCTTTTTGAAAGTGAGCTTTTTGGCCATGAAAAGGGGGCGTTTACCGGGGCGGTGAAGCAGAAGACGGGCTTTTTTGAAATGGCCAACGGGGGGACCCTGTTCATCGATGAGGTGGGGGAGATTCCGTTGTCTCTTCAGGTTAAACTCCTGCGGGTGCTGCAGGACAGAAAGTTCACCCGTGTCGGGGGGACCCGCGAGATTCATTCTAAATTTCGGCTGGTGGCGGCCACCAACCGGGATTTGACAAAGGAGGTGAAGGAGGGACGCTTTCGCGAGGACCTTTTTTACCGGCTTTTTGTCGTGCCCCTTACCTTGCCCCCCTTGCGGAAACGGGGCAAAGACATCTCCTACCTGGCGAGGATCTTTCTCGATCACTTTTCGAAACGCTACAACAAGGCGCTTCCCGAGTTGAGCCCGGGCCAGCTTAAGGGGCTGGAAAGCTACCCATGGCCCGGAAATATCCGGGAACTCAAAGGGGTAGTGGAGCGAGCCACCATCCTTTCAGACGGTGAAACACTTGAGTTCATGCTCCAGCCCGCCGAGTGCTCCACGGGCCATGGGGCACCGACCGGAGGCGAGTGCTCCCACACCCTCTACGATGACCTGCCCACCCTCAAGGAGCTTCAGCGAAGGTACCTTAAGCACGTGCTTACCCTTGCCGAAGGCAACATTGCCCGGGCGGAAGGCATCCTGGGAGTGAAACGCTCCACCCTTTACGCCCAGTTGAAACGGTTCGGCCTGGCAAAAAAACGATGGGACGATGCGGGTCGATAGTTTTCCAAAGGCCTTACTGCAGCGGAGCCATGAGCCGCGCGGTGCGGGCGGCGAATCGGAACCAGAAGGGTTTTTCGTCCAGCTCCGTGGGGTTCATGATGCGGGAGTGGGCAAAATCCTCCCTCAGCATGGCCTCCACCTCGGCGGCAAAGGGCTCGTCCACCACCAGGGCGGAGATCTCGAAGTTGAGGCGGAAGGAGCGGTTGTCGAGGTTGGCCGTGCCCACCACGGCGGCGTCGCGGTCCACGAGCATCACCTTCTGGTGGAGGAACCCCTTCTGGTAGCGGAAGATCTTGATGTCCGTGCCCTTAAGGTCCCGCAGGAAGGTGAAGGCCGTGAGGTAGACGAGCTGGTGGTCCGGGTCGTCGGGGATGAGGATTTTTACCTCCACGCCCCGTAAATCGGCGAGCTTCAGGGCGGCGATGATCCCTTCGTCCGGGACAAAGTAGGGGCTGGCGATCCAGATCCGCTCCCTGGCCGTGGTGATGGCTTCCAGGAACAGAAGGCCGGTGGTCTCCTGGGGGTCGGCCGGAGACGAGGGGATGATGTGGACCACCTTGTTTCCGCGCTGTTTGAGGGCGTCTATCCAGTTGAGCTCCACAAAATTGCGGGTGGCCCAGTACCAGTCTTCGAGGAAGGCGAGCTGCACGGCCAGCACGGCCGGTCCCGCGATGCGGATGTGGGTGTCCCGCCAGTGCCCGAATTTGGTGGAAAGGCCCAGGTACTGGTCTCCCACGTTGTGGCCGCCGACCCAGGCGGTTGTGCCGTCTGTTACCACGATTTTGCGGTGGTTCCTGAAGTTGAGCTGAAAGCGGTTGCCCCGGCCCTGGGTGGTGCCGAAGGCCGAGACCTCGACCCCTGCATCGCGAAGGGCGTTCAAGTAGCCCCGGGGCAGGGCGTGGCATCCGATTTCGTCGTAGAGGAAAAAGACCTTGATACCGGCCTGGGCCCTTTCGATCATTTTGTCCCTGAGGCGCTGGCCCAGGCCGTCATTTTTGACGATGAAAAACTGGACGAGGATGTACTCTTTGGCCTCATCCATGCCGGCAAAGATGTTCTCAAAGGTCCGGTCCCCGTCAATAAGAAGCTCCACGTCGTTGCCTGTGGTCATGGGCAGCTCGGTCATGCGGGTGAGGACCCGGTGGCTCCCCCGGGGGTCTTTGGGCGTCACAAGGAAGCTGTTTCCGGCTGTTTCCACCTCCGGCTCCAGGGCCAGGAGTTCTTCGTCCACCCGGTGTCGGGCTGTGGTGTAACCCTGGAATTCGCTGCGGCCGAAAACCCAGTAGAGGGGCACAGCCATATAGGGAAAGGTGTTGAGGGAGACGGCCCAGGCCACGGCCCCCTGGGCCGTTCGCGTCTCCATGATGGCGTGGATGGAGGTCCAGGCCCCGATGGTGTGGGCGACGGCCGAAATGGTGAGAAAGGCGGAGAGGCGAATCAGCCATCTTTTTAAGCGAGAAGGGGGCCTTGGGGGGGCCGTGGCCTGTAACGTCTCTTCATTCTCTTTGGGCGGTGTGGGGTGATTGTCCATGGGGCAGCTCCCTGTGTTCTACCGTGTGTAAGGAAGAAAGACCGGGTGACGTGAAATGGGCCTGAAATCACAGGCTAAAGAATATCTTTGATTGAGGTCTGAAGTAAAGGCTCTTCGTGTGTTGCGGCGGTTGCAGGGCGCTGTTTGGCGGTGTGGGCATCCGCCATGGCAAGGCGGCTTTTGCATGAATGGGGGGCAAAGCGAAACGGGAAACAGGCAAGGGGATCAGGGGCGCCGTGGCACAGCCACGAAGCGCCCCTTTTTTTCGGTTCCTGTCAGCCCATGAGTTGATATGGCGATATGTCAGCTCACAAACGTGTGACACACCGTGTTATTTTTTCAACGCGGCCAGGCGGTCGGCGATGGAGTCGGTGGCAGATGCCTTGCCGCCGGCCTCTTTCATGGCCGAGGCGATGAGGTCGTTCTCTTTTTCCGCTTTGCCCGGTGCCAGGAGCTTGGCCTTCATGCGGGCGGCTTCGGCTTTGGCGTTTGCGGTGTCGGCGTTTTTGCGCATGGCCGAAAGGGCGCTTCCCAGCTGATCGGACTCGTCACGCAGACCGGCGAGCTTTGCGGCCCGTTCTGCGGAGTCTTTGGCCCGCTCTTCCCGTACCTTGGCGCGCTTCATGTCCTGAACCGCGTTTTCCAGGCTCTTCTTGGCTGTTTTCAGCTTTTCGGCGGAAAGGGAGGCCACCTCTTCGAGCTCTTCCATGAAGTCCTTGGCTTCCACGGCTTCCTGCTCTTCGATTTCCATTTCAGGCTGCATCTCTTCCAGCAGCTGTACCAGCTCGGTGAGGGCTTTTTCGGCGTCGGCGTTGTCCGGGGCTTCTGCAAGGCGCGTCTGGAGGATCTCGGCGGCCTTGAGGCGCTGTTCGTAAAGGGCCTTGATGGCGTCGGCTTCGGCCTGCTCTTTCTTATAGACCTGGCGGGCCTCTCCCACCTCCTGGACCAGTTTGTTGAGCCGATTTTCCATCTGCTCAAGCTCCGCCTTGGAGGCGGTCTCAGGGTCCCAGGATGCCAGAATCTGGACAATGCTCTGGCCGATGTTCTCGCTTTTTTTCTTGCCGAAAGATGAAACAAAACTGAAAAAACCCATGGAATGACTCCTTGTCTGTCAGGTTTAAATTGCAAAATAAACAGGCCCAAAGACATGCCTCCGGCGGCAAGGTGTGCCACCTTGAAAGCAGGTTGCGAACGCGCTTTTCCCCTCGTTCCTCGGGAAAAATCACATTCGCCTTTGGTTTAGTATTTAACGGTGATGGATTCGGGGATCACATCAATGCCGGAGGAGAGCTGGATGAGGGCTGAACCGTCGGTGTGCTCTTCCCGGGAGGCCAGGATGTACTCGGCCATCTCGCTCTCTTCGTCTATCCAGCGTCCGTAGAGCATGGACGCGTGGGCCACCGAGGCGGTCTTTTCGCCGAATCGATCGAGGTAGAGGGTTTCGGTGAATTCGTTGGGGGCCATGCGGCCCTCGCCGTCGCCCCAGACCCGGTCGTAGAGCCGTCCCTGCTTGTCTTCAAAGGCGGGAAGCCCGATGTAGCCGTCCTCTTCCCCGATCCAGAAGGCCCACTCGTCGGCGGATTCGGGGTAGATCTCGTCCAGGGTCGCAAAGAGGCGGCACTCTTCGATGCCGTCACCTTCCACCACCTGGAGCACGGATTTTGCCTCGGGGTCTGCGGCCGATTCCAGGTAGAACCGGTGTGCCACCGACTCCCCCAGATCAATGCGGCCGTATGCAAACACGAGGGACTCGGCCCCGGGTTGCGGCTGGGTGATGGCCTCTCCGTGGATCAAAAACGGCGTCTGGTCAAGAACCAGACTGCTGCCGAGGTGAATCTGGAGGGGCAGGGAGGTGTCGATGGGCTCTTTTTTGCCCTTGGTCAGCGTCTCCCTTGCCTCGCCTACCTTTTTTCCGGCCACGGCTTTGAATAGATTGAATACTCCCAAAACGATTCCTTTGTGTTAACGGGTCAGCCCGTTGGTTCGTCTCTGGATGACAGGTTTGCTCTCCATGATGGCGTAGGAGAGGGCGTCCATGGCTTCGGGGCCGTATTGACGGGCCCAGTCCGTGCGCACCACGAGGACGGCGGAGACGGCGATGCTCTCGACGTCGCTGCCCAGGATGAATCCTTTTTGAAGACCCGGATAGGTCTTGGACGGGATGTTGACGAACTGGTAGATGCGGTTCCAGTTATGGTCCCGGGCGTCGTTGAAGTCCCAGTCGTCGACCTGGACGAGGCGTATTTTTTTTGTGTTCCGGGCCACGGCTTCGGCTTTGGCCAGGAGGCTTGAGTTGAGGCCGGAGACGAACATCATCACCGCATTGGGGTTGTTGATGACCTGATCAAGGGCCTCTTCATAGCTTGCGTTGCGGGTTCGGATTTTCCGGTAGCCGTCGTCCTGGAGGCAGAGGCCTTCCCAGGTCATGGCGGTGCCGGACCCTCTGGGGCCGATGTAGAGAATGTGTTCACCGTCGGGTTCGATGTCCTGAACGGTCTGGATACCCGATTTCCGGTTGGCGATCATCTGCACCACTTCCGGGTAGAGGGCCACCTGCTCGGAGGCTGCCAGAGGCGTCTTGGGGGAAGTGCGGCGGAACACCTCAAAGGCGTCGGACTGCACGATGGCGGCGTCCACCTCTTGGGTGGCCAGCAGGCGCAGGTTCTCCATGGAGCCGGCGGTGGTGCGGATGTTCACGTCAACGGTGGGGGCTCCCTGTTTCAGGAGGTTCCCGAAGGCTGTATAGTTTCCACCGGGTGAGGCCGTGGCCAGGGTGAACACGGGTTTGTCGACGGTTTTTTTCGCCATGGCCTCGGCGGAGAGGGCCACCTCCGGGGGCATGCCGTCGGGCAGGTAGTCGGGCTGGACCGGGGTGCCCTCAAGGGTGGCCACCTTGGCGTCAAGCTCGGTGAGTTTGGCTTTCAGCACGGCGTCGTCCCGGGCCATGCGGTCGGCCTCCTGCCGCCACTCCCGGTATCCAGGGTCGTCGGCGTGGTGGTAGGCCATGGCGTAGCTGTTTCGGCTCCCCAGGGTATCCAGGACCATCCACCAGGCCATGGCGTCCCACATGCCGAAGCGAGAGCGGGCGCGGTAGGCGTAGCCCGGGGGTGTCCAGCCCCGTCCGCGGTAGTAGTTGTCCCGGCGCTGATAGTGTGTTCGGTAGTCAAAATCGCTGTATTTTTTTGTTTTTCGGTAGATGGGACTGGAGGCATAGGAAGAAGGCTTTGTGGCCGCGTTCTTCTGTTTGAATTTACCGGTCTCCTTCTGGTAGGCGGCGTAGGACGCGGCGGCCTTTTTTTTCTTCATGGCCGTGGCGTTCTTTTTGTCAAAGGAAGACGTACCGGCAAATTTTTTCTTGGGCGTGGACGTGGACCCGGGTTTGCTGTAGCCGCTGGCCGAGGTCTTTTTGGGCGTGTTGGTGGCGGTTGCCTTCTTTTTGGTACCCGGTTTGGAGTAGCCTGATGATTTTTTTGTCTTGCCGAAGATGCCGCCGCCATCCCTTTGGCCCCACACCTTTTTGCTGGGGCTGGCCGGTTTGGACCAGCTTTTGGAGCTCCTCTTGTAGGAGGATTTTCGGGACCTTCTGGCATCGGAATCGCTGGCGGAAAAAGAGACCACAAGCAGGATGAGGAGAAGAAGGGAGCATCGGGAGATAAATCGTGGTGTCATGGTAACCTTCATGGAAGCCCTTGGGGTGCACTGATTTGTTCGTCACGTCGCTTCAGCGTGTCGGGGCCGGAGAGATAAAACTCTTACGGAGAGGCATCACTGAACGAGTAAATCTATGTATGGTTGAAGGGATTGTCAATGCTTACTACAGGTGATTTGTACGAGTTTTTATATGTAGGATAACAGTCAAAGCGAACCTGTTTATGCAACGTTTCAATATGTTGACCATTGATGGCTTCGTAGCAAAGCCGCCTCCGGTGGTGAAACGTTTGCCCATTTTTATAAGCTGGCTTTGACAAACAGGCTTGAAAAAAGATCCAGTATACTCTGGATCAATAGCGAATGTGATTTTTCCTGGGGAACGAAGGGGAAAGCGCATTCGCAACCTGGGGTCCAGGGGATCATTCCCTGGCCGCCGGAGGCATGCTTTTTCAGCGCCAGGTAATGGCGTCGAGAACACGGGTGATGGGGCCCTTGCCCCCCAGAAGGTCATAGAATTCCGGCCAGATCAGGTTCTGGAGTTGCGCGTTGGTGAGTGCCGGGCGCGTGAGGGCGCCCTGTCTGTCCACGGGTTTCAGGGCCTGCATGAGGATGGCGTACTGCTGGGCCTCGCGCCCGGCCTGGACGAGGATGTCCCGGTGTTCGGGGGAGAACTGCCTCCATGCGGCTCCGCCGATGACAAAGGGATGCATGCGGTAATAGCGGTAGAGGGGCACGGCGTCCTTGTGTGCAGACGCGGCCAGGGAATCCCGTGTCGTGGCGGTGCCTGCCTCCCATTCGGTGAAGGTGGCCGAGACCACGAAGTCCCGGAGCCGGTCGGGGGTGCGGGGCAGGGGGCCGGGGGCGTAGACAGTGCGGGGTCCGGAATAGGACCAGCCAAGGATTCGGGCATTTCCTTTTTTCATGCACAGCTCGTTCCAGTAGCTGCCGGTGCTGCCTGTGGTGGCCTTGACCGCCTCTTCATGGGTCTCCACCAGGCCGGGCAGGGCCAGGGTGCCGAGCTCTTCCACGGAGGCCACCGCGTTTCCCGTGGAGACGGTAACGGCGGCCAGGCTGCCGGATCGGAGGTGGTCCAGGAGGTCCGGATCGTTTCCGAAGGCGCTGTCTGCAAAAACAGAGACGCGGATTTCGCCCCGGGACAGGCTTTCCACGATGGTTTTGAACCGGCGGGCGAAGATCCCCTGATCCGATTCCGGGGGGGCGCTCATGCCGATGCGGAGGATCTGTGTTGCTTCGGCGTCGGCCGTGGGGCAGGTGAGGGAGACAAGGACGATGAGTGCAAGGGGGAGTTGTTTCAGCATGGCGGCACCTCATGGGTGGTGGATCGGTATAACCGGTTGTGTTGGGTGATCGGGGACAGGCTTGGCCGGGCTTTTTAACCCGGTGTGTGTCAAGTGCATCCTCTATGGTTTCATGATAAGTGAGTGGCTGTTTTTTAATAAGTATTTTTTTTGCTGAGCATAAGAAAAATTGAACGACAGGTGTAGGTACCAGACGGCGCCCGGCTTGAAAAGGAGGGAATATATCACCGGATAGCCTTGAATTATTGGCTATTGCCGTGAACAACCAAATGATGCGTGGGCTTGGGATGTTACTTCAGGGGGTTGATGGAGCGGGGATTGGCCCAAAAAAAAGCGGTTTTATTACATAAAATATATTCGAAAATAACCCGGTTCAGGCCGCAGGGGGGATGTTTCCGGTGCAAAGGGACCTTTTGGGCCCCTTTGCCGGGCGCTTTTTTTTATCAAAGCAGGGGGCTTCAACGAGGTGGCGGGGCAAGCACACGGGCAATTCGCTTTCGCGTTTTTTTGCTACCCTTGCCACCGGGGTTATTCCGGTTAAGATCAAGGGAACTCCAAATGCCCTTCATCGTGTTTCCAGAAGAATGAAATGGGCCTCTCCTGCAAAAACGTTTGCCACATGTCACACATCACGCGAATGCTCCGAAAACGCTTGCAGAATGGTAGCCTCCATGCATTCGCCATAGGGTTTCAAGGTGCCCCCACCTTGCCACCGGCGGCAGCCACGTTAAAGATGCCTCCGGCGGCCCTGCCGGGAGCCAAACTTTTGCCTGATCTTATAACGACAGGTTTGATAAACAGGTTTTAAAGACAGACTCAGTTTAATCTGAATCAATAGCGAATGTGATTTTCCCTGAGGAACGAAGGGGAAAGCGCATTCGCAACCTGCTTTCAAGGTGGCACACCTTGCCGCCGGAGGCATCTTTTTTGTAAGGGTTTTACATGGCCTCCCCTGGGGTGGTCCCCCGGCCGAAGGGCTTGAGGACGAGGATCAGTTTGGGCAGGAGGGTCAGGGATGAGATCAGGGCAATGGCCATGGCCAGTCCGGTGAGCAGCCCGAAGAGGATGCTCGGGATGAAGTTGGAGAGGACCAGGATGGAGAAGCCCGAGATGATGGTAATGGAGGTGAAGTACATGGCGTGGCCGATGGAGCCGTGGCAGCGGTGCAGGGTGGCCATGTAATCCCCGTCTTTTTCCAGTTCGGACTTGAACCGGTGGATGTAGTGGATGGTGTCGTCCACGGCGATGCCCACGCTGATGGCGGCGATGGTGATGGTCATCATGTCCAGGGGGATGCCGATCCAGCCCATGAGGCCCAGGACCACGCCGATGGACAGAACGTTGGGGAGCAGGGCGATAAGGGCGATGACAGGAGAGCGGAAGAGCAGGAGAAACATCCCGGCCAGGGCCACCAGCACGATGCCCAGGGTGAGGATCTGGGAGGAGAAGAGGCTTTGGAGCATGTTGTTGTAGAGCACCAGCATGCCGTTGAGTTTCACGTTGTCGGGTTTGAGCCCCACCTCGTCGATGAGGCCTTTTTTCACCTCTTTAAGAAAGGCATCGCGCCGCAGGTCCGGTGCGGAGTCTTTGATGCGGATGGAGAGGTGGGCTTCGTTGTGCTCCACGGAGACGTAGGGTTTCAAGAGGAGCTCCCGGTACTGATCGGGGATCTCGCTGTAGAGAAGGGCCAGGGCGAAGTTGTCCAGGGGTTTGCCGTCGTTGAGCTTCTGGGCGATGCGGGTCAAAGAGGCCAGAGAGAGGATCTTACCGGTCTCGGGCAAGGCGTCCAGATAGGTGTGCACCTTGTCCACCAGGGCGACTTTGTCCTGGGTGAACCAGTACTTGTCCCCGGTTTCAATCTCTTCGAACTCTTCGAACTCGGCAAAGTCTCCGTTGGCTTCCTCATCGTCCGGGGCATCCACGTCTTCTGCCGGGGCCTGCTCGGGCTGGTCAAAGGTGATGACCACATCAAGGGGCGTGGTACCGCCCAGGTGGTCGTCGATGAGCTTCATGCCCTGATAGATTTCCGTGGATTTTTTGAAGTAGTCGATGAAGCTGTTCTCCACCTCCAGGCGCATCATGCCGGTGAGGCAGAAGAGCAGGGCCAGGGCCGAGGCCACGAGGATCCCCTTGCCGTGCTTTTCCGTAAAGGTGCCGAGGATTTCGGGCAGGGGAAACCGCAGGGTCAGGCGCTTGGGGGGCTGGCCCTTGGGCATCAGCACCAGCAGGGTGGGCAGGAGGATGAAGGTGACGCACAGGGAGACCACGATGCCGGCGCTCATCATCCATCCGAAGGTGATGACGGGCAGGATGTCGCTTGAGATGAGGGAGCTGAAACCGGCAATGGTGGTGAGGGTGGCAAAAAGGCAGGGGGTGGCCATAAGGGCTGCGGCCCGGGCCGTGAGGTCCTTCTGGCTCCACTGGGGGTTGGCTTTGTGGAGCTCCCGGTGGCGCACGATGAGGTGGATGGCGATGGCCATGGTGATGATGAGCTGCAGGGAGATGAAGTTTGAGGAGATGACGGTCACCTCCCACCCCATGAATCCCAGGATGCCCGACATATGGATCACCGAAACAAAGCAGCAGAGCATGGGCAGGATGATCCACCGGACCTGGCCGAAGATGAGGCCCAGGGTGACCACGAGAAAAAGGGCCATGCCGCCGCCGAAGAGGAGGATGTCGTTTTTGATGAAGGTGATGAGGTCGTCGGCGATCATGGAGACCCCGCCGAGGAAGAGGTCTGCCTTGTCCCTGTGTGTATCCATGATGGCACGGACGGCGGCGATGTCGTCGTGCCGCAGGCTTCTGGCCTCTTCCCGGTACTGCCAGAAGGTGGCCTCGGCCTTTTTCAGGGCGTTTTTTTCATCCGGGGTGAGGGCCCGCTCCCGGGAGAGGTTTTTCAGGGCGTCGCGTTTGCCCAGCAGCTCCATGTAGGTGTGGTCGTATTTGAGGTTGATGATGACGGAGGTGATGGTGCCTTCGGGGCTGACGAGGAGGTCCCTGTAGACGGGGCTCTGAAGGATCTCCTCCCGGGCCATGGCCTGGTCGGTTTCCGGGGAGGTGAGGGTCCGTATGTTGGCGGCCAACTCTTTGACGGGCAGGGGAGGGCTCTCCAGCAGGGGCACGTCCAGGAGGGTGAGGACCGATTCCACCAGGCCCACCTCGGAGAGCTCGGCTTTAAGGGCTTGCAGATCCTCGTAAACCGGGGCGGAGAAGAGGTCCCCCTTGGGTTTGTAGGCGATGATCAGGTAGTCCTGCTGCCCGAAACGCTCGCTGAGCTGGCGGAAATAGTTCAAGTCTTCATCGTTGTCCAGGACCAGGGTTTCGGCCGAGGCGTCCAGACGGAAATCTTTCATCTCATAGGCGAAGAAGAGGGTGAGGGCTGAGAGCAGCACCAGGGTGAGGACGGGGAATTTCAAGAGGGTGTTTCTGTACGCACGTTCGATGAGGTGGTTGAATCGCTCCATGGGAATCGGGCCTTTTCAGGAAGTCTGTCTGTGGGGAAGGGCGTTGCCCGGCAACGGCGCGCCCAAGGGACTGGGCCCTTGGGCGCGTGTCGGGTCATCAGACCTTGATGTGGTTGAGTTTGGTGATCAGTTCGTCAAAGCCCCCCTCGTTGAGGACCTGGTTGAACTGGCTCTGGTAGGTCTTGACGATGCTGACCCCCTGAAGCTCGATATCGTATATTTTCCATCCCTTTTTGGACTTGTAGAATTTGTAATTCATGGCGTACCGGTTCTCTTTGGAGATGAGCTCCGTGGGGATGATCACTTTTTTGGAGTTTGCCTTCTCCACGGGGAGGATTTTGATCTCTTCATCGGTATACAAAGAGAGCTTGTCCGAATAGGAGCTTTTCATCACCTCGGTGAAGGTGTGGATGAAGGTTTTCCGTTGATCTTTGGTGAGGCCGGACCAGTTCTTTTTGCCAAGGGTGAGTTTGCCCATAAGGGAAAAGTCGAAAATGGGGGAGACATTTTCCACGATGAGGGCTTTTTTCTCATCGATGGGAATATCGTTTCGCTTCAGGGTAAAGAAGATAAAATCAAGCTTTCCTTTAAGCAGGGCTTCCACGGTGTCCGTACCCACGGCTCCGGCCGTCTGCACCAGGAGCAGGAATAAGACGAGGGTGGTCATCACTGTTTTTTTGATCATGGGTCCTCCGTGACGTCGCGCAGTGCCTTCTTTGCTGCCGTGCCCTCTATGGGGCCGGGGGGGAGGCGCATCGTCGGTATCCGCCGGGTCATGGCGGGTGGTGTTAAACAGTCGCATTCCATAGATTAGTTGACGCTCTCTGCGGTGTCAAGGCGGCACGGGGCAGGGACACGGGCAACATGTATGGGGCGTCGGTCCCCTCGGGGACGCACTTTAAGGTCGGCGCCGGCGCGCACCCCGACACAAGGGGAGGCCGCCGAAATCATGGCCGGAACGGCCCAACGCATGGCCTTGTTCCGGGACAAAAATGATAAAAAAGTCTCTTCAGGGTGCCGTGAGACCCTATCACAAGGTCTGCATCATGTCTGTGCCCGGGATCACCTTTGCGGTATGATTGACATCAGATCCTGAGATCTTACTATGTATACAGTTGAAAAGAAACGAAGGATTGATGATGGAACCTTCCCTTTTCTCCGTGTTATCGGGGCAAATCGCTTCCCCGTTTACCGTTCAATGTAAAAAATAGTTTGGTAACCTTTTCAGAAGGTTGTCTCCCGTCAGGGCCGCCGGAGGCCATGTGGGCCATATTCGTTTTATAGTTGTTTCGAATCCAAGGATGAACAGGAGGCCTTTATGAAGACACGGATAACGGATCTGTTGGGAATCGAGCACCCCGTCATTGAAGGGGGAATGCAGTGGGTGGGGAGGGCAGGTCTGGCGGCCGCCGTATCCGAGGCCGGGGGGCTGGGGATCATCACTGCCCTGACCCATGGGACCCCAGGGGCCCTGGCCGAAGAGATCTCCGTTGTCAGGAGCCTTACGGCCAAACCCTTCGGGGTGAACCTGACCCTGCTGCCTACCTTGAAGCCGGTCTCCTATGAGGACTATGTGCAGGTGATGGTGGATGCGGGCATCACCATCGTGGAGACGGCCGGTCGCAGCCCTGAGCCCTTCATGCCCCTGTTCAAAGACGCCGGCATCAAGGTGATTCACAAGTGTACCTCGGTGCGTCATGCCCTGAAAGCCGAAAAGCTGGGGTGTGCGGCGGTGAGCGTGGACGGATTTGAGTGTGCCGGTCACCCCGGGGAAGACGACATTCCGGCCCTGGTGCTCTTGCCCCTGGCCGCCGATGCCCTTTCCATCCCCATCATCGCCTCAGGTGGGTACGGGGACGGGCGTGGCCTGGCCGCGGCCCTGGCCCTGGGGGCTGACGCCGTGAACATGGGCACCCGGTTTCTGGCCACCCGGGAGGCGGCGATCCACGAGAACGTGAAGCAGGCCCTGGTGGATGCCGACGAGCGCCAGACTGCCCTGATCCTGAGGACCTTCAACAACACCGCCCGCATTTATAAAAACAAGGTGGCCGAGGAGGTGGTGGCCCTGGAGAAGCGGGGAGACGCCACCATCGAAGAGCTGGCCCCCCTTGTGAGCGGGAAGCGCGGGGCCATGGTGTATGAAACCGGGGACCTGGACGCCGGGGTCTGGACAGCCGGAATGGTGGCGGGTCTTATCCACGATATTCCCACGGTGGAGGAGCTTGTGAGCCGCATCGTGGCCGATGCCGAAGCCCTGATCCGGGAGCGGCTTGCGGGGCTGCTGGGCTAGAAAAGAGATGGATTCGCCAAGCGGCGTATGATATTTTTAGTGACTATTGTTTACGAACCTGTCCGTCCATGTCCCATGGGCGGTGTCTTCGGTGGTCGGGCGCAAGGGCCCGGTACGGCCTTGCCCGCCTGTCTTACGCAATCTCATCAGAAATACACACACGGTAACGTCAGGGGTGGTTATGTCCCACGATGCGCTTCAGACCATTTCTCTTTCCATCGCCCTGGGGGTGTTTTCCTATATCATATCGAGGGCGTATAAAATCCCGGCCATTGTATTCTACCTGGTCTGCGGGTTTGTGTTCGGCCCGGCCGGTTTCAACCTCATCCGGACGGAGGAGGCCATCGGCGGGGGCATCGCCCCCATGGTGGAGATAGCCGTGGCCATCATTCTTTTTGAAGGTGGGCTCTCCCTTTCCATCCAGGGCTTTCGCATGGAGAAAAAGGCCATCAGGCGCCTTCTGTTCATCACCATCCCCATTACCGGAGGGGCCGCAGCCCTTCTCAGCCATTATCTCACCGGCATGCCCTGGCTTTTTGCGGGTTTTTTCGGCGCCCTTATCGTGGTGACGGGCCCTACGGTCATCGGATCCATCTTAAAAAGCGTGGCCCTGAACCAGCGCCTGGAGATCCTTCTGAACTGGGAGTCCCTCTGGGGGGATGTCATCGGTGTGATGGTGAGTGCCCTGGCCCTGGAGCTGATCCTGGTCTCCAAGGGAGGGGTGATCACTGCCGGGGTCTTTGCCCACCTTCTTCTGGGGACCTTTGTGGGGAGCCTTGTGGGCCTTGCGGGCGGCGTGCTGTTGAAACACATTGTGGCATGGCTGGAGAAACTGAAAGACCCGGCCCTGTCGGGTATCGCCTCCTTTGGTGGGGCCGTGGCCCTTTTTTACATTTCCGGGCGCATCGTGGAATCCTCGGGCCCCCTGGCCGTGGTCGTCGCCGGTATGTACCTCTCCCTGAAGTGCGGGGATGCCGTGGTGGGGATCCGGCATTTCAAGGAGCAGATCGCCAGCCTGTTTATCAGCACCCTGTTTGTGCTCCTCTCCGCCTTTGTAAACCCCATGGAGCTGATTCACCTCTGGCCCACCATGCTGGCCGTGGCCTTTATCCTGGGGGCCGTGGTCCGGCCCCTGGCAGTCCACCTGGCCATGGCCGGCTCGGATGTGACCCTTCGGGAACGATGGTACATGGGGGTTATCGGCCCCCGGGGGATTGTGGCGGTGGCCACGGCCTCCTATGCAGCCTTTCTGCTGCCCGGGTTTCCTTACGAGATGAAGGTGATCCTCAACCAGACCATGGCCATCATCTTTTTTTCCGGTGTGGTGGCCACTGTGCTGTGCCGGCCCCTGGCCTCCCTGTTGAAGGTCCGGGTGCCCCATGCGCAGACCGGGATCCTCCTGGTGGGCTCCAACCCCATGAGCCGGGAGTTTGCGCGGTTGTTGTCCAGGCATGTGCCCGTGGCCTTTCTGGAGACCCGTCGGGATGCCTGCTCCCTGGCCACGGATCAGGGGTTCCAGACCGTGTGTGCCGATATGCTCAGCGCGGACGTCTATGAAGAGGCGTCACGGGAAGGGTATGACCGGCTGGTGGCCCTGACGCGGAACAACGCCCTGAACGAGCTGGTGGCCCTGCGGGCGGCTTCCCATATGGCTCCGGGGCGGGTGTATCGCGGGGTGGCCCGCAGGGCCGAGGAGACTCTTCTTACCGGCAACGACAACGTGGCCCATGTGGCCTTTTCCGACGGGTTTTTTATTACCGAAGCGGTGAGGCGCATGGAAAAGGGCCATGCCTGGTTAACGGAGAAGGAGGCGGATGAGCTTGGGGATGGGGACATTCCCCTGGCCCGGCTCAATGGCGAGGGAAAGGGCGTGCTGATCATGCGCCCCGGGATTGACCCGTCGGGGACGCTGATCTGTTACAGCCGGAAAGAAAAGACCGCGGCCAAGGTGGGGGCACCTTGAAACCCTATGGCGAATGCATGGAGGCAGCCAAGTTAAAGATGCCTCCGGCGGCCCTGCCGGGGGTCAAACTTTTGAAAAGTTTGATAAACAGGTTTGAAAAAACAGATTCAGTTTAATCTGAACCACAGGCGAATGTGATTTTCCCTGAGGAACGAAGGGGAAAGCGCATTCGCAACCTGCTTTCGAGGTGGCTCACCTCGCCGCCGGAGGCAGGCTTTTCCATGCACTTTAACCATAGAGGGCTGTTTTGAACTGAATGGCCATCTGATTTTTTTGTGTCACTTCCTATGTTTTGGTTCCTTACCCCCCCAAGAGACGGACGCAGGAGACCCATGGGACAGAGAATAGCCATTGTGACAGATTCCACTGCGGATTTTCCCGCGGGCGTGACCGAAAAACTGGGGATACGGTGCGTGCCTGTGCACGTTGTCGTGGACGGGGTGGATTATCTGGACGGCGTCTCCATCACCTCCGCCCAGCTGGTGAGCCGCATGAAGCAGGGGGCCGAGGTGGTTACCCGTGCCGCGGCTCCGGCAGCGTACGCTGATCTCTACGACTCCCTTCTGGCCCGTTATGACCGGGTGCTCTCCTTTCATCTCTCCGCCCACCTTTCAAATTGCCACGAATGCGCCGGTAACGCCCTTGCCCTTCTGGATCCGGCCGATGCCGAGCGTGTGACGGTGTTTGACACCGGTTCGGTGAGCATCGGCCAGGCCATGTATACCCTCATGGCCGTGCGGTACCTGAAAAAGCACGGACGTATCGAGGGCATGAAGGAAGCGCTGGATGCCTCTTTTTCAGTCGGGGTGAATCAGGTGACCGTGGAAGACCTTGCATGGCTTCGGAAGGGCGGGAAACTGGGGGCCCTGTCTGCTGCTTTCGGCAGGATGCTCGATATCAAGCCCATTCTGGAGATGAAAGGGGGGCGCCTGGCCCTGGTCCGAAAGGTCCGGGGCATGACCCGGACCTTAGATGAGATGGTCGCCTGTGCCGATCGCCTGAAGGGGCAAGGGGCCTGGGAGGTGTGGGTGTGTCATTGCGACGCGGGGGCGAGTGCCTTTTATCTCCGGAACCAGCTGGCCAACGTCCTTGAAAAGGAGGTCCACACCATCCACATGGTGGAGGCCGGAGCCGCCATTTCCGTCAACGTTGGCCCCGGAAGCTGCTGCTGGGGCATGGTACCCCTGGGGTAAAGGCCTTGGTCCTTACATCAGGCCCGCTTCTTTGTAGTAGCGGACGGCACCGGGGTGCAAGGGGGCGGAGAGGCCTTCGAGCATGCTTTTTTTGGTGATCACCTGATAGGCCGGATGCAGTCTCTTGAACTCCTCGAAGTTTTCGAACACCTCTTTGGTGATGGCGTACACCACCTCATCGGGCATCTTGGCCGAGGTGCAGAAGGTGGCCTTTACGCCGAAGGTGGGGTTGTCCTCTTCGTTGGCCGCGCCGGGGTAGAGGCCGGCCGGAATGTAGGACTTGGCGTAATAGGGAAACTTTCGGATGAGTTCGCCGGTCTCGGTGATGGCGACAAATCGGGTGGGGCGATGGCCTGAGGTGGCCTCTTTGAAGGCGCTGCTGGGGTGGCCAACGGTGTAGAAGAAGGCGTCGATCTCCTTGTCCAGGAGGAGGCCGGGGGCTTTGGCTGCTTCCACGGATTTGGCCTTGATGTCGGTCTGCCAGTTGATGCCGGCGGCCTCCAGGGCGTCGATGGCGTTGCCCCTCTGGCCGGAGCCGGGGTTGCCGATGTTGACCCGCTTTCCCTTGAGGTCGGAGATGGTTTTGATATCGGCGTCCACGGCGGCAAGGAGGGTGACGGACTCCGGATGGATGGAGAAGACGGCCCGCAGGTCGGCCTGGGGATCCCCGTCCCACTCTTTCATGCCGTTGATGGCCTGGTATTGTCGGTCGGACTGGACAATGCCGAACTCTAAGTCACCGGTCATGATGGCGTTGACGTTGTATACGGAGCCGATGGTGGCCTCCACGGTGGTTCGGATACCGTACGCTTCCCGCTTTTTATTGACGATTTTGGCGATGGCGCCACCGGTGGGGTAGTAGACCCCGGTGATGTCACCCGTGCCGATGGTGACAAAGGTGATTTTTTTCCTGGTGTCGGTGGTTTCCTTGTCGGAGGGCTGGCTGCAACCGATTGCAACGGTGAAGAGCACAACCATACTCAGGAAAAGCCATCTATTCATAGGAGACTCCTGTGTGGGCCCCCGCACCGCTGGCGGCGCGGGGGCGTGAGCATTAGTTCAATGCCTCTCGAATTCGAGCCATGGCCTTTTCTACATTTTCCAGGCTGTTGAAGGCACTGATGCGGATAAAACCGTTTCCGCAGGAGCCGAAACCGGCCCCCGGGGTGCAGACGACTCCCGCCTTGGTGAGAAGCAGGTCGAAAAATTCCCAGGAGTCGCATTTTCCGTTGATCCAGATGTACGGGGAGTTGTCACCCCCCACCAGCTCGTAACCCAGGGCGGCCATCTCTTTGCGGATGATGGCAGCGTTGTTCAGGTAGTAGTCCACCAGCCCCTTGACCTGGGCCTTGCCTTCTTCGGAATAGACGGCGGCCGCTGCCTTCTGGACGGGGTAGGAGACCCCGTTGAACTTGGTGCAGTGGCGGCGGTTCCAGAGGGCGTGGACTGAATGGGCGTTTCCGTCGGCGTCCCAGGCCTTGAGCTCTTTGGGAACCACGGTAAAGGCACACCGGGTGCCGGTGAACCCTGCGGTCTTGGAGAAGCTGCGGAATTCAATGGCCACCTCTTTGGCACCTTCCACTTCATAAATGGAGCGGGGAAGGCTCTCGTCGGTGACAAAGGCTTCGTAGGCGGCATCATAAAGGATGATGGCGCGGTTTTCCTTTGCGTAATCCACCCAGGCCTTGAGCTGCTCTTTGGTGATGGTGGTGCCGGTGGGGTTGTTGGGGAAGCAGAGGTAGATGAGGTCCACGGGCTTTTCGGGGAGGGCGGGGATAAAGCCGTTTTCTTCCCTGCAGTCGAGGTAGACCACCCCTTCGTAGCGGCCGTCGTTGTTGGCGCCGGTGCGGCCGGCCATGACGTTGGTGTCCAGGTACACCGGGTAGACGGGGTCGGGGATGGCAATGGTTGCGTCCCCTGAGAAGATCTCCTGGATGTTGCCGGTGTCGCACTTGGCCCCGTCGCTTACAAAGATTTCATCGGGGGAGATGTCGGCACCCCGGCTCTTGAAATCGTTTTCGGCGATGGCGTCGCGGAGGAAGGCGTACCCCTGCTCCGGGCCGTAACCATGGAAACCGGCTTCGGTGGCCATGTCGTCCACGGCCTTGTGAAAGGCCTCCACACAGGCGGTGGGAAGGGCGCGGGTTACATCCCCGATGCCGAGTTTGATGACATCCTTTTCAGGGTGTGCCTCCTGAAAGGCGGAGACGCGCTTGGCGATATCCGAGAAGAGGTAGGACGCTTTGAGTTTGGTGTAGTGCTCGTTTATTCGAATCATGGTGTCGTCTCCCTGTAAAACCATTTGATATCACAATGTCGGTCGTCACTGGGGGACGAGCATTGTGGGGGTATTGAAAACGCTCGGAACAGACGGCCGTGGGGATACCCCTTTTTGAGACCCGTGGGCGGGATGTCCTGGAGGCGGCTTGCCGGTGATCGAAATGTCTCCTGATCACTCAAGTCGCGGAATTATAGAATATTGTTCTTTGGGTGTCAAATACTTGTCAATGGCCGGAATGGGTAATTGTCGGCGATAATGGGCCCGCCTGACGCCTGTGTCCGATTGCCGGCCTGTTTGCGTGGTAGGTATAAGGTCTCGTTTGCATGAAGAAAATTCGGCGGCAGGGCGCGGGGCTGTGGTGTCGCGGATTCGGGCTGTGGCATCGCGATATGTCGGGTATGACGGCGATATGGAAGTCAATGTTACCATGGAGGGAATGGCGGTGTGGCCCGATTTCCTATTTTTGTTCGCCTTTTGGCCCGTTTTTCCGAATCGGTGCCTTGCCGGGCCGGGGTTTTGACAACCACAGGGAAACATGGCACCATGCCCTGCCCGGTGACAGACCGCCGATGGGCGGCTCTTATCCCCTGGCACGAACCGCAACCACAGGAGTCATGAGACGTGAACATTTCCCTTGAACAGATGGTGAGCATCTCCCGGCTTAACGGAGGCATGGTGCTTGCCGATGTGGACATTGCCGCCTTTATGGGGGGCTTTCTACCCGAATTTCCCGCGGGCAAGCGGGGGCTTCCCGGCGTGGATCTCATGGCGGTGCCAGGCCTTGAGGCGCTGTTCACGGCAGCGGAGACCGAGCGTGCGTCAGGCTTTCGCGTGTTGAAAAAACAGGCGGAGTGGCTGTGCGGCCGCCTGGCCGTGAAGCAGGCCGTGGCCGAGGTCCTTGGTGTGTCGCCCCGGGGCGTGACCGTGGATACCGAGCCCGAAGGGGCCCCTTTTCTTGCCGGGAACAAGGCCACCCCCATCTCCATCAGTCACTCAGGAGACCATGCCGTGGCCGTGGTCTCCACCCGAAAAGGCTGCCGCGTGGCCGTGGACCTGGAACAGGTGGAGGCAGGACGGATGCCCCACGTGGCCCGGGTGGCCTTTACCCCCCGGGAGATCGCAGAGCTTGACGGGGCCTCGGATGCCGAATGGTACCGGCGCTGGACCCTCAAGGAGGCGTACCTTAAATACATCGCCAAGGGCTTTCACGAGAGCCTTAAAAAGGTGGAGATTCTAAATCGCGGCATCTGCCACAACGGCGAGGCGGTGGCGGGCATCGCCTGGGAAACGCCCGAGTTCCGAGAAGGCTATCAACTCAGCGTGGTCTGGCAGAGGTAAGGACCGGGGCAAATGTAAACATAGAAAAAGCGATGCCTTCGGCGGCAAGGTGAGCCACCTTGAAAGCGCATTGCCGCTGTGATTTAACCCTTGTTCCCCGGGTCAAATCATAGCGGCATTTTTTTTGAAACTTGTGGATTTGCTTTTTGTGCGACCTGTATGTGCGCCTCATCGCATGAGGGCTGTCGGGCAAACCAAAACGGGCCACCAGCGATTCGTCGGAATCGGTGGTGGCCCGTTTTTGTTTGGGGGCGCCTGAGTCACGTGTTTACCGGATGCAGAGGCTCCAGGTGAGGGCCAGGATCCCTGCCAGGACGAGGTGGCTTTCGATGAGGAGCTCAAGCTGCACCCCTGCCAGGACCAAGTGATTCTGATAGGCGATGAGCAGGACGAACATCAGCACGGGACAGACCCAGAGGATGAGGCCCAGGCTTGAGAAGATACCGAAGGCGCTGGTGACCGGCAGCATCACGGCCAGGGTGACGAGAAGGTTTTTTAGGAGCCGTATGGTCTTTTTGTCGCCCAGGATGATGGGAAAGGTCTCCTGGCCCACGATGCGGTCCCCCTGCATGTCGAGGATATCGAAGAAGACCGTCCTGGCAAAGACCATGCCGCAGGCCAGGACCAGGGCCGGAAGTGTGGAGAGGGCAAAGCCGTTTGCGCTGGTGAGGGCCGGGAGCAGGGCGGTGACCGTGCCCCATGCCAGGGTGATGAGGATGGTTTTTGAGCCGGGGATGTCCCGCAGGCACCGGTATCGGCCCTCAAAAAAACGTTTGGGGATCACCGGGGCGTTGTAGGAGAGCCCGGCCAGGCTCATGGTAAGCAGCACGAGAAAGGCAAAGAGGCCCTGGCTGTAGGCCAGCAGCAGGCCCACGCCGCCGCCGGTGAAGGCAAATCCCGCCAGGGGCCACTTGTTCCGGTCGTAAAAATCGGCCCGCTCCGGGTCGTTGTACCGGTCCGAGGAGATGGCCGTGAGGTGGTTGAAAATGTGCATGGACAGGACGTAGAGCATGGCAACGGCCGCAGAGACCAGCCAGCCGTCGATGCCCTGGAGCATGGAGCAGGCGTAGGAGAGAAAGGCCGCGCCCAGGGCCAGGTAGGCGTTGCTGCGCAGCAGGGCCATTTTAAGGGCGGACACCGGGATGCCGAAGAAGGCCTTTTCGCTGGCCGTGCCGCTTTCGATGAACCGGTAGACCTTGTTGATGATCCAGTTGGGGGTGGAGGCACCGGCCGTGATGGCAACGGATTTCAAGTTTTTGAGCTGGTCGATGTCCAGCTCGTCGGTGTCCTCGATATGAAAGGTGAGTTTCCCTGATTCACGGGCCAGCTCGGCCAGGCGCTGGGTGTTGCCGCTGCTTTTTCCGCCCACCACCACCACGGCGTCAACGTTTTGGGCGATGGCCAGGATGTCTGCCTGCCTCTTTTCCGTGGAGTCGCAGATGGTGTCGAAGGTGAGGTAGTGGGGATGGGTCCGTCCGACCCAGGCTTTGACCTCGTTGTAAAAGTGGACGCTCTGGGTGGTCTGGGCCACGAGGATGGCGTTTTCAAAATCGGGAAGGGCCTTGGCTTCCTCAAGGGTCTCCACCACATGGCCCAGGCCGTAGGCGTAGCCGTTGAGCCCGATGACTTCGGGGTGGTCCCGGTCGCCGATGATGATGGCGTGGTGGCCTTTTTTGGCGTAGCGGTGGATGATGCGCTGGACCTTGATCACCCGGGGACAGGTGGAGTCAATGACGGAAAACCCCGCGTCTTTCAGGGCCTCTTTGGACTCGGGCGGGACCCCGTGGGCGCGGATCACCACGGTGCCTTCCCCTGTCTCGGGGATATCGGAGATGGCCGGGACTCCCTTGCCCTTTAACAGGTCCAGGACCTGGGGGTTGTGGATCAGGGGGCCGTAGGTGCAGATGGGGCCGTCCTGGCCGTTGGACGCGTCCAGGGCCGTTTCCACGGCCCTGCGGACGCCCATGCAAAAACCGGCGGTGCGGGCGATGATAATTTTCATTTATGCAGGTTCCAGAAGGGTGAGGAGTCGGTTGAAATCCTCATCTCCGTAAAATTCGATTTCAAGTCGTCCCTTTTTTCCCCGCTTGCTGATCTGGACCCGGTTGCCGAACCGGTGGCTCAGGCGCTCGGCAATGGTGTCGAGCTGAAGTTGGTACGCGGAAGGGACCTCGGGCTCTTTTTCATGGGTTTTGCTGTCGGCCTTGAGACGGCGTACCAGCTCCTCGGTTTGCCTGACGGAGAGGGCTTTTTCAAGGACGGTGCGAAAGGCCTCTTTCTGGGTGAGGGGGTTGTCCGTGCCCAGAAGGGCCCGGGCGTGGCCCATGCTGAGGCGGCCGTCCCGGATGCAGGCCTTGATCTCCGGGGGGAGCTGGCGAAGGCGAAGGAAGTTGGCAACAGCCGGGCGGCTTTTGCCCACCTTGGCGGCCATCTCTTCCTGGGTGAGGGAGAAGAGCTCCATGAGGCGGTGATAGGCGTCGGCCTCTTCGATGGGGTTTAAGTTTTCGCGTTGGATGTTCTCCACGATGGCCAGCTCCAGGAGCTTGGCATCGGAGACTTCGCGGACCACCACGGGCACTGTTTCAAGCTCTGCAAGCCTTGCGGCGCGCAGGCGCCTCTCTCCGGCCACCAGTTCATAGGCACCGGATTCCGCGGCACGGACCACCAGGGGCTGGATGATGCCTTGCTCCCGGATGGAGTCGGCAAGCTCTGAGAGCTCTTCATCGGAAAAGGTGTGCCGGGGCTGGTACCGGTTGGGGCTGATGCGGTGGATGTCGCAGCGAAAAAATTCCTGGGACGATTCCGTGGACGCGTCAAGTTGCAGGCTGCTTTCCGGGATCAGGGCGGAGAGTCCCCGGCCCAGGCCCTTTTTTTTTCGTGATTTGGCGGTTGTGGTCATGGCTTTTTGGTCACCGTCTCTCTTGGTGAAGGTTATGGGTCCTGCTGCGGCGTTGTGCAGCAGGGCCTGCTCAAGGCCCCGGTCAAAAAGGCGGGCAAGGTCCGGCATGGGGCCTTGCCGCAATCGGGTGCCATGTGTCTGAAATGGTGGACGGGGCGTTCCGTCCGACGGGTCCGGCCATGGGCCGGCGGTGGAAGGGCGCTTTCGTGACGGTTCATGGTGCCACACACATCACGTCAAGGCGTCTCGGGAAGCGTCGGTGCTTACGGTGTCATCACCGCTCGACCACCTCTTTGGCCAGGGCCATGTAACTCTTGGCTCCCACGGAGGAGGGGTCGTACAGAAAGATGGGTTCGCCGTAACTCGGCGCTTCGGAGAGCCGGACGCTCCGCGGGATACGTGTGGTGAAGACCAGGTCGTTGAAGTGTTTCTCAGCTTCCTCCGCCACCTGAAAGGAGAGGTTGGTGCGGCGGTCGAACATGGTGAGAAGGATCCCGCTGATGCGAAGGCGCGGATTCAAGCTGGCCTTGATGCGTTTCACCGTGTCGATGAGCTGTGTGAGCCCTTCCAGGGCATAAAATTCACTCTGCAGGGGCACCAGAATGGAGTCGGCAGACGCCATGGCGTTGAGGGTGAGCAGGCTCAAGGAGGGGGGGCAGTCGATGACGATGTAATCAAAGGCCTCTTTCACCTCGTCCAAAAGCTCGCGCATCACCAGCTCCCGGCCGTCATGGGCCATCATCTCCACCTCGAAGCCGATGAGCTCCACCCGGGCCGGAATAACGGAAAGTCCTTCCACGGCCGTGGTGTGAACCAGTTCCATGGCGTCGACGTCACCGATGAGCCCGTGGTAAAGGTTTTGCCGGAGGGCTGTTTTGTCGATTCCGATGCCGGTGGTGGCATTGGCCTGGGGGTCGCAGTCCACAAGGAGAGTGCGTTTCCCGATCTTGGCCAAGGCCGTCGCCAGGTTGATGGATGTGGTGGTTTTACCCACGCCGCCTTTCTGGTTTGCTATGCAGATAATCTGTGCCATGGTCGAGGAGATTAGCATAAAAAAGGGGTTTTGCAAAGAAAATGAGCAAAAAACGGTTGCGCAGGTATTGCTTGTATAATTGGGGTGTTAGTTCCTTGTGGGGTGGGCGCGGCTGACCTGCGGGGTCTTGCCGTGTGGCCCCGGGGGCCGGTTGTGGGGCGGTGGGGGGTGTGCTAAAGTAAGCTGGCTGTGGTGTGGGCCGGGGTCGAAGGATCGCCGGTGTGCACTGCATCACAGACAGGGCGCATGGCGCAAGGTATGACATTTTAAAGGAAACCTGCCGCGGATGACTGGCCCCGACGGGGCCTTCCGGCCGGCATGGAACGAGCGCAATGTGAGGTGTGCATGAAAAAACGAAGACGACCGTTTATACGGGCTGTCTCCATGGCGATAATGTGTGTGTTTCTCTGCGGTCAGGTGGCCTCGGCCATCACCATTCGCGAGGAGAGCGAAGTGGCCGGAGAATTTATCCGGATGATACGTGCCCAGTATCCTATTGTGGATGATCCCGTGGTCAACGACTACATCAACACCTTGGGGAACCGCATTCTCTCGGCTTTTCCGGAGCAGCACTTCAAGTACCATTTTTATGTGGTGCAAAGCGACGTGTACAATGCCTTTGCAGGGCCCGGGGGGCACGTGTTCTTTCACAGCGGGCTGATCCAGGGCCTCCCCTCGGAAGAGTCCCTGGCGGGCATCGTGGCCCACGAAATCTCCCATGTCTACAGCCGGCATATTTCCGATCGCATCGAGCGCTCCAAGAAGATCGGCCTGGGAACCCTGGCCGGTGTGGCAGCCGGTATCCTCGTGGGGGTGGCCGGGGGGAATTCCGAGGCCGCCGGAGCCCTGACCCTGGGGTCCCTGGCGGGCTCCCAGAGCGCTGCCCTTGCCTACAGCCGTGAGGACGAAATGCAGGCCGACCAGGTGGGCATGACGTATATGATGGAGGCCGGTTACGGGGGCGAAGAGATGCTGACGGCCCTTAAGACCATCCGCTCCAAGCAGTGGTTCGGGCCCTCCGAGATCCCCACCTACCTCACCACCCACCCCGCCCTGGAGGACCGGCTTGTCTATATCGGCAACTGGATCGAGGCTCATAAAGAGGAACTCGACGCCCGAAGGAAGGTCATCGACCAGTCGGAGTTTCTGAAGATCAAGGCGCGGCTCACGGCTCTGTACACCCCGGTGGACCAGGCGGAAGAACGGTTTCTCAACGCCATGGAACGGGGAGATGCCCCCTTGTACACCGAATACGGCCTGGCCCTTCTCATGGATCGCATGGGGAAATACGACAAGGCAGCCGCTCACATGCGGCGGGTCCTTGAAAAACGAGCCTTTGACAAGGATGCCCTCAAGGGGCTGGGTTGGATCTATTTTCATCAGGGCAAGCTTGCGGAGTCCCGCCGCCTGCTGGAGGGCGCCCTGAGCATGGATCCCGATGATTTTGAAAGCAACCTCTGGATGGGGCGCCTCCTTATTGAAGAGGGGGACCACGACGGGGCGGTGGACCGCCTCCTGCCCCTGGCAAGGGATTACGGTCCCGGGGCCCGGGCCCATTACGACCTGGGCAATGCCTATGCCAAACTGGGCAAAGCCTATGAGTCCGCCTACCACCTCGGCCTCTCCTATCGGGCTTCAGGGGATCTTCGCAACGCCGTGTTCCAGCTGAAGCGCGCAAAGGAGATGGCGCCTGACGACGTCTCCCGCAAGGAAGTGGAAAAGGCCCTTGTGTCGATTACGGGCAAGAAAAAGAAGAAGAAAGAGAAGGCCGAGGAGCCGGTGCCTGATGAAGAAGGAGAAAAGGCGAAAGGTTAAAAGCGAAGTAACGATTCAGCTGAAACAAGCCTCCGGCGGCACTGCCGGGGGCAAGTTTTTGAAACGTTTGACAAACAGGTTTTAACGGCATAACTCAATTGTACGATGAGCCACATACGGATGTGCTTTGACCCGAGGAACGAGGGGCGAAGCGCATTCGTAACCAGCTTTTCTGAGCTGAATGGAACCAAAAGCAAAAGGGCCGCTTTCCCATGGGGAAGCGGCCCTTTTTATTTTATGCGGGTGGGTGCCGTGTGGCGACCCGTTATTTGTCCACGGCGCGGTCGAAGTGGGAGAACTTCATGGTGAAGTTACCCCGGCCCTGTGTGGCGGAGCGAAGGGCGGTGGAGTAGCCGAACATCCGGGACAGAGCCACGGCCGCGTTGATCTCCTGGATGCCCGCGTTGGGGTTGATGGCCTCGATCTTGCCGCCACGGGAGTTGAGGTCGCCGATGACTTCGCCCATGAAGTCGTCGGGGACAAAGACCTCAACGGCCATCACCGGCTCCAGGAGGAAGGGGGCTCCGTTTGACAGGGCCTCTCGCATGGCCATGGAGGCGCTGACGGAGAAGGCCAGCTCGGTGGCGTGTCCTTCCCGCGTGTCGACCCCTGTGACCGTGGCTTCCACGTCCACCACGGGGTAGCCCAGAAGGGTCCCGCTGTCCAGGGCGTCCATGACGCCTTTTTCGATGGCGGCACTGAACTGGGGTTGCAGCTCCTCTTCGGTGAGGGTGCTGACAAACCGGTTGCCTTCGCCCAGGGAGAGGGGCTTGAGGGTGAGGGAGACCTGGCCGTAGTGGTTCTGGCCCGCCATCTCACGGTCGAAGGTTGCCGTGGCAGAGGATTCGTTGGTGATGCTTTCGCGGTAGACCACCTGGGGTTTGCCCACGTTGACGTCGGTGTTGAACTCACGCTGCATGCGGCTGATGATGATCTCCAGGTGCAGCTCGCCCATGCCGGAGAGGATGGTCTGGCCGGTGTCCTCGTCGGTGCGGACCTTAAGGGTCGGGTCCTCGGTGGTGAACTTGGCCAGGACCGTGTCCAGTTTGTCCTGGTCGGCGTGGGTCTTGGGCTCCACGGCGATGGAGATAACCGGCTCGTAGGTGTCGATACGTTCCAGGATGACCTGGTTGTCGGCGTTGCAGAGGGTGTCCCCGGTGGAGGTGTCCTTGAGGCCCACGATGCCCACGATGCTTCCCGGGCCGGCCTCGGTGACGCGCTCTTTTCTGTTGGCGTGCATCTGGAGGATACGGGAGAGCTTCTCTTTCTTTTTCAAGAGGGGGTTGTAGACCTCGCTGCCGGCGATGAGCTTGCCGCTGTAGATCCGGGCAAAGGAGAGCTTACGTCCCTCGATCATGGAAACCTTGAAAACCAGTGCGGAGAGGGGCTCTTTGACCTTCTGCTCAAAGGTGACAGTCTCACCGGTGGTGGGGTTGATGCCGTGGGCGGACGGGATGTCCACGGGGCTGGGCAGGTAGTCGCAGATGGCGTCGAGCAGGGGCTGGATGCCTTTGTTCCGGAGGGCCGTGCCGCAGAGGACGGGGACGATGGACAGATCGATGGTCCCTTTGCGCAGGGCTGCCTTGATCTGATCATTGGTGACGGTCTCTTCGGCCAGGTAGGCCTCCATGATCTCTTCGTCTACGTCCGAGAGGGCCTCGATCATGGCATCCCGGGCGGCTTCGGCATCGTCGACCATGGCCTCGGGGATGGGGCCGGTTTCGAACTCCGCACCCAGGGAGTCGTCGTTCCAGGCGATCATCTGCATGCCGATGAGGTCGATGACGCCCTGGAAGGACTCTTCGGCCCCTACGGGGAGCTGAATGATCACGGGGTTGGCGCCCAGTTTCTCCTGGATGGCGGTCACCGCACCGTTAAAGTCGGCACCGATGCGGTCCAGCTTGTTGATGAAGGCGATGCGGGGGACATTGTATTTGTCGGCCTGGCGCCAGACTGTCTCGGACTGGGGCTGAACCCCGCCCACGGCGCAGAAGACGCCGATGGCACCGTCCAGAACGCGCAGGGAGCGCTCCACCTCAATGGTGAAGTCCACGTGGCCGGGGGTGTCGATGATCTGGATCTGCTTGTTTTTCCACTGGCAGGTGGTAACCGCCGAGGTGATGGTGATGCCGCGTTCCTGCTCGTCGGTCATCCAGTCCATGGTGGCTTCGCCGTCGTGGACTTCGCCGATCTTGTGGGACCGTCCGGTATAATAGAGAACGCGCTCGGTCACGGTGGTTTTTCCCGCATCGATGTGGGCCATGATGCCGATGTTTCGTATCTGTTCGATTTTGGTCTTTTTCATGTCTGCGTGTTTTTCCTGATGGCCTCGAAAAAAGTCAGGCAAGGGGTGGTGGGGTTCACCATCGATGCGATCGATCACCAGCTCGCCCCGGTCGAATGTTCCAGGGCACCTGTGATGTCGACTTTTTTTTCGATCTTTTTTTGTAAGCGGAACGGGGGCTACCCGGGGTCCGTCAATTTATGCCTTAATTTATGGTGTCACAGCCGGGTCTCCGGAACGGGTCGTGGGGCTGTTACGTGTCGTGTGTCGGGTTTTCGGTGCATCCCCTTAGCCGGTTTTGCTATCTCACCAGGAGCATGTCGGGGGTGAGGGGTTCGGAGATGTCGATGTGCCCGGAGAGGGTCTCTGCCCGCTGGCCCTCAATGAGAATCCGTACGGCATCGATCTCCGGGATGTTCACCGAAAGGGAGTTGACCACCGAATAGACGGTGAGCAGCTCGGAGGCAGCTCCGCGGGGTTCCCCCCGGATTTCCCGGGAAAAGTCCACCACCGCCACCTTGGGTTCGGTGATGTACAGGGCCCGCAGGCGGGTCTCCGCCGGCAGGGTCCGGGCGCTGCCTCGGTCAGGGCCGTCGATGAGGGCGGCCATGATCTTCTGGCTCAGCTGCCAGGGGTCCTTTGCTGTAGAAACGGTGCGTTCCTCGGAGGTGAGGAACCGGCCGTCCCGCTCTGCAAAGTAGAGGAAAAAACTCTCCTCTTCGATGCGGCTTGAGTGTCTGGCCGGAACGGTGGTGCGGTCAGTCTCCCGGGGTGCGGCATCGGGGCCCGACCACAGGGAAAACAGGACCACGATGACCAGCGTGGCGGCGCCCGCAGCAAGAAATACCCCGGTTTGTCCTTTTCCGTTTTCCGTCATGGTGAAAAAAAGGTCCCTTTGCATGGCACAGATGCCGTGCCCCTTGTGTCTCTAAGGTGCATCCGTCGGCGGCAATGATCACCTGACGGGGTGGGCGGAATCCTTGCCCGGATGCCGAGTGTCCCGGGCCGTTTGCGGTGGCGGGGAAACTGGGCGGGGGGGATGCCGCTGTGAGCCAGCAAAATTTAGGCTATAATGAAAAGGTTGTCAAGAAAGAGGCATCGGATTGCCCCTGTATTCACATATTTTAGTCGATACACGGCCATGCCCTGCTTTTAGCCTCCCCGGTGCCGGGACCGCATCGGGGGAACGGGGACACGGGTCCAGGTGGTTTTTCCGGGTTTTTTCGGGCGAAAAGGGGGTGGAACCCCCTTTTTTTTCGGTCGTCGTTGTTATTTTTCCGTAAACGGGATATATGCCATCATGATGGATGGTTGGGTCTGGATACAGGGGGTTTGAGAAGGGGCATGGAAGAGCAGGTCAGTGCAGAAAAAAGCGACGGGATGAAGCAGGAGTGGGTCAACCTGATTCGGGTGTTTACCTGCCCGGAAGATGAAAAAACACGGGATGTTCTGGTTCACCATATGCGGCAGATCCTGTTTGAACTCCACGATTTTCTGATTCAGAACGTGGGGATCACCGAGGCTGTCAGCTTAAAGGAGATTTCCGACCGGTGCACCGACACGGTGATGAACAGCCTGCCGGAAAAACGCCTGGCCGATGTGGTCAGCGGAGTCTTCGAAGAGATCGCGCCCCACGCCGTGAACGTGGCCTCGCCCTATTTTGTGGGGCACATGACGGCAGCCATTCCCTATTTTATGGTGCATCTCAAAGCCATCGTGGCCGCCCTGAACCAGAACGTGGTCAAACTGGAGACCTCCAAAATGCTCTCCGTGGTGGAGAAGCAGGTGGTGGCCAAGGTGCATCGCATCATCTATCAAAAGGATGAGGCTTTTTACCGGGAGCATGTCCAGAACACCCACACCTCCCTGGGCTCCTTCACCGAAGGGGGCACCACGGCCAACCTCACCGCCCTCTGGGTGGCCCGAAACAGGGCGCTGGGGCCTGTGGGGGCCTTTGAGGGCGTCGAAGTCGAGGGCCTGCCCGCCGCCTATGCCGCCCACAACATCGACCGATGCGTGATCCTTGTCTCCCGAAGGTGCCACTACTCCCTGCGCAAATGCGGGGGGATCCTGGGCATCGGCAACGGCAACATCATCCCTGTTCCGGTGGACAGAACCAACCGCATGCGGGTGGATCGCCTGGCCGAGATGATCGAGGGCTTTAAAAAGGAAGGACGAACCCGGGTGGCCGCCGTGGTGACCGTTGCCGGCACCACCGAGACCGGCAACGTGGACCCCATCCCCGAGATCAGCGCCCTGTGCCGGAAAGAGGGCATTTACCTCCATGCCGACGCGGCCTGGGGTGGCCCCACCCTCATGAGCGAGACCTACGCCCACCTTTTAAAGGGCATCGAACAGGTCGACTCCGTCACCATCGACGGCCACAAGCAGTTTTACATGCCCATGAGTACGGGCATGGTCTTTTTCAAAGATCCCACCAGCCTGGACGCCGTGGCTTATCACGCCAACTACATCATTCGCAAAGGAAGCGTGGACCTGGGCAGCAAGACCCTCTCCGGTTCCCGGGAGGCAAACTGCCTGATTTTGGACAGCGCCTTTAAGATCATGGGCAGCCGGGGATACGGCATGCTCATCGACCACGGCATCGAACTGGCCCGAAGCTTTGCCGAAGAGATTGAGCGTCGGGGCATCTTCCAGCTGGTGACCCGACCGGAGCTCAACATCCTCACCTATCGCGTCTGTCCCGCCCCGTTCCAGGAGGAGATGGCCCAGGCCTCCCCCGAGCGGATCCTTGAACTCAACGAACATTTCAACGAGGTCAACCGAGCCCTTCAGCAGGAACAGAGGGAGGCGGGCAACAGCTTTGTTTCCCGCACCGTCCTTGAACTGGAGACCGTCTTTCCCGGATTTCCCGAAGGCAAGGTCGTGGTGCTGCGAAGCGTCCTCATGAACCCGTTGACCACCATGGATGTCCTTCGTGATATCCTGGACGAACAGGAAGCCCTCTACGCAGACTGGCTCAGGGGTACCTCAACCCGCAAGGGCCGTAATCGGGAAGATGCAATATGATTCTTTTTAAAGAACCCGGAAAAACAAACACCGATGATGTCTTGCGGTGCGTGAAAGAAAAAGGCGAGGCCCTGGGCATCAAAACCTGCGTTCTGGCCACGACCCGAGGGTACACGGCGGAGCGGGCCGCAGAGATCCTTGACGGGTTTGATGTGGTTGCCGTCACCCACTTCACGGGCCTTAAAGGGCCCAATGTCCAGGAGCTGGCCCCGGACACCCGGACGCAGCTCGAAGCCTCCGGCGTAAAGGTCCTCACCTGCGGCCACACCTTTTTCGGCATGGGGCGCGCCGTGCGCCTGCGGTTCAACACCTACCAGGTGGACGAGGTCATTGCAGAAACCTTGAAGCTCTTCGGAGCCGGCCTCAAAGTGGCCGTTGAGGTGAGCCTCATGGCCGCCGACGCCGGTCTCATCCGCACCGGCGAGAACGTTATCTGCGTGGGTGGCTCCGGCAAAGGCGCCGATACCGCCGTGGTCCTGCGCGCCGTGAACACCGCCGATTTCTTCAAGATGAAAATCCGTGAGATCCTCTGCAAACCCTCGTTTGACAACGACGGCGGGGCGTAAGCACAGGTTCCAAATGCTCCGGAGCTAAAGCCCCTCCACATTTGCTTACGGGCTTCGCCCGTGGAAGGCCTCCTCATGAGCTCTGAAGGAAAGGCGAGTGTGATTTTTCCTGAGGAGCCCTTACCGCCGGAGTTCTTCCGGTCAAAGTCAAGCGAATCTCCATAGGGTTTCAAGGTGCCCCACCTTTTGCTGCGGAGGTATCCCTGTTAAATCTGATAAGCCGCGTATCCTCTGACTTCAACGCTTGTATCGTAGCTCGCATAAACCACCAGCGTTCATGTCGGGCGAAGCCCGAGCCGAAGGCCCTTGCGTTTTGGCCCGAGGAACGAGGGACAAAGCGCAAGGGCAGTATGCTTTCGAGGTGGCTCACCTCGCCGCCGGAGGCACGCTTTTTAGAACGGACCGCTTGCTTTATGTTGTTCTTTTGCGGAAGGGGTGGTAGATCGCGTATATGAAAAACACAGAGACACAGACAGTGACGACGCGCATGTTCTGGTGGCGCTCCTGACGGAGCGGCACATGGACTTGTTTTGTATTCATTTGCCGCCGAAGGGCGACGGGTGAATAGACACAAGCGTGTAATCGTCTCCTTCGGTGGGTTTTAAACGTACCTAAGGAGAACACACATGTCTCAGAAAATCCTCACGGGCGATCGCCCCACCGGATCCCTTCATCTCGGCCATTATGTCGGCTCCCTCACGCAGCGCGTCGCGCTGCAGGACACCTCTTCCCAGACCATTCTCATCGCGGACATGCAGGGCCTGACGGACAACGGGCACACCCCTGCCAAGGTCTCCGGCAACATCCTCAACGTGCTGGCCGATTACCTGGCCGTGGGCATTGACCCCGAGCGCACCGTGATCTGCCTTCAGTCGGGGCTGCCTGCCCTGGCCGAGCTCACCATGTACTACGCCAACCTCGTGACGGTCTCCCGTCTCCAGCGAAACCCAACCGTGAAAGCGGAAATTGCCGGCAAGCAGTTCGGTGCGTCCATCCCTGCGGGTTTTCTTTCGTACCCCATCAGCCAGGCCGCAGACATCACGGCGTTTCGGGCGGACCTGGTACCCGTCGGGGATGATCAGCTCCCCATGATTGAATTAACAAATGAGGTTGTCCGCAAGGTCAATCAGGTTGCGGGAAGCGAGGTGCTGGTTGAGTGCCGGCCTCTTCTCAGCAAGGTGTCCCGGCTGCCTGGAGTGGACGGCAAGGCGAAGATGTCCAAGTCCCTGGGCAATGCCATCACCCTGGGCAGCGACGACGCCGAGATCGAGCGCGCCGTGAAGAAGATGTACACCGACCCCAACCATCTGCGCATCGAAGATCCCGGGTCCGTGGAGGGCAACGTGGTCTTCACCTACCTTGACGCCTTTTGCCCGGATGAAGCCCTTGTGACCAGGCTCAAAGAGGACTACCAACGCGGCGGCCTGGCCGACAGCAAGCTGAAATGCCTCCTGACAGAGTGCCTGCAGGGGCTTTTGGCCCCCATCCGCACGCGCAGGGCCCGGTTCCTCTCGGATCCGGCCGGGCTTATGGCGATTCTGCGCACCGGCACGGAGAAAGCGCGGGCAGAAACCGAGGAGACCGCCCGAAAAGTCAAGGCCGCCTTCGGCCTGGATTTTTTCAGCTAGGGCCACGCTGAGTGACTCCTTTCAGAATCAAAGGCGAATGTGATTTTCCCCGAGGAACGAGGGGGAAAACGCATTCGCAACCTGCTTTCGAGGTGGCTCACCTCGCCGCCGGAGGCAGGGCTTTTGGACCGGTTTTAACCATAGAAGGCTTTTTTTACCACTCCACCAGGGTCCCGTCCTCTTTTTCGGCGATGCGGATGTACCGGTAGAGGTCGAAGGTGCCCCCTTCGACGGGGTGGGCGTTTAAAAAGGTTTGGCAGTGCCAGTCGTATTCGTCCCAGAAGTCGGGGCTGGTGCGGCGGACCACGTGGCGCCGGGCCATGAGGTAGTAGGTGACCTCGTCTTTCACCTTGAGGTAGCGGTCCGCCAGGGTGTCCACCTCGTCCACGCCGATGCGTACAAAGGCGTTGGGGTAGCTCCCCACGTGGCCGCGGACGATGCTTAAGGTGTCGTCTTCGGGGCGGCGGCGTCTCTCTTCGCCGAACATGAAGGAATTGTTGCTCAGGGCTTTGTTTTTGATGATGGTGTAGGCCAGGTCGTCATGGTCCGGTGGGGTGACCACGCGGAGAAAGGAGACATCCGGGAACACCTCGGTCTTTTTCCCTTGGATGCCGGTGATGCGGCGCAGGGCTTTTTCTACGGCCTGTCTCTCCGGGGTGTCTCCATCAGAGCTGCAGGTCTTGGTGAGGCAGCGGTTGATAGGGTCGTGTTGCGGGGTGACAGGCCCCACACGGGCCAGCACCTGCTCAAAAAATTCGTTTTTCGGTGTCAGGGTTCGGTAGGTGATGCCTGTTTCGCGGGAGAGGCCCAGCAAGGGGTTTTCGACGTGGTTCTTGAACTCGGCGCTGGTGCCCTGGTACCAGCCGTCGCGCATTTCCTTGCGCAGGTCGCTGGGCATGAAGCTTAAAAAGTTGTTTTCGCCTTCCATGCGGAGAAAGTCCATGTAGAGGCGGGTGACGGCCTGGTGCCCTACGTTGCCGTAGACATCAAAGCCCGCCACGAGCAGGTAGTGGATCCGTTCCAGCAGGGGAAAATCCACTACCCAGGCGGTTTTGGGGACCTGGCCCACCAGGCCCTTGAGGACCGTGGCGCTGTCGAAGTGGCGGAACACGGTGAGCAGGGCGTTGTCGTTGATGCCGCCGTCCCCGTCCCAGATGTGGGTGATGTCGTTGCCGATGTGGTCGGGGTGGAGGCGGTCGATATAGTCGTCTTTGGCCTTGAGGTATTTTTTCTGGTTGCGGGAGTAGGTGAACCAGATGCTGGGGATGTTGAGGGTATTCTCCCGCTCCCCGGGCAGGGCCAGAAGGGGGCTCATCTCCGCGAGGAAGTCGGAGTCGTTGCTGATCATGTCCCTGTCCGGGTCGAAAAAGGCCACAAAGAAGTGATCGTTGATGACGTTCAGCGCCACCTGGCCCCTGCAGACCGGCCCTTTGATAAATCCGTTCACAAAGAAGTGGGCGTCGTCCAGGAGGAATCGGTATCGGGACCGTGCCGGGATCCGGGCAAAGGCTTTCAGGGGATTGGCGGCTGTGTCCGGGGCGTAGGAGGGCAGGCTTGGGACCGTGTAGGCGGGTTTAAAAAAAAGATCGTTGTAGCGCGCCATTTTCGCATCGGACAGGTGGTAGACCGTGTGGTCCTTCACCACCACGGCGGGGGTCTGCTTCAACCGGTAATAAAAGGGGCTGATGCCCGGGTCGTCGTAGGGCCGGACGCTGGGGATCTCCTCCACGGGCTCTCCGGGCGGGGTGACGGAGCGCACCAGGCGGTAGAATTCCCGGTGGGGAAGCCCTTCGAAGTGGAGATGGGCGATGAAGAGGTGTTCGTAGATGTACCGGCTCACCAGCTGCTCCCTTGGGGAGGTGCCGTTGAAAAAGAGCTCCCAGCGGCGGACAATTTCGGTTGCTTCCGGCGAGGTTTTTTTATGCCCCTTGCTGAGCCCTCCGTCGGTGATCCACTTCAAGACGGCGTCATGCTCCTCTTTGGTGAGGCCGGGCAGGGCGTAGGGCATGCCCCACAGGGGGTAGCGCTTCTCAAAGCTGTCGAAGGATTCGCTGGGTTCGCAGTTGTTGGCCTTGGCCAAGGAGAGGTCAAAGGACTGGGGCAGGAGTTCCTCTTCGGGCTGGGGGTTCTTCTTCTTTAAGGCCAGCATCCTTGCCAGGACGGAGTTCTCCCGGTTGACGGCAGGCTCCTGGGTGCACTCGTTGAGCACCGGGTGGAAGCCCTTTTCCCGCCATCCGACGGTGGTGTCTGCGTCGACGAACAGCCGGGTGGGCTCGTCGGCCGTGATGCGGGAGGCGTTGTACACCATGAGCGAGGTGGCGCCCCGGTCCAGCCCTTCAAAGGAGGTGAGCTTCAGCTGGCACGGCGCATCGTAGCAACTGTGGCAGGCGCTGCACCGCTTTTCCAGAATGGGCTGGATGTCTTCATAATAAGTGACCCCTTCCTCCGGCATCCCATCCACCCGGGAGACCACCTGCTCCGGCCCGTATTTGTCGTTGAATACCCTGGCCTGCTGCACGCCGCAGCCGATGAGAAATAGCCCGAAGCACAAGAGTAACACCATCCACTGTTTTCCCATGGTCCCTCCCTGGTGTGAAAAAAGGAAAAATGCCTCCGGCGGCCCTGCCGGGGGCCAAACTTTTAAAAAGTTTGACAAACAGGTCTTAAGTAAACCTTTGCAGGCTCCGCCGAAATAATGTCGACTTTTTCGCACCCGCACTTCGTCTTGCTCGCCCTTTAAGGCGAGCAAGACGAAGTGCGGGTGCATTAGGAGCGTTTTTTGCGGAGCTTTTTTTCAAAAAAGCGACCCGCCGGAGGCAGGCTTTTCCACGCACTTTAACCATGGCAGGCTATTTCAACCTTATGGTATCGATGGCCTCCGGTTTGAACGGCACGAACTCGGGGATATTGGCGGCCATGGTCGGGTGGCTGAAGCGGTGGAGCCGGATGGCCGGTGAGTCCGTGCCGTTCTCATCGATGTGGGTTAAAAACAGCTCCGTTGTCATGGTGCGGCTTTTGGATGCAAAGACGAGCCACCTGCCGTTGGGGGACCAGGCGTGCCAGGAGTTCATGCCGGGGCGGTTGCAGGTTAGTTTCCGGGCCGTTCCCCCGGCGGCCGGAACGATATAAAGGGTGCTGTCCGGCTGGAGCATGAGCCCGCTTCGGCTCTGGGTGAAGACCACCCAGTTGCCGTCGGGTGAGACCCGGGCAAAGTAGTTGCTCATGCCGTTGTGGCTGGCCCCCGGAAGGGGGGTGGCCGTGCCGCCTTTGCCGCCTTCAAAGGGCAGGCGGCAGATATCGAACCGGACGGGAAATGTTTGGTTGAGGGCCTGGATGCCCTGGGCTGAGGTCAGGGTGCGGATGTTGCCTAAATCCGGGTGGTAGGCGTTTTTTGTTTCAGCCCGGGCAAAGAGCAGGGCGGATTCGTCGGGGTACCAGCTGGGGTCGGTGTGGGCATAGTCCCAGTCCTGGGCGCCTTTCAGGGGGGCAAAGGTTTTTGTCTGCCGGTGGTAGATCCCCAGAAAACCGAAGGTCGGGAAAAAGAGCTGGGAGTAGGCCGCATCGCCGGTGAGGACCATGAAGCTGATCTCGTTGACCGGGCTCACCATGAACCGTCCGGTGGGGGAGAGCTTGGCAAAGCTGCCCCGGGTGTCCGGGAGGAACGGGGGGGTGGGGTAGTCGCTCCAGCTCATGGTGTCGGTTTCGGTGACCTCCATGGTGCTGGCAACCGGCTTGACCCAGTGGGCACCGCCGTCTCCTTTGATATTCATCTCCATGGCAAGGAGGCGTCCGTCGGCGCTGGTCTGGTGGCAGCCGCTGCAGACCGGTTGGTTGGTCATGACGGTCTTGGGCGGGGAACCGTCGGCCACTGCCCCCAGCTTCCAGGTAATGCGTCGGAGATAGTTTTGGGAGATCTGGTAGGGCAGGGGCAGCTGGCGGTAGAGAATCGAGGCCTCCACCGCATGGTCGGAGATAAAAAAGCGCCGCGTTGAAGGGGCAATGCCGGGGTGGGATGGACCGCCTGTCCGTGAGATGCAAAGGGTTACGGGGGCGCCGGTGGCTTTTTGTTTGATGTGTTCCCACAGGCCCGGGTCGGGCTGCCAGGTGGAGGCTGGTACCTCCCGGCGGAGTGGAGGGCCTTTGGGAAGGCGGATCTCCAGGAGCCAGGGTGTTTCGTTTTGATCGGGTCCCCTCCATTCAAAAAGGGGCGGGGCCATGTCCCGGGGGTAGATCGCCCCTTCGAGGGGTTCAAGGATCTCCACAGTGTCCGTTGGCGCAAGGGGGGCGGTGTGCGTGACGGGTGGGACGCACCGGGCGCACAGGAGCGCAGCGACCAGGAGGACGAACCATGGCCGCGTCATCTCAGCTCACCCTGGCCTGGAGGCGCTTGATTTCGTCGATGTTGCCCATGACCACCAGGGTCATGCCCGAGGTCAAGAGGGTATCGGCATCGGGGTTGAAGAGGATGGCCTCTTTGTCTTTGAGTCCCAGGACCAGGAGGTCGTGTTCCCTTCGCAGGTCGGTTTCGGACAAACGCCTGCCGTCCATGGGGGAGTCCGGGGTGATGGGCAGCTCGTGGATCCGTAAGGGGCCCTGCTCGCTTCGGAGCATCTGGTCGAGGAAGTCCACGGCGGTCGGGCGGACCATTTCCGAGGCCATGCGCAGGGCCCCGATGGTGTTGGGGGAGACGATGCTGTCGGCCCCTGCCATGGTGAATTTGGGGGCGATTTTCGGGTCGCTCACCTGGGCGACGATGCGCAGGTTTTTGTTCATCATGCGGGCCGTCATGGTGACGTAGAGGCTGTCCTTGTCCTGGGGCAGGGCGATGACCACCCCTTTGGCCCGTCCGATGCCGGCCTTTTCGAGGTTCACGTCATCGGTGGGGTCCCCTTCGATGTACAGGAAGGGATGCGCCGAAGAATTTGGTGCAGGGGCTTCGCCCTCCTGCTCGATGACCACCACCTGCTCCCCGCAGGTGATCAGCTCATGGGCCAGGGCGCGCCGCGTCTCTCCTCCCCCCACCAGGATGATGTGGCCGGTGAGGCGATTGATCTCTCGGTTCATGCGTCTTCTCCTTCGGACACCGGAAAGTTCTCCTTCGATGAGAAAGGCGGTGATGGAGCTGATGGCATAGAGGATAAACCCCATGCCGAAGGTGATGAGGCCCATGGTGAATATCTGGGCCGCAATGCTGCTGGAGACATCCAGGATCTCTCCGTACCCCACGCTGGTGATGGAGATGACCGTCATGTACAGGCAGTCGATCCACCGTTCCTGGCCGTGAAAGATAAGGAAGTAGCCGAAGGTGCCGATGGCGACCACAAGAAGGATGCCCAGCAGGAACGTGGTGATCCGTTTTTGAATCATGGACGGAGCCTCCTCCGGGGTGATGGATCCGGGGTGTTTCGTGGTTTGAGACCCTGGGATGACGTGGCGGTTGCTGTGCTGCCTGTATCGTATGTCTATTAAGGTGACACACATTGGCCGTGAAATCGATGGCCGGAGATTTTTTTTCTCTGGGGGGGGGGCCGGGAAGGAATGCTCCGGCGCCGGAGTTACTCGCTGGCGCCGGAGTTATTCGCAGGGCCTTTAGTGCTTTGCCGCCTCGGCAAAGCCGAGCTCAAAGGCTTTCAGGTTCACGTCCACAAAGGCTTTTTTGGTCTTTGTGGAGATGGCCTCACGGATGGCCTCGGCATTGACGGGCAGGACGCCTGTCTCGATGAGGGCGCCCAGGAGCACCATGTTTACGGAGAGGACGTTTCCGGCCTCTTCGGCCAGCTTCACGGCGTCAAAGGCGATGAGGCGCTTGGTCTTTTCGGCCAGAAGCTCGGTGACGTTGTCGATCTCCGGGTAGACCCCTTTGCCGATGGCCACGGTGAAGGGGGGCAGGGGAGACAGGTTGGTGATGGTCACCGTCTCTTTTTTGCATCGGCCCAGGGCGCGCAGGGCCTCGGAGGGTTCGAAGCTGACGAAGACGTCGGCTTCGCCGTCTGAGATGATGGTGCTTTCGGCATCGCCGAAGACGATGGAGGATTCCACCACACCGCCCCTTTGGGCCATGCCGTGAATCTCGCTCATGTGCACGGGGATGCCCTGGAGCAGAGCCGCTTCGCCCAGAACCCGGGATGCCAGGAGGTTGCCCTGGCCGCCCACCGCCACGATGATCAGTCTTTTGGTATCCATATGGGTGTCACCTTGTGTTTAAAAAAAGGTTATGACGAAGGCTCCGGCCTGTGTCGAGAAACGGGCGGAGCCGGTGTCGTTCATGGAGCCGCCGTGTCTACTTTTTCACGGGCAGGATGGCGTTCTCGGGGCAGATCTGGGCACAGATTGCGCAGCCGGCACACATCTCCTCGTTGATCCGGACCCGTCCCCCTTCGGTGGTGAAGGCGGGACAGGCGATGGTGTCGATGCAGTCCCTGTGGTTTTTGCACTTGTCCGGGTTTACCTGGAATTTCTTGCCGGTGAGCTGCTTGAGGCTCTTGGCGTAGAGGGTGCACTTCTCCTTGGCGATGACCACCGAGACCCCTTCAAACTCAACGGCTTCCTTGATGGCCGCGATGCTCTTCTTGAGGTTGTAGGGACGGACCACGGAGACGTGCTTGACGCCTGCGGCTTTCACGAGCCCTTCGATGTCGATGGAGTTGTATCCTTCAAAACCCATCTCGTCCATGTCCACGCCGGGGTTGGGCTGGTGGCCCGTCATGCCGGTGATGCGGTTGTCCAGGATCACCAGGGTGAAGTTGTGGTTGTTGAACACCGCGTTCATCAGGCCCATGATGCCGGAGTGGAAGAAGGTGGAGTCTCCGACAAAGGAGATGACCTTCTTGTCCGTTACCGTGGAAAAGCCAGCCGAGGTGCTGGTGGAGGCGCCCATGCAGAGCACGAAGTCCCCGGTGGAGAGGGGAGGCATAAAGCCCAGGGTGTAGCAGCCGATATCCGAGGGGAATATGACGTCCATGCCCTGGGTGGCCTGCTTCACCGCGTAGAAGGTGGCCCGGTGCGAACAGCCGGCGCAGAGGTTGGGCGGACGGTTGGGGATTTCAGGCACGTTGGAGGTATCCACGCTCTGGCTGGGGACCGGGGCCAGCTCAAAGCAGGAGGCCATGATGTTGCGGACCATTTTGGGGTCGAACTCGTAGAGGCGGGAGAAGAGGTGCTCCCCTTTGCCGCAGATGGGCAGGGTGAGGCCGTTCTCCTGGGCCACGGCTTTAACCGCCTCTTCCATGAAGGGCTCGCCCTCTTCCACCACAAGGACCTTTTCGCATCCTTTAATAAAGCCCAGGACCAGTTCCTTGGGAAGGGGGTTGGAAAAGCCCAGCCGGAGGACCTTTACCTTGTCTGTGGCGCCCAGGTCCTTGAGGCCGTCTTTGACGTAGCTGTAGCTGACGCCGTTGACGATGATGCCTAAAGTCCCTTCGCCGTCCACCCGGTTCATCGGAGAGGTGCAGGCGATCTCTTCGGCTTTGGCCAGGTTGGCCAGGAGCTTGACATGGAGACCGCGGGAGACGGCCGGTACGGTGACGCAACGCATGGGGTCCTTGATGAAGTCCCCTTTGGTCTTGCGCTCCGTGATGTCGCCCAGTTCCACCACGCCGGTGGAGTGGTTGATGCGGGTGGTGGTACGCAGGATCACCGGCTCGCCCAGGGCTTCGGAGAGCTCAAAGGCCTGCTTGGTCATCTCTTTGGCTTCGGCAACGGAGGAGGGCTCCAGCACGGGGAGTCCGGCGAGCTTGCCGTAGTAGCGGTTGTCCTGCTCGTTCTGGCTGGAGAACATGAAGGGGTCGTCGGCGGTTAAGATCACCATGCCGCCGGTGACGCCGATGTAGGCAAGGGTCAACAGCGCGTCGGCCGCCACGTTCATCCCCACATGTTTCATCACGCACATGCTTCGAACGCCGCAGTTCGCCGCTGCCGCAGACACTTCCACGGAGACTTTTTCGTTGATGCTGTACTCGAAATAGAGATCGCTCTCTTTCGACATCTGAAAAAAGTTGAGGGAAATCTCTGACGATGGCGTCCCGGGATAAGAGGCGGTAAACGCGACGCCGGCTTCGATGGCGCCCCGTGCAATGGCCTCGTTGCCCAGCATGAGCATCTTCTGGCCCGGGTTGTCTGTGAGAAGCTTGTGCATGGCAAAATTCCTTATGGATGGGTGTTGACGTTCTCGTTAAAGTTAAATCTTCATTTTTTTAGACGTGATAGCCCCGAATGTCAAGGGCTCGGGGGATCGGATCCGGGTAAATCGGGTGAATGGAGCGGCCTGAATATCACCCGCCGCAATAAAAAGAGGGCTTTTTGGCATGTTTTTTTTGTAGTATGGAGGCACCCTCTATTTGGGCGGTGTTCTTTTCGGTGCAGATGGGCTGAAAAGGCGGTTCGAAAATGAACAAGATGTTCGTTTGGAGAGGTAAAAAAGTGCGGAAATGTTCGGCTTGGAAAACCTTGGCATCTCATGCCCCAAAAGCCTTTACAAGCCCTTGGTTTATACATTAATAGAAAGTGTAAATTGTTTAAGATCGGGCCGTTTGGCGTTGTTTTTTCTAAAGGAACAGATGCTTGCGATGCCCGTCAACATATATTTACGCAACGGTGTCGCCGTTTTAAGGCCAGCGCCGTTGCCTGGGAAGGGTGGTACGCTCCATGGATAAGTCCGTCATACTTGTTTTGGCCACACGGAACAAAGGAAAGACCGAAGAGATCCGGGCCCTGCTTTCAGGATTTCCGGTAACGCTTAAAAACCTTGATGACTTCGGGCCCATTGCCGAGGTGGTTGAGGACGGTGACACGTTTGATGACAACGCCTATAAGAAGGCGAGTTTTACGGCTCGTGTTCTGGGTTTCCCCGCCATTGCCGATGATTCGGGGCTGGTGGTGGAGGCCCTGAATGGTGAGCCCGGGGTCTATTCGGCCCGATATGCCGGAGAGGATGCCGATGACGCAGCCAATAACGCCAAGCTTCTGGAACAGATGGCTGGTGTTGAGGATCGCAGGGCGGCGTTTCAGTGTGTTCTCTCCATCGCCATGCCCACAGGGCAGGCTCTGACCTACGAAGGCCGCTGCGACGGGGTGATTGCCCAGGCGCCTTCCGGTGAGGGCGGCTTTGGCTACGACCCGCTCTTCTACTGCCCCGACAAAGGGAAAACCTTTGCGGAGCTGACCATGGAAGAGAAAGGGGAGATCAGCCACAGGGGCCGGGCTTTGAAAGAGGTGGCAGACGAATTTGACAAGGTGCTGACCTGGATCGACATGCACACGCCGATGCAGGAGCGGTTTGAGTGCAAGGGGTGATGATCAGGCCCTGATGCACACATGGCCCGGACAACGTTGAACCCGCGGGTGAAGGGTGGGCCGTTTTTTCCTTTTTTCGCGCATGCGGAATAAGGGACAAGGCGGGTGCCACGGATTCGCCCGGGGGGTGTTTCGGGGCCTTGTGACCTGTTGTTGTTTGCCGCCCCCGGTGAAGAAAATACAGAACGCGCACATTTTAAAGATGTATTCACATTCCAACGTATGAGGACTCGAAGATAGCCTCTCAGGCCTTTATTATCCGCATGGGGTTGCGGCACAAGGGCGCATGAGAAGGTCGGGTGTGAAGTATTGCCCGGCGACGAAGAGGCTTCGAGTTGTCATCACACTTTCAGGATCAGGATGAACATGGCACAGACAAAAGAGATGATTGGGGGGATCGAGACGCTTGAGGAGGCCGTGGCCTTTCTCGAGGCTCGCATGGACGCTGAGACCCTGGCGAAACTTAAACAGATTCGCACCGAGGAGGTGGTGAAGACCATCGCCAACGCTGCGAAACTCTGCACGCCGGACAGCATTTTCATCAACACCGGATCCGAGGCGGACGGACAGGCTGTGCGCGAGGGCGCCCTGGCCAACGGGGAAGAGGAATCTCTCCCCATGCCGAACCACACCATCCATTTCGAGCTCAAGGAGGAGCAGGGCCGCATCACCGACCGCACCTTCTACCTGGCCGAGCCGGATGAAAAGGTAAGCTCCCTTGCCAACCGCATCGATCGCACCGAGGGCCTTGCCGACGTCAAGGCGAAGATGGGCGGGATCATGAAGGGCATGACCATGATCGTCGGTCTTTACATGCGTGGTCCCGTGGGGGCTTTGGGCTCCAACCCCTCCCTTCAGATCACCAGCTCCTTTTATGTGGCCCACAGCGCGGAGATGCTCTATCGAAACCGTTTCAACGATTTCGACAACGAGGTGGATCGCCTGGGGTACTTCTACACCAACCTCCACTCCCAGGGCCTGAACCGCTCCGAAGACCTCCCCAACGCCCGTGTTTACATGGACCGCAACGACCAGACCACCTACTCCATCAACTGCACCTACGCGGGCAACACCCTTCTGATGAAGAAGGGCAACCACCGTTTCTCCGTGGACAAGGCGGTAAAGAACCGTGGCAATGAGCTCTCCGAGCACATGTTCATCACGGGCATCGAAGGCCCCGGCAAGCGGACCACCTGGTTTGCGGGTGCCGCCCCCAGCGGTTGCGGCAAGACCACCACGGCCATGGCCGGTCACCACTTTGTGGGGGACGACCTGGCCCAGATGTGGATTGCCGAAGACGGCACCGTCCGCAGCATCAACCCGGAAAGCGGAATCTTCGGCATCGTGGAAGACGTGAACCAGGAAGGGGATCCCGGCCTGATGCCCCTGCTCCGCGAAGAGGGCACCGAGGTGATCTGGTCCAACGTCCTCATCGACGAAAACGGCAAGCCCCAGTGGACCGGCAACGGCGAAGAGGCACCTGTCAGCGGCCGCAACTTCCAGGGCGAGTGGAAAGCAGGCATGGTGGATGAGAAGGGCAAGCCCGTTCCTGTCTCCCATCCCAACTCCCGTGCCACCCTGGTGGCCAGCTCCCTGGCCAACTACTCTCCCTCTTCCGAAGACCCCAACGGCGTTGAGACCAGCGTCATCACCTATTCCGGTCGCGATGCCGACACCATGCCTCCCGTATGGGTTGCCAAGAACTCCGACCACGGTGTGGCCATCGGCGCCTGCATCGTCTCCGCCGCCACCGCCACCGAAGTGGGAGCCACGGGTGTGAAACGTGCCCCCTGGGCCAACGCTCCTTTCATCCCCGGCGCCCTGGGCGAGTACATGGATGCGCAGTTTACCTTCTGGGCCAACGAGCGCATCGCAGACGGCAAGCGGCCCCTCATGGCCGGTCTCAACTACTTTTTGACCCACAAGGCGCGTGGCGGCGAGTCCACCAAGCTCCTGGGCGAGAAGCGGGACGTAAAGGTCTGGCTCTCATGGCTTGAGCGCCGTTTCAACGGCGAGGTGGGCGGCATCGAGACCCCCATCGGCATCATCCCCGAGTACGAGGACCTGAAGGCATTGTTCGCCGATATTCTGGACAAGCCCTACCCCATGGACCTCTACACCAAGCAGTTCTCCCTTTACGTGGACAACATCATGGCCCGTATCGACCTGCAGAACGAAGCCTACGGCAAGGAAGAGGACATCCCCGCCCGTTTCTTCGAGGTTCTGAAGGAGCAGAAAAAAGGGCTTGAGTCCCTCAAAGAGAGCTTCGGTTCCGTTGTGAGCCCCGAAGCGCTCAAGGAGAAAACCGCCGCCTAGGGTTTTCTTTTTTGTGTGAGTTTAAGATGACGACGGCCCCGCTCGGACATGTTCCGGGTGGGGCCGTTTTTTTGTGGGGGCTGCAGCCCTGCCGGGTGACCCCTTCAGCATGTGCGAGCCCGCGTTGCCGGAATCACGTGCCACGTTACCCCAAGTCTGATATGGGTGGGGACTGAACTGTTATCAACTGCATACGGAGGTGTTATGACCCAGCTGGATTGGGCGATTGTCGGGGGCTATCTGTTTTTCAGCGTGGCTCTGGGCCTCTATTTTTCACGTCGGGCCCTTAAGAGCGTGGATGATTATTTTGTCTCGGGCCGTTCTTTTCCCTGGTGGCTGGCCGGGGTCTCCATGGTGGCCTCGGCCTTTGCCATCGACACCCCTTTGGGCATCACCGGCCTGGTGGCCGAAAACGGCATCCCGGGGGTGTGGTTTGCCTGGTCCTTCGTCCTGGGCGGCGCAGGGACCCTGGGCGCCTTTCTCTTTTCGGCCATGTTGCGACGCTCGCGCATCATCACCACGGCAGAGCTCATCGAGCTGCGGTACTCCGGGCCCCAGGCTGCGGTGCTCAGGGCCTTTAAAGGGCTCTACTTCGGGGTGTTTGCCAACGCCATTACCCTGGGATGGATTTTAAAGGCGGTGTGGACCCTCTCCGAGGTGGTGGTCCCGGGGGCCAACCGGGATCTTTTGCTCTTCGTGCTTCTGCTCTTCACCTTGATCTACACGGCCATGAGCGGGCTCTGGGGGATTGCCGCCACCGACTTTATCCAGTTTGTTATCGGGAGCGTGGGCTCCTTTCTCCTGGCCTTTTATGCCTGGCGGTACATCGGCGGCATCGACCAGGTGGTGGCCGGGTTCACGGAAAAATACGGCGCCGCAGACGCCGGGCTTCGCCTCTCCTTCCTCCCGGAGGTGGGGACCCCGTTTTTTGTCACCTTTGTGGTGTTCATGACCCTGAAGTGGTGGGGCAACCCGCCCCCTGCCATCACCCAGCGGATCATCGCCTCAAAAAGCGAGCAGGATGCCTCCAAGGCCACCCTTTTTTTTGCGGTGCTGGCCTTCGGGTTCAACTACTGGCCCATGATTTTTGCCGCCATGGTGTCCCTCATCGCCTTTCCCGATGCCGCAAGCCCTGAGACGGGCTATGCCATGCTGCTGACCACCCTGCTACCTTCCGGGGTGCTGGGGCTGATGATGGCCTCTCTCATGGCGGCCTTCATGTCCACGGTGGACACCCACATCAACTACGGCGCCTCGTACATGGTCAACGACATCTACCGCCGGTTCATGGTCAAGGGGGCCTCCGAGAAACACTATGTGCGTGCCTCCCAGGTGAGTACGGTGCTGATGCTCCTTGTGGCGGTGCTGGTGGCCTATAACCTCGATTCCGTGGCCGATGCCTGGTATTATATGTCCATGATCACAGCCGGGTACGGCATCGTCATCGTGATCCGATGGTTCTGGTGGCGGGTCAACGCCTGGGCGGAGATCACAGCCCTTACCGCATCGGGGCTCACCAGCACCTTGCTGTCCCCCAAGTTTGGCAAGGCCCTTGGGTATTGGGATGCCATTCCCCATATCCGGTGGGAGTACCGGTTTCTGATCGTGGTGGGGATCTGCACCGTCAGCTGGGTGGTGGTCTGCTTCATGACGGAGCCGGATGACGAGGCGCACCTTGTGGCCTTTTGCGAGCGGGTGAAGCCCTTTCCCGCCTTCTGGGGCCCTATTTACAGAAAATACCCCGACATTGCGTGGCGCCCCAACTTCGGGCGGGCCTGCCTGCTCTGGGGGATGGGGGCCATTGGGGTGTATGCCTTCTGCTTCGGCATGGGGAGCCTTATGTTCCTCAAGTTCGTTCAGGCGGGGCTTCTGGTCTCCCTGGCCCTTGTCATCGGGTATGTCATTTCCCGTCTTTGGAGGCCGTAGCCCCTGGTAAGGGACACCGGTTTTTTGACAGAGCGGGAGACCGGCATTACTTTAGGTGGCCCACAGATGAGGGCGGGTGTGCTTCGGGGCTCTCCCGGCCCCTGGGATGTGACGCATCTCCGGGAGTATTTTTTATCGATCCCTTACAGACCTGGCGCTGTGCGAGCAGGTCGGTCCATGCCATATGAGGAAAACAGATGAATCTTGAAGAGAAAATGGAATTGAACGGGAGCCTCTCTCCTGCAGACGCGGCGCGTTATGAGCGCCGCCTGAAAATCATGGGCATGGAGCCGGAGAAGGCGCTGGACGCCATTATCAGCGACCCGACCCCTGCGGCCCTGGTGCAGTCGTTTCCCCATCAGGACCTCTACTTCCTTGTCAACGACATTGGGGTGGAGGACGCGCTGCCCGTTCTGGCCGTGGCCTCCTCCGAGCAGTGGGAGTACTTTGTCGATGTGGAGGTGTGGCAGCGGGACCTTCTGGATGTGGACGGCCTGACCCGGTGGTTCGACCTGCTCCTCAAGGCCGATCCCAGGCGGTGTGTCAACTGGATGCTGGTGGAACACACCGCCTTTTTCGAAGACTACCTGGCCCGCCATATCGAGGTGAGGGTCCGGGAGAAAAACGAGGATCCGTCCGAGTTCGGGCCCGGCTGGTTCACCTTTGACGACTGGTTTTACATCAAGCACCGTGAGGTTGCGGACGAGCCGGTGGAGGAGGGCGTTCCCTATATCCACCCGGACGATCGCAACGACGTGGTGTTTTCCCTTCTCCAGACCCTCTCCAAAGGAGACAACCCCCGGTTCCAGAGCGTGATGCTGGAGGCCATGAGCGTTCTTTCCGCCGAGGTGGAGGAGGAGAGCTATCGCCTGCGCAACGTCCGGCTTTCCGAGAAAGGGTTCCTGCCCTTTGACGAAGCCTTGGGGGTCTATGCTCCCCTGGGGCCGGACGACCTGCACAAGGGGCTCCGCAAGACGCCGCCCCTGGACGCGGCCACCGTGGTTCCCCATGCCCACACCGGGGTGGTCCTGGAAGGCTCCCTTTTTTCCGACGCCCTGGCGGGGCTGGACGACGGGGCGCTTCTTTCTGCCCTTCAGATGGAATTTGCCGTGTTGTGCAACCGGGTCATTGCCGCCGACCAGAAACCGGTGCGGGAGCGCGCCGAGCTCTCTTCGGTTGTGAAGAAGGTCTGCGGGTATATTTCCCTTGGCCTTGAAGCCTTGAACCGGGATGCCGAGGAGGACAAGGGGCTTGGGGCGTGGCTCACCGAGGCGGGTCTTGAAGAGATTTTCCGGGTGGGATACGGCCTGGCCATGGGCCTCAAGTTCAAGGCCGACCGCTGGCGCAAAGAGAGCTGGCTCTTAGGGCGCGGCTTGCCCCTCTCCCTTCTGGGCGAGGCGTGGATGGGGGTTGCAGGGGGCCTGCTCCTCAACCGGCCCCTTTATTTTGACAACTACAAGAGCGGGTCCCTTTACCGGGAATTCGAGAGCCTGGCCGATATCGAGGCAACGGAAACGGTGATGGCCGATGTCATGGGCATCGACGCCGTGCTCAGCCTGCTGGACCCGGACCCCGAGCCCTTCAAGGGCCCCAACTTTACCCTCAAGAGCCTGCTGCTTACCCTGTGGGCGCCGGCATGGCTGGGAGACGCGGGCCACCAGGGGCTCCTGACCCTTGCTCAGGTGAAGCGCCTTTTGGCCGGGATCTGGGCCGGCGAAGGGGAGACGCGGCACATCTCGGACGAGGCCAAGGCCCACTGCCTTGCCTGGCTTGCAGATGAGACGGGGCTGAGCCGGGTGGAGATCAGCGAGCGGCTGGCCGAAGGGCTGGAGCGCCTCTTTGGGGAGGTTGCCGATGAATACGCCCACCTGGACCCCGCCCAGGCAGATGCCCGTTTTATCCACCTTTTCCTGACCCAGGCCGATTAGGTCCCCCTGGGAGGCACACTGCCTCCCAAAAGGGGGCAGGGGGACGGGCTGTCCGCTGAAAAGGGTGTTGACTCCCCGGCGGATTCTGGAGTAGCATTTTACTCACGTTCCCCTTTGCGTCACCTGAGCGTCCCTTGGCGCCGGATTGACCGTTTTTCGGAAACGCTTTTTTCTCTTTCTGGGTCCGGTGCCCTCCTTCCTGCATCTTTCCATTCCCTACCGGACAACCGCAACAGACCCGTTATATCATCCATTTTCTGATTTTGTTCCGCACCTCGCATCCTTAGTGAATGGGCTCCCCTTTTGTGGGCGTCGTTTTAAGGAGGTTCCATGACCTTTGAACCGGAAAGGAAGATCGGTCTGCCGCAGTTTCGGGCCATCAGCCATGCCATTTCCCGTTATGAAGACGTCACCATGCTGGGCCACCACCTGGTGGAGAGCATCTGCATCTCCTTTGAGATCAAAGCGGCCAGTATCCTTCTTTTTGATGACCGGGAAAAGCAGCTCTTCAATGTCTGCAGCCATGGGCTCAGTGAGGAGTACAATCGCGTGGTGCCTGAGTTCTCCGATATGTTCCGGGAGTTTACCCAGGGCCGCTGGGTCTATTTCGAAGACTTTGCCAACGATTCGAGGGTGACGAACAGGGAGGCCGTAAAGAAAGAGGGCATCGTCTCCATGCTGTCGGTGCCCATCAAGCGCAGCGACAACATCCTGGGGCTGCTAAAGCTCTACAACTCCGAGCACTGGATCCTCCACGACGACGATATCATGAGTGTGGCGGTCCTGGCCGAGCAGTATGGGCTGGTGATCGAAAACAACGGGCTTCAGAATTTTTTAAACGAAGTGAAGGTGGCCATGGGCAGCCTTCCCCTTCGAAAGCTCAAAGGGCTGTAAGGTGGCCGGGCGGCTGGTAACCGATACCTCCGATTTCATGTCCATTGACATCGGAGACCGCGTGGCGGTGGGTGGCAGGGAGTACCGGGTCACGGGAAACGCCCGGGAAGGGCGCTTCGGCGTGGAAGACCCGAAGATGTGGGTGAAGTGGGTGGTGGATGAGGCCACCGGCGAGCGGAAGGTGATGAAGCTGGTTTTTTTCGAGACCTTTGTCACCTCCCTGGGGGGGGTGAAGATCCGGTGTTTCCGGGACCCGGTGAAGGAGGGAAAGATCCTGGAGTTGGTGAAGGACCACCCCTACTTCATGCAGGGGGTGGAGTACAACGACAACCGGGACAACAGCGTCCGGATCATTGAGGTCGTGCGGGGAAAAAATTTTTATTTTTACATCGAGGGGCTGCACATGCCCCACCAGACCTACTTTGAAGAGGTGCTCCCGGGGATCCTCAAGGGGCTGGTCAAGGCCTTCGAGGCCTTGCGGTACCTTCATGTGAACGGGTTCCGGCACGGGGATGTGAGAAACGACCACATCATCATCGACAACGAGTCGGGCAATTACACCTGGATCGACTTCGACTACGACTACCAGGCCACGGAGAACCCCTTCGGGCTGGATATTTTCGGCATGGGAAATATCCTGCTTTACGCCATCGGAAAAGGGTTTCATACCCTTCACATGATCAAGTACGACACCCGTACCTACGGCGACCTCTTTGACTCCCTGGTGGCCACGGACCTGTCGATTTTAGATGGGAACCGGGTGATGAACCTGCGCAAGGTTTACCCGTACATCCCCAAGTCCCTGAACAACATCCTGCTCCATTTTTCCCGGGGGTGTGAGGTGTACTACGAAAGCACGGACGAGCTGATCGAAGACGTTACTCGCTGCCTTTATTCTGTTTTCTAATGGATGAGACCAACCGGAGGTGGGCATGGATTCCATGTTGATTGCTCTGAGTGATTCCATGAGCTCCAAGGCGGTGCTGGAGTATGTTCTGGCCATGGCCTGGTGCCCCGAGAGTGTGCAGGTGACCCTGCTCCATGTGTTCCGCAAGCAGTCGGGCGGGGAGGCGCTCATGGGGCAGAAGTACATGAAAAAACAGCCGGCCCGCTACATGGAGGTGCTGGAGCAGGCCAGGGACCGGTTCGTGGAGAAGGGGGTGCCCCCGCAGAACATCACCCTTTTGATGGTCACCGAACCTTATGACACCATTGCCGACGGCATCATCGATCAGGCCCGCCGGGTCAACCCTTCCCTGGTGGTGATCGGGCGCAAGCGCATGAGCAAGGCCGAGGAGTTCGTCCTGGGAGACGCCAGTATCAAACTGGTGCGGGCCCTGGAGGGCATGGCCGTCCTGGTGGTGAAAGTGAACTGACGGCCCGGGAAGGGCCGGAAAACGATCATGAAAAAAACAAGGGGCCGCCCATGATGAGCAATCATGGGCGGCCTTTTTTATTACGATTCAGTTCGCCTCCGGCGGCCCTGCCGGGGGGCAAACTTTTGAAAAGTTTGATAAACAGGCTTAAAAAAAACAGATTCAGTTTAATTTGAACCATAGGCGAATGTGATTTTCCCTGAGGAACGAAGGGGAAAGCGCATTCGCAACCTGCTTTCGAGGTGGCTCACCTCGCCGCCGGAGGCAAGCTTTTTCCACCCACTTTAACCATAGAAGGCTTTTTCGCAAGCTGAATAGTTACCACTGAAAAGTGGCTTTTTAAGACCCGCTATCCTCTTGCGGGGATGGGGATGGCCTCGGTGAGGCGGGTGAGGATGGGGCCTGCGTTGCCTTTGAGGAAGATGTCGCTGGTGCCGGTGGTGAGGGGTGTGGGCGTGGGGTTGATCTCGATGACGGTGGCCCCGTTTTGTTTGGCCAGGACCGGCATCATGGCGGCGGGCTGGACCATGGCCGAGGTACCCACCACGAGCATCACCTCGCACTGGGAGGCGAACTCCCGGGAGCGTTCCAGGGCGTCCATGGGGATGGCTTCTCCGAAAAAGACGCAGTCCGGCCGGTAGATGCCGCCGCAGGGGCATCGGGGGGGCAGGGCGTTGAGGCGGATGTCGGCGCTGGGTGTTGCCGAGCCGCACTCCATGCAGACGAGGGTGGCAAAGGTGCCGTGGAACTCAATGACATCCTCACTTCCGGCCTTTTGGTGAAGGGAGTCGACGTTCTGAGTGATGACGGCGGAGAGCAGGCCCCGGCGTTCGAGTTCGGCAAGGGCCAAATGCCCCTTGTTGGGCCGGGCGGTGTCCAGGATCTCTTTCATGGCGCCCATGAGCACCTCCCACACCCGAGCCGGGTTTTTCATGAAGGCATCGATGTGGGCAAATTCAGTCGGGTCGATCTTTTCCCAGAGGCTTCCCGGTCCCCTGAAAGGGGGGATCCCGCTTTCAACGGAAATACCCGCACCGGTGAGGGCCACGGTGAGGCGGCTTTGCGTGATGGCCTGGGCCGCTTTTATCATGTTGGTTTCCACTTTTTTCTCCTTTCGGACCGGGCCTGGACCGTCGCAAGATGAAAACAGACACAAGCCGATGGGTTTCCATGTCCCATGAGATGAAAGGAATGCGCCTCCGGCGGCCCTGCCGGGGGCATGCTCTTGAAGTTTTGGTCTTTTTCGCGCTGGCCCTTACACGGACATGACAGTGTCGGACCCCACGGCAAAGCAGTCCAGGGGGGATTCTGCCTGGAGGATCTCTTCCCGGCAGGCGTTGACGATGTCGTCAATGGCGTCGTCGGTGTGTTCGGCGTTGTGGTGGATCAGGCCGAGGCGCTTGACGTCCGCTGCAAGGGCCAGGCGCAGGGTGTCGGGCCAGGCGGAGTGCCCCCAGCCCTTTCGGGTCTCGTACTCTTGGTCGGTGTATTCGGCGTCGTGCAGGAGCAGGTCGCTGCCCTGGACAAAGGCCGCGAAATCCTCAAAGGAAGCCCCCCCTTCGTGCTGCAGGCCCAGCTCGTTGTCGGTGAGGAGGACAAACTGGCGATTGCCTTCCCGGATGCGGTAGCCGAGGCCTCCGTTGGGGTGGCTGATGGGGATGGTGTCAAATGTGAGGCCGCCGATGGTGAAGTTGTCCAGGGGAAAATCGGCAAAGCGGATGTGTTTTTTGATGTCTCTGTAGGGAACGGGAAATCGCGGCGGTGAGAACAGGGTGTCTAAGGACTCTTCGATGTAGCTTCCCCCGAAGGGGAGCCTCGGTATGGTGATCCGGCACGCGTTGGTGAACAGGGGGGCAAAGGCGGTGAGGCCCATGAGGTGGTCCCAGTGGACATGGGTAAAGAGAAGGTGGCACGAGGGGCATCCCTCCTGCGCCATGAGGTTGCCCAGGTTACGGATTCCCGTTCCGGCGTCGATGATCACAAGGTCGTTGGATTCGCTTCGTATCTCAATACAGGTTGTCTCGCCGCCGTAGGTCAGGTAGCCCGGTCCGGAGACAGGGATCGAGCCGCGGGAGCCCCAGCACTTGATGTACATGTCGGTCCCTCTGGGTCAGGGCATGGGTGCTTTTCCATGCGGGTTGAAGGAAAAAGGGCCTGGGTGTCGCCTTGGGTTGAGGCATTTTGCACAGCATAGCGCAGAGGGTCGGTCTCATACAAGGTACATGTGCGGCATGTCATGATTTTGACCGGGAGCCACCGTCAGGGAGGACCCGATGGTTTCACTAGGTGGCGCGGGCGCCTTGCCATGAAACGTGAATCTGCGGATTCGGGCGGGATCGCTGTTTTGATGGGGCGGATCTCCCCTCAGCTTGACATCCCCTGTTACATTTATTACTATCTCATTTCTTTCGGTACAATGTTTACAGTCGCGTATCGATGTGCCTTTCGTGAAAGAAGCGGAATCCTTTGCCTATCGACGTTGTTCGAGGTATGGGTGTGTCGTGCTGCCAAGCCGTATGCGGGGTGGCACAGGGCACGGATTTCGCTTGATCCACCCTCCCTGGGGTTAAAAAGGGGGGCGCCCGGTTTTTACCCACAGGATAAACACGGACAGATGATTCTATAATGAAAGGAGATGTTTCATGGCCCAACCCATTGCCGATCGACGGGATGTAGACTTTGTCCTCCATGAGCAGATGGAGGTGACCCGGCTGACTGAGAACGAGACCTTTGCCGAATTCAACAAGAAGACCATCGACATGATAGTCTCCGAGGCGCGCTCCCTTGCCATCAAGGAGATCATGCCCACCCAGGAGCCCGGGGACGCCGGGTGCGTCTTTGACGGGGGCACCGTGACCTTGCCGGAGTGTTACTCTCGTCCCTGGGAGCTCTTCATCGAAGGGGAGTGGCTTGCCATGGCCGACACCCCGGAGTGGGGGGGGCAGGGTATGCCGAAAACCGTTGCCCTTGCAGCCAATGAGTATTTTATCGGCGCCAACGTGGCCTTTATGCTGTACCACGGCCTGACCCACGGGGCGGCCAAGATGGTGGAGGAGATCGGCAACGACGCGCAGAAAAAAACCTACCTCAAGAAGCTCTACTCCGGGGAGTGGGCCGGTACCATGCTCCTCACCGAGGCGTGTGCGGGGTCCGATGTGGGGGCCCTTGAGACCACGGCCAGGAAAAACCCCGACGGCACGTACTCCATCACCGGCAGCAAGATCTTCATCTCAGGCGGCGAGCACAACATGACGCCCAACATCGTGCACCCGGTCCTGGCCCGCATCGAAGGGGCTCCGGAAGGGACCCGGGGCATCAGTCTCTTTCTCGTGCCCAAGTACCGGGTCAACGAGGACGGCTCCATAGGGGAGTTCAACGACGTGGTCTGTACCGGCATTGAGCACAAGATGGGCATCAACGGCAGCGCCACCTGTTCGTTGACCCTGGGGGGAAGCGGCAACTGCATCGGCGAGCTCCTGGGCGAAGAGAACAAGGGCATGCGCAACATGTTCATCATGATGAATGATGCGCGCCAGCTGGTGGGCCTTCAGGGCTTCGGCGTGGCCACGGCCAGTTACATGCACGCCCTGGCCTATGCCCGTGAGCGGGTCCAGGGGGCCAACATGGTCAAGCCCAAGGAGGGCAGTGTTCCCATTATCCAGCACCCGGACGTGCGACGTCAGCTCCTGGAGATGAAGGCCAACGTGGAGGGCATGCGAAGCCTCATCTACTTCTCCGGTATCTGCCACGACATGGTGAAACTGGCCGAAGACGAAGAGACCCGCCTGGAGTACAGCCAGCTTCTGGAGATCCTTACCCCCATCATCAAGGGGTACGTCACCGACAAGGCCAATGAGGTGTGCAGCCATGGGGTTCAGGTGTACGGCGGTTACGGCTACTGCAGGGATTTTCCGGTGGAGCAGCTTTTGAGGGACAGCCGGATTTTTCAGATTTACGAAGGCACCAACGGTATTCAGTCCATGGACCTTCTGGGTCGCAAGGTGGGTATGAGCAAGGGCAAGCCCTTCATGGGTTTTCTGGCCCGCATCAAAAAGACCATTGACCAGGCAAAAGAGTCGGAGGCCCTTTCTCCTCTGGCTGTAAAACTTGAGGCGGTTTACACCCGCTTCAACGAGGTGGTGGTGTCCCTTGCCAACGCCGCCATGGGAGAGAAGGTGCAGAGTGCCTTTGCCCAGTCCCATCCCCTGCTCACCGCCACCGGTGACCTGACATTCGGCTGGCTTCTCCTCTGGCGTGCCGTCACTGCGGAAAAAGCCCTGGCCGGCAAGCCCAAGAAGAAGGACCTTCCCTTCTACGAGGGCCAGATCAAGACCTGCGCTTACTACATCAACAACACCCTTGCCGTGACCTTAGGGCGCCTTGCCGCCATTGAGGACATGGACGATGCGGTTATCGGAATCTCCGAAGAGAGCTTCGGCAGCAAATAAGGGCAGCATGGCCTTTTGACGGTGTGAAGACGGCTCCCTTCGGGGGGCCGTTTTTTTTGTGTGCCAGGGCACCTTACCGGGGATCGGGGTGTGCCGGGGGCAAGTGGCCCCTGTTTGCAAAATCGTCGAAATTAGGGTAAATAGATGAACTTGACCCATGGTCGCGTTTTTTCCAAAAAAGAGGGCCCTTTGTTTTGACGGGGCCTGTGGGGGAACAGAAGAAAAGGTCCCTTCACGGTGTTTTTGCAAAAATCTGCGGCCACAACCGCAACAGACCGACAGAGCCGGGATCCCCAAGGGCCCGGAATGGTTTATGACACAAAAAGTATTGTTGATTTGTCTTGCCCTTCTCCTGTGTGTTTTCGGGGGGGCAGGCGCGGCGGACTCTCCGTCGGAGAAAGAGCTTTGTGCCGCCTTTGATCATTTGGAAGAGAGCGTGGGCACCCCCTCTGGGATGCCGGAAGCCACGTATCTGGATACCCTCCTCGCCTTTCTTGATAACAGCCCTGCAGCAGGAACCGTCTGGGAAGAGACCCGCAAGGGACGGGGGACCGGTGTGGGCGTTGCCTTTTCTGTTCCCACATCCATGGACCGTTTTATCCAGTACATGTATGACCCGGACATTCCCGTGAGCGCTGTGGTACCGGGGGTGGTGCGCCTGGTCCGCGATAACGGCAGCACGCCATCCGGCAAGGGGACCTATGCCCGCCTGGCTGAACCGGAAGGGGGGCGTGAAACCCCCATTGCGGTGCGAAGCCGGTATGTGATGGAGATTACCCCCGACGGGAATTCCGGGGCGTACTACGGGTACGACCAGAATGAGCTGACCCTGCTCTCTTCCCGGAACGGGCGGCGGTTCCTTTTGACGGCCTCCCGCCAGACCGCGCCCTCGGATGTGGGGAAAAAGGGGTATCCCGTGGCCACGCGTGACGGGGGGACTCTCTACTGCTACTCCGGCAAGACCGGGCTCACCAAGGCCGGGCTCGGCTGGGTAGACTCGTACATATACACCTCCATTGCCATCACTGTGTATTATGAGGATGCGCCGGGTTCCGGCACCCTCAAGGCGGTCTCCTGCAAGTGGCTCAATGCCGGCTGGATGGGCAAGAACATGGTGCGACCCCACCATATCGCTGAGGGCATTGAGCGGTTTGCCCAGCACCTCGGCAGGTTTTTGACCTCTCCCAACATCCCCGAACCCCAAGCTCTGGCAGGCCTTGTGCGTCAGGTCAGGGAAAGTGGGGATCAGGGCTTGAGGACAGTGCTCGGAAACCAGCTGGAGGCCCTGGTCGCCCCCGACCAGAAGCGCGCCTCCATGATGGATCGGGAGTATGTGAAGGGGTTGGACCGCGAAGAGCTGGTGGCGGGAATTCTTTCCACCCATGTGGAGTCCCTCATGGCCGGGGGAGACCCGGCGTTTCTCAACGGCCTGCTGGGCAAGAACGTGGGGGCCAAGGATACCTCTCTTCTTACCCGGCGCATTGCGTCGCCTGTGTCACAGATTCCGGCAGGGGCCGATCCCGCCTTGAATTGACCATCTAAGGATTTTCATTCCATGACAGATATAAAAAAGAGTGTACGGGCCATCGGGCTCTGTTCCGGTGGGCTGGACAGTATCCTGGCCGGCCTGGTGTTGAAAGACCAGGGGATCGACGTGACGTGGATCTGCTTTGAGACCCCCTTTTTCCCGGCGGACAAGGCCCGGGCGGCCTCGGAGATGACGGGGATTCCCCTCATCGTGAAAGAGATTACCGAGACCTATCTTGAGATGCTGACGGACCCTCCGTGCGGGTACGGCAAGCACATGAATCCCTGCAGGGATTGCCATGCCCTGATGTTCCGACTGGCTGGGGAAGAGCTTGAAAAGGGCGGGTACGACTTTCTTTTCAGCGGGGAAGTGGCCGGGCAGCGGCCCCTGTCCCAAAACAAGCAGGCCCTACGCTACGTGGAGAAACGTTCCGGTTTTGACGGCAAGGTGCTTCGGCCCCTGTCGGCCAAGATCCTGCCTGAGACCGAGGTGGAGGCCTTAGGGCTGGTGGACCGCGAGCGTCTCCTGGGCATCCAGGGGCGTTCCCGAAAAGAGCAGATGGCCCTGGCCAAGGCCTACGGTATCACGGAGTACCCCTCCCCTGCGGGGGGCTGTCTCCTGACGGACAAGAAATACTCCGACCGGCTGAGGGACCTCTTTGCCAGCGGCAAGGCGTATGAGCCGAGCGATCTGCATCTGCTGAAGCAGGGGAGGCACCTGCGCCTGCCGAGTGGGGAGAAGGTGATCATCGGTCGCACCAAAGGGGACAACCGATGGATTCTCACCTACCATGACCCGGCGCGTCACCTGATTATTGATTTGAAAGGGAAGGGCAGCCCCACGGTCGTCGTGGACGTTGATGCCTCCGAGGAGACGGTTCAGGTTGGCGCGGCCCTGTGTGCCGGCTATGCCAAGGTGCCGGCAGGAGAGGTTGTCGAGGCGGTGGTCCGTTCGGGTTCCAAGCGTCGCGTGATCTCGGTGGCTGCCGTGGATCCTGCGGACTTCCGGGAGTGCATTATCTGATGGTGCCCTGACCTTGACACCGGTATGAGAACAAAGCAAACAGCCCGATGGGGATCATTCCCGTCGGGCTGTTTGCTTTTGAGGGCGGCGTCGCGCAAGCGTTCACGGTGTTCCGCCAAAGGGGCACCGGAGTGTATCCGGGGCCTTTCAGGCGTCGGAGGTTTTATTGAGCTGGTTTGCCCTCAGCTGTCCGCAGGCCGCCGAGATGTCCTGGCCCTTGCTTTGCCGGACGATGGCTGTGTATCCGGCGTCGTGGAGCAGCTGGAGAAAGTGGTCCACCGCGTCGTTGTCGGGGCGCTTGAAGTCACTGCCCTCGTGCTCGTTGAAGGGCAGGAGGTTGATCTTCACCGACAGGGGGCGGAGCATCCGGATAAGGCGGGCGGCGTCTTCGTCCGTGTCGTTGATCCCTTTCATGAGGATGTACTCGATGGTGATCTTTTCCCGGTGGCGCAAGGGGTACTCCCTAAGGGCCGACAAAAGGGTTTCGATGGGGTAGGTGTCGTTTACCGGCATCAGGGCGCTTCGGGTGGTGTTGTCCGTGGCGTTGAGGGAGACGGCAAGGTTCACCGGGCTGTTGGCGCCCAGGTCGGGGAGCCGTCCCACCAGGCCGCAGGTGGAGACCGTGATGCGGCGTGCTGAAAAGCGCAGGCCGTAGTCTCCGTCGGTGAGGATGGACAGGGCGGTGAGCACCCGGGGCAGGTTGGCCAGGGGTTCTCCCATGCCCATGAAGACGATGTTCTGGAAGGGCTTTTCGGTTTCTGCGGCCCCTTCAGGCATGGGGAGGTCGGAGAGGACGTCCCGCACCTGGCCGATGATCTCCCCTGCGGTGAGGTTGCGTTTGAATCCGCCCTGGGCCGTGAGGCAGAATTTGCACCCCTGGGCGCACCCCACCTGGCTGGAGATGCACAGGGTTTTCCGGTCTTTTCCGGGGATAAGGACCGACTCCGTGTACTCCCCGTCGGCGAGGCGGAACAGGTACTTTCGTGTTCCGTCAGAGGAAATTTCTACGTTTGCTTTTTCGAGCCGGGGTATGGTATAGTTTTCAACAAGCAATGCCCTTAATTCTTTGCCAAGATCCGTCATCTCCTCAAAGGAGTCGGCCTGACGGATGTAAATCCATTTGAAAATTTGACCAGCTCTGTACGGGGCGATCTTGCGCTCTTTGAGCCAGGCTTCAAGCTCCGGCCGGGAAAAATCTTTAATATCTCTTTTTTTCATATATTTTCCATGGGAATCGTGTATAATAAGGAGTTTCTTTTTCTTGGTATACCCTTATCCGGTAAAAATTTCAATGACTTTCATGCGCCCCTGTCGCCTCTGATAACGATTTAAGGTTGTATGTTCGATAATTTAACCGAAAAGCTGACGTCGGTCCTTAAAGACCTGAGGGGACATGGTAAACTCACGGAGAAGAACATCGACGGCGCCCTCAAAGAGGTGCGCATGGCCCTCCTTGAGGCGGATGTTCATTATAAGGTAGCCAAGACCTTTGTTGGCGAGATCAAGGAACGTGCCCTGGGCCACGAGGTGATGGAGAGTCTCACCCCCGGCCAGCAGGTTGTGAAGATCGTCAACGACGCCCTGGCCGACCTCATGGGCGAGAGCCATGAGGATCTGGTCCTTGCCGGAGAGAAACCGGTCTCTGTGATGTTGACAGGGCTCCAGGGTTCCGGTAAGACAACCACGGCCGGTAAGCTGGCGCTTTATCTCCGCAAAAAGGGACGAAAACCCTTCCTGGTGCCTGCGGACGTCTACCGCCCCGCGGCCATCGATCAATTGAAAAAACTGGCGTCCCAGCTGGATGTGCCTGTCTTTGATTCCGAAGTGGGCATGGATCCGGTCGACATCTGTCGGTCGGCCCGGGCTGCGGCACAGCAGAACGGATGCGATACCCTGATTCTGGATACGGCGGGTCGGCTCCACGTGGACGAGGAGCTCATGGCCGAGCTGGTCCGGATCAAGTCCGAGGTAGCCCCTTCGGACATCCTTCTGGTGGCCGATGCCATGACCGGCCAGGATGCCGTGAATATAGCCAAGTCCTTCGACGGTGCCTTGGACCTCGGTGGTGTGGTCCTGACCAAGATGGACGGCGATGCAAGGGGAGGGGCGGCCCTCTCCATCAAGGCCGTCACCGGCAAGCCGATCAAGTTTATCGGTACTGGTGAAAAATCAAGCGCTCTGGAACCGTTTCATCCCGACCGGATGGCGTCTCGTATTCTGGGCATGGGGGATACCCTCACCCTGATCGAGAAAGCCGCGGAGATGGTGGATGAAAAGAAGGCCCAGGACCTTGAGAAAAAGTTACGTAAGAATCAATTCACTCTGGAGGATTTCAGGGATCAACTGGTTTCCATTCGCAAAATGGGGTCGCTGGGTGATATGCTGAAGATGCTTCCCGGGGTGTCGGGAAATAAACAGCTGAAGAACCTGGAAGTGGATGATCGGGAGATTATCCGCATCGAGGCCATCATCAACTCCATGACGGCGGAAGAGCGGCGCAAACATGCCATTATCAATGGCAGCCGCCGGAAGCGTATCGCCATGGGGAGTGGGACCTCGGTGCAGGATGTGAACAAACTCCTGAAGAACTACACCCAGATGATGAAAATGATGAAAAAATTCAATAAAGGCGGCATGCGATCCTTACGGGGCATGCTTCCGTTTTAGATGAGGAGAAAGAAAAAGCAATGGCAGTAAAGATCCGATTAGCAAGGGGTGGGGCCAAGAAGAAGCCTTTTTACCGTATTGTGGTGGCCGATTCTGAAGCACGACGAGACGGCCGGTTTCTTGAGATCGTCGGAACCTACGATCCGCTCAAGGACCCTGCAAAAGTGACTGTAAAACAAGACCGCGTGGGCTACTGGCTTGGCGAAGGTGCCATTCCGACCGATACGGTTCGCGACATCCTGAAAAAGGAAGGCGAGCCGGCTTCTGCCAGCTAATCTACGCACGAACCCAATTCTCATATGCCCGAAAGGAGATGCGAGATGAAAGAGCTGATCAACTATATTGCCCAGGCCCTTGTGGACAACCCGGATGAAGTTGTGGTTTCTGAAGTGGAAGGCAATCAGACGTCTGTTCTCGAGTTGAAGGTGGCGAAAGAGGATTTGGGAAAAGTGATAGGTAAACAGGGACGTACTGCACGCGCTATGAGGACAATTCTCAGTGCAGCATCTGCTAAGGTGAAGAAGAGGACTGTTCTGGAAATTGTCGAGTAAGAGCGATTCGGGAAACAGGCGTATAGCCATCGGCAAGATCATCGGCACCCACGGGCTGAAAGGCGGGGCGCGTGTCTATTCCTGGGCGGAGTCCATGGACTCCTTCGAGAAGGGCACACAGCTGACTGCTGCGGCACCGGGTGGTGATATCGTGCTGACCGTGCAGAGTGCAGCTCCCCATAAAAAGGGGCTGCTCCTCACCTTTAAGGAGGTGGGACACATCAACACCCTGGAACCGTTGGTCGGAAGCGAGCTCTTTGTGGATCGCGACGACCTTCCGGAACCCGAGGATGGCTCCTATTACTGGGTGGACATCATCGGGCTTCGGGTCGAGACGGTGGACGGGGTTTTCCTTGGGATGGTGGACTCCATTTTCCCGACGGGAAGCAACGATGTGTATGTGGTTAAGGATGGGAAAAAAGAGATCCTTGTGCCGGCCCTTGCGTCGGTGTTGAAGGAGATCGACCTGGATCAGGGGACCATGGTGGTGGATCTTCCGGAGGGGTTGTTGTGAAGTTTGTAGTTCTGACGATCTTTCCTGAGATGATCAACCCGTTTCTGGAAAGCGGCATGCTTCGTCTTGCCGTGGAACGTGGAATCATTGATGCCCGGGCCTTGAACATCCGTGACTATGCCGATGGAAAGCACAGGGTAACCGACGACAAGCCTTATGGCGGCGGATGCGGAATGGTTATGAAACCGGAACCGCTTTCCCGAGCCATTGGCGCGGCCTCTGAGATAGCTCCCACCGCACGGCGGATTCTTCTGACTCCCCAGGGACGGCCCTTTGATCAGGCCATGGCGCAATATTTTGCTGCGTCTGACGGTCTGATTTTTATTTGTGGCCGCTACGAGGGGGTGGATGAGAGGATCTGCCAGGAAATGGTGGATGACGAGGTATCCATCGGAGATTACGTGATGACCGGCGGGGAACTTGCTGCCATGGTGATCGTTGATGCGGTGACACGCCTTTTGCCCGGAGTGCTGGGGGGAGACGAGTCGGCCGAAAAGGATTCCTTTTCCGGCGGGCTTCTGGAACACGCGCACTACACCAGGCCATCTGTCTTTGGAGGCGAGGGGGTGCCGGATGTTTTGATGTCCGGAAACCACGCCGAGATTGAGAAGTGGCGCAGGGAAACTTCCCTCATCCGTACTTTTCTCAAAAGGCCGGACCTGCTTGAAAAGCGGGAGTTCAGCCGCGAGGAGAAACACGTGTTAACCGAATGGTGCAGAAGGATTGAAGAGCTTGTCGGGTGACGGTAACGTAACACAGGCGGACCTTCATGTGGTTCTGGTTCATCATCCGGTGCGAAACAAAACCGGTGAAACCATCTGCTCGGCGGTGACGAACCTGGATATCCATGATATCGCGAGGACCTCACGGACCTTCGGTGTCAAAGGGTATTACATCGTGACCACCCTGGAAGATCAGAAGGTGCTGACGGAAAAAATCGTCGCCCACTGGACCACCGGCCGGGGTGGCGAGCTCAACCCTGCGCGGAAAGAGGCCCTGGAACTTGTCAAGATCCGCGGGTCCCTTGACGACGTGGTGGCGGAGATTCGCAATGAGTCGGGGCAAACGCCCTGTGTGGTGGCTACGTCGGCACGGCGATGCGCCGATGCCCTGTCGTGGCAGGCGGGTCGGGAGTGCCTGATGGAAGGCCGGCCCATGGTGCTGATCTTCGGAACAGCATGGGGAGTCACCGATGATGTGATAGCGTCGGCGGATCATGTGCTGGAACCCGTGGACGGGGGAACGCATTACAACCATCTTCCGGTGCGAGCCGCTGTGGCGATTATACTGGATCGCCTCTTAGGGCGGTAACGGCGGGAATGGGTGCGTCGGTGTTTTTATTGATTATCGATATTGACGCCCTTTGGGATGTCTGATATTGATTACCGGATTTGTTAGACTATACGGTGACCAATTTTACGTTTGGGAGTAAATAATGGATATAATTACCAAAATCGAAAAAGAGCAGATGCGCCTCGACGTACCTCACTTTGTGGCCGGCGATACGATTCGGGTTCATGTGAAAATTGTCGAGGGTGAAAAAACCCGTATTCAGGTATTTGAAGGGGTTGTAATCAGCAAGAGCAAGGGCGGGGTCAATGCACGTTTCACCGTGCGCAAGATCTCCAACGGCATCGGTGTGGAGAGGGTCTTTCCCCTGCACTCCCCCAGTGTCGACCACATTGAAGTGGTGACCCGCGGCCGTGTTCGTCGTGCTCGTATCTACTACCTCCGCAACCTGCGAGGTAAGGCAGCACGTATCAAAGAGCGTCGCCTTCACTAATCCGATTCGTGGCTGGTCCGGATTGATTCAATCCGGGCCGCGTGCCATGGAGACATTTTGCGATAAAGGGTTTGCACCCATGTGGACCTATGAAAAAAAAGCCGTTTCGAACGGCTTTTTGCGTGTGGCGGGGGTGGATGAAGCCGGCAGGGGCCCCCTGGCCGGACCGGTGGTGGCTGCGGCGGTTATCCTGCCCGCCGGGTTTGAGGTCGGTGAGATCACCGACTCCAAGAAACTCACCCCCAAAAAACGGGACAGACTCTACGACTACATCCGTGCCGAGGCAACGGCTGTGGGTGTCGGGATTGTGGATGCCGAAACCATCGACACCATCAATATTCTCCAGGCGAGCCTTGCGGCCATGCGTGAGGCGGTGACAGACCTTGGGGATACCCCGGATTTCCTCCTTGTGGACGGAAAGTTCGAGGTGCCCATGCCCCTTGCCCAGGAACCCCTGGTGAAAGGCGACTCCCGGTCTGCCTCCATCGCCTCGGCTTCCATTGTGGCCAAGGTGGTTCGGGACCGGATGATGGCTGAGTACGCCGAGCTCTATCCCGAATACGGACTTGCCGGCCACAAAGGGTACCCCACCAAGGCCCACAAGGAGGCCATTGCCACCTTCGGCCCCACCCCCATCCATCGCAAGACCTTCAGAGGCGTGGCCGAACACGTCGCGTGACGGCTTTGCCCCGGGAAACCAGCCCGGAGGGATCATGTCCTTTGCCCGCATGCGGTTTGGGCGGCGCAGTGAAAAGCGGGCCGCCCGCCACCTGAAACGCCGAGGGTATCGAATCCTTGCCATGAATGCCGTCACCCCTTTGGGGGAGATTGATATCGTGGCCGAGGACGGAGAGACCCTTGTCTTTGTGGAGGTCAAGGCGCGAACCACCCTGTTGTTCGGCCGCCCCGAAGAGGCTGTCACCCGTTCAAAGCAGGCCACCCTGGCCCGTGCGGCCCTTTACTGGCTGAAAAGCCGCGATGCCCTTTGCCGGCCGGCTCGGTTTGATGTGGTGGCCATCATGGCCGGTGGCGGAGCCTCCAACGTCCAGGTGATTGAAAATGCCTTTCCCATCCCCATCCGATAGACAGGACGACGGTCCTGCCCTCTATATTGTCTCAACCCCCATCGGAAACTTAGAGGACATTACCCTTCGGGCGCTTCGTGTCCTGAAAGAGGTGTCCCTCATCGCCGCCGAAGACACGCGGCACACCCGCAAGCTCCTGTCCGCTTACGAGATCACAACGCGCATGATGGCCCTCCACGAGCACAATGAGGAGGAGCGCGCATCGCGCATCGTTGCCAAGATTCTGGCCGGTGAGAGCGTGGCCCTTGTCACCGATGCGGGGACGCCCTGTATTTCAGATCCCGGGTACCGGCTGGTCTCCGCGGCCACCCGTGAAGGGGTCCGCGTGGTGCCCGTTCCCGGTGCGTCTGCCCTTTTGGCTGGGCTTGCCGCCGCAGGCCTTCCCACGGATGCCTTTCATTATCAGGGCTTTCTTCCGAAAAAACAGGGCAAACGTCGTGATATCCTCACGGCCCTGGCCCCCCTGTCCCATACCTTTGTGTTGTACGAATCCCCCTCCCGCATTCAGCGGCTCCTGGGCGAGCTGGAGTCTATTCTTGGGGATCGTCCGGCGGTGCTGGCGCGGGAGTTGACCAAGCGCCATGAAGAGTTCCTCCGGGGAACCCTTTCGACCATCGCCCGTGACCTTGGCGCACGCCCCTCGGTGAAGGGCGAGTGTACCTTGATGGTGGGGGGTGCCACAGAGACCGCCGCGCCTCCGGTTGCCGATCTTGATGAAGAGGTCCGCCGGGCCCTTGAAGGCTCCGAAGAGTCGCCGTCCCGCCTTGCCAAGTCCCTTGCCAAGCGCCTGGGCCTTCCCAAGGGGGAGGTGTATGACGCGGTGGTGCGGCTCTCCGGCGATACCTGATCTTTCCGGCTCGGCCAGGACCCTGTTCAGGTAACGGGCCGTCCTTTGTTGTGGCGTCCCGCGTTCCTGTGGGGGGGATGACTTGCTTGACTGTTTCCCGTGAAGGGCCGTCTGGCTGTTGTTAGAAATCTGATTTATCAAGTTAATCAATTAAAAAGGTTGAAGATACGAGACGGCAAAATTTACCATCTGTAAAATGGTGCATTCTGCCCTTGTTGACATTCTTTTGCCCATTAGGTATAAACGCGGACCTTGTCCGAGGTGTTACCCTCTGCCATTGTTGCACATTTTCCGAATGGGCGTCAGGTCGTGGGGTTTCCCTGCGTATCCCCCTCAAGGGACAATGGCTTGACAGGATGAGGAAACAGTTAGAAAATGACACACCCCCTTTTGTTCCAGGCGAGGTGTCGCTGTCGCTAAAAGCGGCAGGGGCTCGGTTTTGAGGGCGGAGGCTGTGTGTGCCGTTCCTCTGTGTGGTTCGGTCCGTCGGGTGCCGCGTATGCGGGGTCTAAAAGGCCGGGGCGCCTGTTTTTGCAACCGCACCGATGATGTCGCCGTCCTGTCGGGGCGCGTGGTCTCGGTGAAATATCCGGGTGGCTTGATATGAAGGTTGATCATTCGTTTTTCGAGGAGGTTTCGGCCAAAAGCGGCCAGGACCTTTCCAGGTGCTTCCACTGCATGTGCTGCTCGGGCGGGTGCCCGGTGGCCCACGGCATGGATTATCTGCCCAACCAGATCCTTCGGATGATCCAGCTGGGTATGAAAAAAGAGGTTTTGGAGAGCCGGGCCATCTGGCTCTGCATCGGGTGCTACGCCTGTGTGACCGAGTGCCCCAACCGGGTGCACATCCCCTACATGATGGATGCCCTGCGCGAGATTGCCCTGACCGAGGAGGTCAAGGTGGGGGAAAAAGACATCTGGGCTTTTCACCGGGAGTTTTTGAAGCAGGTCCACAAGCGGGGCCGCATCTACGAGCTGGAATTCATGGCCCGCTACAAGCTTGCCACGGGGAACCTCTTCCAGGACGCAGCCATGGGCATGAAGATGTTTCGCCTGGGGCGGCTTGAGCTTTTGCCCAGCAGCGTGAAACACAAAGAGATCATGAAAAAAATCAGGGAGGCCTGCGATGAGTAACGCAAAGAGCACAGGTGAAAAGAGACTGCGGCGCGTGCACTACTACCCCGGCTGCTCCCTGATGTCATCGGCCCGGGATTTCGGTACCTCCCTGTTCCAGATGTTCCGGCTCATGGGGACCTGGGTGGAACCCTTGGAGGATTGGAACTGCTGCGGGGCCTCCCCGGCCCACAGCGTGAACCCCGACTATGCCACCCTCCTTGCGGGCCGGAATATTCTCCTGGCCGAGCGCCAGGGGATCGACGACCTGTACGTGGTCTGTCCGAGCTGTTTTGTGCGCCTGCGGACCGCGGAGAAAATCCTTGCCACGGACGCGAGCATGAACGCCAAGCTGGCCAAGGCCTGCGGCAGGGAGTACGAGGGCGGTGTGCGGTTGAAGTTCACCCCGGAGATCCTCTCCGATGCGCCCGTGGTGTTTGAAAAGGCCGTGGTCAACCCCCTTGAGGGGCTCCGCGGCGTCCTCTATTTCGGCTGCCTGCTGACCCGGCCCGAGTGGATCACCGGATTCGATATCCGGCCCTACGAAAAAAAGCTCAAGAGGCTGGTGAACGTTCTGGATGTGGAAACCCCGGACTGGAGTTACAGCAAGCAGTGCTGCGGCTCCCACCTGGCCGTGACCAAACCCGATATGGTGGACGGCATGGTGGACCGGATCCGGGATCATGCCCGGCGGGCCGGGGCCAACTGCATCATCGCCTTTTGCCCTCTGTGTCAGGTCAATCTGGAGCTTCGGGGCAAAGAGGTGGAGCCCCTGCCGGTCTTTTATATTTCCGAATTGATCGGCCTGGCTGCCCGGCTCCCCGGCCACGAAAACTGGGTCAAAAAGCACCTGGTGGACCCGCGCCCCCTGCTGAATTCCCTGGATCTTCTGTAGGGCGGCGAGAACTCGCCCTTGATGTCGGGCCTTTGTTTTTTTATAGTGGGCCAGTTGACGTACGGACTGCTCCGGCCGGCGGAAAGGCCGGGCATGTGCGGCAAGCGCTTTCTACCAATCGGCAAGGATAAGGCACCATGGAAAAGCAGGATAACGCAACCAATGAGGCGGCGGGACCAAAGGGCGGGCAGGAAGCCCCTCCCTTGCCCGGCATCAATTTTTCCACCTTTATTTTTTCCCTGAACTCATCGGCGCTGGTGCACCTGGGGATGATCACCGCACCCGGTGGCGGGGCCAAGGCGATCAATCTGCCCCTGGCCAAGCAGACCATCGATATCCTGGGGATGCTGGAGGCAAAGACCGCCGGCAACCTCACCGACGAGGAGATCAACCTGTTGTCCAACATGCTCCACGATCTGCGGATGATGTATGTCAAGCTCAAGGAGCAAGGAGCGTAAGTGGAACTCAAGAGTCCTGCCAAGGTGAACCTTTTTCTGCATGTGACGGGCAGGCGTGAAAACGGGTACCATGATCTCTGCTCGTTGATGTGCGGTGTCGGTTTGTACGACCGCATTGTGATCGAGCCTGCGGACACGGGGATCTCCCTTTCCTGTGACTACCCCGGGGTCCCTGAAGATGAGACCAATCTCGCCTGGCGCGCCGCCGCCCTTTTTTTTGAGGCCGCGGGCCTTGCGGGGGGCTGCCGCATTGCCATTGACAAGCGTATTCCCCCCGGTGCCGGTCTTGGCGGCGGGAGCGGGAACGCGGCAACGGTTCTCAAGGGGTTAAACTCCCTGTACGGACGTCCCTTTGATGAGGCGTCCCTGGAGAGCATGGCACTCAAGCTGGGGGCCGATGTCCCTTTTTTTATCCGATGCACCCCGGTTCTGGCCACGGGTGTGGGCGAGTGTTTTGAGGTTTTACCGGCCATCAAGCCGTATCACCTGCTAATTATCTATCCGGGCACGGGGTTATCCACGGCGGAAGTCTACAAAAATCTCAAATTGGGATTGACAAAAAGCCAAAAAAAAATTAAAAGTCGTCTGTTGAATGAAGGGGTGATCGATCCTCTCCATCACCTTCATAACGACTTGGAACCCCCTGCGCAGATGCTGTCACCGGCTGTCGGGGACGCCAGAAAGGCACTGGAGTTAGCCGGTGCGGATGGCGTGCTGATGTCCGGTAGCGGTTCGTCGGTATTCGGTCTTTTCCGTGAGCCCCAAGGGGCGCAGGCGGGGGAAACGCTGCTCATGTGCCTGAGGGAGGAAAAGCCGGAACAATATGCCGGGTGGCAGTTGTTTTTGGCTGAATTGTTGTTGACATTTTGAAAATACATTGCAGGGGCGTCGTCAAGCGGTAAGACACTGGATTTTGATTCCAGCATTCGCAGGTTCGAATCCTGCCGCCCCTGCCAAATTTATTTATACCGGCAGTGTTTCCGGGAAAACGGGAATGGAATGAACGATCTTTCCATATTTACGGGGAACTCCAATAAAGAGCTTGCCCAGAAGGTGTCCAAGTACCTTTTTAAGGACCTTGGAAGCGCGAAGGTGAATCGCTTCAGCGACGGCGAGATCCAGATTGAAATTGAGGAGAACGTACGGAAAAAGGATGTCTATCTCATCCAGTCCACATGCTCTCCCGTGAACGACAACCTTATGGAACTGCTCCTGATGATCGACGCCATGCGCCGTTCATCTGCCTCCCGCATCACGGCCGTCATTCCCTACTTCGGTTATGCGCGTCAGGATAAAAAGGTGGCGCCTAGGGTTCCGATTTCAGCCAAGCTGGTTGCCGATCTTCTTACCCACTCCGGTGCATGCCGTATCATCACCATGGACCTCCATGCCGGCCAGATCCAGGGATTCTTCAATATCCCCGTGGACAACCTCTACGCCGCACCCATCATCATTGAGCGCATCCGAGAAGACTTTGCCGGGGAAGACCTGGTGATTGTGTCTCCCGATGCCGGTGGGGTGGAGCGTGCCCGTGCTTTTGCCAAGCGTCTGGGCTGTGGCCTGGCCATCGTGGACAAGCGTCGTGACCGGCCCAATGAGGCCAAGGCCATGGCGGTTATCGGCGATGTGGAAGGCAAGACAGCGATTATCCTTGATGATATGGTTGATACTGCCGGTACGTTGACGGAGGCATCCAACGCCATCAGCGAGATGGGCGCCAAGGAAGTTCACGCATGCTGCACGCATCCGGTTCTCTCCGGACCCGCCGTGGAACGTATTGAGAAATCGGCATTGAAGAGTCTTGTGGCAACAGACACCATCCCCTTGAGTGAAGAGGCGAGGGCATGCGACAAGATCAAGGTCCTCTCCGTCGCCCCGCTGGTGGGTGAGGCCATCATTCGAAGCCATCGGGGTGACTCGGTTACAACGCTGTTTGTGTAATTACACCAATTTGAAAAATTAAGCAGGTTCTTCAGGAGGATCGATTTGGAACTTTTCGAACTTAAGACAAATATAAGGGAAACCAGAGGCAAAAACGCTGCGCGCGTTATCCGCAACGAGGGCCGGGTCCCTGCCGTAGTTTACGGTGACAACATGGACGCAGTGGCTGTGGACGTGCTTGTTGCCGACGTGGAAGAGGCCTTCAAGCAGAGCGAGACCATTCAGGTTGTCGTTAACCTGAAGGTGGGCGATGCCGAGCCCAAGGTTGCCATCATCAAGGATGTGCAGACCGACCCCACCCGCGGTGAGTTCCGTCACGTGGATTTCCAGGTGGTGGCCCTTGATAAGAAAATCAAGGCCGTTGCTCCCGTTGAGACCGTCGGCAAAGCCGCCGGCCTTGAAATGGGCGGTATCCTTCAGGTGATTCGTCGTCAGCTCGACGTTCTCTGTCTGCCCCTTTCCATCCCCACCTCCATCAAGGTGGATGTCACCGATCTGAAGATCGGCAAATCCATTCACGTGGATGAGATCAAGGTGGATGGTATTGAAATCCCCCACAACGTCAACTTCACCGTTGTCACTGTTGTACCTCCCAAGGGTGTGACTCTGGGTGAGGAAGAAGAAGGGGAAGAAGGGGAAGAAGAGGCCTAGGCCTTTTTCCCAGCCCATGGCGGCTGCGGTCGCCATGGCTGTTCCCAACGCCTGACAACAAGAGGGGCGTGCGTCCCCGGACTGAAGGCTCCTTCACTCGGCCGGAACGGCGAAAGCCATTCAACGGCTTTGACTGGAAAGGCTTTCGGTTTGTAGCTGGTTATCATTATGAGTGAATCTTCGGTCAGGCTGGTGGTGGGGCTCGGGAATCCGGGTGCCCGCTACGAGAACACACGACACAACATCGGATTTCGGGTTATTGATCGCCTGGCAGAGCGTCTCGGCATGTCGGTAACCCGATCTCGTTTTAACGCCCTGTATGCCAAAGGGCGTCATGAAGGACGGGAGGTGATTCTCGCCAAGCCCCAATCCTTTATGAACTTGAGCGGTGGCCCGGTTCGGGCGCTGGCCGATTATTTCGACGTCGAACCCGGTGAGATCCTCGTCGTTTACGATGAGATCGACCTGGTTTACGGGCGCATGAAAATTGTTGCAAAGGGCGGGCACGGCGGCCACAACGGTGTCCGATCCCTCATCGACACCCTCAAGGATCGGGAGTTTGCCCGAATCCGCATGGGCGTCGGCAGACCGGATCCGAGGATCGAGGTGAGTGACTGGGTTCTCGGCAGGTTTTCCGCCGAGGAGGCAGCATCCCTGGATTCGTTTATCGATCGGTCAGCGGATGCGGTGGATACCATTCTTTCCCGGGGATTAAAGATGGGGATGAATGCGTTTAACTGCGTGAAATAGGCTGCTTTCGATTTATCCAAGTACTGATGGAGGGGCGAATGGAAAATCTACCAATGGTGGGTATTTACGCGGGCCTCGCGGGTCTTGCCCTCCTCATCCTCCTTGCTCCCGGACGTGGGAGTCTCCGTTTCTTTCGGGTTGGCCCTTGTGCCGCCCACAGCTCAGCTCCCGCTTTGTCCATCGATTCCGGGGCTGATCGTTCTTTTTTCCGTTTCACGGGCCCGGCCCTTGCCACGGAACTTCCTTTTTTTCTCATCTGTTTACATTGTGCTTTGATCTCCGTGCTGCGCTTTTGGCCGCATTTGCCTTTTGCTTTGGTGCGATGGGTGTCGTGGATGGGTTGCTTCGTCCGTGGCGCGTCGGTTTGGCGGAAGCCTTTAAAGGGCGAGTGTGCTTTGCCGAAACCGGTGTCCGGCGTGGGTCGCCGGACGTATCTTGCTGTGATTTTATAACCTTGTGTACCCAAGGTTCGACTATATAACTATATAAGATACACGTTTAACAAGAGAAAGGAAAAATCATGAGTATTTATGTAATTGGTCACAAGATTCCTGATTCAGATTCCGTTTGTTCCCCCATTGCCCTGGCTTACCTGAAGAGCAAGCTGGGCGAAGACACCGTGGCCGCCGTTCAGGGCGATCTCAACCCCGAGACTGCTTTTATTCTCGAAAAATTCGGTGTGGCTGCCCCTGAAGTGAAGACCTCCTTTGCCGGTGAGTCTGTCTACCTTGTGGACCACTCCGACCTGGCTCAGAGCCCCGATGACCTGGGCGACGCCAAAGTACTGGGCATCGTGGATCACCACAAACTCGGCGACGTCACCACAAGCGAGCCCCTCGAGTGCTGGATCCGTCCCGTGGGCTGTACCGGAACCATCGTAAAAGAGATGTTCGATGCAAGCGGCGTTGAGGTTCCCAAGGATATCGCCGGCCTCCTGCTGTGTGCCATCCTGAGTGACACCGTCATCTTCAAGTCCCCCACCTGCACCCCCGCCGACAAAAAAGCCGTTGAGGCCCTTGCTGCCATTGCCGGCGTCGACGATGTGGTTGCCCTGGGTGTTGAGATGTTTAACGTGAAGTCCGCCGTTGCCGGTACCCCCATCCGCGATCTGGTCAAGCGTGACTACAAAGATTTCAACATGGGCGGCAAAAAAGTGGGCGTGGGCCAGCTTGAGGTTGTGGACCTGGCTATTTTTGATGACATCAAAGCCGACCTGCTCAAGGACATCAACGAACTCAAGGCCGAAGGCGATCGCCACAGCGTGCTGCTTCTCCTCACCGACATCATGAAAGAGGGGTCCGAGCTTCTTATTGCTTCCGACGACACCGCCATCATCGAAAAAGCCTTCAATGGTCAGTCTGCTGACTGCAAAATGTGGCTTGACGGCGTTCTGAGCCGTAAAAAGCAGGTTGTTCCCAACCTGGAGAAAGTGTTTGCCTAACGGGCATCTCGCTGTCTTATAGAAGGGTCCAGCCGTCCAGGTGAGGCCGGGTCCTTCCGTACGGATTGTGAAACAAAGGGCTGTCTCCCCCGGGTGGAGGCGGCCCTTTTTGTTGTAAGGGTGTCGCCTGTGGAGAGTGATTGCAGGCATGGGTGCCGAGCAAAAACAGGACCCCTCCGGTGTGAGGACACCATGTCATATATTTTTTTGATTTTTTCTGGAAGAATGGGGATCCCACAGGGAACCCGGGACAGGCAGGCCACGCAGAAACACGCCGTCTCCCTCGGGGCAGGGCGTCGGGTTGAAGCGCTTATCTTTATCGGTGAAAGAAAAACATCTTCATTTTAGTGGGTTGCTGGGGAAGATGATATCTTTGATATTGATAATGGCGCAGTGGTGTGATATATTTCTTGAGATGACGATTTACCAGTTACATTTATCCTAATTTACTATTTGACTCGACGATTGCATACGACGATTCGAATCTTCTGTCAACAGCTTTTGTTCAAATTCATCGAATTAAGCTCTTGATGCCGTCGTTTGAGCAGCAACAGGTGAGGACATGGGACATACAGATAATCTGGAGTTTCAGGTAGGTGACCTCGCGGTATATCCGGCACACGGTGTGGGACGTATCGAATCCATCGAAATCAAAGAGATCGGTGGAGAGGATATGACCTTTTACATTATGAAAGTTCTTGAAAACGGCATGGTGATCATGATCCCCACCGCCAATGTGGAGTCTGTGGGACTCCGGCGTGTGATCAAGGAAAATGAGATCCCCAAGGTCTACGAAGTGATGACCCAGAAGCGGGAGTGCGCTTTTGATAATCAGGCCTGGAACCGCCGCTACCGCGAATACATGGAAAAGATCAAAACCGGCTCCCTTTTTGACGTGGCCGAAGTCTTCCGGGATCTTTTTCTTTTGAGACTGACCAAGGACCTCTCCTTTGGGGAGCGCAAACTCCTGGACACCGCCCAGAGCCTTCTGTTGAAGGAGCTGTGCATGGCCAAGCAGACAGACGAGAAGTCCATGATGAAAGAAATCGAGTCCCTGTTCAGTGATGAAGGGATGGCAGGACCGCAACCCGAGCTGACATAAAATCCATTGACGACCATTATCGAAAGTTTGGATCAGCAAGGCGCCTGTTCCGTGACGGTATCCACCGAAGATCACGGACGGCGCCTTGATCTGTTTGTGGCAGACAAAGGGCTGGTGCTTTCACGCAGCCAGTCCGCCCAGTTTATCAAAAACGGTTTTGTCACCGTGGACGGTGAGGCAAGCAAGCCCAAGCACAAGGTGCGCCATGGGGAGTGCGTGCGGGTCGTGGTGCCTGAAACCAAGCCCCTGACCGTTGTACCCGAAGCCATCGACCTTGAGGTTATCCACGCCGACGAGGACCTGGTGGTGGTCAACAAGCAGCGAGGTCTGGTGGTGCACCCTGCCGCCGGCCACGAATCCGGGACCCTGGTCAACGCGCTGCTGCATCATTTCCCCCACATGGAAGGGATCGGCGGCGAGCTCCGTCCCGGCATTGTCCACCGCCTGGACAAGGATACCACAGGTCTTCTCGTGGTGGCCTTGAACCAGAAAACCCACCTGGAGTTGACGCGCCAGTTCAAGGAGCGAGAGGTGACCAAGCGGTACCGGGCCCTGGTGTACGGGGAGGTGCCCGAGGACCGCGGCATCATCGACCGGCCCATCGGCAGGGACCCCAGGGATCGCAAGCGCATGGGGGTCAACAGCCCCACGGGACGAGCCTCGGAGACCCATTATGCTGTGCTGGAGCGGTACCCCGGTGCCAGCCTGCTGGATGTGGACCTGAAAACAGGCCGGACCCATCAGATTCGCGTGCACACCCAGTGGCTCGGCCACCCCGTGGTGGGAGACCCGGTGTACACACGTCGAAAGGCGGATCGTGGCCTTCCCCAGGTTGCGGCTTTACGGTCTGCCATCAGGGGACTTTCCGGACAGCTTCTCCACGCCCATACCCTCTCCCTTTGCCATCCGGGCACGGGGCAGAGGATGACGTGGACAGCCCCCCTGCCTGAAGATTTCTCAGCCGTTGTTTCCCTTCTGGCCCCGTAAGGACCGAACCACGCCATCCCTTTGGGGGGCGTGGTCCGGAAGCCCTTTCCCTTCATTTTCCTCATGAATCATTCTTTGGAACCCTTCTTTTTTTTCTACGTTTTATCTCCTGAAATGCCTTGACATCTTATTGTCGCAGGACTAAGCATTAAAGAGATTTATCCGACTATGCCTAGCCCTTGATGCAAGGGACCACCCGATTTTTTTCAGAAACGCTTCGCCCCGTAAGTAGACGATGAACGACAGGTTCGGACACGTGAGGTTGGTTGACCTACGTGTCGGTATGTAACTAAGTTCGCGAGACGGTATGGAGAAACGCTTATGGAATCGACGTTGGCTGTGGACTATATCTATGTCATGTTTTTCATCCTGGGCGGGTTCATTACCGCCTTCCTTCCCTTTGTCATCGCCTGGATGCTCCGTCCAGTAACCGTCGTCACCGCACGTTCCCACCAGACCTACGAGTGCGGCATCGAACCCTTCAACCAGATGTGGGACTACCGTTTCGGCATCTCCTATTACCTCTACGCCCTGATCTTTCTGGCCTTTGACGTGGATGTTCTCTACCTCTTTCCCGTGGCCACGGTGTTCAACTCGGTGCCCGGCATGCGCGGTGCGGTGGAGCTTTTTATCTTCATCGGGATTCTCAGCCTGGCCGTGGTCTACGCCTGGAACAAAGGGGTCTTTACCTGGGAGAAGAGGAAGGCATGAAAGAGATCGAACGCTACGCCCAATACCTGCGGAATGAATCGGCCGCCGGTGCCGATACCGTGGCGGGGGGAGGCCTCCTGAATTTCCCCTTGACCCGACAGGTCCTCCAGGTCTGCCAGGCCAACTCTCTGTGGCCCATGACCTTCGGCCTGGCCTGCTGCGCCATCGAGATGATGGCCACCGGCATGGCCCGGGTGGACATGGCCCGCTACGGGGCCGAAGTGTTTCGGCCATCGGCCCGCCAGTGCGACCTGCTCATCGTGTCGGGCACCGTGACCAAGAAGATGGCACCGGCCCTTATGACCCTCTATGAGCAGATGCCCGCCCCGAAATGGGTCATTGCCATGGGCAACTGCGCCATCTCCGGCGGCCCCTTCAAGGTGGAAGAGAACTACAGCGTCATTGAAGGGGTGGATACCCTGATTCCCGTGGATATCTATATTCCGGGGTGCCCCCCCCGACCCGAGGCCCTCATCGAGGGGATCCTGAAACTCCAGGAGAAGATCGCCGGAAAACGGCACCCCTGGCCCCAGCGGAAAATGAAGAAAGAGACAAAAATTCATCCCATTGACTGAATCTGCGACGCACCGTTGGTGCGCCGCGATCTGTGAGGTGCAGCGTGAAGGCAGGTGACGCGGTGTTGACACTGACGGAGGCGGGATTTTCCGCAGAATCCTCAGATCCCCATGGGACCGGGTTCCATGTCCTGGTGACCCTTGAGTCAGGCCAGGTGCGGGCCTTTGCCGGGTGGCTTCTGGACGAAGGCTTCTTTATTGATTTCGTCACCGCCGTGGACGCCTCTCCCGCCCTTCAGGTGATCTATCAGTTCGCCCACTACGATGGCCCCTGCCGGATCAACGCCAGGGCCCCTTTGCCCCCATCAGGGGCCGTAGACACCATCAGTGATATCTATCAGGGGGCGGACTGGCACGAACGGGAAACCCGGGATTTTTTCGGTGTCGTTTTCTCCGGCCACCACAACCTAGTGCCCCTGATCCTCTGCGATGAGGACAAAGACCTGAAACCCCTTCTTAAATCTGAAGCAAAGCGAAAAGCCACAGACGACATCGGATGGGGGTAGCCCGCCACACGGCGCATGGGCAGCCCTCCGCGTGAATCGCCACACCAAGATGGAGCAGCCATGGTAACCAAGCTCGAAAAGATCGCCGGTCCCAAGCACCGGTTCCTGCTCAACATGGGACCCCAGCACCCCAGCACCCACGGGGTCCTGCGTGTGGTGCTGGAGATGGACGGCGAATACGCCATGGCCCTGGACCCGGTTCTGGGGTACGGGCACCGCATGCACGAAAAAATGGCCGAAGGGCGCCCCTACAACGGTTTTTACCCCAACACCGGACGCATGGATTACCTGGGGGCGATTCTTTTCAACCACGGGTATGTGGGGCTGCTGGAGCGGATGTGCGGGGTTGCCGTTCCCGAGCGGGCCGAGTACGTGCGGGTGATTACCTCAGAGCTCAACCGCATTGCCAGCCACCTGGTGGGCATCGGGGCTTACGTCCTGGACCTGGGGGCCTTTACCCCCATTTTGTACACCTTCGACGACCGCGAGAAGATCCTCGATATCCTGGAAGAGATCACGGGCTCTCGCCTGACCTACTGCTATCTTCGCGTGGGGGGGGGTGACCAAGGACATCGACGACACCTTCATCCGACGGACCCGGGCCTTCATTGACCGCATGCGATCGCGGCTCCCCATGTACCGGAAACTGGTCACCGACAACATCATCTTTTTGAAACGGACCAAGGGCATCGGCATCATCGACCGGAGCATGGCGCTGCGCTACGGTGTCACGGGGCCCGTGCTCCGAGGTTCGGGCATTGCCTACGACGTGCGCAAGAGCGAGCCGTACTCCATTTACGATCGCTTTGACTTTGAGGTTCCCACCGGAGACTGCGGCGACTCGTTTGATCGGTATATTGTCAGGATCCGGGAAGTCGAACAGAGCCTTCGCATCATCGAACAGGCCCTGAACGGGTTACCCGACGGGCCCGTCATGGAAAAAACCAAAAAGCTGAAGCTCCCGGCCGGTGCCTGCAATTTCACGGTGGAGGCCGCCCGGGGCTCCCTCTCGTACTATCTCGTGGGCGACGGCAGCGATACCCCCTATCGCCTCAAGGTCAGGGTGCCTTCCTACAGCAACTTGAGCCCCCTGCCCGAACTCTGCAAAGGGATGCTCCTCTCGGACCTGGTGACGGCCATGGGGAGCCTGGACCTGGTGATCCCGGAAATCGACAGGTGACTATGGACACGATGCAATTCTCTTTCGGCGACGTGATGCGACTGGTGACGGCGTTTGTGCTGCTCATCTCCCTGGTGTTTATCAATGCGCTGGTCATGGGCTACCTGGAGCGCAAGGTGGCGGCCAGGATCCAGCGGCGCTGGGGACCCATGGAGGTGGGCGTCCAGGGATGGCTCCAGATGGTCATCGACGGCGTCAAGATCATCGCCAAACAGCTCATCGTTCCCAGGGACGCCGACCGCACCATCTTTCGCGTGGCTCCCCTTCTCTCCTTTACCCCGGTGGTGCTCCCCTTTCTTGTGCTGCCCTTTTCCAAGAGCCTGGTGGGCAGGGACATCAACCTGGGGCTCATCTTTGTGCTGGCGGCCTCCTCCATCAACGTTCTCTCCATCTTCGTTGCGGGCTGGGCCTCCAACAACAAATACTCCCTTTTCGGTGCGGTGCGATCGGTTTCCCAGAATATTGCCTACGAGATTCCCATCCTGCTCTCCCTGCTCTCGGTGGTGCTCATCACCAACACCTTCAGCATGCAGGGCATCGTGGCCGCCCAGGGCACGGTCTGGTTTGTCCTGGTCCAGCCCGTGGCCTGCCTCATCTACCTGATCTCGGCCACGGCCGAGACCAACCGGGCCCCCTTTGACCTGCCCGAGGCCGAAAGTGAACTCACCGCCGGATACCACACCGAGTACAGCGGGTTCGGGTTCTCCCTGTTCATGATCGCCGAGTACGGCAACATGTTCATCGTCTGCGCCGTGGCCACGGTGCTCTTTTTCGGCGGGTGGCACGGCCCCTTCAGCGGAGAGTACTTAGGTGCCCTCTGGTTTCTCCTGAAGGTGTTCCTCCTGATGCTCACCATGGTCTGGGTCCGGTGGACCTATCCCAGGGTGCGGTTCGATCAGCTCATGAACCTCGCCTGGAAATACCTGATCCCCTTTTCCCTGGGGAACCTTCTTTTAACCGCTTTGATTGTGGCGTGCCTATGAGTGGATACTTCAGTGATCTGATAACCGGAAGCAAGAGCCTTTTGTCGGGCCTGGGGGTCACCTTTAAAGCCATGGTCTCTCCCGTGGTGACGGTGCAGTACCCACGGGAAAAGATCGACGTGACCCCGGCCATCAGGGGCCACATCGACCTGGTGAAGGATGAGGGCACAGGGGCCCACCGGTGCATTGTCTGCCTCTCCTGCATGAAGATCTGCCCCTGCCAGTGCATCACCGTGGAAGGGGAGAAGCAGGAGGGAGTCAAGGGCAAGGTGCTGACCCTTTTTACCCTGGATTTTACCAAGTGCAGCCTCTGCGGCCTCTGCGTGGAGTCCTGCAGGCCCCGGGCCATCGATTTTTGCAGCGAGTACGAGCTGGCAGGGTTCTCCCGGGAGGAGTTCTTCTATGATCTCCTGAAACGCGTAAAGGAGCGGGCATGAATGTGTTGATGGATCTCCTCTTTTTCGGCTTTGTCGTGCTGACCATGGCAGGAGCCATACTGGCCGTAAGGGCCGGGGTGCTCATGCACGCCGTCTTGGGCCTGGCCGTCTCCCTTCTCGGGGTGGCCGGTCTGTACCTCTACCTGGGGAGCCCTTTTCTCACCCTTATGCAGGTGCTCATCTATGTGGGAGCCATCTGCGTGGTGCTGGTCTTTGGCATCATGGTGGGCTACACCCCCAATGAGGTGGCTGAAAAGGTGCCCATGGGTCGCTACGCCTTTCTGGGCCTTGTGGCCTCCGGGGCCGCCGCCTTCTTCCTCATGGTGATGGTCATCGGGCGCACAGACTGGGCCTCGGCAGCACAACGGCTGGGAGACTTTTCCATCGAGCATGTGGGCAGGGGCCTGCTTTTCACCTGGTGCCTTGCCTTTGAAATGATCTCCGTGGTGCTTCTGGTGGCCATCGTGGGGGCCATCATCCTGGCCCGGGGCGGGCGCGAGGAGGTGGGGTCATGAGCTTTCACACCACCCTGGACACCTACCTGATTCTGGCCCTCTTTCTCCTGATGATGGGCATCTACGGCATGATCCGCCACAAGACCTTCATCGGCATGCTGATTTCTACGGAGCTGGTCTTGAACGGCGCGGGCCTCAACTTCATGGCCTTCAATAAATTCCTGGCTCCGGACCCCGCCGTGGGTCAGATCTTTACCCTTTTTATTATGGGCATCGCCGCCGCCGAAGCCGCCATCGCCATCAGCTTTATCCTGGCGGTCTACAGAAAGTTCTCCACCGGCGACCCCAGGGACGTGACCGACCTGAAGGGGTAGTTGATAAAAAAATGCTTTCTATGGTTAAAGTCCGATGAACCACAGGGTCAAAAGGGATAAAAAAACAAAAGCGATGCCTCCGGCGGCGAGGTGTGCCACCTCGAAAGCAGGTTGCGAATGCGCTTTCCCCTTCGTTCCTCAGGGAAAATCACATTCGCTATTGATTCAGATTAAACCGAATCTGTTTTTTAAAACTTGTTTATTAAACTTTTTAAACGTTTAGCCCCCGGCAGGGCCGCCGGAGGCATCTTTAACCGCACTGCCTCCGGCGGCAAGGGTGGCGAAGCCACGGTAGCGAAAAACACCTTGAAACCCTATGGCGAATGCATACTAAGGCATTCGCGAGATATGTGGCATGTGGCAACCGTCTTTGCAGGAGAGACCCATTTTATTCTTCTATAAACACGATGAAGGATATTTGGGATTGGCCATACGTTCACCGGTTTTAGTGTGTTGCATAATCGTCGATTTTTTTCACGGGCGCAGCCCGTCAGCGAATGCGATCGGTCCGAGGAACGAGGGTCGGGAGCATTCGCAACCTGGGGTCCAGGGGATCATCCCCTGGCCGCCGGAGGCTCGCTTTTAAACCTTTGAACCCAACATTGACCCGACAAGGCTGATTGAGATGATTGAGACGACCCCCGGTATGTTGATAGTCACCGCTGTCATTCCCATGGTGGCGGCCTTTCTGGTGATGATCTCGGGCAGGCGGCCCAACCTCCGCGAGGCGTGGTCGGTGGTGGGGGCGGTGCTGACCTTTGCCTCGGTGGTGAACCTGGCGCCGAAGGTGCTGGCAGGGGAGGTTCTTACCTATACCTATGCGCAGATTCTGCCCGGGGTGGGGGTGACCTTGAAGCTCGATGGCCTGGGGCTTATTTTTGCGGGCACCTCGTCCTTTCTCTGGATCCTGGCGGCCTTTTACTGCGTGGGGTACATGCGGGGCCTTGAGGAACATGCCCAGACCCGGTTTTACGTCTGCTATGCGGCGGCCGTGGGAGCGGCCATGGGCGCGGCCTTTGCCGGGAACCTGTTTACTCTCTACCTCTTTTACGAGATCGTTTCGGTGGTCACCTATCCTCTGGTAATGCACCACCAGGACGAAGAGGGTTACGAAGGGGGGAAGAAATACCTCATCTATCTCTTTTTTACCTCCAAGGCTTTTCTCCTCACCGGCATGGTACTGGTCTACCTCACGGCCGGAACCCTTGATTTCGGGTCCGGCATCATGGACGGGATTTTTCCGGCGGGGACCGGCAAGGTTCTGGTGGTGTCGAGTTTTCTTCTCTTTCTCTTCGGGTTTGCCAAGTCCGGGGTCATGCCCTTCCACAACTGGCTGCCCTCGGCCATGGTGGCCCCCACCCCGGTGTCGGCCCTGCTCCACGCTGTGGTGGTGGTCAAGGTCGGGGTCTTTTCCACGGCCCGGGTCATGCTTTCGGTTTACGGTGTGAACCTTCTCCACAGTACGGGACTCGGGCTTTTCACCGCCTATTTTGTCAGCTTTACCATCCTCTGCGCCTCGGTCATCGCCCTGACGAAAACCAACCTCAAGGCCCGCCTTGCCTACTCCACGGTGAGCCAGCTCTCCTATATCCTCCTGGGCGTGGCCCTTCTGACCCCCACCGGGGTGACGGGGGGCCTCGTGCACATCACCAACCACGCTTTTTCCAAGATCACGCTCTTCTTCTGCGCCGGGGCCATCTTCGTGGTCTCCGGCAAGAGCGATATCCGTGAGATGGGCGGGCTGGGGTACCGCATGCCCTGGACCATGGGGGCCTTTGCCCTGGCGTCCCTTTCCATGATCGGGGTGCCGCCGGTGAGCGGGTTTGTGAGCAAGTGGTACCTCGCCCTGGGCACCATGGAGATCCACAACTGGATATTACTCACCGTGCTCCTGGTGAGCAGCCTGCTCAATGCGGGGTACTTCGTACCGGTGGTGATCAAGGCCTTTTACGGCGCGCCACTGCCCGAAGACGAAGGCAAGACCGGAAGCCTGGAGAAGACGCCCCTGGCCCGTTTCATGGTGGTGCCCTTAACGGTCACCGCCATCTTCTCGGTGCTGTTCGGGCTCTATCCTGATCTTTTTTTCAAAATTATCTCGGTGCTGGATACGGGATTTTTTACCGGGTTAACACAGGCGACAGCGGGGTTGTGATGGTAAAAATCATAGGATTTCTAAGGGCGCGGTCCGGGCTTCTTACCTGGCTCTTTTTTCTCTGGCTGGGGTTTACCGTTCTTTTTGACGTAACGGTTTCCCGCCACGACCCCCATTTTTTCGGGGACACCGTCATCGGGTTCTGGTCGGCCTTCGGGTTTTTGGGCTGCCTTGCCATGGCGGTTGTCTGCAAGGGGATCTATCACCTCTGGCTGATGCAGGATGAGGACTACTATGACAAGTCATGAGCTGTTTATGCACCCGACCACCTGGTTCTTTCTGGCGGCGGTGTTGATGCCTCTTTTCAAGCGAATTCACCCCGTGCTCATGAAGCTGGTGCTGGTGGGGGTGCCTGCCCTTTCCATTGTGTTGATCTACCAACTCCCGGAAAGCTTCGGCACGGTGAACTGGATGGGGTTTGACCTTGTTTTCGGGCGGGTGGACAAGCTGACCTTTGTCTTTTTGAATGTCTTTACCCTCATGGCCCTTATCGGGGGTTTTTACAGCCTGCACGTCAAAGAGAGCGGTCACCACACCGCCGCCTTTCTCTACGTGGCGGGCTCCCTCGGGGTGACCCTCTGCGGGGATTACCTCACCCTTTTTGTTTTCTGGGAGCTCATGGCCTTTGCCTCCACCTTCCTCGTCTGGTACCGCAAAAAGAAAAAATCCGTTGAGGCGGGGTTTCGCTACCTGCTGGTGCACACCGCAGGGGGGCTGGTGCTGCTGGCGGGGATTTTCTTGCGCTACCAAAACGTGGGCCTCGAAGGGCTCGCCTTTGAGCAGATTGCACGGGACGGGGCCACCCTGGCCGACTACCTCATCATGGTGGGGTTCATGTTAAACGCCGCTGTTCCGCCCATCCACGCCTGGCTCCCCGATGCCTATCCCGAGGCCACCGTGGCAGGGGCTGTCTTCATGTGCGCCTTTACCACCAAGACAGCCGTCTATGTCCTGGCCCGGGCCTTTCCCGGGTTCGAGGCCCTGGCCATCCTGGGGGCCGTCATGACCCTCTACGGCGTCGCCTACGCCGTCATCGAAAACGACGCCAGGCGGATTCTCGCGTATCACATCGTCAGCCAGGTGGGCTACATGGTGTGCGGGATCGGCATCGGAACCGCCATGAGCATCAACGGTGCCTGCGCCCACGCCTACGCCCATATTCTCTATAAGGCCCTTCTCTTCATGGGGGTGGGGGCCGTCCTGGAGATGACCGGAAAATCCAAGCTCAGCGAGCTGGGGGGCATGTGGAAGCACATGCCCTGGGCCATGGTCTTTACGGTCATCGGCGGTATTTCCATCTCGGGCTTTCCCCTGACCAGCGGCTTTGTGAGCAAATCCATGATCATCGCAGGGGCGGGGGAGGCCCATCGACCCGTGCTGCTGGTGATGCTCACCCTGGCCTCGGTGGGGACCTTCCTCTCCGTGGGCATCAAGTTGCCCTACTATATCTGGTTCGGCAAAGACTCCGGCGTGGAAGGGCACGAGGCCCCCTGGAACATGAACCTGGCCATGGCCGTCGCCGCCTTCTTTTGCTTCTTTCTGGGCTTCGGGCCGGGTACCCGCTGGCTTTACCAGATGCTTCCCTTTGGCGTGGGGTACCACCCCTACAGCGCCTACCACCTCTCCGAGACGTTTCAGATTTTAAGCTTCACGGGGCTCGGCTTCTACCTCATGGTCAGGAAACTGACCCCCGAAGACCACATGAGCCTGGACCTCGACTGGTTCTACCGGAAAGGGGCCCGTGTCTTTATGTGGGTGGCGTCAAAACCCGTCCACGCCTTCAACGAATGGATGGACAACGTCTACCGCACCATGGGCACCCCCCTTTCCATGGCTTTAGCCCGAGCTTTTTCCTGGTTCGACAAAGAGGGGATCGATTTTACCATCGACGGGTCCGCACGGCAGGTGGTGGAAGGCGGCAACAAACTACGGCAGGTCCAGACCGGTCAGGTCCAGCAGTACATCGGCAGCGCCGTGGCCGCCATCTTCGTGATCCTGGCCGCCGTGGTTTTTTTTGTGTAGCTGGCCTTTGATGGCCAAAAAGCAAAAAGCGCCTCCGGCGGCCAGGGGATAAATCCCCTGGACCCCAGGTACGGGAATGCTCTGAGCCTTCGTTCCTCAGGCCCATCACATTCCCTGACGGGCTTCGCCCGTGGCAAGTACAGGGGCATGATTACTGGTAGATAAGTGCTGATGGTAAATCATAAAAAATGAGGATGTGTGGTTTTTTTAAGCGATGGCGTTTCCTGCCATTCCAAAAGCTGAAAGCCTACACCTAAACCGACGGGCTCTCTTACGGGCGCAGCCCGTCAGCAAATGCGTCGGGCGAGGAACGAGCCCGGAAGCATTTGCGATCCTGGGGTGCAGGGGCTCAGCCCCTGCCCGCCGGAGGCTCATTTCTTTCTCGTTTAACTGACATTGGGGACGTATGGACACCTATCTGATTGCAAACACGTTGGGCTATCCTGTTTTATCGACCCTTGTTTTGTTGCCGCTCATGGGGGGGCTGGTGACCTTTTTTCTTAAGGGGGAGAAGGTGCTGAAGGGGTGGGGGCTTGTGGTGACCACGGCCACGGCGGTGCTTTCGTTGCCTTTGTACACGGCCTTTCAGCACGGCACGGCCCTGTACCAGTTTGCCGAGGTGTCCCACTGGTTTCCTTTTCTTGATTTGAGTTACGTGGTGGGGGTGGACGGCATCAGTGTGTTGCTGGTGCTGTTGACGAGCCTTATCATGCCTTTATGCGTTCTCTGTTCCTGGACGTACATCACGGAGCGCCACAAGGAGTTCATCTGCGTGATCCTTTTCATGGAGGCTTCCATGATCGGGGTCTTCGTGAGCCTGAACCTGGTCCTCTTTTTCATCTTCTGGGAGGCGATGCTGGTGCCCATGTACCTTCTCATCGCGGTCTGGGGCGGGGAAAGGCGGGATTACGCGTCCATCAAGTTTTTTCTCTACACCCTGTTGGGCAGCGTCTTTCTGCTGGTCTCCATTGCGGTGCTGTACATCCGGTGCGGGACCTTTTTCATTCCGGACCTCATGGCGGTGGTTTTTCCCTTCGGCTTTCAGGTGTGGATTTTTCTGGCCTTTACCCTGGCCTTTGCCATCAAGATCCCCATGTTTCCCCTTCACACCTGGCTTCCGGCGGCCCATGTGGAGGCGCCTGTGGCAGGGTCCGTCATTCTGGCCAGCATCCTGTTGAAGATGGGGGGCTACGGTTTTTTACGGTTCTGCCTGCCCATGGCGCCTGCCGCCACCCTGTACTTCGTGCCCTGGCTCATCGGCCTTTCGCTTATCTCCATCGTGGCCGGGGGCTACCTGGCCCTGGGGCAGAGCGACGTCAAGAAATTGATCGCCTATTCCAGCGTGGGGCACATGGGCTTTGTGACCCTGGGGATTTTTCTCCTGACCGCAGGGGGGCTCCGGGGGGCCATGCTCCAGATGATCAACCACGGCATCGTCACCGGTGCTCTCTTTATCCTTGTGGGGATCATCTACGAACGCACCCACAGCCGGGAGATTGAAGACAACAAGGCCCTGGGCATGCTGATGCCCGCCTACGTCACCTATCTGGTTCTTTTTTCCCTGGCCTCCTTCGGTTTTCCGGGGACCAACAGCTTTGTGGGGGAGTTTCTTGTGCTTGTGTCGGCCTTTGCCGCGAGCAACACCGTGGGGATTATCGCCATTTTGGGGGCCATCCTGGCTGCGGCCTATATGCTGCGCCTCGTGCAGAAGATGGTGTGGGCCGACTCCGACGGACATGCCCACGGAGGTGACGATCCCGGCCATGCCCTTTGGGATCTCAATTTGCGCGAATTTGTGACCCTGGGTTTTTTGCTGATTTTTGTCTTCTGGATCGGCCTGAACCCCAAGCCCCTGATCCGCGTCATGGAGCCCACTCTCGCCCATCTGCTCGAGCAGGTAGATGAAGGCCGTGAGCTCCCCCATGGCACTTTGCACTCTTTACTGGAACCGGGGCGTTGCATGGACGGGGCGCAGCCGTAGGCTTTACGAAAAAGCCTGCCTCCGGCGGCCAGGGGATGATCCCCTGGACCCCAGGTTGCGAAAGCCCTCCCCCTTCGTTTCTCAGGGTGAGAGCTTCCGCGAAGGCTTCTGTGAAATTGAACAAAATCTGTTTGTCAAACTTTTCAAAAGTTTGGCCCCCGGCAGGGCCGCCGGAGGCATAAGCTGAATTGGGGATGGGATGAACATGCTGATTTTTCTGCCTGAGTGTGCGTTGATGGTCATGGCGCTGGTGCTTTTTTTGGCGAGCCTTGCTTCCTGGAACCTTAAGCGGGTGTACGGAGCGGCCCTTGCCATGGCAGCCACGGTGGTGGTGTGCGCGGTGGCGTCCTGGGGCCAGGAGGGGGACCTGTTTTTCGGGGCGTATCAGGTGGACGCCTTTTCCCAGCTTTTTAAGATCGTCATCACCGTGGGGCTGTTTGTGGTGCTGGTCATGGGGGAGGGGCTCAAGGGCATTGAGCAGAAGTTGCAGCCTGAGTATTTTCTTTTTGTGACGGTAAGCGCGGCAGGGCTTGTGTTTCTTGCCAGCGCCGTGGAGCTCATCACCATTTTTATCAGCCTGGAGGTCTCCTCCTTTGCCCTGTACGTGGTGATTCCTTTTCGGAAAGCAGACGGCAGGCACCGGGAGCAGATGGAGGCGGGGATCAAGTATGTGCTGTTCGGGGCCATTGCCAGCGGCATCTCCCTGTTCGGCATGAGCTACGTTTTCGGCATCGCCCATACCACCTACCTTGCCGAGCTGGGGGCCGTGGTCCCGGGCCTGCTTTCGTCAAGTCCCATGCTCATCGTGGGGCTGGTGATGATGCTGGCCGGGTTTTTCTTCAAGCTGGCCCTGTTTCCCATGCATTTTTGGGCGCCGGATGTCTACCAGGGGGCGGCCAACGAGACCGCCGGGTTTGTGGCCACCATTCCCAAGGCAGGGGCCGTGGCCCTTCTTATTCGTTTTATTTCCCTTGCAGCCGGGGCTGAGATGGGGGATTTTAACTGGATTTTAGCTTCTTTTGCCGTCTTCTCCATGGTGCTGGGCAACCTTTCGGCCCTGGTGCAGGAGGACGTAAAGCGGCTGTTGGCCTATTCCAGTATTGCCCATGCGGGGTACGTCATGGTGGCCCTTCTCTGCGTGAACAGCCTGGGGTTTGCCACGGCCATCTATTACATCGCCGGGTACATGATGATGAACCTGGCCTGCTTTTATGTGGTGTACCATGTGGGGCAGGAGGGCGAGAATGTGACCTTCACGTCCCTTTCCGGGCTGTACCGGCGGTCCCCCATGCTTGCCCTGGTCCTTGCCGTGGGGGCCTTCGGCATGGCAGGCATTCCCCCCACGGTGGGCTTTTTCGGGAAATTCTTTATCTTTACCGCCGCCATCCAGGAGTCCCTTTACGCCCTGGTTATCATCACCGTCATCAACGCCGGCATCTCCGCCTTTTATTACCTGAAGCTGGTCCGTGCCGCCTACTCTCCCACGGAGAGCCCCGGTGACACCCTTGCGGTGGGCAAACCCGCTTCCCTTCTCGGCATTACCCTCATGGCCGCCATTCTCCTGGTGGGTATCTTTCCCCAGTTTTTCATGGAAGTGGCTGAAAAAGCGGTGGGAACACTTATGTAGGATGGAAAGCGAGCCTTCCATGGTTAAAGTCGGATGAACCACAGGGGCAAGAGGGCTCAGGATAAAACAAAAAGCAATGCCTCCGGCGGCGAGGTGTGCCACCTCGAAAGCAGGTAGCGAATGCGTTTTCCCCTTCGTTCTCAGGGAAAATCGCATTCGCTATTGGTTCAGATGAAACAGAATCTGTTTTTAAAACCTGTGTATTAAACCCGTCGTTATAAGATCAGGCAAACGTTTAGCCCCCGGCAGGGCCGCCGGAGGTATCGCGTTTTATCTGCGTTGTCTTTGCTACCCGTTTCCCTTGGGTTTTTCTTCCTGCATGTGGGCCAGCTGGCGGGTGAGATCGTTCATTTCCGAGCGCCAGAAGTTTTCGCTGCCCCAGTCGGGGAAGAGGGTCTTGAAGCGGTAATCCTGCCTCTGGCGGCTGCACCAGGCCAGGAAGTAGATCATGCGCATGGCGCGCAGGGGCTCAACCAGCCAGAGGGTTCGGTCATCGAAATCCCTGAACTGCTCATAGCCTTCGAGCAGGAGGTTGAATTCCCGTCTGCAGTTGGCCACCCGGTCGGGGAGGAGCAGCCAGATGTCCTGGACGGCGGGGCCTGTGGCCATGTCGTCAAAGTCGATGATGAGAAGCCCTTCGTGGTCCCGTGAGAGAAAGTTTTTGAGGTGGCAGTCCCCGTGCAGGCGGATGATGTCGGCATCAGGTACCGCATCAAAGACCCGGCAGGCTTCGCTGTGGACCGATTCCAGCACCGCCTGAACCTCGGAGGTCATGTGGGTGGGAATATCCTGGCCGGCCAGGAGCCAGTGGATGTCATCTTTGAGGGATTTTTCCGGGTGGAGGTGAACCCGGTGGGGGCTGTTCCCCGCGGCTCCGGTCATGTGGACCCTGCCCAGGAGGGTACCGACCCTGCGCCAGTCCTCATCGGTATTGAGCTCCATCTCCCTGCCGGAGCGTTTATCAAAGACGGCAAAGAGGATGCCGTTCACCTCGCCCAGGCTGCTGCCGCCTGCCAGGGGCAACGGAGGTACCACCGGGATATCGTTTGCCACGCAGTCCATCATGAAGCGATGCTCATCTTCGATGGCCTCTTTTTTCCAGCGTCCGGGGCGGTAAAATTTGACCACATAGCGCTTGCCTGAAAACGCCAGGAGCTCGTAGACCCGGTTGATGTAGCTGGGCAGGGGAGAGGTGAGCCCGGTGAGGCGTTCGCCCACGGCCCGCTCCACGGCGCCAAGCAGGACGTCCGGGGTCAGGGATGAAAAGCCGTCTTCTGGATATGATGTGTCATCTTTCATAGGCGTACGTATACCAGATATTGCCCACGGAGAAAACAGCGGGGCCTGCGGAGCTGCGATTCACTGGCTTTCGTACGTCGCGAGATCACGATATACGATGCCCTGAAATACTCTGTTTGTGTCACGTGAGAATAAACAGTTCGTTTTATGAGTAAAAATATATAGATTTCTGATTGCTTTGTGATATAGTGTTTGAGCATATAAACGGGTGTACCGGCCTGTCGAGTATTCAACGCTTTACAATTGATGCCCCCCCGCAATACATCTCCGTCACGGATTTGTGCGCCAGTGGTTTGGGATTGAGACCCCTTAAATCGTAATGACAAGGTTTTGGTCTGTGTGGCGATATCGCGTTACAACAAGCTGTTAACCTGCTTTGGATACGTCCCCGATGATTCAATTGCTTGCTCCAGTCTCCCTGTGCGATGCTCCCGTGCATTGCTTCATTCGTAAGACCGCCGGTATTCCTGACTCTTTCATTGTCCCCATGCTGACCCGACAGCGGTCATCCATAACATTATCGCCGTAAGCCGTCCCGGTAAGGGCCTTTTTCCGGGGCGCGCTGCAGGTTCCGGTCCGGCCGAAAAAGCACTTACACCAGCCCATAACGCTGGTTCGTAATACCTTGTTAGTTGATGCTGGAAGTCTGATTTGACAACGTTATTCCAACAACCAAAGCGGAGGCGGACATGACTCATCCTCAGGCAGAGTATCTCAAGACGACCCGGTTTTGCGATTACGACCATCCCGATGTGATCCGGCAGGCACGAGCTGTGACAGCGACCCTTTCAAACGACACGGACAAAGCCGTGGCGATTTTTTACTGGGTGCGCGATAAAATTCTTTATCGCGTGGGAGACTGGCACAAGCGGGCCTCCGAGACCCTTTACGAACGCGAGGGGACCTGTACCAACGCGGCGAACCTGTTTGTGGCGATGTGCCGGGCAGCAGGGCTCCCGGCAGGGTACGGTGTGCTCCGGGTCAAGGGGAAAAGTTATTTCGGGCCGGTGATGCTGCCGTTGTTCCGGCAGTTCATGAGCGAGGAGTCCGTGCATATCTTCGGGGCGGTTTTCCTTGAAGGCCGGTGGATTCAGGTGGATCCGTCCGATGATTACGATTTCTGCCGTGCCACCGGTCACTTCAACCCCACGGCCAAGCTGGTGGACTGGGACGGCAAGAACAACGCGTTGCTCCACCTGGACCCCAACGATATCCTCGATATTGCCTGCCCGGTTGCGAGCATTGACGATCAGATGCTTAAAGCCAAGAAAAACGGCAAGGGCATCCGTGCCTTGATGGGAAGCACCTATGTGAGGTTTCTGCGTGCCAACCGGGAGTCGGTCTCCAGTTGCGATGAATTGCAGCCGCTTTTTGTGAAGTACCTGTTCCGGAAAAAATTTCACCTCTATCTCTTCTGGCAGTATTTGAGATGCGTTCTGTTCTTCCGCAGAATGAACCGAGAGCCTCAGATGGTCGCGGATGCTTCATAAACACACCCGGGGGCCCCAGTGAAGGTGATGCCAACGGTTCAGGGTGGACACTGGAGAGACGATGACAGGCGCATCCCACGTGTGTAAAAAAAAGAATACATCCTCCGGGGCGTTGTACAACAGCCGCCTGCTTAAGTTTTGCGACAACTACGCCCGGGAGAAGTATGCACTGTTGAGCCTGGAGCCTGTGTACCAGGCTGCCGGAATCCGTAAGTATGAGATCGACGATCCCGGCCACTGGTTTACCCAGGATCAGTGCGACAAGTATTATTTTTCCCTCATGGACATGTGCGGCAGCCCTGAGTTTGCAAGGGAAGCCGGGCGATATGTCATCCGCTCCAAGGAGATGTGGGTGGTCCGGCAGTTCATACTGGGCATGGTCTCCCCGTCGGCCTTTTTTTCTACCATTGAGCGGAACTACTGCAAGGTGAGCCGCGGGGTCCACGCCACGGCTCACCTCACGGGAAAAGAGTCGGCGGAGATGGTCTGCCGTCCGGCCCCCGGAGCTGCGACCAAATCCTACCAGTGCGATGTGTGTGTGGGGATCCTGGAGGCGGTCGGGCTTCTTTTTACAAACGCCTTTGCCCATGTGAAGCACACCGAGTGCATCCATAAAGGGGGCGAAGCCTGCCGATTTGAGGTGACCTGGAGCGCGGCGCCTTCTGTGGTGTGGCGCCGGATGCGGAACCGTGCCTTTGCGGTGGGCGCGCCCCTGGGCATCGCCATGGCGGTGATCTTTCCAACGCCCCTTGTCCTGCTGGTCAGCTGCTCTCTTTTTCTCATGATCACCTGCCTGGGGTTTGTGTCCCACCACAAGCGGGAAGAGGAATTGCTGAACATCATTCAGGCCCAGGGAAACTATGCCGGAGATCTCGCCGAGGACGACAACATCCGCAACCGGCACTCCCTTCTCATCAAGAGCATCAGCCAGGAAGCAGCCATGACAGACTCCCAGGAGGGCGGAGCCCAGGGGGTGATCAATGTCATGGCAAGGCACCTGGACTACGATCGCATTGCCTTCTTTTTTTATGACGGCAAGCGGTTGAAGCTGGCGTCCCAGGTGGGGTACACCCCGTCCCAGGTGGATCATTTCAAGGACAGGGGGGGGCTCATATGCCGGACGGAGCCCATGAGCCGGGTGTTGTGGAACAAAGAGAACATCGTGGTCAACGGGGTGAAGGGGTTTTCCGAGACCACCTTGTTCGGCCCTGACTTTCCCGATGTCCAGGGTCTGGAGAGCCTTCTGGTCGTGCCTGTCTCCATGGAGGGGCGCATCTCAGGGGTCTTGGTGGCGGCCAACCTTCACGGCAAGCGGGCCCTGACCCAGGGGGACCTGAGCCTTCTCATCGGGGTGGCCACCCAGGTGGGGCTCAGCATCGACAACGTGGGCAAGAGACGGGAGCTGGCCGAAAGGGAACGACGCTACCGAAAGCAGGTTCAAAAAGGGCTGGAGGATGAGCGCCGCCGCATCGCCTTTGATCTCCATGACCATGTGGCCCAGGACCTGGGCTCTCTTATGATCACCGCCCGGATGATGCAGGAGAAGGCGGCCCGCAAAGAGGCGGTGGCCCCCGGGGACCTCCATGCCTTTGTGTCGGTCCTGAAGGGGTCCATTGATTCGGTGCGGAACATTGCCTACGACCTGCAGCCCCCGTCCCTGGCCCAGTTCGGGCTGGTGCACACCATCAAGGTCTATGCGGCGGATTACTCGGATAAATACGGTGTGGAGGTGGATTTCCGGGTGGCCGGGGTCCGTGAGGCCCTCCTGGAGTACGACACGAAAATCAATTTTTTCCGCATTGTCCAGGAATCCCTGACCAACATCTACAAACATGCCTATGCCGACAAGGTTTCCATCCGCCTTGTCTTTTCCCATCCCAACCTGATTCTTCGCATCCGCGACAACGGCAGCGGGTTCATGCCCCAGGCCGTGGAGGGCGGAGCGGCCAGCGGTCGCCACATGGGCCTTCGAAACATGGAGGAGCGGGCCCGTCTCATGAAAGGGGCCTTTCGCATTTACTCGTCCCCTGAAAAGGGGTGTGAAATCGTTGTGGAGGTTCCCCTGGAGCGGGAGGAGGAGAAGGACGGACCCCCTGATGCCGGCAAATCGAAGCGAAAGACCTGACGCCCCCTTGCCCCTGCCTTTTCTTTCCGGCACTTACCTTCCCGCCGCCGGAGCCGGACTCTGCGACTTTCGTATTGCGCGAGCCGTGATCCTGTACTATTCCACTTGGGTGGACACGGTGACATGGTGCCGGGTCTCCATGTCCCTGAGTCCAGAGCCTTAAGACTGACACACCAAACCCATGGGGGCCGGGATGCATCGACGATTTACACGGCAGCTTCGCCTGAACTGCTCTGCCCGTGAGGCCTTTGGCTGGCACGGGGGCGAGGGGGTTGTCCAGCGGCTGACCCCGCCCTGGGTGGCCTTTGACAACCTGAGGCGCCAGGGGGGGCTGGAAAAAGGGGCCACCACCTCTTTGACCCTCAAGGCCGGTCCCCTGCCGGTTCGCTGGCACTCCGTTCACACCGCCTGTGACCCAGGCCGGGGGTTCACCGACACCATGGTCAGGGGGCCCTTTGCTTTTTTTGAGCACACCCACCGGCTTGACGAGGACCAGGGGGGATGCCTTCTTACCGACAGCATCCGTTACAGCCTTCCCTTTGCCGCGGCCTCCCACCCCGTGGCCGGTGCCTTGGTGGACAAGGAACTTGCGCGGATGTTTCGCTACCGCCATGCCATCACCGCCCGGGACATGGCCTCACGCCTTGCCGCCACGGGCGAGCCGTCCCTGACTTTTGCCGTTTCAGGGGCCGCAGGGATTATCGGCTCGGCCCTGGTGCCGTGGCTGAAAAGCCAGGGACATCAGGTGATGCCCCTGGTGAGGGGACGGGCCGCAGGCCCGTGTGAGATCGCCTGGGACCCGGTGGGAGGAACCCTTGAGGAGGAAAAATTAAAGGGGTGTGATGTCCTGATCCATCTGGCCGGGGAAAATATCGGAAACGGACGGTGGACCGCTGAAAAGCGTGAACGAATCATCCGAAGCCGTGTGGACGGCACCTCCCTTCTGGCACGGGCCGTCTCCCGGCTTGAAGGTGGCCCGAGGCTTTTCCTGTCGGCGTCTGCCGTGGGGTTTTACGGGAACCGCGGCGACGACACGGTGACGGAGTCCGCACCCTGCGGCGGGTCCTATGTGTCGGAGGTGTGCAGGCTGTGGGAAGAGGCGGCCGAGGCGAACTGGACCCATCCGAGCGGTCGGCTGGTCACCCTGCGCATCGGGGTGGTGCTGACCCCTGCAGGGGGAGCGCTGGCGCGGCTTCGACCTGTGTTCAAGGCCGGGCTGGGGGGCACCTTCGGCAGCGGTGAGCAATACATGAGCTGGGTCTCCATGGAGGATGTCCTGGGGGCCGTGGACCACATCCTGCGCACCCCGACCATCGAGGGGCCGGTGAACCTCACCGCGCCGCATCCCGTCACCAACCGGGCGTTTGCCCGGATACTAGCATCGAGCTTGAACCGTTGTGCCTTCACCACCCTTCCTTCGGCGGCCATCACCTGCGCCTTCGGGGAGATGGGGCGGGAGGTGTTGCTGGAAGGTGTGAAAGCCCTGCCCGGCGTGCTTGAACAGAGCGGGTACGGGTTTGTTCATCCCACCCTTGCCGACGCTCTTTCCGAGGTTTTATAGGAGACGTACCGTGAGGAAACGATACCGACTGCTGTTTATGATCATCATGGTGATGGCCCTAGGGTTCGGCTACCTGCATCTTTTGGTGCCGGGGACCCACAATTTTGAGCGCCTTCATATTTTTCTGTTCAACCTCACCTCCGGCGGGACCTCCATCCTGTATTACATCGAGAACAAGAAGGACATGTCGGTGCGGGTGCGCTTTTTCCTGGTCTTCTCCGTTGTCTTTGCCGTCCTCGCCTGGATGGAGCTCTTTATTCCTGCGGCCCTCTGCGGCCTGGGCCTGGCCGTTATCGCCGAGAGTGTCCGCTGCAAGGCCTTTACATTCTTTCCGAAGGATTTTTTTGTCAGCGGGTACACCACGGCCTCACGGTTTGCCCATGCCTCGCTCCTCTGTCTGGTGCTGGGGCTTCTCACCTCGGTGATGGTGATTTTAAATGATGCCTGGCTTCATCTCTTTACCTTGGAGACCTTGAGCATCGACACCTTTTTCCTTGGGTTCTCCTTTCCCGTCTCCCTGATCACCATGAGCGTCATGTTCTCCCTGATCCCGGACCTTAAAAAGCCCCTGATGAAGGTGGCGAGCCTGTTTGCCTTCTGGGCGGTGAACTTGGGGGTCATCACCTTTTTTCTTTTTATCGTGGCCGGCAAGCTCTGGCCCCAGGTGGCCGTGACCGTGGTGCTCTTTTTTACGGTGGTCCTTATCTTTGTCCTTTTTGTCACCTATGTGAAGGGGCTGCAGCAGAAGAGCTTTCTCGTGTCGGGGATGCTGTTTCTTTTGTACACGGCCATCACGGGTATCGCCTACATTCTCCTTGAGATTATGTCCGACGGGTATCTCCGCTGGGGGGATCTGTTGCTTCGACTCCACGCAGTGGCTGCCCTTTACGGATGGAATTTAAGCGGGCTGGCCGTGATCTACCGACGGTATGATTTTCCCATTCGCCTGAACTCAAAACAGCTCATCGCAGGCCACTGGCTCCTCGTGGGCGTGGCTGTCCCCTTAGGGGACGCCATCCCCCTGATGGCTGCGGTGGCCACGGCGGGTTACGGGCTGTTTCTTTACCTGATGTTTTTCAGCGGCAAACTCCTGGACGAGGGAGAGCGGGAGCGGGAGCCTGTGATCGCGTGACACGGAAGCCTGCCTTCGGCTCGGATTTCGCCCGACATAAAAACTGACGGTTTGTGCGGACAGGCTCACACGCGTAACTTGCGGATTATCAGGTTTGACCGCCGTTCCTCTGCCGGAGGCTGTTTTAAGCTGACTCGGTTAATTGAAACGCCCCGTCATGCGGTTTGCATGGCGGGGCGTTTGGGTTGGCAGGGGGCCCTGGGGGAGATGATCAGGGAGGTGCTGCGTCTTTTCTGGGGGGAAGAAGTGCAGCGCCTGATCACGGGTCAGGGATTGGCGTCCTGCCAGCACAATCCTTGCTTTGCGTTTGGGCAAAACAATGTTTTGTAATGATGTAGTCGCTTTTGGATGGCCGGGGGTTACACCGGGGACGAAAAAAATGAGCGGATAATTTTATGTAACGCTTTGCCTGTTTTGCGCGAATCATAGGGTGTGATACGGACAACGGCGGGGGAGGTCCGGTGACGGCTGCATGTGGGGATGAGGATGGCCGAGCCGGTGAGATTGCAGCGCGGAACGGGTTGAAGCGGGCGAATGCAGAATTATTCGAAAGACGAGAGGACTGAGATATGCGACGACGGGGTGGTGCGCCGCGTGCTGGCGGGGGATGCCAACGCGTATGAAGCGTTGCTGGTGAAGTACACCCGGCATGTGTGGGGCGTTGTCTGCCGGCATGTGCCGTCGGACCATGTGGAAGAAGTGGCCCACGATGTCTTTGTCAGGGCATACGGCTCCCTCGGGTCTTTTACCCTGGGGCGCTCGTTCCGGGCATGGCTGACCACGGTGGCCGTGCGCACCTGCTATGATTTCTGGCGCAGGGAGATGCGATGCAAAGAGACCCCGATCAGCTCCCTTGCGCCGGGGGGAGACCTTCCTTCGACGGAGTGGATGGATGCCGTGCTTTCCGCCGATTCTCACCGCCGCTTTGATGCCGAGGAAACCCGGAAAACAGCGGAAGAGGTGCTTTCCCTGGCCTTGGGCGTCCTTTCGGCCCGGGAGCGCATGGTCATGGAGCTTTACTATCTGGAGGGGTACTCCACCCGTGAGGTGGCCTTGTTCCTGAACATGAGCATGGCCAATGTGAAAATCAACGCATTTCGAAGTCGCCGGAAGCTGAAACAAATCCTGGAAAAAATGACCTGAGACGAGATTTTAAAGATATTTATCCGGGAGGAGGAAGCAACAATGAGAAAAGAACGGTGGGAGATCCGTCTGGTGAGAGCCCTGAAAGAGCGGCAAACGGTTCAAGGGCTGTGGCAGGCCCCGGATGAGACGGAGGCCTTTCAGGCCGGGGTGATGAGGGCAGTCGCCCGCCAGCGCTGCCGACCGGTGAGTGAGCGTGGGGTCGGTTTTTCCGAGGCCGTATGGCGACTTGCTCCCCTGACCTCCCTTGCGACGGGCGGACTTGCCGTGCTAATGATGGCTTTGTCCCATGGTAGTGACGACTTATTGAATCTGGTGTTGATGGACACGTCGGTGTACGTCGAGCATCTGGTCTCTTACGTGTTTTGACCGAGGTAGTCATGAAACGAGTGAAACTCATGGTGGGGGTGGGATTGATCTTCTGTCTGGGGGCCCTGGCCGGTTTTTTTATGGCGCGGCAGATGACACACCAGAAAATACGCCGGTTTGTGCACGGTGGTCCCCCTGCGTCCATGGTCATTACCCGCATGGTGAGCCGCATTGACCTGACCCCTCAGCAGAGGCGGTCCATCGATCCGCTCCTTGCCGGATTGCGTGGGGAACTGGTGGAGTTTCACGATCGCACCCTGGGCGAGGTCAATACGATTATTCTCCAAAGATACCACCGAATCGCCGACCTCCTGACGCCCGCACAGCGTCAATTGCTACTTAATGAGGCAAAGAAGACCCGTCGTTTCAACCTGCTTCGAAACAGCTGGCGGCTCCCCTGGGCGGACAAGAGCCCCGATGAGGTGATGGCCGAGCTGACAACAGCCCTCTCCCTGACCCCGGCTCAGCAGGATGCCCTTGCGCCCCTGGTGGCTCGCCGGGTGGCAGCCCAGAAGGCCGTGGCCCGGATGATGCTTACGGCAGAGGGCGTACCCTTCCGGGAATATCGTGCCGAGGCCATGGCCAAGGGGGGTGGGATAAACCGGTCGATTCAGAGTGTTCTGACTCCCGAGCAGCTGGAGGCGTACTGGACGTACCGAACGGGAAACATCAAGGGACGGCCCCGGCGTTTCAGACCGTGATTGTGATAATCTGAGCAACCTTTGGGTGCTTGACAGCCGGTGCGACCCCAACATCCTTGACATGCCGGACGAGGCCTTTAACATGGGCCCTGATGACCGATTGCGGCATCAGGGCTTTTTTTTGTACGGCAAATTAAGGGGGATACGCATGGGGTGGTTGTCCGAAGGCGAAGGGGAGGCTGTGGTTTTGCTTCACAGCTCCATGAGTTCGAAGGTGCAGTGGTTTTCCCTGATGGAGGAGTTGAAGCAGACCCATCAGGTGGTGGCGGTGGACCTGTACGGGTATGGGGATGCCCCATGTGTTTCCGATGAACAGGCGGGGCATTTCAGCCTGGATGATGAGTTGAGCCTTATCCGCAGAGCCCTTGCCGAGCATGTGCCGGGCGATACCCCGTATCACCTGGTGGGGCATTCCTACGGCGGGGCCGTGGCCATGCACCTGGCCCTGGAGATGCCGGAGCGCATTCGCAGTATCTCCCTGTATGAACCCATGGCCAACCATGTGGTTCGCGAAATAGACGATGGCCTCTACGAAAAGCAGAAAACCCTCATGGGCTCGGTGATCGAGGAGATCAATCGCGGCAACCTCAAAACAGGGGCCTCCATGTTCGTGGATTTTTTCAGCGGCGAAGGCCTTTTTGATAAGCTTCCCGCAGAGGTTCAGGAGCTGTTGGCAGGGTGCGTCAGAAAGATGCCCTTGGACTATTTTGCCTCCGCCCATAAGGGGCTTCGCATGGGGCGTTACGGCAAGCTTTCGGCCCCGACCTGTCTCATGGCGGGGCGCCGTAGCCCGGATCTCTCCTTTGAAATTGCCCGGGCCCTCTCCGGGGTGATTCCCGACGTGGATTACCACCTCGTGGACGCCGGCCACATGGCGCCCCTGACCCATGGTCCCAAGGTCAACCCCATCATTGCCGCCCATGTCAGGCGGCACACCTGTCTCAACTGATTCCGGTCCGCCCGGGCTGACCCCCCGGTTTATTAAACTTATGCCTCCGGCGGCCCTGCCGGGGGCTAAACTTTTATAAAGTTTAATAAACAGGTTTTAAAACCGATTCAGTCCAATCTAAATCAAAAGCGCATTCGCAACCTGTATTAAAGGTGGCACACCTTGCCGCCGGAGGCTGCTTTTGGGACTGTATAGTTGTTGTTTTTTAAATGAATTTAAATGATTACTGATTGAATGTCCGGGTGCCGTTGGTGTATACTTCCCACATTAACCAAAAGGGTGGGGCTCCGGGCATAGGCACGGCCCACCTCCAAAGGGCTGAGGGGCGCTCTACCGCCTTGCTCCGTATGGAGATACGTGTCAGCGTCTCAACGGAACAACAGCCTTCAGCATCATGTCTCAACACTCTTTCAATGCCCTCGGGCACCGGCCATCTATGGTTTCGGCATTACGATTTCCTCCGCACAAGCAGCTCTCATCGCATTTTTTCCGTCCCGGACGGACAGTGACTCTTCCATTTGTCATAGGCAGGCCTCAGATTCCCGGGGTTGGCTGATATGGTACGTTTTATTCCGTTAAAACGGCTTCGCAAGGCAATCCACGATACAAAGGACAAAGGAGGCAGTATGAAACGATGCATGAAAGCCCTGGCCCTGGTTGCAGTGATGGCCTTCTGTGCAGGGCAGCTGAGCGCTGAAGAACCGGATTATCGTTTTGACCTCTCCCCCATGGTGGGGGGGCATATCTTCGAGGGGAACCAGAACCTGGATGACGGGTACACCCTGGGCCTGGCCCTGGGGTATGCCATAAACAACCGATGCACCCTTGAAGGCGGCTTCACCTGGATCTCCGCTGAAACGGAAACTGGCGATGTGGATGTGGACGGCCAGCGATACTCCCTGGACGGCCTCTACCATTTCATGCCCGAAGAGGCCTTAAGGCCCTTTGTCCTCATCGGGGCCGGTGCCCTGCGGCTGGACCCGGACGTGGGGGATTCCGAGACCGACTTCATGGCCGAGTACGGGGCGGGTATCAAGTACGCCGTGATGGATAACCTGGATTTACGAGCCGAACTTCGCCACGTGATGCCCTTTGATGATTTTTACAACAACCTTGCCTGGCAGCTGGGTATCAGCTGGCGCTTCGGAAAGCGTGAGAAAGCCATGGCGGAAGAGGAGCCCATGGCCGCCATGGACAGCGACGGCGACGGGGTCCCCGATGATGTGGACACCTGTCCGAACACCCCTGCGGGGCAGGCCGTGGATGCCTTGGGGTGCCCGGTGATCCTGGATTCCGATGGGGATGGGGTCCCCGATGACATGGATGTGTGTGCGGACACCCCTGCGGGACAGCCCGTGGATGAGCTGGGGTGCCCCGTGATTCTGGACGCCGACGGTGACGGGGTGGAAGACAGCATGGACCGCTGTCCGGACACGCCCCAGGGTGCCGTAGTGGACAACCGCGGGTGCTGGGTGATTCAGGGGTTGACCTTTGATACCGGCGAGACGCGCATCAAGTCCGATTTTCTTCCCCTGCTCAACGAGGTGGTGGCGGTGTTGATGACCAACCCCGAGGTACGGGTTTCCATCGAAGGCTACACAGACAGCCAGGGGAGTGACACGGCCAACCAGCGAATTTCTGAAGGGCGGGCCAAGGCCGTGCAGGAGTATTTTGTGAGCAAAGGCGTCGCCGAAGGGCGCATGGAATACCAGGGCTTCGGAGAGGAAAATCCCGTGGCGGACAATGAGACCGAGGAGGGACGCAAACAGAACCGACGGGTGGAACTCAGGCCCTTGTGATGAGAGCCCGGAAGGGCTTCCATTGGAATGAGGCTTTTTTTGTATGATGAAGAGACGCCGTGCGAAGTAATTCGCGCGGCGTTTTTTTTTGAGCTGTTCAGTTTGCCTTCTATGGTTAAAGTGCATGGAAGAAAGCCTCCGGCGGCAAGGTGTGCCACCTTGAAAGCGGGTTGCAAAAGCGTTTTCCCCTTCGTTCCTCAGGGAAAATCGCATTCGCCTTTCATTCAAGACCTTGTGAGGGCATCATGTCGCATAGCTGTTTGTCAAACTTTTCAAAAGTTTGACCCCCGGCAGGGCGCCGGAGTTATTCCGGTTAAAGTCAACCGAACTTCAAATGCCCTTCATCGTGTTTATGGAAGAATGAAATTGGCCTCTCCAGACTAAGCGGTTGCCCCATGTCACACATCACGCGAATGCCCTGTGAGTATTCGTATAACAGCGACCTCCATGCATTTGCTATAGGGTTTCCAGGTGCCCCCACCTGGCCGCCGGAGGCTTTTTGAGTACTGAAACGGCCTGTTTTTTTATTTCAGCCGGTGGCTCAAGGGGTGGGCCATGTCTCGTCCCAGGCGGTGGTTGATAAAGGCGTTGAGGCAGACCATGGCCCGGTTGGCGGTGAGGTAGGTGGGGACCCCGCCGGCGTCCAGGGTGCGGCCCAGCTCGTTGTAGACGGCATCGGCCCGGCTCACCACGTTGACAGAGACAGCCACGGGTTTTTTGTAGGCGTGGACCAGCCGCGTGATGCGGGCGGCAATGTTGTCCGGGTTGTCCCTGATTTCCTTGTCGGTGGTGTGGATGAGGGCGCTCTGGGGCACGATGGAGACCATGAGGGCGTCCACGTCCGGGGATTTGAGCATGGTCTCGATGGACCGGGCAAAAACGGCGTCATCGGCCATGGGGGTGAGGTCCAGCAGGGGAGAGGCTTCGGCCATGGGGGGGATGATGGCTTGCAGGGCGGCAAGGGTGGCCTCATCGAAATCGGCCAGGACCAGGTTGCCCAGGTTGTCGGCCGCGTAGGTCTTCTCGTATCCGGCGTTGGCGATGATGGCCACCCGGTTGCCCGAGACGACAAAGTCGTTCATGAGGGCAAAGGTTTTGATGAAATCGCCGTGGTCCACCATGGTGTCGGCCACGATGGCCCCGGCCTGCTTCATGGCGGCCTTGGCCACGGCGTACTCCCCTGCGATGCTGGCGGTGTGGGACTCCGTGGCCTTTCGGCCCTCCTTGGTCCGGCCCGCCTTGTAAACGATGACCGGCTTGCTTCCGGCCCTCACGGCATCGAAGAACTTGCGGCCCGCATGGGGTTTGAACCCCTCGATGTAGCAGCCCATGACGTTGATCATGGGATCGTCCTGAAAATAGGACACCAGGTCGCAGGGATCCACATCAAGCTGGTTGCCGTAGCTGACGATCACCTTGGGGGAGATGGCGTTTTTCAGGTTGTCGATTTCAATGATGCCCAGGGCGCCGCTCTGGCTGAGGATGGCCACCTTGTTCTCCCGTTCCATGCTGACGGAAAATTTATCCTCGGGGATGAAGAAGGTGTTGAGCCCTTTCCGGGCCTGGCACCCTTCGTAGACGATGCCCAGGCAGTTGGGGCCGATGAGGCGGAAGCCGCCCTCTTTAGCAATGCGGGCGATCTCCTTTTCCAGGTCCCTGTTTTTGTCCACCTCGGCAAAGCCCCCGGGGATGAGGATGGCGGCCTTGACCCCTTTGTTTGCACACGCCTCAATGACAGGCAGGGTGGCATCTGCCGGAACCGTGATGATGGCCAGCTCCACGGTGGCGTCGATGGCCTCAAGGCCCGTATGGATGGGAAGGGTTCGGGGCCCGACGGTGAGGCTTCCCCCCCGGGGATTGACGCAGAAGATGTCGCGTCTTTCCATGCGGATGAGGTTTTCGACGATGATGTTTCCCGCCTTGGCGGGATCCGAAGCCGAAACCCCCACCACGGCGATGCCGTCGGGCTCGAAAAAGGGTTTCATGGTTTCTTCGGGGGCGATGGTCAGGTCGGGCAGGGAGCCCCGCTGCTTAAAGCGGGCAAAGCCGTCGATGGCCACAAACCGGCCGTCGGTGCCGAAGACCAGGGGATTGACCTCGAACTCCGTGATGACATGGGAGGTGCCCGTATCGAAATAGGAGGAGAAGGCCACGGCCAGGTCGGAAAAGGCCACTCCCACGTCCACGATCCGCCCCACGTCCGCCTCACGGTTCCACGCCCTGAATTTTTCGTGGATGTGGGAGGACTCCAAAAGGGCCGTTGCCCAGTTCCGGTCCACCGGGGCGAGGATCAGGTTGGGCGGGGAGAAATGCCTGGCGAAAAATTCGGCATCGCTGCCCCCCTTGGAAAAGGAGAGCACCGGCCCGAAGGTTTCGCTCTCCCGGAACCCCAGGAGGATTTCGTTGCCCAGCTCCGGCTGGTACTCCACGCGCTCGGAGATGAGCACCCCCTCCACCGGAGCGCCCATGTCCCGGAACGCCGTGGTCATCTGGTCGAAGCTGTAGCGGACAAAGTCGGGGTCGGCGTGGACCATGCGCACGCCGCCTGCGCTCATTTTGTGGGTAACGGCCGCCGAAACGATTTTCATCACCAGCTTGGGGCCGCCGATGGCATGGAGGAGCTCCCGGGTGACGTCATCCCCGGATGTAATGAGGGCATGGCGGGGGACCTGGATGCCCATGGCGCGGAGAATCCCGTAGACTTCATGCTCGTAAAGCATGTCGCGTCCGGCCGTATGGGCGGCGCGGATCATGGCGTCGATCTCTTCTTTGAGGATGGTATCCAAGGGCATGGGGCACCTGTCTGATGATGGGGCGGGTTGAGCCCTGGCCGGGATGAAAGGGCCATGGGGGAACGTGGGGCCAGGGCAGGGGGGCTTGTCTGTGCCGGATTTTCCGAACCAAGTGATCTGATTCAGGATACGGGGCCGTCAAAGGCCTGTCAATATCGGGGGCGGGGGGCCGGGTTACCGGGAGCGCTGTGAGGTCGTCAGGCCCTCTTCCGCGGTATATTTCCCCTTGATGTTGACGGGGTGGTCGTGGTCACTGCCCGTGGGAGCCTCCAAGGTAAGGGGATTTTGATCGTTGGTGCCCAAGTGGATCGCGATGACGGCAGAGGGCCGAAGGCGGGCGTTGATGGTGAAGGAGATGGCCTCAAGGGCTCCTTCCACCTCCGTGATGTCCTTGTCAAGCTCCCGGGCGCGCGCCTCAAGTTCCCAGAACCGTTGAAGCAGGCTCTGGATGAGGTCGATGGTCCGCAGGGCACCGCTCACCGCAAGGCAGGTGTTTCCCCGTTTCAAGGAGGCCATGAGGCGGGGGACATCGGTAAAATCATAGGCCTTGAGCAGGGCGACGATTTTTTTGAACACCGGTCGGACAGAGGCGTCCTCACCGAACTCTGCCGAGAGGCTCTTGAGCTCGCCCACAAGGGAGGCCTTGGTCTTGTTGAGGGTCTCCTCCATTTCGTGAAGGGACGTGCCCACACGCCGTTTTTCAAGGGTCAGTTCATCGCGCCTGGCAAAGAGGCCCGGCCCCAGGATCAGGTGGTTGGTGCCGCTGACGCGCACATTTTCGAGGTCCATGACGCAGGCGTGGAGGCCGGAGTTGAGCAAAAGGGCCGCAGAGGTGTTGATGGCCACCCGGTGGGCATGGATGTTGGAGTCGATGGCCTCGCGCTGAATGGACGCGGTGCCGTGTTCGCAGTGGATGGTCGACGAGGAGACGCTTCGGCAGATGACGTCTCCCCCGCAGGTGAGGAGGCTGTCGGGCATCATTTGATCCACCGTTGCCTTTTTGCCCGACTCCACATGACCGCCGTTGATGGTGCGGATGGTGACGGAACCCGCCACCTTGACCTGGAAGCCCTCGTTGACCGATTCCGCCTGCATGCTCACCGGGCAGACCACGTCGCTGCCGATGTTCCCCACGGAAAAATCGATGTTTCCCACCACAATGCGGTCGGTGATGTCAATGGCCGAGATGCCGTCCGGGCCGAGGTGGGTGATCACGACACCGGACCGGGTCGCCTTGACATCGTAGCCCGGCAGCCCCTCCTCGGTGGTGATGTAGACCTGTTCCACGTTTTTTCCCAGCTTCAGGGGATACTCCTTGGCCGGGGGGGCCTGGATGGGAGTGCCATCGTGGGAGAGGCCGTCTTTTGCGGTGTCGGGCAGGGAGACCTGCAGCAGGAGGTCCCCGGCCTTGGCCGACGGGTAACGAAGCATTTCGCGAAAGTCAATGCTGCCGTCCGAGAGAATTTTTCCCGCGTTGGAGCCCTTGTCGAAAAAGGTGCGGGTGATCTGGCCGCTTTTGCCGCCCCGGGGCAGGGTGCCGGAGACGGTGAGGGTGACGTCGTTGTTCTGGGAGACCAGCCGCACCGTTCGCCCTAAGCCTTCATCGTCCCATGGAACGTAAACCGATTCGTCAAAGGGCTCCTCGGACAGTACCCCGTGGATGATCAGGGCGCTGATCTTGACGGTTTCCAGGTGAAATCGCTGCAGGATCTGCAGAAACGCCAGGGCATTGATTTTCTCTTCGCCCAGTTTCATGGCGGCTGTGAAGGTTACGGAGAGGGTCTGGAGCGTGTGGACCTGGGAGCTGAACAGGTAGCTCTCGAGGATATCCGCTTTGGCCTGTTCCCGATCCGAGATGGGAATTTCTGTGAGGGGAATCACCGCCTGTCCTGTTTCGGTCATCTCTCGGCTCCTCTGAAAATACACCGGAATAGCCTTCTCGTCATTTGAGAACGGTGTGTCCTGGTTGAATTACGGCGGCCCTGAACCTGCGGTTATGGACTTCTTGCGATCCATACACCGATTATCGGCGGTATCACGGGAAAAGTTTAGAACGAATATCCAAGGATCTCAGGAGGGCGCGTGGTAAGACGCAGTGGTAGACCAGTTTGGCGGGGCACTGTGGGTTCTCTACGGGCAAAGTGTGGTTTTTATGTAAAAAACAAGGGGCTGTATTACGGTTTCTTTAAAAAGCCTTCTTGAAAAGTGCTCATTCTGCCAAACGTTACCGACGAAGGAACGGTACCAACGCGGGGCAGGGCTTTTTGTCTCTGTCATCAAGACGGCAAACACTGTTTCGCTTTCATTTGCTTGTTGCGTGGTGTGACGAAAAATCGAAATGAAAATGGTCGGGCTGAGGTGGAACAGAAACCTGACATGTGAAAAATCCCGAAACGGCGGCCTCTTTTTCGCACTGAAAGTCCTTTTTTTGGGTCTGAGGACGGTTTTCAGAGACATGAGTTCGTGGGCGATTCGAATCGCGGTTGGCTGCCATGAGCTATGTTGCGAATCGCCTTTTCCGCGAAAAAAAAATGGGTTTTTGATGGAATTGAAGGAAATGATAGAAAAAATTGAATAAAACGGTGTTGGGCTGAATGCGTATGGTGTTTCGGTGACTTAACAGAGTACGCGATGTGGGGCATTTTTCTGTGGGATTATCCCCGTTGCATTTTCTGTCCGTCGTGGGTAGGCAACATACCTATCAGGTACACGTCGTTCGACGGGGGGTTGTCCTTTACCGAAACGGGAGGAGAAGCACACACTATGTCTGTAGAAGCCAAGAAGAGAAACGCGACTCACGCCATGGACCTGTCCGGCGTTCAGGTGGATCCGCCGGGGGCGGTCCGGAAGATGGAAGGGGTCAGCAACACCATCTATTCCCCGGGGGCGAAGGACCCGAACACGCTCTATTTTGTCGAGGTGGACCCCGCGGTGTGCCAGGGATGCGGGGAGTGCTCCCATCATTGCCCCACAGGGGCGATCCAGGAAACCGAGGACGGCTCCCGCAGCATTGTGGACCCCGCCGCCTGCATGAACTGCGGCCAGTGCCTGACCCACTGTCCCTACGGCGCGGTGACCGAGCGCGTCTCGTATGTCAGCGAGGTGTTTGAAAAGCTGAAAGACCCCGATACCGTGGTGGTCTCCATGACGGCCCCTGCCGTGCGGTATGCCCTGGGGGAGTGCTTCGGCATGCCCACGGGTACCTGGGTGGGGGGGAAGGTGCATTCGGTGCTGCGGCGCCTGGGCTTCGATTACATCTGGGACAACGAGTGGACCGCCGACGTGACCATCATGGAGGAGGGCACCGAACTTCTGGAACGTGTGAAAAACGGCGGGAAAGGCGACAAACCCCTGCCCCAGTTCACCTCCTGCTGCCCGGGCTGGATCAAGTTCTGCGAATCCTTTTATCCCGACCTCATTCCCCACCTTTCCACCTGCAAATCCCCCGTGGCCATGCTGGGCCCCCTGGCCAAGACCTATGGGGCAGAGCAGACCGGCAAAGACCCCAAAAAGATCTATACCGTCTCCATCATGCCCTGCATCGCAAAAAAATACGAAGGGATGCGTCCGGAGATGAATGCCAGCGGCCATCGGGACATCGATGCCACCATCAACACCCGGGAGCTGGCCTACATGATCAAAAAAGCAGGGATCCCCTTTACCTCCCTTCCCGACGAAGAGGCCGACCCCATCCTGGGCATGGCCACCGGGGCCGCCACCCTTTTCGGCACCAGCGGCGGCGTCATGGAAGCAGCCCTGCGTTTTGCCTACGAGGCCATCTCCGGCAAGACCCTTGCGGACCCGGCCATCAAGGCGGTGCGAACCGGCAAGGGCATCAACAAGGTGTCGGTGGACGTGCCCGGTTTCGGTCCCGTCCGGGTCGGGGTGGTGAGCGGACTGCAGGAGGCGGCCAGGCTGTGCGAGGAGGTGCGGGCCGGAACCTGCGACCTGCACTTCATCGAGGTGATGACCTGCCCCGGGGGCTGCGTCAACGGCGGCGGTCAGCCCGTGGACGATTCCATCATGGAGGCCTCCCTTTTCAAGAAGATGATGGCCAGGGTCAACAAGCGGTTCAACATGAGACAGGTGGGGTAAAGGAGGCAAGGCAATGAAAAAAGGAAGATGGGATCTCTCCAGGCGCAGTTTTATCAAAGCGGCGGGCCTGGCCTGCGGGTACGCCGTGGTCGGCGCGGGCATGGCGAAAAAAAGTGTGGCGGCGGTCCTGGACCTGGTTGGGCTTCGCCAGCAGTCCGTGTACGACGCCGATGCCGACCCCCGCAAATATGCCCTCCGCAAGTCCCAGGAAAACCCCATGGTGAAGACACTCTACGCCAAAGGCGGGTTCCTGGGCGAAGGGCCGTGCGGCCATCGCTCTCACCATTTGCTCCATACCCAGTACAAAGACAAGGGCCTTTTAATCCGGGCGCTTAAAAAAAAGGGAATCGAGTTGTCCCTCTGATGAGCGCCCCAGATAGGCGTTTCGGGTTCGCATGGCAAAAAAGCGCAGCAAAGATTCCGGATGGTGTTGGGTTCGGACAGGATTCGGTGTATAAGGCCCATGCGAACCCGATCATCTGTAAGGTGTCGCACATCCCCGACACACCCCTTCAGTGGAATGGCTTTTTTAGACGCTGACGGGTTTTTACGGGGAGGGACTGTTTGATATCACCTTGTTTTTTCGCGTGGGACGTTTTATCCGGGATGCCCGAACTGTACGGGATTCCTGGCATGAAATATGCTTTTCCCCATGGGGGCCACCTGGTCGGTTTGCCCATGGGCCATGCGGTTTGTTGGAGCCTTTGTAATAACATATTAGATTGCGGGAAGCCTTGACGCCTGACCCTTTCTGCCGGCGCCCGGGACTTTCGGTGTGGTGCCATGCGCCATGCCATTGGATGGATGAGATGACGTACGACCCCGAGAACCCCCAGGATTTTATTGATGCGGAAAAGATTTGGAACCACATAGACGCGGCAAACAACCCGGCACCGGACAGGGTCCGGGAGGTCCTGGCCAAAGCCGCCGAGATGAAGGGGCTGAGCCTTGAGGAGGCAGCCGTCCTCCTCGCCTGCGAAGACCCCCGCCTCGACGACGAAATTTTCGCCACAGCAAAGAGAGTGAAGGAGAGCATCTACGGGAACCGTATGGTGCTCTTTGCGCCTCTGTATATCACAAATGAGTGCAGCAACTGCTGCAGCTACTGCGGATTCAATGCCACGAACAAAGAACTCACCCGCCGTACCCTTACCATGGATGAGATCAAAGACGAGGTGAGGGTCCTTGAAGACCAGGGCCACAAGCGCCTGCTGCTGGTCTACGGCGAACACCCCCGCTTCGGCGCCGAGTGGATGAAAGAGACCGTGGAAGCGGTCTACGCCACCCAGTCCGAAAAGAGCGGGGAGATCCGTCGCGTCAACATCAACTGCGCCCCCCTTTCCGTGGACGGCTTTAAAACCCTGGCCTCCGCCGGCATCGGCACCTACCAGTGTTTCCAGGAGACTTATCATCGGGAAACCTACGCCAAGGTTCACCTCAAAGGCAAAAAGGCCGATTTCCTCTGGCGACTCCACGCCATGCACCGGGCCATGGCAGGCGGCATCGACGACGTGGGCATGGGGGCGCTCTTCGGTCTCTTTGATCACCGATTCGAGCTCCTGGCCCTTCTCGCCCACGCCCAGCAGCTTGAGGCCGATACCGGGGTGGGACCCCACACCATCTCCTTTCCCCGCATCGAGCCCGCCCTGGGCTCCGAGATGTCCACCAACCCTCCCGATGTGATCACCGATCACCGCTTTAAAAAGATCGTGGCCATCACGCGCCTGGCTGTTCCCTACACCGGTCTCATCATGAGCACCCGTGAAAACGGGGAGCTGCGGCGCGAGCTCATGGAGCTTGGGGTCTCCCAGATGAGCGCCGGATCCCGCACCTATCCCGGTGCCTACTCCGACCCCGAATACGATCGGCCCGAAGTCCAGCAGTTCTGCCTCGGCGACAATCGCTCTCTGGACGAAGTGATCCGCGAAATGGCGGAAAACGGCTTCACCCCCTCCTGGTGCACGGCCTGCTACCGCAAAGGGCGCACCGGCGATCATTTCATGGGCCTTGCCAAGCAGGGTTTTATCCAGGAGTTCTGCATCCCCAACGCCCTGTTGACCCTGCGTGAGTACTTGAGCGACTACGCCAGCCCCGAAACCCGGGCCGCAGGCGAAGCGCTTCTTGCCAAGAGCGAAGAGACTATGGCCCAGCGCAAGTGCGGCAAAGAGTTCTCCAAACTCCTTAAGCGCGTCACCGACGGCGAGAGGGACCTGTACTTTTAAACCGGCGAGTGCCTCCGGTGGCCCTGCCGGGGGCTAAACTTTTAAAAAGTTTAACAAACAGGTCTTCCGAGTGGTTTGGCGCGGCCGAAAGTTATCGACGGGCCGACGGCCTTAAACATAACGGACATGCCACGTCTTACAGATCTTGCGACAATGCCCGAATAGTCACCCGCTTTGGTGGCGAACGCCATTGCGATTTGCCCTGAGGAACGAAGGGTAAATCGCAATGGCAATATGCTTTCGAGGTGGCACACCTCGCCGCCGGAGGCATGTTTTTGGCTTTTTGATCTGGGTCTTGTGGCTCTGTATAGGGCACAGAAGGCAGACGAAAAAACGACACAACGGTGGATACCTTATGACAGATGCCATGGACGCAACATGTCCTGACACACGCATAGAAACGGACAGCCTGGGGGAGGTGGCGGTGCCTGCCTCCGCCTACTGGGGTGCGCACACCCGGCGTGCCCTGGACCATTTTCCTTCGTCGGGCCAGAGGATTCCTGCGCCCTTTGTCCGGGCCCTGGCCCTGGTGAAGCGGGCCTGTGCCGAAACCAATGTTTCGCTGAAGTACCTGGACGCCTCCGTGGGGGAGGCCATTTGCGCTGCCTGCGATGAGTTGGCCCAAGGGGACTTGGGGCTTCAGATCGTGGTGGACCCTTTTCAGGGCGGGGCAGGCACGTCCACCAACATGAACGTCAATGAGGTGATCGCCGGGCGGGCTGCCGAGCTGCTCGGGTCGCACCGGGGGGACCGCGGGCTTGTCTCGCCCCTGGACCACGTGAACCTTCATCAGTCCACCAACGATGTGTATCCCACGGCCCTGAAGGTGGCGGCGCTTTTTCTCCTCAAGGAGCTGGAGACCGAAACCGGGCATCTGCAGCAGGCCTTTCAGATTAAGGAGACCGCCTTTGCCTCGGTGGTCAAGCTGGGCCGCACCCAGATGATGGACGCCGTCCCCATGACCCTGGGCATGGAGTTCGGCGCCTTTGGCGAGGCCATCGCCCGGGATCGCTGGCGTGTGTTCAAGTGCCGGGAGCGGCTCAAGCAGGTGAATTTGGGGGGCACGGCCGTGGGCACGGGGCTGGGCGCTCCGAGGGCCTATATTTTTAAGGTTGTGGAGCGTCTCAAGGCCCAGACCGGCGTGGTCATTGCCCGGTCGGAGAATCTTGTGGACGCCACCCAGAACCTGGACTCCTTTGTGGAGGTTTCCGGTATCCTGAAGGCCTATGCGACCAACCTGGTGAAGATCGCTTCGGACCTGCGGCTTTTGAGCAGCGGGCCCCACGGCGGCCTGGGGGAAATCAACCTGCCGCCTCGCCAGGCGGGCTCGTCCATCATGGCCGGAAAGGTGAACCCGGTGATCCCGGAGGCGGTGATCCAGGTGGGTCTGCGCACCATGGCCAACGATCAGATGATCGGGGCCGCAGCCTCCATGGGCCAGCTGGACTTAAACCACCTCATGCCCCTGGTGGCCCACGGGCTCCTGGAGTCCCTGACTCTGTTAAACGGAGCGGTAAAAAGCTTTCGGGTTTACTGTGTGGACGGGATCACCCCCAACGCTGAGGCCTGCAAGGCCCACGTGGAGGCAAGCGACACCCTGCTCACGGCCCTGGTCCCCTTTATCGGGTACGACCGGGTGGCCGGGCTGGTTGAAAAGGCCCGGGCCACGGGGCGCTCCGTGGCCGATCTCGTGGTGGAAGAGGGGGTGCTGAGTACCGAGCAAGTGGCGGCGGTGCTCTCCCCCAAGCGCATGCAGAAGTTGGGCTTTGACGCAGCAGATGAAGCCCTCTTCAAAGGAGAGAAACCATGACCAGAGACGAGATTCTTGACTACTTGCAAGGAAAGGACGATGCCGGGCTCTTTGCCGGGGCAAGGGCCGTTAGGCACGAAATCTTCGGGGACGAGATTTATTTACGGGGCATCGTGGAGTTTACCAGCTTCTGCCGGTGCCGCTGCAACTACTGCGGGCTTCGGGCGCCCAACGACGAGGTGTTTCGCTACCGGCTCACCGAAGCAGAGATCCTGGACGCCGTGGACGAGCTGGCGGCCCTTGGTCTTCCCACGGTGGTGCTCCAGGGCGGGGAAGATCCCCACTACGATGGGGCCTTTATCGGGCGTATCGTTCGAAGCATCAAGGCGCGCCATGCCATCGCCGTGACTCTCTCCCTGGGGGAGCGGGGTGCCGAGACCTTTTCCCACTGGCGGGAGTGCGGGGCCGACCGCTACCTCCTGAAGATGGAAACCCTTAATGAAGACCTCTACGGCACCTATCGCCCCGGGTGTGATTTCCATCAGCGCCTGGCAGGGGTCCGCAGCCTTCAACGCCTGGGCTACGAAGCAGGCTCCGGCATCATCACCGGCTTGCCCGGCATGACCCTGGAGACCCTGGCGGACGATATCCTGGCCGTCACCGACCTCTCTTTGGACATGATCTCCGCCGGTCCCTTTGTGCCCCATCCCCAGACCCCCTTCGGCACCGAGAACCCGGGCGATCCCCAGATCGCCCTGCGTACCATGGCCATCCTGCGGCTCCTCAACCCCCATGCCAACATCCCGGCCACCAGCGCCCTGGAAACCGTCCGGGAAGAGGGCCGCAAGCAGGGCATCGACGCCGGCGCCAACGTGCTGATGTTCTCCGTCACCCCGGCCACCGTGCGGAAAAACTACGCCATCTACCCCGGCAAAAACCAGGAGACCCGCACCGCCGCCCACACCGTGCAAAACGCCCGGGAACTCATCCGGAGCATGGGGCTTTCCCCGTCCTCAAGTCTTGGAGGATCCAAGGTTCTTGAAAAAAGGGCGGGATAGAGCGTTTTTTCTGTGGGGACTTGCAAGGGAAAACGCCTCCGGCGGCAAGGTGGGGGCACCTTGAAACCCTATGGCAAATGCATGGAGACCGCTGTTGTGCGGGTGCTGTCGGGGCATTTGCGTGACGTGTGACGTTTTGCCGGCGCCTTTGCAGGAGATGCCCATGTTATTTCTTTGAAACGGTAATTATTCAGCTTAATCTATTAAAAAATTTAACAAACAGGTGTTAATGGTTTTTTTGCACGAAGTTCGGGCCTTGGTTATCGTTTGGGCTGCGACTTTCAAAAAAACTGAAAAAGATCGACCGAAACGGAGCGCCGCACTCCGGTGCGGCTTTTTAGTCCGTCGTTACCCGTGCCGCACAGGAGTGCGGCGCTCCAGGGGCAGGTGGGGCGGGGTATGATGTAAATACGACCATGGCCCAAACGAAGATCAATGCCGAATTTTGTTTGAAAGGCGGATGTGATTTGACCCGAGTAACGAGGGGCAAAGCGCATCCGCAACCTGCTTTCAAGGTGGCACACCTTGCCGCCGGAGGCTGATTTTTCTTAAAAAAGCTCAGGAAAAACGTTTCTGTCTTAATATGAAGGAGTAAGAGATGTCTGTGAAAGCACCCAAGGGGGTTCGGTTGGTGATCACGCTCACCGGGCGCCGCAATGCAGGGAAATCATCGCTCATCAACGCCATCTGCGGGGAGGAGATCGCCATTGTTTCGGAGATGCCCGGCACCACCACGGACCCGGTGGCCCGGCACCATGAGCTGTTGCCCCTGGGGCCGGTGACCTTTTACGACACCGCGGGCCTGGACGACGAGGGGGCCTTGGGGGAGCTGAGGATCCAGGCGGCCAGGAAAGTACTGTTCCGAACGGACGTGGCCGTGGTGGTGGCCGGTGAAGAGGGGATCACGGACTATGAAAAAGAGATCATCGCCGAGCTTCGCCGCATGGAAATCACCTTTCTGGTGGCCTTGAACAAAAGGGACCTGCGGGACGACACCGGGGCCGATATCCGGTGGTGCGCCGAGGAGGGTATCAGGGTGCTGGCCGTCTCTGCCAACGGTGGGGACGGGGTGCGGGAGCTCAAGGAGGCCCTCATTGCCATGGCCCCCGGGGAGTTTCGTGAGGAGCCCCTGCTTGTGCGGGACCTTGTCAACGAAGGGGACTGGGTGGTCTGTGTGGTGCCCATCGACCTGGCGGCCCCTAAGGGCCGCCTGATTCTGCCCCAGGTGATGGTGTTGCGCGATATCCTGGATGCCGACGCCGTGGGGCTTGTGGTCAAGGAACGGGAGGTGGAAGAGACTCTTTCCAACATGGGCAAGAAACCGGCCTTGGTCATCACCGATTCCCAGGCGGTCCTGAAAGTGGCCGCGGACGTGCCCGAGGATGTCCCCTTTACCACGTTTTCCACGCTGATGGCGCGGTACAAGGGCGACCTTGAGGCCCTGGTGGAGGGGGCCGACATGCTGGACAAGCTTACGGACGGGGACACCATCCTCATGGGCGAGGCCTGCTCCCACCACGAGGTGGCCGATGACATCGGCCGCGTGAAAATCCCCCGCTGGATCACCCAGTACACCGGTTTGGACCTCAATTTTGAGTTTTACTCCGGCAACGATTTCCCCGAAGATCTGGAAAAATACGCCCTGGCCGTCCACTGCGGGGGCTGCATGCTCAATCGCACGGCCATGCTCCGGCGCGTTCGCGAGTGCCGGAGGCGGGGCGTGCCCATCACCAACTATGGGGTGGCCATCTCCAAGGTCCAGGGGCTTTTAGACCGTGTGATCAGGCCCTTTGGACTGGCCGGGGAATAGCTTCCCGGCACATGGGGCTAAAAAGATAAAAGGTGGGTAACTATTCAGCGCCAAAAAGCCTCCAGCGGCCCTGCCGGGGGTCAAACTTTTAAAAAGTTTGACAAACAGGTCTTAAAAAAGCTTTTTCAGGAACGGCCGAAACAATTTCGACATTTTCCTATTAGGAACGTTTTTTGCGGAGCTTTTTTTCAAAAAAGCGATTCGCCGGAGGCAAGCTGAATAGTAATAAAAGGTGGCGCGCCGCACGCCCGTGCGGCAGACGCTCCGCCCATGCAAAAAAGCCGCGCAGGAGTGCGGCGCTCCACACGAGAAGCCTCCAGCGGCAAGGTGCGCCACTTTGAAAGCTCATTGCCGCAGCGTTTAAACCCTCGTTCCTCGGGTCAAATCACTGCGGCATAAAGCATAAAGAGGCGCTTCCCCCCATGGCCTTCCAAACTATGCTCCATTCCCTATAACCTATGACCTTTCTTTCCTATTCCCCTGCCTTATACCCCACATACCCTTCGTGGTAGCACTCCAGACAGAACGCCTTTTCCGGACAGACAACCCACAGGTCCTCGCATTCATCGGTGAACAGGTCGGTGTGGCGGGCCACCGCCCGGGCCTCAAGGCCCAGGCAGGGGGTATCGGCGTTTCCGAAGATCACGGTGACCGCATCCTCCGGGGCGAGGTGTTCTGAGATGATACCTGCGATCAATCGGTTCTTTTCGTCGTCTTCGTCATAGGGGCGGGTGGTGCTCCCCGGCACTTTGTCCCAGTCGATGCCGGAAAACACCACGGGAAAACGGTCGAAGATCCATTCGACGGATTCGCGGCGGAGGTGGACGGTAAAGAGTATCTCCAGGTTTTTCAGGCTGGCTGTGAGATCCGCGATGAGGGCCAGGCGTCGTTCCCGCTCCAGCCGTGCCTTGAGGGCTTTTCATCTCTCAAGCAATTCTTCCCTGTTGAGTGGTTGCCTCTGGTTATTCATGGACCGACTCCTCTGATTAAGGGCGCAATTCTTTCAACCACCGTTTGACCAAGCAAAAGACCAGAACCCATACCAGAAAGGAGAGAAAGACGGAGACAACGCCTGTGTGGTCTCCGAACAGCCCGGTGACCGTGTAGGCAGAGGCGCTTGCGGCGAGCAGTGCATACAATGTGGGCATGATAAGCTCCTTGTGAGTTTATGTCTGTTGCCAGATATAAAACGGCTCCCTGAAGGCAATCCAGTCGTGGATGCCGTGTTGTTTGATGGCCCGGATATTGTTTTTGGGCATCTCCCCGCACCGGGGTTCCAGCAGGTCGAATTTGTCGCAGGCGTCCACCTCGTCACACTCCCAGCAGCCTTCGTATTTCCTTGAAAGACAACACTCCATGATTTTACAGGGTATCCCCGAGCACCCGCCCCCCACCCGGCAGGGCTTTTTGCACCCGGATTCCGCCAGGGCGCCAAGGACCTCGGAGAACTCGTTGTAGTGAGAAAAGTTGGCCCCGAAGGGCGAGTCCACGGCCGCGTACTCGTGGAAGGCCGCCTTTTCGAGTTCCTCTTTGAGGTGCTGCGCATGGGATTCGAACCGGTTGTTGTACCGGATGCAGTCCGGGCAATAGATCCCGCAATAGGCCGTCTCAGCGAGCCCTCCGGTGAGCCAGTGGATGTAGCCGGCGTAGGCGGCTTCATTGAAGTTGAGGGAGGCAGGGTTCATGAACCCGTGGAGATACGTGGAGCGGTGAACCCTGACGTTTTTTTTGCCGGAGAGATCATCGGCAAGCTCCGTCACCGAAAAACGGAGTTCTTTTCTGGCGAAGACGAGGTCCGTGGGCACCACCGGGCTGGTGGTACACCAATTCCTGATTTGCGATCCGTAGAAGCAGACCACCCGACGGACCTTTTCAGGGGAAACGGTTTCGGAGAGGCGCCAGGCGGCCGAGGCCCCCGCGCTGAATCCGATGAGGGTGACGGGGCCGGGTGTCTCATCGATTTTTTTTGAGAGGATCTCACAATAGCGATCCAGGCCGACATTCTCGGTGAAATACTGGTAGGCGGCGGATTCCTCTTTGAACTCCATGGAAAGGCCGCAGTAGGGATCAACGATTTCGAAGGTGCCGGGGAGTTCATTGCCGAGCTCTGTCAAGGCCGGTGTTTTTCCGAAAATATCCGACACAAGGATGTTTCTCATAACGTAGCGTGTTCCTTTGCTGAGGTGGTCTCCTGGCGTTCCGGTTTTTTTGCGATGATCTGGAAGATGGTGGCCTTGTTCCCGTTCATGGTGGCAACCTCAATGGTTTGTTCCTGAAGGAGCTCAAAGGAGGAGAGCAGTTCATGGATCCAGGGCATCTCATGGTGCCGGACCACGGCTCCTTCGGGAAGTCCGAAGACGCCGTACTTCTCGTATTCGGCTTCGTGTTGCCGGTATCTGGCGGTGTTTCTTTCGTCGCTTTGCAGGGGGTAATCGCTGAGGTAGAGGACGCCGCCCGGGCGAAGGACCCGGGCTATTTCCCCTATCACCTGCCTCTGGCCTGCGTCTGTGGGAATGCAGGTCAAGACGGCCAGGAGGGTGCATGCGGAAAAAGAGTGATGGGGAAAGGGCAGGGCCTCGGCGTCGTTATGGCGCAGGTCAAGGGCCGGGTTTGCGGCAAGGCCCCGCGTGATCATCTGGCGTGAGATGTCGACTCCGGTGACATGTCGGTACCCGTTATTCGTCAGCTCAGCGCAGGTTCGTCCGTAGCCGCAGCCGTAGTCGAGGATTTTTTCCTCCGGGCGCACCCATTTTCGAAACGTCTCGGCATGGACGGGGTGGGAAAAGGTTTTTTCGGAGGCAACGCTGTCCCAGTAGGTTGTCTGAAAGTCAAGCGGGTTCATGGTTTTCCTTCCTCAAGTATGGGATGGTTTATAGCAAACCTTTGTCATTCAGGGTGTTGTGGAATTAGGATTGAGTCATCCTTACGTTTTATAGTACTTATGGCCGATGGAGAATCATTTGATTTGTCCCGGCGTCTTTCATCCAGAGAGACCCTTGCGGTTAATAATGAGACAAGGAGGTACCGTGAGTCCCATCGACCACTATCGTTCCCTGGAGCGTATGTATGCATCCGCCCCGTTGAACAAGGCGTTTTACCATCCGACCATGACCGTCGGAGAAGGTAAAGCCACCATTGAGATGGCGCTTGTCGAGCACCACCATCACTCAGCCGGTGCCGCCCATGGCTCCGTTTACTTCAAGATGCTGGACGACGCCGCATTTTTCGCGGCCAACTCCCTTGAGAACGAGACCTTTGTTCTGACCAGCTCTTTTACCACCTATCTGCTGCGGCCCGTTGTGCAGGGTACTTTACGCTCCGAAGGCCGTGTGGTCAATATCGGCAAGACTCAGTTTATCGCAGAATCTGTCCTTTATGATGAAAAGGGGCGGGAAGTGGGCAGGGGAAACGGGGTGTTTGTCAAGGGCAGGACGCCCCTTGCGGAGGCTACTGGGTATGGACCGCCGTCCCCCTGACCGGGGTCCAGGGGGACGGCACATCCTCAATGGGCAACGGGAGGACGTTACAGGTAATCCAGGGAAAAGCCCTTGAGCCGGGCCGCCAGTGTCGAACCCACCATGGCAAGGCATTCCATGTCCAGGTAGGCCGACGCGTTTTGTTGAAACAGCAGGGTGGCCTGGGCCGGGAAGTCTTCGTCGGCATCGTTGAAGAGGAGGACCACAGGGACCCGGGGCAGGGCCTGGAAACGAAAGGCGAGCTCGCATGAGACATCCGTGGCAAAGGGCTGGCCACCGAGGGCATGGCATTGCTTCTCTAAGGTTTCCACGGCTCCTTCGAAATGGGTGGAGATGGGGTGCGACGCCGTGTTCCTGAACCCGCCCACATAGGGGGCGGCATCCTTAAAGTCCTTGTATGTCACTAAGGAGGCATCCTCGGATGGGTTTTCAGGGCACAGAAGCATGTATTTGCTGAGAAGGACCCATGTGATGTGATTGGCCTCCAGGCCCGATTCATCGGATATTTCATGGGGTGTGACGGTGTATGTCCGGTCGAAAAACGGGATATGCCACCCTTTATCGCCAGCGGTGATGCCCAGTGTTTCGGCAACGTTCGAGGCCCCTTCAAGGGCCTCCACCTGACGGAGATAATCCTTTTTGATCTGATCAAATACAGGAGCCTTTTCAGCCATGGTGACGCCTCCGTTTGTTTTGTTGGGGTGGGCTGTAGAACCATGATGTCCGGTGCGATGTGTTTTTCTTCCCCGCGACATGCCTTTCTGCTGGCGTGGATGCATGGGGATGTTTTCCTATATACGGATAGTTATCACAAGGCGTTTGCGGAGGCAATACGTGTGGATTTGGGAAAGACGTGCCTTTGTTTGTTTTTTATGTGTAGCTATTCGCCTCAAAATGCCTTCGGCGGGAATGTGGGCACCTTGAAATTCTGTGGCGAATGCATGCGGGTAGCCGTTTTATACACATTTTCGGGGCATTCGTGTGATGTGTGGCATCTGGCAATCGTTTTTTGCAGGGGAGGCCCATTGGTTACCTTTGTGTTTACATGAATATCTCTTGTCGTGTAGTGTAGATATTTGATTCGCGATTGGCCCGGATGCTTCACGCGTGCGAGTGCTCGCATACCCAAGGTCTCAGACCTGCAGATGGTGAGGGCAAGGGACCGATGAGACCTTCCGCCTGCCCGTGCTTTTGGCCGGGGTGATTGCCGACAACATATCGAAAAGGACGACGAGATACCCATGAACCCATTTGACGAACTGCGCGATGCCCTGGGACAGGAAATCAGCGCAAACCATCTTTCAGGGCAACGCATCCAGGTGAGGTGCAAGGCCCTCTCGGCCAAAGAGGCCATCGGAACCCCCGAGCACGAAGACTACCCCATCATCAAGGGCAGGGAGGTGATGGTGGAGGCGGAGTTCGGCGGTGCCAAAGGCCAGGCCTTTGCCGACGCTTACGAAGAAGCAGACTATTCCGTGGACGACCTGATGACCATGGCCCTGGACTCCAACAGGAGACGGGCCAGCTTTATCGCGGGTCTCAACGCGGTGTACCGGTACCTGAACCTCTGCGACAAGACGGTACACTGCAGGGACGCCGAGCCCCTGGAGTGTGCGAGCCATGTGGCAGAAGCCGTTGTCCCTGGCCAAAAGGTGCTCCTTGTGGGGCATCAGCCCCGGTTCCTTGAAAAGCTTTCCGCTCATGGCGCCGTCAGGGCCGTGGACATGGATGAGGGCAATATAGGCACCGCGTTTTCCGGGGTCGTCATTGAGCCGCCGGAGATGACGGAAGAGGCCATTGACTGGTGCGATACGATTTTTGCCACAGGTTCGACCCTGGTCAACGGTTCCCTGCCGACATTCCTGAACCGGGGCAAGCCCGTTGTGTTTTACGGGGTTACCGTTTCGGCGGCAGCCAGGATACTCAATCTGAACACCTATTGCCGGTGTGGCCATTGAAACGGATAGCCATGTTTTGACGGCATGATGACGTCGCCTCCAGCGGGTCGCTTTTTAGAATAAAAACTTCTGCCTTTGCGTGTTCAGCAGGGCCGCCGGAGGCTTTATTGTGCTGAGTGGTTTCCTTTATTTAACGTGATACTTGGTGCGCCCCCCCATCCCTACGTTTCTTATTCGTATCAAACTTGTTAGGAGTGCATGGTGATGGCGTTGTTACGGTGTGACCTGGTGAAGCGTGTCTTGTGCTGTTTTTTCATGGTGCTTTGTATCGCCGGAGTGGCCCCTTTTCAAGGGGTGTGCGGTATCAACCCGGCTGTTAAAATTCTTGTTCATGAGCTCCTTCCGGAAGGCGTGGATGGCATAAAAAGAGCCCAGGCCGTTGCATCCTTCGGCGTCCCTCTGGACAGGTCAGATGGTGTTCGATCCATCGGCGAACTGGGGCTTATCGGGGTGTCTGATTATCAATTCCGAGTGCTTCACAGGTACCCAGACGACACCATTCAGTGGTTGCTTGTGGATACCCTGGCGTCTGTTGAGGCAGGCGGGAGCAGGGCCATCTGGCTTACCAATGGTTTCGGTAACAGTGCAGGGCCTCCCCTTGCCGTGGACGGTTCTGATCGTATTACCGTGAATACGGGTACTGCCCGGTTTGTGATCAGGAAGACGAACTACAATGTGTTTGACTCTGTGGTTGTGGATGGGGCCCCGTTTTTGCAGGATACGGGTGGGATTACGGCCGTCAGCGGGGCAACCCGCTACTCGTCGGCCCTGGATGACGAATCCACTGCGGTGATCGAAGAAAACGGCCCCGTCAAGGCGGTGATCCGCTGTGACGGGCATCTCAAGCCCGAAAGCGGACCGTGGCTTTTCGGCTACACCATGCGCATGTATTTTTACAAGAACACCGGCCGAGTCCGGCTTGACCTGATCATCAAAAATGCCGAGATGGCCTCCTATTCGGTGAAGCTCTTCGAGTCCCTTCGCATTGAGCTTCCCACCACGGTCTCTGCCCCCAGCTATCTTTTTTCCACCGGCCCGGGGACGGAATCCCACGGCCCCATCAACGAAACCGCATACCTGTACCAGGGCTACAGCAGCCACAAATATATCCAGTACCTGGGCGGCGCCTCCAAGCTCCGGCAACGCCTGGTTCCCGATACGGGCCTGAAGGTCGCCAATGGAGGGGCGGTGATCCACCCCCTCGGGGATGAGACCCACCACAGTGAAGGGTTCGCGGCCATGTATTCGGGTGAAAAACAGATCAACTGCGGGATCCGGAATCTTTACGGTATGTGGCCGGCGGGGTTCACCATGGAGGATGACGGTGATCTGTTCATTGATATCTTCAGTCCGTGGAACTCAAAAGACGATATCGGGTTCGCCTTTTTTGCCCATGACAAACGGCAGGTGGTGCTGGAGTTTTCGAAAAAGGAGGATACACCGTTACCGAGAGAGACCTTTTACGCCATACAATACCCCCTCACCGGGCGGGCGGCGTTTCAACAGTATAAGGACACCGGGGCCGTCTATTACGAACAGAGACTCGCGACCCATGAAGAGACGCGGAGATTCCTGGCCGAGATAGGGCTTGAAAACTATGAGATCTCCAATGTGGACAGCATGCGCAGGTATTATGTCTGGGGGCAGTCCGGAGGCTCCAATCAGTATGATGTGAATTTGTGTCAGTACCTTCACTACCTGCAGACCGGTAACGGTGGGGCGTTTCTGGCTGCCCAGAACATGGACCACCATAAAATGTTCGGATCAACACGGCATTCGGATGATTTTGATTTCTATGCTGACGGTCCTGAACTTTTTACCAATGTAAATAAAGTCATACCACCCGATCAAGAGAAGCTGGCATTTAACTATAAGTCCATTGAAAGAGAGCATTCCCATGACATCTCCGTGCCCATTGGCTATTTCCTTACAGGGGATGAGTCGTTCATGGAAGCTTGGAAAGATTACGGGGAGTATACGCTCTACGATCAGGGCTCCGGCAAAGGGGCTGTAGGGAGTTATTACGATGGGACCACTTACGTGGGGTATCCCCGCGTGTTTTCGAGGGCGCTCAGGCGTGCCGGGGCCTTTGGTCTCTATGCAAGTACGGATGTGTGGCGGGAGAAGATTTATCGTATTGTTCGGAATTTTATGGGCATGAGGGCAACGCCTTTAGACGTCCACCAGAACGGATGGGACTTGGATCGTGGTTTTTTTTACATGAGCAAAGCCGGGAACTGTCCAGAGGGCCGCAGATGCAACAAGGTGTTCATGGCATACGATATCTTTCCGAATTCGTTCTGGACGTATCAACCTGAAAATTTCGACGATCCTTTGATGTATGAAGACTTTCGGGACTACCTTTTGGGGGACGCTTACCATTGCTTGAGAGAGATCATACCTCTGGAGCATCAGGTTTACGTATTGTCCCTGGATCTCGCCAATGAGTCCGATGATAGTGGGGAGTATCCTCTGGCGTTTCTGATGGCCCTGGGGTACGAAATGACCGGGGACGATGCCTTTCTGGTTCAGTACAAACCCCATTACAAGGTGATGTTGGTGGTCCAAAGCAAAGAGCGGGTCTACTCCCCCTATTCGTCGAAATTTATCCATGATTACTACAATCGAAACGTGGTCGCAGGCTATGTGGCCCCTGTGGGTAACGGGCGTGTGGAT
>NZ_FMUX01000010.1:0-101440 GCF_900101345.1 Desulfoluna spongiiphila | reverse complement strand
CTGTTCATTGATATCTTCAGTCCGTGGAACTCAAAAGACGATATCGGGTTCGCCTTTTTTGCCCATGACAAACGGCAGGTGGTGCTGGAGTTTTCAAAAGAGGAGGATGCCCCGTTACCGAGAGAGACTTTTTACGCCATACAATACCCACTGACAGGTAGGGCTGCATTTCAACACTACAGGGACACCGGAGCCGTCTATTACGAAAAGAGGCTCGCGACCCATGAGGAGACGCGGAGGTTTCTTGCCGAGATCGGGCTGGAAAACTATGAGATTTCCAATGTGGACAGCATGCGCAGGTATTATGGCTGGGGGGAGACCGGAGGCCCCAATCAGTATGATGTGAGTTTGTGTCTGTACCTTCACTACCTTCAGACCGGCAACAGCGGGGCATTTCTGGCAGCCCAGAACATGGACCACCATAAGATGTTCGGGGCCACACGGCACTCGGATGATTTTGATGTGTACGCTGAAGGCCTCGAGCTGTTTGCCAACGTAAATACGGTAAATCCATCGGGGCAGGAACAATTATCCTTCAATTTTAAATTTTTCGACAGGCAGCATAGCCACGATATTTCTGTTCCCATCGGGTATTTCCTGACCGGAGACGAGTCTTTAAAGGCCGCATGGCAGGATCATGGGGAGTATACGCTTTACGACCAGGGCTCCGGCAAAGGGGAGGTCGGGAGCTATTACGACGGGACCACCTACATCGGTTACCCTCGTACTTTTTCAAGGGCCCTTAGGCGTGCCGGGGCCTTTGGCCTGTATGCCGGTAATGAGGTGTGGCGTGAGAAGATGTGCCTCATGGTCGGGAATTTCATGGGCATGAGGGCGACGCCTCTTGATGACCATCAGGACGGATGGGATCTGGATCGCGGTTTTTTTTACATGGGTGAATCCGCGGTCTGCCCGGAAGGTGTCCGGTGCAACAAGGTGTTCATGGTCTACGATATCTTTCCTAACTCGTTCTGGTGTTATGCTCCCGAGGCTTTTGACGACCCCTTGATGTACGACGATTTTCGGGATTATCTCCTGGGGATGGCCTACCATTGCATCATGGAACTCGTGCCCTTGGAGCACGCAACGTATGAAATGTTCCTGGATACAGCCAATGGGGCAGCTGAAAAGGGGGAGTACCCCCTTTCGTTCCTGATGGCCCTGGGGTACGAAATGACGGGCGATGACGCCTTTTTGATCCAATACAAGTCTCATTACAAGGCGATGCTGTCGGCGCAAAGCAAGGAGCGTATCTACTCCCCCTATTCGTCGAAATTTATCCATGATTACTACAATCGAAACGTGGTCGCAGGCTATGTGGCCCCTGTGGGTAACGGGCGTGTGGATATGGGAAATTCCAGTGCGGCTTCCGTTGCGCGCCAGGGCTCCGTCTACACCCTCACGTGGAATGCTCCCATGGATGGGATCCAGGGGTACCAGCTCAAGGTTGCCCCGGTGCCCATGGTGGAAAACCTCAACTTCAACCAGGTGACCCGAACCTACCAATACGACCCGGGCATGTATGATAACTACTGGGCTGCGCTGAACGTGGCCAATGAACCGGCACCGAAACAGAAAAGGGGAGACGTGGAGTCCGTCTCTGTGGACGTTGCGCAGGTCATTAGCGCGTATAATGGCAGATATGGTCTGTCTGAGGGCGATCCTGCCTACCGTTCGTACGATCCTGGGACCGATTACTATTTCGCAGTGAAGTACAATAAAGTGGTCCCTGCTGATCACGAAAAGGTCATTCCCTTGTTGCCCTGCCCGTAAAGGGGAAAGCGCATTCGCAACCTGCTTTCGAGGTGGCACACCTCGCCGCTGAAGGCATTGCTTTTTTGCTTTATTGTTGAGCTGGGTTCGGTGTCAGGCACCTTCCCCTGCCACAGCATACCGAAATGTGGCGTTGGCGTGGATCATGGTGGTATTCAGGTAGAAAACACCATTGTGGTGGAAGGTTTCGCATTGCTCTTTGCCTTCAAATGCCAGGGGAAGCTCGGTGCATGCCAGGCACACAACGTTTTGTTTTTCGTCCGTCTGACCACAGGACGCGCGGACGACCTCATCAATGCGGGCGCTGCCATTGTCGCTTTTGCCTTTGAACAGTTCGGAGATCAGTCCCGTTACCTTGGCTTTCAAGGCCGCTTCAGGCGGGGCGAATCCGCTGACCCCGTGTCGTTTGAGGTAGCCGGGGAAGATCCCGGAGTCCATGGTGGGCTCTGTTCCCAGAATGAGGCAGTCGGACACCCCATGGGCCTTGCATGTTGCGGCCACAGCCTCAAAAATGCTGAGCACCGGGATGCGCAGCCCTTTCGTAATGGCATCAAAACGATTGTGGGGCGTGTTGCTGGCAATGATGGCAAAGTCCACGCCGTTGTCTTCAAGTCTTTTCAGCGCCGCATGAAAGTAGGCATCGTAGGCCTTCCATGACTCCTCGTCACCAAAGGTGCCTCTCCGGTTGTACGAATAGTTGATATTCACCGATTCAATGCACATCTCCGGCATGGGGGACGGACCCGGGAGTCCTGCGTCGGCATGATGCTTCTGGCTCAACTCACAGATGGCTTTGTAGTATTCAACGGTTGCGGGCCAGGCGAGGCCGCCTAAAATGCCGATCTTTTTCATGTTCGGTTCCCTCCGGTTGGTGTGCATGGACGTAACGTCAGAAGAGCGCATCCCCGTGACCTTGGCGCACTTTGACTAAAACCCCGCGGTGCGTGATTCCTTCCTGATCAAACAACGGTTTAGCACAGGCGCTGTTCCCGGACAAGGTGAAGAGGGGGAGGTTCTTCGAAGCACGCCATGGTGCGCTGTGGTGGTCATCGGGGCGCTTTGCCACGGTCTTTACTAAAGGGCTGGTGGCAGGCACGATATGTTCCTTGCTTTGATGATCCGATCGTTGCCGGTGTCTCTGTGAATGGTCTAAAATTACAAGGTGTTTGACCTGAAAGCGGTGCTTTTTATCTTGTGCTCCCAAAGGTATTCATGTTTAATGTACATATTCATGCCATTGTTTCCCATCTGTTTAAATTTCATTGAAAAAATCAGTCGGTGGTGAAGGCCTCCATCGTATCTATTTATACCGTACCTTCACAGGCAAGCCCGGTGTCTCCTTTTCGCTGCTTTTCCTCTGTGTTTATTCGAATCCAATACTGTTCCGGGTTGTGCGACTCGTTAAATATTCGGGCTAAGATTGGAGCACACCATGAAACAACGTAAAAGATATCTTATTTTAGTGGCCCTTTGCGTGATTCCCCTGCTTTCCTCTGCCGCAGAATTTGACCTGAGTCCCAACCTGCCGGTGCACCCCTTTGTGCCGTTGTCCAACAGGGGACACACCCTGGCTGACATCACCAGCTCAGGGGAGCTGCTGGCGCAGATTATTCTGTCGGGGGACATCAACCACTACGACAGCCTCAGGATCCACGCCGATTATGCCGATCACTTTGCCATTTCCCAGGAACAGGTGGTGGCCAACCTGCCGACATCCAACCTGCATGCCCTTGATACCCTAATCATTGAGGGAAAGGATCGGCTGACCGACACGCTTTACCTGATCTCCGAAGCGCCCAGTCCCCGGGTGCCGCTACCGGGGCCTGCATCTCCTTATGAACTCTACCTGACGTCCCTTCAGATCTCCAATGCGCACCTGATCATCGATGACCCCCTGGTAAGCGATGACTATGTCAACGGGGTGATCATTCGTTCCATTGAAAGCATTGTGCTTGATGACGCAACCCTCAAGGTGTCCCATATACCCACCAGGGGAGTCATTCAATTCCCACGGGCTGCGACCATCACAGCCTCGAGTGGCCAGAACACCATCAACGCGGAGCTCAAATCGAGCAACTCCTTGAAGGTCCGCATCCTGCAGGGCGCGTCTCTGACCCTGGACAACTTCGCCAGTATTTACAGCAGCAGCTCGTCGCAGCTCCTCATGGACCCGGGGAGCCGTCTCGACCTTGCCAATTCAGAACTGGAGTTGTTTTCATATGTTTATCAACCGTCGCAGATTACCGGTGCCACCCTCTCGTTCAAAGGCTCCTACGGATCCGGGGCTCCGGTGGACCTGAACCATTCGCATCTGAGCACAGGTCCCCTTCAGGTGACGGATTCGACCATCCATTTGAACAACAACACCTACCTGCGTTCCTATATCCATAGCGGGATATCCCCTGCCAACGGGTCGTTTACCTTTCAGGGCAATAACACGGTACATTTCGGCGACGGCGCCTTTTTATCGGCGTCCTATGACGACACAGACCTGGTGAACGGCACCCTCATCGTGGACGGAGGCACCACGGTTTTTCAACGCAGCTTTACCGGGGTTCCTGCCACCCACCCCGCCCTGAAGGTCTCTCGCCTGAACCTGATCAACCAGGCCGATGTCACCATTGATGGTGTTCACGGGCTGGACACTTTGGATTCTCTGGACATCAGGGATTCAACGCTCTCGTATTACAACAGCATCGAGGCGGATCAGCTGACCTCCTTTGCCATGCATGACAGCAGGCTTGTGACAAGCCCCATGCGGTTTACCTCACAGCAATTCACCCTAAGCAACAGCGATGTGGTGTTGCGGCATCAGCAGGGTGATGCGCTGTCGTCCCTTGATTTCACGGGTGCCGCAGCCGGGACGCCCTTTCAGGCCACGGGGACAAACGAAGTTCACCTGAGGGTCCTGCCCGGTGGTCAGCCCATTGCACCGGGGTTCAATCAATACAACGACTCCGTGGCCTTTACGGATGTGAACATCACGGGGACGCCCGCTCTGTCCCTGACCCTTGAGGCCCTGCAGGCAGGCCTTGGTGCCGATGCCTATGCGTCGGGGGGAGCAGCCGCCGACGGACGTTATGATATGGTATTTTTTGTCACCAGCACCACGGATGGCGATGTCATTGGGTCCACCCTGGGCGGCAGCATGCCTGCCCTGCTTACGGCCAGGCAGACAGCCACGCCTTCAGCGGACGGCAAGGTGACGGTGAAGCTGGAGACGCAGCCATATACAAGTCTTCTCTCCCACCCGGGCGTGACGACCCCCAACCAGAAAAACGGGATGCAGCTGATGGTCAACAGCGCCGTCACCGGCAATCCTCAGAACCAGACCGCATTGAACATGCTGACCAACGACCAGGTGGGAATCCATGCGGATTTTATCCACGCGGAACCCTATTCCTCGTACATGACGGTCTCTTTGGAGCAGATCGATATGATTATCGGTACGGTGATGCGGCATGGTTTTTTTGAGCGGTCAGCAGGTGACGGGGCGGGGCGTGATGACCTGCCGCAACCTGAAAAGGGCATCTGGTTTGACGCGGGCCACGTGGACGGAAACGTGGACGGTGACGAGCACCTTGGCAATTTTGATTATACCCTCACCGGGTTCACCGTGGGCGGGACCCTGGCCCGTATTGGCGACGGGTTTCTGGGGGGCTATTTTTCCTATGGCCTCCAGGAGATGGACGAACACGATTCTCTCACGGAGAGCTTTGACAGCTCCGTGTATCATCTTGGCGCATATCTCCTGCTCCCGGAACAGAACGGATGGCTCTTTGATGTGCTCCTGGGGTACAGCTATGGGGATCATGGCTCCAAGCGGTACGTGATGGTGGGACACACGGAGGCGGTGCCCGAGGCAAATTACTCCAGCCACAGCGTCTATACGTCCATCAGCGCTAAAAAACAGGTGTTTGCCAATGAGGTTCTGGCGTTTTTTCCGGAGCTGGGGCTCAGTTATATTTACTACGATCAGGAGTCGTTCACCGAAAGCGGCGACCCGAACCTCAGCCTTGCCGTTGATGATGCCGATGCCCAGGCCATTGTGGCCTCCGTGGGTTTGAACATGCAGTTTGCAGGGCTTCCGTTCGCCCCGAGGGTGTTTCCCCTCTCTTTTATTCGCTACGAGCATGATGTTTACGCAAACAGCAACGAGGCCCACGACATCGACGCCTCCCTTGTCTCCCACCCGGAATTCACCCAGACCTTTGAAGGCCAGAACCGGGGCAGTGACATCATGACAGTGGGCATCGGCCTGGGAAGTTCTCTTTCAAGCCGTGTGCAGGCACGGGGCGGCGTGCTTTACTCTATAAATGCCCATGGGGATGAGTGGGGGGCAGGGGTCAATCTTTCCTACGCCTGGTGATGAATGGAATAAGGTAAAGGTTGCCTCCGGCGGCCAGGTGGGGGCACCTGGAAACCCTATGGCGAATGCATGAGGGCAGCCATTCTACCGGTGTTATCGGGGCATTCGCGTGATGTGTGACATCTGGCAGCCGTCTTTGCAGGAGAGGCCCATTTCATTCTTCTAAAAACACGATGAAGAACGTTGGAAGTCGCTTGACTTTAAGCGGAACAACTCCGGCGGCCAACCTTTTGAAACGTTGGATAAACGTAACTATTCCGTTTGCCTCCGGCGGGTCGCTTTTTTGAAAAAAAGCTCCGCAAAAAACTTTCCAAATACACCCGCCCTTTGTTTTGATCGCCCCGAAGGGCGATCAAAACAAAGGGCGGGTGCAGGAATGACCAATTTCTTTCGGCGAAGACTGGGATGGCTTTCTTAAGACCTGTTTGTCAAACTTTTCAAAAGTTTGGCCCCCGGCAGGGCCGCTGGAGGCAAGCTGGAACTGAATAGTTACTGATTTTTTTATGTTTTCAACAATCCTCTTGTTCCCGCCGGATCCTGACCCGGGTGCTGCTGAAGTCCGGGATCCCGGCCGCCGGGTCCACAAGGGGTGTGCGGGCCAGGTGCTCGTCCAGGCGGGAGACATCGTTCATGTTGAGGCCTTTGGTGTATCCGGGGGTGGGGATCAGTCGGGAGCCGTCCATGATGCTCTCTCCGCCCAGGAAGGCCCGGGCTCCGTTTTTTACTGTGAGGGACGAGCCGCCGAACTGGGTGTGGCCGAAGTGAAATGAGATGGCGATACACCCCGGTCGCACGAGGGCGGTGGGGCGGGCCGTGCCGGAGATTCCCTCGGGGTTGCTTCGGGAGGAGACCTTGACCCGGTCACCTGCTTTAAGGTTCAGGCGGCGGGCGTCTTCTGCGTGTATCTCCACATGGTTTTCGTCCTGGATCTCCATGGCCCGGTCACACCAGAGGGAGCGGGACTGGGTGTGGAGCCTGCTTTTGTAGGTCACCACGGTGAAGGGGTACTCTTTGTCCGCACGGCTTAACGGGATACCGGCTGAATCCGTTGGCTCCAGGTATCCGGGCACCCCGGAAAACCGCTTGCCTGTCAGGGTGTTGCGCGTGGTACCCAGGGTCTCGTTGTAGAGATGGACATGGGGCGTTGCCTTGGTAAAGCGCCCTTTGGAAAATCCCTTTTCATAGGGTTCGAACACGCCTCCCCGGGAGAGCAGGCGGCAGACACGTCGCCACTGGTCCTCGGGGAGGATTTTTTTGTGGGTGGCGATGGGGTAGTTGGTTTCCACAAACCGGACCTCTTCCGGGGAGGCCTCGGGGACTCCGGCGTTGTGGCAGATGTTGGCAAATCCTCGCAGATAGAAATCCTCGGCCCGGTTCAAGGGGTGGAGGGTGCCCTTGCTGTCCGGGATGGCCTTGTCCCCGAACCCGCCGAGGCCGAGGGCCTTGGCCAGGTCGATGAGGAAGGTCTCGGTGCAGAAGGGCCTGCCGTCTTTGGTGTGTTCGGTGAGGGGCCTCACCATGGGGGTGCGGATGGCGGAAAAGGTCAGGGCCGGGGCATGGGGCGTGAGCCATCCGTGGTGGCCTTCGGCGTAGCTGAGGTCCGGTACGATGTAGTCGGCGTAGATGTTCGATTCGTTGATGGCCACATCCATGGAGACGTGCAGAGGCACCTTGTCGGTGCTTGAAAGGGTCTCTTTGAAGCGGTATCCCCCGGGAATGGAATAGACCGGGTTGAAGAGGTAGGTAAAAAGGACCTTGGCCGGGTAGGGGTACTGCTCATCCATACCGCTTAAGCACTCCACGCACAGCCCGCCCTTGGAAAAGGGAAACCAGGGCCGCCTGGACGGGTAGCCGTTGCCTGTTTTTTCCTGTTTGGACCGGTACTCTTCGGTGGATTCGTAGCTCGCTTTTTCCCGAGAGAGGGCCACACCGGAGGGTTTTTTCCTGCCGGGAAAGCCTTTGAGGTCGAAGACCCCCTTGTGGGGGGAGCCTGCTTTTCCTCCGCCGTGGAGGTAGCCCCCCTGCATGCCGATGCTTCCCACCAGGGCGTTGAGGGCGGCCACGGCGTAGGCGGCCCAGGTGCCGTTTACGTAGTTTCCGGCGCCATGGTACTGGGTAACGGCGGCGCGGGTGCCGTGGGATGAGAACTCCCGGGCCACCGAGGCCATTTGTGTTTCGGGCACGCCGCAGAATTGGGCGTAATCAGAGAGGCTGTGGGAGAAGGCGCTCTTTTTAAGCAGGGCAAAGGCTGTTTTCACCCGGATTGAGGTGCCGGAGGCGTCTCGGACCATCCCTTCGGCCTCCAGCACGGCCTCAGTCGTCTCTTCGGCGGACCGAAACGTCCCCTCCGGGCTTTGGACCATGGGGGATGTTTTTTTTAGGTCGCCCAGGGTTGGGTCCAGGTGCCCCATGCGGAGAAAGGCGCCGTCATCGGGGTGGTGGGCATCGCTGATGACCAGGTGGGTGGCGTTGGAGACGGTTGCAAATCCGCGTTTCTGTGCTGTTTTGATGTTGGGGGCCGTGAGGTAGTCGCGGTTGACAGCCTGGTTTTCAATCATCCACCGGATTATCCCCATGGCAAGGGCCCCATCCCTGCCGGGCTTGACGGGGATCCACTCTTTGGCATGGGCCGAGGCCCGTGTGGCCCGGGGGTCGGCCACGGCAAAGTCGAGTTCTCCCTGGCCGTGGCGACGGGCCACCATGGCACCATAGGTGTTGATGCCGGGCTGAAGGGCCTCGTAGATATTGGCACCGATGACGAGGATATAGCGGGCATTGAGGGCGTCGGCCTTCAGCTCCGCCTGTTTGGCCCCGGTGAGGGCCCAGTTGCCCATGCGAAAGCCCAGGCCGCAGATGTCGGTGTGTCCGATGCGGTTTCTGGAGCCCACGGCCGACTTGACAAAGCGGTCGATGAACTCCTTTCGTCCTGTCTGAAGCCTTCCTGTCATGAACACAAAGCCGTTTTGCTTTGGGCCCAGGCCCGGGTCGTCTTTCGAGACGGGCTCTTGGGCCAGGAGGCCCTTGAGCCCCTCCACCTCCCGCTCTTCTCCCAGGTGGGCAAAGAGTTTTCCTCCACCGGAGACTTCTGCAATCAGTTGGTCCCACTCAATGGGTTCGAATTGTCCGGACCCCCTGGGACCCGTACGTTTTAACGGGCGAATGAGGCGGTAGGGGCTGTAGATGTGGGAGGGCGTATCCAGGGCTTTTCCGCAGACCGGGCTGGAGATCTTAAGGGCTTCAGCCACGGGCGTTTCCTCGCCAATGGGGGCAAACTGCATGTTGTACGGGTGATAGGGGTTGCCCGAGATATTGACCAGCCGCCCGTCCTTGACCACGCCCCGGACGCCGCAACGCGCGTTGCAGGCCAGGCAGACGGAGTGCACGGTTTGGGTCCCCTTGTCCATGCGTGTGGGGGTCTTGCGGCTCGTTCCTGTGGGCGAGGCCTCGGACGGAACAGCCCTGGCCCCCGGAGCCAGGGCCATGGCCGCCCCGGCGGCGCTGGCTGTGAGAAAAGCCCTGCGGGAGAGGGGGCTGTTTTTTTTGTCTTTGCGTTTCATTTTTTCATGCCTGGGTTCCCCCGGTGTTTCCCTTGCAGAACAGGACCGCCCCGTTGGAATCGTTCTCGTTATGGCGGCGTATTTTTTCCACCTGACCGGCAAAGGCCTCATTCGGGCCATCGCTTCTGCCAAAGGTTCGGGCACCGGAAGCGCAATTCTCCACGCAGGCGGGCTGGAGCCCCTGGCTGATGCGGTCCAGGCAGAGGTCGCATTTATCAGCCCGGTTGCCGAAACGGCTGTCGGCAAATCGGGCATTGTGGGGACAGGTCGGCAGGCAGGACCCGCATCCGTTGCAAAGGCTCCAGTCCATGGTCACCGCACCGCACGGGTCCTTGGCCGACGCCCCGGTGGGGCAGGCTTTGACGCACGGGGCATCGTCGCAGTGGTGGCACAGGGTGGGGGAAAAACCGAGGGAGGCGTGTGGAAAGGTGCCTTTTTCCTCTTCCACCACGTGGGTGTTGAATTTACCCTTCTCCGTGTTGTGTTGTAGCTTGCAGGCCACCATGCAGGCGTTGCATCCGGTGCACAGGGCGCTGTCCACAACCATCGTCCACTGACCGTCGGGGCGCTTTTTCGGGGCTGATTCGGCCCGGACCGCCAGGAGGCCACCGGCCCCTGCGCAGAGCAGGAGCCCGTGCTTGATAAACGTGCGTCTGTCTTCCATTGAGATACCTGGCCTATTTCCCGGCGTCTGCCGCGAAGGTGACATTGTAATGGAACGCTTTGCTGTCAAAGTAGTTCAGCATCTTTCCGTCCACCTCGGCGGCGGGGTACATGAAGTAGTTCAGGGGCGCAGAGGCCCCTTCAAGGGCGGCTCCCCGGGCGTCTTTTTGCAGGACCACGCGGAACAGGTCATCCCCGCCCCAGAAGAAACGGCGCCACTCATCGGCATCCTTGAGTTTCACGTTGTGGACCAGCATCATCTTGCGAACGTCCGCAGGGTCCACCATCACCCAGCCGGTGCCGGGCAGGTAGAATTCAGCCCAGCAGTGAAAGGCGCTGGTGATGTCTCCCTCTTTGGGGGAGGAGAGGCGCAGGCCGTACACATCCCGTGCGGGGATCCCGGCTGCCCGGGCAAGGGTGACAAAGACCGTGCTCAGGTCGGCGCACTTGCCACCGCCGCCGCACTCGTTCAGGGTTCGGGAGGGGATGCCCAGGCCGCAGCCTTTGACCTTGGGGTCCCTGTAGGTGTTTTCAACAACCCAGTCGTAGACGGCTTTGGCCTTTTCAAGGGTGCCTTCTTTGCCCTTCACAGCCTTTGCAGCAATGCCCTGCATCTCCACGTCTGCTGCAGGAACCCAGGTGGTGGACTCCCGGTATTTATTCACCGGTACGGGGAAGGGGGCATCCACCTCGGTGAGCTGTGTGTTTCTGCGATCTGTCTGGCTCACATGGAAGCTGAGGCTGGCCGAGGGCTTTTTGCCTGCCTTGTCCCAGGTGGCATAGAGATAGACGGCACCGGAGCCGGGATCACGGAGAACCTGGGATGCATCGAAGTTACCGGTGACTCGTACATCGGTGATGGTCTGGAAGGCGTCGGACATGGGGTAGGGGACCCAGAGTTTTACGGCCTGGTTCGGGGCCTCAACGGCTGGGGAAAGATTTAATGTGACCACCCCTGAAGGGGCTGCGGCGTGGGTTGTGGTTGCAATGAGCAGCCCGATCAGCAGGGCAGTCAGAATCAGTATCGATTTTGGCTTCATGGTATCCTCTTATGGCGCCTGTGGGTGATAAGGGGCCTCGGGCGCACATGACGGCCTCATCCATTTGGTGAGGCCGTGGTTGCAGTGGTGCCGGAGGCGTTGCTTCAGGTGTGTACGGATCAGAGAATGTAAAGGGTTTGAGGTGAGACAATCAAATTGATTTTTCAGGGACTTTTCGATGGTATGTATCGATAAAGTAAATATATGCCATTGATAAACTCTTATGCTGGGGGCCATGGTGGGGGCTGGCTATAGCTCACGAAAAAATAACGACTCAGCTTATGCCTCCGGCGGCCCTGCCGGGGGCTAAACGTTTAAAAAGTTAAACAAACAGGTCTTGAAAAAACTATTTGAATGAATTTCGCTTTAAAGGCGGATGTGCTTTGGCCCGAGGGACGAGGGGGCAAAGCGCATCCGCAACCTGCTTTCAAGGTGGCACACCTTGCCGCCGGAGGCTTTTTTCAAGTGCTTTTTCCTCGTCGGAAGACATCGGTGGACGCATCCATGTCACAGGCGTTCCGCAGACGGGTACAGAGGGGCCTGTCCTTTTAAAAAACAGAATTTACAAAAGACCGGCAACACGGTAAAAACCTGATCTTCACCCCGCCTGGGCGCTTTGTCCCCATGGGGTTCGAACTTTCTCTCCTTTCAGGATGTGTTGTATGAATGATTACCTTATCATGGCCCTCTTCTGGGGCCTCGGCGGCCTTGTGAACGGCATCGCCGGTTTTGGCTGCGCCCTTGTCGCCACACCCCTTGCCACCCAGTTCATCGAGCTTCCCATAGCGATCCCCGCCGGAACCATCATCGGGCTTGCCATGAACATGCAGATGGGGCTTACCTTTCGTAAATATGCAGACTGGGACCGGCTGCGACCGCTGATATTCGGCGCCTTTCCCGGCGCCCTCACCGGTGTGACCCTCATGAAAAAACTCCCCGGGGATACCTTGAAATTCGCCATGGGGATTTTCCTTATCACCTAGGCCCTCTGGGGGCTCTTCTTCGAAGGCGCCTCCCGGCGAGTGGTCTCGAAATACTGGGGCGTCCTTGCGGGGTTCTCCTCGTCGGCCATCGGTACCTCCTTCGGCATGGGCGGTCCCCCCACCATCGTCTACACCTCCTTGACCGGCTGGAAGCAGGAGCAGATCAAAGCAGGCATCGGCAGCTTTTTCATGTGCGCAGGCATCATCATGATCACGGCCCAGACCCTGGCCGGACTCCAGAGTACCGCCTCCGTCACCCTTGCCATGGTGGCGGTTCCCTCTGCCGTCTCCGGGGGCTGGATCGGCATCCGCATCTCACGGCTCATCGGGGACTTTTCCTACCGGAAGATTCTCTTTACTCTTCTGGGGACCATGGGGTGCATGATCCTGTACAAAGCGACAATGGTGCTTTTGTAAGGCAATGCCCTCCACGGTCAACATCAGAAAAAAAACCTCCGGCGGCCCTGCCGGGGGCCAAACTTTTAGCCTGATTTATAAAACCGGGTCTGACAAACAGGTCTTAAGCAAGCCTTTCCAGGCTCCGCCGAAATAATTTCCACTTTTTCGCACCCGCGTTTCGTTTTGATCGCCCTTCAGGGCGATCAAAGCGACCCGCCGGAGGCAAGCTGAATAGTTACGGCGAATGTGATTTTCCCTGAGGAACGAAGGGGAAAGCGCATTCGCAACTTGCTTTCAAGGTGGCACACCTTGCCGCCGGAGGCATCTTTTTGGTTTTTATTCTGAGCCCTCTTGCCCCTGTCGTTCATCCGACTTTAATCATAGAAGGCCTGTTTTTGTATGTTTTACTTTTGCGCCGGTCCTAAGGCGATACGGACGTTATGGGAGTTTTTATGAAACAGGTGATTCTGGTTGCTGTGGTGATGTGTGTTTTGTCCCCCTTTGCCATGGGCTATTGCCGGGAAAACAGCCCGGCTCTTGAATTTATATATGGAAACGGCCATGCCTTTACCGTAAGGACGCCTGAGGGCTGGGTCTCGGACAGCCCCTCTGCCCGGGCGTTCGACCTCCTGTCTTTTTTCTGTCCTGCCCATGCTTCGATCAAGACCGAGACCTATCTCTATGCCCAGGCCTGGGACAAAACAGACCGGTCCCAGACAATTCAAGATTTTATTGAGTCGGACATTGACGATTTTAAAGGCCAGCAGCACAGCCTGTCCTTCACCAGGAAAAAATCGGCCATACAGCCTTCGTACATTGCCTCATGGCATTACACTTTTTCAGGCATTGACGGGGGGTACAGGGAGGACATCGTGTACGTGGAGACGGAGTACTCCTTTGCTGTGCTGGTGTACTCGTCAAACAGCAAGAAAAATTACGACAGGTATCTGCCTGTGTTCGACGGGTTTGTCCGGTCGTTTCACTTCAGGGATGCCCAAGAATAAGGGGTGGTGTAACAACAAACACATTGATTGTGTATGGGGTTTGGAAAAAAGGGGCTTTCAGGATACATGGGTATCTTTTTCACGGTCTCTTCGGGTTAACGCTTTGATTAAGGCAACGTGTACAGGATAGCGATGAAAGAATTTCCAATAGACCACATGAATGCACGAATTCGGTATCACGATTTTCCTGGCGAGGAGACACCGATTCTTTTCATTCACGGGTTGGGTTGCGCCTCGTCCCTGGATTATCCCCAGGTTGCTTCAATGCCCCACCTGGCAGGACACAGACGAATTCTGATTGATCTGTTGGGGGCTGGGTACAGTGATAAGCCGGACCACTTTGGCTACTCCCTAAATGACCATGTGGATTACCTTGAAGCGTTTGTGCGTTTTTTGGATGTCGACCGGTTTATTGTCTACGGGCACAGCATGGGTGGGGCCATAGCGATCTCCCTTGCAGCCAGGTGCGGGAAACAGCTCAAGGGGGTCATACTCAGTGAGGCCAACCTGGATTCGGGAGGAGGCTACTACAGCAAAAAAATCGCATCGTATGGTGAAGAGGAGTATGTTGCCGGAGGGCATGCTGAAATGATCCGGGAAAACAAGGGCTCACCCAACGAAAACTGGACAGCCAGTCTATTGGTGAGTTCACCTGAGGCCGTTTATAAAGAATCAATATGTCTGGTGGAAGGACAAAATCCGAGTTGGCGCCAGTTGCTGTATTCCCTTGAAGCTCCGAAAACGTATATTTTCGGTGAAAAATCGCTTCCCGACCCAGACGTCGAGACCTTGAAAAAAGAACAGATCCATCTTGAAATCGTAGAGGGTGCCGGGCACGCAATGGCCTGGGATAACCCCAAAGGACTGGCCGCCGCCATAAAAAGAGGCATCGACCGAATAATGGGCTGAGTGCTGTTTGTGCAGAGGTCCGGAAAGAAGAAGCAGGAAATAAACATGGAATATGACCAGATCATCGCTTTTCTCAAAGAAGTTGAAACCTTCAAGACCTGTGAACGAACATGCCGCACGACCCGTGCAGAGCGCCCGGAAAGCGATGCCGAGCACTCGTGGCACCTGGCCCTGTTTCTCATGCTCATTGAAGACGAACTCGAAGGTGTCGATCGCATGAAACTCCTCCAGTTGGCCCTGATCCATGATCTCCCGGAGATTTATGCAGGGGACACGAACCCGTACAGGGGCAACACCGATGACAAGGAAGAGAACGAGAAAAAAGCAGCCAAAAAGCTCTTTTCCCAGCTGCCTGCAGCACTTGAAACCAAACTGTCCGGCCTGTTCGCCGAGTACATGGCCCAGGAGACCGCAGAGGCAAAAATCGTCAAATCCGCAGACAAGCTGATGCCTCTGATCCAGAACCTGTGCACCAACAAGACCCACTCCTCCTACAGGAAACTGTCGGTGACCCATGAGGAGGTGGAAGCGTACATGGGGCCGTACTTTCAATCCGGGGGTATGCTGAAAATGTTTTATGATAAGCTGCTTGCGGAAGCACGGGAATGCGGTGTGTTTCATGGTGGGAAAGAAAATTAGTTAAGCTCAGAAAAATAGAGTAGATAAAGATGTGTATGGTATTTTACTGATTGATGCCGGGGGTTAGCCTTGTGAGGGGGTTGAAAGTTCAGGATTAACTTTTAGTTAAGATTCGGGCGGTTGTAGAGTTTTTAAAAAGGGTGAATTGCTTTTTTGTACCTTGCCAAAGTCTACCATATGTGCAATTTGTAGGTGTCGTTTGGCCTTGTAGAAAAAAAAAGGACGGCGAGGGCTGCCACCCATATCCGTCCTTTTCTTTCAACCAAACAAGGCCATCAAGGCAGATAGCCCGAATGATAGATTCACAACTCTCATTTAAAGGTCTGTCTGCCCCCTTGTCAACCTTTAACCGAGAGGTATTTAATGAAGTTGCTCTTATTTATGGTTGTTGCGAATGAACTTCTTGTTGCACTGACCAATGCTTTGGATTTACTTTTACATGTAATCCCCATTTTTATGTAACCCAAATGGGGTAGCCTCTTTTTTTACTGGGACTGCCCCTCCAACCTACCGTTGTTCTACTTGCTTTCGCCTCATGTTTTCGGTTGCAGGAGTATGCCAATAGAGGCTTTTTCCATGCTGTCGAATCATTGGAATCACCGTGGCCCCACGGGATACGACGCGTAGGATGCGGCTCCCGCACCGACAGCCGCATCCAATCCATCGGCCCTTCTTTCTAACGTACCCTCTTGACGATCATTACAGATATCCCTTTGCTCTTTTCGGAAGGTTATCAAGTAACATTATTGCGTAAGTTGGAATCCTTGCGGCTATTGCAAATTGTTGACATAGGTCGTCGTAAGAGGTTTAGGTTGCAAACCTTAATTTTAGTTTACTGGGGGGACAAGCCATAACAAGAATGGTGCGAGTCCGGTTAAGCCAATTATAACTATTACAGGTATTCCAGCTATAATATAGATTATGACTGATTTACTATACGAGGTGTTTTGGCTGATTTTTATTGCCGTAATTGATAGGAAAATAATCCAAGAGAACGTTATGTTGCTTAGTATGTAAGCTGATTTTTGAGACAATAAATGCTCAAGGATATAAAATACAGCTTGAAGTATTATTCCAGCACAGCTGATAGCCAAAAAACTCATAGTTAACTCTTTTTTATTGCACTTTTTTAATAAAAAATGACAAAAAACGATAATTAACATGAGAAACATACTAAACCCCAGAAATGCTATGAGCCATTTTGTTTGTGGAATATTGAAAAAAGATATAACTATATTGATAATCTCATTTGAAAAATAGTTAAAAGTATGTTTTTTTATGCTGAAAGACTTAAAAAAAGTGATAATAATACTGACTATAAACAAAAAATATATTGCGAGATTGGATTTGCCTTTTCCAGCTCTATCAAAGAATACAGCTGGATGAATAATGATATTCTTGAATAGTTCAAAAGAATTTAGAATGATTGTATTTAACATAAAGTATCACTCATATTTTATATAAAAAAATCACTGTTTTCCAAAATAGGATTTGACCGGAAGTAAACCGGTGAGAATTTGAAAAGAAGCTCCTTAATAAGGCATGGTTAAGTTTGCAAACAAAGACCTCGCCAAACAAGGAGCATGCCAATGGTACGTCATTCCAGCCTTTTCAGTCAAATAGTAGGTTTTTTGACCGTAACGAATTTGCCCGCTTAGTCTCAGTTCACGGAGCTGAAAGAAACTCGAAAGGCTTCAAATGCTGGGATCATTTTGTTTCCATGCTTTTTTGCCAAATAGCCCAAGCAAAAAGCCTCCGAGAAATATTCGGTGGTTTGGCCTCGGCCAATGGTAAGTTGAGGTATCTTGGAATGAAACAATCCCAAAGTAAGTCGAAACTGTCATATGCAAACCAGAAACGACCTTGGGAGATGTATCGAAGTCTCTTCTATCAAACCCTTAACAAATGCCAGTCTCTTGCCCCGACGAGGCATAAGTTTCGATTTAAAAACAAATTATAACGTGGAAAGTGGAAAGGGGTCGCGTCTTGACATTGGACAAATCATAGATCGTTTTTTCTCCTGTGGCTCTCTATCCTTTTTATAGAGTTTGAGTCCCTTCCCTGTAGGGCCGATGAAGGCTTTTGACTGGTGGTCTTCATGATCCGTTTTTATAGGGTTGGACGAGTGGTTTCGGGGTGGTGCATGGAATGCACCCTACGATTTTTCGGGTTTTCAAAGGTTTCGGATTTTTGGGGGTGCACAGGGTAATAGGAAAGGAGACGATTTTTTATGACTCTGATTGGCTTTGATGATGGGAGAGACGGCTTTCTCGAAAAATAAATGAATATTTTTTACGAGATATGCCTCTGTGATTAGGGGGGGCGCGCTGCGGCAATTCGCTTTCAATGTGGCTCGTCTCTGTCTCTGTAACATGCTTCTTTTTAGATGTTTTGTCTTTGTGTGGGTCTTAAGGCGCCTTTCCTTTGCTGTGCCTTTTCCGTCATGGGGTGACATTTGTGAGAAATGCTATGGACAGTTCGAGTGCCTGACACGTTATGGGCTCGCAGAGGTGAGGCGGGTTGTCGGGGTGAAATCCTTGGGGTCTCAGAACGCTGCATTGCAGGCTGCCAAAGCGCGTTTCAAAGGCGGTGGAAAAGCGTTGGCAATACACAGAAATCTCAGTGTCCGGGATGCTGTTCCTTCTTCCCCAGATACCCGAAAACATGAGGGTGCCGGAGACCAGTCCACAGAGCGCGCCGTGTTTACCGGCGCCGGGCAGCCCAATGGCTGAGCTGATGACTTGCTCGTCAAGGGGTGTCTCAAACACTTCCGACAGTATTTTCAGTGTTGTCGTTGCACAATTTAAATCTTCATTCCAATAATACGTTTCGACTCGTTTTTAACAAATATGTCTGTTTTCATTTTTTGCTTCTACTGGCGTGTGTTATTGCAGATGTGTATCTGGTTGCAATAGTATGCTTCAATGGCAGGCTATTGAGCACTGCAACCCCGCTGGGATTGCAGACCCTTTTTTACTCTTTTACCGAACCATGCATCATTTTAGCGGCATGGAACAATTAATAAGCACGCTGATCCTTTGCTTATTTAATGCATGGAGATAAAGCCGGCCTTGTCTTTTCTCTTTTCCGAAACAGGTAAAAAACACATCAAGTTCAGAGCCGGAACAACAAGCATGACAAAAATTAGAAAGATATCCCTGTCACCCCACGGAGAAGAGAGCTCTGTTAACAACAAAATCGCGATAAAAAATTGAATGGTGTTTGCGATCAGTGCAAAAATAGTCATCCTTCCCTCCCGTTGAAATCGTTACGATGTATACCTCGTGAAAAGGCGACGCATGCACAGCCTGTCCCTTTTTCTGATCTATCCCCCTATAAAAATTTCACAATCAGGTGAGCTAAGCGGTATTCAAGGGGCCGGCATGTCATGAGAACCCGGGCTCCATGTTTCAATGTTTAATACTGTCTAATCGTGGTTGCAGTTATTAAGATGAGATCATAGTCCGTATGGCAAAGCAAGTGTGGATCGGTGTGTTTTTGCGTGGGTAATCGGAATGTCTTGATTTGATGATGGAAATGGGTAGTGCTTGCTGCATCGAATTGAGCCATCTTCCATGCGGTTTGTGGGCGTGGTGTCTTTCGGGAAACATCACAACCACCGGGGGACCTTTTTTTTGTAAGAAGTAAAGGCCTCGCCGAAGCGTTTTTCCAGGGCCCGTTCTTCCGGCTGAATCTGGAACCTGCTGATGTACGGCACAAAGAGAGCCGTCCATAAAAGGGCCCCCACATTTGCCAGCAGCAGGCCCCAGCCCACCAGAAGAAGCAGGAGGCCTACATACATGGGGTTTCGGCTTCGCCGGTAGATTCCTGTGGTGACAAAGGTGGTGGCTCCGGGGGCCAGGGGGTTCACCGTGGTCCCGGCGCGGCGGAACGAGAGCACTCCGGTTGCGATGAAAAAAGCACCTGCACCGCATCCCAGTCCAAAGGCCGTCCCACGGAGCCACAGCGGCAACCCGCTACCGGGCACCACCAGGGTGGTGGCCCACATGAAAAAGCCAAAAAGGGCGGTGACCAAAACCGGGGGGATTTTCAATTCAAGGTGTGCCATCGCGTCTCGTCTGTTGGGCCTTCGGGTTGATGGCTATTTTTCCAGCAGTTCACGCAACACCATGGGCAGGATGCCGCCGTGGCGATAGGTTTCCACCTCCTTGGCTGTGTCCAGGCGGACCTTGACGCCGAAGAGGATGGCCTGACCGGTTTCCTTCTGGGCGCGGACGGAGAGGGTACCCCCGGCTTCCAGGGTGTCCAGGCCTGAGAGGGAGAAGGTTTCGGTGCCGTTTAAGTTCAGGGTGCGGGCGGACTCGTCTTCCATGAATTCTAAGGGGAGGACGCCCATACCCACGAGGTTGCTGCGGTGGATGCGCTCGAAGGATTCGGCGATGACGGCCCTGATGCCGAGAAGGAGGCTCCCTTTGGCGGCCCAGTCCCGGCTGGAGCCTGTGCCGTACTCTGTCCCGGCCAGGACGACAAGGGGGGTGCGGTGTTTCCCGTAGGTTTGGGCGGCGTCGAAGATAAAGCGCTCTTCGTGGTCGGGAAAGAGGGTGGTGTAGGCCCCTTCCCGGCCGTGGGCCAGTTCGTTTTTGATGCGGATGTTGCCGAAGGTTCCGCGCATCATGACCTCGTGGTTTCCCCTGCGGGAGCCGTAGGAGTTGTAGGCGTCCGGGGTGACTCCCTGGTCGGTGAGGTAGGCCCCGGCCGGGTAGGAGGGTGGGATGGCGCCGGCCGGGGAGATGTGGTCGGTGGTGACCGAATCCCCGAGTTTGGCCAGGACCCGGGCATCGGTGATGTTTTCCATGGCGGGGGGCGTCAGGGAAAAATCGTCGAAGAAGGGGGGCTTACGGATGTAGGTGGATGCCTTGTCCCAGTCAAAGGTGAGCCCTGAGCCCGAGTCGATGCCCTGCCAGTGGGCGTCCCCATCGTAGAGGGACGCGTAGGTGGAGGTGAAGGTGGCAGGGCTGATGCAGCGTGCCACCACGGCATCAATCTCCTCCCGGGAGGGCCAGAGGTCGGCCATGAAGATCTCTTTGCCTTCGGGGGTGCAGCCGATTCTTTCGTGCATGAGGTCGATGTCGGTGCGCCCGGCAAGGGCAAAGAGCACCACGAGCATGGGTGAGGCCAGAAAATTGCTGCGCACCTTCTGGTGGATGCGCGCCTCGAAGTTGCGGTTGCCCGAGAGCACGGCGGAGACGTTTAAGTTCTCCTCTTCCACCACGTGGGCTACCTTCGGTGGCAGGGGGCCGCTGTTGCCGATGCAGGTGGTGCAGCCGAAACCTGCCAGGTGAAAGCCAAGGGACTCCAGGGGCGTCATGAGACCTGCGTCTTCAAGGTATTTCACCACGGCTTTGGAGCCCGGGGCCAGGGAGGTTTTGACATAGGGCGGGATGGAAAGGCCCAGGGCTGCCGCTTTTTTGGCGATGAGGCCTGCGCCGAGCATCACATGGGGGTTGGAGGTGTTGGTGCAGGAGGTGATGGCGGCGATGACCACGGAGCCGTCCTGTACCCGGCATAGTTTCCCGTCCATGGAGATGTCCCTGCCTTTTTTTCCTCCTCCGAAGGCGGCTTGCATGGCGGGTTTGAGTTTCTGTAAGGGGATGCGGTCCTGGGGGCGAGAGGGTCCGGCCACGCACGGGGTGATGTCCGAGAGGTCGAGTTCGATGACGCGGTTGTAGGACGGCTCCTCCGCGGGGTCGTGGAAGAGACCGATCTCTTTGGCGTAGGCCTCTGCGAACCGGGCGGCGGCGTCGCGGCCTGTGGCGCGCAGGTATTCTATGGTCACCTCGTCCACGGGGAAGAGGCCCACGGTGGCTCCGTTTTCAGGCGTCATGTTGGCGATAGTGGCTCGGTCCGGCAGGGAGAGGGCGGCCAGGGAGGGGCCGAAGTACTCCACGAATTGCTCCACCACCACCTCTTGCCGAAGGCGCTCGGTGACATACAGGACCACATCCGTTGCCGTGACGCCTTTATTCGGGGCGCCGCAGATGCGAACGCCGGTGACGCTCGGCAGGCGCATGGACAGGGGTTGTCCCATCATCACCGCCTCGGCCTCAATGCCGCCGACACCCCAGCCCAGGGTGCCCAGGGCGTTGATCATGGGGGTGTGGGAGTCGGTGCCCACCAGGGAGTCCGGAAAGGCCCAGGCACGGTCCTTGTAGGTGCTTGACACCGCAACGGTTCCCAGTTTCTCCAGATTGATCTGGTGGCAGATGCCGGAGTTGGGGGGCACGATCTTCAGGTTGTCAAAGCTCTTCTGGGCCCACTTCAAAAAGGCGTAGCGCTCCCGGTTGCGGTCGAACTCCAGGCCCACGTTTTTCTCAAGGGCCCCTTTCATCCCGAAAAAATCCACCTGCACCGAGTGGTCGATGATCAGGTCCACGGGCACCTCGGGGTTGATACGCTCCGGTGGGAACCCCGCCTTTACGGCGGCGTCCCGCATGGCGGCCAGGTCGCAGAGGGCGGGGACGCCGGTGAAATCCTGCATCAGCACCCGGGCCGGGTAGAAACTGATGCCCACGGGGGCAAAGCCTTCGGGGCGCCAGGAGAGGAGCCGGGTGAGGTTCTCCGGGGCCAGGCGTTCCCAGAGGATGTTGCGCACCATGTTCTCCGCCAGGATCTTAAGGGAAAAGGGGAGCCGGGAAGGGGCCGAGGCATACACCCCGGCAAGGCCGGCCACGTTCACGGCGGCGTACGTACGGCCGTCCACGACAACATCTCGGATCAGGGAGTCCAGGGAGATCATGGGGCGCCTCCTTGTTAACGTTTGTCCATGGGGACAAGGGTACAGCCCTCGGGGCCGCAGTAGGTGCCGATGTACTCGGATTCGGGGCGATAGAGGACGGGTTTGTGGGCTTCGTCTGCGAACTGCTCTTCGATGATGTGGGCGCACCATCCTGCCACTCGGCTCATGGCAAAGACCGGGGTGAACAGGTCGTGGGCCAGGCCCATGGTGTGGTAGAGGGAGGCGCTGTAGAAGTCCACGTTGGGGAAGATCTCCAGGTCCTTTTTCTCCTTGAACAGGGCCTTGCCTACCCGCTCAAGTTCTTCGGTCATCTCGTACCAGTGGGTGTCACCGACCCGCTCGCCCACCTCTTTGCTCATGGGGCGCAGGATCTCCACCCGGGGGTCTCCGTTTTTGTAAACGGCATGGCCCAGGCCCATGACGAGCTCGCCTTTTTCCAGTTTGTCTTCCACAAAGGGCTTGATGTTCTCTTTGGTGCCGATGGCCTTGAGCATCTCCATGACCCGGGTGTTGGCCCCGCCGTGGAGCTCGCCGGAGAGGGAACCGATGGCAGCAGACACCGCGGCGTACATGTGCGCGCGGGTGGAGGCCACCTCCCGGGCGGCAAAGGTGGAGGCGTTGAAGGCGTGCTCGGCATGCAGGACCAGGGCCCGGTCGAAGAGTTCGGCTATGCGCCGGTCGGGGCGCTCGCCGGTGATCATGTAAAAGAAGTTCTCGGCCATGGAGAGGCCCGGGACCGGTTCGATGGGTTCCAGCCTCTGGCGGATGCGGGTCCAGGCGGCCACCACCGTGGGCAGCTTGGCGATGAGGCCCATGGCCCGGTTGCGGGCCAGGGGGAGGCTGTTCTCGGGGAGGGAGTCGTCGTGGTGTGCCAACAGGGCGACGCAGGCCTGGAGGATGTCCATGGGGGGCGTGGTCACGGGGCGCGTCTGCATGGCACAGATGAGGTTGGGGGGCAGGGTGCGGTTTCTCTCCAGCTGGTTGGTAAAATTAACCAGCTCATGGATGTCGGGCATCTTGTCATGCAGGAGCAGGTGAGCCACCTCGGCGAAGGTGGTCTCCATTGCCAGGTCCTGGATGAGGTAGCCGCGGTAGAGGAGGCGGCTGTTGGCACCGTCCACGTCGCAGATTTTGGTGCTGGCGATAACCACACCGCGAAGGCCGATGTTTTTGATGGGGCTGTCCATGGAATCCTCCTTGTTGGGCATCGGGTCGTGTTGACATGGGGTCGGGAACGGGGCCTGGTGCCGGCCTTATCCGCCCGGGAATAAAAGCCACGGCGTGCCGGGAGAGGCACAGGGAATTGACGGGAATGAACAAAACACTCCGGTGGCCGGAGTCGCCACCATACGAATAACGAGAGAGGCCCGGGTGCGGGCGGCCGAGCAGACAGGTGAAGGCAAAGGAGAGGAGAATGTGCATGGAGAGCTCGGCAAGAAGTTGATATAAAAGACTTTTTGCGCATGCTGTGCGGCGGCGCGAACTCCTTAATTAAACATGAAAATCCTGATAACCACAAGGTTAAAAAAACGCAACCGCCTTGCATGGCTGTCAAAAAGAGAGTATATTTACCGGTAACAATTCTGTTTCCAAGGGTTCCGTGCGGCGATCTGCGCCCGCACGGGCTCTCTTCCCATGCGGGATGGTCTTTCCCCCAAGGGCCTGAGGGGTTGCACACCCCGATTCGGCGCTGCCCGGTAGCAAAACCGCCACAAAGCCACCGCGTCGGTTCAGGCACCACGGGGTTGACCCCATTTCTCCCCCCCGCACCCTTTAAAAGATCGTGCAGCAGCCTCACCACGCGTTTTGTCATGAACTGTCAATAAGCCTTACAGAAAAGACCCCACGGGAAAAGCCGATGAAACGAGAGATCTACAGCAGCCAGCGCGGAAACGACGGGACCAGCGGCATGCTCCGCATCATCAAAGAGATCGCCTTTTCAGATGACCCGAGGGACTTCGGGTACATGGCCGACAACGTCCCCTGCCAGCATGCCTGCCCCGCCGCCACCAACGTGCCGGGATACATCCGGTGCATCACCGAGAACCGTTACGGGCGCTCCTATGAATTGAACCGGGTTTACAACATCCTGCCCGCCACCCTGGGGCGGATCTGTTCCCGGCCCTGCGAGGCGGCCTGCCGCCACGGGGAGGACGACCTGGGGGACCCGGTGAATATCTGCCATTTAAAGCGTTCGGCAGCCGATTTGAAACCGGCCATGCACCGCATCAAAGAGGACCTGTACGCCCCGTCGGGTAAGAGCGTGGCCGTCATCGGCTCCGGCCCTGCGGGCATCGGGGCGGCCCACGACCTGGCCGTGTACGGACACAACGTCACCCTCTATGAGAGCATGCCCGAAGCAGGCGGAATGCTGCGCTACGGGATTCCCGCCTTTCGGCTGCCCCGGGATATTCTGGACCTTGAGATCGAAAATGTCCTGAGGCTGGGGGTGGTGCTCCGGACCCGGGTGCTGGTGGGGCACGACATCGTCCTTAAAGACCTGCTTAAAAAACACGATGCCGTGATCACCACCGTGGGATGCATGGAGCCCAACCGCCTGGGGGTGGAGGGGGAGGAGATGGAAGGGGTGATCTCCGGCCTCGACTACATGGTGAGGACCAACCTCGGACAGGAGGTGGAGACGGGCCGCCGGGTCATCGTGGTGGGGGATGGCTTTACCGCCATGGACTGTGCCCGGACGTCCCTTCGCATGGGGGCCGAGAGCGTGCGTATCAATATCCTGGCCACCGAAGAGCACATGCCCGTGGACGACCATGAAATTCGCGAGGTGAAGGTGGAAGGGGGCCGCATTTACAGCCTGGTGAGCACCCACCGGATTTTGGGGACGGGTGGCCGGGTGGAGGGCATTGAGTTCCTCAGGACCCGCCTGGAAGACACCCCGGACGGCAAGGGCCGCATCGCCGTGCCCATCGAAAACTCCGAGTTTGTCATGGAGGCGGACACCATCATCAGCGCCATCGGCCAGCATCCCCTGGTGGACCTGGGCCAGCCCCTTAATATGGACGGGCAGCGCATCGGGGTGAAGCCCGGACGGTATCTCACCTCCGTGGACCGCCTTTACGCCGCAGGCGATTGCGTCACCGGCGCCTCCAACGTCATCTCCGCCCTGGCCGCCGGGCGCCACGCCGCCCACGAGGTGGACGAGCTCTTTGCCGGGCGCAGGCGCAAGGCGCTTCTGGTGCGATTCGAACCGGCCGAGCAGACCGACCGGGAGCGGGAGTACGATTTCATCAAGCCGGTGGCCATGCCCACCCTGCCCGTTGAGGAACGTTTTGAAGATGCGGACAATGAGGTGGAAGAGGGCTACGGCGAGGCCGAGGCCGTCAAGGAGTCTTTGCGCTGCTACCTCTGCAGCTTGAAATATGAGATCGACGTGTCCCGGTGCATCTACTGCTCCATGTGCATCGACGTGGCTCCCCGGGACTGCATCAAGATGATCTCAAGCGTTGCCGAGAACCCCGACGGAAGCTACGGGGAGTACGGCGAGACAGGCAACTGGAACGACGTGGTGGCCATCGCCATCGACAACAAGCGCTGTATTCGCTGCGGGAAGTGTTACGAGGTCTGTCCCATGGACTGCATAACCATAACCAAAACCGAGCTGGTGGAAGTGGACAGGGAGGAGTGATGCCGAAGGACGACCATTACGTCATCATAGGAAACGGCCCGGCGGGCAACAGCGCGGCCGACACCTTGCGCAGGGAAGACCCGGAGGCCAAGATCACCATCATCTCCGATGAGAAACCCCTGTATTACTACAAGCACCGGGTGCCCCTCTACACCGTGGGGGGCTGCCAGGCCGAGGATCTCGTCATCCGTCCCTATCGGGGGTACCAGGAGAAACGGATCCGGCTGCGTCTGGGCCAGCGCGTGGAGAAGGTCGACCCGGCTGAAAAGGTGGTCTACCTCCGGCACATGGAGAAGGTGCACTACACCAAACTCATCCTGGCCGTGGGCGCCTCGGCCCGTCGGCTCCCCACCCACGCCGGGTTTGCCGAGTACCTTCACTGCCTGGCCGGTTTCGATGACGCCCGCATGGTGCGGGATGCCATGGAAAAGGCCTCCTGCCTTGCCGTTCTCGGAGGGGATCTCACCAGCATGGGCTTTGCCAGGGAGGCCCGCAAAGCGGGTAAGGAGGTGGTGTTTGTCCTTTACAGCAGCCTCTTCTGGCCCGTGAGCCTCAAGGATGAAATTCAGAAGAACGTAACCAAACGCCTCACCAGCCTTGGGGTTACCGTGATCACCGATGCCGAGCCGGTGACGGATGTCCGGCCCGAAGGGGAGGGATTTATTCTGATCCTGCCCGACGGTGCGGAGCTTTCAGCCGACCTGGTCTTCTCCTTTTTCGGCTCCGTCCCCAATATCCGGTTTCTGGTGGGCAGCGGGATCAACACGGAAAAGGGGGTGCTCGTGGACCACCTCATGCGCAGCAACCATGAAGATGTCTATGCCTGCGGGGATTGCGCCCAGATCTACAACCCGGACCTTAAGGATTACTGGGTTTCCGTGGGCTGGGGCAATGCCGAGGCACAAGGTGAGATCACCGCCATGAACCTTCTGGGCCGGGAAAAGATCATCGACTACCAGCCCAAGGAGATCTTTGAGATGGATGGGGTTACCATCCGCACCTCCTGGTGGAAATCCTTCGCATAAGCAGGGGCTAAAGCCCCTGCACCCCAGGTTCGCAAATGCTCCGTCCCTTCGTTCCTCAGGGACGTCTCATTTGCTGACGGGCTTCGCCCGTGCCTTCGGAGGCACCGCGGTTAAACCTAATAATTCACAAGGTACGTTAACGTATCCAGGTCCGTCGGAATTTTTGAATTTACTTGCATAAACCGCAAGGGCAATATGCTTTCGAGGTGGCTCACCTCGCCGCCGGAGGCTTATTTTTTGACCCAATTTGACAATAGAAGGCATCGGATGTTTTGAGCTGCATGTTCAATACAGGAGAGCGAACACGATGACGACCAGCGTTGATATTGTGATTGAGATCTGTGGCAGCGCAGGGGAGGGGACCATCTCCGCCGGCGAGGTGATGACCCGCTTCATGAGCAGCGAGGGCTACGACATTGTCTCCTTTGATTCGTTTCCTTCGGAGATCCGGGGGTTCGGTAAGTGTGTGGCCCATTTTCGAGTCAGCTCGGAGAAGGTGCTCTCACCGGGGAAGTACACGGACGTTCTGGTGGCTCTGAACGACGCCCATGCCATCACCCAGATGGCAGGGCTTCGGAAAGACGGGGTGCTGATTTATGACAGCAAGCCCCCGGTCTGCCACGAGGAGGACATGAGCATTGCCGGATGGGCCGAGCCGGGCATGACCGCCTACGGCATCCCCATGCTGGAGCTGGCCAACAAGGCCGCGGGCAACGCCAAGGGCCGGAACATGGTGGCCATCGGCGCGGTGGCCGCCCTGTTCGGCATCGACCCCGAGGCCATGAAGGCCTTTATCGAGGCACGCTACAAGGGCAAGAAGCAGGTGATTATCGACAGCAATCTGGCCTCGTTCAGCCTCGGGTACGAGTGGACGACGAGCCATGTCGCCAAGGAAGACCCGTATTCCTTCCAGGGGGCGGCCCCCCCGCCCCCCAATGGCGAGCAGGTCATCATGAACGGCAACGAAGCCGTGGCCATGGCCGCCATGGACAGCGGGCTCCGTCTTTATGCGGGGTACCCCATCACCCCGGCCACCAAGATCATGGAGATCCTGAGCAAGCGCCTGGGAGACTTCGGGGGGGTGATGATCCAGACCGAGGACGAAATCTCGGCCGCCGGCAACGTGGTGGGGGCAGGGTTCTCAGGAAAACGGGCCATGACAGCCACCTCCGGACCGGGGTTTGCCCTCATGGGGGAGATGATCAACCTGGCGGTGATGGCCGAGGTGCCCGCCGTTATCGTCAACTCCCAGCGGGGCGGTCCCAGCACCGGGCTTCCCACCAAAATGGAGCAGAGCGATCTGTCCGCGGCGGTCTGCGGCGGCACCGGGGATTCGCCCCGGGTGGTCTTTGCCCCCAGGGACGTCATGGATTGTTACGCCATGACCTGCCTGGCCTTCTACACCGCCGAGAAGTACCAGACCCCGGTGGTGATTCTCCTCGATTTTTACCTGTCCAACAGCATCCGGAACATTCCCAAGCCCGATCCGCCGGAGGAGGCCATGCTGTCTGCCAACGTTTTTCCGGAGGATGAGGACTTAGACGACTACGAGCGGTTCAAGATCACCGAGAGCGGCATCTCCCCGAGGACCCTTCCGGGGATGCCCTACGGGATGTTCGTGGACACCGGCCTGGAGCACAACACCTACGGCAAGCCCGTCTACGACGGCGAAAATCATCTGGCCATGACCGAGAAGCGGTTCAGAAAGTTCAAGACCCTTCAGGCCGAACTGCCTCCGGTCATGGAGTCAGGCACCGAAGGGGAGGTGGATATCGGGATCCTCTCCTGGGGCTCTTCCTCCGGGGCCGCCGAAGAGGCCGTGAGAAGGGCCCGGAAAAAGGGGCATCGCATCGCCTCCTTCCACTCCTCGGTGATCTATCCACTGCCCGAAGAGGCCTTGAAAGCCTTCAGTGGGCGATGCAAGACCCTGGTGGTTGCCGAGCTCAACCACACCGGGCAGTACGCCAACCTCGTGGCCCCGGTCATCAACCGGGAGGTGCACCGCCTCAACCTCATCTCCGGACTGCCCATGGCGTCCGAGGATATTCTGGAGTTTATCGGGAAGTTTAAGTTTTAGGGTCAGCACAAAGATTAAACATACAAAATGCGATGTCTTCTCATGGAAGCCATTGAGGCTAAAACATCTTGAAAGCAGGTTGCTGATGCGATCCAGGTTGGCTTGAATCTGTTTTTTAAAACCGGTTTGTTAAACTTTTAGCCCCCGGCAGGGCCGCCGGAGGCATAAGCTGAATCGTTACAGGATGTGTTTATCAAACTTTTCAAAAGTTTGGCCGCCGGCAGAGCCGCCGGAGGCGCTTTTGGATCAAAGACGGAGTTGACATGACCTACATCAGCGACGCCCTGGTGAAAGTCCGGGGAGAGGGGTTCCTTGATTACCGTACCCGCGAGCTGCCTACCTGGTGCCCGGGATGCGGGTACTTCGGCATTGCCCACGCCCTGCTGCAGGTGGTGGGGGAGCTTGGCCTTCGCAATGAAGAGATGTGTGTGGTCAGCGGCATCGGCTGCGCCGGGCGATTTCCCATCTTCATGAAGGTCTACGGATTTCATACCCTCCACGGACGGGCCGTCCCCATCGCCAGCGGCGTGAAGCTGGCCTCGCCGGACCTGACGGTGTTTGCCGTGGGAGGGGACGGAGATATCCTGGGCATCGGGGGCGGTCACCTGCCCCATATTGCCCGGAAAAATATCGACGTCACCTTGTTTCTCTTCGACAACTCCATCTACGGTCTCACCAAGGGGCAGTCGTCTCCCACAACGCCCATGGGCAACGTCACCGGCTCCCACCCCCGGGGCAACCCCGACACCCCCCTGAATCCCGTGGCCCTTGCCCTCTCCTACGGTGCCTCCTTTGTGGCCCGGGGCTTTGCCGGGGACGTGGAGGGCATGAAACACATCATGCACCAGGGAATCCTTCACAAAGGGTTCAGCTTTCTGCACCTTGTCTCCCCGTGCGTCACCTTCGACAAGGAGAACTACACCTGGAAGCGACTCTCGGAGCTGGCCCTCCCCCTGCCCCACACCCACGATCCCGAGGACCACGAGGCCGCCCTGCGCCTGGCACGGGACGAACGCCTTATGACCGGTATTTTTTATCAGGACGCCCTGCGGCCGTCCTACATCGATCATTTAGAAGCCCAACGCAAGAGGGGGTAAAGGGCCGGAAAGCCTTCTATGGTTAAAGTCGGATGAACGACAGGGGCAAGAGGGCTCAGAGTAAAAACCCAAAAGATGCCTCCGGCGGCAAGGTGTGCCACCTTGAAAGCAAGTTGCGAATGCGCTTTCCCCTTCGTTCCTCAGGGAAAATCACATTCGCCATTGGTTCAGATTAAACTGAATCTGTTTTTTAAACCTGTTTATTGAACTTTTTAAAAGTTTAGCCCCCTGGCAGGGCCGCCGGATGCATCTTTAACCTGGCTGCCCAGCCGGGGATCATGACACCGAATGATGAGGCCCGTCTCTTTTCCAGAGGCGGTTGCATAATGTCACCCGGCACGCGAATGCCCCGGTAAGGATCGTGTCACGATACCCTTCAAACATTCGCCATTGGGTTTCAAGGTGCCCCCACCTTGCCGCCGGAGGCTTCTTTTCGTGAATTGATTTGTTATCAAAACCCGTTCTGGTAACGCCTTTGAATCAAAAAAAGCCCATGATCCTGATTCGGATCATGGGCTGTTCTGTTTTCCGGGAAGCACCGGGGAAAAGGGGTCACACAGAGGTGATGATGTCGTCGATGAACTCCTCGATGGGCATGGCCGGAAGGGTCATGGTTTTGACGGTGCCCAGGGCATCGAGCTCCGTGGTGATGCGAAAGATGGTTTTTTCATCCTTGGCCTTGATGATGGTAAGGAAGTCCCAGGGCCCGAGAAGGGCAAACTGATCCACGAGGATGCCACCCCGGTTCTCAATGGCCTGGGCCGAGAGTTTCATGCCGACCGGGTCATTCTGGATGGCTTTTTTGCCCTCTTCGGTCAATTCCGTCAGGATGATAAAGGTTTTCATCGGCTCACCTCCGTTTCGACGTTGTTGGTGGGTTGTCCGACAGGCGTTACGGGGGACATGGGCCTGACGGGGGTGATGTGGAGCGGTTCTGTCGTGTGGTGTGTGGTGGGTAGTCTGTAGTTAACTATACCTTTGAACGCGGATTTCTGTCAAACACAGTGTTCCTGTTCGGGCCGCGTTTGTCCGGCGTTCCTGCGGGCGATATGTACAGCACGCGGGGCGATGCTTCTCTGCTTGCCGGAGGGGCTTTTTTATCATTAGGCCGTTAAACGTGTTGTGTGATAAAGGCGTATTCGGTATGAAAATGAGACGTATAATATTCTATTGATCCGGAGGACATATGGTACTCGATTTTGCGAAAATGGAAGGCATAGGAAACGATTTTGTCCTGCTGGACGACATGGATGGGGCCCTGGGCGCCATGGGGTATCCGGCCCTTGCCAGAAAGCTCTGCGACCGGCGGTTCGGCGTGGGGGCCGACGGCATTATCCTGGCCCTTCCCTCGGATGCCTGCGATATCGGCTTTCGTATCTTCAACTCCGACGGGTCCGAGGCGGAAATGTGCGGAAACGGAATGCGCTGCTTTGCCGCCTTTGTCAACGACAGGGGCCTGCTTGCCGGGACCCGCTTTACGGTGGAGACCAAGGCCGGGACCATTGTCCCTGAGATCATCGAGGCGACCCGGGACGGTGTGACCCGGGTGTGCGTGGACATGGGCGAGCCGGTGCTGTCTCCCCGGAAGATCCCCTTTGATGTGGAAGGCGAGCGGGCCGTGTCCGTTCCCCTCACCGCCGATGACCGGGAATATGCCGTCACCGCCGTCTCCATGGGCAACCCCCATGCCGTCATCGTGGTGGATCGCCTTACAGGAGACGAGCCTACGACCTTCGGCCCTTCCATCGAGACCCATCCGTTGTTTCCTTTGAAGACCAACGTGGAGTTCGTGGAGGTGGTGTCTTCCTCGGAAGTGAAGATGCGCGTCTGGGAGCGGGGGGCCGGCGAGACCCTGGCCTGCGGCACCGGCGCATGCGCCACGGCTGTGGCAACGAATTTGCTGGGCCTTACGGGCCGTGAGGTGAAGGTGGGGCTGAAGGGTGGTGATTTGATCATTGCCTGGAACGAGTCCGACAACCATATCTTAAAGACCGGACCGGCCACGCTGGTGTTCGAAGGGCGGGTCACGGTCTGAAACCCACAGGGACGCGGGGGGCAGGGGCTGTAAACTGCTGCCCCCCGCGTCCCTTGCATGTCTCGGTGCCCCGGGAGGTGACCGCCGGGACCAGGGGAGGTGTATGATGAACCGGTTGACCCCCTATGATGAGGCACAGGCCCTGGTGGCCGCCGTTCGGGTCCATGAGTTTACGAAAAAAGCGTCCCCCTCTTTTAAAGAGGTGGCCGAGATCCTTGAGATGACCACGGACTGGGTGTCCAGGGTATGCTCGGAGCTGACGGAAAAAGGCATTGTCGACCTGGTGGAGGGCCCCTTCCAGACCACCTGCATTGTTATTGAAGACCACCTCGCCGTGGAGTCCCTTCCGAAAAAAGCCCGGGAGAACCGCATGGAAGAGGAACTGAAAAAGTTCAAGGAGAAGACCGCAGGTCTCTACGAACAGAAGGTCAAGGCCATTCAGGAAGAGCAGAAGAAAAAAGAGCAGGACCTCTATAACGACATCGCCGACAAGTTCAAGCGCGAACTGGACTCATAGGCTGGCGAACACACCCGAATTTCATTTTTTTGATACCTATTTGAGCCTGCAGTTGCCTCCGGCGGGTCGCCGGAGGCAACAATGAGCTGAATCGTTACTTTTCGATCAGGGAAACCACCTGTCTTTCATCTTCATGTACAGGGCCTTCCAGCTCTCCCCGGATCCACCGCATGCAGGGCGCCCTCCCGTGCTGCAGCCCTCCGCCTCTTCGGCAAAAGCGCCACCCATGGCGGTCATCTCTTCAGGGGTGGCATCCATGGTGCCCGTAACCCGTGCCGGAAAACCGCTGCGGGTGATGGCCCGTCCGATGGTCTCCGATGAGATACCGGCGTTATGCACAACCACCACCACACCCTTGGATGAATCACCGGTGACCCGGGCGCCGTCCGCCACACGTGCCACCCCCGTTGAAATGGCGGCTAGGCATGCGTCGCAGGCCATCCGATCCACGTCAAATGTTGTTTTTTTCCCTGCGTCCTGTGCCCATGAGGCCACCGACACAACGCCCACGAACAGGGCCGCAAGAATCACCGCTGCTGACCGCATTCCCCCTCCTTTACGCATGTTGCGCTTACCGTGAGGTGTTTCCCTGTCCTTGCGTTTTGATACATCATACACATGCATCTTTCATGAAACGTGCCGAACAGGAAGAAGTCCCATAAAATCTAGGAATTGTGGCGTTTAAAGGGGAGCGAATGCTGGGGAAGGCGCACCGGTAAAGAATACTCTGCACACGCCTGGAGACTATTCACCAGGAGCCGGGGCAAGATTCCTGGTTCATTTTGCGGGAAACAATGGTACGAAAGCCCTGTTGACCGGAGGCCCTTGCGGGGGCCTGCCATTAAAACAGAGATTCCGGCCCTTAAAGCATCGCCGCCAAGGCACGCGCATCAGGCCTGAGCACTCTGCAACCATCCGCCATCACTGGGAGCCCCATGGATTTTGCCCTTACCCCCGTCATCGCCCTTTGTCTTTTCGTCACCGGAATCGCTGCCGGCTTTGTGGACTCCATCGCAGGGGGAGGCGGGCTGGTGGCCCTGCCCATGCTGCTTTCCGTCGGCATGCCCCCCCAGCTTGCCCTGGGAACGAACAAGCTCCAGGGCTCCTTCGGCACCTTTTCGGCCGCCCTCAACTACATCCAGAAAGGCGAGGTCAATCTGAAAGAGTCTGCCATGGGCATTGTCGCCACCCTAACCGGTGCAGCCACCGGAGCATGGACCATCCAGCACATGGAGGCCGGTTTTCTCCAGGGCCTGATCCCCCTTCTCCTCTTGGGCGTGCTGGTCTACACACTGGCCTCCCCCGATTTCGGCGACACCCAGCGCAAACCCAAGCTTCCCACCCCGGTCTTCTACACCCTCTGCGGCCTGCTCCTGGGGTTTTACGACGGTTTCTTCGGTCCCGGTACCGGCTCCTTCTGGACCACGGGGATGGTGCTCTTTTTAGGCTTCTCCATGACCCGGGCCGCCGGGTACACCCGTGTCATGAACTTCACCAGCAACGTCGTGGCCCTTACCGTCTTCATCGCCCTGGGCAACGTCGTCTGGAGTGCAGGGCTCATCATGGCTGCCGGTCAGGTCATCGGCGCACGCACCGGTTCCTCCCTGGCCATCAAAAACGGATCCAGGCTCATCAAGCCCATTTTCATCACCGTGGTCTTTCTGACCACGGCAAGACTCGTCTACCAGACCTACCTCTAACCCGCAGGGTCCAAAATTGCCTCCGGCGGCCCTGCCGGAGGCATTTTTTTTACACAAACCGATCGTCGGATCGTTTATCAGAGACGGTTTTTTCGTCGGCGGTCATCCAGCCTGAGGTGCTCTGTTCAACCTGGTCGAAGTTTTTGATGTAGGGTTTGATGTCGATGAGCGGGGTGCCGTCTAGCATATCGGCCCCGGTGAAGTGCACGGTGTTTCCCTCCACCCGGGTGACGCGGACGATGGAGATGCCTATGTGGGCGGGGCGCAAGGGGGAGCGGGTGGAGAAGACCCCGCGGGGCCGGGTGTCCATGAAGGGGACCACGGTGAGTTCGGTGCGGGTGGCCTTGTGGAAGTGGTAGATGAGGTAGATGTGGCTGAAGCCTTCAAGGTCGCGCAACCCGTCGGCGTATTCGGGGAGAAGGAGGGCGTGGCCTTTGACCTCTTTTGCCCCTTTGGGCTGAATGGGCATGGACGCAAGTTCCCTGTGGGGTGTGTGCAGGGTTCCGATGGGTGATATTTCCATGATCTCTTCGTTCCTTTGCTTGTCTGGGGGGGTGAAATACACTACATAAGCACACGCACATCCTGTTTCAGAAGAAACCGCCACCGGCGCATGTACCGTATGCCTTCGGGACGAGGGCCATACGAATCGGGTGGCTTTATTTCAAGGTGCGTCGCACGTCGTCCTGCCTCCATGTTTGGCCTCCCCTGTTTTTTTTCCCGACCTTATCTGGAGAGACCCATGGACGCATTGTTTGAAAACTACAGGACACTTCTCGCGCGCGTGAGCGCCCGTTGCGGGGAGATCGAAGCCGCGCTTTCAGGCCACATGGCCTGCCGCAAGGGGTGCAGCGCCTGTTGCCTGAATATTTCTCTTTTTCCGGTGGAGGCCGTCAGCCTTCGCCTGGCCTTTGACACCCTTTCCGAGGACCAGAAAGCCCTTGCCCTGACCCGGGCAGCCGAAAGCAGCGACGAGGGACCCTGTCCTCTCTTAGACGGGGCCGGGGCCTGCCTTTTATACGGGTATCGGCCCGTGATCTGCAGGACCCACGGGCTTCCCATCCTTTTTGACGACGGCAAGGGGAACCAGAGGGTCGACTTCTGCCCGGAGAATCTCCAGGGACTCTCCTCCCTTTCCGGGGATGTCATGATCAACCTGGACCCCATGAATCAGATGCTGGCCGCCGTCAATGCCATGTTCTGCGACGAGCTTTTTGGCACGGAGGCTCCCTTTGAGCGGCTTTCCATTGCCGATACCCTGTATCTGGACGTGGCGTAGCAGGCCCTGCCGGGGGCCAAATTTTTGAAACGTTTGACAAACAGGCCTTGCTCAATTTCATAGAACCCTTCGCGAATGCCCTCACCCTGAGGAACGAAGGGGGAGGGCATTCGCAGCCTGGGGTTCAGGGGATCATCCCCTGGCCGCCGGAGGCATGCTTTTTCCGTGCACTTTAACCATAGAAGGCAAACTGAATAGTTCGCCGGTTTTTATGAAATATCCGGGTTAAGGTTTTATCCAGCGGATCCATCCGAAGGTTTCCATGTTTTTTCGGATGTAGGTGCTGTGGAGCACCAGGTGAATGCCCACGGCAATGATGAACAGGATCCCCGCCCATTCGTGGAGGCCGGTCAGCGCATGGCGGATGTCCACCAGCACGCTCCCCTTGGCTTCGTACCCGTGGGGAAGAACCCACGCATTGATCAGCCCGGTCACGGCAAGAAAACTTCCCAGCACAAACAGGGTTACATTGACCCCCCACATCTTTTTCGGTCGCTGCATATCTTCTTTACTCCTTACATGAATCCGTGTGTTTCCTTTTAGCCTACGGACCTAGGTATACGCCCGGGGACGGAAAAAATCAATTCCCCGCCTGGGGGGCCTTTTGGGGAGCTGCTCGTGTCTTTGATCTGGGTGGTTTTTCAAGGGGGGCGTGCGGGTGGCAACGATTTTTGGGGAAGGGGGGGGACACCACGCCTCCGGGCCTTGATCACCGTTTGGGTCACCAGGGTGTTATTGATGGCACCGTCCCAAAAGGCCGACAGCCCGTAGGGTGCACTCTGTGCACCATGTCCGGGCCACCCAAGGTTTCGATTCTACCGAGGCGTTCGGGGCATGACAGGCTTTGATTTTAGTGCACGGAGTGCACCCGACGAATCGGCTTTTTGCAGGTCGCGGCCCAAACGATGATCAAGGTGCGCATCCGCCTTTAAAGCCGAATTCAATTAAGCCGAATTTTTAAGACCTGTCTTTCGTAAAATCAGGCAAAAGGTTAGCCCCCGGCAGGGCCGCCGAAGGCGAATCGTTGCTGTTTTATTCTGGCTTTGCAGGCAGGCCGCTGCCGTTGAGCATCTCCCGGAGGACCTGCTTCAACTCGCTGATCTGATAGGGCTTCTGGAGGTAGGAGCAGCTGTCGTCTGCGGCCAGGTCTGATTCGGACGGGGCCGAACCGTATCCGCTGGCGATGATGGCCTTGGCCGAGGGGTTGACGATGCGGATCTGGTCCAGGGCTTCGCTGCCGCTTAATCCTGGCATGGTCATGTCGAGGATGACGCAGCGGATTTTTTGCCGGTGGGCCTTGTAGAGGGAGACCGCTTCCCTGCCGTCCTTTGCCGAGATAACGGAAAAACCCAGCTTTTCCACCATGCGCTGGGATATTTTTCGGACGGGCTCTTCGTCATCGGCAATGAGGATCAGGCCGCCCTGTTGCCGGATGGGCTTTTCCGTTGGGGGCGCTTCCGGTTGTTTTCTGTTCTCCACAGCGGCAAGGGATGCGGGCAAGAGCACCCGGATGTGGGTGCCCACCCCCGGGGTGCTGTCCACGGTCATGGTGCCCCGCAGCTGGCGGATGATGCCCAGAACGGCCGCCATGCCAAGGCCCGTGCCGGTTTTTTTTGTGGTGTAAAAGGGGTCGAAGAGCTTGTTTCGGGTTGTGGCGTCCATGCCGCAGCCGGTGTCGTCAATGTCGATGAAGGTGTAGGTGGCCTCGGGCAGGGGGGCATCTACGTCGGGGCGCACGGGCATGGAGCAGGCGTCCAGATCGCTTCGGGTGCAGAAGACTTTTCCTGTGCGGATCTCGATCTGGCCGCTGGCGTTGCCGATGGCCTGGGAGGCATTGGTCAGGAGGTTGAGGACCACCTGCCTGAGCTGGCTCAGGTTGCCTTCGATGTGGGGGGTGTGGCGGCCGGGATGAAACAGGATGCGCACTTTTTTGGACACCGACACCTCAATGAGGCTCATCATGTCCGAGACGAGGGTGTTGACGTTGACGATGCTGGTCTCCAGCTTTCCCTTGCCGGAGTAGACAAGGAGCTGCCGGGCCAGTTCCGTTGCCCGTTTTCCTGCGGTGACAATACTGTTGAGGGCCTTTTGTGGGCCGGGATTGCCTTCCACCTCTTCCAGGGCGATGTCCGCGTGGCCGAGGACCGCCATGAGGATGTTGTTGAAGTCGTGGGCAATGCCCCCGGCGATGATGCCCAGGCTTTCAAGTTTCTGGGCATGCTGCATCTTCAGTTCGAAGATGATGCGTTCCTCTTCGGCGTTTTTTTCCCGGGTGATGTCGTTGCAGGCGCGCAGTACCTTGGTGGCCCCCCCTTTGGACCTGAGGGTGGTGGTGCGCTCCCGGAAATGGCGCCAGCCATGGGAGAGGTGGCGTACGCGATAGTCCATGGGAGCGGCCGTGGCGCAGTGGGTCTTGTTCCGGTAGGTATCGGCAATGCGCTGCCTGTCGTCGGGATGGATCAGGGAGAGCCAGGCCTCCATGGTGGTGGGGCGGGTTTCCGGGGCGGAGCCGATGACGGCGTCGATGTTTCCGAACCAGACAAGGTCGTCGGTGGCCGGGCTCCATTCGCTGATGAGGTCGCTGGCGGTGAGGGCGGCAAGCTTGTACTTCTCCTCACTTTTGGACAGGGCTTCCATGGCCCTGACCGCTCGAAGGGTCTCGGAGCTGTAGGAGGCAAGGAGCCCTCCCACTTCGCGGTCCTGGTTGACAAAGGGGGGGCGTTTTTTGCCGTGGAGGGAGACGAGGCCAAAGGGTTTGCCCTCCTGGTTCTGCAGGGGAAAAATGACAAAGGAGCCGTTGTGGTACCCTCCGTATCCGCTGGGGCGAAGCGCCCCTTCGTTGCGAATGTCTCCGATGAGGACGGGTTCTTTGCGGTAGAGGGCGTACCCAAAGGGGGAGCTTTTGGCCACCGGGTAGGAGATGAGGCCGGGGGCGTGTCCCCCGTCCAGGCAGTGGACGAGGCGCAGGCCCTCCTGGCCGGCGATGTAGAGGCTCCCTCCCGATGCGTCCAGGTGGTGGCTGAACTCTTCGAGCAGGCGGGTGCCGAAGCTTTCGATGGTGACGCAGGAGGAGAGGCGCCTGGAGGAGTCCACCACCTCGGTGAGGCGCCGGTTCAGTTCGGTGAGGTAGCGGTTGGTGGTTTTCAATTCTTCGGAGCTGCGGGAGACGCGTTGTTCCAGGAGTTCTTTGTAGCGCTGATTCTGGTGCTTGAGTTTTATTTCCCGCAGGGCCCGTGACACCGACAGGGACAACATGTCCATATTTTTTAGGGGCTTGATCAGAAAATCGCTGGCACCTTTGCGGAGGCACGCCACCACCTCGGTGGGTTCGCAGGTGGTGGAGGTGACGATCACGGGGATTTCAGGCCATCGTCTCTGGAGGTGCCGGAAGAAGGAGTGCCCGTCCATGGCGGGGGTGCGCAGCTCTGAAATGATAAGGTCCGGAGGGTTGACGGCGATGAGCTGGGTGGCGGCGTGACCGTCCCTTGCCGTCATCACCTCATATCCGCAGGCTTCCAGGTGTGGGGCATACGTGTTGATAACCGAGGCGTCTTCGTCAATGACGAGGATGGGGCCCCGGGGTGTGCGATGGGTGGATGTCATGATGGTCTCCATTGCATCGTCAGTGCAAAGGCGCTGGTCCGGGGGGACCATTGGGGGATTGCCGGATGTGAATCGCAATGATGTCCGGGGAAAAGCTGCGTCTGGTGAAGGGGCACCTGTTGTCAGGAGAGGGTTGCTTGTCAACGAGGCTTTGTCGGTTGGAGATGCCTTTAAAATAAGATGCTTTCCCCAAATATAACGAATTGGTGGCGTGCATGTCAATTGGGATTTCAGCAGGTTATGGGTGATATATCGCATCGGGTGTGCTGGTGAGGGACTAGGCAGGGAGGGCGCTTCGCCCCGAAAGTCGGGGGATTTTGTTTTTCACTTTGGATTTGACAAGAGCAATTCCTTCACGCTATCTGTGTTAAATAATAGCAGACACGAAGTCTGTTGCGAATGTCGTTGTTCTGAAGTTGTCATGAATGGGCGCTCCACGAAGGTAAACGGCCACGAAGGCTTTCATTTGATGTGATGGGTTCGCAAAAACGCCGCCGGAAGCACCTCCCCCGGGAGGGTTCGGCAGGGAAGACCGGGGCATGGCCTGAAAGGGCATGGCCGGTTTTGGTTTTTTGCGGTGCCGTCACGTGGTTTACTTAAGGTGGTTTTTTGCTTTCTGAAATGGAGGAATCAAGATGAAACGCTTCGCAGCAGTCGTTGCCCTGACCCTTGGGGTCTGCCTTCCCACGTCCGCCCTGGCCCATTTTGGCATGGTGATCCCCGATACATCCGTTGTCTCCCAGAAAACCGGAAAACAACTCGATCTCTCCCTGTCCTTTTCGCATCCCTTTGAAGGGATCGGCATGCCCCTTGAAAAGCCCGCGGAGTTTTCCGTGGTCATGGACGGCAAGAAGCGGGACCTCACCGGGACCCTGACCCCCGCAGAGATCATGGGCAAGCCTTCCTGGACATCCACCTACGCCGTCAAAAGGCCAGGGGTCTACTCCTTTGTCATGACCCCGAAGCCCTACTGGGAACCTGCCGAGGATATCTTTATCATCCATTATACCAAGACCATCGTTCCGGCCTACGGCGGGGAAGAGGGCTGGGATGACGAGCTGGGCCTGAAGACCGAGATCGTCCCCCTGACCCGACCCTTCGGGCTGTATGCAGGCAACCTGTTCCAGGGGGTGGTGAAGCTCAACGGCAAGGCCGTTCCCGGGGCCGAAGTGGAGGTGGAGTTTTATAACCGGGACGGCAAGGCAAAGGCCGCCAACGAGTACCTGGTGACCCAGGTGGTGAAGGCCGACGCCAACGGGATTTTTTCCTTTACCGTGCCCACCGAGGGGTGGTGGGGCTTTTCCGCCCTCAATGAAGCGGACTACAGCCTGGAGGTCGACGGAGAGAAAAAGGGTGTCGAGCTGGGCGCCGTCCTCTGGGTGGAGTTTTCCAAGTGGCAGGGATGATGCCGGGCACCACAGACATGTTTGATTGACCAAGGAATTCAGCGATGCATATTTCGGAAGGGGTGTTGTCCGCCCCGGTGCTCCTGGCCGGGGCTGCCGTCGCCGCAGGCGGCGTGGCCTACGGCCTGAAGCGGATGGACGGGGAGGCAACCGTCAGCGCCGCGTTGGTGACCTCTGCGTTTTTCGTGGCGTCCCTTATCCACCTGAACATCGGCCCGGCCAGCGTTCACCTTGTCTTAAACGGGCTGGTGGGCCTGGTCTTGGGCTGGGCGGCATTTCCCGCCATCTTTACGGGCCTGCTTCTCCAGGCCCTTCTCTTCCAGTACGGGGGCCTGACCACCCTGGGGGTCAACACCGTGGTGATGGCAGCGCCTGCCGTGGGGGTCTCCCTGCTGCTGGGGCCCCTGGTGTCCCGCAACGGGCGCGTGGGCATGGCCGCCTCCTTCGGGTGCGGGTTCCTTGCCGTTCTTTTCTCGTCCCTGCTCCTGGCCGCCGCCCTCGTGTTTACCGGAGAAAATTTTACAGTGATCGCCTGGGCGTCGGTGGTGGGAAACACACCCGTGATGGTTGTGGAAGGGATCTTCACCGCCTTTGTGATCTCCTTTCTCCTGCGCGTCTACCCTGAGTTACTGGGGGGGCTCATCAGGGCCCCGGAAGAGAAAAAGGAGGACCGATGAACCCCATGCGATGGCTGGTGATATTAAGCTTTCTTCTTTCCATGGCCTCTCCGGCCCTGGCCCACCGGATCAACATCTTTGCCCTGGATGAAGGGGGCGAGGTGTATACCGAAAGCACCTTTGCCGGAAAGCGTCCGGTGAAAAACGGGGTGATCCGGGTGTTCAACGCGGACGGCACCCAGGTATTCACCGGGAAGACAGACGATGCGGGCCTCTTAACCTTTTCCCGGCCCGAGTCCGGGGCCCTGACCGTGGAAGTGGATGCGGGGATGGGCCACAAGAGCCGGTGGGAGCTGGAGCCTGCAGAGGGCGCGCAGGCCTATAAGGATGTGGGCGCTGAGGTGGTGCCGGACGCACCGGCTTCCCAGGCCGCTGCTGTGGAAAAAGGGCTTTCCGCCGGGGACTGGACGCGCCTGGAGCAGGTGGTGGACAGCGCCGTGACCAGGTCCTTGCACCGGCAACAGGCGGAGACGCGGGTTCGGGACGTCGTGGGTGGCCTCGGCTACATCGTGGGCCTGCTGGGGGCGTTTGCCTGGTATCGCAGCCGGAAGGGGGCTGCATGAACGAGCCCTTTGTGGATATCTCTTCACCTATTCATCGCACGGCCCCCACCGTGAGGGTGGCGGTGGCCTTTGTCCTCTCCCTGGTCACGGCCCTTGCCTCAACCCCGACGGTGCCCCTTGCCGCCCTGGGGCTGGGGGGCTGCTTTCTTCTCCTTGCAAGGCTGCCCCTGGGGGCGGTTGTCAGGCGACTGATGCCCCTGTGCCTGTTTCTGTTTGTTCTCTGGGTGGTGCTGCCCTTTACCGGGGAGGGACCGGCCCTGGGCTCCCTGGGTCCCCTGACCGTCAAAGGCGACGGGCTGGCCCTGGCCTGCCTGATCTCCCTGAAGTCCTTTTCCATTCTCCTGATTCTCATGGCCCTGGTCTCCACCATGCACACCTTTGACCTGGGCCACGCCCTCAATGCCCTGGGCATGCCCACGAAGCTGACCTTTCTCATCGTGATGAGCGCCCGGTATATCGTCGTCATCGAGCGGGAGTACCGAAAACTGAGAAACGCGGCCCGCATGAGGGGCTTTCAATCCGACACCTCCCTGCACGCCTACCGGACCTTTGCCCACATGGCCGCCATGCTTCTGGTGCGCTCCCACCTTCGCGCAAAACGGGTGCACAACGCCATGGTGCTGCGGGGGTTTGACGGCCGGTTCAACCTGCTGACGGCCCGGCGTTCCGAGAGGATGGCAGGGTGCCTTCCCCAGACCGCCTGCATGGCCGGTTCCGTGGTGGCCCTTGTGGGCCTTGAGGTGGCCGTGCGGCTGGGCGGGATTTAGGTTAGGCTGCAGAAAAAAAAATAAATGCACAAAAAGCAAAGCCTTTTTATGGTTAAAGTGCATGGAAAAGCCTGCCTCCGGCAGGTCGCTTTTTTGAAAAAAAGCTCCGCAAAAAACTTTCCTGATTTTGAAACAGTCGACACTGTTTCGGCGGAGCCTGGAACGTTTTGCTTAAGACCTTTAACCACAGAAGGTGATATGTGATGGCTGAACAGTTGATGCATCTTTCAGGGCTTACCTACCGATACCCCGGTGACCGGGAACCGGTGATCAACGGGCTGGATTTTGCCGTGGACCAGGGGGCCAGCATCGGACTCATCGCCCCCAACGGCAGCGGAAAGACCACCTTGTTTCATCTGATGATGGGGCTTCTCAAGCCCCAGGCGGGCGTGATCACGGCCTTTGGCCGTGAGGTGAGCGGTGAGAAGGGATTTAAGGAGGTGAGGCGTCGGGTGGGGCTGTTGTTCCAGGATGCCGATGATCAGCTTTTCAGCCCGACGGTGCTGGAGGATGTGGCCTTCGGGCCCATGAACCTGGGCATGGGACGGCACGAGGCCCGGGCCAAAGCCAGGGACGTGCTGTCGGATCTGGGGCTTTCCGGCTACGAAGAGCGGATCACCTTTCGCCTTTCCGGCGGGGAGAAGCGCATGGTGGCCCTGGCCACGGTGCTGGCCATGGACCCGGACCTGCTGCTTCTGGACGAGCCCACCACGGGCCTGGACCGGGATACTTTTTCGAGGCTGGTGGCGGTGCTTCAGGCATCCAAGGTGGCCCGGGTGGTGATCTCCCACGATTTTGATTTCCTGGAGCAGGTGACCGATTCCCTGCACAGCCTCGTGCGGGGAAAGATCGTCATGGACGGGGGGCTTCACCTGCATCGCCATGCCCACGTCCATCGCCACGGGGACAATCCCCATCACCATCACTGAGGCGGCGAATGGCGTCCCGGTAGAGTGCGGGCACATCGGCCCGGCGCTTATGGCGCCGGACAAAGGCCAGCAGGTCATCGGCTGTGTCGATGTCGTGCCAGCCGTCAAGGAGGCGAAGGGTTATCCCCTGAGCCTTTGCCCTTCTGACGGTCTCCTCGGTCACCGAGCTGCAGCTCCACCGCATCTTGTCAAACACAGGCGCAAGAAGGGTTCCTCTGCGCGCTCCCACCAGGCAGTACCCCCCATCTGATACCGGCACGACCACCATGTCGTGGGTGTTCAATTCCCGAAAGGCCCCGCGGATTCGGTCCTCGGGAAGGTCCGGGATGTCTCCTCCGATGACCACCGCCTTGTCGTGACCGTCTGAAAAAGCCTCCATCAGGGCGTTTTCCATGCGCTGGCCGAGGTCGTCTCCCCGCTGGGGACGCATCTCGGGGTGTCCGGGAAGCCAGTCTTCCATGAACTCTTTTCGGTTGTCAGGGGTGTAGGCGATGCGGACAGGGCCCAACGGGGCAAGGCGGGCAAGGGAGGTCTCCACAAAGTGACGGTAGAGGTCAAGGGCCATGGCATTGCCCAGGCGGGCCGCCAGCCGGGTTTTGACCTTGCCGGGCTCCGGGGCTTTGACAAAAAGAATGATCAGGGGCATGGGGGTCCCTCGGGGTGTTTGGGTTTAACCATCGAAGGTGGGGACACTTCTGTGCAAGGGTACATCCCGGGGCCGGGGCTGTCCACCTTTCTCCTTGCATTCGAGGGGGCAGGGGCCCCATAATAAATGGTTATGAAACCAATCAATCACCAAGAGATCCTTTGTTATTGTTTCGGGTTGACCCGCGGGGACATTGCCGATGACCTTGCACTTCACGGGACTTCCACGCTGTTGACGAAAATCACCCATGCCAAGCTTGCCGGTGAATGCAGGTGTATGGAGACCCACCCGGAGAAACGCTGATGCGTCGGTGATGTTCGCCGGGCGGTGAAATCGGAGACCTTGAGGTCAACCCTGAAAAAGCAGACACCTGATACCTGAAAAGTGATTCATGAGCTTAAAAATAAAAGAGAAACTGGCCGGCCTTTATTCGCGGTTCAACCGGGACGACAATGTGTTGATCCTCATCAACGCCGATCCCGATGCCATCGCCAGCGCTGTGGCGTTCAAACGGCTCCTGTGGCGGCGGGTCAGCCATGTGGTCATTGCCTCCATCAACGTGATCAAGCGGCCCGACAACCTGGCCCTGGTGCGGTACATGAAGGCCGATATCAAGCCGTGTTCCCATTCCCTCATGGAGGGGTTCAACCGGTTTGTGCTGGTGGACTCCCAGCCTCACCACTCGGAGGTGTTTGAAAAAATCAATTTTGACGTGGTGATCGACCACCACCCCGACGGGGGGCGACGCGACGGCTACACCGATATTCGCCCGGATTACGGGGCCACGGCCTCCATGATGACCGAATACCTCCGGGGGGCCCACATCAAGCCGTCGGTGCGCCTGGCCACGGGCCTCTTTTACGCCATCAAGACCGATACCAACAACTTTCAGCGGCAGACCCTGGTGGAAGATGTCCGGGCCTTTCAATACCTGTACCGCCTCTGCAATGTGCACATGCTCCAGAAGGTGGAGCAGGCCGAGCTCAAACCCAGTTTTCTTAAGTATTTTCAGAGGGCCCTTAAAAACCGGATCATCAGGCGAAGCCGGATGTACGCCCATGTGGGCACGGTGCCCACACCGGATGTGCTGGTCCTCATCGCCGATTTTTTCATGAAGGTGGATGCCGTGAGCTGGAGCATCGTCTCCGGGATTTACGGCAAAAAGCTGGTGGTGATTTTCAGAAACGACGGGGTGAGGAAAAATGCCGGACGCCTTGCCGAGAAGAGTTTCGGCTGCTTTGGCAGCGCAGGGGGCCACAAGGATATGGCCCGGGCGGAGATGGTGGTGGCGGAGTGCGGGATCGATGCCGTCAGCGAAGATGATGTAAAAATGCAGCGCTGGATTATCGGGCGCATTGAATCACGGTGACCATGAAGACAACCAACACGCGACACGCGTCAAAGAAAATAAGCAGAAACAAGCTCCTGGCAGCCATCGTGGTGGCCTTCGGGGTCTTTACCCTGGTGGTGGCCGCCGGGGTGACCACCGGCTTTAATACGAAGCAGGAGGTGGTGTTGTCCGGGCGGACCATGGGCACCACCTACCATATAAAAGCCGTGGTATCGGGCAAGATGTCGGCGGATGCCTTGGGCCTTGCCGTGACCCGGCGCCTTGAGGCCATCAACCGCAGCATGTCGGTCTACGACCCGGAAAGCGAGATTTCCCGGTTCAACCGCGCAGGCAAAGGCGTTGCGGTGCACGTTTCCCAGGACCTGCTCACGGTTTTTTCCGTGGGCTCGCGTATCCATGATCTCACCGACGGAGCGTGGGACGCCACCGTCGGGCCCCTGGTCACCCTCTGGGGGTTTGGACCGGGCAAGGTTGAGGAGCGCTTCCCCCGGGAGGACGAGGTGGCCCATGCCCTGTCCCGGGTCGGGTTTGCCGCCATTTCACGCAAAGGGGAAGGGGCCCTTGTCAAAGACCGGGAGGGCCTTTACCTGGATTTTGGCTCCATCGCCAAGGGGTACGGCGTGGATGCCGTGGCAGCCCTGCTCCGTGAGAAAAAGATCGCCCATTTTCTGGTGGAGATCGGGGGCGAGGTGTACGGCCAGGGCTTTCGGTTGGACGGTAAACCCTGGCGCGTGGGAATCAACACGCCCCAGCGCGGGGCCATGGTGGGAGACCTCTTTCAGGTTCGGACCCTGAAGGGCCAGGCCCTTGCCACCAGCGGAGATTACCGCAATTATCGAAAGGTAGAGGGGCGCATCTGGACCCACGTCATCAACCCCCTCACCGGGTATCCCGTTGAAAACGGGGTCACCAGCGCCTCTGTGTTGGCCGATTCCACGGTCTTTGCAGACGGTCTGGCCACGGCCCTGATGGTCATGGGGCCGGAAAAAGGCCTCGCCCTGGTCAACGGGCTCAAGGGGGTGGAGTGCCTGCTCATCGTCCGCAAGCCCGACGGGTCCCTGGAGGTGTCTGCCTCGGATGGCTGGGTGGCCCGGCCCCTTTCTTAGGAGCGGGACAAAAGGAAACAGGCAAAAGCGATGCCTTCTATGCTCAACGTGGCGGGAAAAAGCCTGCCTCCGGAGGCGAGGTGAGCCACCTTGAAAGCTGTTTGTCGCTTCGCTTTCGCCCTCGTCCCCCGGGTCAAATCACATCCGCCTATAAAACGAAATTCATTCAAGCAGTTTTTTTACGGCCTGTTTGTTAAACTTTTTAAAAGTTTAGCCCCCGGCAGGGCCGCCGGAGGCATAAACTGAATCCTTACACTCTGACCATGGAAGGCTTTATTCAGAAGGAGCCCCACCATCTGGTTTGATTTGGTTCCTTTGGTTGACACATTGTTTTTGCCTGGTGTACTCTGTCAGACACGATGTGGGTCTGTCCCATGCCATGGGCAACCGTTTATTCTACCGTTTTTGCCTCTTCTCCATTGCCCGTCGCACCCCTTGAACCCATCAAAAACGCGTGTGCCGTCAACAGCCCCTCACCGGGCTGACTTTAAGCGATATCTTCATGGTTCCCATGCCCCTAACCAACGCGTCTTCCCCTTGATGCCCCGGAGAAAGGCGCCGCATTCCCGAAAGCTGTGTCTCGATGATGAAAACCCTGACCCTAACGAACGGTTTTTCTCTCAACACCTCCGGGCAGGTGGCCGAGTGTGTGGCAGAATCCCCGGTTCCGACCACGGTGGCGTTGATGCCGGGATGGATCCCCCATGTCAAGCCGCGCCTTCTGGTGAAAGAGGGCGATGCCGTCAACGGGGGCGCTCCCTTGTTCGAAGACAAGCGAAACCCCGTGGTCACCTACCCGAGCCCGGGGGGCGGGGTGGTGGAACGCATTGTCTACGGGCCGCGTCGACGCATTGACGAGGTGGTGATCACCCTGGATGAGGAGGAGCGCTGGGAGCGCTTCGAGCCTGTTTCGCCCAACCGGATCGCCGCCACGGACCCGGACACCCTTCGTCACATGCTCCTTAAAGGAGGGGTTTGGCCCCTGCTTCGGGAGCTTCCCTTTCGGGATCACCCCGATCCCGCAAGCCGTCCCGCCCATATCATCGTCACCTTGGGCTGGGCCGGGGGGCACCTGGCCTTGCCCGCCCTGGCCCTGGAAGGGGAAGAGATGGCCTTTCAAAACGGCCTGGCCATCCTTAAGCAGTTCTGTCCGTCGGTGCATGTCATCACCCCGGCCCATACCGGCGAGCTCTCCGAACCCATTTTAAAAACCGTCACCGCACATATCCGGGGGGGCTACCCTGCCGGTGATCCCGGCCACTACCTCTACCACATCCGCAAAGAGCCCTCGGAGAACCGCAGCTGGTACATCGAAGGCCAGGACCTTGTGGCCCTGGCCCGGTTTGTCACCGAGGGATGCTTCTACCCCAAACGGGTCATGGCGGTGGGGGGCAACGGTGCCACCGTGTGCGGGCACGTCCGCACCCGTGTCGGTGCCCCTGTCTCCTCCCTGGATCCCCAGGAAAAGCGGCGTCGGCGCATCGGGGGCTCCCCTTTTTCCGGGCTGTTTCTTCCGGCCACGGGCTACATGAACTTCTTCGACAAGGGCTTGACCCTGTTGCCCGTGGGGGATGAGGAGGACCTGTTCGGGTTTCTCCGGGCCGGGTACACACGGCCCAGTCAGTCCCGCACCTTTTTGTCCGTGTTCAACAAAAAGCCACTGAACCTGGATTGCGGCATGCATGGGGAGGGACGTCCCTGCATCAACTGCGGCCGGTGCGCCCAGGTCTGTCCGGTGGCGATTCTGCCCCAGTACACCATGAAGTGCATGGTGGCCGGAGAGGTGGAGGAGGCCCTGGCCCACGGGCTCCTGGATTGCATTGAGTGCGGACTCTGCAGCTATGTCTGCCCGTCGAAAATCGAACTGCTCGATACCCTGAAAACCGCCAAGGCCCAGTACCGGAAGGAGCGAGACGGATAGCATGAAAAACGTCAAAAACGCCCTGGATCGCCTGGGCACCTATTTTCAGGAGGGGACGAAACTCCAGGCCCTGCATCCCGTCTACGATGCGATCCGCACCATTTTTTTTGTGCCCGGCGAGGCCACCGTGCGCATGCCGGCAGTCCGGGACAGCCTGGACTTGAAACGGTTCATGTCCCTGGTGATCGTGGCCCTTATTCCCCAGACCCTCTTCGGGATGATCAACACCGGCACCATGGCCCTTGTGGCCGAAGGGGTCGACCCCACCTGGGGCCATGCCCTCTACCGCGGCTCTGAAGCGTTTGTTCCCATGCTGGTGGTCTCCTATGGGGTGGGCCTTACCTGGGAGGGGATTTTTGCCGTGGTCAGGGGCCACAAGATCAGCGAGGGCTTTCTTGTGACCGGCCTTTTGTTTCCGTTGACCCTGCCCCCCAGTGTGCCCCTCTGGCAGGTGGCCGCCGGGATCTCCTTCGGGGTGGTGGTTGGAAAAGAGGTGTTCGGGGGCACCGGGCGCAACATCCTGAACCCGGCCCTCACCGCCCGGGCCTTTCTCTTTTTCTCCTACCCGGTGTCCATGAGCGGGGACAACGTGTGGGTGGCCACCAAGGCCGTGGATGCCGTCACCGCGGCCACGCCCCTCTCCCTGGCCTTAGGGGCCAAAGGGGAGGCGGTACCCGAAGCCCTTGTTCGAAACGGGTATACCTTCTGGACCATGTTTTCCGGACAGATCCCGGGGAGCGTGGGGGAGACCTCGGCTCTTCTGTGCCTCATCAGCGCTGTGTTTCTCTGCATGGTGGGGGTGGCGAGTTTCCGCATCATCGTGGGCGGGGTTCTGGGGGTGTGCGCCATGGGCTCGGCCGTGGTGTTTCTCTCCTCGGAGCTTTCCCCCTGGCACTGGATCAACCCCGTCAATCACCTGATCATGGGGGGCTTTGCCTTCGGGATTACCTTTATGGCCACCGATCCGGTGTCTGCCCCCGGCACCGATGGCGCCCGGTGGGTCTACGGGTTTTTCATCGGGGTCCTCACGGTCATCGTCAGGGCCTATAACCTGGCCTATGCCGAAGGGGTGATGCTGGCCATCCTGTTTATGAACCTTTTCTCTCCCATGCTGGAGATCCTTGAAATCAAACTCCGGACAGGAAAACGGGTGCCCAATGTCTGATACGAAACAGGCCATCGGTTTTGCCCTGGTTGTTGCCTTGGTCTGCTGCCTCTGCATCACGGCGGCGTCCACGGGGCTCAAAGCAAGGCAGCAGGTCAACATGCGCCTCGACCGCCAGAAGAATATCCTCAAAGCGGCGTCCATTGACTATGATCCAGCAAAGGCGACTCCTGCGGAGATCGAAGGGTTGTTCAAGGCCCACATCTTCCAGGTGTGGGCCGGAAGCGACGGAGAGCTCTACCCCGAACCCACCGAGGGCGGTGAGCAGCGGCTGCCCCTGTACCTGACCCTGGATGACGGGGAGATCGTCTCTTACATCCTGCCCGTGGATTCCCGGGGCCTCTGGGGGCGCATCAAGGGCTACATGGCCATCGAAGCCGACGGCAGCACCATCAAGGGATTCACCGTCTACTCCCACCAGGAGACACCCGGCCTGGGGGGCGAAATCGAAAGCGACTGGTTCCAGAAGAACTTTGTGGGCAAAAAGATCGTGGGAAAATCCGGTGAATTCGCCGCCATCAAAATTGCCAAGGGCAAGGCCCTGGGAGACCTGGACAATGAGGTGGACGGCATCAGCGGGGCCACCCTCACCGGGCGCTACCTCAGCGAGGGGCTGGCCACCAACCTTGCCACCTACGAGAGAATTTCCCTGAGGTTTCGCCAGAACCTCATAAAAAAACACCTGGATAACCTGAAACCCCTGGAGTGATCATGGGCTTTACCCGAACCCGACTGTTTCGAACGTTTAAGGCGGCCCTCTGGGAAGACAACCCCATTTCCCGTCAGATCCTGGGGATCTGCTCGGCCCTTGCCGTGACGGTCCAGATGAAAACCGCCCTGGTCATGGCCCTTGCCCTGACAGCGGTGCTGACCTTTTCAAACCTGATCATCTCCATCCTTCGCAACCAGATTCCCCGCAACATCCGCATGATCGTGGAGCTTACCGTCATCGCCTCCCTGGTGGTGGTGGCCGATGAGATCCTGAAAGCCTACCTCTACGACATCAGCAAGCAGCTCTCTATTTTTGTGGGGCTTATCATCACCAACTGCATCATCATGGGCCGCGCCGAATCCTTTGCCATGGCCAATCCTCCGCCCCTTGCCGTGGCCGACGGCCTGGGCAACGGCCTGGGCTACGCCCTTGTGCTTGTGGGGGTGGCCTTTCTCCGGGAGTTCTTAGGGGCCGGCAAGATCTTCGGCGTCTCCGTGGTGCCCCAGGCCTTGTACGATGCAGGGTTCATGAACATGGGCCTCATGACCCTGGCACCGGGCGCGTTTATCGTCATCGGTCTCCTGGTCTGGATCCAGGGTGGCATGCCGGAGGAGGAGGACTAAAGGATGGGCGACTTATTCGATCTGTTTTTCAACTCGGTGTTCGTGGGCAACATCCTGCTGGCCTACTTCCTGGGGATGTGCTCCTTTGTGGCGGTCTCCAAGACCTTGCGCACGGCGGTGGGGCTGGGGCTTGCCGTGGTGTTCGTGCTGACCATCACCTCGCCTGCCAACTGGTTGATCTACCACCTGCTCCTGGCCCCCGGAGCCCTGTCCTGGGCAGGCCTGCCCGAGGTGGATCTCAATTTTTTGAAGTACATCACTTTTATCGCCACCATCGCCGCCATGGTGCAGGTGGTGGAGATGATCATCGATCGGTATTCGCCGACCCTCTACACCAACCTGGGCGTGTTTCTACCCCTTATTGCCGTGAACTGCGCCATCCTGGGCACCTCCCTGTTTATGGTGGAGAGGCATTACACCTTCACGGAGTCCGTGGTGTTTGGCTTCGGGTCCGGCACCGGCTGGATGGTGGCCATCATCACCATGGCCGCCATTCGCGTGAAGATGCGCTATGCCCATGTGCCCCACGGGCTCAAGGGGTTCGGCATCACCATGATCGTCAGCGGCCTCATGGCCATGAGTTTTATGATCTTTTCGGGGATGGGGACGTAAACGCAAGGAGGCACCCTTGATTTACCTGGTCAGCTTGTGCGTGTTTGTGGGCATCATTCTTTTTCTGGTGATCCTGTTGATCATCGTGGAGCGCTTCGTCACGATTCAGGGGGAGCGGACCATCATCATCAACGAGGATACCGGCAACCCCATTCGGGTGGAGGGTACCCCCACTTTGCTCTCGGCCCTTCTGGGGCGCGGGGTGTTGCTGCCGTCCGCCTGTGGGGGCAGCGGGTCCTGCGGGATGTGCAAATGCGTGGTGAGCAAGGGGGGAGGGGATATTTTACCCACGGAACTCAGCCACGTCTCACGCAAGGAACGCATGGCAAGCGTCCGCATGGCCTGTCAGCTCAAGGTGAAGGATGACATGGAGATCCATGTGCCCGACGAGATCTTCAGTATCTGCAAATACGACGGCACCGTGGTCTCCAACGACAACGTCTCCACCTTTATCAAGGAACTCATCATCGACCTGGACGACGGCAAGGTCATGGAGTTCAAGGCCGGTTCCTATGTCCAGATCGATATTCCCCCCTACGACATCCGATTTACCGATTTCGACATCGCCGAGGAGTACCGGGAAGACTGGGATGCCCAGAACCTGTGGTCCCTTTCCCATAAGAATGAGGAGAACTCCTTCAGGGCCTACTCCATGGCCAATCCTCCCTCGGACAACCGCCGCGTGATGCTCAACATCCGTATTGCCACGCCCCCGCCCAACGCACCCGATGCCCCCCCCGGGGTGGGGACCACCTATCTTTTTAACCTGAAGCCCGGCGACAAGGTGACCCTTTCCGGGCCCTACGGGGAGTTTTTTGTCAAGGAGACAGAGCGGGAGCTCTGCTTCATCGGCGGCGGTGCGGGCATGGCCCCCATGCGCGGGCATATTTTCCACCAGCTGCATACCCTGGACTGCAAACGGACCATGAGTTTCTGGTACGGCGCACGTTCCAAGCGGGAGATGTTTTACGACGATGAATACAACCAACTGACAGAGGACTATTCCAATTTTGATTACCATGTGGCCCTCTCCGCCCCCCATCCCGAAGACGACTGGAGCGGCTATCGCGGGTTTATCCATAACGCCGTCTACGAAAATTTCCTCAAAAATCACCCCGATCCCGCCGAGATCGAGTACTACCTCTGCGGGCCTCCCCTCATGATCGACGCCGTCCTTGCCATGCTGGAAAGCCTCGGTGTGGAAGAGGAGATGATCCTTTTTGATAAATTTTCGTAAGACCTAATCGCCCCGGAGCACGGTTGCCTTGCCATGGCCAACGTGCATGGAAAAGCCTGCCTCCGGCGGCCAGGGAATGATCCCCTGGACCCCAGGTTGCGAATGCGCTTTCCCCTTCGTTCCTCAGGGAAAATCACATTCGCCTTTGAATCAGGTTGAATTGAATCTGTTTTTAAAACCGGTTTATATAAATCAGGCAAAAGTCTGGCCCTCGGCAGGGTCAACGAAGGCACCTTTAACCGGGTTGCCTCCGGCGGCGAGGTGTGCCACCTCGAAAGCAAGTTGCGAATTTGTATTTAAAGCCTGTTTGTTAAACTTTTTAAAAGTTTAGCCCCCGGCAGGGCCGCCGGAGGCAAGCGGCATCGCTTCAACCAAAAAACCCTTTGCACGTCTCCGTGCAAAGGGTTTTTTCTGGTTTGATGGCTTTGTCGATCAGGAACCGGCCGCGGCCGTGAGGCTTTCCGTGGTTTCGGCCGTCCCTTCAACAGGGGCTGTGACCTTCTCCACCTGGACCGCACAGGCTTTGTATTCGGCGGTGAGGGTTTCCGGGTCGTAGGCCGGGTTGGTGAGCCAGTTGGCGTTGCCCTCCCGGAAGTGGAAGGCCATCCAGATCATGCCTTCGGGGATTTCATGGGTTATCCGGGCCTTCACCGTGACGGCTCCGCGCTTGGAGGAGACCCGGACGGGCTCTGCCTGTCGGATGCCCAGGCGCCTGGCGTCAACCGGGGAGATGTCGCAGGTCTCTTCGCCCAACAGGTCGTTGAGACCGTCGCATCGGCCGGTCTGGGTGCGGGTGTGGTAGTGGTAGAGCCGCCGTCCGGTGCTGAGGACAAAGGGGTAGGCCTCGTCGGTTACCTCGGCGGGCGGGGTCCAGGCCGTGGGGTTGAAGATCCCTTTGCCGTGGGTGAACCGTCCGTCTTTGTGGAGGAAGGCGGTGCCGGGGTGGGTGGCATCCGGGCAGGGCCACTGGAGCCCGTCGCCTTCGATGCGGTTGTAGGTGATCCCCTTGAAGTTGGGGGCAAGGGCCGCGATCTCGTTGTCCCAGATCTCCTGGGCGCTCACCGACGGCCACTCCTGGCCGAAGCGCTTGGCGATCTCTCGGAAGATCCACCAGTTGGGCCGGGCTTCACCGGGCGGGGTGGAGGCGGTGCGGACGCGGCTGACCCGGCGCTCGCTGTTGGTGAAGGTGCCGTCGTTCTCGCTCCAGGCGGCAGCCGGAAGGACCACATCGGCGAACTCGGTGGTTTCGTTGAGGAAGATATCCTGGCAGATGAGAAATTCGGCTGCGGCGAGCTCATGCTCGACTTTTCGGATATCCGGCTCGGTGTTGGCCAGGTTTTCTCCGAAGATCCAGAAGGCCCGGACTTTTTTGTCTTCAAGGCCTTCCATCATGTGGGGGATCATGAGGCCCGGGGTGGCGGGAAGGTCCGTGACGCCCCAGGCTTTCTCGAACTTTTCACGGGCCGCAGGATCGGTGACCTTCTGGTACCCGTGGAAGACCCCGGGAAGCGCGCCCATGTCGCAGGCGCCCTGGACGTTGTTCTGGCCGCGCAGGGGGTTGACCCCCCCGCACTCCACGCCCATGTTCCCCAGGAGCATCTGGAGGTTGGCCACGGACATGACGTTGTTTTTCCCGCAGGTGTGCTCAGTGATGCCCAGGGTGTAGCAGAGCATGGCCGGGCGCACCGAGGCGAGCATGCGGGCGGCGTGTCGGATGGTATCGGCCTCAATGCCGCAGATGGGGGCCATGGCCTCGGGGGTGGCCTTGGAGACCTCCGTAGACAGGGCCTCGAACCCTTCGGTGTTTTCCGCGACAAAGGCGGGATCGAAGAGCTCTTCTTCGATGATCACATGCATCAGGGCGTTCAAAAGGGCGATGTCGCTGCCCACCTTGAGCTGAAGGTGAAGGTCCGCGTAATCCACCAGTTTGTGGCGCCGCGGGTCGGCCACGATGAGCTTTGCCCCTTTTTTAACGGCGTTTTTAAGAAAGGTGGACGCCACGGGGTGGGCCTCTGTCATGTTGGAGCCGATGACGAAGAACATCTTGGCGCGATCAAACTCCCCGAAGGAGTTGGTCATGGCACCGGAACCAAAGCTTGTCGCCAGACCGGCGACGGTGGGGGCATGTCAGGTGCGGGCGCAATGGTCTATGTTGTTTGTCTTGAACACCCCCCGGAAGAGTTTTTGCATCTGATAGGAGTCTTCGTTGATGCTTCGTGCGCAGCTGACACCGGCCACGGCGTCGGCACCGCTTTCGCCGATGATGGTTTTGAGTTTGTCGGCAACAAGGTCCAGGGCTTCGTCCCAGGAGGCCTCCCGGAGTTCCCCGTCTTCCCGTATGAGGGGCGTTTTAAGCCGCTCCTCCGAGTAGATGAAGTCGTAGCCGAAACGCCCTTTCACGCAGAGGCGGCCCTTGTTGGGAAGGGCCTCTTCGTCGCCGGTGACCTTGACGATTTTTCCCTCCTTGACATGGAGGGTCTGCTGGCACCCCACCCCGCAGTAGGGGCAGGTGGTGCGGATGGTCTCCACGTCCCAGGGCCGCCAGATGCCCTTGGCTTTCTTTTCCACCAGGGCCCCGGTGGGGCAGGCCTGGATGCACTCCCCGCAGAAGACACAGGAGGATTCGGACAGGGGCAGGTCGCCCAGGGCGACGATTTTGCTCTCTGCGCCACGGTAACCATGGCTGATGGCTTCGTTGACCTGAACCTCGTTGCAGGCCTGCACGCAACGCCCGCAGAGAATGCACCGGGAAAAATCACGGATAATCAGCGGGTTCTTGAGTTCCGGCGGGTAAAGGGGCGGGGTTTTCGGGTAGGCGGTTCCCGTGGCCCCGTATTCAAGGGCGTATTCCTGAAGCTTGCAATCCCCCCAGGAGGGGCAGAGGTGCTCGGAGTGTCCGTCGGCCTCGGCCCTGGCGTCGAAAAGGGCCTTGGGGTCTTTGACGGAGCCGTCGTCGATGCAGTCATGGTTCCCCGATGAGAGGAGGAGTTCAAGGGTCATTTTCCGCGACCGGACGACCGTCGGGGATTCGGTCTGGATCTCCATTCCGGCCTCTGCCGGAGTGGAACAGGAGGCCAAAAGGTTCCTGGCTCCCGCGACCTCCACCACGCAGAGGCGACAGGCTCCGGTGGGGGTGGCGCCTTTTAAATGGCAGAGGGTGGGAATGGGAATTCCCGCATCTTCCGCCGCCTCGAGGATGGTCTGGCCGGGTTTGAAGGGGTGGCTGTTGCCGTTGATCACAATGGTGCCGTCAGACATGGGATGAACCTCCGCTGGATGATCCGCTCGGCTGCGGGGCGCCCGCTGCAGATTCGGAGAATAGGGTTCTTCTGGGACGGATGTCTCTGTTTTGAAACGCTCGTGTGTTACGCAATGCATGGAGAGCCAAAAAAGGTCGGATCCATGATGCCATAATTGTCATAACGGTTAATCGGAATATCACCAATTGTCAATATAAATATCCGGGATAAGTCCCAAATTTCAGGTTGATTCACGTCGCAAGGATCAACCAAACACCGTAACCATCTGCCTTGAGATTCCCGCCAGCTTTCCGTCCGGAGCCCAGAGCCTGGCCTCTTCGCCCACGTAGCCGTGCTGTGCGGTGTCCACCCGGGTTTTGAATCGCCATTCGTCGGTGGTGGCGAATCCCCGTCCGGTGTCGCACATCTCAAGGTGCCAGGTGAGGGTGCTGGCCGGTGCAATATCGTTTAGCATGGACAATGACGGGGAAGGCCAGGCGTCCATAAGGGCAAGAAGATGGGCTTCGTGGGTCTCTTTTTTTTCTCCCCGGAAGCTGATCCAGCCGCCGTAGGCCCCTTCGGAGCGGCCCTCAAAGGGGTAGGGCCCTTCGGCCCAGTGGTAGCGGAAGTATTGGGTGAAACTCGGGGCCAGCCCTTCCATAAAGGGGAGCTCGGTGAGTTCGTCGGGGGGTGTCCAGGCCGGGGCGGTGTGGTCCTGGCGGCGGATGCGTGAGGGGCGGTCCGCGCCGAAGCACCCGTGGAGGGTGGCGCAGAGATCTCCCTGGGAGGTGACCACCTGCGCCTGGGCGTGGGTAACGGAGGTGCCCTGCCTGAGAATCGTCCCCTCGGCCCGGATGCCGCCGGTGCCCGTGGGCCCCACAAAGGCGATGAGGAGATTTCGCAGGGGAAGGTCGTGCCCCACCTGTTGACGCATGGCGGCGAGTCCGACGACGGCCACGAGGCCGCCGAAAGCGGTGCGGCCCTGGAGCCAGGTGTCGGGGATGGTGAGGTTGACTCCGGTGTCGTCGCCTGTGGCGGCATCAAACAGAGCGTGGATATCCATGGGGCCTCCCTGTGTGGTGTTTGGTGTGGTGGCCTTTGTTTTATCACCGAACAAAGGGAGAGGGCAACAGAGAGGTCGGCCTGTAATGGTGACGTGCTACTTCAAGGCTTCAATGGAGATGGTGATGTCCACCTCTTTGTCCATGACTCCCATGTTGAAGAATGTGCCGTCGCCCACCTTGAAATCGAGGCGGTTGACGGTGAATTGGGTGGTGAACCCCGCCACCTGCTGTGAGGGTTTGAAGGGGTTGGGTTTCACCCCGTGGAAGATCAGGGGGGCGGAGATTTTTTTGGTGATGCCACGGATGGTGAGGTCTCCTTCGATCAGGTAGCGGTTTCCTCCCTTAGGGGTGACCCGGGTGCTTTCAAAGGTCATGGTGGGGTGTTTGCCGGCATCGAAGAGTTCGGCGGAGCGCAGGTGGGTGTCCCGCTTCCGGTTGAAGGTGGTGATGCTTTTGGTTTTGACGGTGAAGCGGCATTGGGAGTTTTCCATGGCGTCGGGATCGATGGTGAGTGTGGCCGAGAAGTCTTCGAAATGGCCCCGGACCGTCGAAAAAATGTGCCGGGAATCGAAGTAGATCCCGGAGTGTGCGGTATCCAGCTTCCAGGTGGCCGGTGCGGCCTGGGCTGCGGCGGTGATGAAAAGAAGCAGTATGGGGATGGCGAGGTGCCTGGTTTTCATGGCGGTATTCTCCTTAATATAAAAGATGAAACATATCAAAAACCGAAGGTCTCGGTATGGATCCGTCCCTTGGGGATGCCGATTCCTTTGAGCATGGTTTCAACGGCGGTCATCATGGGGGGGGGCCCGCAGAGAAAGACCTGAGGCAGGGAGAGGTGGCCGATGAATGTGTTCAGGGCTCCGGCAGTGAGCCGTTCTTTTTCCGGCTCCCCTGTGAAGAGGAGGTGTACCGAAAGCGTCGGGTGATTTCGTTTGATCCGAACAAGCTCCTCGGCGTTGAACAGGGAGTCGTGGGTGCGGTTGCTCCAGATCAGGATGACCGGGCGGCTGTCCCGGGTATCGTCCATGTACCGGAGCATGCTGAGCATGGGGGTAACGCCGATGCCCCCGGCAATGAGGACCACCGGGGAGCCGTCGGGCAGCAGCAGATGGGAAAAGCTGCCGTAGGGTCCGTCGATGATCGCGGGATCACCCTCTCTCACACAGTCCATGCCCCGGGTCCAGTCTCCGCTTTTTCCAATGATGAACTCCAGGGTGTCGGTTCGGGTCGGGGAAGAGGCGATGGTGAACGGATGTTCTTCAGATGATACCACAGAAGAGGGGAAGGAGAGAAAAGCAAACTGCCCGGGGAGATAGGAAAAAGTCCCTTTGCCCTCGGGTTTGAGGTGGATGCGGGTGGCACGTTTTCCGGCGGGAAAGACCCGTGAGACCCTCCAGGGGGAGAGGGGGCGAAGGGCAGGGAGGTGGCGGCGGAGGAGGAGCCCCAGGCAAAGGGCCCCGAAGGCCAGGCCGAGGGCTCGGGGGAGGCCCTCTTCAAAGGTTTCGCTGGAGAAGAGAAGGTGGACGACGAGCAGGGCCAGCACAAGGACCCCGCCCGCCTGATGGGCTCGCATCCAGAGATGAAAGGGAAACCCCAGGGGCTTTTTGAACAGGGCGGCAGCGGTCATGTAAAAAAGCCCCATGAGGAGAAAGGCTCCCACGATTTCGGGCCAGTAGTCTGCTTTCAGGGGAAGGGCGGTGAGCTCTTCGGGGGCGAAGACGAGGAGGGGGTGACCCAGGGCGATGAGGGCGATGAGGATGCCGTTGGCCTTGTGCACGGCAAGGAGGCTGTCCATGCCAGCCATGCGGTTGACCCAGGTGAGGCGCGATGCCAGGACGAGCTGTACTCCCAGAAGAAGGGCCGCAGCCATGCCCATGAGCTTGCCGCTCCTGAGAAGGCCTTTGGCAATGCCGAATTTGTATTTGATGGAAAAGGACTCAAAGAGAAACGGGATGGAAAAGGCACCGCAGAAGAGAAGGAGCAGCACAGCCAGGCAGCCGATGAAAAGGCCGTAGCGTACACCCCGGGGCCGGACAGGAGCCGTGCGGATGCTCATGGCGCCTCCTGCTGCATCACGATGAAGATGGCCTGGGCCAGGGGGAGCTTGCACAGGAGGATACAGACGGGGGCCAGGGTGGAGTGTGCCAGAAGGCTTCCCGGGGTCAGGGGAAGGGGCGGGTTGAGAAGGGAAAAGTAGGCCATGCCCACGACCCCTGCGGTCACGGTAAAGGCATTCATCAAGACAGCCACGCCCACGGTGGCGGGCCGAAGGAACAGGGGAGGCAGCAGAAGAAGGCTCACCGTGCTCATGGGGGCGGCCCACCAGAAGAAGAGGCTCTTCATGGGCGGGTGCAGGCCGGCGTGAAGAAACAGTCCCCCTAAGCTGAGGAGGATGTGGGCACACACAAGCATGTGGGCAGGGTTACGAATCATGACGAGCCCCGGGTTTGTTGGTGGTGTACATTCGGCATCACAGCGCCTGGGGGGCTGCCGGATGGTGCCTTGGGATGTTTATGGGTGAAAAGGCTCTGGCAAAAAACGGACGGAACGTGGCCGCCTGGAGACGCAGCCCTTAAAAAGCTGACGGCGTCAAGGTCTGCCACCTTGAAAGCAGGTTGCGAATGCGTTTTCCCCTCGTTCCTGGGGGAACATCACATCCGCCCCTAAAATGAAATCCATTCACGTGGGTTTGTGGTAACGTATTTATTTTTAACAGGTTATTGGGGTCGTGTAAAGAGCGGCTGTCGGGGGCACGGTTGCCGCGATACCGGAGATTGCGGTGGGGACTGTTTCTCCGCGAAGGGACGTTTCGCATTGCATAGTGAAACTGCCAGTAAAGAAGGCGGTTGGTGTGTTGGTATTTCTTGCAATGACAATGGGTTATTGTTGACATATCGCGCGATATCAGAGAAGATAAATCATTGTCAGGCTTACAGGATTTTTTCACCGTTAGTCACTTATCGTTACCCCATTATATCCATTGCCTTCGTTTCCTGCCGTTGGTTCCCTCCGCTTTGTCCTGCTTGCCTTCCATCCCGGATCGTTGTGGTCTTCACAGGCTCCGGGGTATCCCCATCATTATTGATTCCATGAATTCGGTCCACGGTGCCGCAGTTTTTTGGCGGTGCCCGTGCCTTCCGCGTGTTGCCCTGAGATTTGTTTTTGTGTGTTCCAGGTGATTCGGCAGCCGGGTTTTGATCGGGAGGACGCTATGAAGCGCATCCTTTTTTCCCTTTGGATCCCGTTGGTCTGTCTCCTCGGGGTGTGTGCCGTCGTGGGCACCGCTTACGGCGACGTCGGATCCATCGAACTGTCGGGCGGTGTGCTGGCCCCATACGATGTGTCCGGCGGTGACACCTCCGTGGGCTGGCAGATTGCCTATGCTGCCGGTGTCACGGATCATGTTGAGATCGGCGCCATATTCATGAGGACCGGCAATTTTGAAGCCGAAAACGATATCACGAACGGTGAGGTGGAGATCTCCACCCTCATGCTTCAGACCCGCTGGCTCTTCAACCCGGAGAGTACGACGCGCGGGTTCGTGGACCTTGCCGGCGGGATGATGGATCTGGATCCCAAGGGCAAGGCCACCACGTCCAGTCGTTCCGGCGGGGCGGCTAGATTTGGCGTCGGTGTGGACCAGGCCCTCACCCCCCACCTGTCCCTTCGCTTCAGCACCGGCTACACCACGGGGATCGGTCGCACCAGTGAAATCGACATTCTGGACGTTTCCGTCTCCCTGGTCTTCGGGGTGCGGTTGCTTGAGTGACCAGGAGCCTTGAAGGCCCCCTTTAAAGGCTTTCCCTTGAGGGGCCCGGTGATGTATTCTTGGGCACATCGCGTTACCTGCGCCGACCAATGGCGTGAAACCAAAGCGTCCATGCGTTGCGCCGCACAGGGAAAGGGCCCCATTGCACATGCTGGAATTTTTAGTCGCACACGGCTACCTGTCACTTTTTGTGGTGAGCTTTCTGGCGGCAACGGTGGTGCCCCTGGGGTCCGAATGGCTCCTTGTCGCCCTGCTGACGGAAGGGCTGCATCCCGGGCTGCTCCTTGCGTCGGCCACCACGGGCAATGTGCTGGGGGCGCTGACCACCTGGGCCATCGGGGTATGGGGCGGGCCTTTTTTGATGGAGAGGGTGCTGCGCATCGACCCCAGAGCCCAGGCCAGGGCCCGCTCGGTGTATCGGCGGTGGGGGAGCTGGTCGCTTCTGCTCTCCTGGGTGCCCGTCATAGGGGACCCCCTCTGCCTCGTGGGCGGGCTTTTCCGAATCCCATTTTTCCGGTTTGCTTTCCTGGTTTTGATTGGAAAACTTGGTCGGTATGCCTTTATTGTGGCCATGGTGAACGCTGTGGTGTAAGGCGGCGTCATCTTTGTCTGATGTCGTGAACTAAATTTAATATAAATATAGAAGATCGCTGTCTTTTTCCTGTTGACTTGCCCTTGCCCCTGATTAAGAATAAGGCAGATGTGACCGGCAGGGCAGCCCAACCCTCACCGTCTCTTTCCTCTTTTGACAGACACCTCCAGATCGTTTCCTGTCCCGGATTTGCAGCAAGCATTCCATGAAATGCATGCCCCCCCTTTTCCTTTTATCATTGTACCGGCACATCACCCAACGCGAATGCACGCGATAAAAATCGTCGCCAGCTCCTTAACTCCCGGGCGGTGCACACGGTTTTTGTGACAGAGGTGTCTTCGACGATCATTGTGCCTTTTGACTTTTGTATGGCGCCACTTCGGGCTGGTGCTGCCTGTCCGGGTGACGATGAAAACGACGAAAAAAAGCAAGGAGGGGCCATGGATACCAAGCAATACTGTGCCAACCTGAGTTCGGAGCTCCAGAGGTGGCGGGATGCCATCCACAAGGAAAACGAAATCATCGCAAAACTTTCCTCAGCGGAGAAGCAGCACATACTGCCCTTTGTGGAGGACCTGAGGATGCTTGAGGCGGAGATGGACGAACGCATTGATCAGTTGAGAACCGAATGCCCCACCTTCTGGGGCCCGGAAAATGCGGAAAATGTCATGGAACCCGGCGGTGAATTCACCGGCTTTGCCCTGAAGCCGGATGAAAGCGACGGGATCATCGGGGGCGGAAACTTTGGCGGGTAAGGCCAGCGGACAGACCCGCAAGGACGTAAGGGCTGGCGCAAAAATAAAACGCTGAAAAAGCCATGCCCCCGGCGGCAAGGTGGGCCATCCATACAGGGGGTGGCCGTAGCGCCTTACCCCTTGTTCCTCGGGCCAAATCGCAGCGGTACTTTTTCGTGGCGTGCGCATGTGTTTTCTTGTGTGCGTCGTAACTGAATGGAGTTACCCGGCAGAGAAAACCTTTTGACTCATCGTGTCTCTGCCGGGTGACACAAAAAAGCCGGTCCGTAAAACGGGTCGGCTTTTTTGTCTGCGGGCAGGCGACGTGATACCGGCAAGGGGCCATGGGGCTCCCATCGGACATCGGGTTGACAAGATAGTGTGAACAGTGTTAACTTTCAAAAAATCCGATCAGTCGGCTTGCCGACCGGACAGTCGGATGCCTATGAACAGCCCAAGTTCTGCGATCTCCCTCAGCGCGAAACGCAGGGGCCACCCTGCCGCCACAGATACGACGACGCCATGTATTCATACGAATAAAAGGAGCCCCATGGCCCACCTGTCTGAGCTGGAAGCGATTCGTAAGTCCCAGATCCTCGATGCCGCCGTGCGCACCATTGCCGATAAAGGCAGCACCAATGTTCGCATGGACGATATCGCACGACGTTCCGGCCTCTCAAAAGGAGGCATCGCCTACTACTTTTCCTCCAAAGAGTCCCTGATCAAGGCGGCGTTCACCGCCCACTTTGAGTCTGTCTTTGAGGCGGTGTCCCGGGAGCTCGACCGGGAGCCGTCGGTCTTTGCCCGCCTTGCCCGCATTCACCTGCTGTTTGACAGGGAGCGGGAGGAGGTGGGCACCGGCTACCCCCTCATTGCCGACTTCATGTACCAGGCCATGCACCATCCCGAGTACCGGCCGCTTTTTGCCGGATGGGTGGAGGGCTGTGTGGCGCTTCTGACGGGAACCCTTCAAGAGGGCATGGACCAGGGCCTTTTTATCGGCATGGATCCAGAGCCGGTGGCCCGGTCCATCTCCGCCATCTACCAGGGGGTGGGGCAGCGGTGGTTCCTGGCGCCGGAGACGCACCCCCGGGCCTGGGCCCTGACCACCCTTGAGTATGCGGTGATGGGGGTTCTGGTTCCCTTCCTTGCCCCGGGGGTTGAGTTGACCCGGGGCGCTCGGTGAGCTTTCTGGCAAAGGAAGGCAAAGGCCTTCGGGTGCAGGGGGTGTTTTCTGTCTATGTCAATTTAGGCAAAGGAGACTGCCCCTCATCCGAGAGGAATGTGAAGACGTTTGGCAACCGGTGTTCTCCGTAGATGGTAACGGCTGGTGATACCACCTTTTTTTTCTTCTCTGAAAAGCCATCTTGTGCTATGTACCCATTTCCTTTGGTGGGGAATCGGGCACATGAGCAATGGGTCGCCATTTATCACGCAAGCCATTTCAGCGGCAAACCGTCCGGTTTGTCTTCGTGGCCAGCGGCCTTGCATCCTTTGTGGGTGTTTGTTTGACTTTCCCTGCCCATGCTCCGTAACCCGATACAACTGACGAGTGACGATGAAAAAGTACCGTTTGCTGATGAACGGCAGCAATTATCTGATGGCGGTGGATGGAAAAACCGTACGACAGGGTTTTTTCCAGAACATGATCATCAAAGCAGACAGTCCCCGGCAGGCAGAACTCCAGGCCATCTCACGCATCTGGCATGACGGAGAGCTGAAGGCCCGGACCCTGAATCCGCCGGAGAACCCCCAGAAGGTCTCTTTGCACACCCTCTGGGAGCTTGACGTGGCCTATGACGACTCCCGCATCGACATGGAGCGGACGTTTTATCCTGAAAAAAAGTGGTGGGAGTTCTGGAAATAACCCACCTGAAATAGTTGTCGGTGCGTGGGTGGACTCAGTTTCCTGCCCCTGCCGGCTTTCCTTCCATCCCCTTGCGGTCTGCAGGGAGTCCTCCCACCGGAAACATCCGATCATAGAGCCCGTTGTAAAGTATCGTGTAAATGGGCACCATCACCAGAAAAGCCAGATCAAGCATCAGGGCCTTGTAAAATGAGAGGTGAAGCCACCACATGACCAAGGGGATGGTGGCACACATGAGCCCGGCCTCAAAGAGCATGGCGTGGGCTGTCCTCAGGGCCATGCTTCGCGGGTAAAGCGGCATGCCCGCCCGGAGCAGGGCGTGGTCGAAGAGGATGTTGTAGATGTAATTCCAGGCCATGGCCATCAGGCTCATGGTGATGCTCAAGGCGCCCATTTTTTCTAAGGGGGCGTGCATGACCCAGGAGAGGAGAGGGACGCAGATCATGAGCAGGGTGATTTCAAAGAGAAGGGCGTGACGGAGTCGATCCCTTGTTGTTCGCATGGTGGTGTTCATTGTGTTTCCTTGGCCTCGGCCTGTTTAAGGTGAAATGGTTTGACCGCTTTCCCTGCTTTATAATCGTGTTTTCGGTTGGGTAAAAGTTTGATACCATCCGATATGCGGATAGGTTGGCGCGATTAAGGAATCAGAGAAAAAAAATGTACAAGCCACCATGCATGCCGCTGAAGCAGGTACCCGTTTTTTTCGTTTTAAAGGAGTCACCATGGGATTCAGCCTGGAGTATCTGGATGCGTTCGTCGCTGCGGTGGAGACCGGTTCGTTTTCGGCGGCGGCGCGTCGCCTGGGCAAGGCCCAGAGCCGCGTGAGCACGGCCATTGCCAACCTGGAGATTGATCTGGGGGTGCCCCTTTTCGATCGGTCGGGAAAGTACCCGGTACTGACTTCTGCAGGGGAGCGGCTCCTGCGGGAAGCCCGGGAGATCCGTGAGCGTTGCCGGGCCTTTTCAGACCATGCCGATCGCCTGGCAGGGGGCGTTGAGCCCATGATCCGCCTGGCCGTGGACGAGCTGCTGCCCTCATCGATCCTGGCGGATCTGCTGGAGGGTTTTTCCGGGCACTTTCCCGACACCGACGTGGAGATCCTCACCGGCGTGATGGGGGACGTGGGTGAGATGGTCTCCTCGGGCCGGGTTGACGCAGGCATAGAGCTGCCCCTGGGGATCCCTTCGGATGATTGTGACTGGCGCCTTCTGGGGCGCATGGGGTTTTCGGTGATGGCCGCTCCCCACCATCCCCTGGCCGCCCTCAAAAAGGTCTCTCCCCGGGACCTGGCTCCCCACAGGCAGCTGGTGACGGTGAGCCGGAAGGGGGAGAGGGAGCCCGAGGCCTATCGGTTCGGTCGGCGGATCTGGCAATGCGAGAGCAGCCACGTGATCAGGGAACTTGTCCTGCGGGGCCATGGGTGGGCCGCCCTTGCCCGGCACCAGGTGGCCGAAGATGTCCGGGTCGGGCGCCTTGTGGCGTTGCCCGTTGGCTTTGCAGGGTCCTGTTTCCAGAGCGACATTTACTTTATCTGGGAAAAGGGGCGGCCCCTGACCCCTGCCGCAGAGTGGCTGGCCGAGTCCCTTTCCGGGATTCTAACACGGTCCCTTCCTCCAACCTGACAGGCGGGCTGTCGCCTTTTTTCACGGCCCCTTGTCCCCGTCTTTGCACAGGGTATCTTCCCTGTGGTATACTTTTTCCACTTTTACCGGCACCTTACTTCTTGACCGTTTCCCCCCCTTTGTTGCCGGAGTGACGCCGCTTTTCCTGCACGCGGCGTGGGCGCAGTACCCTACAGTGTCATGAAAAAAACACGTACCCAAGGACGTGATTGATCATAAAAAAGCTCCCTTTCCCCAACCCATGACAGGAGGCGATTCATGCTCAATTTTCATCTGACAGACGCTCAACTGGCGCTTCGTGAGCGTGCCCGGCGGTTTGCCATGGACCACGTGCTGCCCGTGGCCTGGTATTATGATGAACAAGATGAGATGCCGGTGAAGGTGCTGGAAAAGGCCCTGGACGCCGGGTTCATGAACGCCGATATCCCCTCAAGCTACGGAGGGCGTGGCTATGGGCTTGTGGACGCGGCCATTGTCACCGAGGAGCTGGCCGCGGCCTGTCCCGGCATTGCCACCAGTATTTTCGACAGCTCCCTGGGCCTGGAACCCTTGATTCTCTCCGACAACGAAGCCTTAAAAAAGAAGATTTTCGCCCAGGTGCTGGTGGAGGGCTCCCGGGTGAGCTTTGCCACCTCGGAGCCCACCATGGGATCGGATGTGTCGGCCATCAAGTGCCGGGCAACGGACGCCGGGGATCACTACCTTCTTACCGGCACCAAGTACTGGATCACCAACGGGGGAGCCTGCGATTTCATGTCGGTTTTTGCCACGGTGGATCCAAAGGCAGGCCACGAGGGAATCTGTGCCCTGCTCGTGGACATGCGGTGCAAGGGGATCACCGTGGGCAAGCCCATTCCCAAGATGGGGCAGCGGTGTTCCAACACCGTGGGGGTCCGTTTTGAGGAGGTCAAGGTCCCCAAGACCAACGTGCTGGCCGAACCGGGCAAGGGCTTTGTCCTGGCCATGAAGACCTTTTCCCGCACCCGGCCCATGATCGGTGCCTTTGCCGTGGGCGCTGCCCGTTCCGCCATGGAGTTCGCCCTGGATTACGCCAAGAAGCGGCGTGCCTTCGGTTCCCCCCTCTCCGGCTTCCAGGCCGTGCAGTTCAAACTCGCCGAGATGTACCAGAAGGTGGAGACGGCCCGTCTCCTGACCTGGAAAGCCGCCTGGAAGGCCGATGAGGGAAAAGATCCCACCATTGCAGCCTCCATCGCCAAATTTTATGCCACGGAAGCTGCCTGGGAGGTTGTGGACGAGGCCATGCAGATCCTGGGTGGCTACGGGTACACCAAGATGTTCCCCGTGGAGAAATTCATGCGGGACATCCGTCTGTTGCGGATTTACGAAGGCACCAGTGAAATCCAGCGCCTTATTGTCTCGGGCTGGCTGCTGTCCGGTTACAAGCCGGCCATGCCATCCATGGAGGAGCTTCCGGTCCGGCGCGACTCAGATCCCATGGGGGATCAGGGCGGGAAAGCCTTCCGGTGCCGCGTCTGCGGGTACGTCCATGAGGGAGACGAGCCTCCGGAGGCCTGTCCGTATTGTTTTTTCCCGGCATCTGCCTTTAAAGAGTGCACGTAAAGGTTTTTAGACAAAGGAAGATATTTTCATGTTGATCTTGTTGGATGCAGGTCATGGCGGTGTGATCGATGGCGTTTACCAGACCCCGGGGAAGCGGTCCCCCAAATGGAGCGACGGGAGCCAGCTCTTTGAAGGGGAGTTCAATCGGTGGATTGTCAACGGGCTGTCCGAGCGGCTGAGCCGGAGACATATCCCCTATGTCCTCATTGCTCCCGAGCAGCGGGACGTCACCCTGCGGACCCGGGTCAACAGGGCAAACCGCTACAAAGGCCGGCCGTCTCTTTTTGTGAGCGTGCACGCCAACGCAGGGGGCGGCTCCGGCTTTGAGGTGTTCACGTCCAAAGGGACCACACAAAGTGATGCGGCGGCCCACTGTTTTGGCCAAGAGTTTGTTCGGGAATTTCCCGAAAAGCCCCTGCGTGCTGATTTAAGGGACGGGGAGTATGACAAGGACAGGAATTTTTTTGTGCTGAGGAACACCGCCATGCCCGCCGTTCTTACGGAAAATTTTTTTATGGACAATGAAGAGGAGTGCCGGCAGCTCCTGATGTCCGTCGAGGGACGGCAACGAATCGTTGACTATCACGAGAGGGCCATCGTGCGATGCGTGGAAGGGCATGTGTAGCCACAACGTCCGAGATCCAGGCCGGTCAGAGGTTTAGACTCTTGGGTTTTTGTGGCATACTGCCTCTTTTTTGCATGCCAGCTGAGAGACGAAAGGTTTTCAATGATAAAAACACTGCTCAACCCCGCCGGGACACGGCAAAGGCTGTTGCGCGACCTGATTGTGGTGATCCTGTTGACCACCGGGGCCATCACGGCGGTGACCCTCATCCAGGGGGCCAACATACGCAACGACATCGCCCAGGAGCATATCCGCCAGAACCTGCGGGCCACATCCGATGCCATTTTTCAGTTTTACGAGCCGGTGCGGAACAATGCGCTCCTGATACAAAAGTGGGGAGTCGCAGGGATCTGGCAGATGGACGACATTGCCTCCATCACCGCCAAGCTAATTCCCATGATGGAGAACATGCCCCAGGCGGCGGCGGTGAAGTTCGGAGACACCGACGGCCGTTCCTACCTGCTGACGGCCAATGAAAATATCTGGATCACCCGGACCGTCACCCCGAAGCGACCCGGGGTCACCACCTGGAAGCAGTGGGTGAACGGCCAGCTCATCGACACCCGGGTGGAAGAAAAACCCTACGATGTGACCCAGCGGTTCTGGTACAAGAAAGGCCTTTCCCTTACCTCGGGCAACCAGGCCGATGTCACCTGGCTTCCCCCCTACATGCTGGACTACATAGATCTCCCCGGGTTATCGGCGATCATGGCCTGGACCTCGGAGGAGAAGGACCCCCTCACCTCCGTGCTGGCCCTTGATGTGTCCGTCAACGATTTGTTCAACCGGATTTCCGAAACCAACGTCGGGCCCAACGGCACGGCGTTTCTCTTTGACGGCGATGCCTCGGTCTACCATCCGGTGAGCAGCGAAAAACGTACCGAAACCCATCAGTTTTACCTGGACCACACCGAGGTGGAGGCCCCGGATGTCCGTCAGGCCATGGGTGCCTGGCATGCCAAGGGCAAGCCCACAGATGCCTTTACCTTTACTATCGAAGGCCGGACCTACTGGGCGGGGGTACAGCCCATCACCGCAGACACCAGGGAGTTCTGGATTGGTGTGGTGGTGCCGCAATCCGACTTCCTGCAGAAGGTTTTGGAGCGGCGGTGGGGAATCCTGCTCATCGGGCTGATCATCCTGGGGGCGGGCTTTGTGATGGCCGGGTTCCTCACCTGGAAATACAGGCACCAGCTCCGGGACATGCCGAACCAGGTGATCCGGGACGCGCATTTTGAAGACGACGTGCGGCGTCTGATTGCCCGGGGTGAAGGCTCCTCCCTGGAGTTCAAGTCCACCATGCGCATGAACCTCAAGACGGACAAAAACGACAAAAACATCGAAATCGCCTGGTTGAAAACCGTGGTGGCCTTTATGAACACGGCCGGAGGGATCATTGCCATCGGCGTCAACGATGACGGGGAGATCGTGGGCACGGCCCCGGACGGGTTTGAAAGCGAGGACAAATGCCGGCTGCACTTTCGGAATCTCATGAACCAGCACATCGGCCTGGAGTTCACCCAGTACCTTCACCTGTCCATCGGCACCATCGACGGCCACACCGTGCTGGTCATCGAATGTGAACGGGCGGATCGGCCCGTGTTTCTTCTGAACAAGAAGGATGAGTCGTTTTATGTGCGCAGCGGGCCCTCCAGCCTGAGCCTGACCATGCGCCAGATGTTGAAATACTTAGGGGCCGGGAAGTAGTGAGATGAGCAAGGTGGGATTTGACACCGGCGGCGAAGAGCTCCTGGGGCGGGTGGGGCCGTTGTGGGAGAAACTTAAAACTCATCATGCGGCCCATTCGGTCCATTTCTCGGAGTTTCTGGCGGGGCGCACCTTTGTCGACCGAACCGCCGATATCCTGTGCCATGGCGGAGAGGTGCGGGTGGACCTGGCCGTCCGGAGCGGCCGGGACGTGGGGTACTGCGTCTGCACGATTTCGCCTTCCGGGACGGGGGAGGTGGACTCCCTCTATGTGGAGGAGGACTTCAGGGGCTGCGGCCTGGGAGAGGCCCTGGCCCGCCGGGGGCTTGCCTGGATGGATGAAAAAAAGGTGACCCGGAGGTCCCTTTCGGTTGTGTACGGCAACGACGCTGCCCTTGCATTTTACCGCCGCCTGGGGTTTTATCCCCGCAACATTCAGTTGGACCAGCTGCCGGCTTCGGCGTAAACGTCAGGGCGTTTTTTTAGATATTTTCACAGGGTAATCCCGGATTTTGTTGACAGGGGTTGCGTATTGGAATATGTGAGCATATATTCAAGTGTAAGGAGTTTCAATGGACAACAGACCCGATACCTGCCAGATCGAGTGCATGAACCCGGAAGTCGCAGATGAAGTCAGAACCAGGATGGAACCGGATGAGACCCTGTTTCACCTTGCGGAGCTCTTCAAGGCCCTGGGCGACTCCACAAGGGTACGGATCCTCCATGCCCTCTCCTTTTCGGAACTCTGCGTGTGCGCCCTGGCGGATATTCTGGACATGAGTTCATCGGCCGTGAGCCACCAGCTTCGGGTGCTTCGTTCCCACAAGCTGGTCAAGTACCGCAAGGACGGAAAGAATGCTATTTACAGCCTGGACGACATGCATGTGCAGACCCTTTTTGAACAGGGGCTTCAGCACGTGAATGAATAGTTGGGACAGGCTGATCGCGGGAGGGCTCTCCCGCTTTTTTTTGATACAACATGTGAACATGTGGTCACACATGAGCCAAAGGAAACGATATGATATTACTGGAACGGATTCTCGCGGAAAGCTGGAATGTCCTGTGTCTTTCAGCACCCTACATGCTGTTTGGCTTTTTTATCGCGGGCCTTCTCAAGGCCTTTATCCCGGATGATTTTGTGGCGCGTCACCTCGGACGGGAGAACGGGGCAAGCCTTCTGAAAGCATCACTCTTCGGGGTGCCCATCCCCCTTTGCAGCTGCGGGGTGCTGCCGGCTGCCGCTGGCCTTCGCAAGCAGGGGGCCAGCAAAGGGGCCACCACCTCTTTTTTGATCTCCACACCGGAAACCGGCGTGGACTCCATTGCCGTGACCTGGGCCCTTCTGGACCCGTTGATGGCTCTTCTGCGTCCCCTCTCCGCCTTTTTGACGGCCATGGTCACCGGTCAGCTGGTGCGCAGCCTGGATCCGGACGTGAAAAAAGTGGCGCCCGTCCCGGCCCCCATGGAGGTCTTTACCATGGCTCCGGCCGGGGATGAGCCCTCCTCCTGCGGGTGCGGGTGTTCCGCACCGGCCAGCAAGCCTACGATCATGGAGCGCCTGCGCATGGGCATGCGGTTCTCCTTCGGCGACCTGTTTACCGATATCTCCGGATGGTTCTTTGTGGGCGTGGTTATCGCAGGCTTCATCACCGTCTTTGTGTCGCCGGAGCTTGTGGATGCCTACCTCGGCAACCACCTGGTGGCCATGCTGGTGATGCTGGTCATCGGTACCCCCCTTTACGTGTGTGCCACGGCCTCTACCCCCATCGCCGCCGCCCTGGTTCTCAAAGGGCTGAACCCCGGCGCCGCCCTGGTTTTTCTCCTGGCAGGGCCCGCCACCAATGCCGCGGCCCTTTCCGTCATCACCGGCATCCTGGGGAAAAAATCCATGATTCTTTACCTTGTAGGAATCATGGTCTCCTCCTTTATCCTGGGCTTTGCCGTGGACGCCGTCTACTCCATGACCGGCCTCACCGCCGGCTGGCAGGCAGGTGCCGAACATGCCGGGCGCACCCTGATCGGCACGGTCAGCGCCCTGGTTCTCTTCGGGCTCGTTCTTTTCGGTAGGGGCGGTCACGGGTCGTGCTCCGACCCGGCGTGTGAGTGCGGGTAACCCTCCGGTGCGCGACTGCTCCCGGGTTTCTATGGTTCATGTGGGGGAAAACGTGCCTCCGGCGGCCCTGCCGGGGGCTAAACTTTTGCCTGATCTTAGATCGACGGGTTTACTAAACAGGCTTTAAAAAACAGGTTCAGAGCAATCAAAATCGATAGCGAATGTGATTTTCCCTGAGGAGCGAAGGGGAAAGCGCATTCGCCATTTGCTTTCAAGGTGGCACACCTTGCCGCCGGAGCTATTCTGGTTAAAGTCAAGCGAATCCCAAACGCCCTTCATCGTGTTTCCAGAAGGGTGAAATGGGCCTCTCCTGCAAAAACAGTTGCAACATGCCATACATCACGCGAATGCCCCGAGAACGATCGCATAATAGTTGCCTTCATGCATTCGCCATAGGGTTTCAAGGTGCCCGCACCTTGCCACCGGAGGCATTGCTTTCGTTTTTCCCTTTTAAATTTAAAACATGTTCACTGCGTCAACGTGGAATCGGAAGGCTTGCGAACCATGGGCTTGCCGCTTTGTTCGTGGGCGTAGAAGAGGTCGGCCTCTTCGCTGGGGATGGGGGTGGCGAGAAAGTCAGACCAGTTTTTCCGGACGCGATCCAGCAGCGGGGCCACGGTGACCAGGGCGTCGTCTTTTCCGCTGATGTGGGCGGCGGCGCTGCTGAAGGCCCATGCCTCGGGGACACGGACGTAGTTGCGTTTGACGGGATTGATCTCCACGTAGCGTGCGCAGCGGATCAGGTAGGTTTCGTCAAGGGCGTGCCGTGCCGGTCTCTCCTTGAAACTGGGCACGACCGGTGCGTTTCGCTGGGCAAGGCAGGCGGTGTAGCCAAGGGTTGCCTCGTGGAGGCAGGCGTCGAGGGTGGCGGGCTCTTCGGTGACGGCGATGAGGTGGATGTGGTCGGGCATGAGGCAGTAACCCCAGACGCGGACGTTGCGTTGCCTGCAGGCCTCGGCAATGATGCGGATGTAGTCGGCGTAATCGTCGTCGGAGAAGAAGAGGGGTTGTCCGTCAACGCCGCGCTGGATGACGTGGTGGGGTGATGCGGTGTTTCCATGGCCTGTCATTGGTGTCTCCTTCGTTGGAATTGGTCTGGCGTTGAACCGGTGGCCCGGGGTATGACTCTTATGGAGCGTGCCCCCCGTGTCGGGGTGTGCTTTTTTAAGGTATCGGAAACATGTAGCCGAGTCATCGGGTTTTTGAAATGGAAAGGGACGCATGAAAATTTTGCATCTGATCAGTCAGCGCCCTGAGCTCACCGGTAGCGGGATGTATGTCCAGGCGGTCATTCGCGAGGCCGAAAAGCGGGGGCATGACAATTATTTTCTCTCCGGGATCCCTGAGAAAGACGCGCCGGAGCTTGCGGGCATTGACCCGAAGCAGTGTGCCTTTGTCCGGTTTGAGGGGGGCGATCTTCCGTTTCCCGTTGTGGGGATGAGCGATGTGATGCCCTACAGGAGCCGCCGGTTTTCAGCCTTGTGCCCCCGGGAGGTGGACGCCTATGAGACCACCTTTTCCGAGGCCCTGGCCCGGGCCGTGGAGGCCTTTTCCCCGGATCTCATCCACAGCCATCACCTTTGGGTGGTGAGCGCCCTTGCGCGGGAGCTTTTTCCGGGTATCCCCATGGTCACCAGCTGCCACGGCACCGACCTCCGGCAGTTCAAGACGTGCCCCCACCTGGGGGAGCGGGTGCAGCCTGCATGCAGCCGTATCGACGGCGTCATGGCCCTGACCCGCGCCCAGGCCCGGGAGATTGCCTCTGTGTATGGGATTCCTGGGGCGCGCATCCATGTGGTGGGGGGCGGTTACGACGATGCGCGCTTTGCCCCGGCAGGGAAAAGCGCCCCACCCCCCGTGGAGATCCTCTTTGCGGGAAAACTCAGCCGCGCCAAAGGGGTGCCCTGGCTTTTGAGGGCCCTGTCCTTGCTTACGGACCTTCCCTGGCGGCTTCACCTGGCCGGCAGCAGCACCGGCACGGAACTGGGCCTGTGCCGGGACCTGGCCGAACCCTTGAAGGGGCGGGTGGTGTTCCACGGCATGCTCGATCACGATGCCCTGGCGGCCTTGATGGCACGATCCCACCTTTTTGTCCTCCCTTCTTTTTTTGAGGGCCTTCCCCTGGTGCTTTTGGAAGCCCTTGCCTCGGGATGCCGCATCGTGGCCACCTCGCTGCCGGGGGTACGGGAGGTCTTGGGAGAGGCTCCGGCGGGATGTGTCCGCCTCGTGGACCTGCCTTCCCTTAAATCGGCGGACGAGCCCCATGGGGCCGATGAACCCCAACTGGAGGTGATGCTGGCAGGGGCCCTTAAGGATCAGATTCTCTCGGCCATGGATAGCCCGGAGATTGATGTGGCCTCGGCCAGCAGGATCCTTGCCCCGTTTACCTGGGCAGGGGTCTTTGAGCGTATCCAAGGGGTGTATGACAAGGTGACGGAAGGCGGACAGGCCGGTGGCGGCAGTGCAGGCGGGATGCGTTTGGGGTGACGGTCTGGGGATCAGGCGGCGGCACGTCGCCCAGTTGAGGAAAAGGAGAGGGCGATGGCCGCCATGTCGTCATGGGTTTTGAACCTGGGGTACCTTCGGCACCCGGGGTCGGTGTGTTCCACGGACCGTACATGGTGCTTTACGGCCTGTAGGCCTCCGGCCAGGAAGAGAGAGACCAGCGTTTTAAAATCCATGCCTGCCTCGGGGTCTTCCCGGGGGATGAACAGGCCGTCGGTGAACAGGAGGATGTGCTTGATGCCTTCAAGGCTCACACTGCCGTGGTTGAGAAAGTCCATGGCCTGTGCCTCGCCGTTCATGACCCCGTAGGTGATGTTCATGCCGGAGCGCACCTTGCGTATCTGGTCCTTGAGCTCATCCAGGATGGAACCGGTCCGGCTGGCTGCGGTTTCTTTCCACAGCTTCAGGGTCTCCAGGTCGTGGTCGTCCCCCGTGGCCAGCAGGTCGCAGGAGCCGTCTTCATAGATTGCCAGGATGGGGCTGTCCCCGGATTGAACCCAGTGGAATCTGTCTCCTTCGATTCTGCCCACGGCTGCGCTGGTGCTCCAGAGGTTCTCTTTACAGGTCACATCCACTCCGTTTTCAAGCATCATGCAGCGAATGGCGGCGTTGGCCCTGTGGGCCAGGTCCATCAGGGGCCCGTCGTTTCTGCTAAAGATGTCGCCGGCGGTGGTGGCGGCCAGGTATCCCCCGGTCGCGCCGCTGTCGAAGGTTTTTCCGTTAAGGCTCGTGGCGCCGTCAAAGACCCCGAAGAGGGTGCCGTTGACCCGCACGGCGTCTTCGTTCATGGCGCCGGTTCCCTGGTCGTGGATGGTCTCAGCCTCTACGGTGTGTGTGGTGCACTTGCCTGGTCGCTGCATCGAGTATCCTGGTTTGGTGATAAAATAAAAGAAGCAAACACTCAGTTAAAAAAAGCCTTCGGCAGCCCTGCCCGGGGTCAAGTTTTTGAAAAATTTGACAAACAGGTTTTAAACGGTCGGTATGCCTTCAGAAACGATTTTATATAATCCGGCAATACATGGGTCAAATTGGTAATATCGATGGTTTTCGGGGATGGATTGATAAGATCGATGGGCGTGCGCCTGCTTTTCAGGCGACCGCATGGGGCAGGGGGGCGTTCTTTCAGGAAGAACGCCCCGGATGTGATCAGTGACCCGTCATTTTACGATAGAGTGCCCGGTACGCTTCCGTGGTCTCCTGCAGGGCCTTGACGTGTTTAATATCCGTGGATTGTTTGGCCTTCATGGCGAAGACAACCAGCTGATGAATGTATTTCAGGCTCTCCACGTAGTCCTTCATCCCTTTGGTACCCTTTGGGATCTTGACCCGCTGGGCAAGGAAATACTGGGTCGCGATCTCCTGGATTTCTTCGGCGTGTCGCTCCTTGTTTGAGACCCATCTGACAACCTGGTTGGTGTTGCCCTTATCGGCCAGGGAGAGGTCGTTGATGGCATTCATGCTTTTTTCGATGGTTTTGATGTGCTCCAAAATCATTTCAAAGCGCATCTCATCGTTGTAGATACCGCAGGGGATTTCGCAATGGGCGAGGGCGGCGGTGGGTGTTGAAAGGAGCACGGCCCATGCCAGGAACAGGCCGAAAAAGGATCGTTTCATGGTTGTCTCCTGTAAGCTTGGGGAGAACCCGGAGAGGGGATGGGCTCTCACGGTGGAGGGCGTGGTACGCCCGGTTGGGTGAGGCACGGCTGATTGGAAAAAGGGGGGTGCAGAGAGAGGCCGCCTGGACGGTAAGGGGCAACAGTTTTGTGGCGCTGGGAAGATGGGCGGCAATGGGTGCCAGCGATGTTTTTCCAGGTCCTTACTATATCACAGCTGAGGCGCAGTGAACCACCTTGCAGTGGACGGTCTGGTAGAATGGTCGCAACCTGTGAATACTTTTTTACCCGAGTCGTTTCCTGGTGTATGGTGTCGTCAGGTGTCCCTTCTGGAGGAACCGAGAGTCTGCAATGGGAAAAATGCGTGGAACTGAGGTGGCGGAAGAAGGAAATTCCTGGCCGCCGCCGGCGTTGCCGGCGGCCAGAAATCTACTTAGGAGGAGAATCAATCTGTTCTTTACGCTGGCCGGCAACAGGATGGCTGGAGCCGGCAGGCGCCGTTACATGTTGGAGTGACAACAGTGATAGCCTCCGGGCCGAAAATTGACAAACCATAAATACTTAACCGCCTATTAGAAAAACTAATGACACAGAATCTACCCCCTTTAAACGCCCTGGTTGTTTTTGAAACGGTGGCCAAGCACCTGAGTTTCACCACCGCTGCCGGGGAGCTCTGCATCACCCAGGGCGCGGTGAGCCAGCAGATCCGGAAACTTGAAGATTTTCTGGAACTTCCCCTTTTTCGGCGGGGACATCAGTCCCTGAGCCTGACCCAGGCCGGCGCCGACTACCTGCCGTCCGTCACCGAGGCACTGGATAAGATCAGGATTTCCACGGCCTCTCTCTCTCGGAAAGACGCCCGGGGTGTGTTGTCTGTGAACGTCTCCCCCAGCTTTGCCAATCAGTGGCTGCTCTCACGGTTTCACCTGTTCTGCCGGGAGTACCCCGACATCGATCTGAAAATCAACGCCACCCCCATCCGCACGGAGTTCGGCAAGGAGGACGTGGATGTGGCCATCCGGTATGGCGCCGGCCCCTGGCCGGGGGTCCACTGCACCAAGCTCTCCCACGGCAGGGTCTATGCCGTCTGCAGTCCGGAGCTCCTGGAAGGGCCCCACGGCCTGACAACCATCCGGAACCTGAAGCACCACCTTCTCCTCAGGAACAGCGAGCTCTGCCTGTGGCCCATGTGGCTCGAAAGCGTGGGGATGAACCTGGCCGAGATGCGGCAGGGGCCCACCTTCAACCTGCTCTACATGGCTATCCAGGCCGCTGCCAATGGTCAGGGCGTGGCCCTGGGCAGCACCCTTCAGATTTATGACCACATCGAAGCCGGGACCCTGGTGGTGCCCTTCAAGGTGGGGGTGATCTCCCCGGTTTCGTACTGGTTCCTCACCCCGGAGATCAAAGTCCGGGATGCCAAGGTGCTGGCCTTCAAGAGCTGGATCACCGCAGAGCTTCAAGGGCAGAACCCGATTTGATTCCTTTTGTAACCATTCAGCTCATCATAAGGACAGAGCCTCCGGCGGTCCTGCCGGGGGCCAAACTTTCGAAAAGTTTGACAAACAGATGTCTGACAAGATTTTCTCAACATACTCTGAATGAAAGGCGAATGTGATTTTCCCCGAGGAACGAAGGGGAAAGCGCATTCGCAACTTGCTTTCAAGGTGGCACACCTTGCCGCCGGAGGCATGTTTTTGCTTTTTTTGTTGTTTTTGCGCTGGCCCTTACCCGGTTTTTCAATAGGCACATCGAATCGAGGCGTAGATGTTGGTGTTGTCTTCGAATTGCCCGAAAAACGTGGTGTTATGGCGTCCGGTGAACACATTGGCCCCGGCCGTGAGCTGCACCCGGTCCGATGCCTTGTACACGATCAGGGGCCGGAGGTAGGCGTCTTCATCCGTGGGCGACCAGTAGCCGGAGAAGCCGAGGCTCAGGTTTTGGTTGAAGAGCAGCTGCTCCAGGCTGCAGGTGATCACCTGGCGCCGGTGGTCGCGGGTGGCCTCCGGATCGCGGGCGTATGCCCCGTGGTCGAGGAGTTCTTCCACGTAATACTGGAGGCTCACCGTCAGCTCGTGGGCCAGGTCCCGGGCGTAACCGATGAGGTAGCGTCTTTCGGAGTTGTTGACCAGGGGATCGGTGCCTGAGAGGTCGTCTAAGGATCGATACCAGGCCACCTCCAGGTTTGCGATGCCCTGGCCAAGCTGGCCCCGAGCGCTTGCCCCGTACACCTCAAGGGCCGGGAAGAGAGCCGTGCCCTGGGGCGTGGTGCCAGAGGGCTGTTTCCAGAATCCTTTGTAACCGTAGGCTGCGATTTCATAGTTTTTTACGGTCCGATGGATCCGAAGGGCGATTTCGTCGTCCCTGAACCAGCGGTCCGGGGTGTCCGTTGGGCCGCTGTTCCCAGGCAAAATATAGGTGCCGTCCGTGTACCGGTCCGGGTCAAACCGGGGGGTATAGACCAGGTCGACACCGGCCAGGGGGGTGAACAGGCTCACCTTTGCCGCATCGGACGGGGCCTTGAGGTAATCGCCGTCCCGCCCGATGAAAAACGCCTGCCAGTCCTTGGGAAAGAGGTCGTTGAGAAAGACCAGGTCCCCGGTGCCCCAGGTGAGGACCTGGCGTCCCACCGTCAGGTCGGTGTACTCGCCCACCCGTGTGAAAACCCAGGCTTCCCGCAGATCATCCTCCACTTTATCGGTGACCCCATCCGCCCAGATATCCCCTTTCAGCTTCAGCTCAAACCCATCGTACATGGCCGAAAGGTCCCCTTGAAAACGGGCTTCAACAGGGGACCATCCTGTCTCTTCCGGGCCCTTTTCCGGCCGCCAGCCCACGCGAGTCTCCGCGTACCCGTGGATCTCCACGGGTTGGAGCCAGGCCGGCAGGGCGTGTTCCCCGCGGGCTGCACCGGCCTGGCAGAGAAAGAGAAGGGCTAATAGTGCGGTGCGACAGATCTCCTTCATTTCAGGAGTCTCCTCGGGGGGCGGCGCAGGTACCGTTCCGAAAAGACGGTGTCGGACACCCCGGTGTTGAACCGGATGCCGGAGACCCTCATTTCCGTGACACTGCCGGACTCAAGGTTCGTCGCCACAGAGCAGGTGACAACGGGGTAGTGCCGTTCCTGTCCGTTTTCCACGGCAGGGATGGCCTCCACTTCGGTGGCCTCGATGACCCGGGTGACGGCACCTGTCTTGTCGAAGAATTCCTGCTTGACGGGCAGGAAGGTCTCTTTGTCGATGGTGGCGGTGTAGTGGGAAAAGGAGACGCTCTCCGGGCGCACGGGGATGTTGTCGATGACATAATACCGGTGGGTAACCTCCCTTAGGACGTGGTGGTCCTCGTGGATGTTCCGCCCGGAGATATCTTCGTAGAGAAAGTCGGAGCCTGCAAAGCTGGTCCGCTTGTCACCGGCTGCGATGCGTTTGACAAGGTCCAGGTTGGGCAGGTAGAGCCACCGGTCGTCGTCCTTGGCCGGGCTGTCGTGTTTGTGCACCATAAAGGTCATCTTGCGGACGTCGGCCGGGGACTTGAAGTAGATGAGGTAGAACTGATCCCCGTTGCCGGCGGGGTGGTTTTTTCTCAGGGTGTTGAAGGCCCGTTTCCGGGTTCGGCCGAGTTTGTCCGTGATGACCATACGGACGCTTGCGCTGTTGTCGTCTCCGGGGTAGAGGGCGGCATGGTTTGCCCGCCGGATGATTTCATCGGCGTCGGTGAGACCGGATGCGAAGACCGGGCCGAAGGGAATGACAAGGACCAGTATCCAAAGGGCCAGGCAATAGGCCGGGATGGTGGTTCTGTGTGTGTTCATGGTGTCTCCTTGCATGGGGTTGGGGTAACAAAGGGCGAAGGGCCTCTTGTTAAAGATGCCTTCTATGGTGAAAGTGCATGTAAGAAAGCCTCCGGCGGCAAGGTGTGCCACCTTGAAAGCAGGTTGTAAATGCGCTTTCCCCTTCGTTCCTCAGGGAAAATCACATTTGCCTTTAACGCTGTATTCATTGAAAAAGCGACCCGCCGGAGGTGAACGGAATAGGTAGGGCTCACGTAAAAAACAAACAGACAATTTTACAAAAAATGCCGCTGTGATTTGAGCATTGGTTTTTCCCTCCTTAGAGCCTTTCTTGTTGTCTGCGGGCAAAGCCCGTCTGCGAATGTGATCGGCCTGAGGAACGAAGGCCGGGAGCATTTGCGAATCTGGGGTCCAGGGGATCATCCCCTGGCCGCCGGAGGCGCGGTTTTTTTTCGGGGAAGAATCGGTTTTCCCAGACGGTGAGGATCGCAGGCAGGACCACCAGGGTGATGAGGCCCGAGGCTGCCATGATGGCAAAGAGCATGGCTCCGGTGGTTTTGTAGGGCACCAGGGAGGCCACGAGCAGGGGCAAAAAGCCGAAGGCGACGACCAGGACGTTGCGGCTGATGGCCCGGGCGGGTTCGCCGAAGACCATGGGCAGGGCCGACTCCCAGCTGCCGGTGAGGGCCACGGCCTTTCGGCTGCGTTCCAGGAAATGGATGGCAAAGTCCACGGCCATGCCGATGGACAGGGCACTCATCACGGCAATGGGCAGGTCGTAGTCTTTGCCCATCAGGCCGGTGGCGCCGTAGATCAGGGGCAGGGTAATGGCCAGCGGGACCATGCAGAGCATTGCCCACAAGGGGGACCGGAAGAGAACGGCCATCATGATCAGCACCATGAGAAAACTGCCGGCAAAGGAGCGAAGGAAGCCCCCCACCAGCTTGATCTCCAGGACGCGGTTGATGTAGTGCAGGCCGGCCCATTTAAAGGAGAGGGGCACGGGGGGCGGATGGATGGCTGTGTAGGCGTTGACCGCCTCCACGGCTTTGCGGGTTGCCATGCTGTCCCCGCAGTTGAAGTGCAGGTTGATGATGGCGTTTTTGTAGTCCGGTGTGACCAGGTGCCACAGGTCGTTGGGCCGATGGCTCTGCTGGAATTGCAGGTAGCATTCGGCCACCTTGGGAAGGCTGTCCGGGAGGGTGAAGTCCTCTGGTTTGCCGGTGGTGAGCTCCTGGTTGACCTTGCGGACCACGTCGGCGGCAGACTCCGTTTTTCCGATATACGGTTCAGCGTCCATGGCGGCCTGGAGGTTCGCCACATAGGCCAGGAGGTCCGGCCGTTTGAAAATGGCGTGGTTCTGGAGTTCGACTTCGAGAAAGGTCTGGATGTCGAGCCAGGCATCGTATTGGGCGTCATCGGCGGTGGACGATGCCTTCTCGATGGATTGGGCGATGCCCTCGGCCAGCTCGGTGGCGGACGGACCCCCATGACCCAATGCCGAGAGTTTCGGCCCCATCTGGGTTGCCAGGGATCGGACAAGGGGATTCTCGTGTGCATCGGCAAAGTGGGCCAACCGGCGCATCAGCTCCTGGATATCCTGCTGGTTGAGAACCTCGTCCCGGGTGTTGCTCAGAACCAGGTAGGCGGTGTAGGTGCCCGAAAAGTGACGGTTCAAGGCGGTGTCCGCCTGGCGGATGGGGTGGCTGGTGTCGAATCGTTTGGCGTAGTTGTCGTTGACCTGGATGCGGGTGATGCCCCAGATGGAAATGGCCACCACCAGGCAGAAACCGGCCAGGATGACCTTGGCGTGGGCAAAGGTGAAGCGGCCCAGGGCCGAAAGGAGGCGTGCCAGTCCCTTAACCTTCTGGCCGGACTGGTGTCTGTGGCCGAAGGATTCAAGGCGTCTTTCCGGGATCATCATGACGTAGGCCGGGACAAAGAGGACCGTGAGCAGCCAGGCCACCATCACCCCGATGCAGAGAAATCCGCCGAAGACCTTTGCAGGGGGGATGGGCGCCAGGGTCAGGGACAAAAATCCGGCTGCCGTGGTGAGGGACGTGTAGAGCATGGGGGCAAACAGGGTCTCCATGACGGAACGGATGGTGTCGGCCCGGCCGGCCCTGGGGGTGTACGTGTCGAAGAATTCGGACAACACGTGCACCGAGTCCACCATGGCAATGGACATCAGGAAGATGGGCAGCATGGAGCTCAGGATATGGACGGGATACCCTGCGCCGATCATCAGGCCCATGGTGATGACAATGGAGACGGTGGCGATGATCATGGGAAGGATGATGAGCTCCCATTTCCGGAAGAAAAGGGCCAGAAGGCCCAGGATGACCACCATGGCAAGGGGGGAGGCCGTGCTCATCTGGGTGAACATCTCAACGCCCACGGCACCCTCAGCCACAGGCAGGCCGGTGATGTGGAAGACATCGCCCTGCGGGGAGGTGTTGAGCTCGGCGATTTTTTCCCGGAGCGCCGTGTAGACCTTGTAGCTGATGAGTTTTTCGGTGAGGGGCAGGTAGAGGCTGACGGCGCGTCCGTCTTCAGAGACCATGCGGCCCTTGATGAGGGGGTTGGAAAGGGCCTTGTCCCGGATGCTCCGCGCTGCTTCCCGGGTCTTGGGGGGCTCGGGCATCAACCAGTCAAAGCGAAGGGAGCCCGGTGCGTCCTGGCTCATGTGATCCACCAGGGAGGGAGCCACAACCTCGGCGGCGATGACTCCGTGGGTTTTTGACGGGTCCGATGCATCGGGCCACCTGAGGGTGGAAGCGAACCGGGTGAGGGTATGGATCTTGGACAGGGTTTCGGGGTTGAAGACGCCGTCGGGGTCTTCTTCGTTGACGATGCCCACGATGACGATTTCACTCAGGGTGAAGTTTTTTTTTGTCTCATCGTTGAAAAGACGCGCCGGCTCGGTGGTCTTCAGCATGTTTTCCGGGTCGGTGTCCATGACCACCCGGGGGAAAAAGGCCGCCGCCGCAAGGGTGGCTGCCAGGATGAGCAGGGCCACCCTTTTGGCGTGGATAATGGCCGCGTTGATCAGGAATCGTTTCAATCCGTTCATGGGGATCTCCAAATCCTTGGGTGAAGGGTTTTCGTTGGGGACAGCCCGGCAGGGGGGCTGCGTGATGGGTATGCGATAAAAAGATTAACCCACTTAACTATTTTAGCGTCAAGGCAGGGAGCAGAGATGCCGGTCCTGCCCGGGCGCAAGGTGTTTAACCCCCGTTCATGGTGTAAATCACAGCAGCATCAACGGCGGATGTGACCATTTATTTTGTGTCTGGCTTTTTTCGTGACGAAACGGGTGCTTATTAGTTAATATGCTTAACTATTTTCTTGCAAAAATCACACCTGTCCGGTTTATGCCTCCGGCGGCCTTGCCGGGGATAAACGTTTGCCTGATTGATGAAAAGCGGGTTTAAAAACAGATTCAGGCCATCCAAAATCAAAGGCGAATGTGATTTTCCCCAAGGAACGAGGGGGAAAGCGCCTTCGCCGCCGGAGGCATTGCTTTTGTTTTTTCTGAGCCTGTGACTCTGTGGTTTATCTGACTTTTACCTAAGAAGGCTACCTTGTTACGCTTTTTTTAAATCCGCCTGTTCCAGTCGGGCATCCAGGGTTTTTTCCAAGGCTCCAAGGATCTGCGCGGTTTTATCCAGTTCGGAAACCGGGAACTCGGAGAGGTGCTCGAAAAGGTCAACCCGCTCCTCCCCGTGCATTCGTTCATGGGTGTGGTAGGCGGCCCATCCGGTTTGGGTCAGGTAGAGCCAGTACTCCTTGTTGGAGTGAGCCGATTGCCGGCGTTCCACAAAGCCCTTTTTTTCGAGTTTTGAAACCATCTGGGATGCCCCGCTTTTGGTGATGCCGAAGTGACCGGCCACATCGGTGATGTTGATTTCCTGGTGGTTGCCGATGACCTCAATGGTGTGGACCTCTTTGGTGGAGACGGTCAAGGGGTCGCCCCCGTCGATGGTGATGACAAGGGGCAGCTTTTCCATGCGCTCGTATTTGTGCAGGACCTGGGTGATTTTCTGTATCAGGTTTTTTATGGGGGCTTCTTTTTGTTTCATGGGGCAATGGTAAAGGTGCTTAACTATTTTTGTCAAGAAAAAAAGCGGAGGATCCTCACGCCGCTTTTTTGTCGGGGGGGCCTTGTACCCCTCGGTGAGGGGAAGGGCCTGCTTACGGCTTAAGCCTTCTTCGGCCAGACGGGCTCATCATTGTCGAACCTGTAGCCGATTTCAATCTCAACCAGGGTGTCGGCGTCAAACCAGAGAAAGAGGCTCTGGTCCACGTATTCCACCAGCAGGTAATCCGGTGCGTCGTCTTCGGTGTGGACCTCTTCCTGGGGCTCTTCGTCGATATGCCCGGCAAGGTGGGTAAGGACCTGCAGCTTGTTCAGGCCGAAGAGGTCGGTGCCGAAGAGGGTGTGCCCCGGCTCGCGGATGGCGATGGTGGAGAGCCGGAAGTCGTCGTCGGAGTCAAAATTGAAGACGAGGCCGTCCCCATAGTATCCAAGGACTTTCGTGCCGTCTCCCAGGGCATCTTCGAATTCGATGTATTCCCGGGATTCGGGAAGGCCCAGGTGTTCGGTCACGCTCTCTTCTTCCTGGCCGAAATGTATCGGGCCGATGCCGATGCCGATTTGAATATCCATGATGCACTCCTTGGTTGTTCAGGGGGTATTTTCTTACCATACTCCAGCGCTCTATTCCCTGCAATGTGAATCGGTGACGGAAGGTGAATTCCGTGGGCTCATCCGGTGAGGGCCACCGTTTTGTCCTTAAAGTTCATCGGATTGGTGCCCCCGGCCGCCGGGGCGCCCTTTTAACGGCGACGGCGTTTTCGTGCCGGGCCCTTGTAAAAAACCCTCTCATGTTCCGTGAGCGTTCATCCGATAGAACATGACAGCGGCAGGCCTGTATGGGATGACGCGAAGTGTGCCGGGGCCGGAATAAAAAGGGGGACCACGATGCGATGCAACCTGAAAAACAGAAAAGATATTCCGCCACGGGATGTGCCGGGGTTCAACCACCGGGCCGCACGGCACAACGTTGTCCGCGAGCAGGCCATTGCCCTTCTGGTCATCGCCCAGTACCTTTTGTCTCTTCTGTGGGTGGGCTTTACGGAAGACATGGGGGCGCTTCTCTCCGCTGTGGTGCCTGCCATGGACCGGGGTCTTTTTTTCGGGGTGGTTTTCCTGCCCCCGCTTCTCACCGTGGGTATCTCGTTTTACGCCAGGCGGTTCCTTTATGAGTCTCCCCGGCTCTTTGTTATCCATCGCCTGAACCTGATTCTTCTGATGTTCGGGGCCGCATGGACGGCCATCCTTGCGGGGACCCCCTTTGTGTTTGAAACCGTCCTTCTTTTAAGCTCCCTTCTCATCGTGATTACCCCCATGTTTTCCCTGGGGCTTTACCTGTGCGCCCTGCTGTTTTTTTTTCTTGGTTCGGCATGGACAGGCGGGTGGACAGGGTTTTCCTGGTTCGATATCGGAGATGTGGTACTTACCGCCCTTGTGGGGCTGATCATGGTTCGGTTCCGCTTTTCCGATCGCGTGGGGGGCTATCTGACGAGTCGTACCATGGAAGAGCAGCACCGGCAGCTCAAGGAGACGAACCGGGAACTCCTTGAGGCCAACGGCCGGCTGCAGACCATCACATACCTCGACGGGCTCACCGGCGTGAGCAACCGGCGGGCCTTTGACGAGGCCCTGGAAGGGGAGTGGCGGCGGGCCATGCGGGGGGAGGCGCCCCTGGGACTGCTGATGGTGGATATCGATTTTTTTAAGGCTTACAATGACACCTACGGCCATCAGGCCGGGGACGATTGCCTGAAGCAGGTGGCGGGTGCCCTGGGGGCCGTGGCACGGCGCCAAGGCGAGGTGGTTGCGCGCTATGGCGGGGAAGAGTTTGCCGTGATCTGTCCGGGGGGAAACACCGATGCCCTGGCCGTCGTGGGAGAGTCCCTGCGGCGAAGGGTGGGGGCCTTGCGCATCACCCATCCTTCCTTGCCCTGGGGGCACGTGAGCATCAGCGTCGGTGGTGCCGTGGTGGTCCCGAGGCCGGGCGACTCGCGGGAGAGGCTGATCGGCAGGGCCGATGAAGCCCTTTACGCAGCAAAGGAGGCGGGGAGGAACCGGGTGGTGATCCGAAAGCAGGCCCAGGTAACCCTTTGATGACGCTACCCCTCCTGCGGGTAATGTTTTTTTTGGGAAAGGGTGGATGGCGGTCCGAATTTTGTGGTATATCAGATATCAAAAAAAGAGGGGGATAGGACCCTTGGCTTTCGTCCCCCTGGCATGATCGTTTTTCCGGGCCTCGGCAGGGGCCTGCCATGTGTGAGGAATGTCTCGTGTTTACCCAACGCTCTCAACTTTCCACGGTACGCCACTCAAGGGCCTACGGCCACTTCAGCTATATTTACCCGGTGATCTCCCGCCGTTCCCGGGGCCTTTCCATCGGGGTCAACCTGAGCCTGGACAACCGCTGCAATTATAACTGCATCTACTGTGAGGTGGACCGGAGCGCACCGGCCGCAGCGGCGCAGGTGGATCCGGAAGCTTTAGGCCAGGAGCTCTACCAGATGCTCTCCGATCTGTCACCCCACTCCCCGGCCCTGCGGGATGTCACCTTTGCCGGAAACGGCGAACCCATGGCCGTCCGCTGCCTGGATCACTGCATCGATCTGGCCGCAGACACCCTGGACGCCCTGGGGTTTGCCGATATCCCCGTGGTGGTTATCACCAACGGCACCTTTATCCATCGCCCCTGGGGAAAGCGGGCTCTGGCCCGTCTGGCTGCCGCTGGGGGCGAAGTATGGATCAAGCTGGATGCCGGGGACCAGGAGCGCATGACCCGCATCAACAGCACCCTTTTTCCCCTCGAAAAACTGGAAGAGAACATCTTCGATGCCAGCCGGGTCCTTCCCGTCACCCTTCAGTCCATGTTCATGAAGCGGTGGGGACAGCCCCCTTCCGACGAGGCCGTGGACCGCTACATCGGGTGCCTGAATCGCCTTACGGAAGCCGGGGCGGTCATTGCCGGGGTCCAGGTCTACACCGTGGCCCGGCAGCCCCGCTTATCCCACATCACGGCTCTTGACGCCCCCGCCCTTGAAGCCATCGTCTCCCGCATCCGCACGGAAACCGGTCTGCCCGCTGCATCTTTTGCCTGAACAGTGACTGTTAAGCATGTCATTCGAGGATGACGTCGGTGGAAAAGCAGCCTTCTATGGTTAAAGCGTTGCGGAAATAAGCTTTCAAGGTGGCTCACCTTGCCGCCGGAGGCGCATTTTTTCTTTGTTTTACCCTGTGGCCGCGCCCAGGAATCGGGCCACAAAGGGTGTGTTGGGGTGGTGGAAGAGGGTGTGGACGGGGCCGGACTGTTCGATGCGGCCGTCACGGATCACGGCCATGGACTGGCCGAGGTACCGGGCTTCGTCAAAGTCGTGGGTGACCATGAGACAGGTCATGTTTTCCTCGTGGTGGAGGGTTTTCAGAAGGGCAGATATTTCTTTTCGGGTGACGGGGTCCAGGGCGGACAAGGGCTCGTCCAGGAGCAGGACATCCGGTTTTACGGCAAGGGCCCTGGCAAGGGCGGTGCGCTGTTTTTCACCGCCGCTCAAGGTTTTTGGCTTTCGGTTTTTGAGGTGGGTGATGCCCAGGCGGTCCATGAGGTCATGGACCGTTTGACAGGCATCGTCCGCCTCTTTTTTTTGGTAGCGCAGGCCAAAGGCAATGTTCTCTTCCACGGTGAGGTGGGGAAACAGGGCGCCGTCCTGGTAGACAATGGCAAGGTGGCGTTTCTCCGGGGGCAGGTGGGTGATCTCGTGGCCGTTGAGGTGCAGGGAACCGTCATTGATGGGCACAAGGCCAGCCAGGGCTTCCAGGATCAGGCTTTTCCCTGCCCCGGTGGGGCCCAGGAGAATGAAAAAGTCTCCGGGGGTGATGGCCAGGGAGACCCCTTGGACGGCAAAGTCGGGAAGATGGATGGAGAGGTTGGTGATTTTGATCATTCCGCTGTTTCTCCGCGCAGGGTGAGGAACCGCAAGGCCACAAAGAGCAGGAGGCTTGCCGCAATAAGCCAGAAGGCCACGGGTTGGGAGTAGGAGAGGCCGTAGGCGGTGAATCGCTCGTACACCATGACCGGTGCGGTCATGGGATGGTAGGCCACGATGATGACGGCGCCGAATTCGCTCAAAGCGCGGGCCGCGCTCATGATAAACCCCACGAGGATGGAGCGCCAGCACAGGGGCAACGTGACGCGCAGGAAGGTCTGGGGAAAGGAGGCACCGAGGCTTCGGGCCACGTTTTCAAGGCGTTCCGGTACCTTTTTGAACCCGCTCACCGCGTTGCCGATGAAAAACGGCAGGCCCACAAAGGTGAGGACCGCCACGATGCCCGTGGTGGTGCCCATGATGCGAATGCCCAGGGCGTGCATCAGATCGCCTATAAAATGGCCCTTTCCTGCGATGCCCAGAAAGGCGATGCCGATGACCGGGTGGGGGATCATGATGGGAAGGTCCACGATGCTCTCCACCAGGTGCTTGCCCCGGAAATTTTTTCGGGCCAGCAGGTAGGCAAAGGGGGTACCGAAGACAAGGCAGAGGGTGGCCGCCCCAAAGGAGGTGCCCAGGCTCAGGCCGATGGCCCCGCGCACGTCAGGGTCCTTTATGGCTTCGGCCAGGTGGGCAAGGGTGGGCCCGGTGACCATCTGGATCAGGGGCAGCAGGATCACCAGGGCCACCATCACGCTGGCAGACACCATGAGCCAGAGAACCGGCCCTGAATGAACGCGGGAAAAGGATCGTTTCACGAAAATCGCCTTTTTATTGTGGCTGTTCAGCTCGACATAGCCTCCGGCGGCTAAACTTTTAAAAAGTTTAACAAACAGGTTTTGGCAAACAGTTTCAGACCAACCTGGATTAAATGCGGATGGGATTTTCCCCGAGGAACGAGGGGACAAACGCATTCACAACCTGCTTTCAATGTGGCAAACCTTGCCGCCGGAGACAACCAAGTTAAAGATGCCTCCGGCGGCCCTGCCGGGGGCCAAACTTTTGAAAAGTTTGATAAACAGGTTTTAAAAACAGATTCAGTATCATCTGAATCAATAGCGAATGTGATTTTCCCTGAGGAACGAAGGGCAAATCGCGTTCGCAACCTGCTTTCGAGGTGGCACACCTCGCCGCCGGAGGCATCTTTTTGTTTTTTCCTGAACCCTCTTGACCCTGTGGTTCATCCGACTTTAACCATAGAAGGCAAGTTGCATGTGTTGCCCTACATGTTCACTTCAACCCTTTTTTTAAGATCGGCGGGCAGCTTGCTCAAGGCGGCATCGGAGGGAACCCGGCAGGGGACAAAGGGGGGCTGGCCCATCTCTTTGAGGACCTTCAGGCCCTTTTCGGGGTCCAGGAGGTAGTCGAGGAAGAGGACGGCGGCCTCTTTGTTGGGGGCGTCTTTGACCAGGGTGATGCCGTAGGTGCAGGATTTTCCTTTTCGGGTGATGAAGGTGCCGGGTTTTTTACCGGTCACCTTTACCTCGGCTGTTTTGTAGGTGTCGTCGTAGCGGTAATCCCCCAGGTTGACGGTGGCGGGGAGCTCCACGTAGTTGAGGCCGTGCTGGACGGCCACGGAGAGGTATTCAAAGGCGTAGTCCATGTTGCCGGTGTTGAGCAGGGAGATCAGCTCCACGGATTTCGGGCGGATGTTTTTTTTCGGGCGGTTGGCAATGAGGCTGTCATAGAGCCCTTTTTGTCCGTAGTGGGTTTCAGCCAGTTTCAGGGCCATGACGCTGCGGTAACCGCAGGGGTCGAGGTTGGGGTCGGAGTGGCCCCAGACCACGTTTTTGCGCTGGAGGATCTCATGCCAGTTGGCCCCGGTGATCTCTCCTGCATACTGGCTGTTTTCGGTGTAGCAAAGGACCAGGCGGTTGGTGGCAAAGCGGATGTTCCAGTCGGCATGGGCCGGGACAAGGCCCTTGTCGATGACGGCGTAGTCGGCGGAGGCCATGATGTCGGCGGGTTTTCCCAGCTCGGAGATCATGCGGGCCATTTTGGTGCTGCCTCCGGCTTCCCGCTGGATGTCGATATCCGGGTGGATCGCCTCAAAGTTCTTTTCGATTTTTGCAAAGGGGACGGTGAGGCTGCCAGCGTGGAAGATGATCACTTTTCCCGACGGGGCTGCCAAAAGGGCTGCCGGGAGAAAAAAGAGGAATGCATTGACGAGGATCAGTCGAAGGAATCGGTTCATGGGTGGGTGTCTCCATGTGAGGGGCTGGCGTAAAAAAAAACATACAGAAATCGATGTCTCCGGAGGCAAGGTAGGCCACCTTCACAGCTGGTTGCCGCAGCGATTTAACCCCCGCTTCTGGGGTTAACTCACAGCGGCATTCTTATGGAATTCGTATGTTTGTTTTTTGCATGGGCCCTGGTAGTGGGGTGTGAAATGTATCAATCATGCCGTGTAACGTTAAACTCTTATCTTTGGCGGATAGAAATATCAAGGGGGAATGGGGGACGGGGCAGGGCAAACGTATTTAACTGCAAGTTGCCTCCGGCGGGTCGCTTTTTTGAAAAAAGCTCCGCAAAAACTTTTCGGTTGCCTTGCACATCAGGCGAGATCAATCGAAATACGAGTACACTTGAATGAACCAATATGGCATTCAATGTCTGTTTGTTAAAATTTTAAAAGGGTTGGCTTCCGGCAGGGCCGCCGGAGGCAAAATTTAAATGCGTTGGCCCTGGGGGCCGGGGGTGGGCACTGGAAACGCATGGGGAGAGTTTCTGCAGAAGGGGGGGCATTCACGAGTCCCTGGTCGTTTTCTCATGAAATATCCGGGTGAAACGAGGGCATCGCGCCAGGCCTCCGGGGAGGCCTGGGGAGGGGCACTAAAAGTGGAGTCCGGAGTTTTTCCGGAGGTATGGGGATGCCTTGTCCTTTTTGGGTGCCTGGGGGGCCTTGTTCGGTGCGGTGTGGCGGGCATTTTTTCTGGCGAGGATCGCTTCGTAGAGAAATTCGAGGGTCCCGAAGAAGATCAGGCTGTAGCCCAGAAGTTCGCAGCTCTCTTCCACCGCGTTTTTAACGGACCGCATGTACCCTTCATGCATGACGGCCTGCCAGAGCACCTGCCGTCCGAGGAGGCGAGAGAAAACCAGAACCGTGATGCCGCCTGCGGCCATGACCCCGAAGCTGGGGCGCCCTATAAAGCTGAGGACGGCCTCTTTTAACGCCGTTCGGTGATGCCAGGCGTGGATAAAGGTAAAGGCGGCGACGATGAGCGCCATGGCCTGCCAGGCACCGTCGAAGACATACCGGTCCAGGGCAAAATCAAATTCGCGGATGGCTGCGATGCTGGCGACACCCACAAGGAGCGATGCCAGGGGGCTGTCGGAGTCGTTGAGGTGGCCTGCCAGGTAGGCCGATGCCGCGGTGAGGAAGAGAAGGGTGGCCTGAAGGCTCTCAAGGATTGAATTCTCATTAAAGAGGATGTCTCCTGTGTGCCTTTTGGCTTCCCAGGTCACCAGAAGAACCATGGTTCCCAGGCAAAGGATATAGAAAACAAAGCGAAGGGCAGCGCCCGCAATGGGGTTAAGTCGTTTTGGTGTCATGTTTGGTAGCCGAGTTTGTGGTTGGTATCGAGTCTCTGTGGTATGGATTGGTTTGTACGTAAAATCTAATTCATTGATTTCATTTTTTATCCGCATGAGTCGCTCCGGGGGGGGCGTAGCGACTGCTTCATATATCAATCAAAAGCAATTTAGTTTGTAAACCATATACTACAGCGACAAATCCGGGAAATCAAATCATTAGTAGAGATATGAAGATTTTTCAGTGGTTTCTGGTTGACAGGTGATGATCCGGGATCGTCAATGTTAACGTCGTTTATAACCGTGCGGTATGTTGGCGGGAACAGGGCATTCGGTGTGAGGGGGGGCTGTGTCCTTGGCACAGGGACGACACCGGAAAACATCCCGGGGATTGTTTCGGTCCGTCCCTTTGGTGCGACTATCGCATTTCCGCGATGTCCCGTTCACTCAGGAAGAAGAGGTCCGAGTCTCCCGGATAGGGGTCGGCCTGGTTGAGGTTGGCCAGGGCAATGAAGTGGTCGAAGTTGTCCAGGATGAGGGTGGCAATATCCGGGTCGAAGTGCTCTTCCCGCTGCTTTTCGAAGAATTCATAGACCACATGGGGTGGGTAGATGGATTTGTAAGGCCGTCGCGAGGTGAGGGTGTCAAAGACATCGGCGGCACAGACAATGCGGCCGGCCAGGGGAATGGCCTCCCCTTTGAGGCACCTGGGGTACCCGCTGCCGTCCCAGCGCTCGTGGTGGGACAGGGCGATGTCCTGCCCGAGTCGGATCACTTCGGAGCTTGAGTTGGCAAGGATCTTGGCGCCGATGGTGGTGTGGGTCTTGATGATTTCAAACTCGTCATCGGTGAGGCGACCGGGTTTGGAGAGGATGGCATCGGGGATCCCGATTTTTCCGATGTCGTGCATGGGGGAGGCGTAGCGCAGGAGCTCTATGAAGTCATCGGGGAGGTCCATCATGCTGGCCAAAAGCACGCAGTAGTCTCCCATGCGGACGATGTGGTCCCCGGTGCCCTCGTCCTTGTGTTCGGCGGCCACCACGAGGCGACGGACCGTATCAAGATAAGAGTGCTTGATGGTGGTGTGGGCCCTCTCCAGCTCGCGCATCAACCGCCTTTCCCGAATAACCCGTTGCAGCCTGAGGACCACCTCGTTGAGTTCCAGGGGTTTGACCAGAAAGTCCACGGCCCCCATGTGGATGATGGTATCGTATCGAAATCCCTTGATGTCCCCGGTCATCACCACCACGTCCACCGGGATCTCTTCTTTCAGCTGTTTCAGAAAACTCAGCCCCCCCATGCCCGGCATGTGGATGTCGGTGAGCACCAGGTCCATGGGGGTGGTGCGCATGACGGTAAGGGCTTCTTCCCCCGAGGTGGCGGTGAGGCACTGGGCGCCCTGTTTTTCAATGGTTCGCTTGAGGAGCAGGAGGGTTGCCGGGTCGTCGTCCACGACGAGGATTCGGGTGGTTTTGAGTTGCATCTCCATGGTGCGTTCCTTAAAAGGCCTCAGGATTGTCGCGCGGCGGATGGCGGTGATGGCCTAGGAAAGCCTGAAGCGGGGTATGTCGCTTCTCCGCAGGGTACGGTCACGCGCGGCAGCAAAGCCGCTAAGGTGCCCTTGAGGCATTTCGGGCACCGGCATTCGAGAGACCGCATCTGAATCAGGCGCACCAGTGTTGGGTGAAACCTACGGGTTTCGCCCCTTCCGCAACTAAGGAGAGGGGGTGTGGCGCTTCGGTAAAGGGTTGATTCATCATACCACAGGCCGATGGATTACAAAATGGTTCCCCAACAGGGAATCCATGGGGGAGCCTATCGGATCGGGGATTCGATATCCAGAAAAAAAACGGCGTTCGCCCCTTTACAGCATCTCTGGGCAGCCTTAGATTGAATCGTGGTTCAATATTCAATATTGCAAGCAGGGCTGGCGATACGTCCCGGCCGGTGTGGGCAGGCAGTGGCTATTGACTCCACAAACTAACAATTGTTCGATAAAAAATCGTTTTTGAAGGGGCGTCCGGCTGAGCGGATGCACCGGCTATAGAGATCGAATCGGGGATGCAATAATCAGATATTGAACCACGGTTCAAAACAGGGCCCGCAGCATTATTGCGGGCCATCTTCAGGGCCGCCGGGAACCGGCCCCATGTATCGGGAGGACAGAGACGTGGCAGTCAGCGTTGACAAAGAGCAGGCCATTCACAAGGCGGCCATTCAGGTGATCAGCGAGTACGGTTTTCACAAGGCCAAGATGGCCAAGATAGCCGAAGTGGCCGGGGTGAGTGCGGGAAGCCTCTACACCTATTACAGTGACAAGGACCATATCCTGGATCGGATTTTCGAAGTGCTCTGGAAAAAGGACTGGGCCGGGTTGATGCCCCTGGCAGAGCGGGAGGACCTTGGTCCCGGGGAGAAGCTGGAGGCCGCCATCGACCTGATCTTTGACGTGCTGACCGGCGACAGGCACCTGATCATCGTCTTTGCAAATGAGTTCAACAACTTTATGAAAAACAAAGAGGTGAGCTTTTCCCGTCACTACACCGAATTCCAGGGGGCTTTCCTCTCCATTTTGACGGAAGGCCAGGCCGAAGGGGTGATGAACCCCCATCTCCCCGGGTCGGTGATCTGTGATTTCATCCTCGGGGGGATCCGCAAGTCCCTGTACGAACGGGTGACGAGTGACCAGGAGAATGACTGGGCCACCCTGCGCACCCATATCAAGGCCATCATTCGACGGGGGGTGCTGGTGTGATGGACTGGCAGCGACGTTTTGCAGGGGCATGGCTGGTGCTTTTATCTGTGGCGTTTCTCTGGACGGCGGTCGGCACGGCGGGCGAGCTCACCCTGGATGAGGCCCTCTCCAGCATGGAGGCGGGCAACGACACCCTGGCCGCGGCCCGGGAGGCCAAGGCGGCCAAAGAGTATGAAAAGGAGGCGGCCTTCGGGCTTCACCTGCCCACGGTGGCGGCCACCATGCGCTGGACGCGCATCGATGAACCCATTGAGATCGATTTGTCAGGTATTCATGACGCCATGAGCTTTCTCCACGGGCCGAATCCTATCACGGGAAGCCCCGGGGATCCCCGACTGGCCTATGTGCCTGCGTTCACCATGCCGGTCCAGAACGACACCTTCGTCAAAGGGCGCATCACCGCCTCGTTGCCCCTGTATGCGGGGGGGCGGATCCAGGCGGCCAACCAGGCGGCCTCCTCCAGGGTGCAGGAAGCCGGGGCCCAGCTCCGGGCAACGGGAAACCGGTTGATGCGGGACATGGTGACGCGGTACTACGGCCTTCGGTTTGCCAAAAAAGTGGTGGAGGTTCGGGCCTCCTATTTGGAAGGCATGGAGCAGCATGTGTCGGAGGCCAGGCAGCTGGAGGCCCAGGGGATGATCTCCCGTTCGGAGCGTCTCCATGCGGAGGTGGCCCGGGCTGAAGCCGATCGCCTGCTGAAGCGGTCCGTGCGGGACCAGGCCATCGCCGAGACGGCCCTTGTCAACCTGCTGGCCGGGGAAGAGGGCGTCCATGGGACGATTCACCCTGTCTCCCCCCTGTTTCTGACCCGGGACATTGAGCCCATGGATTATTTTGTCTCTGCGGCCCTGCGCTTGAACCCCATGTTGCAGCAAATCGATGAAAAAGGGGTGCAGGCAAGGGCCGGTGTCAAAGCGGAGAAGGGGACCCTCCTTCCCAAGGTCTATCTTTTTGCCCGGCAGGAGCTGGTGACCGACGATCTCACCATGCTTGAGCCCGAGTGGGCGGCGGGCGTGGGCATGGAGATGTCTCTTTTTGAAGGCTTCTCGTCGGTGAACCGCCTTCGATCGGCCCGTGTGCGGACATCACAGGTGGCGCACATATCCGCCCAGGCGAAAAAAGACATCGCAACCCTGACGGAGAAGCTCTACCACGAGGTGGTGGCGCAGTTGGAGCAGCACGATGCGCTGAAAACCTCCCGCGCTCTGGCCGAGGAGGCGGTGCGGGTCCAGACCCGGGCCTTTGAGGAGGGCTATGCCACCTCGCTGGATGTGGTGGATGCCCGGCTTACCCTGTCCGGGGTGGAGATCGAGCAACTGCAGGCTGTCTATGGTTACGACGTGGCCCTTGCCCGGCTTCTGGAGACGGCGGGGCTGGCCACGGCTTTTCACACGTATCGCAACGACAAGGAACAGGAGGTGACCTTCTGATGAAGAAACAATACACAACCGTGATGATGGTTCTGGTGGGGCTCGGCATCGCCTGCTCTTCCGCCTTTCTTTTGGCCATGAAGCCCGCCCCCCTGGTGGTGCAGGGGGAGGTGGACGCCACCCGGATCGATGTGGCCTCCAAGGTGCCCGGCCGGGTCTCCGAGGTGCTGGTTTCCCGGGGAGAGCAGGTGGAAAAAGGGCAGCTCCTGTTTGTGCTGGACAGCCCCGAGATCCGTGCCAAGCTCAGTCAGGCTGAAGCGGCGGTGGAAGGGGCCACGGCCCAACTGGACAAGGCCAACTTCGGGGCTCGGGAAGAGGAGATCCGGGCGGCGCGAAATCTCTGGAACAAGGCAAAAGCCGGGCTGGAACTGGCCCGGAAGACCCACACACGGGTCAAGACATTGCATGCGGACGGGGTGCTGCCTGCCCAGAAACTCGACGAAGCCGTGGCGCGTATGGAGGCGGCCCGCCAGAGTGCCGAGGCGGCCCGCGCCGCGTATGAGATGGCGGAAAAGGGGGCTCGTCAAGAGGACAAGGAGGCGGCCCGGGCCCTGGTGAACAAGGCCGCAGGTGCCCTTGCCGAAGTGACGGCCTTTGAGCAGGAGACCCGGCTCCAGGCACCCCGGTCCGCCGAGGTATCCGACATCGTGGTGGACCCCGGTGAGCTGGCCGCCACCGGGTGCCCGGTGGTGACCCTGGTGGATCTTTCCGATGTGTGGGTCACCTTTAACCTGAGGGAAGACCTCCTGGCCGGCATCCGCATGGGGAGCGTCCTCCACGCGGAGATCCCCGCCCTGGGAAACCGGGAGGTGGCCCTTCGGGTGAATCACATCGCAGCCCTTGGAGCCTTTGCCACCTGGCACGCCACCAAGGCCACCGGTGATTTCGACATGAAGACCTTTGAGGTGCGTGCCGTCCCCGAGGGGGCAATCGACGGCTTGCGTCCCGGCATGAGCGCCGTGGTGACCTGGGACATGGGCAGCTGATATGGATGCCGCAAAGCGTGTTGCAAAGGTGGTGGGCCGGGAGTGGCGGGCCTTTTTGTCCGACAGGCTGTTTCGCCTGCTGATGGTGGTGTTCCCCCTTGCCGCCTTTGGCCTGTTTACCGCCATGTTCCAGCAGGGGAGCCCGGAAAACCTGCCGGTGGCCGTGTGCGACATGGACAGGACCGCCCTCTCCCGGTCCATCATCCGCATGGCAGATGCCAGCTCTTCCATGGCCCTGTTTTCGGTGGAGGACCTGGGGGAGGGGCGTCGGGCGGTACTCTCCGGCAGGGCCTACGGCCTTTTGGTGCTCTCCGAGGGGATGGAACGGGAGGTGCTGTCCGGCAGGGCTCCGGCATCGCGGTTTTATATCAACAACCAGATCATGCTGCCCGCCGGGGTGATCAAGCGGGCCATGCTGAACGTTTTTTCCGGGGTGTCTGCCGGAGTGAAGCTGAAGGTGAACCTGGCAAAGGGGATGCCCGAGACCCGGGCCAGGGAGCGTCTTTCGGGCATCCATGTCGCGTCCCGGATTCTATACAACCCCAACCTTGATTACCGGTGGTACCTGTATGCCTCCATCTGCCCCTTTCTCATGAAAATTTTTATCATGAGCGCCACGGTCTGGAGCGTGGGAAAAGAGATGAAGAGGGAAACGGTGCCCGGATGGCTCCGGGCGGCCCAAGGGCGGGTTCACCTGGCCCTCTTCGGGAAGCTCTTGCCCCTGACGCTCTGGTTTACCCTGGTGTGCTGGGCCATGCTGGCCTTTTTTTTCGGGGCCATGGAACTTCCTCGCCCCCATGGCGTGGCAACGCTCATGGGAGGCACCTTTCTTTTTGTTGCGGCCTGTCAGGCAGCCGCCCTTTTTCTGGTGGCCTTTACCGGGGAGCTGGCCAAGGCGGTGAGCATGATGAGTCTTTACGCGGGGTCGGCCTTTGTCTTTGCAGGGGTCACGTTTCCCGCGGCGGCCATGCCCCTTGCCGCACGGATCTGGCATGCCACGCTGCCCTTGACCCACATGGTGCGGTTGATCAACGAGCAGGCCTTAAAGGGACTTGACCCCGGAGGCTCCGTGAATACCCTGGGGGCCCTTGTGGCCATCGGGCTGGTGTGCGGGGCCCCGGCCTGGGCCAGGCTTATTCGAAGGCTGGCCGTAGGTGAGCCGGTGCCGGGCAGCGCAGGAGGGATGGCATGAACTGGTTTCGATTGATTGCAGACGAGCTGAGCCTTACGTTGAGGGACTCGTCTACCCGCTTGCTGCTGCTGGGCTCAGTGGCGCTCTACGCGTTTTTTTATCCGTATCCCTACTCGCCGGAGGTGCAGACCCATGTGCCGGTGGCCGTGGTGGACCTGGACCACTCCAGCCTCTCCCGGCAGTTGATCCGCATGGCAGGTGCAGGGGACAGGGTGCGGGTGGCCCGGCGGACCGCCACCCTTGCCGAGGCCAAGGCGCTGTGCAGTGCCGGAGAGGTCCAGGGCATCCTTCTCGTACCCGAAGGGTTCCAGGGCAAGGTCCTTAAAGGAGAAAAGGCCGAGGTGGGCGTATGGAGCGAGGCCTTGAGTTTTTTTACCTATCGGCAGGTGGCCACGGGGCTTTTGACCGCTTCCAAAACCCTTTCGGCAGGCATTGAGATCAAGCGACTGAGGGCGGCGGGTCTGGGTGGGGAGGCGGCCTTTGCCGCCATGGATCCCCTTCCCCTGCAGATTGTTCAGCTCTTCAACCCCGCAGGGGGGTACGGCACCTATGTGGTGCCCCTGGTGTTTGCCCTGATCCTTCAACAGACCCTGCTCATGGGGGTGGGGATGGTGGCCGGGGCGCGGTCTGAGGCCGGGGACAGCGCCTGGTTTTCAGCAGGCCCGGGCCTCTTCGGGGCGGTATCCATGGTGTCGGCAAAGCTTGCGGCCTATCTGCTCCTCTACAGCATCCACGCCCTGGCCTATTTCGGGGTGTTGCACCGGTTCTACGATTTTGTGGAGCGGGGTGCCGTTTTTGAGATGGCCCTGATGATGGCCCTGTTCCTGGCCGCCGTCATCCTCTTTGCCCTGACCCTGTCCGTGCTTTTTCCCCACCGGGAGACCAGCCTGTTTGTGCTCATCGGCACCTCCATGCCGGCGATTTTTCTCTCCGGCATCTCCTGGCCGGTGGAGGCCCTTCCGGCCTGGCTGAGGGCTGCTTCTCTCGTGATCCCAAGCACTGCGGGTATCGATGGTTTTTTAAGGGTTTCCACCATGGGGGCCGGTCTGGGGGATGTGGCTGGGGATGTAACGATTCTGCTCGGTCTGACCCTGGTCTATTTTATCACCGCGACCTGGGTGTTTTACAAAAAAGGCAGGGAATAAAAACCAGCCTCCGGCGGCAGGGTGTGCCACCTTGAAAGCGGGTTGCGACTGTGATTTGCCCCTCGTTCCTCGGGTCAAATCACAGTCCCCTTTAAAATGAAATGCAATGGGGATGGTGACTGTTCAGCTTGCCTCCGGCGGGTCGCTTTTTTTAAAAAAAAGCTCCGCAAAAAACTTTCCTAATGGAAAAAGGCGACATTGTTTCGGCGGATCCTGGAAAGGCTTGCTTAAAAGCTGTTTGTGAAACTTTTTAAACGTTTGGCCCCCGGCAGGGCCGCCGGAGGCAATTTGAATCGGTACAAGACAAAAAAAGCCTGCTGATATGTTATCAGCAGGCTTTTTTATATTTGGTGGAGCTGAGGGGGATCGAACCCCTGACCTCATGACTGCCAGTCATGCGCTCTCCCAGCTGAGCTACAGCCCCGAAACCGGGTGGCGACCGCAGCAGGACTGCGGTGACGCGTGGCTCTTTACATAGGGAAAACCGGGTGGGTCTGTCAATTGGAAAATGTACCGGCAGGGCCGGGCAACCCCCCGCGTTGTGCCTGCGGCAGGCGAAATGTTCCGTTCCCACAGCGGGTTGGGCTGTGGGGGGGCGGGATAGATTTTTTTGGGCGACGGGCCCGAATTTGCCTTTGCCGAGGGCGAGGGCGGGTCAGTCCAGGGACTGGGTGACCGAGGCCACCGCCCCTTTGGCCCTGGCGCCGATCTCTTCCATCTCCTCGGGCGAGAGGGCCAGCTCCTGCACCGAAACAGGGTTGGTGCGGCTGTGGGCGCCTGTGGGGTCAGGGCTCTCCATGATGCCCATGGCGATGACATCGGCCACGTGGATGATGTGGGCCAGGGGGCTGTTTCCCTCCTCGGGGGTGTGCTGAAAGCGGATCGCTTCGGTCTGGACCTTGGGGAGGTTCCACTTCTGAAAGAAGAGACCGGCCACCTCTGCGTGGGTGAACCCGAAGAGCTCTTTTTCCGCATCGCAGAAGGTGGTGCCGTCCTGTTTCATGGCCTCGTCAAAGGCGGGCTTGAGCATGCCGATGAAGGGGTCGAGCATCAGCAGGCCGGAGTCGTGGATCAAGCCTGCGTTGAAGGCATCGTTGGCAAGGGAGGGGGCCTTGGCTTCGGCAATGAGCCGGGAGGTGTAGGCACAAGCCAGGCTGTGTTCCCAGATCTGGCGTGAAGAGAGCCTGTAGCCCGAAAGGTTTTTCCCCAGCATCTTGGAGGTGCTGACCACGGTGATGAGATCGGAAATGGCCTGGCAGCCCATGATGGCGGCCGCCTGCTTCACCGTGGATACGGGAACGCTCAGGCTGTAGTACGCGGAGTTGGCAATCTTAAGGACCCGGGTGGCCAGGGCCTGGTCGGTTTTGATCACCTCGCCTATTTCGTTGAATCCGCAGGTCTCATCGGCCAGGACGGTGATGGCTCTTCCCATGACCTCGGGCATGGGGGGCAGGGCCCTTGATTCCCGAACGATTTTTCTGAGGAGGGCCTCTCCGTGGTCGGGCAGTCCGTGGGCTGCTTCTTTGCACTGCGCATCCACTCCGCGCTTTACCACCACAATGGGGGTCTTGCATCCCGGACAGGGGGTTTCGATTCGTCGCCCCTCGGGGATTTTTTCATCATCCACGTTATAGCTTCTGCCGCATCCGCTGCATGTGACTTTCATTGACTCGACACTCCAGGGTGATCAAAAACGACGACGTTGACAGGGGCAGGGACGTGCTGGTTCAGCCATACGTTATGAAAGGTGTCCTGACCGTTGCCGTGTCATCAGAAAAACGCCGAAATATGATTGTTGAACTCCTCCGGGGATTCCATGGGGGAGAAATGGCCACATCCTTGAATGATTCGAAGGGAGGCATCAGGTATCTTATCGCTCAAAAGCTGTCCGTACTTTAGGGGCGTGGAGATATCTTTTTCCGCGGCCAGCACCAGCACCCGGCTTTGGATTTCGGTGAGCATGTGCATCACGTCAAAGCTATCGCAGGCTGAAAGGTCCGCAACAGCCGGGGCATTGTCGGGTTCTGTGGCGGTGCCGAGGGCAGCCTGGAGGGCCGGGGTGCGATGGGGTTCGGGAACCACAAAGTGGAAGAGGGCTTTCTGGTAGGCGTCGTAGTTGGTGCGAGCCGCCTCCAGGATATCGGGCAGGACCTTGAGGCGGGCCCCGGTATTGGCAAGGATCGCTTCGGGAAACCGGGACGGGTGATCAAGGAGAAGCCGAAGGACGATGCCGCCCCCCATGCTGAGGCCGCAGGGCACCACCGAGGAAAGTCCGGCGGCGTCCACAAACTCCAGGACGGCTGAGGCCATGGCTTCAACGGTTGTGCACAGGGGCCCCTTGCTCTGATGGTGACCGGGAAGATCCAGGGCCACAGTGTTGAAGTGCGAGGCCAGCCCGCTCACCTGGTGTTTCCAGAACAGGCTGTTTTGTGCGGCGCCGTGAATGAAAAGAAGGGTTTTCCGGTGCGGATCGGGGTGGGGTTGCCCGGCAAGGAAACCAAACCCGTTGAGACGTGAAGACATCATGGGGGCTCCGTGGTGCGGTAAGGGGTTCTGCCTGTTGGGTGGTCCCGTGGGCCAAAGGCCTGCTTCAGCAGTGAGAACCGTCATACCACGCACGGGGTATGGTGTAAAGAAGCCTCCGGCGGCCCTGCCGGGGGCTAAACTTTTGAAAAGTTTAACAAACAGGTCTTAAAGAAGCCTCCGGCGGCCCTGCCGGG
>NZ_FMUX01000012.1 GCF_900101345.1 Desulfoluna spongiiphila | reverse complement strand
CCCTCGGCAACACCAACCCCCTAGATACCCCAAGTCGAATGCACAGAGTACACCCGACAGGCTGGCGGCATCTCGAAAGGTGTCGGCCTTTCAAGAGTGGATGGTACCAACCTGCGAAGCTTTTTGCATAAAAAGTTAGTCTTGCCGTAATTTTTTATAAATGGCGCGAATTTCTTCTTGACAGACATTCTCACCCTCTGTAGGCTCCCTTCCAAAAAGTTTGAATACTCTAACTTGTAATCGCAAAAAAGCCTTCAGGGAAACCCGCCATGACACCACTTGTCCAATCATCCCCTTTCGGGACCGCACTGCCCGACATCGACAGCTACCACGCAAACGAAACCGGCAATCCCCTTACCGATGCGTTTTCAACGAGCACCACCGTCCACCCCGGAGGCAAGGCAACCCCCGTGGCAGAGGAAAAAATTCCAGCCACCTATGCGTCACTCACGCAAAAGCCCCGGCACGGAAAAACCGCGGCCTACATTCATGTGCCGTTTTGTGAAAGCCACTGCCTCTACTGCGGGTTCTATCGAAAACGTTACGACGAAGGCCAGAGCAGGGCCTACGCCGATGCCCTCATCGCCGAGCTTCGGTCCACAGCAGAAAGCCCCCTCCAGGCAAGCGCCCCCATCCATGCCGTGTATATCGGCGGGGGCACCCCCACCTCCCTGGAAGCCCCGGACCTCAAACGCATCCTTGATGCCATTCAGGAAAACCTTCCCCTTGCAAACGACTGTGAACTCACTGTTGAGGGACGCATCTGGAATTTCGGGCCGGAAAAAATGGAGGCTTGTCTTAAAGGCGGAGCCAACCGCTTCTCCATCGGGGTCCAGACCTTTGACACGGAGCTGCGGCAGTCCATGCACCGCCTGGCCGACCGGAAGACGGTCCTCACCGCCCTTGCACGGCTGAGGGACTACGACCAGGCCGCGGTCATCATCGACCTGATCTACGGATTTCCCAACCAGACCATGGAAATGTGGGAAGAGGATATCCGAACCTTCCAGGGCCTGGGGCTCGACGGCGTGGACCTTTACCAGCTCAAGGTCTTTTCCGGCACCCCCTTGAGCAAAGCCATCGACAAAGGGCGCTTCCCCCCGGGGGCGGACCTGGCCACCCGGGCGCGCATGTACGCCCGGGGCACGGAGCTCATGGCCGACGCACAGTACACCCGGCTCTCCGTCAACCACTGGGGCCGCACCCCACGGGAACGGAACATCTACAACCACATGATGAAAAGCCCCTCCTGCTGCCTGCCCTTCGGCCCCGGAGCCGGAGGCAGCGCCCACGGCCATTTCTTCTTTCTGGAAACGGATTACGACGCATGGCGCAGGGCAGTGCTCGACGACGAACGAAAGCCCCTTGTCACCATGCAGCGCCAGACCGCCCACGCCGAACTGGAGAAGACCATTACCAGCGAGTTGGAGCTCTGCAGGATCAACCTTGGAGACCTCGGAAAACGGTTCGGGCTCCCCCTGGCTGAGACACTGGGCACCCTTTACGAGCAGTGGGAACGTGCCGGGCTCCTCACCCACCGAAACGGATGGTGTCGCCTGACGACCGCCGGGCAGTTCTGGCAGGTCACCATGGCACAGCTAACCATCAATTACCTGTACGACACGATTTTTACGGAGGAATCATGATGCGATTGTTTTCAGCCTTGCGCTCTCCCCTGATAACCGGTGCGTTGAGTGCATCACTTATCCTGGGAACCGCAGTCACCACTTTTGCCGAGCCGGTGGAGACCACCTCGGAGATGAAGGTCACGGCCACCCGAACCGAACGTGAATTAAGCGAAATCCCCTCATCCCTGAGCGTGGTCACGGAAAAAGAGATCATCCGCCACGGCTACACCTCCGTCGCGGACATACTTCAGGACGTCCCCGGCGTGGAAATCTACGACCAGAGCCTGTCCGGTGCCAAGCGCATTAATATCCGGGGCGAATCCGGAGCCCGGGTGCTCATCATGATCGACGGCCAGAAGATCACAGAGCAGAAATCCATGGACGGCGCGCCCCTTCTCATCGACCCCAACCAGGTCGAACGTATCGAAGTGATGAAGGGCCCGGCCTCGGTTCTTTACGGTTCCGAAGCCATCGGCGGCGCCGTCAACATCATCACCAAAAAAGGGGGTACCAGGCCCATCCAGGCCTCGGCCAACGTCACCTACAACTCTTCTACGGAAGGTTTTGAAGAAAGCCTGGCCCTGTACGGGAGCAAGGACAGCTTCAGTTATCGCATCAACGGCACCCGCTCCGACCAAGGCGACCGGGAAACACCCAGCGGCACCATTGAGGACTCCGGATCCGAAACCACTGCAGGCAGTGCCTTCTTCGGCTACGAAGTCGGCAAACTGACTGTGGGGCTGAACGTGGAGGACTATACCAGTGAAATCGAGTCCCCGCCCACGGTGCAGGACGGAACCCCCTTTGACCTGCACCTGCCCGAATGGACCAGACAGAAAGTGGGCCTGACCTGTGATATCAAGGATCTTTCAACCGCCGTTCCCAAAATCCACATGGATGCCTATGCCCAGAAAACGGAAAAAGAATTCGAACAGCGCATGGTCGTCAATATGGGGCGTTTAGGTACCTACAAACATGCCCTGGACACCTATAACGATCAGAAGACCTACGGAGCCAACGCCCAGGTCGACATCGTGCCTGCGGCAAACCACTACCTCGTCGCAGGGTACGCCTACACCCACGACACCCTGGACGCCGAGAGCACTCAGGACTTTGATGACCTGGGCGGACGCATACTTCCCCCGCCTCCCATGGGACCTCCCGGGCCTTCCACGGACCCCGTCACCACCACCAACGACGCCAACATGACGACCCATGCCCTCTTTCTGCAGGATGAGTGGATCCTGCCAAAGGACATTCTCCTCACCTTCGGCGGCCGCCAGACCTGGGTGGAATCAGAACTCGAAGAGAGCAATGCCCCCGGAGCCAAGGTCGGGAGCACCACGGACAGCCACCCGGTCTTCAGCGGCGGCCTGACATGGAACGGCATCAAGGGCCTCACCCTTCGGGGCAACATCTCCCAGGGATACCGGTTCCCCGGCCTCGACAAGCTCTTCATGGGCACCAACCACGGCGGCCGTACCACCCTGGCCAACCCCGACCTCTCCCCGGAGACCTCCACCAACTACGAAATCGGGGCCCGCTACAACAGCGACACCTGGGGACTGGACCTTGCGGTTTTTTACAACCTCGCCGACGACTACATTCACTCAACACCCGTCAGCGGCAACATCTACACATATGACAACGTGGACAAAGCCAAAACCCACGGCGTCGAAGCTTCCATCGACTTCACCATCGTGCCCCTTCACCTCACGCCTTACGCGTCGGGCGCCTGGATGAAACGAAAGTTCGAGACCGAAGAGCTCTCCACCTGGAAAACCGACACCCCCGAGCTTTCCGGACGCTTCGGCCTGCGCTACGAGACAAACCTCGCCACACGCCCCGCCAACGTCTGGGCCGATCTCTGGATGCGCGCGGCAACGGAGTCCGAGCTGGAACAAACAGACGACGACAACCCCGGAGGGACCACGCTTGAAACCAAAGGCTCCTGGCAGACCCTCAACATCGCCTTTGGCAGCGAGTTCGGAAAAGACCGGCAGTACCATGTCTCCCTGAACCTCAACAACCTTTTGGACGAATCGTACCAGACCGCCCGCAACACCCTTGAAGAGGCCGGATTCCACGCCGTGGCCCGGGTGGGCGTCTCCTTCTGATAACCATCAAACACCCCTCCCGGTTCTGTCAAAGGCCGGGAGGTTTTGAGGATACCCATGGAAAAAACACCCTACTGGGAGATGCGGGATCTCGTGACCATAGGCATCTTTGCCGCCGTCACCAAGGTGACGAGCCTTCTGGTGGCCCTTGTGGGCGGAGGGATGAACCCCATCACCCTGATTCTCAAAAACCTTTTGTTCACCACACTGGCCATCGTCCTTCTCTACAAGGTCAGAAAATTCGGCGCACTCACCCTGTTCCTCCTGGTCAACATCCTGGTCTCCCTGTTGCTCATGGGTGGCTCCCTGGTGCTCATCCCCGCCATGGTCCTGGCAGGGATCGTGGCCGAAGCCGTCATCATGATCTTCGGAGGATACGCCAGAAGCGCCAATCTCATCATCGGGGTGGGGCTCTACGACATTGTCTTCAAGGTGAGTTCCGTGGGGGCTTCCTGGCTCTACATGCGAGAACAGCAGGAGATGGTCATCATGTCCGCCATCATTGTGGGTATCGGATATATCGGGGCCTTCCTGGGCCTCTTCTCCGGTGCCTTTTTCGTCAAGGAGTTGCGCCATGCGTGCATTATTCGCAGCTGATGCCATGCAGGCGAAAAGCCATGTTCACAGGCTCGACGTCCGCACCAAAATCCTCATCAGCCTGGTGGCCTCGGTGGCCGTCATCTTTATCAAATCGCCCCTCGCCATGGGGTTTCTCGCACTGGCAAGCGCCCTTTACGTGCTGGAGTTGGGCCGGTACGGGGTCGTGGCAATCTGCTACGCAGCCATCGCCCTCATGTGGGTAGTCGCCCTGGGGTTCATGGCCCTTATTCACCACATGGCCCCAACGATTCCCGCTTCCGGGATCGGTGCCATGGCGGTGCCGTTCCTGCGAACGGTCATCATGATCAATACCGTACTCGCCCTGGCCCTCTCCTCACGTATCCAGACGGTTCTCACGGCCCTTAAAAGCTTCAGGCTTCCCATCTGGATCTACATCCCGGCGGCGGTGATGATTCGCTTTGTCCCCACCTTTATCCGGGACGTGCAGCAGATCCACGAGTCCATGCGCATCCGGGGTTACAACCTGCACCCGGCCTTTATACTCCGGCACCCGGTTCTTTCTGTTCGGCTCCTGGTGGCCCCCATTCTCTTTCGGGCCCTGCGCAGCTCCGACGACCTGGGCATCGCCGCCGAGCTCAAGGGCGTCTCCCGGACCAACACCATGGTGAGCTACAAAACCCAGGCCTTTTCCCGGGCTGATGCCGTGGCGCTTATCGGCCTTGCCCTTATCCTTCTCACCGGCACGTACCTTCAACTACGCTGGGGAACAGCCACCACAGGATTCATGCCATGATCGAATTGCAGCACGTCACCTACACCTACCCGTTTCAGGAAGCGCCCGCCGTGCGGGACCTCTCCCTCACGGTCAATCCGGGCGAAGTGACCCTGGTCACCGGCGCCAGCGGCTGCGGCAAATCGACCCTTATCCGCCTGGTCAACGGGCTCTGCCCGCACTTCTTCCAGGGTAACCTGGATGGAGAAATCCGCCTTAACGGGATGCCGAATACCGGAAAAAACCTCACCCAGCTTTCCGGGGAGGTGGGCACCGTGTTCCAGGACCCGGAGATGCAGTTCTTTGCTCTCAACGTGGACGACGAGATCGCTTTTGCCCATGAGTGGCTCGGAAAACCAAGGGAAGAGATCGAAGAGGTCGTGATACAAACCGCTGAGCACCTCAACATCACGCACATCCTGGGTTCCGCCATCCACGAGCTCTCCGAGGGCCAGAAACAGAAAGTGGCCCTGGCCGACATCCTCTCCCTGTCCCCCTCCATGGTGGTGCTGGACGAACCCTCGGCCAACCTGGACCCCGAGAGCACCGATGCCCTGGCCCACTTGATCCTGGACCTCAAAACCAGGGGAATCGCCGTGCTGGTGGTGGACCACCGGCTCTACTGGCTGGAAGGCGTGGCCGATCACGTGGTGGTGATGGACAATGGCGAAATCGTTGCCCGGGGAGAATTTAACATGCTGGAAGACGCTGCGCTGCGCGCCCGCTACGGCCTGCGCGCCCACCATGTCCCCGACACCAGGCACACCCTGCCCCCCCTTCCGAAGAGCGGACACTTAGAGGTTAAAGGTCTTACCTTCGGCCATGGAAGCGGACCCACCCTCTACCGCAACGCCTCCTTTGCCCTGCCCCAGGGGGTCACCGGGATCATCGGAGACAACGGCACCGGCAAAACAACCCTTGCCCGGCTCCTCACGGGCCTCACCAAGCCCCGGGAAGGTGAAATCGCCATCGGCGGCGATAAAATCAAACAAAAACACCTGCTGAAACACGCAGGCATTGTCCTTCAGAACACAGACCACCAGCTCCACATGAACTCGGTGCTCCAGGAGGTGGCCATGGCCTCGGGCACCCACCGGGTCCGCAAAGAAGACCGCGACACGCTCACTGCCTTTCTGGACCGCTTCGGCCTCGCCCACCTGGCGAATCGCCACCCCCAGTCTCTTTCCGGCGGAGAGAAACAGCGCCTGGTCATTGCCTGCGGCCTGGCCCAACAACCGGACATCTTTATTCTGGACGAGCCCACCAGCGGGCTGGACGGCCACAACATGCAGCGAATCGCGGACATGATGCGCCATGCAGCGGACAGCGGCACCAGCGTGGTGGTCATCACCCACGACCTGGAGCTCCTCCACCTCGCCTGCGATGTGGCCCTGCGCCTTCCCTTTTCACAAGACCAACAGGAGTCCTCACCATGTTTAAAAACAGCGTAACCCCGGACATCAAAGCCAGGATTATCGACATGATCGACGAAAACCCCAGCACCATGCCCAGCCAGATGGCAGCCCAGCTCCACATTTCCGAGGCCGCTGTGGTCTCGGCACTCCCCGACCCCATGGGCACCTTTGTGGATGCCTCACACTTCGACACCGTCTGGGAGGCCATGACCGGCTGGGAAAAAATCACCTTTCTCCGCCAGAGCCCCACATCCGTCATCGAGGTAAAAGGAAAACTGCCCAGGGGCACCCACGGCCACGGGTACTTCAACCTCATGGATAAAAACAACCCCCTGGGCGGCCACCTCAAGGTGGATAAACTCGGGGCCATCTGCTTTCTCGAAAAGCCCTTCTTCGGCCTGGAGAGCCTCTCCGTGCAGTTCTACGACACCCACGGCGACCATATGTTCGCCGTCTACGCAGGCCGGGAAAAACGCACCCTCATCCCTTCTGTAAAAGCCGGGTTCCACGCCCTTCGCAACCAACTGACCAACCAGGAGTAAAAAACCATGAAATCACTCATCGTCTATTCATCCCGAACCGGAAACACCCGAGCCGTTGCCGAAGCCGTTAAAGAGGCGTTTCCCGAGCCCTGCACCCTGGCCCCCGTTGAAGAGGCACCCGCCGTGGACGACTACGATGTCATCGCCATCGGCTACTGGGTCGACAAAGGCATGCCCGATGCAAAGGCCAAAACGTTCATGGAGAAAATCAAAGGGAAAAAGGTGGGACTCTTCGGAACCCTGGGGGCCTACCCGGACTCGGAACACGCAAACGACTGCCGGGCCAAGGCCGAAGCCCTCATGGAAGGAAACGAAATGCTGGGGCAATTTCTCTGCCAGGGCCGCGTGGACCCCAAGGTGCTGGAGATGATGGCCAAGGTGGCCTCGGACCAGCACCCCATGACAGACGAGCGCAAGGCGCGTATTGAAGAGGCAAAAAAACACCCCAACGAAGAGGATTTTGAACAGGCCAAAGCATTTTTTCGAAAGTGCTTGAAGGGATAAAAGCAAAAAAAAGCGCCTCCGGCGGCCCTGCCGGGGGCCAAACTTTTGAAAAGTTTGACAAACAGGTTTCAAGTGCTATTTCGGTTTATTCGAGTACCTTGGTTTACCGGCTGCTTTAGGCTTAACGAATAAGAGACCGGAACGTTTTTGCGGAGTTTTTTTCAATAAACGACCCGCCGGAGTTATTCTGGGCGAAGCCCGAGTCAAAGGTCCTTGCGATTTGCCCCGAGATACGAGGGGCAAAACGCAAGGACAATCAGCTTTCGAGGTGGCTCACCTCGTCGCCGGAGGCAACTCGCTTAAAGATGCCTCCGGGGGCGAAATCTTTGAAAAGTTCGCCAAACAGCTATTTAACACGATGTCCTCGCCATGACTTAAATGAAAGGCGAATGTGATTTTCCCTGAGGAACGAAGGGGAAAGCGCATTTGCAACCCGCTTTCAAGGTGGCTCACCTTGCCGCCGGAGGCACGCTTTTTGATCCGTCTTTGGCCATATGAGCCTGAAACCTCACTCAGGAAGACTTGGACGCGTGATTTTCCGGCAGGGTGAATTTTTCCTGCCAGGTGTCGATATCGCACCCTGCTTCCTTCAGGTAGAGGATAAAACGGCCAAGCTGGAGCACCACGTCGTCGGTGACGGCGTGCTCCACCCGGCATGCCGTGGCCTCGGCCTCCTCGTCGGGGAGTTGCAGCACGCGCCCGAAAAAGTCGCGGAGGATCACGTTGCGGTGGGCAATGCGCTTGCCCAGCTCCCAGCCGGAGGGTGTGAGGGTAATGGGGCTGTAGGGCCTGTACTCGATCAGCTCACGGGCGGCAAGGGATTTAAGGGCCGTGGTCACGGTAGACCGAGTGACCCCCAGGTCGTCTGCGATGGCGTTGGAGCGGGCGTCCCCGTTTTTCTGGACCAGCCGGAAAATGGCGGCCAGGTAATCCTCGAGGGTGGATGTCAGGGGGGTCTCTTTGGTTATCATCAGATCTCCTTAGGCAGTAAGATGGCCGGCATCATGAAGTGGCCCGAGCCCTTATATGCGGCACAACGCCTCTCTTCGGAATGCTCATTAGTCAATTCACCGCCATTTGACAATATGTAATCGAAAAATAATGGTCGGCTTAAGCCTCCGGCAGCCCTGTCGTCGGAGGTTAAACTTAAGACAAACAGGTTTTAACACGATGCTCTTCTCTTGTATTCCACCCTGGCTGCGACTTCTCTCCGGTTACGCCTCACGGTACCGGCTCCGGGTTGCCGCCGGCATCGGCTGCAGCATGGCCGCCCGTGTCTGTGATCTTCTACCCATGGCCCTTGTGGGGCTTGTGATCAACCGCATGACCACGGGAACCCCTGCAGCCTCCGAATTCGTATTCTACGGGCTGGCGGTCTTCAGCGCCTTCGGGGGCCTTGCCGTTTTCCAGAGCACAAGCGACTACCTCCTGGCCACCATTGCCCAGTCCATCCGTCATGACATCCGCATGAAGCTCTTCGCCAAGATCCTTCACATCGACACGGAGATCATCGAGGCCAAGAGCAAAGGGGACCTTCTCTCCGTTGTCACCAACGACGTGGACGTTCTGAATGGTTTTTTTTCAGAGACCATCGCCAACATCGTGCGGGTGGTCATCTCCTTTGCGGGCACCTACGGGTACCTCTTCTGGCTGGATTATCGACTGGCCCTTATCCTCGCCTTTCCCCTGCCCCTTATTGTCGCATGCATGCGCGTTTTTTCCCACCGTATCCATCCCCAGTATCTCAAATCCCGACGGGCCGTGGGGAGCTTTGCAGGGATCCTCGAAAACAGCCTCCAGGGAATCCCCGTACTCCAGGCATACTGCGCCGAGCAGAGCGAAATGGATCGTTTGAAAAAAGAGTCCGCCCTGTATCGGGACACGGCGGTGGACGCCGCCAAAACCAAGCGAAACTTCATCCCCTTTATCTACGCCATTGCCGGAATCTCCTTCGGTTTACTCATCGGCGGCGGGGGCTGGTTGACACAGCTGCCCGGCGGCCCGGATCTCGGCGCCTACACCACCTTCGTTCTCATGGGCATGCGCCTTGTGGTCCCCATCTTCACCCTCACCTTCCTCATCAACCAGCTCCAGCAGGCCAGAGCCGCTACCTTAAGGGTCCGCGAGCTTCTTTCCATCACGCCCCGCCTTGCCGACCTGCCCGACGCCATGGATCTGGACGATCTCCCCGAGACCGTCAGTTTCGAAAAGATCCGCTTTCACTACCCCGACCACCCAGAGCTCTTCTCGGACATCTCCTTTACCATCAACAAAGGGGAATTTATCGGTATCGCAGGGCCCACCGGCGCTGGCAAAAGCAGCCTCATCAAGCTGTTGCTCCGCTTCTACGGCCCAAGCTCCGGCCGCATCGCCATCAATGGAAAGAATCTGGAAGAGCTTGCCGCAGCCAGCTTTCGCAAACATGTGGGCTACGTCTCCCAGCACCCCTTTCTCTTTCACGGAACGGTCCGGGACAACCTGTGCCTGGGAAGCCCCAAGGCCACCGAAGAAGAGATCCGACAGGCCATCCGCCAGGCAGGGATAGAGGAGATGATCCACGATCTTCCCCAGGGCCTCCACACCATCCTGGGCGATCAGGGGAATTCCCTTTCAGGGGGACAGAAACAGCGTCTCTCCCTTGCCCGGGCCCTGCTCCGGGACCCGGAGGTGTTGATCCTCGATGAAGCCACCTCGGCGGTGGACCCCCTCACCGAGAGCATCATCCACACCAATATCCTGAATCTCAGAAAAAACCGCATCATCATTGCCATTGCCCACAGGCTCTCCACCTTAACGGCATGCGACCGGATCCTCGTCATGGCCCGGGGGGGTATCGTCCAGGAGGGTCCGCACCAGGACCTGGTGGCCGAAGAGGGCGTCTACCGATCCCTGTGGCATGCACTTCAGGATGCCCCGTGCTGAAAACCGAACGGCAACACCACGGGCCAGGGAACAATACACGATTTTCACCAAATAGAGATTCCGCCCACACGCCAACATATGTTACGCAGGAACCCGGTAATTAAGGGATCATCCCCTGGAGCGCCGCACTCCTGTGCGGCACGGGCAACGACGGCCTAAAAAGCCGCACCGGAGTGCGGCGCTCCGTTTCGGTCGATCTTTCTCGATTTTTTTGAAGGTCAAGGCCCAAAGGTTATTCACGACAAACCATTAAGACCTGTTTGTTCAACTTTTCAAAAGCTTGCCCCCGACATGACCACCGGAGGCATATGCTGAAAGGATCTCTTATTACTTTGGTTCCATCATTTTTTCATGAAATATCCGGTCTAAGCGCATGACGGATTACACCACTATCAAAGAGCTGTCCCCATGGTCATTCAGAAAGAAAACGTCATAGAAAAAGCAGACACCCTCATCATCGGCGGAGGGTTAAGCGGCCTCTACGCTGCCAGTATCCTTGCGGCGGAAAAAAAGAAAGTGCTCCTGCTGGAAGCCCGGGACCGTATCGGGGGGCGCATCCTCAGTACGCAGATACATGGGTTTTCAACGGACCTCGGCCCCTCGTGGTACTGGCCCGCCCTCAACCCTAAGGTCTGTGCCCTCGTCAACGCCCTTCACCTTACGGGCTACCCTCAGTTTGAAACGGGGTACTGCCGTTTCCAGGCCCGGGACGGCAGGGTCGTCACCATGGAGGGTCAGCCCATGGACCCTCCGGGATGGCGCATTGACGGCGGCATGATGGCCCTTGTGAAGGAATTGTATAAACGTCTTCCCCAAGGGACGGTCCGGCTGAACCATCCGGTGTGTGACATCGAAAGGCGCGATGACGGTGTCCTCGTGAGCGTGGGTGTGCTTGATGAACCACCGGTATGCCGCATCAAAGCCTCCCGCGTCATTCTGGCCATGCCGCCCAGACTCGCCGCCCGGTCCATCCTCTTCACGCCGGATCTGCCCACAAATCTCACCCAGGCCATGCTCAGGGCCAACACCTGGATGGCGGGTCACGCCAAATTCTTTGCCCTGTACGACGAGGCCGCCTGGCGAACAATGGGCCTTTCCGGCCAGGGATTCAGCTACCACGGCCCCGTGGGCGAAATCCACGACGGCTCATGCGAAACCGGGACTCCCTTTGGCCTCACCGGTTTTCTTGCCACGCCCGCCCTTCGCAGAAAAGACAAGGAGGCCATGGCGCCTGCCATGTTGGCTCAGCTGGGCACAGTCTTCGGGGACGAGGCAGCCCACCCCACCGCCTTTTACTATCAGGATTGGGCCAAGGAGCCCTTCACCGCCACGGAATACGACCTGAAGTCCGCCCACAACCACCCCGAGTTCCATCTGCCTTCCGGGAAAACCACCATCTGGGACAACCGGTTTCACTTTGCCGGCACCGAGACAGCAGATCATCTGGCCGGGTACCTGGAAGGGGCCCTGGCAAGTGGCGAAAGGGCCGCCTCTGCCGTCAGCAGACCTGTAAGGGACAGTACAAAAATAAAACAAACACAAGCGCTGCCTCCGGCGGCAAGGTGAGGGCACCTTGAAACCCTATGGCGAATGCATGGAAGCAGCCATTATGCAAGCATTCTCGGGACATTCGCGTGATGTGCAGCATGCCGCAACCGTTTTTGCAGGAGAGGCCCATTTCATTCTTCTGGAAACACGATGACGGGCCTTCTCATGGAAGCCACTTAAGCAAAACACCTTGAAAGCTGGTTGCCACTGCGCTTTAACCCTCGTTCCTCGAGGTTAAATCTCAGCGGCATGTATTCGTGACATGTATACTTATTTTATGTTTGCGCCCTAACATACAAACAGAGAACAACACCCATATGGTCGTCTTCATCTTTATCTATTTTTCTGCGTTGTATTGGCTTGTCAGGCGATCCCCCCGCGGCATCGCGACACATGCCTTTCGCGTACTCCTCCTTGTGCCGTCCATCGTGCCTGTCATGTTCTTTTTCCTGCTCATACAGACCCCCATTACGCAGATTGGCCCCAGGATATCTGCCCAGTTCCGCATCCGGGAAGAGGAGATGTTCGGCATGGCCTTTTCTGTCCTGCTGTTCCTGTTCTCTGCCCTTGCCATGCATTTTTCCCTTGATCACTTCCACATGGCCTACACACACCTGTGGATAAAATTGGTCTGTACCATCGCTCTTTTTATGCTTGCCGTGGAGTGTTTTTGCAGAAAAAAACGGACGTGACACAGCGTCTGCTGCTTGCACTGAAAATGTGAAGAAAATGAAAGACACGGTGGCTGGAAAGATGCCCCCCGCAGAGCCGCCGGAGGCATTTTGAGATGAATCTAAGGCGAATGTGATTTACCCTGAGGAACGAAGGGGAAAGCGCATTCGCAATCTGCTTTCAAGGTGGCACACCTTGCCGCCGGAGGCATGTTTTTGGCTTTTGCTTTTTCTCTGAACCTTCTGAGACTCTACGGTTAACCCGACTTTACCCATAGAAGGCAGCTTTTTAAATCTGAAGAGTTACAACAAAAAAAGGGAGCGCCCCCCTGATTCAAGCCGGGGTACGCTCCCTTACGTGTTTCTTACCAGACTGCCTTCGTCTTTAGTCCACCATCTGGTTGGGCAGATAGAAGACAATATCCGGAAAAGCCGTGATGGCAATCACCATGAGAATCATGATGACGAAAAAGGGGAAGGTGGCTTTGAGGATGTCCCCCACCTTCTCGCCGGAGATGCCTTCGATGACAAAAATGCTGAATCCCACCGGGGGCGTGATCTGGGAGAGCTCCACCATGAAGACAAGAAAAATCCCGAACCACAGGGGGTGAAACCCGGCGGCCACCACGATGGGCAGCACGATGGGAAGGGTCATCACCACGATGGAAATGCCGTCCAGGATCATGCCCAGAAAGAGGTACATGATGGCGATGACGAAGATCAGCACGTAGGGTGAGAGCCCCAGGCCCGTGATGTAGAGACTCAAGGCGCGGGCAATACCCACAAAGCCCACCACCTGGGAGAGGAAGGCCGCACCCACGATGATAAAAGAGATCATGGAGGTCGTCTTCACGGCGGAGAGCACCGCCTCACGGAAGTTTTCCACCGTCAGGTTCTTAAACCACACCGCAAGGGCAAGGGCCCCCACCACGCCGATGGCGGCCGCTTCCGTGGGGGTGGTGATGCCCATGTAGATCCCCCCCAGCACCACGACGATGAGCAGCAGCACGGGAAACAGCTCCCGGGAGGCGGCGATCTTCTCTTTGAAGGTGTGGCTCTCTTCTTCCTTGGGCATGATGCTGGGGTCGATCATGGCGCGCACCATGATGTAGGCGGCGTAGGCCGATGCCAGGCACAGGCCGGGAATCACCCCGGCTATAAAGAGCTTGCCGATGGAGGTATCCGAGAGGATCCCGTAGATGATCATGATCAGGCTGGGCGGGATCAGAAAGCCAAGGGTCCCGGCCCCGGCCAGGGAGCCGATGGCGATGCTGCGGTCGTAGCCCCTTTTGGAGAGCTCATCCAGGGTAATCTTTCCCACGGTGGCCGTGGTGGCGGCACTGGAACCCGAGACCGCGGCAAAAAGCGAGCAGGCCACCACGTTGATGTGGAGCAGGCGCCCGGGAATGCCGGCCAGCCAGGGCTGAAGGCCGTTTAACAGCCGCGTGGAGATCTGGGTCCGGTAGAGGATCTCCCCCATGAGGATAAAAAGCGGCAGGGCCGTCAGGGACCAGGAGTTGGTGCTGTTCCAGATGGAGTTGGCCAAAAGGCCGCCGATCTTGTCCCACACCGAAATGGTGGGCGGCAGGTTGAGCTTGAACATCAGCATGCCCATCACCCCTGCCCCCATAAGGGAAAAACCTATCCAGAGGCCGGACAGCAGCAGCAGGAACATCACCCCGAACAGCAAAAAGGTTAGAATTAGCGGATCTGAAACGATAACAACCTCCTCAAAAAATCACTGGTGAGCTGCAGGATCAGCAGAAAAAGACCCACCGGAATGACCAGTTGGGGAATGTAAAGGGGTGTTTCGGAGATGGAATCGGCCGTCATGCCCAGGTCCCAGACGTCGTAGGTCATGAGAACGGCATGGTAGAGGGCAAAACCCGTAAGGGCAATGGCCCCGGCCAGCACTGCCAGGTCCAGCACCTTCAGGGCCGGTTCGGGCAGTTTACCCCGCAACAGGGAGATCCGGATGTGGGCCCCCTCTTTCATGGAAAAAGAGAGCCCCATCATGACCACCACAACAAAAAAGTAGGCACTGTACTCGTCACCGATGAGGGTGGAGGTGTCAAAGAGCGTCCTCGCAAAGATCTCTACGGTAATCAGCGCCACGATCAGAAGCATGAACAGGCCGGAGATGTAGCCTCCGGCCTTGGAGCACGCATCGATAAGTGAGATGAATTTTTTCATGATCTACTTTACGTATGTGTTTAAAAGGGCCTTCTCGGCTTTTTTAGCCTTCTTGAGAAACTTCTTCTGGATTTCGCGGGCGGCGGCATCCAGCTCGGCGGTGAGCTCGGGGCTCTCGGGGGTCACGGTGATGCCCTCGGCTGCGATGGCCTTCAGGGCCTCTTCGCTTCGCGCCTGGGAGGCTTTCCACTGGGCTGCCTCGGTTTCGGACGCGGCTTTCAGCATGGCTTCCTGCTGGTCGCCGGACAGGGCATTCCAGTAATCGAGGTTGATGGTGACCATGTTCAAGGGATAGGCGTAGTTGATGGGCTCAAAGTGGCTGAGGACTTCCCAGAATTTTCCATTCTTGGCGGATTCGGAGGAGGTCAGGACCGAGTCGATCATGCCGGTACGAAGGGAAGCATACACTTCGCCCCAGGGCATGGACAGGGGCATGGCGCCCAGGGCGCGAAGGAACTCGGCACCGTTCTTGTCATAGGTCCGGGTCTTGATGCCCTTGATGTCTGCGCGGGTGACGATGGCTTTTTTGGTGATGAGGCCGCTGGGAGGCCAGGGCGCGGCATAGAGAAGCTTCTGGTTCCACCTGCGGGCGGATTTTTCATAAAGGGGCCTGGAATCGACATAAAGGGCCCTGGCTTCGTCATAGGACTTGACCAGGCGGGGAAGGGAGCTGATGCCAAAGGCATGGGAACTTCCGGCCACCACACCCATGAGGATGTCCGACATGGGCACCTGACCGTCTTTGACCACTTTCAGCAGTTCAGGGCCTTTGAAGCCCAGGCTGCCGCCGGGATGAACCGTGATGAGAACAGAACCGTTGGAGTGGGCTTCAACACGTTTGGCAAAATCCATGGCGCCCTGGGTATGAAAGCTGGTGGCGCCGTAAACGGCGTTCAAATCCAGCTTGATGGCTTCGGCCATGGCGGCGCTGCTGGTTAAAAGGACGAAAATCGTCACAACGAACAGTGTCTTTATACTCTTCATGAATCAAACACTCCTTAAATGCTCAGTTTAATGGGTTCATTCTTCCCGACGCATCGCTTCGCGTATGCATCGACTACGGTCACACAGGGCTCTGGTTCGTCATCTCATGTCTATACGGAGCCCGCCCCGTTACAGGGCCAAATCCATCCCTTTAAGGGCCAAAAGCGTCTCGTGGTCTGCCACGGTGATTTTGTGGGCCTCCTCCACGGACACTCTCTGAAATCGGATCGTCTGTCCGGGCAGCGCCTGGGCCACCCGGGAAATATCGTCGGAGATCACCGAGGCGATCTTGGCGTAGCCCCCCACGGTCTGCTCCCGGAGCAGGATAATGGGGTCCCCCCCTTCGGGCACCTGAACGCCACCCGGGAGGCTGGGCTCGGAGATGATGCTTTTGGGCATCCCCTCTTTTCGAAGTACTTTGGGCCCTTCCAGGCGATATCCCATGCGGTTTGCCTGGTTGGTGACGGTAAACTCCCGGCTGAAAAAAAGGTCCAGTCCCTCATTAAAAAAATCATCCTGGGGACCTGCCACCGCCCGAAGCTCGATGGACGAGCCATAAACGGGCCTGAAGGCCTCGGGGATCTGCCGATGGGGTTTATCTCTTTCAGGAGCAAACCCACGGATCACGTCGCCGTGGGCCAGGGCCCGGCCATCGTATCCTCCGAACTTTCCCCCCACATAGCAGCTGCGGCTGCCCATGACCTCGGGCACATCAATGCCCCCGCAAAGGGCCAGGTAACCGCGACAGCCTGAAGACGCCATGCCAACGGCCACCACATCGCCGGGCGAAACGGAAAAGGATCGCCAGCAAGGCATGGGGGTTCCGTTGACCGTCACTGCCATGGTGGCCCCGGCAAGGGCCAGGGTGCAGGGAGAGAGGATCTCAAGGGTGGCGCCGCAAAAGGTCATCTCCAGAACAGCGGCACCGTCCGGGTTGCCCACCAGAAGATTTGCAAGAACAGCCGCCCGGGTATCCAGGGCACCTGAAGGGGGCACGCCAAAACGCTGATACCCGTATCGACCCAGATCCTGAACCGTGGTCATGGGGCCGGGCTCTTTGACCCTGAAAACAGCAACGGATGCACTCATGCCCTCACCTCCCCGGATTCCATGGCCGCGAACTCTTCGCAGGAGACGGGAACAAACCGCAACAGGTCCCCCGCCTTGATATAAAAAGGGTCTCTCCGGTTCAGGTCAAAGAGGCGAATGGGGCACCGACCGATGAGCTGCCAGCCCCCGGGGCTCTCGATGGGGTAAATCCCGGTCTGGTTGTTGGCGATCCCCACAGACCCCGCCGGAACCTTGGTGCGGGGTGTGGCCAGGCGCGGTGTGTGGATCTTCTCGGAGAGCCCCCCAAGATAGGGAAACCCCGGCGTAAATCCCAGCATGTAGACCGGGTAGAGGGGTTCGGCGTGAATCCGGATCACCTCTTCGGCGGAGAGCCCGTTGTACGAGGCCACGTAATCAAGATCCTCTCCAAAGGCGCCCCCGTAACACACCGGCACATCCACCACATGGGGCTCCGGGGCCTCGGCGTTGCCCAGCCTCTTTTCAAGGGCCCTAAGGTATCGTTCGAGTGGCGCCGTGCCCGTTTTCAAGGGATCGTAAACGACAATCAGCGAGCGATAGGTAGGAATGACCTCCACAACGCCCACCGGCGCACAAATCGCAAGGGACCCGCACAGCGCGCGGATCTTCTGGCTGGCCTGGAGGTCAATGGTAGCGGATAGCTCCATGAGAAGCCCCCGGTCGCCAACGCGCCGGAATATCGGTTCGTCCAGCAGCCCGTCAGGCTGCAACTCTTCATAAGTACTCATACTGCTTTTACGATAATCCCTGAGGCTTCAAGTGTGCTGCGAATGGAGCGGACCAGGATGGCCGCTTCCGGCGTATCCCCATGAAGGCAGAGGGTCTCCGCCTCGATCTCGATGGTATTGCCGTCGGTGTCCACCACCCGCTGCTCTTCGGCCATCATGAGGGCCCGGTCGGCGATCTCCGAAGGGTCGGTCTTCACCGCCCCCTCCATGCTGCGCGGCGCCAGGTTCCCCTCAGGGGTGTACGCCCTGTCGGGAAAGGCTTCCAGGACCACACGCAAGCCGTTCTCGCGGCAGGTCCGGGCCATGTTCCGACCCTTGGCCCCGGCCAGGACAAAAACGGGAATCCCGGCGTCGATGCGGGCCACGCCTTCGGCAATGCCCCGGGCGACGGTCTCATTGACCATGGCGTTGTTGTAAAGGGCCCCGTGGGGTTTCACATGGCTGATATCGGTGCCGTGGGCCAGACAGAATCCCCTTAACGCGCCCACCTGATAGACGATGCCGTTGCAAAGCTCGTCAAAGGAGAGATCCATAAAGCGCCGCCCGAACCCCATGAGGTCGGGATATCCCGGGTGAGCCCCGGCCTTGACGCCCTGTTCAACCGCCATTCTCACGGTTCGATCCATCACGGACGGATCTCCGGCGTGCCAGCCGCAGGCAATATTTGCTGATGTGATATGGGGCATCACCGCGTCGTCGGCGCCGATGCGATACGAGCCAAAACTCTCGCCCATGTCGCAGTTCAAATCAATGGATGTCATGGGTATCGCTCCTGCCTGCCCGCCCGAACCGGAGCAGGCAATGCATTGAAGTCAAATCATTCTCAAACCGCAGGACACACGGATGGATCCTGGCTCCTTTTTGCACGACAGACGCACAAAACCCATGCCCACACGTTAAACGAATCAAACAATGCGAAAGCACAGGAGAAGGAATCGGCTACTGTTTTTATATATATTTATCGAATTTAGTAAGTCGGAACCTATAAAGCCCCCCCAAAAATGTCAAGAATAAAGCTCGAACCCGGGCTGCTTTCGTATCGTTAAGCAAGCTGCCACTCCATTTTTCGAAAGCTATAAAAGCCTTGAAAACCAAAGCCGGACCCGTGTTTTATTTTTTCGACGACGCCGTGATTCAGCAACGCCGACCAGGGCAAGCCCACGCGCCTTCCAGCAACGGGCGTCACAAAGAAAAAAGGCACCGTCGCCTCCCCACAGAACACCCTTAATTGCAGGATTTCAGGGCAAAAAAAAGCCCCTGAGACCAAACCGGTTCCAGGGGCTTTCATATTCTTCCTGTACTGCCGTACCCGGCTAACAAAGGCTACAGGTCGCCCCGGCAGGATCGCTACGAACAGTTTTTCCTATTTCAGGCCACGAACTACAAGGAGTTCAGGCTGAGGGTCATGGGCTTGTCCTCTTCCAGGTCCCCCCTGAACCGAATGGCCCCGGGCTTGCGGTACCTGTCCGGCCCCGGAGCGGCGGCCATCCATTTTTCCCGCATGGCCTTGACCAGGCGAAAGGCGTTGGAGTCCAGCTCCACCACGCTCTTTTCCAGTACAAGCTTCATTTTTCCGCCCCGCTCTTCCAGGTGCATAAGGGGGGCAATGGGAATCCCCAGGGGTTCCCAGGACTCAAAGGATTTTTCGAGGTTCCGGATCCCCACCATCTGACCGGTGCTGCCCCCGGCAATAAGGCTGAAGGCGGTGAGACCCAGGTTGTACGTGTAGGTGCAGTCAAACTTCGTGGGATCAGAACCCCGTCCGTCATAACCGTAAAAATGGGTCTGGACCTTGAGGTTCGGAACGGATTTTTCGTAGATCTTTATGATGGCCGCCGGAACCGGGTCCTCTTCTTCCATGAGCTCTGCCTTCACCAGGGCCTGTTTCAGGGTCTTGAGGGAGATCAGCTCCTCCTTGACGAGGAGAAAACGCCCCACCCCGTAATTCCGGAAAATAACCGGCCCGTAAGACTCCGCGCTGAGGCCGGCCCGGGCAAGGGTGTTGGTAAAGTAGGTATCTTCGATGCCCACCTTGTAGCGTCCCTTCTCCTTGAGAATGCCCAGGTAGTCCTTGACGAGTTCCAGGATGACCCGGTCGGTCTCCACCTGGGAGAACTGGAAGTTGCCGTGGCTGTCCCGCTCCATGAGGAGCCCCGCCTTGAAAAATTCGGGGATGTCGCTGAAAAGTTCGTCGTCCCTGGCGTTCCAGATGGTCTCGGGCCCCATTTTACGGATCCCCCGCACCAGGCGCCTCAGGTACTCAAGCTTGTCGTCCAGGCTCCTGAAGTCCGAATGGAAATCCGTATCGTGGACATCGTTGTACTCGGAGATGATGGTGTTGAGTTTGATGATGAACACCTGGACCTCGTTGATGAACTCCAGAACCCCTTCGGGGATGACCACCACGCCGTAGTTTTTACCTACGGCAGCCCGCCGGACAATGGCGTCGCAGACCACCCGTGAGAGGTGACGCAGGGTCATGCCGTAGGCGGTGTAGTCCACGGTGCCTTCGGTACGGGCTTTTTCGACGCGCTCCTGATCCACATACTCTGCCAGGTCTTCGCCGATGAGGGTAAGGTTGGCGTGGGTTTGAAGGGAGACCTCCAGGGCAAGGTGGCTGGCCACACGGCCCATGACCTTGCAGAAATGCCAGTACTTGACATCGGAGCTGCCGTCGGTGCAGAGATCCCCGATATTCCGGGCAAAGGAGCGGGCGGCGCTGTGGAACCCGAAGGAGATGGCGCAAAGGCTCTTTCCTTCGGAATCTTTCACCTGAATGTCGCCGTCGATGGTCTTGGGCACCCCGATCACCTGAATGCCTTCGTCCTTCATGGCCTCTGCCATAAAGGCGGCGTTGGTATTGGAGTCGTCGCCCCCCACCACCACCAGGGCGTCGAGCCCCAGCTTTTTGCAGGTGCCGATGGACAGGCGCATCTTGGTGCGGGTATCGATCTTGGTGCGGCCGGTCTTGATCATGCAGAAACCGCCCAGGTTCCGGTACTGGTTGACCCTCTCGTCGGTAAGCTCGCAGACGTTGCCCTCGATGATCCCGTCCTGGCCGAGGATGAACCCGTACACCTTGTTTTCAGGGTTCGCTTTTTTGGCTGCGTCGTACAACCCGGCAATGACGTTGTGCCCCCCGGGGGCCGGTCCGCCGGAAAAGACGATGCCGATGGTCCTGGGGCGACTGTACCCTTCAACCTGCTGCCCGGACGCCGTCACCACCTTCTCGACCCGGTTCTCGATCAGGTGCGGCAGCTGTTCCCGTGCAGCGACATTGATGTCAAACCGGTACTGGTTCTGGGGTTCCAGGGCTGTGGGCCCGTTTCTAAACACCTCGCACATAGGCGGGGTGTACGCTCGTCGCTCCATGACATCCAGGCTGTCTCCGTCAATGATCTGTTTGGCACAGTCGTTTATAAGGAGGTCATCCAGGCTCATCAGAGGTTTTTCACACATAAGTGTCTCCGTTATAATCGCTCGATTCGGCGGGCACAGGCCGATCCGTATATAAGGGCGAGTCATCATCGCCCCTGTCGACATCATAGAAAAAAGCCGCACACATCCGAAGCGTGTGGGGCCCGTCTTAGCAGCAGGCACAATACATTCCGCCCTGCATTATTAAGTATTGCTATAGCAGACAGTTAAAAGAGGATGCAAGAACCAATCCATATAATTGGCCTGTCCCGCCACACCCGAAGCCAGGGTATTTCAAAAAATCATCGAAGGGATTCAGGCGTTTCCGCCAGCTTTACATCCCCACGGCGGAATGATATGTGATAGCTGACGTAACGGCAGCAACCCTTCGGTTCGACAGGCTCCCACAATCTGAGCCGCTCATTCCGCCAACCCCACGGAAACATCACCACCAATGAAGCTCAAAAAACTCGAGATCACCGGGTTCAAATCGTTTATGGGAAAAACACGCATTGTGTTCCCCCCCGGAACCACAGGGGTGGTCGGTCCCAACGGATGCGGCAAGAGCAACGTGGTGGATGCCTTAAGGTGGGTCATGGGCGAGCAGAACGTCCGCAAACTCCGGGGAAAAACCTCTGAAGACATCATCTTTGCCGGATCCGCCGGAAACGCCCCCATGAACATGGCCGAGGTCTCCCTCACCATCGACAACGAAGACGGCAGCGTGGTGGGGCCCTTCAACGAATACAGCGAGATCACCGTCACCCGGCGCATCTTCCGCACCGGCGAGAGCAACTACCTCATCAACCGGCAGCCCGCCCGCCTGAAGGACATCCAGACCCTTTTTCTCGGCACCGGCACCGGCAAAAACGCCTTTGCCGTGATCCAGCAGGGCAACATCGGCGCCCTCACCGACGCCAGCCCCGAAGAGCGTCGGGTCTTCATCGAAGAGGCCGCAGACGTCACCAAATACAAGGCGCGCAAGCGGGACACCGAGTCCAAGATCAAGTCCACCCGGGAAAACCTGGAACGCGTGGGCGACATCCTCGCAGAGCTTTCAAACCAGCTGGCCTCCCTCAAACGACAGGCAAAAAAGGCCCTGCTCTTCAAAGAACTCCAGCAGGGCATCCGGGACCTGGACCTCATTCTCTCCGGGGTGGAGTACCTCCAGCTGGGCCGAAAAGCCAAAGAGTTGGTCTCCTCCACAGAGCGAACCAAGGAGCGCACCAAAGCCGCGGTGACCAAACGGGACGCCCTTTCAAGCGCCATGGCCCGCCTCAAGCTCCACACCCAGGAGACCACGGACACCATCGAAGTCCACAATCAAAAAATCTTCGAACTGAAGCGCCTCGCCGACCGGGACGAAAACGAAATCAGCCACCAGCGGGACAAAGCTGCCACCCTGGAAACCGAGGTTACCGAAGACACCCGCCACCTGGCAGAGTCCGGTCACAAGAACCGGGAACTCACCGAAGAGATCCGCTCTCTGCGCCTTGCCCACGGAGACCTCGACCAGGTGGTCACCGACCTGGACAAGCAGATGGAGGCAGCCGAAAGCCGGAAAAACACCGTCAGGGCCCACCTCACCACCCTTGAAAAAGAGAGCCACAGCGCCTCCTCCCGCCACATGGCCCTTGTGGCCCGTGAAGCCTCGGTGCGCCATGCCTATACCTCCGCGGAAAAGCTCCATGAAACCGCCGACCGGAAACTCAAACGGCGGGACGAAGACCTGGCCACCGCCAGAACAGCCCTGACCTCGGCAACGGAAAAAGGACACGCCCTCGAAGGCGAGATGACGGAGCTTAAAGACCAGACCACCGAACTCCGGGACCATCTGGATGATCTTCGGGACAGCATCAACGCCCTTAAACGGGACGCCGCCGGAATGGACGAGGCCATCAAGGGCAAAGAGATTGAAGAGAGCCGCGTCCGCTCCTACCTTGATACCATGCAGGCCATGGTCCGCAACCTGGACGGATACGGAGACGGCGTCAAGGAAGGCATGGACCACCTGGATGCCCTGGGCTCTGCCTCCCAGGGGGTGGTGGCGGACCTCCTCCAGGTGGAAAAAGGGTATGAAGCCGCTGCCGAAACTGCCCTGGGGAGCCTCCTCACCCATATTCTGGTAGATTCCCGGGACACCGCCCTTCAAGGGGCACAGGCCATGGAGGATAAAAGCGCCAGCCGCTGCGGATTCCTCCCCCCGGGCAATGAGGCGATGTCCGCCTATGACGGAGCGCCCCTGCCGGGCTGCCGGGCCCTGGCCGATCTCATCGTCGTCGACGGCCCCTTGAAAGCCCCCCTGCCCGCCCTTCTCTCCCGGCTGTTTGTGGCCGAAGACCTTGCCACAGCCGCAGCGGCCCGGGAAGCCACCGACCACTGGGTGGCCGTTGCCACCCGGGACGGCAGCCTCGTGGACTTTTCAGGAGCCGTCGTAGCCGGTACGCCCGGTGCCTCCGCCTCCCTTCTCAAACGGCGCTCCGACATGGCCGAGGCCGAGGAAAAACTGTTCGCCATGGAAGCGGACCTGTCAACGACCCGCAACCTCCGAAGCGGAATCCAGACAGAGCTGGACACGCGTCGGGAAGCCCTGAAACAGGCGGAATCAGAAATGGGCGGCCTGCTGCGCATGCGCTCGGAAAAAGAGCGGGAGTGTCTCCTGGCCGACGAACAGATCAAGCAGGGCAAAAAGCAGCTCACCCTCATGGACCTGGAGACCGAACAGCTCTTAGGCGACCTCGCGGACCTGGAAGAGGAGATGGACGGGACACGTGAACAGCTCGCCGCCGCCCAGGGAGAACTTGCCGCCCTCGCCCAGGGGAAGGAGACAACAAACGAAAAACTCACCCTGGCAAGGGAGAGCCTTGAAAAAGCCGAACAGGCCATCGTGGAACTGAAGCTCTCCCTGGCCCGGGAAGAAGCCAGGCACGAAAACCACCGAAGCACCCTCAAACGCCTCACCGATTTTCTGAAGGAGGGCGAAGAGCTCACCCGCCGACTCACCGAAGGCATCGAGAAGAAAAACCGGGAGTCCGCCGCCAGCCTGGAACGGGCAGCCAAACTGGAAGCGGGCCTTGAGACGGCCTTTAAGAAAGTCACCGCGGAGGAAGAAAACCTGGCCGTCACCCGCCACCGCCTTGCCCGATTTGAGGCGGACATGGCCGAAAAGGAGAAAGAAACCCGGGAGCTGGCCGGACTCCACGACGAGCTCTCCGACACCCTCAGAAAAGAAGAGGTGGAGCTGGCAGGGGTCCTCACCCGGGGAGAAGAACTCAAAACACGGGTCTCCGAGCAGTACCGGGCCCCCATCGACGAGCTCATTCCCGCCTTTGAGGACCAGATCCACGACGTGCTCGAAGGCCGCTCAGAGAAAAAAGGCCTCACCGACAAACTGGCCGGGCTGAAGCGCAAAATATCCCGCCTGGGGGACGTCAACCCCGCTGCCGTGGCCCAATACGACGAGGTCAACGAACGCCACGGCTTCCTGACGGAACAACAGGCAGACCTCACCTCCTCCCTGGACGACCTGGAGGCCATCATCCGCAAGATCAACCGCATCACCCAGGAGCGGTTCATCGACACCTTCCACCGCATCAACGAAAAGCTCGACGAAATCTTCCCCCGCCTCTTTGAGGGAGGCTCCGCGCGCCTGGTCCTCACCGAACCCGGCAAACCCATGGAGACCGGCGTGGAGCTGATGATCCGGCCCCCGGGCAAAAAACAGGCACGCCTCTCCCTGCTCTCCGGCGGAGAAAAAGCCCTGTCCGCCATCGCCTTTGTCTTCTCTATTTTTCTTTTGAAGCCCTCCTCCTTCTGCGTCATGGACGAGATCGACGCCCCCCTGGACGACGCCAACGTCCAGCGGTTCAACAACCTGGTGACCATGATCGCCGAGAACTCCCAGATCCTCGTCATCACCCACAACAAGATCACCATGGAACACGCCGACATCCTCATCGGTGTCACCATGGAGAAAAAAGGCGTCTCCAAGGTGGTCTCCGTCAACCTCTGCGGCAAGGAACTCCCCACGGAATTTGAAGAGCTGAACACGGCACCGGTTTAGCAAAAGCGATGCCTCCGGCGGCAAGGTGAGCCACCTTGAAAGCTGGTTGCATCAGGGCTTTCCCCCTCGTTCCTCTGGGAAAATCACTGCGGCATTCATGGGTGACTTGTCCGTTTATTTTTTGCCGGCGCCCTGAGGCACCAAAGCTGGCTTGCGGATGTTTACAAGAGCCTCATCCCCTGATACATTACCGGGATTTATGACAGGGCCTTGGAACGCGCCCGATCCGCTCCCATGGCTGTTGGCCTCACATGCACCCTGGATGACCACCTGCTGGCCACGATGATGTCATGCGTTTCCGAGCCCCTTTTTTTACGCCCCGAATCAGAACACAGGACGATCAATATGGATATGACGGTTCTCATGGAGACAGTGTCTCCTTATCTTGCCCCGGTGAAATCAGCCCTTGAACGCCTTGCCGACGCAGTTGCAACGGCCATCCCCGCCCTTGCACCGTATAAAGAGGCCCTCTGGTGGATGGTTCCCGCAACGGCAGTGATTCTCATTCTCTTTCTCCTGGTGGTGAGAGCCGCCCTTAAAGCCCCGAAAAAGGTCAAACCTGCCGAGGAAATGCCCCGGGTTGCAGATCAGCCCGCCAAAGAGAAGCCTGAGGCCCGGGCCACACAGCCTGCCCCTGCCCGGAAACCGGCCCCCCAGGCAGCCCCCGAGTCCGTCGCCGCCGAAGCAGGCGTCATGAAGAGCCTTAAAAGCGGCCTCTCCAAAACCCGCAACGCCCTGTCAAGCGGTGTGGATGCCCTCTTCAAAGGGGGACGGGTCCTGGATGACGATCTCCTGGAAGAGCTGGAAGAGCTGCTCATCACCTCCGACGTGGGGGTGCGCACCACCATGGAGATCATCGAAACCCTCTCGGAAAAAGCCTCGGAGATCTCCAACTCCGCCGAACTCAAAACAGCCCTGAAAGCCCTGCTCCTGGAACGTATCTCCTTTGATGCGCCCCCTGAAGAGACCTTCAAAAAACCCCACGTCATGATGGTGGTGGGGGTCAACGGCGTGGGCAAGACCACCACCATCGGCAAGCTGGCCACCCGCTTTGTCCGTGAAGGGAAAAAAGTAATCATCGTGGCCGGAGACACCTTCCGGGCCGCCGCCTCGGAGCAGCTCACCATCTGGGCCGAGCGCTCCGGCGCCGACATCGTCCGCCACAAGGACAACTCCGACCCGGCCGCCGTGGCCTTTGACGGGGTCCAGGCCGCCGTGTCACGAAACGCCGACATCGTCATCATCGACACTGCAGGGCGCCTCCATACCAAAAAGAACCTCATGGAAGAGCTCAAAAAAATCCGGCGCAGCGTCTCCAAAACCATCGAGGACGGCCCCCATGAGACCCTCATGGTGGTGGACGCCACCACAGGCCAGAACGCCCTCACCCAGGCCCAGCTCTTCCACGAAGCCGTGGGCATCGACGGCGTGGCCCTGACCAAATTAGACGGCACCGCCAAGGGCGGCATCGTCATCGGCATCACCAGCACCCTGGGCGTGCCCCTGAAATACATCGGCATCGGGGAACAGGCCGACGACCTTCGCCCTTTTGACGCGGAAGAGTTTGCAGACGCGTTGCTGTAGCGGAAAAAGATCAAAGCATACTCCCGGTGACACCGCCGGGAGCCAAGCTTTTGAAAAATCGGACAAAAAGACATTGCAAACGATGTTGATTTATGAGACTTCGTGGATTTGTTTTTAGGGCTGGATCAAAAGAATAAAGCGACACGTTTTTTCCAAAATGTGGCCACGACCGGCATGAACCACGCGAACCCGGAGCTGGAATGACACCTCTGGACGACCTGTCAACACGCATGGAAGAAGAGCTCCTCAAAGGAGGAGCGCGGGGCATTGAGCAGGCAGCCCAAGCCCTTGACCCCGGCTATCTGCTCCGGACCGCCCAGGGCATCCTGGACAGCCCGGGGCCGGTGCTCATCACCACCGGGTTTCCCGTCTCAGGCACCTTTGAGACCGACGGGCCCGTGGGAGCCATTGCCCTGTACCGCGTGCTGGAGTATTTGAACGGATGCCCCGTCTTTGTCGGGGCACCGCCCCTGTCCACCCTCCTCGGAAAACGCTTCCAGGTCACCGAACTGCCCATCGCCACCCCGGAAGAGACCGCGCCCCATATCGCAAAGCTCATGGACACCCACCGCCCCGGAGCCGTCGTCTCCGTGGAACGCCCCGGCGCATCGGCGCAGGGCAGCTACCACAACATGCGCGGCTCGGACATCACGCCCCACGCGGCCAAGGTGGACGCCCTCTTTAACAGAGAGGACCTCTTCTCCGTGGCCTTTGGCGACGGCGGCAACGAAATAGGCATGGGCAATGTCCTTGCTTCCCTCTCAACCCTTCCCATCATCCCCTCGGTGACCCCATGCCACGAGCTGGTGGTCTCCTCGGTCTCCAACTGGGGCGTCTACGGCGTCATCGCCATGATGGAAGCCCTCACCGGCGAAGAACTCCTCGACCTCTGCGACCCCGCGCCCACCACCCACTGGCTGGTGGAAAACGGCTGCGTGGACGGCGTCACCGTCCGCCCTGAACCCACGGAAGACGGGTTTCCCTTAAGCCGCGGCGAAACCCTCATCAAACGCTTTCAATCCTGGGTCTCCCCCTTCAGCACCGAAAGCTATCCCAAAACAGCCTGATCCGCACCCAAACAAAAAAAGCCCCCTGCCGCTTGTACGACAGGGGGCTTTTTGGATGTAATGGCTGCCTCCGGCGGCCCTGCCGGGAGCCCAACTTTTGAAAAGTTGGATAAACAGGTTTTAAAAAACAGATTTCGCGATCTGCATGGCGTTTTTCCATCCATGAAGAACTTAACAAACCCACGACTTTAATTCACAGGCGCAGCCCGTCAGGGAATGTGATGAGCCTGAGGCACGAAGGCGAAAGAGCATTCCCGAACCTGGGGTCCAGGGGATTTATCCCCTGGCCGCCGGAGGCATGATTTTTTTCCGATCATCCGTTGCTTTCAAACAACTCTTTTGCCTTGTACGAGCTGCGCACAAAGGGCCCGCTGGCCACATCGGCAAATCCCATGGCAAGGGCCTTGGTTTTCCAGGCATCAAAGGCTTCCGGGGTGACGTAGGTTTCCACGGGAAGGTGGTCCTTTGAGGGCTGCAGGTACTGGCCGATGGTGAGGATGGAGCACCCGGCGGCCAGAAGGTCGGACAGGGTGACTTCCACCTCGGCGTCGGTCTCCCCCAGGCCCAGCATGATGCCTGACTTCAGCGGCATGGAGGGGGCTGTCTTGGCGGCATACCGAAACACATCCAGGGACCGCTGGTAGATGGCCTGGGGCCGAACCGTATCGTAAAGCCGGGGCACGGTCTCGATGTTGTGGTTGAGCACGTCTGGTTTCGCGTCGATGACGCACTGCAGGTCGATTTCGCTTCCTTGAAAGTCCGGAATCAGCACCTCCACGTACACCCCGTCGATGGTATCCCGCAAAGCGCGGATGGTGGCCGCAAAGGCCGAAGACCCGCCATCCTCCAGATCGTCCCGGGTCACGGAAGTCACCACCACGTAGGAGAGGTTGAGCTCCCTGGCTGCCTCGGCAACGCGCCCGGGCTCCTCCGGGTCCGGCGGCAAAGGCTTGCCCCCTGCCACCGCACAAAACCGGCACCCCCGGGTACACACCTCCCCAAGAATCATGAAGGTGGCCGTGCGACTGGAAAAACACTCCCACTGATTGGGACACTTGGCCTCCTGGCACACCGTATGGAGCGATGACTCCCCAATGAGCCGCCTCACCTTCTCGTACTCCGGTGAGGTGGGCAGGCTTCGCCGGAGCCACACCGGCTTTCTCTTTCGCTGATACACCTTGACCTGATCCCGACACACATCCCTGTCCATACCCATATCTCCCTTCATCAAAAAAGCAGTGCCTCCGGCGGCGAGGTGAGCCACCTCGAAAGCGGATTGCCCTTGCGCTTTGTCCCTCGTTCCTCGGGCCAAAGCGCAAGGGCCTTCGGCTCGGGCTTCGCCCGACATAAAAACTGGCGGTTTACACGGACTGACTCACAAGCTTCGAAGTAACAGGATACGTTATCGTAACTTGAAGATTACTCGAATTATCCGCTGGAATTTTTGCTGTTAACGGCTTAGGATCCGTCCTACTCGACAGGCTACCCTGTCAGGTTCCAGCCCCACATAAAGCCGACGGGAAACCATTCAGCTCATTCAGTGTCGTCTCAACCAGCCCTTCGAAAAAAAGCGTCCCAAAAGCCCGTTTCATCTCGCACCGCGCTGCGGTCATACTCACCTTTCGGCCCAGCTCCTGTTCGGCCGTGGTCATGGAGACGGCAAGCCCGCAGGGATTGATCCAGGAAAAGAAGGTAAGGTCCGGGGCCACGTTGAGGGCCAGGCCGTGAAAGGAGACCCCGTGATTCACCCGGATCCCCACGCTGCCGATCTTGGCGTCTCCCACCCAGACCCCGCGATTCACCGCATCGGACCGGGCGGACACACCCAAAGCATCCAGGGTCTCGATCATCACCTGTTCCAGGGCCCCCACAAAATCGGCCACGCCCATGCGCGCCTCGTCCAGGTGCACAATGGGATAGGCCACGAGCTGGCCCGGACCGTGCCAGGTGATATTGCCCCCCCGCTCGGTCTGGACCACGGAGATCCCCTGTTCTTTCAAAAACCCTTCGGAGACCACGATGTTCTCGCGCCCACCCCGTTTTCCCAAGGTATACACCGGCGGATGCTCCACAAGGATCACCACATCGCCGTCAAGCTCTCCGGAAAGGCGCATGGACACCAACCGCTTTTGCAAGTCATGCACCTCTTCATAGGCGGTTAACGGCAACTCTATGATTTTTGCTTTATTCATCACTCGCCCCTCCCACAACCGCATCAAACAACCCCCCGGCCCCCTTATCCCCTGGAACGCCGCACTCCGGTGCGGCACGGGTCACGACGGACGAAAAAGCCGCACAGGAGTGCGGCGCTCCATTTCGGTCGATCTTTCACCGTTCGTTACGCATGTCATAAACGTTCAGGATATCGCAGTCCACACCGCCGGAGGCAGCCCGGTTAAAGTTGATAATCAATGAGTTACGATAACGAGCCCTAAGCCTTCAAGGCTTGTCGTATTGCTCGTATAAACCATCAGCATATGTTTCGGGCGAAGCCCAAGCCGAAGGCCGTTGCGATTTGGCCCGAGGAACGAGGGACAAAACGCAACGGCAATCAGCTTTCGAGGTGGCTCACCTCGCCGCCGGAGGCTTGCTTTTTCGCGATTCAGCTCCCCCCGGCTAACCGCAAAGACACGGCTTGCGTGCTGCGGCAGTTTCGTCAAGGCGCCTGACTTTGCTTCGCGTGGGGGCATTTTTCAGGAGTTCGGGGGACTCCTTGGCCTCTTTGGCGATGGCTTTCAGGGTATCAATGAAGTTATCGATGTCCTCTTTGGTCTCCGTCTCCGTGGGCTCGATCATGAGGGCGCCGTGCACCACCAGGGGAAAGTAGATGGTGGGGGGATGGAAGCCGTAGTCTATGAGGCGTTTGGCAATATCCAGGGTGGTGACCCCGTCCTCTTCCTGGCGGGCATCGGAGAAGACGCATTCGTGCATGCAGGTCTTATCGAAGGCCAGGTGAAAGGTGTCTTTGAGGCGTTCCTTGATGTAGTTGGCGTTGAGGACGGCGTGGGCACTTGCCTCTTTGAGTCCTTCGGCTCCCATGGAGAGGATGTAGCTGTAGGCCCTCACCATGACCCCGAAGTGGCCGTAGAAGGTCATCATGCGCCCGATGGAATCGGGATAGTCCGTCACGAGGCGGTAGGTGTCCTGGATTTTTTCCACCCGGGGTACGGGGAGGAAGGGTTCAAGGGTCTTGTTGACGGCCACGGGGCCGGAGCCGGGACCGCCGCCGCCGTGGGGCGTGGAAAAGGTCTTGTGGAGGTTGAAGTGCATGACGTCCACGCCGATCTCCCCCATCTTCACATAGCCCATGATAGCGTTCAGGTTGGCGCCGTCGCCGTAGACCAGGCCGCCTTTGTCATGGACGATCTCGCAGATTTCCCGGATGTTCTCCTCAAAGAGCCCCAGGGTGTTGGGGTTGGTCACCATGATGCCTGCGGTGTCCTCGTCCATGAGTTCCCGGACGTCTTCCACCCGCATGATCCCTTCTCCGTTGACGGGAACCGCCACCGGCGTGTAGCCGCAGAGGGCCCCGCTGGCCGGGTTGGTCCCGTGGGCGGTGTCGGGGACCAGCATTTTCGTACGAATCTGCCCTTTCTTCTTGTGGTAGGCGTAGATCATGAGGATGCCGGTGAGCTCACCGTGGGCTCCCGCCGCGGGCTGGAGGGTCACCGCGTCCATGCCGGTGAGCTCCTTGAGAAAGTGCTCCAGGTCGTACATGAGCTTTAAGGCCCCTTGGGTCCGCACCTCCGGCAGGAGGGGGTGGGCGTCGGCAAAGCCGGTGAGGCTTGCCTGGCGCTCATTCACCTTGGGGTTGTACTTCATGGTGCAGGAACCCAAAGGATACATGCCGGTATCCACACCGAAGTTCCAGGTGGACAATCGGGTGTAATGACGCACCACCTCCACCTCGGAGAGGTCGGGAAAGTCGGGGCCATCTCCTGCCAGGTCCCCTTCAAAAGAGACCTCGTCCACATCGCACTCGGGCAATGAAAACCCGCAGCGCCCTTTCTTTCCTTTTTCCCAGAGCAAAGGCTCGTTGAGTATCAGGCCGGAATCGCCTTGTCTGTAGCCGCTCATGCCGTCACCTCCTTGACCAGCTGGTCCAGATCGGTCTTCGAGAGGGTCTCCGTCACGCAGAGGAGATAGTGCCCTTGAAGTTCCGGGTAAAAACGTTCCAGGGGAAGGCCCGCCACCACCATCTTGGCCAGGAGCCGCTCGTAGGTGGCCTCAAATCCTTTCGGGAACTTCACCACAAACTCGTTGAAGGTGGGGGAGGCAAAGGTGATCTCCACCCCGGCCCCGGCCAGGGCCTTTTTCAGGTACTCAGCCTTGTTGTGGTTGATCTGGGCAAGGCGCCGGAAGCCGCTGCCCCCAAGGGACGCCATGTACATGGCCGCGTTCAAGGCGCAGAGGCCATTGTTGGAGCAGATATTGGACGTGGCTTTCTCGCGCCTGATATGCTGTTCCCGGGCCGCCAGGGTGAGCACGAAGCCCCGTTTGCCGTCCAGGTCCGTGGTGGCCCCCACGAGCCGTCCGGGGAGCTGGCGCATATGGGCCTTGGTGCTGGCCAGAAGGCCCAGGCCGGGCCCGCCGAAGGCTTTTGGGATCCCCAGGCTCTGCCCGTCTCCGGCCACGATATCCACGCCCTGCCTGCCGGGATTTTTCATCAGGCCCCAGGCGATGGCCTCGGTAAAGGAGCCGATCATCACCCCTTTTTTGGCATGGATGGTATCGGAAAACCCCTTCAGGTCTTCCACCACGCCGAAGAAGTTGGGGGACTGCACGGCAACGGCGGCAAGGTCGTCCATGGCCTCAAGGGCCTTTAAATCGGTTCGCCCCTCCGGGGTATAGGGCACCTCCACCACCTCGACACCGGCCGGGTCCATATAAGTGCGGATCACCTCCCGGTGGAAGGGGTGGCAGAGGACGGAGACGGCCACCTTCTTTCGTTTTGTTTTTTTCACAGCCATCAAAAGGGCCTCGGAGAGTCCCGTGGCGCCGTCATAGTGTGACGCCGTGGCAACATCCATGCCCAGCAGGCGTGTCACCAGGGTCTGGAACTCGTAAATGCCCTGGAGGGTCCCCTGGCTGATCTCGGGCTGGTAGGGGGTATAGGCCGTTGCAAATTCGGAGCGGGAGAGAAGGTAGGGAACCGATGAGGGGATGTGGTGGTTGTAGCTTCCCGCTCCGATGAACACGCGGTACTCGTTGGAGGACGCCATGGTGGCGGCCAGGGAGTCCATGTGGGCGTTTAAGTCCCACTCGCTCATGGCCGGGGGAAGGTCCATGGGTGTTGAATTCCTGCACGCGTCAGGAATGGTATGGAAGAGGTCGTCCACGGTATCGACACCGATGACCTTGAGCATCTCGTGGATGTCTTCCGGGGTATGGGGCAAATAACGCATCGCAAAACTCCTCTTATGCTGAAAAAATCCGGGCAGGGGCACTTCCCCTTCCCATGCTCGGCCAGGCCACGAGGTGGCCACGCCGCTCATGGGGGAGACACGGTGTTGCCGTCTCCTCAGGCGTCAAACAACGCCAGGTAGGCGGCTTTGTCCAACAGCGCCTCCATTTCGGACGGGTCCGCAGGTTTCACACGAATCAGCCACCCTTCACCGTAGGGAGCGCCGTTGACCAGGGCCGGATCGTCTTCAAGGGCCTCGTTGACCGCCACAATCTCACCGCCGATGGGCATGTACAGCTCGGAGACCGCCTTCACCGACTCCACGGTGCCGAACTCCTCTCCCTTGTCAAAGCTGTCCCCAACCTGGGGAAGCTCCACGAACACAATGTCGCCCAGCTGATCCTGGGCGTAGTCCGCAAGGCCGATGACAACCTCATCGCCCTCCACCCTGGCCCATTCGTGGTCCGTGGCGTACTTGACATCTTCCGGCAACACAAGCTGACTGATCTCTTTCATGGATTCTCCTTTGCAGGGTTTGTCTCCTGCCCCGGGCCGGCCAGCTGCCCCACGGGGTGGCTGATCAGGCGGACGGGTTTCTCATGTGGGTGATATATGCCAAGCCTTTTCGCTTCCGAGGGCTCGGGGTCCAGACAGGGTTCCGGTGGTGCCGGAGCCATGCCGTTACAACATCTCGCGTATGGGGCGCCGGGCCGTGCGTCCGGGGCGGATATCCGAGACAATCTCCACAGGGACCTTGCGCTTGCCGTCGGTGAGCACCACCTTTTCACCGGGAGAAAGGGCACGGTTCACGTTGAGGAAACCGCAGGAGAGCCCGCGCACCTTGGCCCCTTCGGGCAGGGAGCCCGATGCGGACGAGACGATCTGCCCGTCGTGGCGCCCCAGGGCCACGTCCGTGGTGCAGGTAAGGATGGCGCCGATGGCCTCCCCGTCTTCGGTGAGAACGCCGCTGCCCTCCCCGGCGGGTACTTTCCGGGGGTCAAAGCCTGCAAAGGCGACGGTAAACGAAGCATCCGAAGGGGCTTCAAGGGCGGTACGACCCCGAAACCGCTTGGTAAATGCCGTCTTTCCGGCATCCCAGGGAAGGGTAAAATCCCAGGGGTGGTTGATAAAGGGCCAGTCCCCGATGTCCTGGTGGGACAGGGGCAGCATGGCCCCTGCGCGCAGCGAGTCCCGGGAGGCAAGACCGCAGGGGCACAGTCCGGCCCCTTCACCGGCCTCAAGCAAAGCCGTCCAGACCGCTTCGGTCTTTTCCGGGACCACAAAGAGTTCGAATCCGAATTCACCGGTATACCCGGTACGTGACAGGAGAATGGGCGTGCCGTCTGAAAGACGGACCCGACCGGCCTGGGGGGCGCGATCATCAAAATGGCCTTGAAAGGAGAAATAGGGCATCCCGGCAAAGACCGTTTCAGGGTCTTGAAGGATGGCGCCCAGGATCTGTGCGGCGCGGGGATCCTGGATATCAATTTTACCCAGGCTGTCGGTGAGGTCTGTAATAAGGCTCAGACGGCCGTCGGAGTACCGCTCCAGTTCCATGGCGATGGGTCCGCCCATGCCGGCGTTTACGCAGACCATGAAGCGATCGGCCGCCATCTTGTAGACCAGGGCGTCATCGATGACATGGCCTTTATCGTTTAAAAACGCGCCGTAGACGGCCCGGCCCGGTACCAGGGGCCCCGGTTCCTTTCCGATGCAGCGGTCAAGGTCTTTGCAGAAGCACTCCTGGAGCAGGTCGCGAGCCCCCCCGCCGTCCACAAGGATCACGGCCATGTGGCTGGTATCAAAGAGCCCAGCCGCAGTGAGCACCGCCATGTGCTCCTCCCGGGTGCCGCCGCCGTACCAGAGGGGCATCTCATAGCCGCCGAAATTCGCCATGTTGGCACCATGGTCACAGTGCCAGGCGTGCAAGGGGGTCTTTTTCACCGTCGAATCCATACGCATCTCCTTTCCGGTTGACATCATCGTGACACGGAATCCACCCCGGACAAACGCAACGCACGGTCAGTAACAAGGATGCATGCTGAGGAAATCGCTGAGACATCGAAGAGGGGGGAGGAGAAAGCGTGGAAGGGTACAGCGGTATACCATCTGATGAAACCTGTCCTTTTTATGAAAACCCGCGACATCATCATCACCTGCCAGAGTTCTCGAAGGCGGCACGCCGGCCGAAGAAGACCCATCCTCCTTCCGCCGGAACGACCCGGACCATCCCGGTGGGTTCTCCCAGGCGCCCCATGACGCCTGATGAGCAACCACCTCCTGATTCACCTACAACAGATAGGGCACCTTCAAATTGTACCCTTTATAGACCACAAAGGTTTCAACGGACTGGATATCCTTTACCTTGGAGAGCTCTTCGGTATAAAATTCAAGAAGTCCGTAGCCCTCCTTGAACAGCACCTGAACGATCAGGTCATACCGGCCGGTTACAACGCTCACCGACACCACCCCTTTGAGCCGACTGATCTCTTCGCCCTTGTCCACGAGATTGACGTGGCTGATGTTCATCCCCACAATCACCACCCGGTGCCCCCGAAGGGATTCGGGGTTCACAAGGCCGGTTACATCAAGGACCCCTTCATCCTGAAGGCGCCTGACCCTTGCCCGGACCGTGTTTTCGGTGATGGAGAGTTCTTCGGCGATCTTCTTGAAAGAACGCCGTCCGTCCCGAAGCAACTTCATGATGGCAATGTGGGTTTCATCGATGTTCATAGACTCTCTTTTGTCCGTTGTGTTCTTTCGCTCGTCAGTAAACATAATTTTTTCACTTTCTGTCAATAATTTTTTGAAATATTCATGTTTCCATCAATGATGTTGACAATTTTTGACGTATTACTTAATAATCTTTCAAACAACTGATTCACATTTCCCCAACCGATGCCCCGTACAACACGTCACCGCCCACCATCCCTGCCTGCGCCTATGCGGTTTGCGCATCCCGTGGATGACGAGGTGCCGGAGGCATCCGCATCAAGGAGAAAAGGCATGGCAAAACGAATCATCGTCATCGGAGCCGGACCCGGCGGCTATGTGGCAGCCCTGAAGGCCGCAGCCTTGGGCGCCGAGGTCACTGTTGTTGAAAAAGAGGGCGCCGGCGGCACCTGTCTCAACTGGGGGTGCATCCCCTCAAAAATCATGAAAACCAGTGCCGACCTGATGGAAAAGATGGCCCAAAGTGAAACCTTCGGGATCGAGCAGGTGGGAAGCGTTGCCGTAAACATGGCAGGCCTTATGGAGCGCAAGCGCTCCGTCATCGCCACCCAGCAGAAGGGCATTTTGGCGCTTTTCCAACGGGCCGGGGTCACCTGGATCCACGGGTCGGCCAGGATTGCCGGAAAAGGACGCCTCGCCGTAACCGATGAAAACGGTGAAACCAGCGATCTGTACTGGGATAATCTTATCATTGCCACGGGTACCGTGCCAATGGCCTTGTCTGCCTTTCCCTTCGACGGCAAACGGGTGGTCTCCAGCAACGAGGTCCTGAGCCTTTCCGAGGTCCCGGAAAGCATCGCCATTGTTGGCGGCGGCGTCATCGGCTGTGAATTTGCGTTTATCTTAAACGCCCTGGGGGCCAAGGTCACCCTCATCGAAGGCATGGACCGGGTCCTTCCCATCGACTCCGTGGACGAGGCGTGCTCGAAGCTCCTCACCCGGGAGATGAAGAAAAAGAAGATCACCCTGTACACCAACCGCACAGTAACCGGCGTCGAGACCGCCGACGAGTGTGCCCGGGTCACCATCGGCCCCTCTCCTTTTGCTGAAAACCCCACAGCCAAAGAAAAAGAGATCCTCACCGAAGAGGTTGCCATGGTGGCCTTCTGCGTGGGCCGCAGCCCCAACTCCTCTGACATCGGCTTAGAGCACACCGGGGTCACCGTGGACGACCGGGGCTGGATCCGGGTGGACGACGGCATGCGCACCAGCGACCCGGCCATCTACGCCATCGGGGACATCACCGGGCCCGAACGGATCATGCTGGCCCACGTGGCCTCGGCCGAAGGGGTGGTAGCCGCCGAAAACATCATGGGTCAGGACCGCACCATGGACTACACCGCCGTGCCCAACGCCATCTTCACCATGCCCGAAGTGGCCTGCACCGGCCTCACCGAAGCCCAGGCCCGAAACCAAGGGCTTGACGTGCGCACCGACACCGTCCTCTTCCGCGCCATCGGCAAAGCCCAGGTCCTGGGGGAAATCGCGGGCCAAGCCTCCATCGTCTCGGAAACGGACACCGGAAGGGTCCTGGGCGTTCACATCGCAGGCCCCCACGCCACCGATCTCATTGCCGAAGGGACCCTTGCCGTTAACAAACGCCTCACCGTCACGGACCTGGCCGAAACCATCCACGCCCACCCCACCCTGGCCGAGGCCATGCTGGAAGTCGCGTTAAAAGCGTCCGGCAACGCCCTGCACGGGTAGTCGAAAAACACAAAAAGCATGCCTCCGGCGGCGAGGGTGGCGAAGCCACTGTAGCGAAAACACCTCGAAAGCATATTGCCATTGCGCTTTGCCCTTCGTTCCTCAGGGCAAATCGCAATGGCATTCGCCGCGGGCTGCGCCCGCCACCAAAGCGTGTGACGATACGGGTATTGTCACACATTCTGTAACGGTGTGGACTCAGTGTCGTAACATTCTCGGAATCAGTATTCACCTGAGCACCTTCGGCGGCAAGGGCGGCGGAACCACGATAGTGAAAAATCTTTGCCCGTTTCACCCAAAAACCTAAAGCTTGCGGCCCTTCGCGTCTGTGCTATAGTAAAAAACAGAATTTTTTAAAGTGCATAACACCCAACCTCCAACCAGACGGCGGCCCATGACCCACTCTGCTGAGAGTTTGAAACTGGAGCTGAAGTTTTCCGATCGCATCGGCGTCGTGGCCGATCTCACGCGCGAAGTCACGGACAAAGGGCTCAACATCCTCTCCATGGAAGTCATCCAGGACGGGGAAGCCGCCATCGTCTACATGGAGCTGACCCGTCCAAAGGGCAATCATCCCGCCCCGGCAGCCCTGGTAACGGCCTTCCACGGACTGCCCGGGGCCCTGTCTGTCCGCCTTGTCCGCACCCTCCCCCGGGAACGCAGGGAAAAACACCACCAGGCCGTCTTCGACGGCGTCTCAGAAGGCATCATCGCCACCAACGAAAGAGGCCTTGTCACCACCATCAACCCCGTGGCCTGCCGCATCCTGGGCTACGAGGCCCGACAGCTCCTCGGCAAAAACATCCGGGACATCAAACCCGAAGGCAACATCCTGCTGGACTGCATGGCTCAAAAACGCCCTTTGAGCCGCCGGGAATCCGTAGTCACCTCCGACGGACGGGTCGAATTCTACGCCTCGGCGCGACCCATCCACGACGCAGGCGGTCGGTCCGTGGGCACCGTGGTGCTCATGAAGGACCTTAAGGAGGTCCAGAAAATGGCCCGGGAGGTTGCGTCCCCGACCACGGCCTCCTTTAACTGCATCCTGGGCAACAGCAACGGAATAAAAAACGCCATCCTCCTGGCGCGGCGCATCGCCCCCACCGACGCCACGGTCTCTGTCCGTGGCGAAAGCGGCACGGGCAAGGAGCTCTTTGCAGGAGCCATCCACTTTGAGAGCGACCGCACCGGCCCGTTCATCGCCATCAACTGCGCGGCCATGCCCGAGCCCCTTTTGGAGAGCGAGCTCTTCGGCTACGCCGACGGGGCCTTCACCGGAGCCCGTAAAAAAGGAAAACCGGGCCTTTTTGAGGTGGCCAGCGGGGGCACCCTCTTTCTCGACGAGATCGGAGAGATGCCCGCCGGGCCCCAGGCAAAAATCCTGCGAGTCCTGCAGGAGGGGCTGGTGAGACGCATCGGGGGCACCCGGGAAATCCCCGTGGACACCCGTATCATCACCGCCACCAACAAAAACCTGGAAGCCATGGTTCAAAGGCGCCTCTTCCGGGAAGACCTTTACTACCGCATCAACGTGGTGCCGGTCCACATCCCCCCCCTTCGTGAACGCCGAGAAGATATCCGGCGGCTTGCCCCCCATTTCCTGGACCTTCTCACCGAAAAACTGAACAATCCACGCCAGACCATTTCGGAAGCGGCCATGGATAAACTCATGGGCCATCACTGGCCCGGAAATGTCCGTGAGCTGAAAAATGTGATGGAACGGGGGGCTATTTTGGGAAACGGGCAGGTCGTGGAACACGCAAATATCCTCTTCAGCCATGAAGCGAACCAGCCTCCCCTCTCCGGTGCCGAACCCCCAGACCCCCAGGGGGGCTTGCGACACCTCACCGCCCGGTTCGAAACCGATGTGATCACCCGGGCCCTCAGGGATACCGGCAGTATCCGGCAAGCTGCCCTTAGCCTGAGCGTCTCCCACACCGCCCTTCTCAACAAGATCAAAAAATACGGCATCCGTGTGGAACAAAAACGTTCCGTTGGAACGTATTCGTTCCAATAAGTCAACAGACCAAATTTGTTGACCTAAACCCAAATCAGGAGCTAAAGCGGTGCGATTTCGAACCATCTTAGCCCTTCTCTTCCCCACCCCCCGATGGCCCGTTGCGTTTTTTTTGAGGCCCACTTCCGGCTGCCCGAAAAATACTCCAACCCCTTTGTTCACGGGATGTTCTGCCCGGATTCACCGCCGCACTTTCACCAACCGGGATCTCCTCGCCGGATCTTTTTTGTCCTTCCCAGCCTCAGTGGCAGTGTTTTTGCTCCCTTTCATATCCATGGCCGGACGGCCACCTCCCACCCCGGGCCGTCCACACCACACGTTCACAATCCCCGGCGTGGCCCCGCTCCCTGTGTTGTGCCCCCGCCGAAAAACAGGCCGGCTCTGCCGGCCCCATGGAGGTTTCAATGATCGTAGGTATCCTGAAAGAGATAAAATCAGAGGAAAATCGTGTCTCCATGACCCCTTCCGGGGTTGAAGTAATGACCGCCAACGGGCACACCCTGCTCGTGGAACAGACCGCAGGCGTCGGAAGCGGCTTCTCCGATGCCATGTACGTGGATGCCGGGGCGGAAATCGTCGCCACCCCCGCCGAGGTGTTCGAGCGATCCGACATGGTTATGCACGTCAAAGAGCCCCAGCCGTCTGAGTACGCCATGGTGAAAAAAGACCAGATCGTCTTCACCTACATGCACTTTGCAGCCGACGAGGGACTCACCCGCGACTTCCTGAAAACCGACTCCGTGGCCATCGCCTACGAGACCATTGAAGACACCTCCGGAAGCCTGCCCCTTCTCACCCCCATGAGCGAGGTGGCCGGACGCATGTCCGTCCAGGAAGCCGCCAAGTACCTGGAACGGGTCCACGGAGGACGGGGCATTCTCCTGGGCGGGGTAACGGGCGTGCCACCGGCCACGGTGGTGGTCATCGGCGGTGGCATCGTGGGCACCAACGCGGCCCAGATGGCCTGCGGGCTGGGGGCAAAGGTCTACCTGCTGGACATGAACCTGGACCGCCTTCGCCACCTTGGCGAGGTGATGCCCAAGAACTGCTTTCCCATGATGAGCTCTCCGTCCACGGTGCGGGAGTTGATCCGGGAGGCGGACGTGGTGGTGGGGGCTGTTCTTATTCCAGGGGCCAAGGCGCCCAAACTCATCACCCGTGAGATGCTCGGCACCATGAAACCCGGAGCCGTCATCGTGGACGTGGCCATCGACCAGGGCGGCTGCTTTGAGACCTCCAAACCCACCACCCACGGCAACCCCATCTACGAGGTGGACGGCATCATCCACTATTGCGTGGCCAACATGCCCGGTGCCGTACCCATCACAAGCACCATCGCACTGACCAACGCCACCCTCCCCTACGCCGTAGAGATCGCAAACAAGGGGTGGAAAAGGGCATGCAAGGAGAACGAGGGCATTAAGCTGGGACTGAACATGGCCCAAGGAAAGATTACATACAAAGGGGTCTCCGACGCCTTCGGCCTGGAGTACACCCCGGCCGATACCCTCCTTTAAAAAAAAGAAGGGTGTCTTTCGACCTGCCCGCAGGGCCCTTGGGGGCCCTGTGGGATTTCGGTGCCCCCTGCCCCTCCGTCCCGGGGGTATGCGCTCCCAGGGGAACCAACATCCTCAGCACTTTCAATCCTTCCTCACCGGGAGATGGGAGATCTCCCATCGTGAGAACCACCAATATCCTCATATTTAAAAGCAGATATTGATTATTTATGCAAATCATGCTCTACTAACTTCCGTTTCCTTTAAGAATATATTTTCCATACAGATCTTTCTCATCTGAAGATGACGCTCTCTCCACTCGCCTGCTCCGATATTTTATTTTCTCTATTTCATACATGAAGTTATCGCCCCGACCCACCGGGACAAATAGCTTCTTTTTCTTTCTGCGGGTTGTGAAGGAGCTGTGACTAAGGCACGATATATCCCGGGCGGGAGGCACCGCCCGGTGCATATAGGCAAATCACACCACCACTGGAGGAATTTTATGGAGAACTTTATTGCGTTACTGGATAAAATTGACGGTATCATCTGGGGAATCCCCCTTCTCGTCCTACTCGTGGGGACCGGCCTGTGGCTGACCATCTCCCTTCGAGGGATTCAGTTCACCACCCTTCTTCACTCCCTCTACCTCGCCCTTGTCAAACGCAAAGAAGAAGGTGACGAGGGAGACGGCGACATCTCCCACTTCCAGGCGTTGATGACAGCCCTGTCCGCCACCGTGGGTACCGGTAACATCGCCGGCGTGGCAACGGCCATCGCCCTGGGGGGGCCCGGCGCCATGTTCTGGATGTGGGTCACCGGCCTGGTGGGTATGGCCACCAAGTACGCCGAGGCCGTGCTGGCCGTGAAGTACCGTGAAAAAGACGAAAACGGCAACATGTGCGGCGGCCCCATGTACTACATCACCAACGGCCTCGGGTGGAAATGGATGGGGGTTCTCTTCGCCCTGTTCGCCTCCATTGCAGCCTTCGGCATCGGCAACATGGTCCAGTCCAACTCCGTGGCCGACGCGGTACACGCCACCTTCAACATCCCCGTGGGCGTCACCGGCGTCATCCTCATGATCTTTGTGGGCCTTGTGGTCATCGGCGGCATCAAGAGCATCGGCAAGGTCACCAGTGTGCTGGTACCCATCATGATCGTCTTCTACATCGCCGGTTCCCTGATCATCCTCATCATGAACGCCGGCGCAATCCCCGCAGCCCTGACCCTTATCATCAAGCAGGCCTTCAGCCCCACGGCAGCCACCGGCGGCTTCGCCGGCGCAGGCATCATGCTGGCCGTACGCATGGGCGTTGCCCGCGGCGTCTTCTCCAACGAATCCGGCCTCGGCAGCGCGCCCATCGCGGCAGCGGCAGCCCAGACCAAGCACTCCGTCACCCAGGCCCTGGTCTCCATGACCCAGACCTTCATCGACACCATCATCGTCTGCTCCATGACCGGCCTGGTCCTGGTCATCACAGGCACCTGGTCCAGCGGAAAGAACGGGGCCGAGCTCACCACCTTTGCCTTCCAGGGAGCCCTCCCCGGCGGCGGCCTCATCGTCACCATCGGCCTGATCCTCTTTGCCTACTCCACCATCCTCGGCTGGTGCTATTACGGCGAAAAATCCATCGAGTACCTCTTCGGTGAAAAGGCCATCATGCCCTACCGGGTCGTCTTCGTGATTTTCGTCGGCATCGGCGCCACCTTGAAGCTCAACCTGGTATGGACCCTGGCCGATATCTTCAACGGGCTCATGGCATTCCCCAACCTCATCGCCCTTCTGGCCCTGACGCCCATCATCATCAGCGAGACAAAAGACTACTTCGACAACCACTACAAAAAGTAGGCAACCGGGCCCTTCAGGCAAAAAAACCCGCCCCCCGGACAGGGGGCGGGTTTTGTCGTTTTCAGGCCATTCACCGTTTCAATCGGCGAGCAGGCTCTTCGGGTGGGCTTGTTGCCACAGGTGCCATGAGGTGTCCTCATGGGCTATTTCCTGGAGCGTTTTGCCCAGGTGGTGCCCCTGGATGGCCTTAAGCCCCTTTTCTTCGGGGTACCAGAGGCTGCCGCTCTCCTTGTCATAGAGAACGAAGGTGTTCCGGTACGTCCAGCCCGAGGGAGCCAGTGTCAGGGATTCGCCGTCCACGTCTCGGCTGTACACAGCCGACAGGTTTACCAGCGGTCAGTAGGCCGCGGCAACCGATGCCCCGGCCAGTGCCGTGTTGAGGATCTCGTGACGGGTCAGGATATCCACCGAAACCGCCCGGGCGTCATCTTCGGCACCAAACCCGATGACCCGCGTCCCACCCCACAGGCCGGAGGGGGCCCTTGAAAAGGCACCCTCATCCAGGGGGACGATGGCATCGCGGCCGATGCCGTACTGAAACCTTTCAGGCTCGAAGCCCAGCTTTTCAGCGTCCGTCACCTCCCATCGCTCGCCCATGCGATCGACAATCCACACCCGGTCCCCGTTGCGCTCCACAGGGGCAGCCCATCCCCACGCGCTGCACAGGAGAAGGGCCAGCACCAGGATCCATTTTTTCCCGTTTGTAGCCATGACTGTCTCCCTTTGCCCGATGCCGGGCATTTGGTAAACCATGTCATCCGATTATACCATGCCCCCACAGGACAGACCACCTGAGCCGCCGCCCCCCTTAAGGGGGAACTGTTCCCTCCCGATCCCCGGCACGACACGCAGGCATAAACGCATGTTATCAGCTCAATCATTGTTCACTTTTCGTCTTGACAAGGGTGAAATCCGACGATATGAAGAGACAAACTCATCGCCACTACAGACTGAGCAGAGCAGGTTGCACCACCAATAGTCCGGCTTCACAGCCCCATCGGAGGTCCATGGAATGGATCACCCATTCAACACCAAAGACGAGCTGCAGGCCGTTCTCAACACTTTGTGGGAACGCATTTTCAGCACACCGACCATCCTTTGTGACCTGACCAGCGCCAACCTGGCCGTGCAGTTCCGATTCACCGATTTTCACACCAGCATGACGATTCAAGCGGGCAAAGACGGCCACCAAATTCTCTGGGACGCAGAGGTCACGCCGGATGTCCTGATGATCCTCTCCTCGGAGACCAGCCACCGCTTCTGGATGGAAAAGCTCAACATCCCCCTGGCCCTTGCCAGCCGCAAAATCGTGGCCAAGGGCTCCGTTCAAAAGGCCCTGAAGCTCCTTCCTGCCCTGAAACCGGCCTTTGCCCTGTACCCTGAGGTATTAAAGGACATGGGGTACGGGCACCTGCTCGCAAGGCCCGCCCCCACGGAAAAAAGACGAAAACGCCCCCTCTTTTCATTCCGAAAGCCCTCTCCGCCACCGGAGCCCCCCCGTCATCCCTTCCCCATGGATCACGAAGAGACAAAACGAAAGCTCACCGCACCACCGGCGCATACGGAACCCCCGGGCCTTGTGGACCTTTACGTGACCATGTGCACCATCCGTGCCTTTGAGGACCATCTTTCGGAGGCATACCACCAGGGCAGCATCCCCACGGAAGCCATTCACCTCTCCGTGGGGCAAGAAGCCGTGGCTGCGGGCGTGTGCCTCAACCTTCGCCCCACGGATCTCATCAACACCACCCACCGGGGGCATGGCCATATCATCGCCAAGGGTGCGGATCTGAACCGCATGATGGCTGAACTTTACGGGAAACAGCAAGGGCTGTGCGAGGGCAAGGGGGGCTCCATGCACGTCACGGACACGTGTGTGGGGGTCATGGGAGCCAACGGCATCGTGGGGGCCGGTTACCTCCTGGCCATGGGGGCGGCCCATGCCCTGAAATACCAGGGAAAGGACGACATCTCCGTGGTGTTCTCCGGAGACGGGTCGGTGAACCAGGGCATGTTCCACGAAGCCCTCAACATGATCCAGGTCTTTGACCTTCCCGTCCTCATTGTCATTGAAAACAACCTCTACGGGGAGTTCACCCATGTGGAGCGCCACTCCGCCGACCCGGAGATCCACCGGCGCATCGCGGCCTACCACATCGAATCCTTCTGCCTCGACGGAAACGATGCCGAACACATCTTCACCGCCGTCGGCGAGATCATCGGACAGATGCGCCGGGACGGGCGTCCCCGGGCCGTGGAGCTGAAAACCTACCGCTGGCACGGTCACATGGAGGGAGACCCCGAACACTACCGCACCAGCCAGGAAAAACTCACCCACATGCAGGACGACCCCGTCCGGCGCCTGAGGAAAAGCCTCCTTGAGCAGGGACTGGCCACCGAGCGGAAACTCAGCACCCTTTCCCGGGACATCGAGGCCCGAATCGACAAAGCAGTCCAGTTTGCAAAACAAAGCCCTGCCCCTGAACCGAAAGAACTCCTCACACGGGTCTATGCACCGGACGATCCGTCCCTTCATGAAGGGGCCATCCCCATGGAGAGCGCCGGAACAGATTTTTCCTGCTCCCAGGCCATCAACCAGGCCATTGCCGAAGAGATGAACCGGGATGAACATGTCTTTCTCTGGGGGGAGGATGTGAGCCTGGGCGGGTATTTCAATGTGACCGACGGGCTCTTCGACACCATGGGCCGCGACCGGATCATCGACACCCCCATCAGCGAAAACGCCATCGTGGGCGGAGCGGTGGGGGCGGCCATGGCCGGCCTCAGGCCCGTGTGCGAGATCCTCTTTGCCGATTTTCTCACCTGCTGCATGGACCCCATCGTCAACCAGGCCGCCAAGCTCCGCTACATGACCGGCGGACAGGCCTCCCTGCCCCTGACCATCCGAACCCCGGTGGGCAGCGGCATCGGCATGGCCGCCCAGCACTCCCAATCCATGGAGCGCTATTTCCACGGCACCCCCGGACTCATCGTCGTGGCCCCAAGCGATGCCTACACAGCCAAGGGGCTCTTGAAGTCAGCCATCCGGTCCAACAACCCCGTGCTCTTTTTTGAACACAAGCTCCTCTACGCCGCCACCGCCCCCCTGCCCGGCCCGGAGTACACCCTGCCCCTGGGCAAGGCGCGCATCGTCCGCAAAGGAAAGGACGCCACCCTGGTGAGCCACCTGCTGGGAATCTCCGTGTGCCGGGATGCTGCCCGCATCCTTGAAGCACGTGGGTTTGACGTAGAAATCATCGACCTGTGCACCCTCTATCCCATGGACACCGGCACCCTCCTTGGCTCCGTTGCCGCCACCGGTCGCCTGATCACCGTGGAAGAGGGCCCCATGACCGGCGGTATCGGCGCCGAGGTGATCAGCCGCGTCTGCACGGCAGGGTTTCATCACCTCAAGGCCCGCCCGGTCCGCATCGCCGCCCCGGAATGCCCCATCCCCTATGCAAAAAACCTGGAACACAGCATGATCCCGGATCCCTCCCGGGTAGCCGATGTGGCCGAAGCGCTGATCCTGGGATAAAGGGCCTGGCGGCCTGCCCCGCAAACAAAGATGGAAAGCCGACTCCCCAGGACCGGAATATGGTAAAATCTGAACATGGATAAAAAACCGACATACGACGAGCTGGCGGCAAGGATTGAAAAACTGGAAGGCATGCTGGAAGATGAAGGCCGTGTGGTGCAGTGGGAGATCCTGGGGCACCTGGCCGAAGCCTGGGACCGGGACGGCCCTCCGGGAATCGTGGAAAACCGGGATCTGGCCGCGGTCCTGCACCTGGGGACAGGGGCGGTGGCCGTTGCCTTGAAAACCCTGTCGACTTTAGGGATCACCGACCATGACACCATGGGGTATGCCTCCTACCTGACCCAGGAAGGCTACGACATCGCAAAAAGGCAGATCCGCACCGTCCCCCTGGAGGAGCAGGTAGAAAAGGCAAAGGGGGAAAGGGTCAAGGGGACATGGGGGAAAAAGCGGAGGTCCAAAGGGTCATAGACTTAAGGGCTAAGGGCTAAGGGCTAAGGGCTAAGGGCTAAGGGCTAAGGGCTAAGGGCTAAGGGCTAAGGGGATGGTGGATCAGAAGGGGGAAGCGCACAAGGAAAAAACGTTACGGAGCGAGATAGGGTTTAAGGGCCTTGAAAAAGTGGCCTGCCATGATGCCGTACCCTTTGTCGTTGGGATGGATTCTGTCGCTCATGAGGCCGGGCTTGCCCAGGATGCCGTCGTAGATATCGGGCACGAGCACCACCCCCATCGCGTCTGCTGTCTCCCGGTACCCCGTACCAAAGTCACGCCCCCAGAAAGGAATGTCGATGCCCCCCAGAATCACCATGGCCCCCTCCTGCTGAAAGACTCCGATAATAAAAGACAAATTCTGAAAGGCCACCTGCCTGCCCACCCCGTTTTTCAAATCGTTGCCCCCCAGCGTAATCAGGACGATACCGGGGTTGTACCCCAGCACATCATCGAGCCTGGCCATGGCGCTTTGGGTCGTCTCACCGGGGACACCTAAATTGATGATCTTCCGACCGATACGGGCCGATAGCTGGGAGGGGTAAGAGCCACCTTGCCCGGCGCCGACACCGGAGGTAAGGCTGTCGCCGAATGCGACGATGGTGGGATTGGCCGGAGGGGCATTTCGGATGGAACGTTGCCTGCCCGGGCCGAGGAAGGACCAGACAGCGACGGCAAGACACAAAACGATGACACCAAAGATGATGCGTTTGTTCATGGCCGTCCCGGTCAAGGTGCCCCGAAAAGGGTCCTCAGCATAAAAACAAGGAAAAATAGGATTGATCCGCGCGATGCCGCCATCTCCCAAGCGCTACGGTCAGGAGCGGCAGCCGCCCACGGTGTTCAGACGCGCGTCAAAGACGCCCTTTACACCGGTTTTCGGATCAATCGGGAAAAGGAGCGTTCTACCACTTCCAGCCCGCTCCGGATGTTGTTCTGCAACACGGCACGGACCTGGGCCTCATCTTTGGACTTGATGGCGGCCAGGATCTGACCGTGCTCAAAGGAGAACTTATGGCAGTCGGTGATCTCCTGGCGATACAAATTAAGAAAAGTCTCCACGGACTCAATCAGTTTGTACACGATGGAGCAGAGATGGGGAAGATTGGACGCCTCGTAAATGGTCTTGTGAAACTCGCGATCCAGGGCATAAAAATCGGCGTCCACACTGGCCATGCGGCCGTGAAGTTCTTCGAGTACGGCGATCTTATCGGGGGTGATGTTGTGCATGGCCTCCACGGCGAGCTGGGATTCCAGGTCCACGCGGATATCAAAAATAATGGAGATCTCCTTGCGTGAAGGAGGGCTGGCCACAACGGCCCCCTTGTACGGGATATTCTTCACCAGGCCGGAACGGTCAAGGCGCATCAAGGCTTCCCTGATGGGGCCCCTGCCGATGCCCAGTTCTGTTTCAAGGTCCGACAGCACGAGCCGGGTGCCGGGCAACTTCACACCCGTAAGAATCATATCACGAATCTTTTCATAAGCCACAAGGGACTTCATCGAAGATACATTGTTGTCCAAAGTATTGTCTCCTGCCTGTCGTCATCAACGGTACGGGACGTTTAAAAAAAGCGACATTGCCCGGCGCACGGTGCACATCTGAGCTCGCGTCATGTCCCTTGTCTGAAACAACATAAGGGGCTCGAAAATAAATCCAGCCTTTATAAACGGGCAACGCCGGGAGGGGTTGCCCGGAACATCATGGCCGAACGAACAGTCAGGGTGCGGAAAAAGGGGGCGCCGGGAAGATAAATCGCGTCAAACTCACCTTTTTAACACACCCTTGTTTATTTCGTACAGCACTCTTTGTCAAGGTGCGGATAGCTCGGTATGGGGCATTTTCCCTTCCCGGGCAACCGCCACAATCTCACGGGCCAGAACATCGGCTGCATCCACGCTGCGGATGGGCAATTCACCCCCGCCGATAATGCCGAGTTCCGTGCATCCGAGAATACCGACTTCAGCGCCTTTGGCGGCAAGATGGGCACAGATGTCCGAGAAATCCTGACGGACTTTCTCACCGGTCTCACCGGCCTTGACTCGCCGAATCACACCCAGGAGCTGATCCTGCACCGGCGCATCCGGGTACACCACGTCAACCCCGCGGGCTGCAAAGCGGGTTTCATACAGCTTGGTCATCAACACGGCCGTGGAGGCAAGCACACCAGCCTTCCTGATACCGGGGTTTGCAGACACCACCGTCTCCACCACCAGGTCCACGAGGTGGACCACGGGAATCGACACGGCGTCGGCCACGTTGTAATAGTAATGGTGGGCCGTGTTGCAGGGGATCACCAAAAAATCAGCCCCCCAGGCCTCAAGGCGTTTGCCCATGTCGGCCATGCAGGGACCGGGATCTTCTCCGTCCCCGTCGATGATGGCCTTCATGCGCGAAGGCACCTTGGGGTTGTTGTCCACAATACATCGCAGGTGGTCGATATCATCGGCAGCCGGGGTGAGCGCAATGATGCGCTTCATAAGGTCCACCGTCGCTTCCGGCCCCATGCCGCCCAAAATTCCCGGAATCTTCTCCGCTCCGGAATGCTGACACGTATTTTCCATATTGCCTCCCAAAGACCGGATGAGGACACACCCAACCACCCGGCATCACAGTGCATTTGACGTCCCGCAGTTGTCAAAGCCCCATAAACGAAATGCCGGGACGGCCTAAAGCCGCCCCGGCAGGAAAAGCACAGGCTGCACACTGAGCATCAACGTGCAGTGCTCACCTTAAAAAACTACGCACGGAAGGTGTCGAGGTATGCGTAGAGAGCGGGAGAACCGCCGGTGTGCAGGAACAGCACGTTGGCACCTTCGGGGAAAGCGCCTTTGCGTACGAGACCGATAAGGCCCGCTGCAACTTTACCGGTGTAAACGGGGTCGAGGAGGATTGCTTCCTCGGCTGCGAAGAGCTTAACCGCTTCAACCATGTCATCAGAGGGCAGAGAGTATCCGGGACCAACGTACTCGCCGTAGCACTTAACGGCGTCACGCTCAATGCCGCCTTTGATGCCGAGCAGCTCAGCAGTGTCCTGGGCCAGCTTGTAAACACCAGGCTCCTGATCGGCTGCAGGCTTGGATACGTCGATGCCGTGAACGGGAATGCCAGCGTTGGTGCCAACCATACCGACGACCATGCCAGCGTGGGTACCGGCAGAACCGGAAGGAACAACCACATGGTCAATGGAAAGACCCATGGTGTTGAGCTGGTCCATCATCTCTTCGGCACATGCGGCATAACCCAGGGCGCCAATGGGGTTAGAGGCTCCGCCGGGAACGATGTAGGGTTTTTTACCGGCAGCTTTGAGCTCTGCTGCGGTTTTCTCCATCTCAGCCATCATGTTGGAACCGCCCTCAACAACACGCTTGGTTTTTACACCGAGGAGTTCAAAGAGGAAGTTGTTGCCGCTGCCGTCCTCTTTGTAAGAGCCTTTGACGCGCTCTTCGAGAACGAGGTGGCACTCAAGGCCTTCTTTGGCAGCCCAGGAAGCGGTCAGACGGCAGTGGTTGGACTGGATGGCACCACAGGTAATGATGGTGTCAGCGCCCTTCTCGATGGCGTCGGCAATGCAGAAGTCAAGCTTACGGGTTTTGTTGCCGCCGGAAGCACCGGGAAGCAGGTCGTCACGCTTGATGAAAAGGTTCACTTTGCCGCCGAGGGCTTTGCTGAGGTTTTTCATGGGCTCAATGGGAGTCTGACCCTGGAGGTAACCACGACGGGGAAATTTAGTGAAATTCATTTTCGTTAAGTCCTTACTAATAAGTAATGAATATTTACCGGATCTATCTGCAAGGTCCGTGGGTCGGGCGAGGTGAACACCACCATCGCCCGAAAATCATCTTCTACAGAGCGATAATCGCTTCTACTTCGATGTCGGCGCCCAGGGGCAGCGCAGCCACCTGGAAGGCGCTGCGAGCGGGGAAGGGCTCGGGGAAGTATTCGGCGTAAACCGCGTTAACAGCCTGGAAGTCGGCAATGTCTGCCAGGTAAACCGTGGTCTTTACGGTCTTGGCAAGGGAAGTGCCTGCCTCTTCAGCGATGGCGACAAGGTTCTTGAAGGAGGCGTGGGCACGCGCTTCAATGGACCCTTCGGGCATCTTGCCCGTGGCCGGATCGATGGGAAGCTGACCGGAGGTAAAGAGAAGTCCACCGGCAACCACTGCCTGGGAATAGGGACCGACTGCGGCGGGCGCATTGTCCGTATGAATTGCTTTTTTGCTCATGGGTTCACTCCATGTTTCACGTTGTTCAGCGGGTTTCCCGTGAACACGTCTGGTTGCACGTTATATATAGGCGCCGACCGAGTCGGCGCGTGTTGTCAAAGCACAGGCCCGGGCGATTAGAAGCCCATGGCACGGGGCAGCCACATCACGATGGAGGGGCAGTAAGCCATGATGAGAATCACACCGATGGTAATGGCACAGAAAGGGAGTGCCTTCAGCGATATCTCTTCAAGGGTTACCCCGCCGATACCCGAGGCGATGAACATGTTCTCACCCAGGGGCGGTGTGGAGAAACCAACGCCGCAGCAGCAGACCAGCACGATGCCGAAGTGGATGGGATCCACACCGAGGCCGGTCATGATGGGCAGAAGGACTGGGGTTACCAGCATAATGATGGCCAGGGTCTCCATGAACATCCCCATGAAGAGGAGGAAGAGAACGACCAGGAGCCAGATGACATGGACATCGGAGGTCACGGAAAGCAGCAGCTCTGCGATCATGTCGGGAATTCGGTACTGAACCAGAAGGCGTCCGAAAGCGTAGGCGGTGAACATGATGACAAGCACGCGGCCCGTAAGCCAGCTGGTGGTCTCAAGGGACTCCATAAGCCCTTTGAGGGTGAGCTCTTTGTAGATAAAGATGCCCACGAAAAGCGTGTAGAAAATGGCCACAATGGCGGACTCGGTGGGGGTAAACATACCGGAGTAGATACCGCCGAGGATAACCACAGGTGCCAGGATGGACCAGAAGCCCTCTTTCATGGTCTTGCCAACGTGCTTTACGGAGAGGCTGGGCATGCCTTTGCCGTAGCCTTTGCCGCGGCAGCGGAACACATGAACGACGATCAGGCCCACGGAGATGAGAAGACCGGGCACAACGCCCGCCATGAACATCTCGGTGATGGATTCCTGGGCGGTGACGCCGTAGATAACCATGGGGATACTGGGAGGAATGATGATGCCCACACCGCCGGAGGCAGCGGTTGCAGCCGATGCGTAGCCGGGATCGTACCCGCGCTTGATCATGGCCGGGATCATGAGCATGCCCACAGCCGCTGTGGTAGCAGGGCCGGAGCCGGAGATCGCGCCGAAAAAGATACAGGCCAGGGTGGTGGAAATGGCAAGGCCACTGTCAAGGGACCCGACCATGGACTCAGCCACCTTCACAAGGCGACGTGAGATGCCCGCACTCTCCATCAGCGCTCCGGAGAGCACAAAGGCCGGAAGGGCCATAATGGGAAACTGGTTGACCGAAGAAAATGCGACCTGTACGAGGGTGGAAAGGTCCTGACCCACCGTAAAGAAAGCCGCCATGGCTGCCACGCCGAGTGACACCATGATGGGCGCTCCCATAAAAAGCAGAGCTGCGAAAGAAATGAACAGAATACCTGCAGCCGACATGTCCTTTTCCTCCTAAGACTTTTCTGCTTCAGAGAGCATTTTTTGGGTTTCCTCAAGATCCACGGAATCAACGTCCTTGATTTCGATTTTGAGAATGTATTTCATGATGTCCACCTGGATGATTCGAATGGTCATCAGCGCGAAACTGATGGGGAAAATCCAGTACACATAGGCCATGGACCATTCCAGTGCCGGAGAATGAAAGGGAAACTCGGTGAGGTCACGAATTACCTCGATACTCTTTTTGATCATCACCACGTTGAAACAGATCCAGATGGCGTCGGTAACGATCATCGCGATATCCTGCACCACCTTGGGGAACAACTTGAACTGAATCATCACGCGGTTGTGAGCTGCCAGTCGAGCAGCATAGGCGGCACCGAAAAAGACGAACCATACAAACGCAAATCGGGAAATCTCTTCACTCCAGGGAATGACGTAATTGAAGCAAACCCGAAGAGCGATCTGCAAAAACAGAATGACAACAAAAAAGCTTAGCAGTATCTGGCAAATGTAACTTTCAATGTTATCAAGCAGTTTAAATAAACGCTTTGCAAACATGGGGATTATTCTCCTCACCCGGTGAACGATGAGCTGCGAAGGGGCGGGAAAAGCCCCTTCGCAGCACCTTTAATCAGCTACTACTTCTTGCCGAGGGCTTTAAGAACGAGATCGACGTTCTCTTTACCACCGATGAAGTCGTAGTACTCAGGCCATACTTTTTCCATGGCGAGTTTTTTCCAGACTTCTTCGTCTTCGAGGGTGCTGACTTCAACACCGCCCTTGATCATGCCTTCTTTTGCCTTCTTGGCTTCCAGGATCTGGAAGGCGATGCAGTACTGCTGGGCTTCGATCCCTGCACGTGTCAGGAGAGCGCGGGTTTTGTCATCGTATTTTTTCCAGGAGCGCTCACCAACAATCAGGGGCTGCAGAGAGTACTGGTAGTGTACCTCGGTCAGGTAGTCCTGAACTTCGTGGAACTTGGTGGTGTAGTTAACGATGTAGGGGTTTTCCTGACCGTCAACAACGCCCTGCTGAAGCGCGGTAAAGGTCTCAGACCATGCCATGGGAACAGGGTTGGCGCCCCAGGACTTGAGGGTAGCCATGATGATTTTGTTCTGGGGGATACGAATCTTGAGACCCTTTACGTCTGAAATCTTGCTGACAGGACGCTTGGAGTTGGTGATGTACCGAAAGTTGGAGTAGGTCCATCCCAGGATTCGGAAGCCGCCTTTTTCGATGGCCAGCTCGTTCCAGTGCGCACCAAGACCACCGGTGGTGGCTTTGATGGCATCGAAGTGGCTTTCGATCAGGTAGGGCATGGTGAGGGTACCAAGCTGCTTAACAAAGGGAACCGCGTTGCCCACACCGATGAAGGCCATATCCAGGGTTCCGCGACGGGAGTTCTGGAGCATCTCGGTTTCGGTACCCAGGGCACCGTTGGGGAAAAGCTGAACCTCGATTTCGCCATTTGAAAGAGACTCGACAAGGGACTTGAACTGCTTGGCCATGGCACCCTGGTCAGACTCGATGGCATCGCCCATACCAACACGGAAAATCTGCTTGGCAGATACACCCTGTACGGTGAAAGCCATGGCGAGTACTGCGATGGCGGTAATACAAAGTTTCCTGAACATCACTTCCTCCTAACTTCGTTGTGTCAAAGGTTCCGCCATCCTTCCCTGGAGGCCGGAGCTCAAGTTACACATATCAAATGTATACATTTGACACATACAGAGTAATCCGGTCCCTGGACCCCAATGAAGGAGACGGGTCCCCTGTTTCCAGAGGACATCTTTACATGCGGGCCACCCCCGCACGCAAAATGTGACATGCTGAACCTCAGCAGGCAAACGCTCTGTCTCCCGGTTTTCTTTTACGCCGAGGGCCAAATGCATGCTGTGGTGTACCATACATCGACCCAAAAAAAATCCCGGAGGGAAGAATCAATCCCTTCCCGCGTCACCTGAACAGCCTGCCCGTCAAAAAGGCCTGCCGTTTAATTTTTCATGCCGCCCCCGATCCTGCCTGGATTCGAGACATCCTTAAAAGATGCCGCCGCATGAAGGATGCTATCCGCACTCTCCGTATTTTCCGCCGCTCAGGCCACTTCCCTTGGGGCCGCGTGACAGAAACAGGGGATTGCACCCTTGCTTGAAGATGAGATGGTCTGAAGACCGCCCGATAATTCCTGGGCAGCCCTAGGGCTTTTTCAAGCACACGACCCCCGCATCAGCATGTAAAACACTCAATCACCGGATCCTTATTATAAGGATCACGCGTATCAATCTCTTCAAACAAAAACAAGGGGGACAGGAGGAGCGAAGGGGGGAGCCCCTCCCTGTCCCGTGCTGCTGATCTAAGAGAGGACCTCTTCGGCAACTTCCCGAAGAATCTCTGCAATCAGCCGACAGTCATCCAGATCAAAGGTCAGGGGTACCCGCATGTCGCACATAACGGCGAGAATGCGGTTTGTCTCTTTGAGTTCCGGAAGATTGCCGAAGTATTTCCAGCTTCCGTAGGCACTGGTAAATCCGACGGGTTCGGAATCACCGAACCATTTCAACTCCACGCCGCGCTTCAAGGCGGCTGCCAAAAATTTGCGGATGGTGGCCTCGTCCTGCCCGGCAAGGGAGAACTGAATGGAACTTCCCACGTACGTCTCTTTTTCAGGACGCTTGGGACAGGTCATCCCTGGAATTGAATTGAATCCCTCTTCAAGGACCTGGTACCTCTCGTTCCATCGCTGGCACTGGGTGTCCAGATCACGCAGCTGGAACCTGAGAAGGCTGGCTCGAAGATTGTCCATTCGGCTGGAGTAATTGGGGGTAAGTTTCTTTACTTTTTCAAACACTTCCATGCCGGGGCGTGAGGTGTGCTTCTCGTAGAGCATGTACGAACCGGAATGGATGATGGCGCGGGCAATGACATCGGGATCGTCGGTGGTCAAAAGACCGCCTTCCCCGGAGTTCATGTGCTTGTAGGTCTGGGTGCTGAAGCAGCCTACCTTGCCGAAGGAACCGGACTTCTTGCCGTCCCAGTACGCGCCCATGGTGTGGGCACAGTCTTCAATAAGGACCAGGCCGTGCTTTTCACAGATCTCCATCAGCCGATCCATGTCGGTGATGTGGCCGCGCATGTGAGAAATGAGGAACCATTTCACATCGGGATCTGCCGCTTTTTTCTCCAGATCCACAAGGTCGATGGTGTAATCGTCGGTGATCTCCACCAGGACGATTTCAGCACCGGCGTTGTGAATGGCGCCGGGAACCGGGGCCAGGGTGTAAGCGTTGCAGAGGATCTTGTCTCCGGGCTCGACCCCGACACTTTTTAATGCGAGGTACATGGCCATGCCGCATGAGGCGCAAGAGAGGCAATACTTCGCGCCCATATAGGCGGCAAACTCCTCTTCAAGAAGAGCCGCTTCGCCCTTCTCACCGGCACTGACATTGTAACGGTGAAGCTTGCCCGTGCGCATGATCTCCACGGCACGTTCGATGGACTCTTCACTGATGGGTTCCTGCTGAGTAAATTCCTTGGTAAACCGTTTGACAGATGCGTTTCCCATGCGACCTCCTGAATATCTCAAAATCAGGGATGGGGAGCAAACAAAGGCTCCCCACCCCGTATCGTCAAGCTTCGGCGCTTAGCCGATCAGACCCTTAGTACTTGGTCTGGTTGTACACTTCGAAATCCCACTCTTCGTTGGGGAAGAACTTGCGCAGACGCCAGTCACAGGCGCGGGCGTGACCTTCCATGCCTTCCACTCGGGAAAGACGGGAAGCAGCACCACTGACCACTTTGTTGGCTTCGGGCTTGATCTCCTGGTAGGTCATGATCTTGAGGAACTTGTGGACGTTGAGGCCACCGGACATGTAACCGGCCTTCTTGGTGGGAAGGATGTGGTTGGTGCCGGAGCATTTGTCGCCCTGGGGTACGGTGGAGCCTTCGCCGAGGAAAAGGGAACCGTAGTTGGTGAGACGGTTGGTCCACCAGTCGAGGTCTTCAGCCATGACCTGGACGTGCTCGGAAGCATACTCGTCGCTGACTTTGGCAACCTCTTCGCGATCTTCGCAGAGAACGATCTCACCGAAATCCCTCCAGGAGGTGGCGGGGGTTTCGGGGTCGGGCATGTCGGCGATAACCTTGGGCATCAGCTCAGCCACCTTCTCTGCCAGCTCGCGGCAGTCGGTGTGGAGCCATACGGGAGAGTCGAGGCCGTGCTCGGCCTGGGAAACCAGGTCAACCGCAACGGTCATGGCATCGGCAGTCTTGTCGGCGATGACGGAAGACTCGGTGGGGCCTGCGAATACGTCGATGGCGCATGTTCCGGTACCGGAAAGGATGGCCTTGGCTTCGGCGACAAAGGCGTTGCCGGGTCCGACGAGGATGTTGGCAGCCTTACCGGTGAAGAGGCCGTAAGCCATGGTGGCAATGGCCTGAACGCCGCCCATTTCGATAATGATATCTGCGCCGGCAAGTTCCATGGCGTAGACAACGGCAGGAGCAATGCTCTCACCGCGGGGAGGGGAGCAGGCGATGACGGTTTTAACACCGGCAGCCTTGGCAGTGGCAACACTCATGATGGCAGAACAGGCGTGGGCAAAACGGCCACCGGGAACGTAGCAACCGGCCACTTCCATGGGGATGACCTTCTGGCCGAGACGAACCCCTTCAAGGGTCTCTTTTTCGAACTCAACGATGCTCTCACGCTGAGCCTTGGCAAACCCTGATACCTGGTCGTAGGCGAACTGAAGGTCTTTTTTGACCTGCTCGGGAACTTCGGCGATGAGCTTGGCTTTCTTCTCATCGGAAAGGACGAAATCACCTTCCCAGTTGTCGAATTTCTTGGCAAGTTCACGAACGGCTTCTTCGCCTCGGGTTTCGATGTCCTTGAGGATCCCCTCGACGATGACGCGCTTCTGGTCGCTTACTTCTTCAAAGCTGAGTTCTGCTTTCTTGATAAATTCCATTGACACACTCCACATGTATATAAAATCAATCCAAAAAAACTGCGTTTGACCCTCACAACGTGAGGATGAATCATGTATAGCCGGGGACTCTTTTTGTGTCAATATTTTTTATAATGTTTATTCGAATTTATTTTATAAAATCTTTTCGAATCTTTTAGAACAAGCCCCACCCAGCAGACAACATCCTGAATCGATGAAAAATAATTTCCCCATGCATGTCCACCAGTGCCCATGACCCCGCGGTTGTCATCCGCCTTGGGCACCCCGGAAGCTCCCCTGTCGTTTCCAACAGGCCCCCGGCGGCACCCTCAAAACGACCTCCTTATAATATGCGTCTCCTGCACCTCTGGCTTATGGGGATGACTCATCGGGCTCCCCAGGAACAGGCAGGGCATACCCGCCGTGCCGACATAAAAAAGGCGCCGATCTCTCGGCGCCTTTTTTTAATGACGTCTTGCGCTCCGCCGTCTGTGGCGGAGCTTTGTTTCCATGTGCTTATCCGGCCACATCAATGCCGAGATCGCATCCGAGGGGGCCTTCGCACTCCAGATTCGGAGTCCTGACGTCAATGTGTCCCTCTTCACGCTCTTCATCGGTTTCAATGTAGTTGTGTTCGGTTTCGGTAAATTTCATGGTATCTATTCTCCCGGTTGGGATTTTTTATTTTTTTATCGGGTTCTTAACGGGGGTAAATCTCTTGTTACCTTACAAGATAAGACCGGATGTTTTCGTGTCAAATAGTTTTTTTAGGATAGACTAATATTTTAGGATCAAAACGCATGGAGCCCACCTGACACGTGGTTCGCCCCCAAACATCAAGGGCCCCCGATGCAAAAAAACAGCACCGGAGGCCCCTGTCCATCATGACATATCCGTATCAGGCAAAAAGCAGAAGGCTGACGGCCATCACAGCCATCCCGGCGATGACACCAAAAATGGCATGGTGGTGCTCCCCGTATTTTTCGGCCGTGGGAAGCAGGCCATCAAGTGAAATAAACACCATGATCCCTGCCACCGATGCAAACAGCAACCCGAAGACCATATCGTTGAAATACCGCATGAAAATCAGATACCCCGCAAGGGCCCCCACCGGTTCTGACAACCCGGACAGAAAGGAGTACCCGAAGGCCTTTTTCCGACTTCCCGTGGCAAAGTAGATCGGAACGGAAACGGCGATGCCCTCCGGTATGTTGTGGATGGCAATGGCCACGGCAATGGAGATCCCCAGGGTGGGGTCCTGGATGGCGCTGGTGAAGGTTGCAAGCCCCTCCGGAAAGTTGTGGATCCCGATGGCAAGGGCCGAAAACATGCCCATACGCAGAAGCGCACCGTTCTTCGCGTCCGCCCCGGCCATCACAGCCTCTCCGTTCGGCCCCATCTCCTCTATTCTGTGATATTCATGGGGGTTTTCAAAGGAGGGAACAAATTTATCGATGATTCCGATGACAGCGATCCCTCCGAAAAAAGCAAGGGTCGTGTACCAGTACCCGAGGGTAGGCCCCACAGCCAGTGAGAGGGAGTCCCGTGCCTTCACAAAGATTTCGATCATGGAGACATAGATCATCACCCCAGCGGAAAAGCCTAAGGAGACGGCCAGGAATTTGGTGTTGGTCTTCTTGGTAAAAAAGGCAAGGGCACTGCCGATGCCGGTGGACAGCCCGGCAAAGGCCGTAAGCCCGAAGGCGAAAAGGACGGTGCTCATGGGGATCGCTGTGGACATGGGAGGCTCCAGTACATCAGGCATGGGGTTGGAAGAGGCACACCGGAGCCTTTATTTTGACGGAGCGTTCCCCCATGTGTCAACGGTTTTTCGCAAGGGCCCGTTTCAAGGGACAATCGACCATGGGCTCACCCCGCCGATACCCCTGGAGAAGGGCCACGGACTCCTTGGCCAGGCGTCGCCGGACCCGTCGGCGCTCCCCCTTGACGCGGGCAATTCGCAGGCTGTCGTAGGCGGTCGTCTGGTGGCGCATCCAGGCGATGACCGCGGCCTCGGCCCGCTCCTCAAGGGGAATGCGGCGGGTTCGTGCCACGGTGCCGCTTCCCACAGGGGAGGCGAGCTCGGTGACGGCCGTTGCCAGCTCCTCGGCAAGCCCCTGGTGGCACGGATGAAACTTGAGATACGCCAGCACAGCCCCGTTGAAGTCTTCCACGTAGGCACCCTGCTCTTTCTCCCGCCGGGCTTTGTCCGCTGCGCGCTTTTTCTTGTAGGCAGGGGTCTCCCGTTCCGTTTCCAGAATGACCCGCAGGGACCGGATGGTCTCCGCCGGGGCCCACACACCCCTGGAAAAAAGTTTGCGCCCTTTTTTCTCCTGCACCTGCCAGTGGGGACCGGCCTTTTTCACGCGCCGTGTCAAAGCAGCATCCCCGGGAGGCAGAAGCGCCCAGCCCCGGGGCGCCACAAGGGACTCCCCTTTTTCACCGATTACGTGCCTTGCGGCCTTTCCCGGCCTCACGACCCGACTCTCTTCCGACATACCCATCCTTAATTCAATCTTACGTAGTCACGGTTCAGCTCAAAATGCCTTCTATGGTCAAAGGCTCAGGAAAAAACAAAAGCGAGGCCTCCGGCGGCGAGGTGTGCCACCTCGAAAGCAGGTTGCGGATGCGCCTTTAAGGTGAAATCTATTGAAGAATAATTACAGAACCAGTTTGTTTAACGTTAACCCCAAAAGGCATAAACTGGGCAGTTACCCATGTGCCTTAATGCCGATCTCTCCAGGGCCTGTAAAGCCACCGCATGATCATCCCCGCCCGGTCCGGGGGCTGCTCCAGGATTGTTTCGTAATACCCGCGCATGATGACACAATACCGCGCCCGGTTCTCGGCATCCCTCACATAGATATCCGGCTGGATAAAAACACGGACCTCTTCGCCGAACCGGGCATACATCATCTCGTCCACCGGCACCATGGCCTCATCGTAGAGCTCCTCGGAAGGCAACTTGCCCGGTCCCACAGAGTGAGCCATCACCGCCACGAACACCTCTCGGAAATAAGCCCGGGTCTCCTCCGAAATGTCCCCACCCCGGGTGGCGCCTTCCCCCTCGTCCCAGAGGGGGCCATAACAAAAGCCGTCATGGTATGCGGAAAGATCTGCCATCTCCCGGAGCTTGTACTCCACAAAACGCACAAGGGCCGCATCCGTGGCCCGGTAGAGGCCGTCGTCAAAGGCCTTCATGAGAATGTCGTTGACCCGGTCCATGACGGCGTCTTCGTCACCGTTCTCATACCGAAGGGAGTACAGCAACCCCACCACCAGCTCATACGCCCGGGCGTCCCTTTCTTTAAGGACCCCGTAAATGGCATCCCGGGACACCTCGTCCTCCAGTTCTTCGCGGACGGTTCGGGACTCAGGCATTTTAAAAGGCGGAATGGGTGCCACATACCGATCGATAACCGTCACACTCAAAAAAAAGAGAAACAACCCGAACACGATACACAGTCCGCGCCCCGGGGCAAATTTCTGATCCAGTTCGTGGGCCATCACCACACTGACGACCACCGCTCCCCCCATGCAGATCCACGGCAACATGCTCCGGTCCTTTCTCACGCGGTTCTCTTGGCCCTCAAGGGCCGGTCACTCACTGAAACTCAGCCGAATACCGCCCTCTGCAACAGCAGACGTAGCACACACCCAGCGGAGTATCGCCCCGGCTTCCTCAGACGGCTGAAAAGCGATGGCCTCATAATACGAGGTAACCAGGCGGCAATACCTGGCTCGGTCCTCTTCGTCCCTGACGTAGCGCCCGGGATCCTTAAGGAGCCTCAACTCACTGCCATGGCCGGCTCGAAGTTCCTCCATGACGGCCTTCATGGCCTGATTGTAGGCGGTTCGGCTGGGGACGGGGTGCCCCCCCCGGGACGCGGAGGACAGAACCTCCATGAACACCCCGGTATACAGATCGCGCATCTCTTCCCCTATAAAGTAGGCCCGGTCACACCCGGCATCCTGCCCCATACCCACCGTCAAACACGCATCCGGCCGATCCCATGCCGTCTCCTGAAGCTCCCTGAGTGTCGCCTGCATGTAGTGAACAAGGGCACTATCCGAGGCCTTGGGAAGGTTGGCATGGAGAGACTGCGCCAGGATTCTGTTGACCTCCGGAGAGTCATAGGCCTGCGCCATGGAACTCAACCCGGACGCCGCCATGCAGTCAACCAGCGCCTGGTACCCTTGGGGGTCACATTGCGCAAGCACCCTGCACACGGGATCCTTCCTCAACCGGGTCTCAAGCCCATCCACAAGCGCCGGGGGTTTTCCAAGACCCGCCACGGGAATGTCCACCAGAAAACGGTCGATAAGCGAGCAACTCCCGAGAAAAAAAAAGAGGTAGAGACCGATCAAGGCCAACGGGCCTCCCCGCGTCATCTGCCTCAATTCAAGGGCCAGGGGAATACACAGAACCGCTGAGGCCCCCACCAGCAACCACGGTGACACATCCATACCGCTCCTGCCATGACTGTTTCATTAACCTTCGATAAGGCTATATCTAAGGTGCGCCCGTTTCCGGGGGCTGCGTCCCAGCCTGTCCCGCGACCTTCTCCATGATCTCTTTGTAAAGCTCTGTGGCGGCAGCGTCGACACCGGTGCCGTCCTCGGCCATGGATGCCATGGCCTCTTCGATCAACTCCCGGACATCGGGGACCTGCCCCAGGTTCTCATGGGCTTTGGCCTGTTCAAGCAATGCGTCGTAGAGGGCATCGTATGTTTCCAGAGCGCCCTTTCGCGTCTCGTCATCCTGTCCGGTAAGACCGGGATCCCCGACGTCGGGCGTTCCCCCTGCAGGTTTTTCGCCTTCACCGACCAACTGCAAGTAAAGCTCCAGGGCTTTCCTGTACTCTGAATTGTTCTTCAGCGCCCTGGACGCGGAAAATGCTTCCTCGGGGGTGACGTACGTAAAGGGATCGGCCTGGTCCATCACGCTCTGGAGCCTGCGATTGTAGGCATCCATAAGGGCTTCGGTGGACCCGCTGGGCTTGGTGATCTCCGCGTTGGAGGGAGGCTGGTTTTCAGCCGGACCGTTTGGGACCCCGGCCTCGGAGACCGGTGCTCCCTGGGATGCGGCCTCCGTGGACTTGCCATACGACGCCGCCCCGGCAAGGGAAAACGGGCCCACCCAACCAACGATAAGGGCAGCGGCCATCAGGGCACGCCCCACCGAGCCGACACTTATGCAGGATGTCCTGCGGGTGTTTTCCTTATACATAATCTCACCTCGTTTTCTTTCGAGGGCAGTCATCGCCCCCGTCGTATGTGTTGCCGGGCCCCGAAAAACCGTAAACCCATCATGAATCATGATGCATAATATCGGGATAAATTTCAACAACGACTTCCCCCGGGGCAGGGAAAGCGAAACAGCCATTGCACCTGCTCCAGAGCCTCCTCCTGCCCAATACGGGAGCTTACCCGTCGGCTGCGTCACCCTGCAAAATGGGCTGGATATTTCAGTCAATTTGGTATATTCCATCGGGCGCTTTGCCATGATCCCATGGCCGAGGACTTGAACACACGCAAGCCTGATGAGGGTGAAGGGAAACGCAATTGATGAATCCATTTGTTGTGGGTCAACGCTGGGTCAGTGAAACCGAACCGGAACTGGGGCTGGGCACCGTCTGGGCCGTGGAAACAAGGCGGGTCACCGTCCGATTTGAAGAGAGCGACTGCACCCGGCAATACTCCGCGGCTGCCGCCCCCTTGCGCCGGGTCACCTTCAAACCCGGAGATGCGGTCACAAGCCGGAACAAGGCCTCTTTTTCCGTGGACACCGTGGAAGAGGTCGAAGGGATTCTCGTCTACTGCGGCAACGGCCACGAGCTGCCGGAATCCGAGCTCTCCGACACCTTGAGCTTCTCCTCGCCCGTGGACCGCCTGGCGGGCGGTTTTGCCGATGCCTCTGCCCTTTTTGACCTGCGCGCTGAGGCCCTCTCCCAGCACCTGAAGGCCAAGGCCTCTCCGGTGCGCGGGTTCCTCGGAGGACGCGTGGACCTCATCGGCCACCAGTTTCACATCGCCCGGGAAGTATCCGAACGCCGCCTCCCCCGCGTGCTCCTGGCCGATGAGGTGGGCCTGGGCAAAACCATCGAGGCCTGCCTTATTCTCCATCGCCTGCTCCTGACCGAACAGGTATCCCGGGTCCTGATCCTTGTCCCCGATGCCCTGGTACACCAATGGTTTGTGGAGCTCCTGCGGCGCTTCAACCTCCACTTTCGCATCGCAAATGCCGAGCATCTCGCCGAAGCGGCACAGCGCGATCCGGCAGGCAACCCCTTTACAGACGACCAGTTAATCCTGGCCCCCCTGGCCACCTTAAAAACGGAAAAACACATGCTCAACGCCCTTACCGCAGGCTTTGACATGGTGGTGGTGGATGAAGCCCACCACATGGAGCCCGAGGGTCACAGCTTCCAATGCGTGGAGGCACTGGCCCGTGCCAGCCGGGGCCTGCTCCTTCTCACGGCCACGCCGGAGCAGATGGGACAAAAAGCCCATTTTGCCCAGCTTCGTCTTTTAGACCCCGCCCGTTACCCAGGATTTGAGGCCTACAAGCGGGAAGCAGACGGTCACCGAAAGGTGGCGGCCCTTGCCGAAAAACTGCTGGACAACAAGGCGTTGACCCTTCCGGAGCAGAACACCCTTTCCACCCTGACCAAGGCCCCCGGATCGGATCGCCTCGCCGTGGTGGAGGACCTCCTGGACCGCCACGGCCCCGGCCGGGTGATTTTCAGGAACACCCGAAAGTCCATCAAGGGATTTGCCGGTCGGGTGCCCAACCTCTGCAGCCTCGACGCCACGGCCGGGGCCATCGCCCTGCACCACGAAGAGCTTCGCCATGAACAAGACCAGGATGCGCCCATGCCGGACCTCGCAGATGACCCCAGAATCCACTGGCTGGCCCGGCACATCAAGGCCCACCGCCATGAAAAGATCCTGGTCATCTGCACGACCCGCCAAAAGGCCCGTGCCATTGAATCCGCCCTTGCACGACACCTCTCTGTGAAGATCGCCCTCTTCCACGAAGAGATGCCCCTCATCCGCCGAGACCGTAACGCCGCATGGTTCGCGGAAAAAGACGGCGCCCGCCTTCTCATCTGTTCGGAAATCGGCAGCGAAGGACGAAATTTTCAATTCGCAAGGCACCTGGTCCTCTTTGACCTGCCCACCAACCCGGAAAAAGTGGAACAGCGTATCGGCCGCCTGGACCGCATCGGCCAGGAGCACGACATCACCATCCACGTGCCCTTTCTTGCCCAAAGCGCAACCGAGATCTCAGCGCGCTGGTACGAAGCCATGGGCCTTTTTTCCCGATGCGTGCCGGGCCTTCATGCCATCGGGGCCACCCTCAAAGCCCCCCTTGACGGCCTCATGGACCAGGCCATGGAGACCGGCCATGTGCCCGTACCCGAGCTGGATGAACTCCTGGCAGAAACCCGGCGGGTCACCGCAGACCTTGCAGCAACCCTGGAAAAGGGGCGGGACAGGCTCCTTGAGCTCTCGGCCAACCGTCCCGAACGCATCAAAGCACTCCTTGCCATGGTCAACGCACAGGACAGCGCCCCGGAGCTTCCCGGTTTTATCCTCCGCCTCTTCAGGCACCACGGCATCGAGGTGGACATGGCCGATGGAAAAACCGTGCTTTTGGAGTTCAAGGAGAGCGACGAGCCCTCCCTTCCCCTGCCCCCCTTCCGGCGCAACCCCCTGGTGGTCACCTTTGACCGCAACACCGCGCTGAAACGCGAAGAGATCGAATTCTTAACCGCGGATCACCCCATGGTGGTAGGCGCCCTGGAGTCCTTCCTCGGATCGGATACCGGCAACGCGGCCCTGGCCTGCCTTCCGGGAGCAGAAGAAAACGGACTCCTGGTGGAACTTCTCGGGGTACCCGAGTGCGTGGCCCCTGCCCGCCTGCGCGTGGACCGGTTCCTCCCCACCGCCCCGTTTCGCATGGTCTTGAACCACGCGGGGGAAGAGGTCACCGACCGGTGGAGCCCCGGAGATCTCTCCGAAGCCCTGGAAGACCTGCCGACCCCATGGCTCTCCGAACACCCCTCGCTGGTCCGGGAACTCCTTCCCGGGATCATGAAGCAAGGCACCGCTGAAATGGACGCCCAAAGCCGCGCCCTAACCGATACGGCCACCGTCGCCATGGCAGCCTTCATGGACCGTGAGATCTCCCGCCTCACCGCCCTGAAAGCCACCAACCCCGACGTTACCGACGCCGAACTCACCGCCCTTGTCACCGAAAAACGCGCCATGGAAACCGCCCTTGGAGGATGCCGCATCCGCCTTGATTCCCTGCGCCTGATTCTGCTCATGCCATGACGGTAACGCGACTCCGGGGACTTAAAAGGGACACCGCAAAAATCAAACCGGCAAAAAGATGCCTTCTATGGTTAAAGTTGGGTAGAAAAAGCTTGCCTCCGGCGGCGAGGTGAGCCACCTCGAAAGCAGGTTGCGAATGCGCTTTCCCCTTCGTTCCTCAGGGAAAATCACATTCGCCTATGGTTCAGATTAAACTGAATCTGTTTTTTTAACCTGTTTATCAAACTTTTCAAAAACTTGGCCCCCGACAGGGCCGCCGGAGGCTTGTTTGAACTGAATAGTTACCCGGCGTTTTTTTAATTGTGCATCTGTATATTAAGCGTGCCCTTATCACCTCAACGGGTAAGGCATTGCGCAGGGCATGGGCAGGCCGCGGAAAGATGACCTTCGCAAGGGGAAGGTGGCGCAGGGAAACGCCTCCTCGATTCGCGGCTCCCTTTCTCCCCTTGATCATTTTCGCAATATAGCGTATTACTGAGAAAAAAAAGTTAAAAAGTTACCTTCGTCATACTCCCTTACCAATCACAGATTGGAGATTTGTATGCCCCAGTTCCTTTTTGCCCTTCTCCTCACCTTCAGTACGGACAATGCCAACTTAAACACCCACCTGGAGGAGTCTACCTGGCTCCACGGACGGTGGCTTCATGTCGCTGTCTCTTCGCAACCCCCTGCCGATGAGGCATCTCCAGCACCAAAATGCCCCCGGGAAAAACACGTCCTGCTCTTCAGCCCCGACGGTGACTTGCGAAAATACTCCCCCACGAAAGGATGGAATCGCCTCCTTCTGGATGTCTCCGTGACGGACGACACCGTTACCCTCCAGCACCAGAACCGGGACCGGTTCTGCCTCGTGGCCCAGAAGACAGATGAGGGGTATTTAAAAATGTGCACACCCGGCTACGGCGATTTCTACTACAAAAAACTCGACCCCAAAATGCGGCTCGAAGAGATCGACTTCATCCAGCCCCCGACGCGAACCCCGTCGCAGTCGGTGGACATCGGGCGATGACCCATGCTTCCGACACGCCGGCTCCTGAAACTGCTCCCCCTGTTTCTTCTCCTTCTCCCCACTGCCCTGTGGGCCGCTCCCCCGACACTCCAGAAAGCCGCCACCTACACCGGTGAGGAACACATCACCGGATGGTTCATGAGTGAAAAGCTCGACGGAATCCGTGGGTACTGGAACGGGACCACCCTGGTCACCCGCAAGGGAAAAACCATCCATGCCCCTGCCTGGTTCACCCGGGACTTTCCCCCCTTTGAGCTCGACGGCGAACTCTGGAGCACCCGTGGTGATTTCTCTTTTATCCAGGGCACCGTCATGGATCACAGCCCATCGGACCACTGGAAACGGATCACCTACAACATTTTCGAAGTACCCAACACTCAGGGCTCCTTTCCCCATCGCCTTGCCAGGGCCCGCCAGTGGTTTAAAACCCACCCCGAAGCCCCTGCCCGTATCATTCCCCAGATACCCTGCGAAGGGCCGCATCATCTGGAGCAATTCATGGCATCCGTAGAAAAAAAAGGGGGAGAAGGCCTTATCGTCAAAAACCCGGACCTCGCCTACCACACCGGCAGGTCAGCCCACGTCCTCAAGGTCAAGCACGCGTCGGACATGGAGGGAATCGTAATAGGCATCAATGAGGGAAGAGGAAAATACAAAGGAATGATGGGAAGCTTGAGGGTCAGGCTGGACAACGGCGTGGAGTTCAACCTCGGCACCGGGTTTACCGATAAGGCACGGAAACAACCTCCCCACACGGGAGCGGTTGTCACCTTCAGGCACCACGGCTTCACCCACACAGGCAAACCCCGGTTTGCATCTTACATGAGGGTCCGCACCGACTGACAGATCCCCGTCAGGACCCGAACCCCCCATGCTCGAAAAGAATATGAAACCCGATGAAAAAAAGCACCAGCCCCCCGAGAATCTCCGCCCAGTGACTCAAGCGGGATGTGGAGGCAAAGCGGCTGCCGAGCTGCATGCCAAGGAGGGTAAACATCGAGGCGGTGACACCGATGACAATGGCGGGAAAAGCAATGGCCACATCCAGAACCGACATGGAAAACCCCACGGCCAGGGCATCGATGCTGGTGGCAACAGAAAGAAGCACAAGGCTCATGGAGCGGGTTGGGTCACTTGTCTCCCCGGCCTCCTCTTCATCCTGGAAGGCATCCCAGAACATCTTGCCCCCCACAAAGGCCAGGAGCCCGAAGGCGATCCAGTGATCGAAGCTCTCCACAAAGGAGCGGATGTTCACCCCCAGGCACCACCCCAGCACCGGCATCAAGGCCTGAAACAGGCCGAAGTGCCAGGAGAGGCGAAACATCTGTCGGGGATTGACGGTCTTCAGCCTGATGCCCACGGCAACAGAAACAGCAAACGCATCCATGGCAAGGGCCACGGCAAGGGAGATCAAAGGAATCAGTTCCACAACGCCACACTCTAAGGTCATGGGCTCAAAGGCAACCAAGAGGGTTTGGGCCACGGCCCATCTCCCCGGCATGTTCAAAAGAAACCCATTCAATAATTAAGATTAAAACCCGCCCGGCCCTTCTCATCAGGGCCTGCCGGGCACCCTTGCTTTTGCATCGGAATGACGGCGCGATAAAAAAGCTGCCCCGGCCATCCTGATCATAATACCGACCCAGAGCGTACACCACGTTGCAGCGGAATGAAACCGTCGGTAAACTCTTTTTTCAGCACATCCACGTCCATGTCCCGAACCCATCCCGGCAGGTGAAACCAGATGGGGTGGAACCCGTACCCTCCATGCACCATCTCGTCAATGGCCTCCTCTTTGGTCCACCCCTGCACCACCACACGATACAGCGCCCCCATGACGCCCGTTCGATCGGCACCATGCCAGCAATGAAACAATACAGGCCTGTTGGAGGGTTCCATGAGCTCAGAAAAAAATCGGGCCACCTTTATCTCATCCGGTGCCCAGGTCTTCATGGGGACCCTCACAAGGCGAAGGCCCGTCCCCCTGGCCTCATCCGTGTCCGAATGGAAAAGCCTCAGGTTGATCACCGTCTTGATCCCCCAGGACTCAAGGTTCTTCATTCCCAAAGCCGATGGCTGGGCGCTGCGGTACACCCCCTCATCGAGTCGGTGCAGGTTGGGAACCCCCTCCATGGACATCGGCACCGCCCAGGCCCGGGGCCTTGGCTCCTCGCCACCATACGCCGTGGCCCCCATCACCAGACACATCGCAAGGGTGATCATGATCCGCATCGCGAGACTCTCCGCTACAGGGTTAAAGCCTAAAGACATGATAATAAAACGCCTCCGGCTGCCAGAGAATGATCCCCTGGGCCACAGGTTGCGACTGATGTCACCCCTCGGTCCCTCAGGGCGACATCAGTCGCGGAGATATTCATCAAATCAACCAAAACCTGTTTATCTAACGTTTCAGAAGCTTGGCCACCGGAGGGAAGTTTTTTCCCGGTAACGTTAAACACGGAAGGCTCTTCTGGCTGTCCGGTATGCCCTCACCCCCCCACCGCCCACTGAAGAATCCAGAGGGAGGAAAGACCGGAGGCAAGGGTCAGAAAAACGCTTCGTTTCCAAAGGGCCACGGCAAGGGCCACAGCCCCGGCCAGAAGGCGCAGGTTACCAAAGGAGAGGTCCACAGCTCCGCTGTGCATAAAAATGGCCGGGGTCACAAGGGCCGGAAGGACAGCTGCAGGAACCAGGCGAAGGGCCCTTGCCAGCCGCGGGTGGGGCTCTTTGCCCCGTTGGCGCAAAAGAAAGGCCCCCCGCTCGGAAAAGGTGACAGCGCCGCACAGCAGCGCCACCACAAAAAAGGCGTCGTGGCTCATGGGGTCTCCCGTAGGGTTCCGGCCTCAAAAAGAAGCCCTGCGCCGATCCCCGTCAGGGCGGCAACGATGATGTTGAGCCCGCAGGGAAGACCGGCGGCAACCACCGCCGTGACACCGGAGACCAGGGCCGAAACAAGGGTAGGCCGATCCTGGACCGCCGGGACCAGAAGGGCCATGAAGGTGAGGGGCACGCCGAAATCGAGGCCCCAGCTCGCAGGCACCCCGGCCCCTAAGAGGACCCCCAGGCCGTTGCACACATGCCAGGCAAAAAACACGGTAACCCCGGTGCCCATGGTGTAAGCAAAAGGATACCGACACCCTTCCGGCTGATTGAACTTTGTCAGGGAAAGGGCGTAGGCCTGGTCGGTCAACAGATAGGAGAGCAGCGGCCGCCACCTGCCGGGCACGGGCCTGAAGTGCGGGGAGATGGAGGCACTGTACATCACAAACCGCAGGTTGATCACCAGGGCGGTCAGCACCATCACCACGGCCGGTGCCCCCATCACAAAAAGATGGGTCACGGCAAGCTGTGCCGCTCCTGCAAAAATCACAACGGGGATCACCACCGCCTGCCAGACGGGCAGCCCTGCCTCCATGGAGGCAATCCCGCAAATCAAGGCAAAGGGAACCACCCCCAACATCAACGGAAGGGACGCACGCACCCCTTCCAGGAACGTCGCCCGCTCCTCTTCACACCAGCCCATCACATCCTCCGGCATCACAGAAAAAAACATCAACACCGACTTATGTACAGCACTGGAATGGGAAAAGAAAAGGGAAAGACAAAAAAACAAAAAAGGCCCCGGCAAGACATGGTGTTCCTCCCGGGGCCCCGTGACATCAAGGCATCAGAATAAGGGCTATGACAAAAATAAAGCTCACACGTATTGGCGAGTGTGATAGCGCTCTGGGAGTGTTACCCATCGGTGAATTCGCGTCATCGCTCAAACGGCCAACACGTCAGGGTGTATCATTGTTTTCCGGCCGAGCCCTAAGCCGCAGGCACCGTTAGAAGGTGAAGTTTGCACCGATGGCAACGGTGGTGGTGGCGTTTTCGGTTTCCAGCTTGACGCCGGTGGTCTGGTCGGTGATGGTCTCATCATCCCAGATGGTCCTGGCAACGGCCGCGTTGACCTCCACTCGCTTGGTAATCTGCCAGGAGACGCCCCCGCACACCTGCCAGTTATCAGAGTAAAGCACCTCGTAGGACCCGATATTCGCTGAATAATACCCATCGATATCGTTCCAGAGGAAATCGGTATAGACGGTTCCGACGCTTGTGGAAAAGCCTTCGGTCCACTTGCAGGTCCCGGTGATGCCGTAGGACTGGGTGTCACCTGCCATATCGGAGATATCTTTGCCACCGCTGTCTTTCCCCCAGTCGGCATCTTCCTGGAACCAGTAGCTGTAGTTGGCCTCCAGATAAAACCGCTTCAGGATATCCCATCCGACCCCAAACCCCAGCATGGCCGGAAAATCCCGGGGGTTCTCCGCGCCATCGACATACAGCCCGAGGTTGTCCTGGTTCACATCGGCCTTGAAGTCAAGGTCCACCCTGGACTGATACTGGATGCCGATGTTCACCCGGTCCGTGGGATTGATGTTGATCCCCACGATATATCCGGCGCCCTCGGCGCTTTCGTCTACATCCACCTTGTTGTCGCTGAATCCCCCGCCGGCGATGACGGTATCGAACAGACCGTTGCTTGAGGCAACGGACACGGTGCCTTCGATGCTGTTGTCCGCATCGATGTACCGGCCCCCCAGGGCCACCGACACCATGTCGTTGAATTTGTAGGTCCCGCCCAGGGTAAAGGTGAGGTACATGGATTCTGCCTCAAGGCTCTCCCCCGAGGTGGAAAGGGTCGCAAACACATCGTTGCCCGTAAGCCCCCCGCCGATGACATCGGCCACGCCACTGGCAATGGAGCCGGGAATCAGCACATTGGTTGTAAAGGACCCCGTGGGGTAATCAACCACGGCACCGCCCCCGGGAATATAGAAACCACCCCAGAGCGCCCAGTCATTTCTGTTGTACGCCGCATAGATATTGGGAAGGAAGGGGTCGTCCCCGTCCTGCTCGAAGCTTTTCTCCCCCATGCCCGCGTTATAGGAGTGCTCCGGCTCACGTCTCATGCTCTGGTTGCCGATGTTGATGGCCACGCCATCGGGCAGCTCCGTGATGCCGCCGGGGTTGTACACCACGATATCGGCCCTGTCCGTTGCGGCGTTTCGGTTCGCGGTCCGCATCCACTCCACGCTCATGTTGGAAAGGTTGTCGATGTTGGCCAAAAGATCCGTGGAGATAAGACAGACTGTCAGTAGCACTGTAGTGAAAAGAACCGCTCGTTTCATACCACCCTCCCTGGTCATGAAGATGGCAGCCGTCCATGGGAACAAGGGGCCCTTAAAGGCTCAGGCGGCCGCTGAGCGGCCCACGTGAAACCGGCCCTGTGGATCATCCGCCTGGGTCATGGAAAGCAATACCATCAGTGATGAATGTCGCTTCGTGCCGATACGCCGACGCCATGTAACAAGGGGCAACCGAACCCGGAAAACACACCCGGCCCACCCGGTCGCCCCCGGCCAAACAGGTTCTTACTGACAAACAGATATTCCACTCATAATCAACGTTCATTTCTGACGTTAGCCCCGGGGGCCAATGTTTGTCAACCATTAACTGACCGGTCAGTGCATGGTTAAAAAGCCTTGACCAGAATTAAACTGACCAGTCAGTTTTCTGTTGACACCCGAAAATCCTTTTTCCTATAGTGAGGTCAACGCACTTCGTTTTCCATGTATTTACCGAAAATTAAGCAAGCCGCCTTGCCCACGCAGGGCAGCCGGATCAGACAGGACATCGGGCCATGGGCTTGACGCAAACGCCTTCACAGCAACGGCAATGGCCATTGCAGAACGTTCCCTGGTTACGCCCCTTCCCGAACGGCATTGGCAAAAAATCAAGGTGAGACGAGGTAGAGACCATCATGACCAAACCCGGATACGCCATCAGCCAGTACCACGACACCCGCAAAATCTACGAACAGCTCAACGCCCTCATCAGCCAGCCCATCCGGACCCTTCGAAAAGAGGCCCTTAACGGGTACCTGGGTTACTTTGATGAGAAGTGCAGAACCTCAAAGCAAATGGCCGAGGACGCGGCCAGGGTCATACCCGGCGGGGTCCAGCACAACCTTGCCTTTAACTACCCCTTTCCCCTGGCCTTTGCCAAAGCCTCCGGAGCCCACCTACAGGACGTGGACGGCAACCGCTACATCGACTTTCTCCAGGCGGGAGGCCCCACTGTCCTGGGAAGCAACCCCGAACCCGTCAGGGCCAAGGTCCTCGACCTGCTCACCACCTGCGGCCCCGCCACCGGCCTCTTTCATGAGTACGAAATGAAGCTGGCCCGGTTCATCTGCGACCGCTTCAGCGGAGTGGAGATGTTCCGCATGCTGGGAAGCGGCACCGAAGCGTGCATGGCAGCCGTCAGGGTTGCGCGGGTAGCCACCAGGAAAAAAAACATCATCAAACTCGGCGGGGCCTATCACGGCTGGAGCGATCAACTGTCCTACGGAAACCGCATCCCCGGGCTCCGGTCTTTAGAGTCCCACGGCATTCCTCTTGCCTGCTTCAAATACACCCAGGAGGTCTTCCCCAACGACATCCACGCCCTGGAAAAACAGCTGAAACGAAACAGGCTCCGGGGGGGCACGGCGGCGGTCTTTATGGAACCCATGGGCCCGGAGAGCGGCACCCGTCCCCTGGATTTCGACTACAACGGCCAGGTCCGGGATCTCTGCACAACCTACGGCGCCCTCCTTGTCTTTGATGAGGTGGTCACCGCCTTTCGCATCGGGGTCGACGGGGCCCAGGGATACTTCGGCATCACGCCGGACCTTACCATCTTCGGCAAGGTGGTGGCAGGCGGCTACCCCTCGGCGGGGGGTATCGGCGGCAAGGCCGAGTTCATGGCCTGTCTGGCCGGAGGACTCGGGGGGAAAAAATCAAAAAAGGCCCATGTGGGGGGAACCATGGCCGCCAACCCCTTGAGCGCCGCCGCCGGGTACCACACGGTGAAGATGATCGAGGAGACCAACGCCTGCGAAACAGCGGGAAAAGCCGGTGACCGGCTCACCGGGGGGCTCCGGAAGCTCATCGAAAAATACGGGCTCCCCTTTGTGGCCTACAACCAGGGATCCATCTGCCACCTGGAGACCGTGGGCACCATGCTCTTTGACATCAACCTCTTCAAACCCTGGCAGATCCCCGCCAGGATCAAAGAGATCCACGCACGCAAAGACGTCATGACACACATGGGGGCCGCCTACATGGCCGAAGGCCTCGTCACCCTCGCCGGAAGCCGCCTGTATACCTCGGCCGCCGACACCGACGAGATCATCGATGACGCCCTGAACCGATTTGAACGTGTTTTCCTGAACATTGAAGGGGTAAAGGCTTAGGCAAGACATCCCGGTTTCACAGGAAAAAGAGGAGACGGTACCGGACTGTTTACCGATACGTATAAGGAGCATCGCATGGAACTCACCCAAGCCCGCGACATCGTGTACCAGGCCGGGCTGGACCTGGCAGGGGAAGGCCTTGTGGCCCGAACCTGGGGGAACATCAGCCTTCGCCTGGACTCAAGGTCCTTTCTCATCACCCCCAGCGGCAGGCGCTACGAGACCCTGAAGCCGTCGGAGCTCGTGGTGGTCACCATTGAGGACCTCTCCCATGAAGGCAGCATCAAACCCTCCTCCGAAAAAGGCATGCATGCAGAGATCTATGCCCTGCGTCCCGACATCAACGCCGTGGTCCACACCCACCAGCGCCAGGCGTCCACCGTGGCTGCCGCCCGGAAAGAGGTGACCGGGCTGTCCGAAGCCCATGCCCGGCTGTTGGGGGAAAGCGTTCGCTGCGCCGCCTACGCCCTGCCCGGGACAAAAAAACTCGTAAAGGCGGCAGGCGCGGCCCTTGACGGGGAGCGCAAGGCGGCCCTGCTGGCCAACCACGGTGCCGTCTGTGTCGGAGGCACCATGGAAGAAGCCTTCCGGGTGGCCCAGGCCCTTGAAGGGGCCTGCGAATCGTTCATCGCCGAGGCCTTTGCCCGACGATACGGTACCCGGGCGCACACCATGGAAGAGATGCATGCCTGTTACCTGAAAACCCTGCCCTGAAAGGAGCGCCCCATGCCCATGCCGTCCGCACCCCGGAATATCTGCGAAATGGCCCAGATACTCCTGTCCGAAGGCCTCTGCACCGACCACTCCGGCTGCTTAAGCGCCCGGATGGGAGGTCGCCTGTGGATCACCCCTGAAGACACCAAACTCTCTGAGTTGACCCCTGACGCCCTGTCCGTTGTGGACCTTGCCACCTGTACCCCCCTGGAGGGTCCCAGGCCGGACCGCCGGTTCGCCCTGCACAGGGCTCTTTATAAGAAACGAAAGCACCTGGGCGCCCTTCTCCACGCCGACCCCTTGAGCATTCTCACCGCCTCCCGGGCAGAACGCGATGTGCCGCCCCTTCTGGACGACATGGCCCAGCTTGTGGGAATTTCCGCAAGGATCGCCCAGTCCTGGCCCTGCCGGGGAACCGCCCCGGTGATCGCCGCCATGAGAGGACGAAACGCCGTGCTCCTTAAAAACAGCGGCGCCCTCTGCGGCGCCGGGACCTTTGACGATGCCCACGCCGTGGCCCAGGTCCTGGAAAAAAACTGCAAGGCCGTCATCGAGGCCACCTTCTTAGGGGGCGGCATCACCATCAACCGGGGAGAGGCCCTTCTCATGCGCACCGTCTACCAGCTCACCTACGCCAGACAAAACACAAAAAACGTCCCTTCTATGGTTAAAGTCAGATGAACCACAGAGTCACAGAGGGCTTAGCGAAAAAACCAGAAAGAGGCCTCCGGCGGCAAGGTGTGCCACCTTGAAAGCAGCTTGCGAATGCGCTTTCCCCCTCGTTCCTCGGGGAAAATCACATTCGCCTTTGATTTTGATTGGTCTGAATCTGTTTTTAAAGCCTGTTTGTTAAACTTTTTAAAAGTTTGGCCCCCGGCAGGGCCGCCGGAGGCATCTTTAACTTGGTTGCCTCCGGCGGCGAGGTGTGCCACCTCGAAAGCAGCTTGCGAATGCGCTTTCCCCTTCGTTCCTCGGGGAAAATCACATTCGCCTTTGATTTAGATTGAACTGAATCTGTTTTTAAAACCTGTTTGTCAAACTTTTCAAAAGTTTGGCCCCCGGCAGGGCCGCCGGAGGCACCTTTCACTATTCACAACTGCCTACCCACCACTCACTGCCCGCCGCTCAACAATCCCGTGGACAGCATGTCATGAAGGGTCGCAACGGCCTGCTCTTCAGTGGCTTCATCGGGGTGTTGCAGCAGGTGGCTGCACACGCTGTCGATAATCCCTGCAAGGGCCACGGCCGAGAGTTTCAGGTCAATGGGTTTGATATACCCCTTTTTCTGCCCCTTCTCGATCATCTCCGCGATAAACTCAATAAACCGGGAGCGAACCCGTTCAATCTCAACAAGGACGGCATCGTCGATACCGCTTGAGATTTCATTGAAGATAATATGGGCAAGATCGCTGTGCTGGAGGTACAGCCGGACAATGGAGGTCACCAGAAGCTGAAAGTGCTCGGGAAAGGGAAGGTCGGACACCAGTTCCGTCCGAATCTGCCGGACGATGCCCTCCATCCCTTCGGTGACGGTGGCGGCAAAAAGAAGGCTCTTGCTGGAGAAATTGTAATACAAGGTCCCCTTGGCCACATTGGCCATGAGGGCGATCTCGTCCATGCGTGCCTGATGGAACCCCTTTTGAGAGAATATGGTGGCGGCGGCGTTAAGTATCTGCTTGCGTTTGATGCTGGTTTTCCCGGAATCCATGGTCCTCCGATGCGTTTGGCTCGTGGTTGCGTCCCTCACCCGGACAATTTATGCCGTCAAATATCCCGGCTAATTCAACGCCTTGAAAAGCGTTCTGTTTTTTTTGTAAAGCGTTTTAAACACCTTGAACTGCCGATCGTACATGGGCTTGAGTTCGGCCCGGGGCTCGTAGGTTTTGGCCACCTTGATCAACGGCTTGGCCGCGGAAAAAGAGGGCATGATGCCCAACCCCACGGCACAGACCACAGCCGCACCGGCAGCACCGCTGTCCTGGGGCTGTGACACGGCCTCGATGCGACGCCCCGTCACGTCACTCATGATCTGGCACCACACCTCGGACCGGGCGCCGCCCCCCACGAAACGTACCGTCTCCTGCTTTGGAATCCGGGACTCCATGGCCTCCAGCATCCACCGCTTGTGAAAGGCCACCCCCTCGAGCACGGCCCGGATCATCTGGCGTTTGCCCGTGTTCATGCCGATGTTGAAAAAAATACCCCGGGCTCGGGTATCCTCCTTCGGCGCCCGGTTGCCGTGGAGCCAGGGGGTAAAAAGAAGGTTTCCCGCGCCGGGCGGGGTCTCGTCCACGGCCCGGTTCATGAGGGCGTAAAGTTCAGCCGGGTCCACGCTCTCAGCATCCATACCCCTCTCCTTCAGGTAGACCCCGATGGCATCCACGGCCAGGTGATCCCTCACCCACTGAAGGCAGGCTCCGGAGGTCTCCTGTTCGGCCACATAATTGTAATGGCCGGGGATCGCCCCCAAGATCGCGGCCATAAAGTGGGCGATGTCCACATACCGCTTGCCCACGTTGGAGACCACCCACCCGGAGGTTCCCACATAGATGTGGGTGTCATAAAGGTCCAGGCACCCGGAGCCGATGGTCGTCAGGGTCACGTCCCCGCCCCCGCCGAACACAGGGGTCCCGGAACAGAGCCCGAGCTCCCGGGCAGCCCGCTCAGAAAGCCCCCCCACCACATCCGTTGCCCCCACCACCTTGGGCAGGTGGGCCATATCCACCCCGAAGGTCCTGCACAGACCTGGGTGCCACCCCTCTTTTCCCCTTCGCGTATCGTACACAAAGGTGATGTGGGCGGAGTCCGGGGTCATGGCGCACTCACCCGTGCAGCGCAGGATGAGATAATCCTTGACGTCCAGCCACTTGTGGACCCGTGTGAAGAGGTCCGGCTCGTGGTCCTTTACCCAGTGGTACTTCCACAAGGGGTCCTTGGCCGTGGCCGCGACGCCCCCTGTGATGCGCAGGGTGTTCAGCAGGGCAAAGGCGTTGATGCCGCTGATGCGGAACAGGCCCCTTCGAAGGTACCGGTCGATCTGCTCCGTGGCCCGCCCGTCAAGATAGACCATGGGGTTGCGCAGGGCGTCTCCGTGTCTGTCCACCACAACGGAACCCTGCATCTGGCAGCAAAAGGAAATCCCACGGATCCCGGAAGGGGGCACCCCGCCTTTGGAAAGGACCGCCCGGGTGGATTGGCACAAGGCATCCCACCACTCCTCCACGCGCTGCTCGGCCCCTCCGTCCTCCGTCACGTACAGGGGGTACTCGGCCACCTCGGAGGCCACCTGGGTCAAGGTCTCACCAATACGGTACAGGCAGGTCTTGCAGCCCGTGGTTCCGACATCGAAGGCAAGGACATGGGTCTCTTGGTCCACACTCACTCTCCCCGCAAGGTTGAGGTATGATAAAGGTGTACCGCCGCTGATTTTAAAATACATATCCGAGGAGTTGCGATGGTGTCAACAGGATAACTGACCGGTCAGTTCAAATCCTGGCAAAAAACGCCCCCCAGAGACAACCCGGCATTTAACCCATCATCCCAAGCGGTTGCACACACACCCACGCGTTGACACCCACAGAAGTCCCATGGTACATACCGCGCCAGATGCCAACCACCCATCAAGCCAAGGACGCTCCATGACACGAACGGCTGCATTTTTCGATTTCGACCGCACCCTCATCGCCGCAGACAGCCAGCGCATGGAGGCCCTTTCCCTGCTCCGGAACCATTGGCCGGGGCTCCTGTACCCCTTCAGGCTGCTCAAGGTGGCCCTGGCCGAGCCCTTTTACAAGCGAAACCTCATGGACCACGATCGTTTCAACCGCATCTACCTCACCTCATACAAGGGCATCCCCCTTTCTCACCTCCAGGCCCACGCCAGGCACCTGTATGAGGATCGATTGAAGCCCCTTCTCTTTCCGGACATGATGGCCCTCATGGCGGACCACAAAACCCGGGGCCACCTCGTCATCGTCGTCTCGGCCACCAGCGGGCACCTCCTTGCCCCCTTCATCGAGGATCATGCCCCCGACGCCTGGTTCGCCACCCCCATCGAAGCGGGCAGAGACGGTCTCTGCACCGGCCGCCCCGCAGGCAACATCTGTGTCGGCAGCGAAAAGGCCCGGGCCATAGGTGGCCTGGCACGCACCATGGGCATCAACCTGGCCGCGTCCCACGCCTACTCCGACCACCACGCAGACCTTGCGTTCCTCAGGGCCGTGGGCCACCCCACCGCGGTGAACCCCACACCGGCCCTTAAGACCGTGGCCCTGGACCAGGGATGGGACATCGCGCATCATGACCACAACGCATCCCAAAACAACCAAAACAGTTAAGGCGACTCAGCAGGCTGCCATTTCAGTTCTGTTGCGACCGGAGTCCTTGGCCCGGTAGAGCGCCTGATCCGCGGTTTTATACATGGTATCGATATCTGTGGGACTGTCCGAGACCACAAGGCCAAGGGAGACCGTCAGGACATCCGACACCTTGCTCTGGGTGTGCTCGATGGCGAGCCCTGCAATGGCCTCCCGCATGCTCTCCATAAAGGCCAGGGCCCGGTCCGGATCCCGCGCCAGAAACAGAAGCCCGAACTCTTCTCCCCCCAGCCGGAAGGAGTAGTCCGTACCCCGTTTGCACCGCCGGAGAAGAAGCGCCCCCACCCGGTTCAAGGCCTCATCGCCCATCTGATGGCCGTAATGGTCATTGTACTGCTTGAAAAAATCGATATCCATGATGGCAAAGGCGAGGTACCGCCCGCTGCGGCGGAGCCGGCTGATCTCAAGGGGAAAGGCTTCCGCGAATTTACGCCGGTTGTAAAGCCCGGTGAGGGGATCGGTCACCGCCATCACCTTTACCCTGGCCTGCTCCCTGCGAAGGGCCTCTTCGGCCAGCACCCGCACGTCGATCTCTTTTTTAAGGGCTTTGTTCACGATGGACAGGCGCCTGTTCCAATAGATGGAGACAGCCAGGACCCCCACCGCACCCACCAGAAACTGCCAAAGCAACGTGTAGTCAACCCCGTGTTCGTAGCGCAGGGTAATCCAGCGCTGATAGATGGTGTCCCGCTCTGCCTCGGAAATGGAGCCCATGGCTTTGGAAACCAGGCCTGCAAACAAAGGCCAATCCCTTCGGACCCCCATGCTGATGGCAAGGGTCCGAGGCACTGTCCCGGACACCTTGAGGTGGGTCAGCCGCTCTTTTTTGATGGTGTAATTTGCCACCGCCAGGTTTCCCACGTAGGCATAAGCCTTGCCCGTGGCAACAGCCGCCAGGGCATCCACCGTGGTGTCCGCCGAGAGCACCTTGATATGCGGATACTCCCCTGCAAGGATCTTGTGCTCGGAATAGTCCTTGACCACGGCCACCGTCCTGCCGGCAAGGGCCTCCATGTCCTCCACAAAATCCACCTGCTCGTTGGTAATCACCACCAGGGGAAAAGACAAAAAGGGCGACGTGAGCCGCATGGCCTCTTTGTGCTGTGAAATGGCCCCGATGGCGGCGATCATGTCCAGGCGCTTCTCCTTCATGGCCGTGAGCGTCTCCGACCAGGTCATCCCCCGGGTGTAGACACATCGGATGCCCAGGCGCTCTTCAAGGACCCGCACATAGTCCGCCACCATGCCGTCGTATCGTCCATCGGGCCCGAGAAACTCAAAGGGCGGCCAGTTGTCATCGATCCCCAGACGTACCGTGGGGTGGTCGGCCAGCCAGCGGCGTTCCTCTGCGGTGATCTCAAAGGCGTTTGTTTTCGGATAAAAGGTGTCCAGCAGGTGGGGAAGGTCGAAACGGTAGAGAAGGGTCGTGTTCAGGTATTTTGAAAACGCCGCAAAGTCGATGCGGTCCCAGTTGTCGGATAAAAAGGCCCTGACCTGGTCGACATTGCCGCTGTCGATGGCATGCATGCGGGTTTTAAACACCGTGCTCTCCCGTGCGAAGTCGCGGTGCCGAAGGTAGTCGTGCATCAATGTGAGGGACCAGGCCCCCTCCAGCATATGCCCGCCGATGCTCAACCGATTGGCTCCGGAGCGTATGCTCTCAACGGCAGGAGCGCTCCAGTCAATCCCCCCTGTGAGTACCGCCCCCTCATCCAGCCCCAGATCACGTATCGCATCCAGGACGCCCAGGGCGATGTCATCCCCTGCGGCCCACACGGTATTGATGTCCGGGTGCCTGCGGTATTCGGAGAGAAACACCTGCCTCCCCCGTGCCCTGCTCCACCCTTTTCCGGCATTTGCAATGCCGTAAAGCGTCACATCCCCGCGGCCTGCCACCACCGTCTTCATCCCCTTGACACGGTCCGCAGAAGACTTTTCATGGGGGTTTCCCTCGATGGCGAGCATTCGGACCTCCCCCACGCCCGAGCGTTTACCGGCCCGGATCAGCCGCTCGGCAAGGAGCCCCCCGGCGCGGACATCATCCGGCGTCATGCTGCCGATCCAATAAGGATAATGACGCCTGGGGACCATCAGGGGGTCTTCAAAGCCGGTGTTGTAGAGAAACGCCGGGACCTTGTGTTCCTCGGATATGGACAGGATCTCTTTTCCAAGGTGTTCATAGTTCATAAAAAGGAGGCCGTCGGTTCCCCGAATGCAGGCTGCTTTCACCTGAGACAGCATGGTGTCCCCCTGATTACCCGCCGAATACACCACAAGGTCCAGCTCCAGGTCATGGGCCGCAGCACGGGTCAACCTCACAAGGGACGCCCAGAACACCGTGTCGTTGCGGGGAACAAACAACGAAACCTGAAACGCTTTTGCGGGGACGGCAAGGGATAGAAAAAGGGCCCCCATGCACATCACTCGCATTACACCATTACATACAGCCATGCACCACACACTCCGGCAATCATTGTCACGAAAAGGCCCGGTTCAATCCTGCAACCGCCTTCCCCAGGGCTAAAAAAAGGAAAACAAATCCTCTTTGCCAGGCCCGGGGCGCCCCTTGATTTATCTAAACGGGAAACCTTTTATTTATCATAACACGTGACATATGAATACCTCTGAGTCTCAACGCCGCAGCTGTAAAACGGGGCTTACCCGGAGGGACAAGTCATTCCCCGATAACGGGTCGTCGTCTGCTTAATTTATGAATAGAAGTCTGAAAAAAAATGTTCTTAAAAAGGAGGGGAGGAAAGGAGAGGACCTTACACACGCACACCAGGGCCTGTCAGGTGCCCTTTACCACTTCATCATGGGAACCGGATCCAGGGGGTGCCTGACAAACCATCTCGCCGCACGTTTTGAAAGGTTCAGGTGAAACCCTGCGTTTGGGAAATGCGCCCGAACGTCCCTGATAAAGGCCTTGTCGATACCAAAACGGCACAGGCCCAATGACACGTCCACCAGGTCCCCTTTGCGAAACACCTCCACAAGGGGGTATGCCATGTCCCGGTATGGGCGAAGCTTGTGATGCTCGGAAATCATGAGAGCAACTTCATCGGACCAGGCATCGAGGTTGCGGCGTCTCAGGTACTGCATGGCAGGGGGAATGGATGCCGGGATATAGTCAAAGGTGTCTTCGATCCAGAGGCCCATGTCGTGAAACACCCCTGCGACACACAACTTTTCACGATCCGTTTCGGTACAGGCCCCAAGGGCAAAACAAAAATGAAGCATGCGGTACACATGATTTCGGTACCCCTGATACTCGGATGCCAAAGGGCCTTGCCACCTGTCAAAAAGCTCATCCACAAGGGGAATCGAATCGTAAATCACGGTCATGGGCTCTCCCTTTTTTTAATCGGTCGGTTCAGTTGGCCCCTTACGGAATCATCAGGGCAATAAAGTATGCCACAAGGGAAAGATTAAGAAAGCCGAAGGCAAGGCCCGGCTTCTTGGTGACAAAAAGAGTGTGGGCAAAAAGCGGAGTCAGAAAGCCCGCGTTGGTAAACAGCAGGAGAAGCGCCCAGTCGGAGAAATCGGCCATGAAGATAAGATGGTAAAGGGAAAGGTTGTAAAGCATCACCCACATAAGGGTCACAAAGGCCAGCTCCGGGTCCTTGAACAGCTTGGTGATGGAAGGCTGGTCGCTTTTCCTCAGCTCGTCGGCATGCTTGAGGTTCTGGATCATGGAGTGGGGAATCTGCCAGACCCCGACAACCAGGGCCGCGGACAGAGCCTCCCGGTCCATGGGAGAGCCCCCGGAAACCATCCACCCGGCAAGAAGGGCAGCCATTCCGCAAAGGGATCCGGGAAGCAGTGCCAGATGGCTCTTTTTCTTTAAAGGGGTGTACACCACGTTGTAGAAAAAAAGCCCCGTCAGTACCATGGCCGCGGGCCAGAGTCCGTCGGCGGCATCCACCACCAGCATGAGCCCCAGCACGGCCATCAGCCCCGCCCCCTTCAGCAGGGTGAGGACCCCGGCTGACTCCAGGGCCTTTCGGCGCCACCTTGTGCGTGTGATCTCCTGGTCCTGGAGGCGGTCCTGGATGTTGTTCACCAGGGCGCCGGCCATGGCCGTCAAGGTCACCCCACACCAGGCCATAACGGCCTGCACCACGCTGCCTTCGGCGTGGAAAAGGCAGCCTGCGGCAGCAGCCAGGCCGATATGTGCAGACAGGAAGGTTTTGGAAAGAAGAAAAAAAGAGAACGCCCTTCCCTTCGGGGACGCCCTGGGTGAGGGCTTCGTATCTGTCACATCCATCTCCATCTCATGGTTGAAACCGCTGCGCCCTGTGCCTTGTGTCCGGTCGCACGCCCTGCGGTCACTCATCGTCGTCCTCCTCCTCCAGAAATGCTTGGTATGCCTCCTCGGACACAATGGTCAGGGTACCGTCCATGGAGGAGTGTCCGGTGCCGCAGAACTCCGTACAGTGAAAGACAAACTCCCCCTTTTTGTCGGGAAAAAACCAGGCATAGGTTTCCATGCCCTTGACGGCATCCATCTTCACACGGAAAGAGGGCAGGTAAAAACTGTGGAGCACATCCTCTGATGTCAGGGTGATCTTGATGGGGACATTTTCGGGCACCACCAGCTCGTTTTCGGTCTCTTTGTCGTTGGGGTAGACAAAGATCCAGGAAAACATCTGGGCGTAGGCCTTGATCTCCAGGGCCCCGTCCGGTACGGAACGAAGCCCCGTATACGCCTGCCACCCCGAGACAAACATGGCAAGGGCAATGCATGTGGGAATCACGGTCCAGGCAAGCTCCAGCCATACGTTGCCCCGAATATCCGATGCGTAAGGGTTCCGGCTCCGGCGGTACCGGATTACGAACCAGATCATCACCGCCGTGATGGCAAAAAGAAAGAGAAAGGAAAACCCGATGATAAAGTAGAAGGCCCGGTCCACCAGAACCACCGGGTTGTTGTCCATGGGCATGATGCACTCCTTGAAAAGAAGAAAACGTGCCGGATCGTGACGCACTCACCACTCACTGTTCACTGCTTACTGCCCCCGAAACGCCACATCCCAGAAGGTAAATCCGATCATGATGGCCAGGAAAAAAACCGTGCTGAGAAACGAGGCCACCACCAGGCGCCCCTCAACACCGATGTGCATAAAAAAAAGCAGCACCAGGGAGGCCTTGGTGGAAGCGATCATCAGGGCGACCCAGACGTTCAAGGGGCCCAGGTCCACGTAGGAGGCCGCCACCGTGACCCCCGTCAAGACCAGAAGCGCTGCCAGCACGGCCATCAGCCGGCCGTAGGATGCGATGTGCATGGGTCTCTCCCCCACGGGCCTTCCCAAAGGAAGGCCCTGTTTAAAGGACCAGGTAAAAAAGCGGAAAAATAAAAATCCAGGCAAGGTCCACAAGGTGCCAGTACAGCCCTGCGTTCTCCAGAAACACATGGTTCCGGGATGTGATGCGCTGCCGGGCCATCAGCACCAGGGCTACGGTTAATACCGTCATGCCGATGAGAATGTGGATCCCGTGGAGCCCGGTGATCACATAGTAGAGCCCGAAAAAAATATTGCGTCCCGGCTCCCCGTAAGTCAGGCTCTCGGAGCCCGGATAGATGCCCTCATGCACCTTGTGCCCCCATTCGAAATACTTGTTGATGAGAAACACCAGGCCGCAAAAAATGGTCGCCCCCACCAGAAACAGGCTCGTCTTTTTCTGCTCCTTTTGAACGGCGGTGATGGAAGAGGCTACGGCACAGCTGCTCACCAGAAGGATCAGGGTATTGGCCGCCCCGAACAGGCGATTCAGATCCTTTCCCCCGGCAATGAAATCCACGGGATACCTGGCAAGGTAGACGGCGTAGAGCACAAACAGCCCGCCGAACAGAATGATCTCGGTGTAGAGAAAAAGCCACATGCCGAGACGCTTTCCTTTGTGATCCGTTGCCTGCCTCATGAGACCTCCGCGTCACCGCTCCGTGTCTTCATTATTTCCGTAAAGTCGTACGGGTAATCGGGGACCACCGGCTCCTGTATAAAGTTATGCAAAGGCGGCGGTGAAGGCACCGTCCACTCCAGGGTGGTCCCTCCCCAGGGGTCGGAGGCGGCAACCCTCCCCCGCTTCAGGGACACCAAAAGGTTTGCCAGCATCAACACCAGGCCCGCCAGCATGAAAGCCGCACCGAAACCCGCCACGAAGTTGCCGGTCTCATACTCCGGCAGGTAGTCGTAGTAGCGTCTCGGCATGCCCTGGAACCCCAAGATAAACATGGGGATATAGTGGAGGAGAAACCCGAAGGTCACAAGAAACGCCGCCCAGTAAGCCGCCGTAAAATCATACATCCGCCCGAACATCTTGGGCCACCAGTGATGAAGGGCCGCAAAAAAAGCAAACCCGGTGCCGCCGAACATGGTGAAGTGGAAATGGGCCACCACAAAGTAGGTGTCGTGCACATGGATGTCGGGCCCGGCAGCCCCCAGCACCAGGCCGGTGAGCCCGCCCACGGAAAAAAGATAAATAAAGCACAGGCCGAAAAAAAGCGGCGGGGTCATCAGGATGGAGCCCTTGTACAGGGTGGCCACCCAACTGAACACCTTGATGGCAGACGGGATGGCAACAAGAAAGGTCAACAGGGAGAAAACAAACACCGCCGTATCGCTCATGCCGCTGGTGTACATGTGGTGGGCCCACACCAGGGAGCCCACCACGGCAATGGCAAGGCTGGAAAAGGCCATGGCCTTGTAGCCGAAGACAGGCTTTCTGGCAAAAACCGCCATCACCTCGGAGATCACCCCCATGCCGGGAAGGATCATGATGTACACCGCCGGGTGGGAGTACATCCAGAAGAGGTGCTGGTAGAGAATGGGATCGCCACCCTTGGCCGGATCAAAGAGCCCCACCCCCAGAAACCGTTCCACCATGATGAGAAGCAGGGTGATGGAGACCACCGGCGTGGCCAGGATCTGCACCCAGCTTGTGGCGTAAAGGCTCCAGGTAAACAGGGGAAGCTGGAGCCAGCCCATCTTTTCGCTGCGCATCCGGTGGATGGTGGTGACAAAATTGATGCCGGTAAGCATGCTCGCCAGCCCCAGCACAAAGGCGGCAAAAACAGCGGTGGAGACATTGCTGTTGGTGCCCACGCTGAAGGGCACGTAAAAAGTCCAGCCGGTGTCCGGCGGCCCGCCGATAAACAGGGTGGACAGGGCCAGAAGCCCGCCTGTGACGTAGAGGTACCAGGAGAGCAGGTTGAGCTTCGGAAAAAAGACATCGTCCGTGCCGATCTGGATGGGCAGAAAAAAGTTCCCGAAGATGGCAGGGATCCCGGGGATGATAAAGAGAAAAATCATGATCACCCCGTGGAGAGTAAACAGGGCGTTGTAAGACTCGGCCCCCATGAGGGTCTCTCCCCTGAACATCAACTCAAGGCGCATCAGCCCGCCCAGAAACATGGCCACCACAAACCAGAAGAGGATCACGAAAAGATACATGAGCCCGATCCGCTTGTGGTCCGTGGTGATGAGCCAGGAGAGCACGCCGGTGAAACGGGGCGGTGCCGGTGTCTCAAAAAAAGAGGGAACTTTTTCCATCTCTGATCTCCATTCAAAGGCAATCAAAAACGTAAAGTTGCTGAAAAAAAATAAAAGAACAAAAAGCAAAACCTCGGGCGGCAAGGTGGGGGCATCTTGAAACCCTGTGGCAAATGCATGGAAGCTTTGGTTACGCATGAATTATCGGGGCATTCGCGTGAAGGATGGCATCCGGCAACCGCCTTCTGCAGGAGATACCCATTTCATTATTCAAAAAAGGACGAGGTGAGGCTTTCCTGAAATGCTTGGTTTTGGCCGAAATAACTCCCTATATCCTACCCCCTGCCTTCGGCTTCCGAACCTTCGGAGCCACCACTAGGTAGAGAAACATGAGCCCCACAAGGGTCAGGGTCACGGTGCCCATGGTTCGGTACACATTGAGCACATAGCCCCGGCTTTCGGGATCGTAATCAAAGCAGAAGGTCACCACCTTTCGAATGGACACGGACGCCACCCCGTCGGCGGCCTCCTGCAGCCCCTTTTTGATGTCAGCGGTTAAAAAATCAGGCCCGTAAAGGTACCGGATGATTTTCCCGCGGGGCGCAACGGCCAGGGCCACATTGGGATGAACATAGGCGTTGGGGCCATTCCTGGTATAGCGATAGCCCATGGAGGCACACAGCTTTTTGATGCCCTCGGGGTCCCCCACCAGAAAGGTCCACGCCTCATCCGGGTATCCGCCCCCCAGAATCTTCATGTACTGAACCTTGGCCTGTGCGGCATCGGCAGGGGTCTCCTCTTCGGAAAAACTCAAGGCCACCACCCGGTACTCCATGCCCGGGAACAGATCCAGGTCGCGAACCGCCGTTGCCATGGCCGCCAGGAGAAAGCTGCACGAGCGGGGGCAATTGTAGTAGGCGGGAATCAGCAGGGTGGGAAGGTCCAGCACCTCTTCGAGGTTGACCTGCTCGCCCTTCTCGTTCCACAACCGCCCTTCGGTGTAGAGGGTGTCTCCGGGTTTTTCATCCACCCCCACATCCACGCCCCCCCCCGTATCCTCCGTGACCATGGGGGCGTCAACAGGGCTCTCCGGTTCATGGTCCATCTCGCCATGGGAAAACCCCAGGGTGGCACCACCCAGAGCAAGGGCCAGCACACAAAGGGCGGTGGCCGCCGCCCGGATCACTTGACCTTCTCCGAGGCACCCGTCGAAAGGGTCACCTGGTGCACCGACCGGAATTTGTGGACCGATCGAAAGCTGTCCCGGCCTCCCCCCATTCCCAGCAGGACCGTGGTAACACCCCCGGGGTCAAGGGCTGTGTCGGTTGAGTCGCCGGAGTTTAAAGGGATGGTGAAAAAAATCTCTGTCACGCCTCCCTCTTCGGAGCCTGCGATGTCCGAGGTGTTGTTCGCCCCTCCGGATTTTTTGTCGGCCTTGTGGTTGCGCTCATTGTTCCCGATGTGATCCGTCACCTTGACCTTCCCGCCTTTCACGTACCCCATGATGAAATTGGCACCCTTCATCATCTTTTCCGGGTTGAATCCCACCCCTACCCACCCCGTGGTTTTTCCGGTGAGCTTCACATGGAGATTTTCACCGTCCACCGTCCAGCTGAAACTCATGGGGCCGTCGTCAATGGTATGCTGAAAATCATGGGAACTTGCCAGAGTCCAGCCGCCCCACAAAAGAACCAGAAGCATGAGCCCGAAAGCCAAGCGTTTCATAGCATCCTCCGTCAACCGTAAATGAGTTCACCCCCGGAAAAGCCCAACCCGATGACATTTGCAATACCCAGAACATACAAAAAACTTCGAAGGTCCAGGCGGGGAGTCTCGGGATCATCCAGGGCAACAATCAAAATAAGAATCACCATAAGGGTCAGGGCCAGCACCATTTTAAGCCCGATAAGAAACTCCCATTCCCCTCCATAGCGATACTGCCAGTCCATCCACCCCAGGACCACCGTGGGGGGGGTGCCCAGCAAGCCAAGAACAGCGCAATGATACCCGGTCCGTGACAGCTCTTTCATGGACGTAAAAATCGCCACCATACGAAAAATCAGGGCTCCCATCACAAGCCCCATGGGAATATGGGTTGCCGCGGGATGCAGGGGATGGGCAAACCCGACGCTCTCCAGTAAACCGTAGATGAACTCGACCATCGTAACCACCTCTCAGATTGGGTTGTGTGACGGCTGGAACCAAGGGGAATGACACCGCCTGACGATGCGGGCCGTCCGCTCACAAAGGCGGCTTCCCGGATCAGGGCATTGATAAAGGGATATCCTGCAGGCATCCCACACATGAAAAGATAAACAAGGAATGAAACATTGGACGTGGCGAGTCGGAAACGAACGCGGCGCAGAGGCTCGGAAAGGAAGGAACGAAGGCTCTAAGGCCTACGAAGATGGACATAGTTTATCAGAGTGAGCACAGGTGAGCAATACCCTTCGTACCAATAGACGGACACACAGCCATGGGAGGCATCAGAAAAAGGAGGGGCAGTCGCTGAGGACCATGGGCCGCCGTGTGGGCGCCAAGCCCTGATCGTTAGCATGAACCGACCGCTTCGCCTCCGGCTTCACGCACATTCCCACGGCATCCCCATTTGCCCCCGGCAGCTCCGCCGGGGGCTGGGTTGAACGAAGCTGTTGCTAATAGTCTTTTTCAGGAAGATCCAAGGGGAGAACGCCGCAGGGATAGCGCCTGAGAACGCCTAAGGAACCGGTGCGTTCCAGCACCTCGAACTGTCCGGAGGCCACGGCCATCTTGTAGATATGGTGAGGCGCCTGGCCCCCCTCTTCGATGGAGTCGTAGATGTCATGGATCAAAAGGTAACCGCCGGGAACCACGTGCCGGGCCCAGCAGGCATAATCGTTGTAGGCGGCCTCGTAGGTATGGCCGCCGTCAATGAAGACTAAGCTCAGGGGGGTGGCCCAGAAGCGTCCCGCCACCGTGGATTTTGACACCAGGGGAACCACGGTGTCGTTGAGCTCGGCCCGGTCCAGGACGTTTCTGAACACCGAAAAGGTATCGACTTTCTCTTCGGCGGGGTCCCAGAGGTCGGCGTCGAAAAACATCTCCCCTTTCTGCTGCTCTTCCGACCCCCGGTGATGGTCCACGGCAAAAAGAACGCTTCCTGCCTCGCGGCACGCCTCACCAATCCAGAGGGTGGATTTTCCGCAATAGCTGCCAATCTCAAGGCAGGGTCCCATCTTTGCCGCCTCGGCGGCAATGGTGTAAAGGCGCGTGCCCTCCTCAAGGCTCAAAAAACCTTTTACACTGTCGATCAATGATCTGTTCAAAGCCATACAACACCATCTTTCCTGACATGTCAGATAATAAAAACAAAAAAGCCTCCGGCAGCCCTGCCGGGGGCTAAACTTTTAAAAAGTTTAACAAACAGGTTTTAAAATAATTCTTGATTCAATTTCATTCTAAAGGCGAATGTGATTTGACCCGGAAAGCGAGGGGACAAAACGCATTCTCAGCCTGCTTTCAAGGTGGCACGCCTTACCGCCGGAAGTCCTACTCGTCGTAGGAAGCCACCAGGATTTCCCGGGACTTGGATCCGTCGGCAGGGCCGATGACCCCGTCGCGCTCCATGGCTTCGATGATGCGGGCGGCCCGGTTGTACCCGATGCGCAGGTGACGCTGCACGCTGGAGATGGAGGCCTGGCGGGTACGGGTCACAAGGGCCACGGCTTCATCGTACTTTTCGTCGTAGTCCTCATCGCCTCCCTCGGCGGCTGCGGCCTCAGGGGGTGTATCAAGGATGGAGGTGTCGTACCCCGGCCCCTGCTGCTCCTTCCAGAAACTGATGAGCTCGTTTAACTCATCATCGGAGATAAAGGCCCCGTGGATTCGCATGAGCTTTGCGGTACCCGGGGGCAGGTAGAGCATGTCCCCCATGCCGAGGAGGTTTTCGGCCCCGTTGGAGTCGATGATGGTCCGCGAATCGGTCTTGGAGGAGACCTGGAAAGAGATGCGCGTGGGAAAGTTCGCCTTGATGATACCGGTGAGAACATCCACACTGGGCCGCTGGGTGGCCAGAATGATGTGGATGCCCGAGGCACGGGCCATCTGGGCCAGGCGGGTCAGGGCCACCTCCACATCCCGGGAGGCAACCATCATCAGGTCGGCCAGCTCGTCGATGATGATCACGATAAAGGGGAGCTTCTCAGGCGGCTCCGGGGCCTCTTCCCCTTCGGCCGCCGCTTTTTTAGGCGCCCCCTTTTTGGCCTCCTGGGCGAGCTTTTCCACCTTCTTGTTGAACTGGTCGATGTTCCTCACCTTGTGTTCGGCCAGGAGCTCATAGCGGCGCTCCATCTCCCGCACGGCCCAGAAAAGGGCGTTGGTGGCCTTTTTCATGTCCGTGACCACCGGGGTGATAAGATGGGGAATCCCGTCATAGACGGAGAGTTCGATACGCTTGGGATCCACCATGATCATCCGCACGTCATCCGGGGTGGACTTGAAAAGGAGGCTGGAGATCATGACGTTTAAGCCCACGCTCTTGCCCGCGCCGGTGGCACCGGCAATGAGAAGGTGGGGCATCTTGTTGAGCTCGGCGGAGATGGGGTTGCCCACGATGTCGTGGCCCAGGCACATGCACAGCGGGGACTTGGATTTGATGAAGCTGCTGGAGGTGACGATCTCCTTGAACCAGACCTTGCTCCGAACGTCGTTGGGCACCTCGATGCCGATGGCGTCCTTGCCGGGGATGGGGGCCACGATACGGATGCTGATGGCCCGCAGGGCAAGGGCCAGGTCGTCGGCCAGGTTCACGATCTTGTTGATTTTCACCCCGGGGGCAGGCTTGTATTCGAAGGTGGTGATGACAGGGCCGGGGGACACCTCGGAGACCTTGCCCATCACCCCGAAATCTTCGAGTTTTTTCTCAAGGAGAACCGAGAGCATGCGCAGGCTCTCGTTATCGATGACGGCCCCCTCCTCTTCCACGGGGTCCATGAGAAAGGAGATGGTGGGCAGCCGGTACCCCTGGGTCTCCCCTGCAGGGCTCATGAAGCTGAACTCGGCCTGCTGGGCCACGGTGGCGGTGTGGGCTTTTTTGGGCTTGACGCTTTTGATCTTCACCTCACAGGTTTCGGCCGGGGTGCTCTTGGCCACCTTCCTGTTGGCTTTCTTCTCTTTGACCCGTGCGGTCTTCACGCTTTTTTCCAGCTCTTTTTTCACCTTGCGCTGGGCCCGGCGCTCCCGGCTCTTTTTCAGCCGGGCTCGCAAAAACTGATACAAAGCGATAAAGGAGAATCCGGTGGAGAGAATCAGGCCGATAAAAATGGCCACACTAATGATGATGAGGCCGCCGGTAAGGTTGGTGTACTTGAGGAGTGCCCCTTTAAAGACGGTGCCCACCAGCCCCCCTGCAGGGAACCGGTTCTCGAAGAGGATGTAGTAGTCAAGCCCCGAGACCATGGCAAGCAGAGTCCCGGTGGCAAAAACCAGGATCACCCCGCCGCCGGTGATGAAATAGAGGCTCTTGCCCTCGCGGTTGCTCAGAAAATGCACGCTGGCAATGAGCAGGAGCACAGGGATCCAGAAGGCCCCCATACCGGCAAGGCCGATGAGAAACCCGGCGATGTGGGCCCCCAAGAGCCCGAAGAGGTTCTTGACATGGGCCGATCCACCGGCATGGTTGATGGATGGATCGGTCCAGTTGTAGGAGACCAGGCTGATCAAGGTCAGCACGACAAGAAAAAACAGCAGGGTACCGGTGATCTCTTTTCGCATCCGAATCTAAAGCTCCATGATAACGGGAACAATGATGGGTCGGCGCTTGATGGTAAAGTTAAAGTACTGGCGCAGCGCCTTTTGAATTTTGGACCGGATGAGGTCTGTGCGGTTGGGGGCGTCCATGCCGATCTCCTCCACCACTTCCAGGATCACGCACTGGGCGTCGTCCAGGAGGTGCCCCGTGGCCGTCCAGAAGACAAACCCTCTGGAGACGATCTCCGGGCCGTACACAATGACCCCGGTCTCTTCGTCAAACACGATGGTCACCACCACCAGCCCGTCTTCCGCCAGCATCTGACGCTCTTTCAGGACGCTGCGCCCCACGTCCCCCACCCCTTTGCCGTCCACCAGCACGCGCCCTGTGGGCACCTTGCCGTCCAGGCGGGCGCCGTCGTCGTCAAAGGTGATGATGTCCCCGTTTTCGGCCAGGACCACATTCTCCTCGGGGATGCCTGCGGACTGCGCCAGGCGGGAGTGATGGACCAGGTGGCGGTACTCGCCGTGGATGGGGATAAAGTACCGGGGCCGGGTCAGGTGCATCATGGTCTTGAGCTCTTCCTGATGGGCATGGCCCGAGACGTGCACCGGTGCGGTCTTTTCGTACACCACGTTGGCGCCCAGTCGATAGATGGTGTTGATGATCCCGGCGATGGCCTTCTCGTTGCCCGGGATGATCTTGGACGAAAAGACAATGGTGTCGTCTTTTCGGATCTTGATGTGCTTGTGGTTGCCGGCGGCCATGCGGGCCAGGGCGCTCATGGGCTCTCCCTGGCTTCCCGTGGTGATAAGGATCAGGCGGTTGGCCGGGAAATCGTTGCTGCGCCGGATGTCCAGTTCCATGCCGGCAGGAATCTGGAGGTAGCCCAGTTCCCGGGCGATTTTCACGGTGAGCTCCACGGAGCGGCCGCAGAAAACCACCTTGCACCCCTTCATTTCGGCAATGTCCACGATCTGCTGGATACGCGCCACGTTGGAGGCAAAAAGGGCCACGACAATGCGCCCTTCGGCATCAAACGCGATGCGCCTCAGGGAGTCCGCCACCTCGCTGTCGGAGATGGTGTACCCATGTTTCTCCACGTTGGTGGAGTCGGACAAAAGGGCCAATACGCCCTTTTCCCCATACCGGGCAAAGCTGTTGACGTCGGTCATGGTGGACTCTTTGCCCGACAGGTTGATCTTGAAATCACCGGTATGGACAATCACGCCACGGGGTGTCCGGACGGCAAGCCCCACCCCGTCCACGGTGGAATGGCTTACCCGGATGGGATCCACTTCAAAGGGCCCGATGCGGAGCAGCTCCCCTGCGTGGAACACGTTCAGGGAAGAGGACCCCAGGCCGGCCTGCTCTTCGAGTTTCCTGCGGACCACGCCCAGGGTAAAGGAGGTGCCGTACACCGGGATGTCCACCTCTTTTAAAAGGTAGGGCAGGGCACCGATATGGTCTTCGTGTGCATGGGTCAGGATCACCGCCAGAATGCGTGAGGCGTTCTGTTTGATGTAATCCATGGACGGAATCACAATATCGATCCCGAGCATGTAATCTTCCGGGAACATCAATCCGGCATCGATGATGATCGCGTCACCACCGTACTCGATCACCATCATGTTAAGCCCGATCTCGCCCAGGCCTCCCAGGGGAATGATTTTTAAGGCCTTGTCGCCTTCCGGTGATTCGTTGTGTTCCATCTATTCACCCAGTCTCGTGATGTTGATTGATGATCTCGTTAAACGTCTAATAATGGCTATCGATATACAATATGTAATGGATTGTCCACCGTATAAGCATCTCGCCTTGCCCGGAGTGCCGTGGGCGGTGTGTGGACAATGGATGTTCAGGGAAGCTCTGCCGATCAGTTGAGGACCCCGGCAGCTTTAAATACGGCATCCACACGCCCCACCAACCAGAGGAACTGCCGGTCTGTGGCGTAGCCGATGCAGGAGCAGGTGACTTTTTTCCGTGTCCTGACAAGCAGTTCACATGAAAGGCTTGCCGGCCCAAGCTCCAGGGCAAAAACATGGGGCGCACAGCCGGTATGTTCCCGCTGCACGTCATTGAGCAGGGCGTCGTCCAGGGGAAGCCAGTAAAGGTCTCCCAGTTGCGACTGCTCCAGATTGTCGTCAAGCCAGGCCTTGATCTTGTCGTAATCCTCGGGTCTCAGTTCATCAATGACATACTGTTTCATAAACCAAACGATTCCACTTTTAAGAGATATGTATAAAAAAACGACGTATCACAAATTGCTTGCCCGGGCAAGGTGGTTGTTGAACCACTGCCCGCACCGAAAGCACAAAACCATGTGTTTTCAAAAGAGGATTTGAGAGGCGAGTCTGAAAGAGGCGGGAAAAAAAATCCCCGACAGCACCGGAGCGCGTCGGGGATTTATGAAAAAAACATCAACTAGTTTTCTTCAACAGTAATCGCGTCAGATTCGCACACTTCAACGCAGCTTTCGCAGCCGAGGCACTCTTCAGCGTTAGAAGCGGCGGACTTGCCGTCCTTCATCTCAAATACCTCAGTGGGGCATACGTCTACACACTCTTCGCAACCGGTGCACTTGGCAACATCTACTTTAGGTTCGAAACCCATCTTAAAGCCTCCTTAAAAAATATTCAGTTATATTCTCACCCAAACTAAAATCAGGCTGAAAACGCCTGAGAATAATCTGTCCTGTCGAAGTCAGATCTATTCATTATATATTTTTCAGGGGCTGTCAACATGGTTTTTAAAAAAGTAGCATCCATGAAAAGCCCCCCAACCAATCACTAGCTCCGGGCAACAGAATCAACCAAGACAAACAATATATTTTCTTTTATTTTAGACGGTTGAACAGAGGACACCCCGGGAGAAACATTTGTTCCGCAAGCAAACCGGTTAAAAAGAGCATACGGGTGTTCACCTCGAGCAATACATATCCTGACCGTGACGGGCCCACCACCTGCGTCGGCCCCTTTTTTCAAGGACGCCCCGGAGGCATCACCGGCAAGCAAAGCCGCCAGGAGAACGCTGTCCAGGCGTTCGCCGCCAAACACCCCGAGCTCTTCAAGGGAGGCGCAGCCATGCTCTTCCACAAGCTCAAGGGCCTCCCGGCTCGTGGTAACAAAGAGACGATCCGGGCAGATGTCACCCTCCCCTGTGAACAGGGTCGCCCAGGCAGACAGGCGCCTCATCATTTTCACCTCGCCGGAAGCCTCGTCAGGGGCCGGCATCTCGGGCACCTCCATGGCCTCCCCTTTCAGGGTGTCCAGAATCGACTGCTGCATGGCGTCAATCCGTGCCAGGTCACGGTCAAGGTCCCGGTTTCTCAGGTCGTATTCGGCGGCCAGACTGAGAAGGGCCCGGGCCGTCGTGGCGGCATCGGTGCCCTCGTCCCGCACCGGATCTCCTTTCACCTGGCGCTGAAGCTCGCTTTTGATCTGGGTGGTCAGCATCTCGTCCACCGGATCCACCCGTTGCCCCAGGCCCCGGGCGTAGGTGGCCGCATCCTCCCCGTGGATCCCGCTGAAGCGCCGCCAGTCGGCCAGAAGGGCACTTAAACGCGCCTCCTCTTCAGATGACGGCCCAAGGGCCGTCACCCCTTCGGGCACGGGATCGTGGCTGGAGGCCTTGGTCACGACCACGTCTTCAAACAGGTGCGTCAGCACATCGGCAACGGCATCGCTCATATGGGTATGGGGAAAGTATCGTACACGCATCATTCTGGTTGCTCCCTTGTCCTGTATTTAAAGGTGTGCGCAAGAGTGTCTTCGGGCCGTGTTCAGGCGTTCCCTGCGGCACGGGCATCACGGACGGTGACGCCCATGGCCTCCAGCCGCTCGCGCAGGGCATCGGCCCGTTCCCACGCACCGTTTTCCCTGGCCTCGGACCGCTCGGCCAGAAGGGACGCCACCTCGTCACGGCACGCCCCCTTGCCTTCGGCAAAATCAAAGACCCCGAGGACCTGATCCACATCCCGGAATATCTTAAGGAGCTCCTTGGCGCCGTCCGCATCGATCCACCCCTCCCCCAGCAACGCGTTGATCCGCCGGATGGCCCGGAAGATCACCGCCAGGGTACGCGAGACATTGAGGTCGTCATCCATGGCGTCGATAAGGCCCCGCCGAATGTCGTAGACCACCTGGTCCAGATCGGTGAAGGGGCGCCCCGACTCCCGGTTCATCAAGGCCTTGATGCAGGCATCGATCTTGGCAAGGGCCTTGGCCGCCTCTTCCAGACGGTCAGAAGAAAAATGCAGGGGCTTTCGGTAGTGGCCGGAGAGAAGCCAGTATCGCAGAACCCGTCCGTCAAAGCCCAGATCCCGGATCTCCTCCAAGGTCATCCGGGAGCCGCTGCCCTCTATCTTCCGGCCGTGGACCAGAACCCGGTCGCAGTGGAGCCAGAACCGGGCAAGGGGGTCGCCGGTAAGGGCCCGGGCAATGGCCTCTTCGTTTTCATGGTGGGGAAACAAAAGCTCCCGGCTGCTGGTGTGGATGTCAAAACCGCCCCCCAGAAACGCCATGGAGATGGCTGCGCACTGCACATGCAGCGAGGGACGCACCCGCCCCCACCGCGTGGCGATGCTCACGCCCATCTCCCGCTCCCGGCCCCGGGTGCGTTTAAAAAGGGTAAAATCCCGGGGGTTTTCTTTTTCATATTCATCAAGGTCCACGGTGGCGCCCAGGCGAATTTTCTCCAAGTCCACCCCGGACATCCGCCCGTAGGATTCCACCTGGGAAATGTCAAAATAGACAGACCGGAGTTTCTCGTAGGCCACGCCCTTTTTAAGGAGCTCTTCGGTGACATCCACCATCTTGTCCACATGATCGCTCACCTTGGGGCAGGCCTCAGGGGCCTTGATGGTCAGGGCGGCCAGGTCTTTGTGGAACAGATCGATCCAGTACCGGGTGAACTCGGCCAGGGGCACCCCTTTTTCTGCGGCTCCGGCGATGGTCTTGTCGTCAAGATCGGTGATGTTGATGACGTGACGCACAGAAAACCCCCGGTAACTCAGGTAACGGCTGAGAAGATCCGAAAAAAGGAACCGTCGCATGAGGGAAAGATCCATGCGCTGATGGACCGTGGGGCCGCAGGAGTAGAGGGTCACCACCCCGGGATCCCTGGGGGCAAACACCTCCCGGCGTCCGGTACGCGTGTTGTAGAGCATGGGCCCGGGTTTGTCCTTCACCGAAAAAAGATGGGTGGAGAGATAGCGCTCCCCCCCGTCGGGCAGGACCACCACCACGGTGCCCGATTCCATGGACTCGGCTTCCTTCACGGCGGCCACCATGGCCGCCCCGCTGCTCATGCCCACAAAAAGGCCCTCTTCCGCGGCGAGCCTGCGGGTCATCTCAAAGGCCTCGTCGTCTTCGACGTTGACCTTGGCGTCCAGGCGACGGCGTTCATAAATCGGAGGCTCGTTGGCCTCCTTCATATTCTTGAGGCCCTGGATGCCATGGCCGAGGTAGGGCTCAACCCCCACGATACGAATCCCGTCCCGGTACTCTTTCATGCGCCGGGAGAGCCCCATGAGGGTCCCGGTGGTGCCCATGGAGGCCACCACGCAGTCCACCAGGCCGTCACACTGCGCCCAGATCTCGGGGCCGGTCCCATGGTAATGGGCCATCCAGTTGGCAGGGGAGCTGTACTGGTTGCTGCGGTAATAGGCCTCCGGGTGTTCAGCCACCAGCCGGGTGACCTCATCAATGGCCCCGTCCGTACCCAGATGGCCCGGGGTCAAGACGATCTCGGCCCCGCGTGCCCTCAGGATCTTCTGGCGCTCTTCGCTCACCGCTTCGCTCATGGCAAGCTTCAACCGATACCCCTTCACCGAGCAAACCATGGCCAAACCGATGCCGGTGTTGCCGCTGGTGGCTTCGATGACCGTTTTATCCGGGGTCAGTTCCCCGGTCTTCTCCCCATACTCGATCATGGACAGGGCGGCGCGGTCCTTGATTGAACCGCCGGGGTTGACATACTCGAGCTTGGCAAGGATGCGCACACGGGGGTTGGGGTTCAGTCGCGTCACCTCCACAAGGGGGGTGTTGCCGATGGCGTCCAGTATCGTATGGGTTGTCATGGTCTCAGCTCTTTTCATCCCTTGTTCCGGGCCAGGCGATCGTCAATGGCCCGCGTAATGGCGTCGGTCACCTCATCGGGGGAGACGGTGGCATCAATAACCACAAACCGCTCGGGCTCCCGGTGGGCCAGGGCCAGGTAGCCTGCCCTAACCTTCTCGTGAAAAGCCAGGGCCTCCTGCTCGAATCGGGACTCGTCAACGGTGCGGTCCCCGGACTCAATGGCGGAGATGGCCCGCCCCAGACCCACCTCGGGGGGCAGATCCAGGAGCAGGGTCAAGTCGGGCCGCAGCCCTTTGAGCACCATGGTATGGATCTTTTCAATCACCTCAAGGTCCAGGCCCCGGGCATACCCCTGGTAGGCGGTGGTGGCATCGAAAAACCGATCACTCACCACCACGTCCCCTGCCGACAGATGGGGAAGGACCCGCTCACCCAGGTGCTGGGCGCGGTCGGCAGCATAAAGAAAAAGCTCCGCAAGGGACGTGAGTTCACTGTTCTCCGGGTCGAGGAGAATCGCCCGGATCTTCTTCCCGATGGACGTGTCTCCGGGTTCCCGGGTGGTAACACACCGGCGCCCTTTTTTTTCAAGGTGGGCCGTAATCCGTTTTATCTGAGTGCTCTTTCCCGAGCCTTCAATCCCTTCAAGGGTAATCAGCATAGTCGTTCCTCAACTCGTTTCCGATGGCTTCGTTTCCACGCAACTGGGCATGTATCGTCCCGGCCCCGAGCCATGTTCAGCTTGACTTTTCAGGGCATTCGGGGTTTATAACTCGGGTGGCTTCGCAAAGCCCCCTGCACGCCTTGGCGCGGGCAGGCTCCGGACCGACACAACAGGCAACGGCATGCGCTCCCTCACGTTCTGTCTCCGGCGCCATCGCGTCTGCACCCTCTTGACCATAAAGAACGGCGCAGGGTGCGATCCGCACGGTGACTTTTTTCGATCGCATCATACGTGATGGCCCGGGAAAAATCAAAGCCACACTTGTTCTTCGACGCCTCGACGTCGACCGGTCGCCATACGCGTCAGGTCCGCCGGGGCCACCTGAGCCGCCACCGGCCGGAGACCTCAACCCAACCCCCCATCCATTGGGGTGACAGACGACACAGGCACGCTTTAACATGGTCTTTCCGCACAGATTCACATGGTTTCTCCTGCTAAGCATCCTTCTCTTCACGGTTACACCCGCCTCTGCCGCCCCGACATCGGGCCAATCCCCGGTGAACATCACCGCAGACAGCCTGGCCCATGACGCAGCCAAAGGGGTTTATATCGCCGAAGGCAACGTCCTGGTCACCGACGGTGCCGTCACCCTGGTCGCAGATCACGTGACCTACCATATCCAGGACGGCACCGCAGAGGCCGAAGGCAACGTACGTCTCACCTCCGAAGAAGACGTGGTCACCGCCGACACCGTCACCTACGCCATGGAGAGCAAGGAAGGCACCATCACCAACGGCACCGTCTTCATCAAGAGCCGAAACCTGTGGATCCGGGGTGAAACCCTTGAAAAACGCGGGGAGAACCGGTACACGGCCGAACGAGTCACCGTCACCACCTGTGACGGGGAAAACCCGGACTGGGCCATCACCGGGCGCAAGTTCGACATCACCGTGGAAGGCTACGGCACGGCCCATCACGTGATGCTGAAAACCGCCGGTGTCCCGGTGGTCTACACCCCCTTTCTCCTGTTCCCCGTCAAGATCAAGCGGCAGACAGGCCTATTGGCCCCCCTGGTGGGGTACTCCTCCCGCAAGGGACTTGACATCATCCAGCCCCTGTTCGTTACCCTGGGCGACAGCATGGACGCCACCGTCTACGCCAACCACATGACCGAGCGGGGCACCCGCGGGGGCGTCGAATTCCGGTACATGGCAAGCGCCCTGTCCAAGGGCATCTTTTCCGCCGAGGGCCTCAACGACCGCAAGATCGACGACGGCACCAGCGAGAACTCCGACTACGGCTACGACGGCTCCCCGGACCGCACCAACACGGACCGGTACTGGTTCCGCGGCAAAGCCGACCAGGAACTCCCCGGGGGCTTCAAGGCCAAGCTCGACCTGGACTGGGTCAGCGACCAGGATTACCTGCGGGAGTTCAAAGACGGCCCCGGGGGCTTTGACGCCACCCAGGACGACATGGAAGAGTACATGGGCCGCACCATCGAAGACCACACCGACACGGTAAGGACCAACAAACTCTCCGTGTCCAAGACCACCAACGCGTTTACCGCCAGCCTTTCGGGCATCTGGAACGATGACGTCGTGGCCCGCTCCCAGGACACGGAGGATTCCACCCTCCAGCAGCTCCCCTCCCTCACCGTGAGCCAGTCCCGAAGCGCCCTGGGCACCTCGCCCTTTCAGATGTCCATGACAGGCGGGGCCACCAGCTTTTACCGCCAGGACCTCACCAGCTCCCTCTACGACGGGGAGCGCACCTACATCCTGCCCAAAGTCTACATGCCCTTTAAGGTCGGCGCCTTCTCCGTGGACCCCAGCGCAGGCGTCCGCGGCCTCTGGTGGGACATCGACACCGAGGACTCAGCCAGCGCGTTTTCCGGCACCCACTCCACCGCTGTCCCCGAGTTCACCACGGACATCTCCACGGAGTTTTACAAGATCTTCAACACGGACGCCGACTGGGCCGACAAGGCCCGTCACCGCCTCAAGCCGACCCTGACCTACGACTGGCAGGAACGCCTGGACGACACCGAGTACCCCACCTTCGACACCGTGGACGAGCTGGACGGCAAAAACCAGATCACCCTGAAACTGGACTCGATCCTGACCTCAAAGAAAAACGGGGAGAGCCTCCCCGTCTACCGCGACCTCCTCACCGCGACCATCTCCCAGACCTGGGACATTCAGGAGGACCGGGAAACAGACCCGTCCCAGTGGCGCAACGGCCTCACCAAGGAGCCGTTCAGGCCCTTTTACGCAGAGCTTATCTTCAACCCTGTCATGAACCTCTATTTCAAATTTGACGGCACCTGGAGCTGGTACGAGTCCGAAATGCTCACCCAGAACAGCGCCCTGATCCTGGGAACGGAAGAGACCAAGCTCTTCAGCATCAGCCACCGAAAGAAACGGGACCCCCTGGAGAGCATCCACGAGAGCCTCGGCATCCCCGCATCGTCAAGTTACGAGTCCACGGACAGCCTTGTGGCCAGATTGAAGATGGACATCTTCGACCGCATCACCCTTGACTGCGACTACGAACGGGACCTTGAGGAGAGCGAAGACATCAAGAAATCAGTCGGCCTCACCTACACCTCCTCATGCTGGGCCCTGTTCACCCGGTATGAAGACTCCACCGACGACACAAAAATCGTCTTCGGCGTCGAGCTTACGGGCTTAGGCGGGTTTGACAGCAGCTACGATGCCAATTAAGCGGTACCAAACACTGTGTTCTGGCCGCCCGGGACTCCGGGGGCCAGGCACACCAAACCATGACACCCTTTTGAGGATCTTCCCATGACGATTATCACCCCGACGGAAGAGATGTGGTACGCCCTTCACACGCGGAGTCGTTTTGAAAATGTGGTTTTCGACAACCTGACCAAAAAATCCTTTGAGACCTTCCTTCCCAAAATGAAAAAGCCGAGCAAGAGAAAGGACCGCCGCGTGGTTCTCGATGTCCCCCTCTTTCCCGGTTACGTCTTTGTCAAGGCAGGGCTCACCCCTGAAAATCATCTTTCCATCCTCAAGACCCTGGGCGTGGTCCGTGTCCTGGGCAGCACCCGGGGACCGGTACCCATCCCGGAGGACTCCCTCTCTTCCCTTCAGATCATGGTCTCCGCAGGAGAAGAGATCTTCACCTCCGCAGCCTTCCTGGAAGGGGAGGCGGTCATCGTCACCCGGGGGCCCTTTGAGGGAATCACCGGCATCTTTGCCAAGCACCTCGGCCAGGGCCGCGTCATCGTCAACATCGATATCCTGGGCCAGTCCGCAGCGGTCCACGTCGCCGATACGGACATCGAGCGCGTCCCGTAAATCCGGGGCATCGCACCCTGCGACCGCCCCGGCTCCGTCCCCCGGGGCCCCCTGAAAACCCGGCGATTTCACTTTTTTCCACAAACCGCTCAAAACTTCTCCATAACCCCTTGACTTGCTATGGATTTACGTTTATTTAAGAGCGATGCAACGCCTGCGTGGCGTCAAGATTGAAAGATAAGTCTTAGTATTCTAAGGAGGATGTATGAATAAACTGGAGCTGATCTCCACACTGAAAAACGAAGCCAATATCTCCAAAGCGGAAGCTGCGGAGGTTGTTCAGATCTTTTTCGATTCAATGACCGATGCCCTGACCCGGGGAGACCGCGTAGAAATCCGCGGCCTCTGTTCATTTTACGTCAAAGAGTACAAGAGCTACACCGGCCGCAACCCGAAAACCGGTGACAAAGTTCTCATCAGCCCCAAGAAGCTGCCGTTCTTCAAGTGTGGCAAGGAGCTCAAGGAACGCGTGGACTACTAACGCCTCCTTTTTCCGGGTATGGCACCGCCCGCCGATAACGGCTCGGCGGTGTCCCCGACATCCGTCGGGACTGTCAAGGCACTGCCGGGACGGCAAGCACAGGCAACCGCCTCAAAGCCGTCCCGAGTCACGTGCTTTTTTTTTGGCTAAAAAGACGCCCCACCCGGACACCCCGCGTCATCATCCACACAGGTGGCACAATTCTATGCTTGAACACTTTCGAGAACAGGAGCAGCCCCTTTCCAGCCTCCTGTCCATGACACAACACGAGACCCTTCCCCACGCCCTGCTCTTCTCCGGCCCGGCCGGAACCGGCAAAGCCGAAGCGGCGCTCACCCTGGCCCAAAGCCTCAACTGCCAAGGCCCCACAGCACCTTCGGAGCCGCCTGCCCACCCCTTCTTCTCCCTTCGCTGCGGCACCTGCCGAAGCTGCCGGAAAATTGAAGCCGGAATCCACCCGGATATCCGGGTTATCGAGCCGGACGGCGCCCATATCAAGATTGCGCAGATCCGTGATCTATGCAATACTCTGCTTGCAAAACCCCTGGAGGCAACCCATCGGGTCATTGTCATCCGGGAAGCGGGCCGCATGAACCGCGAAGCGGCCAACGCGCTTTTAAAGGTACTGGAAGAGCCCCCGGCCGGGACGTTTTTTGTCCTGACCACCTGCCAGCCTTCGGAGCTTTTGCCCACGGTCCTGTCTCGCTGCCAGCTCATCGCCTTTCGGCCCCTTGAACAAGAGACCGTGGTGCGCTGCCTCATGGCAGAAAGCGACCTGCCGCACCAGCAGGCCGAAACGGTGGCGGCCTTGAGCGACGGCAGCTTTGCCAGGGCCCGTGAGATGATCTCGGGCAAGGGCGGCGTGGACGCCTGGCTGGCACAGCGCAACTGGCTTTTTACGGCCCTTCCCCTGCCGGGACGAGGGGACCTGTCCCACGCCCTGGCCTTTGCCGAGGTCCTGGGTCGGGATAAGGAGAAGGCCATCCGGTCCCTCTCCCTCATCGGGCACTACCTCCACGACCTGATGGTCTGCAGGATAGACCCTGAGCGCGTTGTAAACCGCGATCTTATGCCGCAGCTGGAAGCCGATGCGGCTCGATTTGACATGTCGCGCCTCACCGCCATGGCCGATACGGTTCGAGACACCCTTCAGCGCATCGAAGGCAACACCGTGTTGCGGCACACCCTGGAAGTGATGGCGTTAAAGCTGATGCAGAGCTGACCATTCCCGGTTTCCCTTTGTCGTGCCCCTTTGACGCGGCAGGCCTGAAAAGCCTTCTTACGCCGTGCAAAAGGGGCATACGTGCTTTTCGCATACAGATGCGACGAGCAGCCCTTTTTCACCCAAGCAGTGTGGCACAGACCTATGGAAAAAGTAGTCGGCATTCGGTTCAAACCCGCCGGAAAAATATACGATTTCAACAGCGGTCCCTATGTCCTCAACGTGGGCGACAAGGTGATCGTCACCACCGAGCAGGGCCTCGGCTTAGGGGTGGTGGCCACCCCGCCGGAACCCCTCGAAAAAAAAGAGACCGGCAGCCCGCTAAAAAAGGTGTTTCGCCTGGCAACGGAGGAGGACGTCCGGCAACGGGAAAAGAACATTCTCCTGGAAACCGAGGCCCACGATTTCTGCCAGCAGCAGGTGGATAAACTCGGCCTGGAGATGAACCTTTTTGCCGTGGAAAGCACCTTTGACGCCAGCAAGCTCACCTTTTTCTTCACGGCCGACGGCCGCGTGGACTTCCGTGAGCTGGTCAAGATCCTTGTCCGCCAGTTCCGCCTGCGCATCGAAATGCGGCAGGTGGGCATCCGAAACCAGGCCAAAATGTGTGGCGGCCTGGGGCGATGCGGCCGTGAGATCTGCTGCTCGTCCTTCATCGAAAAATTCGAGCCTGTCTCCATCAAGATGGCCAAGGAACAGGGGTTGTCCCTCAACCCCACCAAAATATCCGGTCTCTGCGGGCGGCTCATGTGCTGCCTGACCTTTGAAGACGCCACCTACAAAAAGCTTAAAGAACGCTATCCCAAGGTGGGTAAATTCGTCACAACGGACAAGGGCCGAGGCAAGGTGATTCGTCACAATGTCATCTGCAACCGTCTCACCGTGCGGCTTGATGAGGGCGGCGAGTACGAAGCCGACCTGGACAACGTCAAACTGGATAAGCCCAAAGGATAATAAGCCTGACCCGTCAAGGGCCCCTTTAATGCCCCCGGCCGGACCGTTTTCGGTCCCGGCAGGGGCTGTGGCCCCCTTGCGAAGCCGGAATTGGCGACCACCGGCCGTCGTTCCATGGGCACGACCCTGAACAGAACCAACTTAGAGATGAGATCCATGAACCAGACCGATCCTTTTTATATCACCACGCCCATCTACTACGTCAACGCCAAGCCCCACCTGGGTCATGCCTACACCACCATCGCAGCCGACGTGGTGAGCCGGTTCCACAAAATGCTCGGCGCCGAGACCTTTTTCCTCACCGGCACCGACGAGCACGGGGACAAGATTGCCGAAGCCGCCGAGGCCAACGGGTGCAGTCCCAAAGAGTACGCCGATGAAATCAGCGCCCTCTTCAAGAACCTCTGGCCGAAACTCTCCGTTGAAAACGACCACTTTATCCGCACCACCGATGAGAGCCACAAAAAGGTGGTGGCCGACATGCTCCAGAAGATCTACGACAACGGGGACATTTACTTTTCGGAGTATGAGGGTCTCTACTGCGTGGGATGCGAGCGTTTCTATCTGGAGCGCGAGCTGGTGGACGGAAAATGCCCGGACCACAAAAAAGAGCCCAAACGCATCAAGGAGTCCAACTACTTCTTCCGCATGGGCAAGTACCAGCAGTGGCTCATCGATTACATCGAGGCCAACCCCGACTTCATCCGGCCCAAGCAGTACCGCAACGAGGTGCTCTCCTTTTTAAAGGAGCCCCTGGAAGATCTTTGTATCTCCCGGCCCAAGACGCGCCTCACCTGGGGTATCACCCTCCCCTTTGACGAGGACTACGTCACCTATGTCTGGTTCGACGCCCTCCTCAACTACGTCTCGGCCCTGGGCTACCCCGACGACGACAAGTTCGCCACCTTCTGGCCCAAGGTGCAGCACATCGTGGCCAAGGACATCCTCAAGACCCATGCCATCTACTGGCCCACCATGCTCAAGGCTGCAGGCCTCGCCCCCTTCAACACCCTGAACGTCCACGGGTTCTGGAACATGGGCGACGCCAAGATGTCCAAAAGCCTCGGCAACGTGGCAAGCCCCGACTACCTGCTGGAGACCTACGGGGTGGACGCTTACCGGTTCTTCCTCATGCGGGACATGGCCTTCGGCCACGACTCCAACTTCTCGGAAGAGGCCATCGTCAAGCGCATCAACTACGACCTGGCCAACGACCTGGGGAACCTCTTCTCCCGCGTGGTTGCCATGAGCTTCAAGTACTTCGGCGGGGTGGTCCCCGAGCCCGATGCCGCCCTCATGGGAGAGATCTCCCTGGCCGAGGACGCTGCAGCGGCCATAGAAGCCTTCCGCACCGAGATGCCTCTTTTTGCCTTTGACCGGGCCCTGAAAGGGATCTGGGGCTTTATCAGCCGCATGAACAAATACGTGGACGAGACCGCCCCCTGGGACCTGGCCAAGGACGAAGCCCAGGCCCCGCGCCTGAAAACGGTGATGTACAACCTGCTGGAAGGCCTCCGCGTGGTGGCGGGCCTCATCGCTCCGGTCATGCCGGGCACAGCTAAAACCATGCTGGAACACCTGGGCGCCGGGGACACCCCCATGGCCCTCTCCTCCTTTGAGACCTGGGGCACCCTCCCCTCGGGTGGAGCCATCACCAAGGTCAAGGCCCTGTTCCCCCGCATTGACCTCAAGGCCTTTGAGAAGGCCCAGGAAAAACCCGCTCCGGCCAAAAAGGCCCTGGCAACACCCTTGAAGCCCGAGATCAGCTACGACGATTTCCAGAACCTTGACCTGCGCGTGGGCACGGTCCTTGATGCGGAGCCCATCCCCAAGGCCAACAAGCTCCTCAAGGTCACCGTGGACTTGGGAGAAGGCACCCCCCGGACCATCGTGGCCGGCATCGCCAAAAGCTACGCCCCGGAAGAACTCAAGGGCACCCAGGTGGTGGTGGTGGCCAACCTCGCCCCGGCCACCCTCATGGGGGTGGAGTCCCAGGGCATGCTCCTTGCCGCCACAAAGCGCAAAAACTTTTCCCTTGCCACCTTTGCCGTGGAGGGGATGAAACCGGGCACACCCGTTAAGTAGCCATTCAGCCCTGTCCCCGTTGGGGGCAGGGCCCTGAATACCGTGACAGCCCGGCTTGCTGACTGCCCTACGTATTCCTTGGTTTTGGGGCGACTGTAAACACCACGACACCTCAGACGAGACCTATGCGACAGCAAAAACAGGACTGGCGAGCTTACCAGCAGAGCCTGAAGCAACGCCAAAAAATCATAGCCCGATCCCACACCTTGAAAAAGGGCGTGCTGCGCGGCCTGGCCGGAGGGGTCCTGGCAGCCCTTGTCATCGCCCTTGCGGTGACCTTTGCCCCTCGCATCAAGGCGGCTTTTGATGCGCCACCGGCCCCTTCCCGGCAGGAAAACCCCAATCGCCTCACCCAGGACAGCCTTCGCGGCCTCCTCGATCCCCGCACCCTGGCCCACCTGGATCATAAAAAACTTCAGGTCACCCAGGGGGACAAGGAGCTGACCCTCACCACAACCCTCGATCTGGAACTCCAGGCCCTTCTCATCAACGAGTTCAAACGCAACATCGCCAGAAAACGCGGCACGCCGCGGTATGTGGCGGCTGTGGCCGTGGACCCCGCCACCGGGAGAATCCTCTCCATGGCCGGATTCAGCAAGGAAGAGGACGCAGAAAACCCGAGCCTTGAGGCCGCCTACCCAGCCGCCAGCATTTTTAAAATCATCACGGCCTCGGCTGCCACTGAAAAATTGGGGCTGACCCCCCGGAGCACCCTCTCCTTCAACGGCGGCAAGTACACCCTGTACAAACGGCAGCTCAACGAGAAGAAGAACAAGTACACCAACACCATCTCCTTCCGGGACTCCTTTGCCCAGTCCGTGAACCCGGTCTTCGGCAAGCTGGGTGCCCTCAAACTTAAAAAGGAGAATCTGTCGGGCTACGCCGAACGGTTCCTCTTCAACCAGGAAATCGCCTTTGATCTGCCGGTGGAAAAAAGCACCCTCGCCATCGGTGAAGACCCCTACCAATGGGCAGAGGTGGCCTGCGGGTTCAACCGGATCACCCGTATCTCCCCCCTCCACGGCGCCCTCATCGGCGCCACCGCCGTCACCGGCGGAAACATCCCCGCCCCGTACCTTGTCGACTCGGTGGTGACAGCCGGTGGCCAAGAGCTCACCGTTCCCCGCCCGCCCAGCCTGGGGCAGGCCGTACCCCAGAAGGTCTCCTCCACCCTCAATGAGCTCATGCAACGCACCATCCGGTCCGGAACCGCCCGCAAAAGCTTTGCCGGGTACCGCAGGGACCCCGTCTTGAAAAACCTCACCCTGGGCGGAAAAACCGGGTCCATCTCCAACAAAGCCCGCGACGTTCGGGTGGATTGGTTCGTGGGATTTGCCAAGGAGAACAAAACCGGCCGCTCCATGGCCATTGCCGTGGTGGTGGGCCACCAGGCGTACATCGGCACCCGGGCAAGCGCCTATGCGAGAAAAGCCATCACCTGCTACTTCAGCCACCCCCCTGAATCACCCCGGCCCCACATCGCCGATACCCAACAGGCGAAAACACCCAACGACTCCTGACACGACCGGGTCCCGTTTTTTTGGGGGACCTCGGCCTGCAAGCTGTGGTATAACTCAAAAGTTAGCCCGGTCATGGCCAACGGGCCATCCCGGGTACCGAAAAAGAGGTTCTCGTTTGCGGGGGCCCACTGAAAAACAGTCCCCCTGCCATGCTCAGCCCAGGTGCGGAAGGTGCCGAACCATCCCACGGCTGCTGTCTCCATGGCAAGGGCACCCGGCCCATTGACATCGCCAACCCACGTAAACGACGCGTTCCGTAAGGACAACCGCCGCGGAGCCCACCCCGATACCGTGAAGCACTCATATTTACAAGACGCGCCCGGTTCCCCTCGGCGCCCGGATAACCCATTGGAGAATCTCACCATGAAAAGGACGTTTGCAACACCCTGGACCACGCTGCGCTCACTTCTCAACGCCCCCATCTGTTTCGGCAGGCGCCCCCAGGAGCACACCGGACATGCCTGGGTTCTCTTTCCCTATGCCCCCACCACCCTTCACTGCGGCCTTGCAGGCCTTGTCTCCTTTGAACGAGGGCCCTCGGACGCGCCCATGCCCTCCCTTCAAGACGCCGTAGCCGCCCTGTCCGGGCAGGGGCTCGCCGCTGTCATCGAGGCCAAGGGAGAGCTCACCACCGACTACCTCGGCGGCCGCCAGCAGGTGGCCGAGCTCTACCGTGAGGCCTGCCGGTTCAAAGAGGACCACCTTTTTTCCCAGCTTCTCCGGGACCAGGACCACCTTGAGGCCCTCACCCGTACCGCCGCATCGATCCGCGAACTCCTCGGCCGGGAAGAGGCGGCCTTTGCCGACCAGGCGGGGTTTCTCTCCCCTGCCGACACCGACGCCGTGTCAGAGGCCCTGGAAAGCCTCCGGGACATATCCTGGTCCCTCACCGAAGAGACCCTGACCAATGTCCGAAGCGTCCGGGACCTGGCAGGGGCCGAGCTCATCCAGTCCGGCAACGGCTGGGTCGTCCCCTACAAGAAAATCAACACCACCTTAAACGCCATCAACCGCCTCGAAGTCCGGGGACGGGACTCCGCCGGCATCTCCGTGATGTTCACCTTTCCTGAGGGGACCTGGACCAAGCTGAAGGCCTTCCTTCAGGCCGAAGGGCTTGAAGAGACCTTGAATGAGCGGTCCACAGGAGACACCCTCCTTAACAACACCGTTGCCGTGGAAGAGGGCGGGGCCACCACCTCCATCGCGTTTGTCTACAAACGGGCCGCAGAGATCGGCAGCCTGGGCGACAACGTCGATTTTCTCCGGCGACAGATCAGGAACGACCTGCTGCTGAAAGTCGCGGCCACCTTCAGGCGCAGCGATTTTACCGTCTCCTCCCATACGCGCTGGGCCTCGGTGGGGGCCATCACCGACGCCAACTGCCACCCGGTGGACAACCAGAACACCGACGGGCGCATCCCCCGCTCGGGCATCATCCACGTCAGCCTGAACGGGGACATCGACAACCACGTCTCCCTCAAGGGGGAGTACGAAGACCGGTTCGATACCCTCCAGAAAGAGATCACCACGGACACCAAGGTCATCCCCATGCAGGTGGAGGTCTACCTCAAGGCGGGCCATGACATCGAAGAGGCCTTTCGCCTTGCCGTCAATGACTTTCAAGGGTCCCACGCCATCACCATGCAGACCGACCTGGCCCCGGGCAAACTCTTTCTTGCCCAGAAGGGCAGCGGCCAGGCCCTTTTCGTGGGCATTGCCGAGGACCACTACATCGCCGTCTCCGAGGTGTACGGCTTTGTGGAGGAGACCTCCCGCTACATCAAGCTCAACGGAGAAAAGACCATCACCGGCAAAAACGGCGAGCCCGTCTCCGGACAGATCGTGATCTTAGACGGCACCAGGGCCCGCCTTGAAGGGGCCGAGGCCGGTATCCGCTCCTACCACTACGACGGCACCGAGGTCCCCGTTACCGTGGAGTCCGTCATGGAGACGGAAATCACCAGCCGGGACATCGACCGCCAGGATTTCCCCCACTATTTTCTCAAAGAGATCTCCGAGGCCCCGGCTTCCGTTGAAAAAACCATGCAGAACCGCTGGAAAATCGACGGTGACAAAGAGCTCTGCAGGACCATGCTCGGCAACCGGTCCATCCCGGATGACACCATTGCACGCATCAAAGACGGCAGCATCAAGCGCGTCTTCCTCGTGGGCCAGGGCACGGCGGGCATCGCCGCCCAGGCCATCGCCCACCTCTTCACCCACTACCTGGGAGATCCAGCCATCCAGGTCTGCCCCTTAAAGGCCTCGGAACTCTCCGGGTTCATGATGGGCGACGGCGACGGCGACACCATGGCCGATGCGCTGGTCATCGCCATCAGTCAGTCCGGCACCACCACGGACACCAACCTGGCCGTGGACATGGTCAAGGCCAAAGGGGCCGCCACCCTGGCCATCGTCAACCGCCGCGACTCGGACCTCACCTTCAAGGTGGACGGGGTGGTCTACACCAGCAGCGGCCGCGACATCGAGATGAGCGTGGCCTCCACCAAAGCCTTTTACTCCCAGATCGTGGCAGGGGCCCTCATCGGGCTTCACCTGGCCTCCGAGACAAAAAAACGCGACGCCCGTTTCATCTCGGAAGAGATCCGCGAGCTCCTGGCCCTTCCCCCCAAGATGCGAAAAGTCCTGGGTATGACCGAGGCCATCAAGGAGTCGGCCTTCACCCATGCCGTGAGCCGCACCTACTGGGCATCGGTGGGAAGCGGCGCCAACAAAGCCTCGGCAGATGAAATCCGCATCAAGCTCAGCGAACTCTGCTACAAGACCATCTCCAGCGACTTTGTGGAGGACAAAAAGCACATCGACCTCTCCTCCGAACCCCTGATCATCGTCTGTGCCGCCGGCACCCGGGAGAGCGTCCTGGGGGACATCATCAAGGACACGGCCATTTTCCACGCCCACAAAGCCATCCCCATCGTCATCGCCAGCGAAGGGGAGGAACGCTTCAACGACTATGCGGCAACCATCTTTCACGTGCCCCAGATCTCCGAACACCTGGCCCCTGTGCTCAACACCCTGGCCGGCCACATCTGGGGATACTATGCGGCCCTGGCCATCAACGAAGGCTCCCGGGTGATCTACGAACACCGGAAAGGGCTCCAGAAGGTCATCTCAAGCTTTGAGGCCAAGGGGATGAACCTGTATGAGATCATCCTGGAGAAGGCCTTTCGTGAAAAGGTCACCACGGTCTACAAGGAGTTCCGCACCAGCCGGCGCAAGGGAAAGCTGCCTCCCATCCTGGGGTTCAACACCGCCTCGGACATCACCCTGCTCCTGAAGTACCTGGCAGGCAAACTCCCCTCGGCGGACTTTGAGCTGGACTTCGACTGCAAGGGCACCCCGTCCAACATGCTGGACAAGCTCTTCGGCTGCTTTGCAAACGCCATCAACGCCATGGCCCGACCCGTGGATGCCATCAAGCACCAGGCCAAAACCGTCACCGTGGGCACCAGCCGCATCACCGAGACCTTCGAAGGGATCCTCTTTGACACGCTGAAACACCGGGGCGTCACCCTGCCCCAGCTCACCAGCACCAACGTCCTGGTCCTCAAGAACCTGCAAGGGGTAATCTCCGGCATCAAAGGGACCCTTCTCTACCGCATCGACGGCCTCAACCTCCTGGGAGAGGCCACCCCCGGAACCACCATCTCCCTGGTGGACAAGGACGGGATCTTTGCCAACACCACCTCCCGGGTGGAGAGCGACCCGCGGCTCAAGGGCACCAAAAGCATCATCGTGCGCGAAGGCAACGTCTTCATCGGCAAAGGGAACAAAGACGACAAGAACACCCTTATCATTCCGGTGCTCGCCAAAAATGCCAACGTCATCGAGTTCATCCTCTCCATCAACGTCACCTTCAAAGAGGGACGCATTCCCCTGCACAGCAAGACCAAGGCCCTGGGGGGCAAGCACGAGAGGATTCGCAACATTGTCCAGGAGCTGGGGCACACCTGGGATGATGCCTTCCTGGAGCTGGTCTCCATAGACGAGCTCTTTGGCCTCTCCGCCGAGAAAATCGGCGAAAAAATGGCGGCGTCCCTGGAGAATGCAGAATAACGCCACCGTTTTCCACCCTCTACCAAACCGGGGGATGCCCGTGACCCAGCGGCTCCCCCGGTCTTTCTTTTTCCACCCTCCCCCTTGCCTTCCATTGGCATCTTCCAGCCGTTGATGCCCCGTTGACACATTCCTTCCTTTTTTTTTGACTTTTTACTCCAGTTCTTTTACCCAATTGTCGATTCGTCTAATGAGAGGAATAATGCATTCGCCAAAAAGTCGGCATTGACCACCCCTCAGTCAGCAAGGCTGTGTGCGCACGTGCAGCCATTTACAAAATACAGTTTGCAGATACCGATTCATCGACTTTTTGCGAGGCCACCGGGCAGTACGGACCCGACCGGCCCATGCCCGGGAGAGCACGTGAAAAAACATCTGATTTACCTGACCGCCGCCATCCTTGCCCTGGCTGTCGTCTTTGGCGGGATCACCCAGGGCAGGCCCAAGGGCCCCCACATCGGCGTCCTGCAGTGGACCGAACAGGTTCCCCCGTTTCGCCTCACCCGGGAAGGGATCCAGGCGGGGCTCACCTCCATTGGCCTTAAGGCCGGGGACAACCTGACCCTCACCATCCACAACGCTGAGCAAAGCCGGGAAATGGCCCTGTCGGCCATCCGTGAGTTCAAGCGCCAGAAGGTGGACATCCTCATCACCCTGGGGACCGGAGGCACCCTCCTTGCCATGGAGACGGCACCTGAAATCCCCATCGTCTATACCCTTGTGGCGGCCCCCAAGGAGACCGGCGTTATCCAGGGGGTTTCCTGCTCCGGCCACAACCTCACCGGCATCAGCATGCGGGTCCCCGCCCGTGCGCAGCTCCAGGCCATCGCAACCATCATGCCCGAGGTCTCACGCCTGGGAATCCTCTACTGCACCGAAACCCTGGCTGCCGAGGCCACGGCCCATGAAGCCGCAACGGCAGCAACCGCCCTGGGGTGGCAGGTGGTTGCCACCCGCATCGAGGGCAAGGCCCTGGGCACCCTGGAAGACGAGGTCGCCAGACTGGCAGGCGCCGTGGACGCCATTTACATCCCGGCCGATGCAATCCTCAATGTCCCTGCCAAGATGCGACGCATCGCCTCAGCCAGCGATGCAGCCGGAGTTCCCCTCATCGGGGTGGGCGGTGAACAGGTCAAAAAAGGGTTCACCCTCATGGCCGTTCACTGCAACTTTGCCGAAACAGGCAAGCAGGTCAAAGGCCCCGTGGAGAAAATCCTCGCAGGCATCAGCGCCGGGGCCATTCCCTCCCAAAGCCCCCAGCTCCACGAGCTCACCATCAACCTGAAGAAAGCCAGAAAACTGAACATCCCCATCCATCGCAACGCGATCCTGATGGCAGACAATATTTACGAATAAACACATCACCGGCCGTACCATGCCGACCCCACAGTCCCCGGAGGCTGCACAACCCATGATCCAGTTGTTCCCCAAAAAATACAGCTCCCGGCTGATGGCCATTACCTTCATCGCCGGCATTCTTCCCATCGCCATCTTTGGCATCGCCATCACCCTCATCACCCGGGACCTTCCCCTTCGGACCAGCCAGACCATCCAGAAGGGGCTCGGCGATCTTCAGCAGCAGAGGGAACGGCTCCTCACCGATACCCTCGCCAAGAGTGTCCGGCAAAAATCCATGGATGTGGCCCTCCAGATCGAACTCTACCTTGAACACCGCCCCACCCTCACCCTGGCCGAGCTCCAGAAAGACCCCCGGTTTCGAAGCATCGCCCTGCAGCCCATTGAAAAAAACGGCTACACGACCCTCATCGACACCCGGGAAGGCACCACCTTGTTTCACCCCGTGACCGACCTTGAGAACACCTCTGTTTCCAGCATCTCCGAGGCCTCTGAGGAATTTCTCACCATTATCTCATCGAGCCTCGGGGGGAAATACGCCTCGGGCTACTTCTCCTGGCAGGAGACCAGCGGGCAGACACGCCGCAAATACACCTTCATCGCCCCTGTGCAGCGGACCACGGCAGACGGCCTGCCCATGGCCGTGGCCACCGTCATCAACATGGACGAGCTGGCGCCCCTGTTCCTGGAGACACAGAAAACCTCCCAGGGTACGGCCCTTTACTTTATCAACCGGGCCCAGCACCTCCTGAACACCTTCAAGCGCTTCATCCTCTTTTGCATGCTCCTCGGCCTGCCCTTCATCCTGGCCCTGGCAAACTGGGCGAGCAGCTATTTCTCCCGCTCCGTCAACCAGCTCAAAAGCGCCACCCACCAGATACGAAACGGCGACTTCACCATCCGGCTGGACAACAACGCTTCCGGAGACATCGGCGCGCTGATGCAGGACTTCAACCACATGACAAAGCGCCTTGCCGAGACCACCGTCAGCAAAGAGCGCCTGGAGGCAAACGAAGAGGAACTCACCCGCACCAATCAGGTACTGACCCATGAAATCGAAGAGCACGAACGGGTCCGCGAAGAGCTCCAGAAGCAGCATGCGGTGCTGGAAAAACAGAGGGACCATCTCCACAGCGTCAACGAAGAGCTCTCCCGGTCCCGGAAAAAAATCCAGAGACAGAACTGGCTCAGCATCGGCCAGAGCGAATTCCACAACCGCATCCAGGGGGACCTCACCCTCCATGAGCTTGGTCGGCAGATCATCCAGTTCCTGGCCAACTACTTAGACGCCCAGGCAGGACGAATCTACCTCGTTGACGACGGCGTCCTCGCCTGCATCGGCGGCTTTGCAGAGGCGGCCCCGGAAGGGGGAGCGCCCTCCATTCCCCTTGGCGAAGGCCTTGTGGGGGAAGTGGCTGTCTCCGGAAGCCGCCTGCGCATCACCGAAGTCCCTGCCGATTACCTGCCCATCCATTCGGGGCTTCTGGACGCCTACCCGTGTGAGGTGGTCATCCAGCCCTGCCCCCAGAACGAAAAAACACTGTGCGTCGTTGAGCTGGCGGGCCTTGGCCCCTTTTCCCGCCAGGACCTGAAGTTCCTCGACCTCATGAGCAAACAGATTGCCGTGGCCGTAGACTCTACCCGGGGCCGCAACAGAACCGAATCGCTCCTGCACCAGACGCGCAAACAGGCCGAAGAGCTGGAACTCCAGCAGGAGACCCTCCAGCACATCAACCAGGAACTCGAAGAGCAGACCCAGCAGCTTGAAGAGCAGAAAGAGAGCATCAAGCGGAAAAACCTGGAGCTGGAAGAGGCGGGGATCCTTATCCGGCAAAAAGCCAAGGACCTGGAGCTCTCTTACAGCTACAAGTCCCAGTTCCTGGCCACCATCTCCCACGAACTCAGGACCCCTTTAAACAGCATTCTCCTGCTCTCCCGCATGATGGAAGAGAACTCGGACGGAAACCTCAACGGCGATCAGGTGGAGTTTGCAGGCACCATCCACGCCTCCGGCTCCCAGCTCCTCACCCTCATCAACGAAATCCTGGACCTCTCAAAGATCGAAGCGGGGGGCATGACCGTGACCCTGTCTCCCACCCCCCTGTCCGCTCTGGTGGAGAGCCTTCGCCGCATGTTCCTCCCCCTTGCCGAAGAGAAGGAGCTCGCCCTGGCCTTGAGCCTGGCTCCGGATGCACCGGCCACCCTTGAAACCGACCGCCAGAGGCTGGAGCAGATCCTCAAAAACCTCATGGCCAATGCCCTGAAATTCACCGATGCCGGTTCCGTAAGCCTCAGCATCGAAAAACCCGCCCCCAACGAGCTCCCCGCCGATGCAAACCTTGAGGCCGGTTCGGCCCTTGCTTTCCGCGTCACCGACACGGGGATCGGCATCCCAAGGGAAAAACACGCCCATGTCTTTGAGGCCTTCTGCCAGGTGGACGGCACCGAGAGCAAGCAATACTACGGCACGGGCCTTGGCCTCACCATCTCGCGGGAGCTGGCCGGCCTTCTCGGGGGGTCCCTTCACCTCTCCAGCGAACAGGGCATCGGCAGCTGCTTCACCCTCCTGCTTCCCTGCCCCAAGACAGCGGAGGCACCAACCGTTCCCCCGGTGAAGCGCCCTGCCCTTTCGGCCCCGGCACCCGCCGAACCAGCAGCGGTGACGCCCCCACCCTTTGATCGCGCCCTTAAGGATCAACCCCATCCGGGAGACAAATCCCTGCTCATCATCGAGGACGACGTCACCTTTGCCTCCCTTCTCGTCAAACTGGCCCGTGAAAAGGGATTCAACACCCTGGTCACCGAAGAGGGCGAAACAGGCCTTCACTTTGCCGACTACTTTTCCCCCACGGCCATCATCCTTGATATCAAGCTCCCCCGCATGGACGGATGGGATGTCTTTAACCGCCTTAAAACAAACCCCGTCACCGCCGGCATCCCCGTGCACGTCATCTCCTCCCGGGACCAGAAAGGGAAAGCCATGAACCTGGGAGTCGCCGGGTTCCATGCCAAACCGGTGAGCCTGGAACACCTGCACGAAGTGCTCTCGGAGATCGACGAAACGCACCGGGCCATGGCACCGAAAACCGCCCTTGAACAGGCGGAAGAGTCCCCCGGCCTTGAGGCCATGCACCGGGACCTGGACGAAGCAACCCTCTTCCTCCACGAGGTGGAGTCCGCCCTCCCCAGGCCCCTGAAACAGGTCCGCCCCCTCTGCCATGACAAAGAGGCGATCTTAAGCGGTCGAAAAATCCTCATCGTCGACGACGACATGCGCAACGTCTTTGCCCTGAAACGGCTTCTCCATGAAAAGGGGATGGATGTGGTGGTGGGACGAAACGGGCGGGAAGGGCTGACGCGCCTTGCGGAAAACCCCGACATCGACCTGATCCTTATGGACATCATGATGCCGGAAATGGATGGGTACCAGGCCATGCGTGCTGTCCGAAACCAGGCCGAGTTCAAGGAGCTCCCCATCATCGCCCTGACGGCCAAGGCCATGGCCGAAGACCGCACGGCCAGTATCGAGGCCGGAGCCAACGATTACATGCCCAAACCCGTGGACCCCGACAAGCTGCTCTCCATGCTTCGGGTCTGGCTCTATGCGTAAAGGGGACCCCATGGCACCGGCCCAGCCCCTCACTGAAAACGACGCCATTGAGATGGATTGCCTGCTTTATGCCATCCACCGGAAATACGGCTACGATTTTCAGCAATATGCCCAGGGGTCCCTGCACAGGCGCCTGAAGGGGCGGTTGGAGCGTTCGGGCCTTACCTGTTTCTCGGAGATGCAGTACCGGATCCTGAACGACCGTGCCTTTTTCGAAATCGTGCTGGCCGACCTGTCCATCAACGTCACCGAAATGTTCCGGGACCCCCATTTTTTCAAGGCGGTCCGGGAACACGTGGTACCGAAACTCGCCGCCCGCCCCTTTGTGCGTGTCTGGGTGGCGGGGTGTGCCACGGGCGAGGAGGCCTACTCCATGGCCATCCTGCTCCAGGAGGAGGGGCTTGCCGGCAGGTTTCGCATCTACGCCACGGACTTCAACGAACGGGTCCTTCACACGGCAAGGGAGGGCATCTACCCCATTGAGAGCATCCGTACATACACCCGGAACCACCTGCTATCCGGAGGATGCGGGTGCCTGGTGGACCACTACACGGCCCGCTACGACAACGTCATCATGAACCGTGCCCTTAAAGAGGCCATCCGCTTTTCCGATCACAACCTGGTCTCCGACAGCCATTTCGGCGAAATGGACCTGATCCTCTGCCGAAACGTCCTGATCTATTTCAGCCCACCGCTGCGAAACCGGGTCATCGGCACCTTCTTCGACAGCCTTGCCCCGGACGGCTTTTTCTGCCTGGGAACCGGCGAATCCATGAACATCACCTCCTGGGCCGATCGTGTGACACGGGCCGTGCCCAAGGAGAAAATTTACCAGAAAAAAGAGACACCGTCCCCTTCGGGCCCCTGCTGCGATACCGTGATACCGTCAGCCGATGAGCCCGTCCCCCCCGGAGTAATGACCCCATGATGAACCATGCAACCCAACAGATTCTGCTGGTCGACGACCTGGAAGAGAACCTTCTCGCCCTGAAACACGTCCTGGCCCGTCCCCACCTCACCATCCTCACCGCCACCTCGGGCAACGAAGCCCTGGGGCTCCTGCTGGACCACCCGGTGGCCCTCATCCTCATGGATGTGCAGATGCCGGAGATGGATGGCTTTGAAACCGCTGAGCTCATCCGCGGCAACCCGGACACCTGCCGCATCCCCATCATCTTCGTGACGGCCATCAACACCGACACCCAGCACATTTTCAAGGGCTACGATGCCGGGGCCGTGGACTACCTCTCCAAGCCCCTGGACCCGGAGACCCTCGTCCGGAAGGTCAACGTCTTTCTGGAGCTGCACCAGTACCAGCAATCGCTTTTAGCCACCACCCGGGAGCTTACCGAGACGGTGGAGACCCTGAAGGAGGCCAACTCCCAGATCCAGGTCCACCAGAAGAAAAAACTCAGGGATGAACGCCTCAAGGTTCTCCTGCAGATGGCAGGGGCCATGGCCCACGAGCTGAGCCAGCCCCTCATGGCCCTGCAGGGAAACATCCAGTTGATGAACATCCACAAAGAATCCCCGGACAAACTACCCGTGTACATGGAACGCATTGACGAATCCGGACGACGCATCGCCGGAATCATCCGTAAAATACAGACCCTACACGTAGACGACACCCGGGAGTACCCCGGGGAGGGCTCCATTATCGACCTGGACCAGACCATCCGAATCCTTGTGGTGGGCCGGGACGGCCGCGAAGGCTCCCCGCTGATTCAGGCCTTGAACACCCTGGACCGCCTGGATATCGCCTGCGTCGAGGACACACAGGGGGCAAAAGAAGCCCTTGAAAAAAACAGCCGGGACCTTCTGTTTATCTCCCGCCCCCTTCCGGACGGCCTTGCCGAAGACCTGGCCAGAAACCTCACCCCCCCGGCCAATCGTCCCCTGTTCGTCATCATCACCGATGTCGCCGACGAACTCACCGTCTCACGCCTCATCCGCCAGGGCGCCCTGGAGGTGCTGGAGCGACCCCGCATCACCCCAGATCTCATCCGGACCCTCCTTCACCGAGCCCTGGACACCGTGGTGTCCGGCTCCACCCTGGCGGCCATGGATCGTGCCGACGAGGCCTCCCTCCGAGATCCCTGCACCGGCCTTTACACCCGGCACTGCTTTGAAAACCTGCTCCACCGGGAGGTCAAGCGCGCCCACCGCATGGGCCAGGGCCTTGCCCTGCTCCTTCTCCACCTCACCAACTTTGAGGAGGTCGTCACCACCTACGGCACCGAAGCCGGGGACATGGTCATGGGCAGCGTGGGGAGCCTGCTGGCAGATATGACCCGCTCCGACGACCTGGCCGCCCGGTTCGACAACGCCACCTTTGCCGTGCTCCTCAGCGGCATCACCGATCCGGAGGTCCCTCGCATCTCCCATCGGTTTACCGATGCCATCACCCAGAGGGACTTCGTCTTCAACGCCTTTCGGTTCAACCTCTCCCTGACGGCAGGCATCGGCATGCTCCCGCCGGGCATGCCGGGCACCGCCGAGGGACTGATCCGCCAGGCCCAGGGCTCTTTTTGCGAAACCGTCCATTGAGTCGCCGGTCACAGGCCGAGATACATCGCCGCATGTCAACGCCTGTGACACCATACTTCCACGAACAAACGCTTTTCCTTTATCCTTTGAATTCAGAGTGATATTATCAAAGATGTCGCGAGACGCTCTCACCGGTTGTTTTTTTTAACGCATCATTCCTTTCCCCGGAGGACACGTCATGATGGAGAAAAAAACCGTGCTGATTGTTGAAGATACCCCTGAAAATACCCAGCGACTCATGGGGTTGCTCAAGGATACCTGCACCACCCGGATTGCGACAAGCAGTGACGCGGCACTGCAACTCGCGGCCTCGGCCACGCCCCCGGACCTCATCCTCCTGGACGCCCGCGCAGCCGGCATGGAAGCCCGGAACGTAAAACGCAAACTAAACGAAGCAGAGGCAACCCGAAACGTCCCGGTCCTTATCCTCAAAGGGCCTGAGGCGGCGTCAGAACACCAGGAGACCGAGAGTCTCCGCCAGCTCGCGGCGGTAAGGGACGTGACCCTTCTGGCCATGGGCTCCCTTGCCGAAACACGGAACAACGAATCCATCAACCACATCCGGCGTACCGCCCATTTCATCAAAACCCTCGCCCGGGAGTTGATGGACACCCCCGGTTACAAAGACACCCTGACCCCCGATACCATCGAGATGCTCTTCATGGCAGCCCCCCTGCACGACTTAGGCAAGGCGGGGGTCTCGGACAGCCTTCTCCTGAAACCGGGCAAACTCACCGACGACGAATACGAACAGATTAAAAAACACACGGCATACGGCCGGGACGCCCTTCTCTCCGCCGGACGTCACCTCGACCTGTGGGCCCCCTTCCTGGACATTGCCTGCGACATCGCCGCCTCCCATCACGAACGCTGGGACGGCACCGGCTACCCCGACGGCCTCACCGGCCAGGAGATCCCCATTCCCGCGCGCCTCATGGCCCTGGCAGATGTCTATGATGCCCTGGTGACATATCGGAGCTATAAACCCGCGTTTTCCCATGAGGTGGCCATGGAGATCATCAATGGAGGGCGCGGCACCCAATTCGCCCCCGAGGTGGTGGATGCCTTCCTTGCGGCGGAATCAACCTTTCGGGAGATTGTCCTTGAGTACACCGATTTCCCGGATGAGCAGGTGGCCCTGTAGCCCGGCATCGTCCCCTTGCAAACAACAAAGCCCCGGATTCTAAAGAACCCGGGGCTTTCCTGTCTCCTCACGGCAGTGAGGTCGGCATACATCCCGTAAAAATGCCGCCATGCGTTGACCCAAGGGGCAAACACGGCGACAGCCAGCTTTCATGTTACCGCATGTTTTATTTCTGCGCCGTCCCCTGCTTCTTCGCCGGGGACACGGTCTTCTCCGTATCGATCCACGGTTTGCCCGCTTTATAAAGCGCCAGCCGCTCCTTTAAGGCCGCTTCAAGCTGAACCTCCCCGGTTTCATCGAGTTTCCGAATGGCATCCTCCTGAACATGGATGGCCTTTTCATACAGGCCATTGGCAGCATAGGCCGCCGCCAGTGTATCCAGGGCGCTGGGCTGGGTGGCCCCGGACTTCACGAGGAATTCGGCCAGCTCCAGGGCCCGTTTGCTGTCCCGGTATGTGGTGTCCGGACAGGTGGCAAGGATCCAGGCCAGGTCGTTGGTGGCAAGGAGAGAGGAGCGGGTCTTCACCTTCAAGGCCTCTTCCAGCCAGCGAATGGCGATGCCGATATCCTGGGGCACCCCAATGCCGGTGCGATACATTCCCGCCACCCTCAGCATCCCCTCGCTGTTTCCAAGCTCAGCGGACCGCACAAACCAGTTGAACGCGGCTTCCAGATCTTTGGAGACACCCCTGCCGCCGGCATACATGACGCCCAGGGCCACGGAGGCCGGGGAAAAATTCTGCCTGTCGGCCTTTTTAAACCAGAAAATCGCCAGCTCTTCGTCCCGGGGGACCCCGAGCCCTTCGGCGTAAAGCAGACCCAGGCCGTACCGGGCTTCCGCCAGCCCGCGGTCGGCAGCATACTGATAGGATCGTTTGGCCGCTTCCGGATCGGCCTTGGTCCCGTCGCCCTTCTGGTACATGAGCCCCAAAATCTGACAGGCCTGAAGATGCCCCTGGAGGGCCGCCTTTTGATACCAGGAAAAGGCCTTGGCGCTGTCCGCCTTCACAAAATCCACCACCTGGCGATGGTAGAGGTAGCCCATCACAAACTGGGCACCGGCATCGCCCTTTTCCGCCTTGGCCTTGTCCGTCAGGTACCGTTCCTTGGTATACCCGCCCGGAAAACCCTCCTGGTCACCTGCAGCAGGGGTGTCCGCCAGACACACACCGGCAAGGGAAAGAAACAGAATACAGGCCAACAAAAAGTGTCGCTTTTTCATATACATCCTCATCTTCGTCATGGATCTTTCCGTTGGAGAAAGAGACATCAAACCGTAGAATAATGACCGACCACCGCGCCTCATGCCCCCACGGGGAAAAACCGGCGCGCAATCCCCCCGGCATACCGAAGCAGCCCCACACCGCAGACCAGATACAGCACCCCCGTCACGCAGCCGCTCCAGAGCCGTATCTTTGCCGATGTCTCCAGCAGCGTCACCTGGGCTCCGTACACCGCAAAGGTGGAGCCAAAGGCCACCAGGTAGTGGAAGGAAAAACCGATCCCCACAATCCCAAGAAGGCACAAGGCCCCTTTCACAAGGGCTGTGGGGGTCATTTCAGGGGCCGACGGCAGTTCAAAGGGCATCGGGTTGAACAGGCGGGCCAGGGTATCCGCCTTGGCCAGGAGAACACCGGAAAAAAGGAGCATCACAAAGGGCAAAAACGCATTGAGCTGGGCAAAGGCGCTCATCCGCGCGGCCATGGCAAAGGCCTCGTCACCGGGGAGCATCCGAAGGGCATCCCGGGACATAAAATAATTGCCCACAACGCCGGGAATGGCGAAAAAAGCTTTGACGGCATAGAAAAGGGCCAGGAGTCGAATGGCGATACCGGTCAATTTCTGTGATTCCATTGGGGGGGACCTTTCCTCATGTTGCATTCATAAAAAAGATAAACTATTTTTTATAACTCATTTCACGCCAAAACGGTATGACCAAGATCACAGCAGAATAAAGGGTACAACCAACCCCCCAGGCAGGGTGCACCGGAGGCCTGCCCATGGCCGGGGATGCCTCAGCAAATCATTTTTGCAGCGCTCTTTTCATAATGCGCCCCGCCGGAGGCGCATTCACCGTGTCGGCGGAAGGGCCCCTTCGTCGGAAAGAAAGGGTTCAATGGCATTGCCTTCGGGTTCTTTGCGGAGCTGAAGGCCCGTCCAGAGCCCCCCGACCAGAAACACCATGCCCCCGGCCAGAAGGGTTGCAGGCATCCCTGTCCCGTCTGCAAACCAGCCCAGAAACGGCCCGATGATCACAAAGGACAAGCGAATAATGAGGCTTCGAATGGAGAGGACCGTGGCCCGGATCTCCGACGGCGTGGACTCGTTGATGTAATTTCGGAGCACCGGGGTGGCCACCCCCCTGACCATGTAAAAAAGGTAGAGAAACCCCACGGCCCAAAGGGTCGTAAAGCCGCTGAGGCAAAGGTACCCGGAACCGATGAAAAAGGCGATGAGAAGGACGGTGCGGTCCCGCCCCAGCCAGGCCTCCACCTTCCAGGCATGGGAAGACACAATACCGGTGGTGAGGTTAAGGGCGGGCAGAAAAAGGCCGTACAGGGCCAGGGGAACGGACAGGTGAACGAAATAGGGCTGGATCAGCCAGGCCATGGTGAGGGTGGCGGTGCCGATGACCGACGAGTAGATGATGCGCCACTTAAGGCCTGTGTTTTGGGTCAGGGCGTAACGGATAATTTGAAAAATCTGGGCAAAATTACCCTTATTGATGATCCGTCGCCGTTGGGGCTCATAGAGAAGCAGGGAGGCGGGAACCGCTGAAAAGGCAACCACGGCCTGGAAATAAAAGGGGGTGCGAAGACTCAGGGCGGCCAGCCCCACCCCGATGGGTGCGGCGATGGCTTCGGCATAATTTCCGATGGAAACCAGGCGTCCCTCTTCTCTAAGGTAGGAGCTTCCCAGCCCCTGCTCCTCAAGGGTGTCGTAGAGAAGGGCGGAATCCGAGCCCGAGATAAAGCTCTGGCCCACCCCCAGGATCATCTCACAGGCGAGAAAGCCCCAGAACCCTGCCGAGACGCTGTAAAGGCCAAAGCCGACGGCCCCCATGATGCTGCCGATGACCAGGGATACCTTGCGCCCCCAAATGTCCCCGAAGTACCCCGAGGGGATCTCCATGAGCACAACGGCAAAGGAGTACGCCGCCTTCAACAGAAACAGGTCCCGGGTGCCCAGCCCATTCTCCCGATAAAAAAGGAACACGATGGGCACGGTGAGCATCAGCCACTTGGAGACCTTGATCACATACAACTTGAAAATATTCGACTTCACATCACGGCGCATCGCCTGACCAACCTCTTCCCCTTGCGGGCATCATTGACCGGAGGATCATTCCCCCGGCGCCTCCGACGGTGCCGAACGCAAAAAAATGAGGAGCGCAGGCCTGTGCGGCAGGTGAAGGGAAGGTGTAGTCGATTCACGTGCTGATTTCAAGGAGATTCATCCTACTCCACCTTGTGCAGGACCTCGGCCATGACGACGAAACTCTTGATGATGATGTAGCCCCCCACGATCAGCCCGACCACGGGGAGAAAGGTGAGACCGGTAAGGAGAAAAAAGAGCCCCACGGCCAGAAGGGCGATGCCGTTGGTGAGGCTGCTGATGCGCTCGAACAGGCGATCTCTGGCGGACAGCACCTGCTTATGACGCCTCTCGGCCCCCTTCCTGCGATTCGCAGGTATCGCTGTGCCCTGCGGTTCCATGCTTCGCCGCTCGGACCCGGCGCGACGCCCTTTCAAGGTAACCACCCGTTTCTCGTCTCGTATCGTATACATATCTTCCATAACACCCCCAGCATCGGATCGCCGCCTTTCAGAGGCGTTTCCGATTCATTGAACATCCAGTGTTCCTGACGGGGCAAAAACCGCCGTCGTTTATATCAGGGGAGAGCCATCGAAACCCATGGGAGGGCAAGGGGAATAAACGTGGGGGAAATCCGGTGCCAAAATCGCCGGGAAGGGGAATGAACACTTTGTTAATCCATGGTGTTACTATACCGCGACCGACGCGGGGTGTCAATTCGGGCGCACCCCGGAAAAGCGCCCCGTCGAAGGCATCTTTAACTTGGCTGCCTCCGACCACAAGGCGAGGGGCCGCAAAAAAAACCTCGACCTTTGAGGCCATATTTTTAAAAAAGGGATGTCATGAACCGAAACGAGTCCACCACGGAGTCCAGGGGAACGGCGTCGTCAAGGGAGGTGATGGCCATCCAGTTATCATGAATCTCTTCGGGGGTTATCTCCCGTTTCGCGTCTCCGATGCAGAGTCCCGGGGCGCAACAGATGGCGGTCCGGCTGAACCAGCCGGCGGCACAATTAAAAATCATCCCCGTCTCCCGGTTAACCTGGGAGGCAAGGAAAAGCACCAGGGGCGTGATGAACTCGGCCTTCAGCTTTTCAAGGATTTCAGCGGGCATCACGTCGTCGGTCATGCGGGAAGCCGCCACCGGGGAGATGGCGTTGCAGAGGATGTTGTGCTTGCTCCCTTCGGCCACCACGCTGTGCATCAGCCCCACCACCCCCATTTTCGCCGCCATGTACGCGGCTTGGCCGAAGTTGCCGTATAGGCCCGAGCCGGATGTGGTGTTGATGATCCGACCGTACCCGTTTTTCTTCATGAGGGCAAAGGCCGGACGCGTTACACAAAAAGCCCCCTTGAGATGGACGTTCACCACAAGCTCCCAATCCTCCTCCGTCATTTTCAACAGGCTCTTGTCACGCAACACCCCCGCATTGTTCACAAGGACGTCCACCCGGCCGAAATGGTCCTCGGCCGTGGCGATAATCCTTTCTCCCCCGCTGACGGTGGCCACGGAGTCGTAGTTTGCAACAGCCCCACCGCCATACTGTGCCAGCTCGGCCACGACGGTGTCTGCGGCTCCCCGTGCCTCTCCCGTACCGTCCCGGTTGCCCCCCAGGTCGTTGACCACCACCCGGGCTCCCCGTGAGGCAAAGGCGTGGGCATAGGCCCTGCCAATACCTGAGCCCGCCCCGGTAATCACCACCACCTGATCATCAAATCGGATCTTGCCCATACACGCCTCCTTCTCATATCGTAAAAGGGTCCATGGTTGACACTCTCGGTCGAAAGATGGGTTGTCACCGGAACAACTCCGGTGGAAAGGCTAAAGATGAGGGCTGCCAGAGACACAACGGCAGCGAAGGTGAAAAGTAGTAAGGGAACTGTCTCAACACTAGTGGGGAACCATTCTGCTTGTCAAGGTGAATTTGAAAGGTACATCTTAAAAGACAGGCAAAAAAGAAATTGAACGGGGACCACGACGGGGCATGGCCGGGCGGCCCATGATTTCATTTGTCATTTCCTCTGTCGCCCTGTAAAAGAGGAGCTTTGCGCAAAGCCCATGTCAGGGACAGCTCCCGGGCCTGAGGTTGTTTTTTAATGCGGGCCCCTGTGATATCCTGACACCCGGGGTTCCTGAGCATGGGCCTGGATTTTGCCACCGGACGCCGGAGGCTGTTTTCTTACGATTATTTCACAACGACCTTCATGGCGCCACACCATGGCCATGAAGACAAAGGATACACACGATGATTCCCTGGGAGTTTCTGGGAGAGGCTGAGGTACCGGGGGGTGGCACCCTTCGGCTGACCAGGCGGCAGGATGAATTTTCCATCCGCACCGACGGGTACGAATTAATGAACAGCCGGGCTCACGGCTCCGAGGAGGTCCTGGCCGAAGAGGCGATCAAGCGCCTTGGCTCCTGCGACGGATGCCGCATCCTCGTGGGGGGGCTCGGCATGGGCTATACCCTGCGCGCAGCCCTCGACCATGCTGGAGACGGGGCTGCTGTCACCGTGGCGGAGCTGGTGCCCGAGGTGGTGGCGTGGAACCGGGACCATTACGGCCACCTGGCCGGCCACCCCCTGAGCGACCCACGCACCACTGTGTTTGTGGGGGATGTCGGCGACGCCATCAAAGAGGAGGGCCCCTGGGACGCCATCCTCCTTGACGTGGACAACGGCCCGGACGGCCTGACCCGAAGCGGAAACGACAGCCTCTACAGCAAAGCAGGCATCCTGTCCGCAAAAAAACACCTGGTCCCCGGCGGGGTCCTGGGTGTCTGGTCGGCCCACGCCGACCCGGTGTTTACCAAGCGACTGGCCGGTTGCGGCCTCGCCGTGGAAGAGGTCCATGTCAAGGCACGGCTCAAGCGAGGCGGGAAACACACCTTGTGGTTTGCGAAAAAAACAAAAGAAAGGGGGATATGATGAGTGAGGATCGGTTGATGGACATCGAAACCAAGCTGGCCTTTCAGGAGAACACCATTGACGAACTCAACAGCGTGGTGATTGAGCAGCAAAAGGAGATCGACCGCCTGAAAAATACGGTGGCGTACCTCCTCGACAAGATGGAGCAGGTCGCGGACACACGCATGGAGCGTGCTCCCTCAAACGAAAAACCGCCCCACTACTAAGCAATGAGGAAACACCAATCGCCGGGTGGTGCCCCAACGGATCGGTCGATACCGCCCGATCCGTCGGTCCCTCTTAACCCCAAGGGCTCCGTGGCATAACGAAACGATACACGCACCGAGCGGTAAACCAGGAACAAGCACCATAAACGGCATGTGGATCGCCATCAGCGTTGAAACGGTCGCCACCGCTCAATGACACAAACACTTTTTGCCCGAGCCTACGCGTCCTCACCCGGGACCTGGTCCGCCGCCAGGGTCATCACCTCGCCGTCCACGGTCATGATCAGCCACTCTCCGGAGGTATCCCGGGCCTTGACCAGGCAATCGATGGCCGTGCCGTCAACGGTCTCGATGCGGCACTCCACGTGGGTATTGAGATCAACGACAGTCACAAACTCCCGGCCTTCGGCAGCCTCCTTGAACGCCGCCGCAGCCCCTTCGAAACGGATCATGCGATCGTACTCATCCGGGTCCAGGGCTTTGATCTCCAGGCGACAGGCATCGATCTTTCCCTTGATGTCGGCAATGGTCCCCAGGACCTCTCGGCCCTGCTCTTCTTCACCGCTGGGAAGGGCACGCAGGATGTGCTTCTGGAGGTCCAAATCTTTCTCCAGGAACGTAATTTTCTGCATAACCTCTGTGATCTTTTCTCTCATTTAGCCCATCTCCTTGAGAATCTCCTTAACCTGATTGCCGTCGGCCAGCTTGCCGAAATGCTTCATCACCTGGCCCATGGCCTGCATGGGACTCTTCACGGATGAAAAATCTACGTTGGCCTCGATCCAGGCCTTGATCTCGGCTTCACCGGCCATGCCGGGGAGGTAACTCTGGAGCAACTCAAGGTACGCCGATGTGGCCTCGCCCTGCACCTCCAGCACCACCTTCTCCGACTTGACGAGGCTGCGGATGATGTTCTGGAGGTCTTCATCGGTGATCTCATCGGGGTTCTTCACCCGAGTGGTCTTCTTGCCACTCTCAAGGGTGATGGCCACCGTCAGCTTGGGGTACTCCCCCATAATCAGACGAAACGTGTCCCGGGCAGCGCTGTCCTTTGTTTTCATAGCTGTCTTGAGATCTTCTTTGATCTTGTTGTAAAGGGAGACGCCGTCCCCCTCACTCCAGCCATACGGAGACTTGTCGTTTTCAGCCATTTCACACCTGCATTCTTCTCTTCCTCACCGAAGCGAGGCATCCTTTGTGGATGGATTGGTTATGAGTCCCCGCAAAACGCCCTTTGTGACAAGGGCACCGCGTCACATGTCATCCTTGCGGCCTGCACGAAGCAGGAGCGCACCAGCGGCTGTTTCAGTTTGCATGGGAATCTTTGACAGTCTAAACTCTTTACCCTATTTTTTGTGTTTCGTGAACATGAAAGTGGTTCACGCTCCGTACAAAACGACCGCTCACCCACCTCTGATCCCCTTGCACCTTTCCATGACCGGAACAACTAGCCGGGTGTTCCGAAGGCTCTCGACCATGGCACGCCGCAACCATTCCTTTACAGGGAACATCAAGCACGTAGAACTTGTTTTTCAAGGAACATAATGACTCAAATCCTAATTTAGGATTGAATTTAAAAGGCTGTTCCCATATCTACTATCGATGTCAGGTTCGAACCATTTATTCTACTATTGGGGATAGTGTAATGAAAAAAACAGCTCTACTCTTTTCGGTTATTTCTCTTATTTTAATGGCGTCAGCCTCTGCATTTGCCGGCACCCTGGAGGACGTAAAAGCCAAGGGAATCTTGACCTGCGGCATCAGCGAAGGCGTTCCCGGCTTCTCTATTCCGGACTCCACCGGTACCTGGGTCGGCTTTGATGTGGACATGGCCCGTGCCGTGGCCGCAGCCGTCCTCGCAGACCCCTCCAAGGTGAAATTCGTCCCCCTGGCTTCCAAGCAGAAGATCGTTGCGGTCTCCTCCGGCCAGGTGGATTTAACCAGCCGAACCACCACCTGGACTCTCAAGCGGGACGGCAAGCAGGGCGTGGACTTTACCCACGTTGTTTTCTACGACGGCCAGGGGTTCCTGATCCCCAACAAACTCGGCGTACGCTCCGCCCGGGAACTTGACGGCGCCTCGGTCTGCGTCACCGCCGGCACCACCACCGAACTCAACCTCGCCGATTTTGCCCGCGCCAACGGCATCAAGGTGGAAGCCGTGGTCTTCGACGGTAAGAAAGAAGCCCTCAACGCCTACGCCTCCGGTCGCTGCGACTGCTTCACCACCGACATCAGCCAGCTCGCCTCCCTGCGCTCCACCCTGAAAGACCCCAAGGCCCACTCCATCCTGCCCGAGGTCATCTCCAAAGAGCCCCTGGCCCCCCTGGTCCGCCACGGAGACAACCAGTGGAAAGACATCGTCACCTGGGTCATCAACGGCCTGGTTGCCGCTGAGGAAAACGGCATCACCGCAGCCAACGTGGACAAAATCATGGCCACCTCCCAGAACCCCGTTGTCAGGCGTATGCTGGGCACCTCCGGGGACACGGGCAGCTACCTTGGCCTCGACAAGGAGTGGCTGGTCCGTGCCATCAAGGCCGTTGGCAACTACGGCGAAATCTACGACCGCCACTTCGGCCCCGGCACCGCCCTGGACATTCCCAGGGGCGTGAACAACCTCTGGCTCCGAGGCGGCCTGCAGTACGCCATGCCCATCCGCTAAGGGACCTTGCGAGCCCCCGTTGCGCATCTGCACCTTTATGTAACGTCCGCGGACAGGAATCATAGGCCGGAAAGGGCTGTGTCAGCTTTCTCCGGCCATAGTCACCCTGGGTTTCGCCCTTCGCGCGCCCTGCGTGAATGAGGTGGCTATGCTTCCGCAGTCCCTGACCTGACAGCTCTATCTCAACGTGCAGGCAACACTCTTGATCAACAAAGCCTCCGGTATCTGTTTACCGGAGGCTTGCGGGTTACGGCAGAGACGAAACCGGCTCTTTCTCGCCCGGCGACAGCCACCACCATCGTACAAAGATGTCATTTACATGAAACAACCACAGCTCTCCTTTACAAAGGCCCAGGGCCGGACCCTTCTCGTGCAACTCCTTGTCATGGGAGGGATTCTCTGGTTCTGCCACCTTCTTTTTGTGAACACCCAGGCAAACCTTGCGTCGCGGAATATCGCCTCCGGATTCGGCTTCCTGGCCTATGAAGCGGGCATGCCCATCAGCGACGCCCTGATGCCGTACACCCCCGCCGACACGTACGGCTACGCCTTCTTCATCGGAGTCTTAAACACCCTGTACGTCTCCGCCGTCAGCATCGTGCTGGCCACCCTCATCGGGGTGGTGGTGGGCGTGGCACGGGTGTCGAGCAACTGGCTCGTGGCACGGCTCGCGGAGATCTACGTGGAGGTGCTTCGAAACATCCCCCTCCTGCTGATCCTCTTTTTCACCTACGGGGTGGTCCTTGCGGCCCTGCCCTCCCCGCGCAGGAGCCTGCACTGGGGCGTGGGACTCTTTCTCAACAACCGGGGCATCTACTTTCCCAAGATCCTGCCGGAAAGCGGTTTCTGGTTCATCCCGGCCGCTTTGGTCCTGGGCCTTGTCATCTCGGTTATCGTCCACCGCAAGGGAACGAAAAGACGAAAAGAGACCGGACGCGCCCTGCCGTCCATACGCATCGGTCTGGTCCTGACCTTGGGCCTTCCCCTTCTTGCCGCCCTGCTCCTGGGCCTGCCGGCCAGCCTGGAACTGCCCGTGCTCAAAGGGTTCAACTTCAAGGGCGGCTCCGTCATCCGACCCGAATTCTGCGCCCTGCTCATCGGCCTTGTCCTCTACACCGCCGCCTTCATCGCGGAAAACGTTCGAAGCGGCATCCAGTCCGTTGCCAAAGGGCAACTGGACGCTGCCCACGCCCTGGGCCTTCCCGAGGGCCTCATCATGCGCCGGGTGATCCTGCCCCAGGCCTTGCGGGTCACCATCCCCTCCACCACCAACGACTACGCCAGCCTCGTGAAAAACAGCTCCCTGGCCGTGGCCATCGGCTACCCGGACATGGTCTCCGTGGGGGGAACCATCATCGGCCAGAATGACCAGGCCATCGAGATCATCGTCATGTGGATGTCCGTCTACCTCTGCATCAACCTGCTCATCTCCCTGTTCATGAACTGGCTCAACGCAAGGGTGCAGCTCATCGGGAGATAATGTAAGGGCTAAGGGCTAAGGGCTAAGGGCTAAGGGAAAATAGCCCCGGGCTCGGATGTGTCAATGCATTTTGGTTTCCGTTTATATGCATGTCTAAAAAGTAAGAAGTGATGATTATGATACCCGCAGAAGCAGAAAAGATAAAAACATTCACCCCGCAACCGGACGAGGCGCCGCCACTGGACGTGGCCGGGCCCATCGGCTGGGTACGGCAGAACCTGTTCAACGGCAAGCTCAACTCGGTCCTTACGATCCTGGCCCTTCTCTTGCTGTTTAAAACCATCCCCGCCCTTCTCTCCTGGGCGCTGGTCAAGGCGTCCTGGGTCCCGGGAGCCGCCTGCGGCACGGCCCGGGAAGGGGCCTGCTGGGCCTTTGTGGTGGAAAAATTCCGTGTCCTCATGGTGGGCATCTACCCCGGAGAACATCTCTGGCGGCCGGTGGCCTCCCTTGTGCTTCTCATGGCCGTGGTGCTCCTCACCCTCTTCCGGCTGGTGAGCGCCCGCACCCTGGCTATCCTCTGGTTCTCCCTGCCCCTGCCTGTCTTCTGGATCATCAACGGCGGCATGGGCCTCGCCCATGTGGACCAGTCCCTCTGGGGGGGCCTCATGCTCAGCATGGGCCTGGCTGTGGTGGGGATTCTCTTTTCCCTTCCCCTGGGCATGCTCCTGGCCCTGGGACGGCGCTCCGAGATGGCCGGGGTCAAAGCCATGTGCGTGGGAATCATCGAGCTGATAAGGGGCGTCCCTCTTATCACTATCCTCTTCATGGCCTCGGTGATGCTTCCCCTCTTCCTTCCCGAAGGAGTGACCATCAACAACCTCTTAAGGGTCCAGATCGGCGTAATCCTCTTCTCCTCGGCCTACATCGCCGAAGTGATCCGTGGCGGCCTCCAGGCCATCCCCCCCGGACAGATGGAAGCCGCCGTCTCCACGGGCCTCACCAAGTGGCAGGCCACCCGCCTCATCGTCCTGCCCCAGGCATTGAAGCACGTCATTCCATCCATCATCGGGCGCTGCGTGGCCCTGTTCAAGGATACCTCCCTTGTGATCATCGTGGGCCTGCTCGATTTTCTCGGCATGATCAAAGCCTCCACCCAGGACCCCGAATGGCTCGGATACGAAGCCGAAGCCTATGTCTTCTGCGCCCTGGTCTACTGGGTAATCTGCTTCTCCATCAGCCGATACGGACGATCCATTGAAAAACACAACGCCTGGTAGCAAAGGGGCATTTGCCATGACTCAAGACACCGTCATTGAGATACACGACCTCAACAAGTGGTACGGCCACTTCCACGTACTCAAGCACATCAACTTAAGCGTCCACCAGGGAGAGCGCATCGTCATCTGCGGTCCTTCCGGGTCCGGCAAGTCCACCCTGATCCGCTGCATCAACCGGCTGGAAGAACACCAGCAGGGCACCATTGTCGTGGAAGGAACCGAACTCACCCGGGACCTGAAAAACGTCACGGACATCCGCAAAAACGTAGGCATGGTCTTTCAGGGGTTCAACCTCTTTCCCCATCTCACCATTCTGGAGAACCTCACCCTGGCCCCCACCTGGGTGCGCCAGATGCCGGAGAAAAAGGCAAAAAAAATGGCCATGGACTTTCTGGCCCGGGTCCACATCGACTCCCAGGCCCACAAGTACCCCGGCCAGCTCTCCGGCGGTCAGCAGCAACGGGCCGCCATTGCACGGGCCCTGTGCATGAATCCGCGCATCATGCTCTTTGACGAGCCCACCAGCGCCCTGGACCCGGAAATGATCAAGGAGGTCCTGGATGTCATGACCGAGCTTGCCGAAGAGGGCATGACCATGATCTGCGTCACCCACGAAATGGGTTTTGCCCGCACCGTGGCCGACCGGGTCATCTTCATGGACGCAGGGGAAATCATCGAAGAAGCGCCCCCCCAGGACTTCTTCACCAACCCCACCTTTGATCGCACCCAGCTCTTCCTCAGCCAGATCCTTACCCAGTGACAGGGCAAAAACAACTCCGGCGGCACCATGTGCCGCCGGTAACGCTGCGTTGCCCATACGACGCAGAGATGCCTTCCCGACGCACCTTGCGTCTGCAAGTCATGTGTCAGGCGTAAAGGCACCCCCACATTGTTATAAAACACCTGCATGACGAAAAGGACCTGCCCGTCCGTCATGCCTCATCGATATTGCCACCCCCGGCGTTGGCCCGCATCTGCCCCACCTGAAAGCTCAGGCCCACGCAGTGACCCCGGGAAAGGCAGGCGTCCACATCCGCTTCGTCCACAAAGGTCTTCATGGGCCGTTTCCAGCCCGAGGCTTCCACCACCCAGGCGTGTTCGTCTTTGTCGTAGGTGATGCGCAGGTCTTTGCCGCACTCGCCGGAATCCGGATAAAAGCTCCGAATCCTGTCACAGATATCCTTGCTGTTGAACATATACCCTCCTTTTCGGATCGCCTCTCGGCCTCTCCGGGATGCACGCGGCCCTTGGCCGGGAACCTCCGGCAGGCCGGTGGATGGTTCATCGCCACTTCAAGAACGGAAACCTGTCGGGAAGGAATATGAAAAAAGGAGAGAAAAGCAGTAAACGAAACGGGGCGAAGCGAGACGTGTGACGGTTTGTTTTCATGCTATGCCATTATACCATAAAACCAGAAGGATACTCTTCGAAAAAGAGGAAGGATCCGTAAACGGCCCAGGTCTCACCAGAAAGCCGTCCCCATAAAAAAAGCCCTTTGGTTGCATCACGCAACCAAAGGGCTTTGAAGGTGAAAGATCAATCAGCCGCTACACGGCTTCTTCGACCTCCATCTCGCTTAAGGGGGTAGAGGCGATCTCGCGGTCGAGATCCTTTTCAAGGGCCGCCACCACAAGGCCGGAGGAGTTGTCCCCGAAGATGTTGGTGGTGGTGCGGAACATATCGAGAATTCGGTCGATACCCGCCACGATGGCGATACCTTCCAGGGGAAGTCCCACGGATTCGAGCACCAGGGTCAGCATGATAAGACCGCCGCCCGGGATACTTGCCGTGCCGATGGAGGCCAGCACAGCGGTCATGACGATGGTCGCCTGCTGGGCGATGGAGAGATCCACCCCGTAGATGTTGGCCACGAACACGGCGCCGACGGCCTGGTAGAGGGCGGTGCCGTCCATGTTGATGGTCAGGGCCATGGGCAGGGTAAACCCGGAGACACGCTCAGGAACCCCGAGCTGCTTCTGGGCACGCATGGTAAAGGGAAAGGCCGCAGCAGCGCTGCAGGTACTCAGCCCCACAAGGGCCGGTTCAAACACCTTTTTGAAGTAGTGGATGGGGCTGACCCGCGCCAGGAACTTCACGGCGCCGGTATAGACGATGAGCACGTGGAGGGTACTTGCGATGAGGGTGGCCACGATCAGCTTGCCCATGGGCATGAGGATCGCCAGGCCGAACTTTCCGGAAGTCCAGGCGATGAGGGCAAACACCCCGTAAGGGGCCATGCGGATCACGATGTCGGAGAGTTTGAACATCACCTCGGCCAGGGCCGCAAAAAAGTCGGCCACGGGCTTGCCCTTGTCACCGGCAAGGGAGAGGGCGCCCCCGAAGAGAAGGGCAAAAATGATGATCTGAAGGACGTTGCCTTTGGCAAGGGCTTCGGCAGGGTTCAAGGGGACCATGTTGACAATCATCTGCATGGGAGAGACCTTGTCGGGCCGGGCAACGCTGGTCACCTCACCCAGGGCGAGTCCCGCGCCCGGCTGGAAGACGTTGGCCACCACCAGGCCGATGACAACGGCAAAAAAAGTGGTCACAATGAAGTAGGTAACGGTTTTTATCCCCAGGGAGCCGATCTTCTTGGGGTCCCCGGCACTGGTAACGCCGGTGACGAGGGTGGACAGGATCAGGGGAACCACGATGAGCCGGAGGCACCGGATGAAGATATCCCCGATGGGCTTCAGGTATTCGGCTTTCTCTCCCAACAGGATCCCGGCAAGAAAACCGGCAACCAGACCAATGATAATTTTGTGATACAATTTCAATTTCACGTCTTCATCTCCTAAGGGTGTAATAAATCGCAAAGCGACAGGATGCCTTCGGCGGTGCAGGCCGAAACCCCGTGCCGGAAGCCGTGGACCGGCTTCGCTGCCGCGGCATGGCCGGAATAAACAGCAATGCCGCCAGGCTGGACAGGCACGAACACAACAAACGTATGGAATGAGGAAACCAGGGCGCTGCCCGTAAAGCCCGTTCGATCAATGACGGCCTGTGGCAAGCCCGATTCGCATCGAAGCGCCTTAAGGGCGCGTGGGAAATTCTTCTGATGCGCTGTGGGATGGAAAATGTGATGACAGAAAAATCATTATCCGAATGGCAAATGATTGCAAGCAAAAACTGATGAACTTCATAAAAAATGTATATTATCAACAAAATAGGGGAATACCCCAGGCATTTTAGGGGTTTCCCCAATGGACACCCGGGGTGGGTATCGCCTACCTTGAGGGTCCGTGGAATAGAAAACATCCGTGGGGCTGAAAAAGAAGGTGTGATGACAATGCGGATCTATTATAGTAAATGCCCGGTCGTGGGAATCCGGGCGTTTATGACCACCACATGGAGCCGTACCATGAAGCCTTTTTTCAACGCAAAAAAAATTTCGACACGACAGGTCGCGACGGGTATCCTCATCCTTCTCGCCATGGCCTTCGGACGCCCCTTTCCCTGCGCAGGGGAAGGGGCCGTCACCCTGACCTACGCCACCAACACGGCACCGGTGGGCCTGCGCGGCATGGCCGAAAAAGCCTTTGTCGATGAGGTGGAACGCCTGGGCAAGGGAAAAATTCACATCAGGGTCTTCTGGGAACAATCCTATCTCAAAGACAAAGAGATCCTGGAAGGGGTCAAAGACGGCACCGTGGACATGGGGCACGTCAACATCAACTACTACCCCAGCCGCCTGGTCATCAACGGCGCCATCACCCTCTTTCAGCAGGGCCCTTCCGACTACGCCAACCGGATGTGGGTCTACGACACCATCTACGATGAAATCCCCCAGCTCAACGCCGAGTTCCTGAAGTACCGCCAGAAAATCGTCTACACCTATTCCGTGCTTCCCATTGCAGGGGCCTTTACCGAGCCCGTTTCCTCCCTTGCCGACTTCAGGCACCGCAGGGTGCGAGCTTCCAGCCGCTGGCTCCTCAAGGTTCTGGAAGGTGCCGGTGCCATCCCCGTCTCCCTGCCCTGGGCGGATACCTACATGGCCCTTAAAACCAACGCCCTTGAGGGGATCTACACCAACATCGACGCCATCCATCGCGTGGGGCTCGACAACGTGGCCCCCAACATCCTGGTATTCAAAGAGTTCTGGAACCCCGTCCCCTTCCATGTTACCATCAACATCGACACGTGGAATCGCTTGCCCCGGGAGGTCCAGGAGATCATCCGCACCGCATCGGCCAACTCCAAACGCCACTTCGCCGCCCTCTATCACCCCATGCTCAATGAAACGGTAGCCGCCCAGAGAGCGGCCGGTTGCGTCGTTGCCTTTGCCCGAAAAGAGGAAGTCGACACCTGGCTGAAGCTCCCCGAGGTTGGTAAAATCAAACAACTCTGGGTCAAGGAGGTAAGCCCCTTGATTCCTAAAATGGAGGCCAGGCGCATCCTGGAAAAGATGGAATCCATTGTGGGAGAAGGCATGGCAAAAGATCCCGACGCAAACTGAGAGGCATGCCCCCCCCTTCGTCTCCCAACCGTATCAAACTGTCCCACGAACCGTATCCAGGCGGGTCACTATGACCCAGGCCACCTCCTTTCCCTCACCGGAGCCCCCCTCGGTTGCCCTCTATTCCCATGCAACAAAAAGCGCCCCACATAAATATATTGACATATTAATTCATGCCATTGTGCGTCACACCGGGCCGGTGCAGCCACCTGAAAAATAAAAACACATCGCCCCTGGCCCTTCTTTTGCAGTTCCTGCATACCAACACGCACGGCGTGGGTTGAAAACAAGCATTCAACTGTCATCGTCACATCATACCCAAAGGAGTAACCACCATGACACACGCAGAAGCAGTCTACGGATTTTATATTCCCACCGTCACCCTCATGGGCGTTGGTTCCCATAAGCAGCTCGGGGAGCAGATCAAAACCCTGGGAGCCAAAAAGCCCCTGCTGGTCACGGACAAGGGGATCACAGACGCCGGTCTCACCGCACAGATCGCAGACCTGATCAAAGACGACACCGGCTGCGAGGTCGTTGTCTTTGACGAGACCGTGCCGAACCCCACGGATAAAAACGTGGCCGACGGCGTGGCTGTGTTCAAAGAGAGCGGCTGTGACATGATCATCACCCTGGGCGGAGGCAGCCCCCACGACTGCGGCAAGGGCATCGGCATCGTCGCAACCAACGGCGGGACCATCCATGATTACGAAGGGGTGGATCAGTCCACACAGGCCATGCCCCCCTTCATCGCCATCAACACCACGGCCGGTACGGCCAGCGAGATGACCCGGTTCTGCATCATCACCGACACCTCGCGCAAGGTGAAGATGGCCATCGTGGACTGGCGCGTGACCCCGGCCATCGCCATCAACGACCCCCTTCTCATGGTAGGCATGCCCTCTTCCCTCACCGCGGCCACGGGCATGGACGCCCTGACCCATGCCGTGGAGGCCTACGTCTCAACCATCGCCACCCCCGTCACCGACGCCTGCGCCCTTAAAGCCATCGAACTGGTCTCCGACTACCTCCGCCCGGTGGTGGCCAACGGCGATGACATCGAGGCCCGGGACAAGATGGCCTACGCCGAGTACCTGGCCGGCATGGCCTTCAACAACGCCAGCCTCGGCCATGTCCACGCCATGGCCCACCAGCTCGGAGGCTTCTACAACCTCCCCCACGGGGTGTGCAACGCCATCTTGCTGCCCCACGTCTCCCGATACAACCTCATCGCCCGACTCGACCGGTTCGTGGATATCGCCATTGCCATGGGGGAAAACGTGGAAGGGCTCTCCACCCGTGAGGCAGCGGAACTGGCCATCACCGCCATTCAGACCCTCTCCCGGGACATCGGCATCCCCGAAAACCTCACCGCCCTGGGCGTGAAAAAAGAAGATCTCCCCATCATGGCGGAGAACGCCCAGAAAGACGCCTGCGGCGTCACCAACCCCAGACGGCCTTCCCTTGAAGACGTCATCGAAATCTACATCGCAGCCCTTTAAGCGGAAAAACAAAAACACGGAAAAGCGAAAAAAGCCTCCGGCGGTCCTGCCGGGGGCCAACCTTTTGAAAAGGTTACCAAACAGGTTTTTATATAAGCTCACAGGTTGTGTGTGGGGGGGGGGGACGGGAGGGGTCCCGGTTTATCGGATATATCGTGGGGATTGATGGCACCGCCCCCAAAGGCCGGTAGCCCGTCGGGTGCACTCTGCGCACCGCGTTCGGGTCACCCAGGGTTTCGGTTTTACCGAGGCATTCGGGGCATGGCAGGCTTTCGTTTTGGTGCACGGAGTGCACCCTACGATTCGGCTCTTTCCAGGTCGCGGCCCAAAGGAGAACCAAAGCCTTCGATACTCCCCGAACACCCTTGTTCCCTGGAGTGCGGCGCTCCGTTTCGGCCGATTTTTCTCGGTTTTTTCGAGGGCCGTGGACAAACGATAACCAAGGCCCAAACGTCATTATAGACAAACGATTAACCCCATCTTTATGAGATCAGGCAAAAGTTTAGCCGCGGAGACATAAGCTGAATAGTTGCCCTAATGTTAGGGTTCCAGCAGCTTCCGGTAGAGGGTCTTTCGACTCACCCCCAGGAGCTCCGAGGCTTTGGACCGGTTGCCGTTGACGTGCTCCAGGACTTTGAGCATGTGCTTGCGCTCGATCTCTTTGAGGGGAAGAAAGGGGTCGTCGCCGCCGTCGCCACCCCCTGAGGCCAGGAGCTCGGCCGGAAGGGCCTGCTCGGTGATGAGGCTGTCTTCGGCCAGGATCACGCCACGCTCAATGACGTTATGCAGCTCCCGGACATTGCCGGGCCAGTCGTGGTTCATGAGGCACTGCATCACCTTTTTGGAGACCCGGCAGGCGGGCTGTTTGCCCACCCGAAGCTGTTCGAGGAAATACTCCAGGAGCACGGGGATCTCTTCCCGCCTCTCCCGCAAGGGGAGCAGCTCGATGTTGAACACATTGAGCCGGTGGTACAGGTCCTCACGAAAGCGTCCTGCGTCCACTTCCTTTCGCAGGTTGCGGTTGGTGGCAAAGAGGAACCGCACGTCTACTTTGCGCTCCTCCTTTTCTCCCACCCGCCTGAAGGTCTGGGTCTCCATGACCCGCAGCAGAGTGGCCTGCACCCCCACCGGGAGTTCACCGATTTCATCTAAAAAAAGCGTGCCTTCATGGGCCATGGAGAGAAGCCCGTCCCGGGACTCCGTGGCACCGGTAAAGGCCCCCTTGCAGTGGCCGAAGAGCTCGCTGCGCACCAGCTCTGCCTGAAGGGTCGCGCAGTTCTTGGTGATAAGGGGCTTTTCCGCCCGGGCGCTCTGTCGGTGAATCACCCGGGCCACCACGTTCTTTCCGGTTCCGCTCTCACCGGTGATCAAAACCGGCACCTGCACCGGTGAAACCTTGTCGATAAGAAACCGCACCCGATCCATGGAACCGGAATGGCCGATGATCTCCTGGGGATAGGCGGTTCGCTTCGCCTGCCCTCCTGACTGCCGGGCCATGGCCTCCCGCCGGGCCCGCACATGCTGAAAGGCCTTTTCAACCACCTGTTCCAGGGCATCCAGGTCAAAGGGTTTGGTGATGTAATCGCAGGCACCGTTTTTCATGGCCTCCACTGCGTCGTGCACCTCTCCGTAGCCGGTGATAAGGATCACCTGAACCCCGGGAAGGTCCTCCTGAAACTGCGCCATGAGCTCAAGGCCGTTGGCGTCGGGCAATCGGATGTCCAGGAGAATCACGTCAAAGGCCCAGCGGCGGATGGCGGCAAAGGCCTCGTCACCGCTGCCGGCTGTTTTGATGACCCGCCTGGGCGAGGCCATCTCTTTTTCGATGAGGCGGCGGATGGATTTTTCATCGTCCACCACCAGGATGTGCATCAGGTCCGAATGGGTCATTGGTTCTCCCCCATGGCCGGTATGGGAAGCTTCACATGGAAGGTGGATCCCAGGTTCTCGACACTCTCCACGGTGATCTCCCCTTTGTGCTGGCGAATGATGTTGTAGCAGGTGGACAGGCCGATGCCCGTGCCCTGGCCCACGGGTTTGGTGGTGAAAAACGGGTCGAAGAGTTTGTCCAGATTGTCCGACGGAATGCCGCAGCCCGTGTCCCTGACGGAGAGCACGATCCACCGGTCTGTTTTTCCGGTGCGGATGGTAATGGTACCCTTGTCCCTTATGGCCTCAAGGGCGTTGAAAATGAGGTTCAGAAGCACCTGCTTGAGCTCTGCCCCCACCCCCAGAACCGGGGGCACCGACTCATCCAGTTCCAGACAGATAAGCCGGGAGGTGCGACGGTTCAACTGGTACCGCAGCAGCTTCAACATCTCCAGCACCAGGGTTCGCAGGTCCACAGGGGCAAACACCCCCTCTTTTCTGGGGCTGAAGGTAAGCAGCTCGTGGACAATGTCCCGACACCGCTCCCCTTCACTTAAAATCGTCTCCAGGTACTCGGTAAAATCGGCCATAAGCTCCCGGGACTCGCGGGTGTCGTCCAGGCAGGCCTCCAGCCGGGACAGACGCCGGGTAAGCCCCTTGGCAAACCCGCTCACCGCCGTCAGGGGGTTGTTGATCTCGTGGGCCACCCCGGCGGCCAGCACCCCGATGGTGGCCATCTTCTCCGCGTGGTAGTACCGCGCCTGGTACTCCTTTTCCCGGGTCACGTCCCGCATCAGCAGGAGAAAACGGTAGCTCCGGCCGTTGGACCAGCGCATGGGAGAGGCCGTGATCTCGACCTGGTGGTTCTTCCCCCCCAGGGAAAAGATGGCCAGCTTCCGGCACACCCGGTTCGTCTCCCGGGCGATGACCATGGGGCAGTCCGGGCAGGGAGAGGTTCGATTCCTGAACACCCGGTAGCACACCTTCCCCTTCGGATCCTCCCGCTGAAACGCCTCGCTGAAGACGTGGTTCACCGAGATGATGGTAAAGTTAAAGGAGACCACCGCCATCACGTCGGTGATCCCGTCCAGAATGGCCTTGATCTCCCGCTGGCGGCGCTCCAGCTCTATGTTGGAGTCCCGGAGCTCTGCAATGGTCTTTTTGAGTTCGCCGAAAAAGCCCAGCTTGGTGTGCTCCAGGCCGATGATGTCTTCAAGGGTCGTTTGTCTCTTCATCACCATGCCGCCTCACAGATCCCCATCATATCCTCCACCGTGGCCTTCCGCGGGTTGCTCAGCACGCACGAGTCCTGGATGGCCATCTCACAGATCTGGGAGAGGTTCACCCGGGACGAAACGATATCCCTCAGGCGGGTGGCCACCCCCAGGGAAGCGAAATACGATTCCAGGCGCTCGATGCCCGCACGGGCTGTGGCCTCCGGGCTCGTCAGGGTTTTGCCGAGGATGATCCGCCCGATATCGGCCACCTTCTCCGGGCAGGCCGCCATGTTGAATCGCATCACGTGGGAAAGCAGCACGGGGTGGATCAGGCCGTGGACCACATCCAGCATCCCTCCCAGGGAGTGGGCCAGGGCATGGTCCACCCCCAGACCGGCGTTGCTGAAGGCCATGGCAGCAGAGGTGCCTGCGATGCTGAGCTGCTCCAGGTCGTCCAGACAGCCGGTTTCTAAGGCCCGGGGAAGATGGCGGATGATCAGCTCCATGGCTTTGAGAGAGTGAATTTCCGTGACAGGAAAGGCGATGGGGGAGAGATAGGACTCCACGGCGTGGGCAAAGGCGTCGATGGCCGAGGAGATGATGAGTTCACGGGACTTGGTGGTAAGCAGGATGGGATCGATGATGGAGATGTTGGGTACAAGGGTCCGGCTGATGATGGACATCTTCACGTGCCGCTCCACGTCCGTCACGATGGCAAACTGGGAGATGTCCGAGCCGCTCCCCGCGGTGGAGGGCATGAAAATCATGGGCGGCAGGGGCCGCTGGATCCGGTTTGCCCCTTCGTAGTCGTGGACACGCCCGCCGTTGCTTGCCACCAGCGCGATGCCCTTGGCCGCGTCCATGGGGCTTCCCCCGCCCAGGGCGATGACCACGTCACACCCCTCTTCCTGATAGAGCTCGGCCCCTTGCTCGATCTGCCAGTCCCGGGGGTTGGAAGAGACGTTGGAGTAGTGCACCCACCCCAGGTTTTTCTCTTCAAGGATCTCAAAAATAACATCGATCCAGCCGCTCTGTTCCAGCCCCGGGTCGGTGACGAAAAAAATCTTTTCCGCCCCCAGGCGCCTGGCACAGACGCTGGAGTACTTCAGGCTTTCCCGCCCGAAAAAAATCTCAGGCACGGAAAATTTCAGGACACCCATGGCAGTCCGCACACTTTCTATTCGTGGTCAGTATTTTATAGAAACCATAAATATATTTTAAGTAAATAGTTTCCTTATTTTTTGCAATCCTTCATTACCTGCAGCGTGGTGCCCTTGCCAATGTCAAGCCATCTTGAAAGGAGGGACTCCAGGAGCCATGGGCATGCTGCATGCAACCGCTGTTTCGATATCAAACCACCGTGATTTTCGCCAGGAAAATCCCTTCAAAAACGCCACGCAACGTCAGGGGCCCAGGCCCCTCGCCTGAAAACGAGCAAAGAGAATCACCACACCCGCTAAAAGCCCAACTCCACGAGTCCCTTGATAATGGCGTACTTGGTCAGCTCGGCCGTGCCGGAAATCTTGAGCTTCCGCTGGATATTGGCGCGATGGGCCTCCACGGTCTTGGGGCTGATGAAGAGCTGCTCGGCGATATCCCGGTTGGCGTGGCCCTCGGCGATGAGCTGGAGCACCTCCCGCTCGCGGTCGGAGAGCTTGTCGAGGCCTTCGGGTTCGGCGGTATCTCCCTCCTTCTGCTTCACGTAATAGGTGATCACCTTGCTTGAAATGTCCGGACTCAGGTAAGACTCGCCCTTGTGGGCCACATGGATGGCCTGGATGAGATCGGTGGTGGCCGATCGTTTCACCAGGTACCCGGAGGCACCGGCTCTGAGGGTCTCAAAAATGTACTCCTCGCTGGTGTGCATGGAGAGAATCAGGATTTTCAGCTCCGGGAACTTTTTTTTCAGCTGACGCGTGGCGTCCATGCCGTTTAATTCCGGCATGGTGATGTCCATGAGCACCACGTCCGGTGCGAGCTGCTCCACCATCTTGACGGCCTCCCGGCCGTTTTCCGCCTCCCCCACCACCTCGATATCGGGCTCCGCATGCAGCAGGGCGCAGAGCCCTTTGCGGACAATGGTATGGTCTTCGGCCACAAGCACCTTTATTTGGTTCATGTCGTCTCTTCCTTTTTTGCCTTCCACGGTATCTCCGTGACGATGGATGTCCCCTGGCCCGGGCTGGACCACAGGGTGAACCGCCCCCCCAGAAATGCGATGCGCTCACGCATCCCCAAAAGCCCCAGCTTGTGGTTCATGTCCCCCCCGGAGAGGACCGACTCCGGCTCAAAACCCACCCCGTCGTCCTCCACGGTAAAGACGATCATCCCGTCGGTGCGACGTTTCAGGGAGATGGTCACCCGGCTGGCCCGGGCATGTTTGACGATATTGTTCAGGGCCTCCTGGGCCAGCCGGTAGACGGCCGCTTCGATCTCCTCGGAGGGCCGCTCGGGAAAATCCGGGGCATCCAGGATAAGGGGGATATCCACCTTTTCACCGATTCGGCTCAGGTACCACCTCAGGGTGGGCCCCAGGCCAAAATCCCGCAGCATGGGAGGCCAGAGATTGATGGAGAGGTCATGGGCCTGCTCATACAGGCGGTTAACGATCTCTTCGGTGTCTGCAAGGAGCCCGGTGAGGTTGGCCCCGGCCCCTGAGTCGATCATCTTCTTCATGGCCGCAAGGTTCAATGTGGCGGCGGTGAGGGCCTGGCCGATCTCGTCGTGGAGCTCAAAGGAGATCTTCCGGCAGGTGGTCTCCTGCATCTCAAACACCTTGGCGGAAAGCCGCTCCAGCTCGTAGCCGTGCTGGAGGGTTGCCTGCATGAGGTTGACGCTCTGGATGGCCACGGCAAGGGAGGTGGCCACCTCCTTGACGATATCAAGGTTTTCGATGAGCAACCCGGGCTGATCAAACCGACACAGGTTCAAGGCCCCGATGAGCTCCTCGTTGGCCATGAGCGGGACACTCACGTAGCCGTCCATCCCCCCTTCCGACCGGTAGAACCCGGAGAGCAGTGCGTTTTTTCCGGCCTCATCTCCAGCCACCGTCATGCGCCGTCCCCGGGCAAGGGTTTCGGGATCAAACTCTCGGATTGGGTACGAGCTCCCTTCAGGCACCACGCGTCCCGAGGCTGTGTCCACGGCCACCACCGTGGCCCGCTCTTTGTCAAAATCAAAGGAGACCACACAGGCCCAGCGGCAGTCGTATAGATCCCGCACGTACCGGAGCACGTCCCGGACCGTCTCCGATGAGAAACTCCCGTCCAGAACCGCCCGGTCGATGGAGTTCAAGACGCGCAGCTGGTTGGAGTAGTAGGTCAGGGAAATCTCCACCCGTTTCCGCTTGAAGGTGTTGGCCACCAGCACCAGAATAATCATGCCCAGCCCGGCGATACTCAGGACAATGCCCCACACCAGCTTTTTGTAGGTGCTGTAAAAGGAAAAGGGCACATTGATCACCTCGGCCCCGGCTGGAAGGACGGCCTTTTTGAGCCTGAACCGCTCCATCTGGCTGTAATCGAACATATGCCGGTTCAGGCTCTCCTTGAACACCGGGATGGCCTGGACCGAGTTGCCGGACAAAAGGCGCAGGGCGATTTCGGCGGCTTTCTCTCCGTGGGCACTGCCGCTGGCCATCATCCCACCCACCACCCCGTAGCCCAGGTAGTTGTCCCAGAAGGTGTAAATGGGCGCGCTGGAGGCACGTGCCACGCGCTGGAGCCCCTCCTTCATGGAAAAGGTCCGCCCGGTGCGGTCCACGGTGAAATTGACAAACAGCACCACCGTGTCTTCAGGCAGGTGGCTCACCTCCCCCTGGAGCTCTTCCATGGTCATGGCCGGGATGAAACGAAAAAGGGACGGGTCGTCCATGGCTTTAAAATAGGTAACGATGGTTTTCAGGATGGCAATGCTGGTGTCGGTCTGGTCCACCACCACCAGAATCTCCCGGGTCCGGGGATGAAGGCGAAGGGCGGTGCGGACGGTCTCCAGGATGTCGATGCGCTCCACCACCCCGGTAAAGCGGTCGTGGCCGAACATCTCAAACTCTTCAAAATAGTTCACCCCGCAAAAAACCACCGGGGTGTCGGCAAAAATTTTTTTCTTCTCGTCCAAAAGAAAGCGGAAGGCCGAGTCATCCGTGGCGATGATCACGTCAAAGGGAACCTGTCGGTATTTTTCGTTGAAAAAATCCGCCAGGCGACGCGCCTGGCCCGCGTTGTCGAACCGTTCGGCGTCCATGTACTCGTAATAGACACTGAGGACCATGGACGAAGCGTCCGCACGCGCCAACCCTGCGTCAATGCCCTTTGAGATGCTGTCGTTCCACACGTGCCCCTTGTGAAAGGAGTGCAGGATCAGAATGTTCTGGTGGGGAGGTTCCTGGGCCTGGGCCTGGGGCACCAGCAACAGGAGGATCACGGCCGTGCACATCCATGAAACAAAAACCCGAACAGCTCTCTTGGCATCTGACACGATGGAAACCCCGAAACATAAAAACGGCCAGCGGCTGCACCCGAGGCCCAAAACAGGCCAACACCTTTGACCTGCGACAAAAACGCCCAACACCCTCGTTTGACGGGGGATGGTGGAAATCTATCAGCGTGCCCTGAAGAAAGCAAGCCGCGGTCCCTTGAAGGGAGCGCTTTTTCGTGTCATCAACGCAAAGCCCTTCCCAAGCAGAAACGTTTTCGATAACTATGGGCGTTAAAAGAGTCAACACCGAAACCCGGAGGCGTGTTCCACGGCCCCCAGAAAACGGAAAAACACGTACCTAATTAGCACTGAAGGACCACCCCCCATGCAATCCCCAACATTCGACCCCACCATGCTCCTGAAAGTCGCCCGAACCCCCATGCCCTTCGGAAAATACCAGGGCGTCCTCCTCGTGGACCTGCCCGAGCCCTATGTGGTGTGGTTTCATCAAGAAGGGTTTCCCAAGGGAAAGCTGGGGGAAATGCTGGGACTGGTCTATGAGATCAAGGTCAACGGGCTGGAGTATCTGTGTGAGCCGCTGAAATAGATAGTGAGTAGTGAGTAGTGAGTAGTGAGTAGTGCTCGGGAATTTTTACCCTCCTGCGTGTCAATGACTTCCGCACAAAAGCACGCCCCAGTTAGCAACCCGGCCAATAAAGGATTTTGCCCGGGTTTATTTCGGGAGTCGAGTGCACCTTCCTTCTGGTGTATTATTTTTGCGCCGCCCTCTATGACCTATTCACCATTACTATTCGCTATTCACCATTGACCACTTACTATTCACGGTTCACTATCCACCACATCCGTCCCCGGAGATCACCTTAAACGCCATCTTTTTGCGTTCCCTCTTCCAGAATTTTACGTTATGACAGCTCTATGACCACTCTCATCCTCACCGAAAAGCCCTCCGTGGCGGTTGACTTCTCCAAGGCCCTGGGCGTTCGCACAAAGCGCGAAGGGTACTTCGAGGGCAACGACACCCTGATCTGCTGGGCCGTGGGCCATCTGGTGGAGCTGTTCGCCCCCGAGGATTACAGCCCATCCTTTAAGAAATGGTCCCTGGATACCCTTCCCATCCTGCCGGAGCCCTTCAAGTACAAGCCCATCAAAAAAAGCGGTAAGCAGCTCTCGGTCATCAAGAAGCTCCTCAAAACCCCTGGACTTTCACGGGTGATTATCGCAACGGACGCAGGACGCGAAGGCGAGGTCATCGCCCGGACCATCCTGTTGCAGGCGGGATTTACGGACAAGGGGCGGATCATGCGCTTCTGGACAAGCCAGGCCCTTACCCCTGCCGTGGTGAGAAGCACGTTGAACCGGCTGAAACCCATCACCGACTACGACCGTCTCTGGCGTGCGGGGTACTACCGGCAGGTGGCGGACTGGATGGTGGGGATGAACGGGACCAGGGCCCTTACCGTGCGCCTGGGAGACCTCTACTCCGTGGGCAGGGTCCAGACGGCGGTCCTGGCCCTTCTGGTGCAGAGACGGCGGGAACGGGAAAACTTCAAGCCCGAGCCCTACCTTCTGATCAAGGTTCACTTTAAAAACGAAAAAGGCACCTGGATCGGCACCTGGTTCAAGGGCAAGGAGACGCGCCTCTTTGACCTGGAGGCAGCCGAGCGTTTAGTGGAGCGGCTCACCGCCGACACCTTGCCAGGCGAGGTGCTGTCTGCGGAAAAAGAGAAAAAATCGGAGCCCCCGCCCTTTCTCTTTTCCCTCACCGACCTCCAGCAGGAGGCCAACAAGCGGTTCGGGTTTCCCGCAAAAAAAACCCTGAACGTGGCACAGGGGCTCTATCAGGACAAAAAGTGCCTCTCCTACCCCCGCACCGACTCCCGGGTCCTGGGAACGCAGAATCTGGATATGGTCAAAAAGCTGGTGGAAAAACTCGCCCCGACAGCCCCGGCCCTGTTTGAAGGGGTGGACCACGGCCGCATCTCCCTTAGCAACAAGCGGGTCTTCAACGACGCCAAGCTCACGGACCACCACGCCCTGATCCCCTTAAAAAACCTGCCCCCGAGCGCCTCGGCAGACGAAGCAAAGATCTTTGAGCTGGTGCTCCGGCGGTTTGCCGCGGCCTTTCATCCCAACTGCCACTACGAAAACACAAAGATCGTCACCGGATTCTCGAAAGAGACCTTCCAGACCACGGGCAAAATCATCCTCTCTCCGGGATGGCGAAAGGCCTGGCCCGTAAAGGCCAAAAAAGAAGAAGAGGCCCACATCCCGCCCCTGGCCAAAGGGGACCCCGCCCACAAGCAGAAGGTGGCCGCCGAAAAGAAAGAGACCACCCCGCCCCCGGCCTACACCGATGCCCTGATCTTGAAAGAGATGACCAACCCGGGACGTTACGTTTCAGAAAAGGCCATGAAGGACCTCTTCCGGGGCGAGATCGGTATCGGCACCCAGTCCACACGCGCCCAGATTCTGGAGATCCTCATCATGCGCGAGTACGCAAAACGCGAGGGAAAAACCCTCACCGCCACGGACAAAGGCTGCTACCTGGTGGAGATGCTCCAGAAGACCGCCGTCAGCAGGGTCCTCACGTCGCCTGAAGAGACTGCCCGTTGGGAGATGAGCCTCAACCGCATCGCCTTAGGCGACAACGACGGTTCAAACGAGAATTTCCTTGCCGCCATCAAAGGGTTTGTCGAAAAATCCATGGAAGAGCTCAAAACCCTTGCCATGGAAGGCCAGGCGCCGGCCTCCCGCAAGAAGACCGGCGAGGTGGTGGGTCGCTGCCCGGCCTGCGGGGGCGAGGTCATCGAGGCCTACAAAAACTACACCTGCTCCTGCGGCTTCACCATCTGGAAAAAGATGGCCGGAAAGAACCTCACCCCGAACATGGTGGGACACCTCCTGCGCACCAAAAAGTCCGGTCCCTACAACGGATTTCTCTCCAAAAAGAAAAAGCGGTTCTCCGCCGCCATCCTCCTTGTACAGAAAGAGGGCACCTGGCAAACCACCTTTGACTTCGACACCAAGCCCAAAAAGACAGACAAAAAAAGCGAAGGCCCCGTGCCCTGGGCCTCCGAACGGCCTTCCTGCGAGTCAAACCAGGCCCAACAACCCGCACCCAAAACGTCCAAACCAGACGCAGCCCAGAAACCCCTGCCTCCCTGCCCCGCCTGTGGCGGCACCATCATCGAAGGCAAGAGGGGCTTTGGCTGCGCCAACTGGCCCGCGGACAAAGGCGGCTGCAGGTTTGTCATCTGGAAAACCCTCTTCGGCAGAGAGCTCACCCGCACCCAGCTCATCTCCCTGCTCTCCCTGAAACCCACCCGCCCATGCAGGCTCACGCGCCCCGACGGCCAGCCTGTCAAAACCCGCATCCGCCTCACCAACACCCCAAAGGGGTGGGTGGCCATGGCAGACCCGGACGAACTGGGACAGCATCATTTTCAGGTAGTTGCCTGCAGCCACGGCTAAACGTGTGCCCCCGGAAGCCAACCGTTTGTCAATTCTTATGAGCGGGGTTTCCGTCAAGGCGCAGCCCTACCGAAGCAACGGAACAGTGACAAGAACAAAGGAGTACCCCGCATCTTTGTTGCGAGGATTTTAGGGCTATGACAAAAATAAAATATACACGTATTGCCGTCTATAGCATTCCATGAAGGCCTTACCGATCGGTGAATTCCCGCCACCGCTCAAACGATCAATATTTCAGGATGTATAATTATTTTCCGGCCGAGCCCCTAGTTGCCTGACGCAAAGCGCGACACGTCAACGAGATGATTTTTTTTCCCGGAGGCAACCATCAGGGTGTGCATGGAAGGAAAGAGCAGCGGAACGCAATGTGATGCGACGCGGCTAAAAACAAGCCTGTTGCTTCCCTTGTTCACGTCTATCAACTCACCGTGGCTATGCCCTTGTCCCCATTTATCTTTAGACCCCATCAGGATAATTGAGTTCGGTCGCCCCCCTAAGGCAACGGCTGAATAAGCATGCTTGATACCCGATACAAAATGGTATTCTCTCGCAAGGCCCGGGACACTCCAGCTGTCGATCTGGCCTTTTTGTGTCACGGTATAGAGTTTGTCGCATGTATCGCTGAATGTAACGTTAATGACCCAGTTCCCCACTTCATAGGGTTGTATGGCCCCTTGTTTCACAAGAACAAGTTTATCGTCCTGACGCGTCACTTCCCAGACATCAATACCACCCGTTGAAGAGCCTACTGAAAGCCAGCGCCTGTCAGAACTCAAAGCCATTGATGTAGCAGAGCCCTCGAATTTATAGGTATCGTCATACATACCGCTTCGGGTGTCAAATACCTTTACGCGGCCTGAGCCGCATGCAAATACGACCTTGTAATCTTTTGTTTCTTCGAAGATTATAGACGCTTTACGCGCATCGGCAATTGTGGTTACCAAAGTCCCTGTCCTGAGATCCCACACTCTCGTTGCATCGTCAAAATGAGAATTTGTCAAGCCCATGGTACCGTCATCTGAGATGGTGATGTTGGTCACCCGCATGTTATGTGCCTTGAATTTCTGAGGAGCTTTCGTTCCGCTGGTATCATGCCACTCAACCATTCCGTTTTCATACCCCACACCCAGCACCCCGCACGCGGGGTTGTAGGCAAGCGCTTTAACCGAAGAACGTGTATCATACTGCAACCCCTCCAGGTATGCCCGCAGACCGGATTTCACGAATTCTGGTTTGGATTCCTGAAGTTCCGGGGCCTTTGGTTTGACGAACCGAGGGACCAGCAGGATGCAGAGGAGAACAAGCAGGACGGCTAACAACCCCTTTTTTTGGTATTCATTCATCATATATTTTTCTTTCAGCTATAGCGTAAATGATACATCAATTTCCACGAGACACCGTCTTTCGGTGGGTACCGGTCACATCAGTAAGAAAATGAGGCCCGAATCAACTTTTTTTCTTTGTACGTAAAATCAAATGCTTCCGGGAGCATGCCTTGATACACGGATCGATCAATTGCTCCCACGTGATATATAGGCGTGTCTTCGCGAATCCCGGTGACTGTGGAGGTCCCGGAATCACAGCAGATAAGAATACCGTTTACCTTGACATCGCTCTGATTATAAAAAATCCAGTTGATCGATGTCCGGCTCTCGAGAAACAGAAATACCGGGCCCTCGTCAGGGAGGGATACACGGACGTTATTGTAAAAATCGTCGGTGGTCTCACCCGAAATGTGAACGGTCCTGGCTGAATTCCTTAACGCTTTTTCAAAAAATACCTGGAGGTCATCTTTGCTGGGTGCATCGGGATAGTTCTTGACCGTTGCGCTAAAATTTGCCCTGTACCCATGGTTCTTGTACTCAATTCGAAGACGATGCGTTCCGGTTTCAAGGGGAATGGAAAGGCTCCCATTGGAGTCCAGCCCGTTGGGTATGGACACATCATCCAAAAAAAAGGAGGCCACTCCGTGTGTCGTCGAAGCGTACGATATGGGCAGGCTGCATGGCTCCTGGGCGTCAATGTTCGCCTCCCAAACGGCTTCAACGCTGCTGGCAGGAATTTTACAGAAAACGTCATCCTCATAATTAATGGAAGGACGCGGGACCGTTTCTGAGCTCACATGGTCCGTCCCGTTAAAATACATGGCCGAAAAGGTGCTGACTTTGTATGGCCGCGGTAAATTCAAGGGAGGCGGGTCCAATGGTTTGCTGGCGTCTGAAGGAACGCCAAGGCTGACTCCCCCCGTTTTTTTGAATCGCTGAAGCTCTTTGTTCAAGTATGACAACCGCGATCGTGTTGATTGTGTGGCAAGATTGAGATCAACAAAAAAACGTCCCTCACGGACTATGCCGCACGCCGTATTTCTCTCTTTCATCCACTGTATCTGTTCTTTTTTTAGCTTTCGTTTCTGCCTCTCGGTCAGAAAGCAACGCAATTGGTCATACGTTTCATTGAGTTGGGTATCTGCGGCCACATAACTCTTGGTGAGACAATAGACGCCATCAAAATCATTTGTTGGGTTGTCACAATTTCCTGCCAGAGCAAAGGCAGGCAGAAAAAGAAAAGCACTAAAAAAAACGGTCCGAAGTGTTTTCATCATACCCTACTTTCTAAAGATAAATATCGCGTAACATTTTCATGACTTAAGCAACCCCCGTCACCTTTAGACATAGCGTATAGAAAAGAAGTAAAAAAGTATATCTATATTATCTTTAAAGTGGAATACACCCCCTTACCTTCAGCCTGAGCCTCTCGCCCCCCCTCTTGTCTAAAAATAGTGCTTATGCTAAACCCTTTTTCAGTCAACAGGCGTTCCTTCCAGAGGACTTACCGCGTAACCATCCGGCGGCACCTCATACAATAGACACCCGCGCCGACCAGGCACAATACCTTGCGGGAAATCAGACTGTTTGCCTTTTTCGGCACCCGGCAGTGTGCGTGAGCGCCCGTATAGTCACACGCCGACGCCACGGACATATCTTAAAGGAAAGATCATTGAAGTTACTAAAACTGACGGTTTTACTTTTGGCAATTGGCTATTTTTCCGGGTGCATCGCAGCAAAACAGGGTGGCCCTGCTCCCCAAAACGCCCCAGCCAATGGCGCACGCTATACCCCCCTTGAAAACAGGATAAAAGAGATCGAGCACGCGTTAGGCGCCCGTGTGGGGGTCTCGCTGTATGAAGTGGAAACGTCAGAGTCATGGAGCTATAAAGGAGACATCCGCTTTCCGCTGATGAGCACGTTTAAGACATTGGCCTGCGCCAAAACCCTTCTTGATGTGGAACAAAAAAAGGTATCATTCGACGATTCAGTCGTTATAGAGAAAACGTCACTCATCACATGGTCACCGGTAACCAAACACCACGCAGGCCAGGCGTTCTCATTGAAACAGGCATGCGCTGCCATGATGATCATGAGTGACAACACGGCCGCAAATATCGTTTTAGATAAAACGGGTGGTCCAACGGCGTTGACAGCATTTATGCGCTCTATTGGTGATGCCGTCACCCGGTTGGATCGCATGGAGCCGGAGCTGGGTGAAGCCCTTGAAGGGGACGTGAGAGATACAACGACACCGAATGCGATGGCGGACAGCCTGCACGTCCTGCTTTTTGGCGATGTGTTGTCAAAGGCCTCAAAAACACAGCTCACACAGTGGATGAGGAGCAATAAGATCTCGGGCAGCTTGCTTCGTTCCGTACTTCCAGATGGCTGGACCATTGCCGATCGATCAGGGGCCGGCGGTCATGGCTCCAGGGGGATAACGGCTGTTGTCTGGCCTGAAACGCAGCCGCCATTTATCGTCTGTGTGTATTTAACACAGACAAAGGCCTCTTTTGACGAGCGAAACAAAGCGATTGCCGAAATAGGCCGGGAGCTTTTCAAGCTGTATGAGTAGCAACGCCGACGGACAGGCCCTTCCCTATCCTTCACGCCATAAGGAGCCTGTCCATCGTATGGATTTGTCCGGGCCTTTCAAAAGGCCAGCAGCCGTTTGTCCGAAGTGGAATAAAACAGACTGCCAAGCAAAGGGAAATCATTGTGATTGCATCAGAAAAAGAGGCGTTATGTCTCGTAAAAGACATGGGCGCGTCTGAACATTTGCTGAACCATGTCAGACTGGTTGGTGAGGCTGCGCAGATGCTTTTGCACCAATGTGAAAAACTGAACGTCCCCATCGATTCAGAGTTTGTTAAAATGGCTGTAGTCATTCATGATGCTGGCAAAATCGTCCATCCCCATGAGATATCGGCCCCCGGGTCCAACCATGAACCCGCGGGAGAAAAAATGCTTCTGGAAAAGGGTATCTCCCCCACGTTGGCTCGATGTTGCCTGTCCCATGCCCGATGGCAGGACATGGAATGCTCTCTTGAAGAACTGATCCTTGCGGTGGCTGATACACTGTGGAAAGGCAAACGGATCGACTCCCTGGAACTCCGGGTTATTGATCATATCGCAGGGAGCCTTAAAAAAGATCGATGGGATGTTTTTCCAGCACTGGACTCTCTGTTTGAAGCCATCGCAAACGATGGCGACAATCGCTTGAGTCGAAGCAAGGGCGGTTAATCCGGCATGCCATCAGCGCCGGGGCTGGACTATCGTTATTCGGAGCACAAACGCTAAACAAGACGCACATGCTTTCACCCCCTCAACGCCACCCTTGCATTGAACAAAGCAGCCATGACAACCTGCTGTTTCTTCGCAAACATTCACGCATTCAATTTCCCAGGACTTCCAAGCCCTTCTTTTCCGGGCGTCCTTGCACCGCCTGCAATGCCACCCCTACCATCACCTCCGGGCAGGACCCCGCGGCGTTGTCCTTGTCTTATCCTCAGCATATATGATAAACTCTTGGAAAGTCATAAAGATTCACCCCATAAAACTTCCCGTTTTTCATTTCAGGTTCCCCCATAAGATCACGTCCATGCCAATACCGGGCGAGCACACGAAAGTGGAAAAGGGCGTTTCAAAGCAGCCCTCGTTCCTCACACCACGTAATAAAACCTCACTCAGGCGAGTGTTAACAAAAAATATTGGAGGGCCAAATGAATTCTGGTCTTTTCGAATCCTTGCCTATTACTTGGTTCTATCTTGGTACAGCTATGCTCATGCTTGGATTTTATGAAGTGGGCTGTCAGATCGGCTTACGCGCGAAAGCCCGCCAGGACAAGGATGCCGAGACGTCCTTGGGGCCCATGGTTGGCGGCTTGTTGGGAATGCTGGCCTTTGTTCTGGCCTTCACCTTTTCCATGGCCCTGTCCCAGCACGACCTCAGAAAAAAGAATGTTCTCGAAGAAGCCAATGCGGTCGGCACAGCATACCTGAGATCCGACCTGATTGATACGCAGCACGGAGCGGAAGTGAAGCGGCTCTTAAAAGAATATGTGGACATTCGCCTGAAGGCGGCCATGAACCGCGCAGACATACATGTCGCGCTGGAAAAATCCGTCGAAATCCATGACCTCATATGGATTCAGGTTTCAGCCGCAGCGTCGGAAAACCCCACCACAAACACCGCACTGATGATACAGGCCACCAATGACGTCATCGACATGCATGAAAAACGGGTAACGGTTGCCATCCACAACCGGATTCCCCACAGTGTCTGGGTAGCGCTGGCTGCCATCACGGCCCTTACCATGCTGACCATGGGCACTCAGGTTGGCCTCACCGGTAAACGAAGATTCGTCGCAGTGATCCCCTTGCCCCTTGCTTTTGCGGTGCTCATGACCCTCGTCGTGGACCTCAATCGCCCTCAATCCGGTCTTATAACCGTGGGGCAACAGTCAATGATCAATCTTCAAAACACCATGGGACACGAATAAAAACAGGCCTTGGTACAAGCCATGCTCAATACCATTGCTCAATTTATGCCTTTCGTCGGGACCGTCGTACTGGTTGGAGCCACCCTGTGGGCCATCTTCTGGCTCCTCATCGGCAGGCACTCAGCCCTTGGAGATGAATTGAAGTTCCCTCGTCAACTCATCCTCCTCGGCCTGGCCATCATAGGAGTACTTGTCACCCTCCTTGTTTTGCCCGTAAGCGAAAACGCCCGGAACCAGTTGATAGGGTTCATGGGAATTTTAATATCCGGGGTCCTGGCATTTTCCTCCACAACCATCACCTCCAATCTTATGGCCGGGGTGCTGCTTCGCATAACAAAGCCATTCAGGGTCGGTGACTTCATCCGCGTCGGAGATAATTTCGGCCGGGTTTCCGAGCGGGGGTTGTTTGATACGGAAATCCAGACAGAAACACGTGACCTGATTGCCCTGCCCAACACCTACTTCATCAACAACCCGGTGACGACCACCCGCAACTCCGGAACCATCATCTCTGCAACGCTCTCCCTCGGCTACGATGTGAATCACCTCGAAATCAAGCGCCACCTCACCCAGGCAGCCCAAGCATGCGACCTTGAAGAGCCCTTCGTGCATATCCTGGAGCTGGGCGATTTTTCCATTACATACCGCCTGTCCGGTTTCCTCGGAAAATCAAAACACCTGATTTCCGAGCGTTCGAATCTGTACGGCTCCATATTGGATACATTGCACGCAGGCGGAATAGAGATTATGTCGCCCTCCTACATGAACCAGAAAAAACTTCGTGATGAGACGCGTGTGATCCCTCCCGCCCGCGCGGTTCACCCACCCGAGGAGGAAAAAACGCTGGCAGAAGACATTGCCTTTGACAAGGCCGAAAAAGCGGAAGAGTTAGAGAGGCAAAAGCAGATGTTCCTCAAAGAGATTGAGGAGTTGGAGAGCAGCTTAAATAAAACCACGGATGAGTCAGCAATAAAGAAAAAAAAAGACGCCATTGAGACAAATCGAAAGCGCCTGAAACTACTTATAGAAACATCCCGGAAGACCAAAGCCGACACCGAATGATTCGATCATTCCCCTAATTTTCAAGGCCTTCCACCAGCCGTGGCTGGTGGAAGGCCTTATTTTTATAAGATTCCTATATTATGCTGTTTTGAACCCAAGACAGTCGAGAATCCTCGGAAAAACACCCTGTGGAAAAATAAACGATTTTACTCTGCCTCATCCATTTTTTTCTGTAACCAGGCCAATGTTTCCGGAAAGGTCTTGAAGGTCACGGCCGTGCCTGTTTCATCGTAGGACTCACCGATAATACTGGCCCTGGTTCTCAGTTGACCCAAAACATGACCTTTTGCGTAAGGGATCACCATCGTGCCTTCGACCATGTTCCCCTGAAAAAAATCAAGGATTTCCTTTCGAACCGAGGCCACATCCTCGGGGTTATGGGCAGAAATAAAAATGCCGTCGGGGAATTCATCCTGCAGCGCTTCCAGCTCTTCTGTTGTGAGCTTGTCCCTTTTGTTCAGGATCAAACGGCTCGGGATATCTTCTCCCCCGATCTCCTCCAGGACCGATTTCGTGACCTCCAGCTGCGACCGAAATGCGGGATCAGAGGCATCCACGGTAAACAAAAGCAGCGATGCGGCCAGGGCCTCATCCAGGGTGGATTGAAATGAGGCCACCAGGTCGTGGGGTAGTTTCTTGATAAACCCAACGGTATCCGAGACGAGAACGGGCGGAAAAGCCTCCGGCTGCATGGATTTCACGCGGGTGTCAAGGGTTGCAAACAGTTTATCTTCAACCAGCACGTCGCTGCCGGTGAGCTTTCGCATCAGCGAAGACTTTCCGGCATTGGTGTAGCCGACAAGGGAAACCTGAAAATTTTCTTTCCTGCGACTGCGCCGCCTGACCTGCTCCTTGTGAATATCGACAAGGCGTGCCCTGAGCTCGGATATGCGATCCCGGATGCGCCGCTTGTCCAGTTCGTGGGACGTCTCCCCTGCCCCTTTGGCCCCGATGCTCCCGCCTTGACGATCCCCCCCCATGCGCGAAGCCCGTATCCTCGGCGCCAGATAAACCAACTTGGCAATCTCCACCTGAATGAGGGCCTCCCGGCTTTTGGCGTGGCGGCTGAAGATTTCGAGGATGACTCCGGTTCGGTCCAACACCTCAACCCCGGTGGCCTCCTCAAGGTTCTGCAGCTGCTTGGTGGTGATTTCGCCATCATAGATGACAACATCGGCATGGGCGGAGTCCGGTGCCATGGGGCCACCACTTGAGACCCCGTCATCCGGATCATCCAAGCCGTCGGAGAAATCATCCTCGTCCACGTCGTCACAGTCCGTGTCCTCTGACTTTCGACTGAACCCTTCGACAACGCCGGTGCCCCCGGTATAGGCGGCAAGCTCTTTCAATTTGCCTTCCCCCACAAGGGTTCCCGTGTTCGGCTTTGGCCGGCGCTGCGTCAGCGTGGCCACGACCTCAAGCCCCATGGTTTTGACAAGGCGCTTCAGTTCAAGGAGCGACGACTCGTTCTCGTCGTCGGAAAGGCCTTGGGTTTGAACTGAAAACAAGACCGCCCTCTTTTTTCCGTCGTTGTGCTGTGATTGATGAATCATCGTTTGGTCTGGCCATCCGTATTCAGTTTAACAGGTTGTTTTTATCTGTCCGAAGGGATCTATCCTCATTGTTCCTGCTGTGGTCTACCCCATTGTGTCACAGGAACGCAACAGATCAAACGCCTGTCTGTTTTTATGTGCCACGGGGCACCCACCCGATGAAGCCCTCTACGGAAATGAAATATCAAAACCAAAGGGGGGACAGGCACGATACGCCCCCCACAAATACTCTCATCGCCAAAACCAGATAGCTTTTTATTGCAGCACATTCGTCTCCATAGTATATATAATTAATTTTTTTATATTGTTCCAAGCCATTACCTCTCGCAAATACACAACAAAAATAAAATTATTTCTAATCCTTAACCATATTCGCCCAATGCGTGTTTTCAACAAACCACAGAGGTGCTCACCTTAGGAATCGGTTCCGGCGCACGGTATCACCGACATCAAGTATAGACGGGAGACAACAATGAATAGTAGAAAAGCCGCAACATGTTTAGGACTTGTAACACTTATTATCATTCTGCTTTGTTTACTGCCTGAAAGCATACTGGCCCGGGCCGGGGGAGGAGGCGGAGGGGGCGGTTTCAGTGGCGGTGGGAGTGGGGGTGGGGCTGGCGGGTCACTCATCGCCATTCTCCTGGCCCCATTTCTTTTTGTCTATTCATTGGTTATGACCATCCTGCTCGCCAAAAAAAACACAAAGAGCAAAGCCCTTCTGTCCCGGCTTGAAGCACTGGACAGCTCATGGGACATGAACAAAACCAAAGCACGTATTGAAATGGCTTTTTTCAAGGTTCAGGAAGCGTGGACACGTCGAAACCAGGAGGTTGCAAAAGCCTACATGAGCGAACGCCTTTACAACAAACACAAGACCCAGACAGACCAGATGCTTTCCCAAAACAGGCAAAATATCCTGGAACAGATAAACCTGACCAATGCTCAAATTGTGGAGGTGGCGGACTTCAAGGACGATACCAAGGACCGGCTCTGGACTTTTATCCGTGGGAGCATGATCGATTACACCATTGATACGGAAACAGGAGACATTCTTTCCGGTAAATCCGATACAGCGGAGTCTTTCCAGGAGTTATGGAAGTTCATGAAGAACGATAAAAATGAATGGATACTGGATGAAATAGACCAGAATATCGAATTCACGGATTTAATGGGCTTCACCTCGTTCAGCGAAGAGTTACCGAAACAGGCCTAACCCTTCAGACCATTTACCTTCCTTTCCCCTGCAGATACACCACGGCGCCCCCTCCTGGAGGGAGGCGCTGTGCCGCACACAAAAAACCCACCCAATACCAACGGCTCTCCGCTTCCTTTGTTGCAGGATCGAAACGCCTTATTCCAGGGAATCGACACCACCAAAGGACTCATACCAGTCGACTTTCCTTGTGATGACCATGATGGCGACAAGAATCAGGAACAGACCAGCCGAGCCCAATACCAGAGATAAGTTTTCGAGCTGCAGGATGACGTAAAAGGCCCCGAAAAGGACAGACAGCAGCATGGAAACAATGACGGAGTCCTTTGCGCCGGAGAGAAAACCCGCAGAGTAAAACCCGATGGATGAAATGCTCGCGACTCCGGCAATAAGATATGCACAGGAAAACCCAAGATGCTCGGACAGGGAGAGCAGGAGCAGGTAAAACAGGGAAAGGGAAATACCGACCAGGATATAGTGCATGGGGTGAATACGGCTCTTTTTCACCACCTCAAAAATAAAGAACGTTAAAAAAGTAATGGTGATGATCACCAGGGCATACTTCACCGACCGCTCGGATTTTGTGTAGAAATCCACGGGCTGGACCAGCTGCACCCCGAAGGAAAGGGGATCCAGAGTCGATGAAGAGATGAATGCATGCTCCTTGCCCGACGTCCAGGCCCGGGCAAGGAGTCCGTCGTAATTGGTCACATCCCAGTGGGCGGTGAACCCGTCCGGGCTGATCTCCCTGGATGTGGGAAAGTATCGGCCCTGGAATCCGGGATGCTCCCAGGTGGAGCTAAGATCCACGATATTGGTGTTGCCCACGGGGGTGACATTCAGCCGCCCGGCTCCCTGCAAGGGCAGGTAGATCTCAAAGGAGAAGGGGTGAACACTGTCGTCCGGCGAGCCCTGAGCATGAAGTGCTCGCCCCAGGGCACTGTTTTCAAGCAACACCGAGGCGTGAAGGCCATTTATTGGGGCCCCCGGTGTCTTTCCGTGACGAATTCGGCACGGCTCATCCTGCCAGAGAAACCGGGCCTTGCTCTGGACCCCCTGGAGCTGCGAAATCCCCGCACTTAAAAAGGCTTTGTCCCAGAGGATCCTGTCCACGGCCGGTTCGCTCTCAAAAAACGAAGGAAGCGCAAAGGTTCCCTTCAGCGTGATTTCCGATTTATAGACAACCACCTCGTAAATTCCCCGTCGCCTCTTTTCCGGGACCAGTTTTCCCGAGGCTTCAAGTGCTTCGGGCATAAAGTGGACATAGCGGGTCGCATTCTCCTGGTCGACAAAGGGAATGGTCAGCACAGGACCGGTGACCGTCTGCTCTCCGCCCCAGGTTTTGGAGACCTCGCGGGCAGCCTCCATGCCCCGCGTCCTCCGCTCGGTGACAAGTGATTTTATGGCGGTGAGCGGCACAAACATCACAACAACCAACACGGCGATAATGCCGGTTTTCTTCAAAAACAACGCATTCATGGTCCACGTCTCCTGCTGATTTTTTATTGATATGATCGACTGTCGAGGCTATAAAATCAGGGCCGGAAGGCGTGTGCCTGTCTGCATGGCCCAGGTGGAGCTCCGAAATCGCCGGCCCCAATGAGGCCATCACACGCACACCCTTTTTAGCCCGGGGACATGAACCCAATATGAAGTGGATATGAAAAGAGTATAAATTATGGATTCTCTTGTCCTGATCGTGGAAGACGAACCGGCCATTGCCGAGAACATACGATATGCCCTGACCACAGAAGGGTTTGAGACCCTGTGGCAAACCGAAGGGGTGGGTGTCCTGAAGCTCCTTGAGGAAAGGCGTGTGGATCTGATCGTTCTGGATATCGGCTTGCCCGATATCAACGGAATGGAACTGTGCAAAGCCATCCGAAAAAACCACACGGTACCTATCATCTTCCTGACGGCAAGGTCCCACGAAGTGGACAGGATTGTCGGGCTTGAAATTGGGGCGGATGACTACATGGTCAAGCCCTTCAGCCCCAGGGAACTGGCTGCAAGGGTCAAGGCCATTTTGCGAAGGACGGCCGTGGCCACCGCCCCTCCTCAGAAAATAAAGGGGGATCAGCTCTTTCAGGTAGACGAATCACGCCTGAAGATCAGCTATTTTTCCACCCCCCTTGACCTCTCCAGGTATGAATACAGGATGCTGTCTCTTTTTATTTCCCGGCCAGGCCAGATCTTTTCCCGGGACAGGCTCATGGAGAGGGTCTGGGACGAGCCGGGCATGAGCATGGACAGAACCGTGGACGTGCATATCAAAAACATCCGTGCCAAGCTCAAAAAAATACGGCCGGACATGGATCCCATCCGGACACACCGAGGCATCGGATACTCCCTGAAAGAGACGTCATGAAGCTTGCAGCCCGGATCCTCATCGCCTTTTTCCTGATACTCTCCCTTGGATTTTACTATATCACCCACGATACCCTGACCAGCATACGGGGCCGCTACCTGGAAGGTGTGGAAGAGTCCCTTGTGGACGGAGCCCGAATCATGGCTGCCATTGTCTCCCATGACATGGAAACCGGCACTTTTGCCCCCGACAAGCTCCGGGGTGCGTTTGCCCATGCCTATGCCCGGGAATTTGCCTCAAAAATTTATCACCTGAACAAAACCAGCGTGGACATGCGGGTCTATATCACGGACAACCGGGGAATTCTTCTCTTCGACTCCCTGGACAAAGAGCCGGCGGGTACCGATTATTCACAATGGCGCGATGTCTCACTGACCCTCGAAGGAAAATACGGCGCACGATCAAGCCGCGAAGGCGTCGACCCGAATGCTCCGACGGTTCTGTATGTTGCAGCCCCCATCCTCATCGAAGACCAGATCAAAGGGGTCCTCACCGTGGGCAAGCCCACCACCAACATCAACAGTTTTTTGCTTATTGCCAAATCAAAAATCATCAAACGAAGCATCATCGCCCTGACTGTGGCCCTCGTGGCAGGTTTATTCCTCATCCTCTTCATCACGCGTCCCATCAAAAGGCTCACCCGGTATGCCGAGGATATCCGAAACGGAAAAAAAGCGGCCCTGCCCAGCCTGGACCAAAGTGAAATCGGCGAAATGGGACGGGCCTTCGAAAGCATGAAAGAGGCCCTTGAAGGACGCCAATACGTCGAAACCTACGTCCAGACCCTCACCCATGAAATCAAAAGTCCCATCTCGGCAATCCAGGGGGCCGCAGAGCTTTTGGAGGAGGAGATGCCGGCACCGCAGCGCCTGCGCTTTATCCGCAATATCCAAAATGAGTCCAGGCGAATCCGGGAGCTCGTTGACAGAATGCTGGAGCTGGCAGCCATCGAAAACATGAAGGGGTTGAAGCAGGTCGAGCCCGTGGCCTTCCACTGCCTGACCGACAGCGTCACCGAACGGCTATTGCCCCTTGTCACCCAAAAAAGAATCCATCTCGTCCAGGAAATCAACCGGGACCTTACGGTCACAGGGGATATCTTTCTGTTGAAGCAGGCCATCTCCAACCTCATCCAGAATGCCCTCGATTTCAGCTCCCCCGGTGAAACCATCCGCATCGCAACCGACAGCACAGGTTCATTGGCCTTTTTTTCGGTTGAAGACCGGGGACCCGGCATTCCCGACTATGCCCAGAGCAGGCTCTTTGAAAAATTCTTCTCCCTGCAGCGCCCCGGGAACGCCAAAAAAAGCACCGGCCTCGGGCTGAACTTCGTCAAAGAGATCGCCGAGCTGCACCGGGGTGATATCACGATAGAAAACCGAACCGGTGGCGGTGCCCGGGCGACCCTGACCGTGCCTGTAGCCTAACCCGGAGAGTCCATGAGAAAACGACGGATTCAAATGTGCTCGTATTTCGATTGATTTCGCCTGAAATGCATGCACCCGAAAAGTTTTTGCGGTGCTTTATCCAAAAAGCGACCCGCCGGAGGCAACTTGCAGTTCAATGCGTTTGCCCTGCCCCCAGCTCTGCATGATGGATGACTTTTCCCATGGATGCTGTATACTCGTTTGACGCGGCAGGCGTCTCTTCCAAGTACTCTTGCAGAGACTCGCAACCAACGGCCGAGGCTATCCAAGCGGTCGTGTTGGATAAAAAAAAATACTATACATTATCAATAAAGGATAATTAAGATGTCTAACAATGAGGATTTACTGCGAATCAACGCCAACGTCAGCATCACCACAGCCACCCTGCAGGCCATTGTTGCCAACGTCAAACGCAAAACCGGGAAAGATGAGCGGGGAATTTACCGCGTGGACACTGCGGACGCGGTGAGCGATATGATCACAAAGTTCCTGCTCGAACAGGATTTTGAGTCCTATGCCATGGACGAAGCCAACTACTGATGCCTCCCCGCACAAGCGAGGCACACCATAAAAAAAGGCGAAACACATCGCCCGCAAACCTGTGTTGCGGGCGACGCCCGGACCAGGCCCCGAATCAGGAAAAAATATCGCTGGGCTTATAGGGGTGCGTGCCTTCCACCACCTCCACCCCGGCCTTGGCCTTGATCTTGTTGATCAGGGTCTCGCTGTGGGGACAGTGGTCGGTGATACAGGGGGCAATATGAACCTTGGTGGGGGTCTCACCCATGGGCTTGTTCCACAGGTTCACCTGGGCCAGCCGCGTCACGATGGTGGCCCCGGGGCAGTCCCCGCAGTTCAAGAGCCCCATCAGCTCGGCGTCTTCTTCATACCGCTGAAACTCGCCTTCACGGCGGTTGAACCCCACCATGCACCGCGAACAGCCGATACACACATCATCCATGGCCTTCTTGCAACCGACAATCAGAATCTTTTCCATGTGCTCCTCCGAAGGTTGATATGATCAGGCCCCGGGCACAACACAATGGCTGGAATCCGTGGATGTGAGCTGCCATTCTGGTGCTGCGGATTCCCACCCCGCCACACATGCCGGGTTGAAAATACCCTTGCCATCGAGCCCTGGACCTTTACTTTCCAGCCCACATTTCCTACGCTGATAATACTTAAGCCATATCTCTATAGATTTGCAAGGAAGGGATTATTTTAATCAGGAGTCAAAACACTATGAACCTGTTCATTACCGGCGCGGCAGGTAATCTGGGTGGGATGCTCGCATCGCATATCGTGGCCGAAAACGCCCCCGCCAAGCTGATCTTGATGGAACACCGAACCCCCGTGAGCAAGGCCCTGCGCAACAACCCCGAAATCGAGATACGCAAAGGGGACCTTGCAAGGCCGGAAACGCTGAAGGGTTGCCTGCACGGCGTGGACACCATTGTCCACTTTGCCGGAGTCCTCTTCAAGGCAGGCCCGGAAAAATTCCTGCCCACCACAAACACCCTATACTTTAAAAATCTTGTGGACGCGGCAAAGGCCGAAGGAATCCGGAAGGTGATTCTTATCAGCTTTCCCCACGTGGAAGGCCCGACAACAAAAGCCTCACCCGCGACAGGACATCTGGACGGCTCCCCTGAGTCCGTCCACGCACAGACACGCCTTGCAGAAGAGAAATACCTCTTTCGTGAAATGGAGACACCCATTTCCCTGCGTGCGGGCATGGTGTACGGCAGGGGCATCCTGATGATAGATGCGGCACGGTGGTGCGCCGCACGATCTCTTCTCGGGGTATGGCGCGACCCCACCCCCATCCACCTCATCTCCCGAACAGACTTTTGTCGAGCAGTCGTGGCCGCGGCAACAAACAAGGAGGCAAAAGGCATCTACCATGTGGGCGATGAGGGGGACGACACCCTGCAGTCGTTCCTCGACCTATCCTGCGACCTGTGGGGCATGCATCGCCCCTGGCGGATGCCTATCTGGATGATCTACACCGCCGCAGCCGCCTGTGAAGGGTTCTCCAGGCTCTTTGGAACCCGCAGCCCGCTGACCCGTGACTTCATCACCATCGGCCGGGTGGGATACCACGGCGACACCCGACGGTTTCGTGCCGAGTTGCTCCCTGAGCTGGTTCACCCCACCGTGGACTCGGGCCGTGAGCTGTTGAAGACAGGGCCCCCACCTGCAGCCCAGACAGCTTGAGGACGGGTTCACCCAAGGCATAACATATCCGGGTTCCGCCCTTTCGCCTCAGCCCATGGAATGCGTTCAGGCATCATGGACAGGCCTGAGCCCCCTCTTCCTTTCTCTTTTGCTCATCCGATTCATTTCTGCTATAGTCCGTCGTTTTTTGCCGGAGCCATACCTGTCGGACGCATGTCACATGCCCTTTCCCCACGGTCAAAAGCACCTGCCAAGAAGAATAAGAAAACCGTTTACCCCGAGATTAAAAAACAATCATGACCCACCAGTCATGCCATCTGAATTAAGCCCATTTGCGGAGTGTTTCCATGGAGCAGTTTCATACAACAAACAAAATAACCTTTGACCCCCAAGACATCCGGTCTATCAAGACGGGTCTCCAGACATACGGTCGTCTTATACGTTCTGAAGAAGCCTTTACCGAGGACATGTTCTCCTACTGCAACGTATATGTCGAAACCGAGTCCGGGACGGCCATAACCCTTTCGGACATCGAAAACACCTCCCTTGCCGAGGAGGTCTACCGGTTCAAAAGGGGCTCGGCCGCACCCGTGGAGAGCACCCGCCTCGACGAGTTTCTCTATTCCGAGACCCACCTCTTTCTCAAGGCCTGTGACCACCCGGAGCTAAAGGCAGAAATCCTGGACGCGGCCATGGCCATCGTGGAGTACGCCCGCAAGCAGAACGACACCTCGGCCATGTGGATTGACGATGTCGCCGTGTTCGGTGTGGACATCCTGTACATCATTGCACGCAGGTTCCCCGAGTACACTTATCTCCTGGGGGCCTATTTCATCCCTTACTGGGACACGGAGCACGCCGACTACATTCTGGGCTACCTCCCCATGCTCGTACGCCGGTGCGGCATCACCCGGGACCTCATCAAGGCCTTCTGTTACTGCGACAACGCCGAGGTACGAACCATGATGTTTGCCTCCCACGGCATGGACACCGAAGGGATGATGATCGATGCATCGGAAGAAGAGCGCGACCTTCTGCGGCACCTTCGCAAGCACCCCGACGACCACGCCTACTTCAAAGAGGCCATGAAGGAACGGTTTGCCAGCCAGCCTTTCCTCCAGTACAGCGAAGATGAACGGGACCATGTGGAGCGCCCCATTGACGGGTTTTACATCACCATGCTCACCAGCGGCGAAGAGTATGTCGATGAAGACGACCACCTTGAAATCCTCAGCCGAAAAGGGGTGCGGGACCAGGCCGACAACGAGGCAGCAGAACTCCACGACGAGATCGAGGCATTCCTGGGTCGTCCCCTGGTCTCTCCACGACCCGCCGAAGAAGAGGATGACGACGACTGTTATTACTACCGTGGAGAGGCCACGGAGCAGTGGCAGTCTTTCATTGAAGGGGCCTTTGACAACGGGGAGGCCATCTGGGCTTATGTTGAGCACGGGCATAAACCTGAGGTCCTTGACACCCTGGCGCCCTGCGATCCCATGGACCTGGCCGGAAAAGGCAATCACAAAATCCTGAAAACCTTTACCTGGCATGTGGGAGGGTTTGACAGCCTCCTTGAAGAGTTCCACGCCACCATCCGGGACCTTGTCTACGACCACTGCGACGAGGACCTCACCTCCTCAGAGGTCGCCCGGGGAGAACAGTGCATCCTCCGATTTTTAGATGTGTTCCACCGGTTTTTCGGTCAACAGCCCTTTGCCATGGACACGGTGGATTTCATCACCGATGAATGGGAGATGCTATCCGAAGCGGACTTCCAGACCCGATACGGCTCAGACTGGCGCCAGGCTTTCAAGCAGAACCTCAGCACCTTCACCGGAGACAACGACAACGTCTTCGGCAAAAACCTTACCGCCTGTACCAGGCTGCTGCGCGAGCACCGGGAGGACGCCACGTCCCTCCTGGCCGATCTCTTTTCCCACAAAGATCCAGGCCTCATGACCCTTGCCGCGTGCGCGCTTCACACCGACTTCACCGAAAACGCCCACGACACCCTCACCGATACCCTCGTCACCTACGTGGAGACCCATTTCCTCCCCTTTTTCTTTGACGAGGTGGAAGACCACTCCAGCTTTATCTGCGCAGAAAAAGCCCAAAAGCTCCGTGACCCGAACCGGCCCGAGCACATGCGCCCCACACAGGAAGAGGCAGAAAGGCTGGAAAAAGCCCTGGCAGACTGGAACCGAGTCAAAACCTACGTCCGCGGGGTGAAGCCTGCGGCCCCTCCAAGGGACCTCATCATGAAAGCCATGAAGGTGGGCAAAGAGGGACTCACCCCCGAGGAGCTGGCTCAGCTCCAGCCCCCCAAGGGGGAGCGCCTCACCCACGAGGAAGCCCTTGAGATCATGAAAACCCGCCTTGGGGTCCGCGAAAGCCGAAGCCATGCCAGGCAGGCCCATTATGAACTCTTCACTGGCGTCTCCGACCACATCCAGAAAATCCAGATCACGGCCTATTTCCTGGCCCTCATGCCCCTTTCCATCAGCAAAGCCGCTTCGCGCGCCCTGATGCTCATGGCTGATCTGGCCCCGGTAAAGAGCCTGCGAAACCTGAGTTTCATCCACCGGGCCTCCTACCGCGATGAGTTCATGGACACCGTCACGGACGAAATCACCTTTGAGGACAACCTGGAGAGGCTCAAATTTCCAAAACCCGGTATCTGGGCATGGAAGGTGGAGCGGTGCCAGAACAACGAGGACAAGGCCTCCCTTTACCACAGCCTCATGGAGATGTTCACCGAAGGGGAGACAGAGGAAGACCGCAGCTTCTTCGGAAAAATCCACGCCAACAACAAGCGGGACCTCAGGGACGGGCTCGGGCTTCTGCCCAAGTCCACACAGCTCCATTTTTTCAAAGACACCCAGGAAGCCTTTCCCGACTTCGGGTTCGACCTGGGCCGGCAACTCTTTTTCGACACCCTCACCACCGTGCTCAACTCAAGCCTGACCTGCCCGGAAAGCGTCTTTGTCAGCCGCGCCCGAAGCCATGGCGCCATCCTGTCAGTGGCAGACCCCACAGCCAGCGCCCCCATCCTTGGGAAGGTGAGTCCTGTCCCCTCCGAGGCCGAAGCCCTGGAGCAGGCCGAGTTGGAAGAGGCCGCCAACCCGGGGGACAACGGCTACCGATGGCTTCTCCTCCAGGAAACCGACACCGGATACGTCCCCCTTCTCCGCCCCTGGATAGTGCCCATCCTCTTCAGGGAGATGGCCCAGGGGTACGGCTCCTTCCTGTACAGCACCCGTGTGGCGGTGGTCTCGGCCTCCTGCCCCCCTGAGCTGATTGAGAGCCTGCACCAGGAAATGACCCGGGATTCCTTCAAAGCCGCCATGGCCGACGATGCCCTGGCCTATGTCCGTGGAGAAAAGCCCTTTGACGAGGTGGCCCCCATCGCCGCCCACGCCATTGAAAAGCTCTCCTTCGAGATGGAGAGTTACTACGACTGCAGGATAAAAGACTTCATCTGGACCATAGACGAAGCCACGCGCCTCCGCGCCCTCACCTTCCTGGCAGCGGCAAGCCCCGAAGGCCTTGAAGCGGGTTGGGAAGAGTTCCAGGGATCCTTTGGCGCGTATATCGCCTACGTCAAGCAGGTGAATCCCCCTGTACATTGCCTCTTTTCCTTTATCCTGGACTGCAGGGAGGCAAAGGCCCTCTTGGAACTGGCAAAGGAAGCGGATCTCGTCCCCTGCCTTGCAGGCCTCAAGCCCCAAAAACGCCTTGAGGCCCTTGAGCTGATCGACGAAGAGCCCTCGGCCCTGACCCTTCTCCTGGCCTTTAAAGACGACGGTTCAAGGCAAATCCGTGACCTGGTGGCCCGAGCGAAAAAAGCCGCCCCCGAGGCACAAGCCCTTCCCAGGCTGACCCTTGTGGACTTCGGGCCTTACGCCCTGGAGCCTGACGCCTGCGACGAAACGCCTGCACCGGGTGCCTCGGTCATGGCCCACAACCCACGGATCCTGGAGGAGACCCTCCTGATCCCGGCCCAGGTCGGTACCAGCTTCGGTATCCGGTTCACCTGCAACGACGCGGACGCCCCCGAGGTGCTGTCCCATCGCGTGCGGATTCTCCACCCCGCCCTTTCGGGTGAACAGGGAGCCGTCACCAGCACCGAATGGGCTCAAAACGGTGTGGGCCAGGGACGCATCTTCGCTGGCTGGACCTTTGAGACGGCAGCCGAATGCGTTCCGGGCATGTGGACCATCGAAATCCGGGACACGGACAACTCCCAGACCCTGCTCGCGCAAACCTTCCGGGTGGTGGCCCCTGCCGCCGCGCCTCCCGGACTGGAGCGCATTATCCGGGAAGGGGCCGCCGCCCCTGGGATCGAGGAAATCCAGGCCCCGGGAGCCCTCCACCTTATTTCAGGAGAGCTCGTGGTCTGCGATGCAAGCCATCCGCACAAGGCCATCAGCCTGGTTCACCCCCTGCCCAACGGCACCCCCTCGGTCCGTCTCCACCTTCAAAAAGAGACCCGAAAGATGGCCTTTGGCGAAATCAGGTACAGCAACGACGCCGTTGCCAGCTGGCACCCCGCGCCTTTTTCCCATGGAAAGACAGGAAACTGCCCCGATGTCTGCATCACCTCGGGAACCCTCTGCATCATGGACCGGAAAACCCACGACCTGTGCATGGCAAAACAGGTCTCCTTCGGGGAAGCCCCAGGCCCCCTCATGCAGCCCGACCCGGACAAGGCCCACAACGCCTTGGTGTTGAAGGCAGGCACCTCACGCGTCACCTGCCACGGCGGGTACAATGTCTCAGGGGAGTTGGCCACCTTGGCCTTTGCTTTTGATGACTAAATTATGGTGATGCCTTACCTGGGCAAAGTGCATAAAAAAGCCTGCGGCACAAACCATGCCGCAGGCTTTTTGAAAGCTTGTTGTAACTGTTCAGCCGCTAAAAAGAGGCCCCATGGGGTGCCCAGCATAAAGAGCCTGTCCCCTGTTTCCTGTCCCCTGTTTCCTGTTTCACTGTTTCTGAGTCCACCGGGCCCTGATTGATTGCCAGGGTCCGGAACTTTTCCCACCAAAACAAAAAACGCCGTGCCCATGGGGCTTCCCATGGTGCACGGCGAACATAAAATCGCGCGTTGCTATGACTTAAAAATTAAAATTATTCATGACGTCGCTGAAACCGTCCACCACAGTGGCCACCTGATGGGCCATCATGATATCCCGCAGCAAAAACACTGCCACCATGGCCCAGATACCATAGGTACAGACCTGCAATTCCAAGCCGGTGCTCTCGGTTTTCTGCTTCATCAACAGGGCCACGCCCGCTACGGCCACGGGGACCATCAGCCACCAGCGGATGGAGAGACCTCCGATAAAGCAAAGAATAACAAAAAGAAGGATCAGACCAACACCCGCAAACGTCAGGGGGTTGAACGTCTTAATGGCCTCCATGGCCTGCTTCTGATCCATCGGTTCAGTCTGGGTGGTCTCTGTCTGTTGTTCGTCCATCATGTCCTCCGTCAATCAACGTCATTCATTTCCGGGACACCAAGCAAAGAAGCCCAATACTTCGCATCCCCCTGCAGCCAAAAGCCCGGTGTACCAGGAGACATTCGTGGTCGGCCCGGGGCTTCGAGCCAAAAACAAGACATCCAAGCCAGTGATTACTCTTTTAAGAGTAAAATTACAACACAATCTCCGCAAAACAAGCCCATAAACATAAGGCGTTACAAAATACCTCTAAAAGGTTCCTTCACCGGAATCAAACAGCACAAATCCAATACCTCTCATGATCAAAATACATAGAAAAGCACACCTTCTATGGTGAAAGTGCATGGAAGAAGGCCTCCGGCGGCGGGGTGTGCCACCTCGAAAGCAGGTAACGAATGCGTTTTCCCCTTCGTTCCTCAGGGAAAATCGCACTCGCTATTGATTCAGATTAAACCGAATCTGTTTATCTAATTTTTCAAAAATTTGTCCCCCGGCAGGGCCGCCGGAGGCACCTTTAACCGAGTGGCCTCCGGCGGCAGGGTGAGCCACCTTGAAAGCGGGTTTCCGCTGCGCTTTAACGGTCACCCGAGGGGCCAGGCAAAAAAAAAGCCTGCGGCACAAACTGCTGCCGCAGGCTTTGGTTGACCGTCTTTTTGTCTTGGTCAAACCGCCGAGTAATAACTTGAAGGCACACCGGTGTAGCGCCCGATGTAGCCAGGAAACCTCTTTTCGCCCTGCTCCAGTATCTCCCGGGCCTTGTCCGGCTGGTTGAGTTCCGAGTACACGATAGAGAGGTCATAAAAGGAATCCATGTGCCGGGGCGTGGCCGCCTCGGTGGCCTTGAGAAGGCTTGCGATGCCTTCCTCCGTCCGATTGAGCCGGTGAAGGCTCAGCCCTAAACCTTTCAAGGCGTACGGGTTCTCCGGGTCCATTTTAAGGACCTCTTCGTTGGCCTCCTTGGCCTGGGTAAAGTTGCTCAGGTTGTAACTGACAAAGCCGAACAGCTCCAGGGCATCCAGCCGCTGGGGAGCAAGCTCCAGGACGCGCTTCAGGGTCAGGGAGGCGAGCTGCCATTTCTGCTGATTGGCATACGCCCAGGCCGTCTCCATTAGCTCTTCCGTGTCGGTATATACCGCCAGTTTTTCCCGGGTGACCTCCATGGTGGTGTGGTAGACGCAGTACTGGTTCTCCGCATGGATGGACCCGTTCAAGGTCAATCGGGTGTTGGGACAGCCCCCCAGGCAGGCATCGCCATAGGCGCACTCTCCGCAGAGGCCGCTGAGGTCCGATTTCTTGAGGCTGCGGGACCAGTTGAACGCATCGGGATCGTTCCAGATCTCTGTCAGCGGGCGCTCCCTGATGTTTCCCTCGATCATGGAGGCGTCTCGGATGGACGTGCACCCCAGGATATCCCCGTTATGGAGGATGCCGAAACTTCGCTTGCCCGCGTTGCACCCCTGCCACAGCACCGCCGTGGGGACATTCATGCTGATCTGACGGACGATGCTCTCTTTCTCCGTGTAGTACCCCAGGCAATCAGCGGGGAACACCTTGATGCGCCCTTCCATCGTAACCTGATGGGAGTAGTCGATGAGGTATTCGATGACCGAGGGATCCACCACAGACTCCCGATCTTCGGCTATGTTGCCCATGGGCAGGCCGATCTGGATCTGCCAGAGGTCCACGTTGTTTTCAAGGAGGATTTCTTTTATCTCGTCGAGCTGGTGGAGGTTGTGCTTGGTCACCGTGGTGTTGGAAGCGCTCACATGGTTGCAGGCGTTGAGGACCTGAAAGGCGCTGATCACCTTGTCAAAAGCCCCTTTTTTCCGAATGGCGTCGTGGGTCTCACGGTTGCCGTCCAGGGAGATGGAAATGGTCTCCACCCCGTTGGCCTGGGCCGTCTTCACCATCTCCTCGTTAACCAGCCAGCCGTTGGTGATGATGTTTGGCTTGATGCCGTTGGCGGTGAGTCGACCGGCGAGCTTCGGCCAATCCGTTCGGGTCAGGGGCTCCCCCCCGGAGAGGGTAATCCACTTGAGTCCCACCCTCTTCAAGTCATCACAGAGGTCCAGGGCCTCTTCCGTGGTCAACTCATCCGGCAGAGGCTCCGCACAGGACGACCCGCAGTGGTCGCATCGCATGTTGCACCCCATGGTAATTTCCCAGACAGCGGTAACAGGCAAATAATCCATGCTCCGATCCTTTTCGTATGTGGGTTCCGGGTCAAGGACTGCAGCCACCGCGTTGTCCCGGTGGCTGCAGGACGAATCCGTTAACAGCAGCAGCCTGTGGCGGGATTACAGGGTGCGGCGTAAGGGGGCATTGCAAAGGATGCCTGTGCCATGGGCGCAGCGTACAGGGCCTGCACCGGCGTGAAGGACGGTGCGGCGTACAGGGGCTGGGCCGAGGCACCACTGCGGGTCATGGGGGCGGCATAGAGGATGGTAAAGGGCGGCAGACCCATTCTGGGATCCGCGGTTTGACAGGTGGCCGGGGCCGCATACATGGGCATGGGTTGCGGCATGGGCGCCGCATAGACCGGCTGAGCCATGGCGTTGCCCTGCATCATGGGAGCCTGATAGAGCATGTTCGCGGAGGCGGCGGCCGTGCACGGATCCGTGGTGCAGGCCCCGAGGGGTGCCGCGTACATGGGCATGGGCTGAGCCATGGCATTGGCCTGCATCATGGGGGCCTGGTAGAGCATGCTCACGGAGGCAGCTGCCGTGCACGGATCCGTAGTGCAGGCACCCAGGGGTGCGGCATACACGGGCATGGGCTGGGCCATGGTGTTGGCCTGAGCCATGGGGGCCGCATAGAGAATGACCGGGCCGCAGGATGCGCAGGCGGCCTGTCCGGCGGTTGCCATGGGCGCCGCATAGGCAAGCATGGTGGCCGAAGCATCCATTCCAGCCATGGGAGCGGCGTATTTCAGGACAGGTGAGGCCATGGGGGTGGCATACTTCAGCACCATGGAGGGCCCGGACTCCGGGCTCACGGCATCGGCGCTGGTGAAACGCTGGGATTGCATGGCCTCTTCAATATCGTCGGCCGCGGTTTTGGACGGAGCCTTGATCTCAATTTCATAGGTTTCGGTCTGGGCCGGCTCATCAAGCCGCCACGGGGCAATAAGGATAAATTCTACTTTGTAGGTTCCCTCTTTCAACGCCAGGAAATCAAAGGCATGGTTGGAAGGGCCGCCATAGGCGGAGGAGGCGGGTGTTACGCAGGAGCCAAAAAGTGCGATTCCGCCGTCCAAGGAGGAGAGATACCACCCATACCCGGTGGATCCCACGTTGGACTGCAGGACAATCTGGAGCGGTTGCCCCACGATGGCCGTGACGCTCTTTGCTTGCGACATGACAGTTCTCCTTTGTTCATTGGGGTTATGTGGCACCCGAGGTGTCGCGAAGGTTCGAAAGGCCTGACGCCTCAGGGTTATGGGCCATATCGGGGTAATACTTCAGGATGGGCTCGGGGGTGCAGCTCTGGACCATGTCCGGGGGAGCCTGTGCCTGAATCGCCTGAAGATGCCGGTTGACCTCGTGGACTTCGGACGGTGCAAGGGCAACCCCGCTTCGAAAGAGGTAGTTGCTGCCGAAGAACCCGAAATCGTCGTAGAGGGCCTCATGGAGGACCTCCGTTCGGCGTTGCTCGTCCCAGAGCCTGGAGCCCGGAATCTGGCAATACCACTGGATCAGAATGCGTATACCGTAGGTTTCCTGAAGGCCCGCCGCAAAATCGATGGTCTGCATCACCTCATCACGGGTCTCCCAGGGCAGGCCGATAATAAAAGAGAAATCGGCTCGCCCGGCGATGCCGTATTCGTTCAGCAAGGCAGCCGCCCTGGTGATATTTTCCGTGGTGGTCCCCTTGCCCGCTTTCTTTAAACCCTCATTGTACCCGCACTCGGCCCCCACCAGGAATTGATGGGCAAAGGGAAGCGCCGACTCCACAAACGTCGCGTCGAGCATGTCGTTTGCCCTGGAACTGAAAATCGCCTGTACCTGAAGCCCTTTTTCCCTGAAGCCTCGAAAGATCTCGATGGCCCGCTCTTTTTTCACGCTGAACTCGTCGTCAATGATCTGAATAATCCCCTGGGTCGTGAGGTGAAGAAACCCCATCATGATCTCCACACGCCGGACAAACTCCTCTGCCGGAAGCCCCCGCCATGTTTTCCTGTGAGCCGTGGAGCAGAAGATGCAATCAAAGGGGCAGCCCCTGGAGGATTCGATACCAAGGCTGGGGTAGATCCCGGGATGGATGCAGCCATAGTCCGGCATGGGCAGTGAGGCCATCTCGGCTTCTGAAAGCAAAGGGGCGGTTCGGGTCCGGTGGATCTTGCCGTCGCCTCCTTTGACGGTCAGGTTGCTGACCTGAGACAGGTCCCCACCGCGCTCCAGCGTGTCGCAGAGCCTGGGAAAGGCGACATCCCCCTCCCCCCGGATGCAATAATCGGCCGATGTCGTGGCAAGCAGGTACGTATCGAACAGGGTGGCATGGATGCCCCCCAGAACGATGGGAACCCGTGGATGAAACCTCCGGACCTGATCGATGCATGTCCTGGCCGTGGGCCAGGCAAGGGAAGTGGTGCCGATCCCCACCAGGTGACTGGACATGATCAGCCCGGCGTGATGGGACAACTCATTGGAACCCTGGGCGATGAGGTCGATGATGATGACCTCGTGGCCGTGCCTGCGAAGAATCGTCGCAAGCAGGTAGATGCCGTACGGGGGACAGGATTTCACCGCATCCATGGCAATGGGGGTCAGGAGCCCCTCATGGTAGTCCATCAGGGGAGGCGCAATCAAAATGATCCTCATGGGTTTATCCTTGATCATACAGCCGAAGGCAAGGGGGTATCAAAGCGCTGTATACGCCTGTTGCATGGAGTCGGTAAGAAAAGCTCTGGGGAATGGATGCCGGCGCTATAGCCGAATTTTCAAGATGACGGGAAGCGCTGCCTATCTATTGAAATTTTAGATAATTGCGATTGGTATTTTGGTGCAGATTAACGTATCGTCAATCAAAAATCAACCACTATGTCGCCCCCGTTTCGCCAATCGGCGAAATCCCCGTTCAAGCCTTGTGCCAACGGGCCTGAACCCCTCTTGGAGTATCGACGATATGACGGTCTCCGAAAAGGTGGCGATAAATGCTCGGGACTCGTAAAACACCCGGGCTATGCACATGCATGCAAAGGCAGGGAACAAAAAAAAGGGGCCCCTTCTTCTTACCGCACCTCCTGCATGTCCTGTCGCCTCCCACCCGTCGCGGCCCAAGGCCCTGACCTCAATGACAATGCCGGGGTTTCTCATGAGGATGGTTAAACAAAACTAAAACAATTGACATATTCCCTCATCCCCGTTAGAAAAACAGGAAGGTTTACGCAAGAACACTTTGTTCACATTCATTCGAGTTAGGAATGAATGCCGTATGGTAAAGACCTTTATATAACCAAACCCTTTACACGTCTTTTTTTACGAGCCCAAACCCTGGGTACACTCGTCGGGGAACTCACAGCCCACTCACGCGGCGGAGCATCTTACCGTCAACGGGTCGCTTCTCAAAGCGGCCGCCACCTCACACCCACCAACACAGGGGTAGCCATGCTGACACAACGACTAACAGGCCTGATTGCTGGCGCACTGCTTCTTTTAACACCTGCGGTATATGCATCCGATGTATCCGACTACAGGGGGAGCTGGGAATATCGCGCCCTGTCTCACCAGGGAGAAATAGATCGCAACGCCCCCTTTGGCAAGGCAAGTTTTCTCACCACCCACAACTCCTACAACGCAGGCGTCTACTCCCAAAACGGGAGTTACATCGACCCCAACCACAAAATCAGCCTCACCGACCAGCTTCAGATCGGCATCCGCGCCCTGGAGCTTGATGTGCACCACACTTTCTCGTCAAGCGGGTTCTGGCCCTGGGAATGGAAGTTCTCCCAGGAGCTGAAGTTGAGCCACGCCAACGGGGACACCGGCACCCACCCCAACGACCGCTTCTTCACCCAGGGGCTGCAGGAGATCAGAAACTGGCTCAACGCCAACCCCGACGAGGTCCTCATCATCTATCTGGAAGACCACATGGAAGGCCACTACGACAAGGCCATCGGCGAAATGAACGGGATCATCGGCGATCTGGTTTACAAGCCCGGCGGATGCAAGCGCCTTCCCATGGACCTCTCCAAGGCCGATGTCCTGGCCGCAGGCAAGCAGATCCTTCTCATCGGCGGCAACTGCGCCACCACCAACTGGGCCAACTACGTCTTCAACGGTCATTTTTCCTCCACGGAATCACTGGAGAACTTCGTGCCCTGCCCCACCTGCACCGCAGGCAACAAAGACGTCGCCTATATCCAGAGCCACCTTGTCCGCATCTATGAGGATTCCACCACCCTCTCGGCCCTCTTCGGGGACCCGGGCCCGCCCATTACCGCTGACGACGCCGCCCAGATGGCCGAATGCGGCATCGGCGCCATCGGCCTGGATCAGGTGGTTCCCTTTGATTCGCGCCTCAAGGCCCAGATCTGGAGTTGGGGAGAAAACGAGCCCAACGACGCCGGGGGCGAAGACTGCGCCGAACAGCGCAGCGACGGAAGATTCAACGACCTGCCCTGCTCGACCATGCGCTGCGTGGCCTGCATGGACCCGTCAAACGGAGACTGGTTCATCACCGACGGCATCTACACCTGGGCCGAAGCCCGCACTGCCTGCGACACCGAATTTCCCGGAGAAGGCCTTGTCTTCGGCGTCCCGGTCAACGGTTATGAAAACGCCCTGCTTCGGGACCTCAAAGCAGGCTTCGGCATCGACGCCGTCTGGATCAACTACTCAGACCGCCTGAACGAAGGCCAGTGGGTCGCCAACCCGTACGACAACCGCGCCCTGGGCAAGCCCACCGCCCAATCTTCCACCTACAACGGCACCGCCCACGCCTCCCGCGCCGTGGACGGCAACCCCAACGGCAACTGGGCCGCTGGCTCCGTCACCCACACGAACAACGATCCCAACGCCTGGTGGCAGGTGGACCTGGGTACCCAGATCGACATATCCCGCATTGAGCTTGCCAACCGCACCGACTGCTGTGCCGACCGCCTCAGCCACTTCTACCTCTTCATCTCCGACGCCCCCATGGACAACCGCCCCCTTGCCGACCTGCTGGTGGACGACTCGGTGACGCGCCACTACCAGGAATCCCTGTCGGTAACCACCCTGACGCTTCCCGTCTCCGCGCAGGGCCGTTACGTGAAAATACAGCTCGACGGCACGGGTATCCTCTCCCTGGCTGAGGTGGAGGTTTACGGTGAGTAAGCATTGAAAGGAACAACCCACATGAACGTCGCCTCCGGCAATCCTGCCGGAGGCCTGTTTGAGCTGAAAGGCTATGAAACCGAGGTACCAGGATGGAGAGCACCGTGGATAACAAAGGTGGCTGGACATTAAGCGGAGATGGCCCGGAAGCGTATGAAAGGTATATCGTGCCTGCGTTCAGTGGGGCCTGGGCACAGGATATGGTGAACAGGGCCCGGCTGCAGGGCGGGGACAGGGTCCTGGACCTTGGATGCGGCACGGGCATTGTTTCCAGGCATGTATGGAAAGCCATGGGTGAATCGGTCTGCACCAGCGGCATGGATGCAAACGAGGCCGTCCTGCAAAAAGCACGCGCCCTGAGCCCGGAGCGCACCGTTAACATCGGATAGAACCACGGCAATGCAGAGTCTCTGCCCTATTCCGATGCCACGTTCAGTGTTGTGTTGTGTCAGTAAGACTTGCAATATTTCAGTGATGCCTGCGCTTACCCCTCTTTCCGGCCCCCTTTTATTGGGCAGTTTACCCACCAACTAATTATTTGATTTTATGTGCTTAAACATCACAGCACTGCAATTGCATGGAATACCACAATCGGGGCACTTATAATTAAGTTCTTTGCTTTCTTCATGCCAAAATTTTGGAAATTCATGACAATTGACGAAGCCAAGAGATGATAGTACACCACCAATATTAACACCTTTTTTTCCTTTCCAAGCTGTACTTATTATAACTTCCGCCTCATTTAATGGTTCGCTTTGAATTGTTTCTTTAACAATTTTTCTTCCGATACCACGTCCTTGAAAAAATGGTTCGACAGCTACTGTATTAATAATGACGAGTTTATCCTTTTGTGAGCTATAAACAATATCTTTGAATTGAGAAATTTCCTTATTTTTTAGTTCTTTTTTCAAAGATGACTCGTTAAGGTATTTTGATCTACTGAAACCAAGAAATTTGTTTGTCTTTTTGTCGCATGCCACAAAAACAACGTCTTGGTCTGTGAAATCATTTTTGGTCAAATAGTCAACACCTAACGTTCGCGATGATAAGTCCAATATGTTTGTTGTGTATTTACCTTTGGTATCTATAAAAACGTTTATTTTTATTTTTTTATGAAAAAAGTATTTACCTGAATTGATCATCTTATTTTCATGATCAAATCCAGACCAAATACCTTCTAAGTCGCCGTTAGAGTTTTTTTGTAAAAAAAAATTTCCAACCCCAGTATCGTAAATACTTTTTGCAAAATAGACGCCATAAATTCCGTTTGTGCTAACTTTCCCCTCAATCACCCAAGATTTCCCAGGAGTTAATTCTGTTTCACCTTTTATATTTACACCATTTTGATTTATGTTCGCAGGTGCTTTAGCAGTGACAGTTTCACCATCAACGATATCTTCAAAGCTTGTTAAATAATGTCCTGAAATTTGGAATTTTCTATTTAAATACCAGTTACGTATTTGAGCTGAAAAAAACACAACACAACTAGCCCCAATAGCTCCTATTAAACCAGTAGTTAAATTGATCAGTATTGATTCGAACATGTTAGCCCCTCGATTCAAATGCTAACGAGCCTGTAAAACAACCCCCTTTTTCAGGAATGTCTCTCCAGGCTGATTTTAAAGTCAACTTTTCAACCGACAACACAATTCAGCCAACGGAAATACTCACGCCACATCTGAACGTTATGTAGCCCTATTATCAGGTCTGAATCACATTTTGCTGCCACAGAGATTACCATCGTGAGTTTCTCGGCCAGCGTCCTATCGCTAAACACCAGGCATATCGAGCCAGCTTCACTATATTATGAACCATAGCAAAGAATTTCCATTGCGTATCGACCTTAGCCCGCCCTCTCAGGGTAAACCGATTCTGCCCGAGGGTGCTTTTGATGTTGCTGAAGACCGGTTCAATGGTGCCCATACGCCTGCTGTACCAGAATCTGCCTTTGGGTGTGTCAAAACGCTTAATCATAATCAAACGCATGGTGTTGGTAAAGACGGTTACATGCCTGTATTCGACTTTGTTCCTGCGAATGCATTTGGCTCGAAGCTCACAGACCTTGCAATCCGTTTTCTTTGCCACGTATGTGATTCCTTTAAGACCTTTCTGGTCTTTAAAGTTGCTGTTTTCGATATAGAGTTCATTTCCGGCTGGACAGATGAGCTTCTTCTTTTCAAGGTCGTACACAACCTCACTGGCTTTGAAATACTTTACCTTTTTGACGGTTTTCCATTTGGGACAACCCCGGTTTGAGAACTATCGAACCCGATTACACCCGGGCATATTCGTATAAACTCATGACCCCTAACTTCGTGACAAGTCGTGTCCCTTTACAATCACGACCTCGAAGAGGTGCGCAAGTAGATCATGGATGCCATGCAGGGAGAGGATATCATTCCACCACCCCAGCTCCCTGCAAAGCCATCGCTATACAAATCCTGTGGAGACGTGCAGAAATACGTCTGTGGTATTTATGCATTGAATCGTCTACCCCACGATGAAGGGTGATGGGCTCTTGCCGACAAGCTGAATGTTAAAGAGCTGACTTCATACCAAGGATCAGTGCCCTTGGGGTGCGCCTTGAAGCATGGACGAACCAAAACACGAAGCACGCCGATCCACAAACCACGAGACAACTCAGTGGAACCGATCCGACGGGCCACCACATCACGTCAGTGAATCAGTCCACCTCGCAACCCCGAGGTTGGTTCCCGCCTGTTTGCTGATAAGCAATACCCTATAAGCCCATCGACTAACGAAAAACGGCCTTTTTGAACAAAGGATTGATATAACCTTCAGTCACGAGCAATCCTTAATGTTAGGCTCTATTTTTCATTAACGTTAAAATCTCACGAGTGTAATCAGCATTGTCTACCATTGCCTTTGTAATCTGTGAACCTGCAATCAAGAATAAGCCTGATACTGCAGTTGCTAAACCAGACAATAAACCAAGAATCATGAAGCCAGCGTCTTGGGATGCACCCAAAATGCCTATCAGAACAATTAACCCACCAATGCCAATTACCCCCCAACCAATAAACTCCATCAATGAAGTTATTTTTTGGGCAATACCGTAATTTGATTTTGTTGCTTCAGACTTACTCTCAAGGTTTTGGGTTGGAGCTGTTTTTATTTTGGTGAGTTCAATTCCTTCAGTGGTTTTACTGCATTTTTCACAGAGTTTTGATTCTGAGTTTCCATAGTTAATCATTGAGTTTGCGCCACACAAATCACACTTCATGCAACCCTCCTTATAATTGTTTTTTTATTTAACTAAGGTCAGCTATGATAACATCAGTCGTTGTGTTTTATTAAGTAATCAATGTTTAATAAAATTGCAACAAAACATATCACAACATACAAGGACTTAATTATACTGAGCATAGCCTAACGCTGGAATTCACCGAGCGGGCGACAAGGGCCGACAACGGTGAATAGGTGTAATTGTTTGAAAACCTCAAGCGCTTGGGACCGGCCACCTGTAAGCCCGTCCGGTGAAATAACTTGTTCAAGAAGGCCGCTACGCGACAAATCATTCCTCAACCTGCATAGAAAAATCAATATCCCTGCAGACCAGCATATTTAAAACGAAAGAAAAACATCGTAACCCTCCGGTAATTCGACCAATTCTAACCAAAGAAGACTACGATACACGACTATTATGAAAAATCAATGCGCGCTTTGCAACTGGCAGGTTTGGGAAAGAGCACCCAAAAGGCATACACACGCGCTGTTCGTAAGCTTGTCGATTATTGTGGCAAGACGCCTGACAAAATCACGGAAGAAGAAATTGAAGCCTACTTTTTTCATCGTCGAAACGTTGACAGGTGGTCCGCCTCCACCATGGATATCGCCCATTACGGAATCAAGTTCTTCTTCACCAATGTGTTAAAGCAAGACTTCCATCTCTTTTCTTACCTGAAGGCCAGGCGGGAAAAAAACCTGCCGTGTATCCTCAGCCGGGAGGAAGTCTTCCGCATATTGAATCATGTGACAACCCCACACAACCTAGCGTTTTATCGTACGGTCTATGCATGCGGCCTCAGGTTGTCTGAAGGCCTCAATCTTCGAATTTCAGATATCGACAGCGCCCGAATGATGCTTCACGTCCATCGCGGCAAGGGGGCCAAGGATCGTTATGTACCTTTGCCGGAACACACACTGGGTGTCCTGAGGCAATACTGGCGCAACCACCGCAACCCCACCCTGATTTTTCCTGCTCGGGGACGTGGGAACACAGAAGCCCCCATCACCGATAAGGTCATGCCCATCGAAGGCGTGCAGGGCGCCTTCCGAAAGGCCCGATATGCCGCGGGCATCATGAAACGCAGGGTCTCCATCCATACATTGCGCCATTGTTATGCCACCTACCTGCTTGAGGCAGGCGTCAACCCGAGGGTCGTGCAACGTTATATGGGGCATAGCAACCTCAAAACCACCATGGCGTACTTCCATCTCACACAGAAAGGGATTGAAGATTCGTACCGGATCATTAATCACGTGATGAGAGGAGACAGCCATGAACAAGATATCTGAAATCTTCCGGGAGTTCGCCCCCGAGTATCTAAATCGATTTGGGGCCTCCATGCCGAAGACCCATCGCAAAACCATCGGTGCCATCCTCTCTTGCCGAACGCAGGCCCATGGGCTGCTTTACTATGAGTGCGAAGCATGCGGTAAAATCCATGCTTTCTATCGTTCCTGCGGGAATCGCCATTGCCCGGCGTGCCAAAATCATAAGGCCCGCCAGTGGATGGCTCATCAGATCAAGCGGCAGCTCCCGGGCCATCACTTCATGGTGACCTTTACCTGCGGAATGTGATCCGCTCCAACCAGAAGGCTTGCTATGGCATGATGTTCGCGGCCTCCTCCCAAGCCATGTCAGAACTCGTGGACAGGGGACGATGGATGAGGGGTAAGGCACCGGGATTTTTGGGCGTGCTGCATACCTGGGGACGCCAACTTCAATATCATCCCCATATCCACTACCTGGTTCCCGGAAGCGCTGTCTCAGGCGATGGAAAGGCTTGGCACCCAACAAGCGAAGGCTTTTTGCTCCCCTACAAGGTACTGTCCGCTCTGTTCCGTAAGAAGTTTAAGGCGCTGATGGAAAAGGCTGGTCTGCTTCACAAGGTGTGCCCCGATATCTGGTTTAATGGGTTTAATGTAGACGTTGAACCCGCTGGAGGTGGCCAGGAGTGTATCAAATACCTGACGCCCTACATCTTTAAAGTCGCCATCAGCCAGAGCCGCATCGAAAAGGTCGAAGGGCGCGAGGTGACCATCACTTACAAAAAAAAGGTTCCCGACGCCCCAGGCGACTGACACTTGGGGTGATGGAGTTCATGAGGCGTTACCTCCAGCACGTGATCCCCACAGGGTTTATGAAAGTTCGGTATTACGGCTTTATGAGTCCGGCGTCGGTACTCGACCTCAAAGAGGTGCGAAAGCAGGTCATGGATGCATTGCAGGGTGAGGATATCGTTCCACCACCCCAGGTCCCTGCAAAGCCATCGCTATGCAAATTCTGCGGAGGAGTGCTGAAATACGTCTGTGGTATATATGCCTTGGATCTTCCACCTGACGAGTACGGGTGATGGGGTCTTGCCGACAAGCTGAATGTCAAAGAGCTGACTTCATGACAAGGATCAGAGCCCCTGGGGTGCGCCTTAAGGCATGGACACGCCAAAACAGGAAGCACGCCGAGCCACAAAACACGTGACAAATCAGTGGAACCGATGCGATGAGTCACCACATCACGTCAATGAATCAGCCCACCTCGCAACCCAGAGGTGGGCTCCCGCCTGCTTGCTGAAAAGCAATACCCTATAAGACCATCGACAACCGAAAACCGGGCTTCTTGAACAAAGGATTGATGTGACCTTCGGTCACGAGCAATCCTTAATGTTCTGCTTTGTAATATTGTTAGCTGGAAACTATTTTTAACTGTTCTTTATCAACAGTTAAGTGCTCAATTCCAAAATCCGATACACTACTAAAAAGATAATTCAAATCTGCTTCAGGATAGGTCCCTTCAAACGCACATTTCATAAGTTCCAATGCCATTCTGAGATAACCGGAAAGTGACTTGTTAGCTCGTTTTGGTTTGTATGAGAAAAATCGCCATATAGTTTAAAGCGATTAGAATTAAAGATGGTGTTACAATAACAGCATACTTTTTTATGAATGGCTTAGAAGCTTTGAACGAATATATTTGGTGTTTTTCAAAGTTTCTGTTTTTAATGTACGAAAGATAACTCACTAAGAGAAAAGTGTATATTGACGAAAATACAAAAAATAGTAACGACTTGTCTTTAGTTGTAAATAAAGGAAGAAATGAAGAAAATGTAAATAGAAATAAACTGAGAATTACAAAGTGAGGCGCTTCAGTTGTTTTGTCTGTTTGTATTTGATTTGGAGTTCCACGATGTACACGTGTTTTAAAGATGAGGTCATGAAATGCTGTTTTGTTTTTTGTAAAACCTGCCATTCCAAAACAGAATGCTACAACAACAAACACAACCCATGTGATGTATGGACTGACTGTTAAAAATGTATCTAATAAATTTGGTATGAATACAATAAAAACAACGATAGTCCGAAAGAAGGAGGATTTATGGGAAATTTTTGATTTGTTGATTTGGGAAACATAAATATTACAAGCTACTTTTCCGAAAGTTGCTTGTTTTGTATTTGAGTTAGACGCAGTGAAATAACCCAAATAAATTAAGGGTAATAACAATAGGAATATATTATAATTGAACGGTAAATTTATATTTTGGTAACTACAAAAAAGGATGATTAATGTACCTAATAAACAGATCGGTAATGTGAAAATCGTTAAGTCAATATTGAATGCAATGAATCGTGACCAAAAACCAGCAAACTGAGTGTTGTCTTCTTTGGAACTCATAGATGCATTCCTTTGGGCTAAAATATGAGAGCTAACGAGGCTGTAGAATAAGTCCCCGTTGAAATTTTCCGTTATAACGCTTGTCTAAATTTAATTTAAAAACGGCCAGCTACGCAAAATATGGCGATGTTTTCAGCTATAAGTCTGTAAAATGTAATGTCCTCGCGCTATTCGAAGATCATTTTTCCACAAATGGACTTATTCTACAGACTCAACGCATGCTTCACCCGACGGGTGCCGAAACACGACAAATTTTGATATTTGATAAAAATCGGGCGACGAAGTCGGCCGATAAAGACGCACTTGCACCCGGTCGTGAAAGAGACTGTCAAATAAACTGTGTATCTGGCATTTAAATCAAAGAGGGACTCTTCCTTCAAATACAATTTGAAAAATAGTTGAGAGCAGCGGCCCAGCCCCTGATGGGACGCGACCACTTCTCAGAAGCCTTTCATATTGCCAGATACAGAACCTTTCGCTCTAAATCTCCTGTTGGAAAAGCTACCCGTTTCTTTGTAATTTTCTTCAATGATGCGTTCAAAGATTCGATAGCATTTGTCGTATAAATGACTTTACGTATCGGTTCTGGGTAACGGAAGAACGGCGCAATATTTTCCCATTTAGAACGCCATATTTGGCCGATAATTGGGAACCTTTCTCCCCACTCTTGCTCAAATTGATCCAAAGCTCTCAAATCAACTTCTTCTGTGGGGGCAGTGTAGATTTCCTTTAAACTCTTTACGACGTTCTTTCGCTCTTTCCAACCAACGTATCTCAAAGAATTCCACACCATATGAACGACGCAGAGCTGGACATCCGTCTGAGGAAAGGCGTTCCCAATGGCTTCAGGAAAGCCCTTCAAACCGTCAACACAGGCGACCAAAATATCATTTACCCCTCGGCTTTGAAGCTCAGTGAGGATGCCAAGCAAAAATTTTGCACCCCCAGCCTCTCCAATCCAGAGGCCAAGAAGCTCTTTGTTACCTTGTAAGATTTACACCTAATGCCAGATAAACAGCTCGATTTTCAACATGGCTGCCTTTACTAATCTTTAGATATATCGCATCCAGATAAACGATGGGGTAGACCGTATCCAACGGACGAGACTGCCACTGACGAACATCATCTATGACGCTGTCGGTCACATTGCTGATGAGTCTCGGGGATACTTCAACACTATAGAGATCTTTGAGATGGCCCTGGATCTCTCTCACTGTCATTCCGCGAGCATATAGTGCAATGACCTTGTCATGAAACCCTGGAAGCTTTTTTTGGCGCTTTCTGACTAACTGCGGTTCGAAATCACCATCTTGATCCCTGGGAACCTCAATATCAAGTGAACCTCGATTCGTAATAGTTGTCTTTTTTGTTATGCCATTACGGGCGTTTGTCGAGCAACTCATTTGGCGTTCATTCTTCTGGTAGCCGAGATGATCGGTCAGATCGCCTTCCAAGGCGCGTTCCACAAGGCGTTTGGTTAAATCTTCAAGAAGTCCATCTTTATTAAATAGTTCTTTAGGGTCTTCATCTTTGAGCAACTCATCTAAAAGTGCATCTATACGACTCTGCTTTTTGGCCATGGTGACATTCTCCTTTCAGGAGGTTAATACCACAGCCAGATACACAGATAAATTTACACTCTCCTTTTGCCTGTCCGAGTGCATTTATCTTGTTAGGTACTCTTTCTGTTATCTCATATTAATCCAGACATTGCCCTTTTGATTACATTCCCAAGTACCAGTTAAACGTATCTCGTTATCATCCATATCAAGATTATAGACACATCCAATTATTGCATTTCCTTTTTTAATGAAATCGGTTTCTTTGAACCTTATCATAGTCCCAATAATTGTACCTTCGACTTTGTGTACAGCATTTAATGTTATCCATTTCATTTCTCCCGCCCACTTTCCATCAGAAGCGTCAAATGATTTTATTGTCAAAATAAATGGCCAATTATCTTTTCGACTACTTGCCTCACCTTTGAGTATCGATCCATCAGAGAATGCTGAATGTACCGCTTTTTGTCTTCTATCGAACCGTTTCTTCTCCGCCTGTATTCTTTCTTCAGCTAATCGTTGCTGTTCTGCTTTATACTCCTTCTCCTCAGGAGAGCCTTTAATAATAATATTTGGTGAGTTAAACATGCTTAATGGCACACCAATGTTTCTAAGTGGTGAACCATCAAGTTTTAGAGAATTTTGCCAAGAACCAGCGTAAAGCTTAGATTCAGCGCGACCATAAACCTCTATGTTTTCGCCCTTTTTCTTGACAGGAAGAACAAAAAGGACGTTGCCCTCATCCCTTTGCTCCAAAAACGTATCAGCATTTATCTGTAGACTTGCCCGGAACCTTGTTTGATAAAGAGGATCTACCTCAGTACCAACGTCTTGGGATGCCTCGATTTTAAAACTTGCTATATTAATAAATGCGGGCATATGAACTGCAAGGGTCTTCTCGATTTCATTTTCACTTGGACCTTTATTCGATGAACATCCGAACGTCAGGAATATTAAAAAAAGTAATCCAAAAGTTAGAGGCATTATTTTTTTCATAATGTTAAGGTTTCTCCTATAATTTTTTATTCAGTTCACAACATCGCTTATATAACTAACGAGCCTGTAGAATAGCCCCATTTTCAGAAATGCCTCACCAGGCTGATTTTAAAGTAATTTTTTCAGTCTCTACCACAATTCAGGCAACAAAAATACTCATGCCATATCTGAACTTTATGTAACCCCTGCAGGGCGAGAAAATACCATTCTTTGCCGCCATTAATGGGACCGCCGCGAGCTTCTAGACCGCCCGCCTCCTGCTCAGCACCAGGCATATCGAGCCAGCTTCCCTATGTTGTGAACCATGGCAAAGAGTTTCCATTGCGTATCGACCTTGGCCCGCCCCCTCAGGGTAAACCGATTCAACCCCAGTGTGCTCCTAATGTTGGCGAAGACTGGTTCTATGGTGCCCATACGCCTGCTGTACCAGAACCTGCCCTTTGGTGTATCAAAGCGTTTAATCATGCGACTGACAGGCGTATCCGTCTGGCGCATGGTATTTGTAAAAACGGTCACATGCCTATGCTCGACTTTTTTCCCGCGAATGCACTTGGACCGAAGTTCACAGGCTCTGCAATCCGTCTTTTTTGCCGCGGATGTAATTCCTTTAAGACCTTTCTGGTCTTTAAAGTTGCTGTTTTCGACATAGAGTTCATTTCCGGCCGGGCAGATAAGCTTCTTCTTTTCCGGATCGTACACAAACTCGCTGGCTTTAAAATATTTTGCCTTTTTGACGGTTTTCCGTTTATCCGTGGGCCTTTTATGCCTGTCGGCCGTGGCAAAATTAGGATCTCGCTTTCGAAACAGTTTGTCCGGGATATACGCTTCGATTTTTTCATCTTCGATCCACTTGAGGCCATCGGATGAATGAAAGCCGGTATCCGCCGTTACAATGGTATCCTTGAGAGAATCGTTATCCCCTTCAGCCTGGTTCATCGCCTTACGCGCACCATCAATCATATCCTTTAAATAAAGGTGCTCAGTTGATGAACCATGGGCTTCGGCATGGGTAATAACCTGATGTAAGTCATCCGCAATAGCAATGCCAGTATAGCCCTGAATCACACCATGCGACGTGGACATCTTTGCGCTTTCGTTGTCAGTCAGGTTGCTTTGAATGGGCTTGCTTTGGACTCCGATTTTTTCCTTTCCCTCGTCCAACCAAGCCTGAATCTTGTCCGCTTTCTTTTTAAGGCTTTTGACAGCTTTTTTCTCTTTTGCCGTCATATCAAACCCTTCGTCACCACCTTTATCCTGGGCCTGGTGCTTTTTAAGGATCAACTGAATAGATTTTTCGATCTTTGCCTTTTTGCGATCGAAATCCTCACGGGTTCCACTCCACTCTTTTGAAGCGTTCGAGCTGAGCTTACAGCCGTCAATTGCAAACATCTTTTTGCCGATTAGCCCTTCCATGGAACAGATGGCAATCACTCGGGTCAAAAGCACCGAAATCTCTTGCCCATATGAAGAAATGAATTTTGCAATGGTTGTGAAATGGGGCCGGGTATCACCGGCCAGGGCGATAAAAGTCACATGACACTCACAACAAGATGCAATCTTGCGGCTGGAGATAATGCCCAGGGAATAAGCATACAAAATGACTTTTAAAAGGACGGCAGGGTTATAGGCGGGAGCTCCCGTTTTGTCGTTGCTGTAATGCTTGTCAAAGATCGAAAGGTCAAGTTCGTTATCCACCAAATGGTCAATGGCATGAACGAACGTGCCGGGAATGATTTGCTCGTCGAACCGGACTGGAATAAACATCGACTGGGCTTGAGAATAACTTTTGTATCGGGCCATACTCACCTCGCTGGTTTATTTGAGAAGAGCATAGCAAATATTAAGCTTTAAATACAGCTTGATATCTTATAATTTTACTTATTCTACAGGCTCAACGCCATGCATGTGGGGCCGCCGAGCGACAGCGAGGGAACCCGGAGCGCAGCGGAGGGCGGTCCGACACAATGCAATTGTTGGCAGATGCTTATTCAATGAGAGTTTTCAATTTATCATTAAAGGCGGTAGCGTTGTCTTTGACTTGATATAATTTTTCACCTGTTAACCCATCAAATATCAGCCAATAAATACTACCTTCTGTTTCGTTTTTTTCTTGGTATTGAAGTTTTAAGCAGAATAGGCATGTGTTTAATTTATTCGAATAATGAATTTGCTCTGCCAATTCTGCTCGGTTGTAAAAATTTGATAATAAAAAAGAAGATGTGAGTTCATACATTTGCTGTTTTGAGTTTAAGCATTTTATTTTTTCATTGAGCTCAGTATCACTCGTTGCACCTTTGCATGACACAAAAAATGTAATGGCTATTAATACAAGCAATATGTAGTTTTTATGTGTCATTATTGAAGCCTGCCAACGTTACGCATGTGGGGCCGCCGAGTGAAGCGAGGGAACTGGCGCGGAGCGCCAGCGGTCCCTTACTATGCGTTTGTTAGGGTTTTAGTAGAATCAGCGATTAATATTAAAGTGTTAATAGCCAATGCTTTTTAGAATATTACTGGTGTTGGTGTTTCAAGCTTGTATTTGTGAGATAATTGTTGAAGCTCAGCTTGTTTACCGAAAATAACGCCGTCAGTCCAATTATCCCATTCGAAAACCAACCGAATATTACCCTTCTTTAAGACAAGTTTACCGTAATCAATCCACGCATTAAATTGTTTATACTTGTTCTTATATGACCAGCCATCATCAATCAAATCTTGGAGGATTTTATTGAATAATTCAGTTCGAATATTGTCTATTCGCGCTCTTCTAAAAAAGCTAATCATCGTATACTCTTACGTACCCTAACGAGCCTGTAGAATAACCCCTTTTTCAGGAATGCCTCTCCAGGCTGATTTTAAAGTTAACTTTTCAGCCGACAACACAATTCAGCCAACGAAAATACTCACACCATATCTAAACTTTATGTGACACCGCTTGGCGGGGTAGGACCATATTTTGCTGCCATCAAGTGCCCGTAGATAGCTTCTCAAACAGCATCTTCTTGCTCAACACCAGGCATATCGAGCCAGCTTCCCTATGTTGTGAACCATGGCAAAGAGTTTCCATTGCGTATCGACCTTGCCCCGTCCTCTCAGGGTAAACCGATTCAGCCCGAGGGTGCCTCTGATGTTACCGAAGACCGGTTCAATGGTGCCCATACGTCTGCTGTACCAGAATCTGCCTTTGGGTGTGTCAAAACGCTTAATCATACGACTTATAGGCGTATCCATCTGACGCATGGTGTTGGTGAAGACGGTTACATGCCTGTGTTCGACTTTTTTCCCGCGAATGCACTTGGCTCGAAGC
>NZ_FMUX01000019.1 GCF_900101345.1 Desulfoluna spongiiphila | reverse complement strand
CAGGAAAAAACAAAAGCAATGCCTTCTATGGTTAAAGTTCGGATGAATCACAGGGTCAAGAGGGCTCAGGAAAAAACAAAAGCAATGCCTCCGGCGGCGAGGTGTGCCACCTCGAAAGCAGTTGCGAATGCGCTTTCCCCTTCGTTCCTCAGGGAAAATCACATTCGCTATTGATTCAGATTAAGCCGAATCTGTTTTTAAAACCTGTTTATTAAACTTTTTAAAAGTTTAGCTCCCGGCAGGGCCGCCGGAGGCATCTTTAACCTGGCTGCCTCCGGCGGCAAGGTGGGGGCACCTTGAAACCTTATGGCGAATGCATGAAGGCAGTCGTTTTACACACAATTTCGGGGCATTCGCGTGGTGTGTGACATGTGGCAGCCGTTTTAGCAGGAGAGGCCTATTTCATTCTTCTGGAAACACGATAACAGGCATTTCGAATTCATTTGACACCAACAGGAATAACTCCGGCGACAAGAAGCAGGTTGCGGATGCGCTTTGCCCCCTCGTTTCTCGGGGCAAATCACATCTGCCTTTAAAAGAGGCTTCATCTGAAATGATTTTTTAAGACCTATTTGTTAAACTTTTTGAAAGTTTAGCCCCCGACAGGGCCGCCGGAGGCACTTCCTTTCTTTAGCTTCCGGGCAGTTGTGCCGCCATCTCGTGCCACTCGGCACCGCCGTGGGTGGAGTTTGATTTGCAGACCCACTGAAAGCCAAATTTTTCATAAAAGGGAATCAGGTGGGTCTTGCAGAGGAGAAAAATCCCTTTGCGTCCCTGGGCCCAGGCCTTTTCCACATAGGCTTTCATGAGCCGCCCGGCAACCCCGGTTCCGGCCACGGCCTCATCCACCACCACGGACATGATCACCAGATTTTCCCCTTGGGGATCGTGGCCGATCATCGCCTTGATCTCCTCATCGGCCAGATCCACATTGGAGGTGGCCCCGCCGTTCACAAACCCGATGACCTCCCCCTTACGTTCGGCCACAAGAAACCCTTCGGCAAAGGCGGCAATCCGTTTTTCAATATTTCCCCGGCTCGCGGCTTCATCTTCCGGGTACCGCGAGGACTCGATACGATGACACACGTCCACATCACTCAACTGCGCATTACGAAAAACCAAAGACACGTCGATTCATACTCCTTAAAATTTAAAAAAAATGCCTCCGGCGGCCCTGCCGGGGGCCAAACTTTTGAAAAGTTTGATAAACAGGTTTTAACAAATGAGTCCAGAATTATCTTTGGATCAAAGACGGATGTGATTTGCCCCGAGGAACGAAGGGCAAAACGGCCTTGATCATCGTTAAGGCCACCTTCACGTTTATCGCACCACCCGCATCATGAAGCCCGGCAGTATTCCATAACCAACATGGGTTCCCGCCTTCGCGGGAAAGACGGTACAGAGTGTGACGCCCTTCGCACCTCCTCGTCTTCCCCGGCTGCCCGGGAAAAGGGGCCGGTTGTACCGTATTGCTATCCGGCACTTGCCACCTTTCGTATCGTCAAGTGACCGGGGACCCATGCCCGGAATGACATGTTCCGTCTGTAGTATGGCGACCACAGGTAATTCGCGGTTTTTATGGTCCTGGCCGAAACGATGACTAAGGCCGGCAAAACGCATTCGCAACCTGCTTTCAAGGTGTTTTTTGCCTACCGTGGCTTCGCCACCCTTGCCGCCGGAGGCCTGCTTTTAGCTCTTAGGCCACCATCATTTTAACTTGATCCACCTGCCTGAAGAGGCGGATCGCATCCTTTTCCATCGCGTCCAGGGCCCCTAAGACCGTCTCTTTGTCTTTGCCCGTCTCTTCGATGCGGCGGGTCAGCTCATCCAGCTGGCCGATATAGGCATGGAACCCTTCGGCATGCCGTTCAAAGAGCTGGTCGGCCAGGGCATCGGCCAGCTTGTAGAGGTACCGGTCCTTGAGGTTCTCTTTGTAGCTCCGAAGATGCTGTCCCATGGACTCCAGGGCCTCTTTGCGGGTGCGGTTCATGCCGTCGGCAAGGGCCTTTGCGCAAAGTTCCGATCGGTCCTTCCGGGTCTTTTTCATCAGGTGCCGGACAAAATTAATAACCGTGTAGGCTCCGAACCGCACCATGGCTTCGGCCCGCACCCGCAGGGAGTAATCCAGAACGGTTGCCACCGACGGAAAATGGATGCCCGCCATCTTGCGGGCCGTTTCGAGGTCCATGGTGGGCAGGCTGTGGGGAACAGACTCCCCCAGGGTGAGGCCCAGCTCTTCCACGGCCAGGCGATAATCCCCAAGGGTGTCGTTGATCATCAGGCCGTACGGCGCGGTGATGTTGTCCAGATCGGCCACCAGGCCCTCTTCCAGCTCCTTTGCAAGACCGATGATCCGGGGGGTGATCTCCTCGGCCAGAAGCAGGTCAACGCCCTGCCGAAAATCCCGGTGCACGGCCCCCATGGCCCGGATAAAGGCGTCCTCATCCTCATCGTCCGTGACATAGGATTCGTAGTCCGGCGCGTACTGCCGGATGTGGGTCATGATATCGGTCACCACCTGCCCCCGGGACGCATCGAAAAAGCGGTCCACCCGGTCGGAGAGATCGCCCTTCACTTTTTTCAAGGCACCGTCCAGGGTGCTGCGGATCATGGTTTTGACATGGGTCATCTTTTCCTGCTGATGGGTCAGGCCCGACACAAGGCGAGAGGCGCTGTCGCGATCCCGGGAAAGAATCTCCCGGTTGAGGTTGATCCACTGCTGCACCCCGCTTGCGATGACCATCTGGCGTTCGGCATGGTTGTTTAGCGCAATAAAATATTTCTGGAGGGTGAGCTTCTCCTCCAGGGCCTTGATGAACCCGGCCATGCCCGTAACCGAGGCGTTGCTGAAAGCCTCGTCCAGACGCCACTGCTCCAGGCGCATGCGATCCCTCTGGCCCAGGCTCTTTTCCAGGGAGGTCAGGAGCTGATACAGGGCGGAGACGGTGTGGACTTCAGGTTCGGGGATCAACAGGGAGAGCTCTTCGGTGATCTTGGCAACAATGGCCTCCATGTTCTCCATGGACTCATGCTCGGAGAAATCACAGTTCACCACAAAGGTGGTGTTCTCGGCGATGCCCATCTCCCGGATCATGGTCAGAAACCGAATATCCGCCCGACGTAAGCCGGTACGGGAGCTGATGACGTACACCAACAGGTCCGCATAAACCAGATAATCCTGGATCATGGAGAGGTGGAGGGGATTGGGGGAGTCGCTCCCTTGACAATCGGCGATCTCTACTGAAGGGTCCCAGGAAACGGTATCGATGGTGAGGCACACATCTTTGAGGTAGACGGCCAATACCTCGTCGCCGGAGTAGTCCCGATGGGAGGCAAAATCATCCCCCTCAAAGCGCCGGGTCACCGCATCGGGGCGGATCAGGCCCTCCATGCGACTATACCCCTTCAAATACGAGGAGAGGAGCACCGTGTGGACGTTGCGGGCGTCCTCGGTGATGAGAAGGTCCCTGGAAAGGCCTTCCAGACCGGCAGCAAGTTCGGCGCGGTGCCCCTCCTTGCGCAGGTCAAAGGGGGTCTCCCCCACCGTCAGGTCCATGCCCGGCAAAAGCTCTGCGGCGTGGGCGATCTCCCGGTTGATCTCGTCCCAACTCTTAAACGTGAGCTCCGAGGCCAGGGTCTCCCCGTAATGGATGCGGGTGACGATGGAGGTCACCACCCCGGCTCCCCGCTTAAGGTAATCCCCCTTGAACAACGAATTCACAAAGGTACTCTTGCCCGACTTGATGGGCCCCACCACGGCCACGCGAAAACTTTCGTCCTCTATCTGGCGGTCAATGCCGTCCAGGGTCTTCTCCCACCGATCAAAGGTCCCTTCGACCACCGGCATGGCCTCGCCCGCTTTGGAAAAAAGGGCCCTGAAGTCACGGCCCGCTTTAAGAATCTCCTCTTTCAGCTCCTTGTATCGCTTCATAAACACCTTAACCTGCATGATTGATAAGTATTACGGTCCACCAGCTATGGTCAAAACGGCCTTCTATAATTAAAGGCGGAGGAAAATCAGCCTCCGGCGGCAAGGTGAGCCACCTTGAAAGCTGGTTGCGAATGCGCTTTGCCCCTCGTTCCTCGGGTCAAATCACATCCGCCTTTCAAACAAACGTCGGCCTTAATCATCGTTTGGGCCATCGGCCCATTTACATTACCCCCCGAACACCCTTGTCCCCTGGAGCGCCGCACTCCTGTGCGGCACGGATAACGACGGACTAAAAAGCCGCACCGGAGTGCGGCGTTCCGTTTCGGTCGATTTTTCTCGGTTTTTTTGAACGTCGCGGCCAAAGGATAACCAAGGCCCAAACGTCATTCAAGAAGAACGATTAAGGCCTCTTTGTTGAACCCGTCGTTACAAGGTCATAAAAGCGGTCCTCGTCGATAACCTCCACCCCTTTTTCCCGGGCTTTTTCCATCTTCTTGGCACCCACGTTGGCCCCGCACACGAGGTAATCGGTCTTACCCGAGACCGAGGACTGCACCGTGGCCCCTTGTTTCCGGGCCATCTCCTGCATCTCCTCCCGGCTTCCCCGCACCATTTTGCCGGTGAAGACCACTCCTTTGCCGGAAAGGGGCGAGTCCGATGCCGATTCGGCAACCTCGGCGGCCAGGGGGGTGTACTCGAGAACAAACCCAAGGGCCAGCATGTGGCGGATGGTCTCTCGAACGCCTGCCAGGCCCGTGCCGATGTTTTCGCACTTGGCGCCCTTAAAGCCCTTGATATCGGCTTCAAGGATCTCTTCGCCCGTTTTTTCGATGAGCTCGGTCAGGGGAAACACGGAAAGAAGGTTCCGGGCTTCGCTCTTGCCCAGGCTGCGAACCCCGAAGGCCGCCAGGAACCGCCAGTCTTCCACGGACTCCGTGCGGCTGATGCCCAGGGCGTTGTAAAGATTCTCCGACTGCACCGGGCCGAAACCCAGGGCCTGGAACTCCACGGCTTTCAGCTTGTAGATCTTTTCCAGGGTGTCGTAGCCCTTCTCCACCAGCTTCTGCACCGTCTTTTTGCCGAACCAGTCCGCGCTGCCCAGGGTCTTGAACCAGTGGACGATGCGCTGCTCGGCCTTGGCGCTGCACAAGGGATTGACGCAGAGCAGAAACTTGTCGTCTTCTTCAAGGGGGGCATCGCAGACGGGACAGGTCTCGGGAATGGAGACCGCCTCGGACGGGGTAAGGACCTTCTCAAGCTTGGGGATCACCTCCCCGCTTCGGATGATCTCGATCTCGGCACCGGGCCCCACGCTCTCGGAGCGAAGGCGCTCCAGGTTGTGGGCCGTAACGCGACGGATGGTGGCACCCGAGACCTTCACCGGGGTCACCTCCATCACCGGAGTTACCTTGCCGGTGCGGCCCACCTGCCAGGTGACGCTCTCCACGGTGGTGACGGCGCTCTCTCCCCGGGTCTTGATGGCGATCTGCCAGCGATGGTGATGGCTGGTTGCGCCCATATGCGTTCGCAAGGCCTCGTCGGTAACTTGAGCCACGAGCCCGTCCACCGGGTAATCTATCCCGTCAAGGACCTCCTCCCGGATGGCGTCCATGGTCTCGATCATCTCCTGACCGCTGCCCGTCCATTTTTTCAGTTCCGAATAGGGGACAAACCGGACCGCTTTGTCTTCCAGAGCTTTCTGGGCGTGTTCGTTGAGGACATCCGAGGTGATGATGCCCACCACCATGTTGCGGGGGTGTTCGAAATGCTCTTTGAGGTTGGCTTCAAAATAGGAGAGGCTCATGACGATCTCGCCGAGCCCCTTGCCCCGCCCTCCCAGGGGGATCACCCCCTTGGCAAGGGCGCTGCTGATCTCATAGCCTTCAAAGCCGTTGCCACGGGTGGCAAACTCTGTGCCGTCGTCCCTGCCGGCCAAGCCGTCGAGTTTGGCCATCACCTGATAGGTCACAGAGGAGAGCCCGATCTCCAGGGCCGCTTTATCCACTCGATTAACAAAGCGCTCGAGATCTTCGATTTTATAAGCTTTTTCTGTGGAAAGCATGGGGACTGGATGACGCACCTTTCCCCTGCCGTTGAAGGTCTCCGGCTCCACCGCCTTCAGGTAGGGGTGGGCGGGATTCATGGCGCGCAGGGCCTCCACCTTCTCATCGTAGTGTGCATCTGAAACCAGGGGCTCACCGCTTCGGTACGCCTCATTCAACCGCGTCAGCTCCTCAACGAGCCGTTCAATGTCATTCATAGAGTCCGTTTTTTCATGCAGGCCAGGTCAGCCATTCATTTATTTATGTCATCAATCAGAAGTCAACGCCCAGCTCGATTGCCCGGCCAGAAGGCAGACGGCATCCAGGGTCCGCTTCCGCCCCTCTTTAAATTGCGGGGTGCCGAACCCCTTGTTCCAGCTCAACCCGGAGACGTCATCGGACACCGTCATCAATGCGGACATCTTCACTTTTCGATAGCGGGCCGCAGCAAAAAAGGCCGATGCCTCCATCTCCACGGCCACGGCTCCCAGGTCCTTGAACCGGTTGATCCGCTCCGGGGTTTCCCGGTAGAGCGCATCGGTGGTCCAGGCTTTGCCCTCGGCAACAGAAGCTCCTCCCCGTTCAAGGGTTGCCCGCACAAAGTCGGTCTGGGAAGACGAGGGGGCCACACAATGCCCCACGGCCTCCACGCCATAGTGAAGGGAGGTGCCTTCATCCACAAAGGCCCCGGTGAGAAGCAGGGTCTCTCCGATGCCGGGCTTACCCGTAAGGGAGCCGCACCACCCGGTAAAGAGGAAGTAGGTTCCGCCCCAGGCCACAAGATTTTCCAGGAGCATCACCGCCTGGGGAGAGCCCATAAAAGGCCCTGCAATGGCGATGTTTCCCGTTCGAAACAACCGCATGGGCATGGGGACGCCCTTGACCTCTTTGGCATCCAGGTTTTTGATCAGTTCGGAAAAGTCAGGCTGAGTGGCTGCAAGAACCACCTTTTCAGGAATCTCCGGGCCTTGCGGGGGGGTCACAATACCTGTTGGCATGGGTTAATCCTCCTTTTTTCCGATAACGCCGTAAAATGTATCACTTGTTCAACACGTGCCGCTATCTCAATATATAATAGATCGCGGTACGGCACCCTGATTATTTTACGGATTCTCAATATTGCAGGAAACCAACGACAAGCACCCCGACCCCATGGGAGGTTACGGCAGGAAAGGTCTGGTCGGGACGGCAATGCAGAAAAGGGCAGTGCAAGACGCATGGGCGCCTTTAAAAAAAGGCCCGCCGGAAGACCGACGGGCCATACAGCTCCTTAGCCCATGGGGTCAAGGTTGTTTTCCAGCTCATCTTTGATGTCGTCGATGATATCGTAAATAAAGCTGATGTCGCTGATGGAGAGGCGGCCCGCCTTGGCGGGGGCGCGGTCGGTGCCGTCCTTTTTCTTAAGGATGCGCGGCCCGATCTGTACCTTGGGCTCCCCTTTGTCATACTGGTTGATGGAAACGAGAAGGCCGGTGTCTTCACATCGCCACTCTTTGAGTTTCTTATCCTTTTCCGGATCAAATCCAGCCATGGACTCCTCCATTTTTTCTTGATGGCGGCCTGTCGTCAAAAGAACGAGAGACCGGATTAATGGTATTGTAACTATTCAGCTTATGCCTCCGGCGGCCCTGCCGGAGGCAGCTTTTATGATCAAGCGGAAAGCTTGGAAAAATCGGCAATGTCACCAAAGAGCCCGGCAATGCCGGCCAGGATGGCCAGGCGGTTGGCCCGGACACTGGCGTCTTCGGCCATGACCATGACGTCCTCGAAGAACCGGTCCACCGAAGGACGAAGGCCTGCCACGGCAGACAAGGCCCTGGCGTACCCGCCGTCCTTGAGGGCGTCTTCCACCTCGGTACGGGTGGCGGTAAAGGCGTTGACGAGCTCTTTTTCGCTGTCATGCTCAAAAAGAGCCGGGTCCACGGAGGCGACGCCCCCTGCAAGGTCGGCTTTTTTGATGATGTTGACCACACGCTTGAAGGCTGCGGCCACGGCTTCGAAGTCCGCCTTCTCCTTGAGCTCGGAGAGGGCTTTCACACGCATCCAGATGTCGGGCACCACGTTGATGCCCACGGCGGTGACGGAAGCCACCACGTCTTTGGCGTATCCCTCTTCAAAGAGAAGGTGGTCGATACGACCGCGGATAAAGTCGATGATAGCCGAAACCGTTTCGCCTGTGTTGACCTCGATGCGGTCTGCGTAAGCGGCCACCCCCTCTTCCAGCACGGGCCGGAGGGGAAAGGCGTAGCCCATCTTCACCATGATCTGGGCGATACCGATGGCCTGGCGACGCAGGGCGTACGGATCGGCGCCACCGGTGGGAATCAGGCCCGCTGCAAAACAGCCGCAGAGGGTGTCGAGCTTATCGGCCAGGGCCAGCAGGGCCCCTTCGTCGGTCTGGGGAAGCTCGCCGCCGGAGTAGAGGGGCTTGTAGTGTTCCTGGATGGCGGCGGCAACGGCCGCATCCTCCCCTGCCCGCTCCGCGTAAACCCGGCCCATGACCCCCTGGAGCTTGGTGAACTCCACCACCATGTGGCTGACGAGGTCGGCCTTGCAGAGTTCGGCAGCCCGGGTGGTGTGTGTGGCCACGTCGGACGAGGCACCGGCGGCCTCGGCCAGGACACCGGCAAGGTGCTTGATGCGCCCGACCTTGTCGTGGACCGTGCCGAGCTTCGCCTGGAAGAGGACCCCTTTAAGGCGCTCCACCCAGGCATCCGGGCTCTCTTTCAGGTCCTGGTCGAAGAAGAATTTAGCATCGGCCAGACGGGCGCGCAGCACCTTTTCATGGCCGCGTCGCACCAGGGAGAGATCCTTGACGCGGGTGTTGTTTACCACGAGGAAGGCGTTCTTGAGTTTTCCGGCCTCATCCACCACGGCAAAGTACTTCTGGTGCTCCCGCATGGAGGTGATCAGCACCTCGTCGGGCACGGCCAGGAAATCTTCGTCAAAGGTTCCGACGACCACCACGGGGTACTCGATGAGGTTGGTGACGGTATCGAACAGCTCGCCATCGGGCAGCAGGAAGCCACCGGCCTCTTTGGCCGCCTCGGTGACCCGCTCCTTGACCATGGCACGGCGGGCATCGAAGTCCGCGATGACATGGACCGCTTCAAGGGTCTCCAGGTAGGTGTCGGGATTTTCGATCACCACGGGCCCGGGGCTCATGAAGCGGTGGCCGAAGGAGGCGTTTCCGCTGGTCACGTTGCCGAAGGAGAAGGGAATTACAGCATCTCCCAGAAGCGCCACGATGTTCTGGACGGGACGGGCAAAGGTAACGGAGAGATCAGCCCAGCGCATGGTCTTGGGAAAGGGCATCTTGTGGATCAATTCAGGAAGAATCTCCGACAGGACCTCCACGGTGGCCTTGACCTCTTCGGCCACGCTGGCACAGAGGTAACGCCCCTTTTTGGTCTCCTTGATCTCAATCTCCGTCACATCGATCCCCACCTTTTCCGCAAACTTCACGGCGGGCATCTTCGGGGTGCCGTCGGCATCGTACCCCACGGACTCAGGGGGACCGGTTACTTCGGTGGTCTCGGCCTTCTGGCTTTCGGCCACACGGGTAACCATCACGGTGAGGCGACGCGGGGTGCCGCAGGTGGTGACCTCCCCGGCATCGATGCGGTTCTCTTTAAGCCTGTCGGCCACGGCGTTGGCCAAAAAATCAAGGGCGGGCCGAATATACCCTGCAGGAATCTCTTCCGTTCCAATTTCAAAAAGTAAGGTCTTCATATCTCACCTGTGTGTCAGCTGCGTCGATGGTGCAGCGAAATCTGTCTTAAGGGCGGGCGGGTGCCCGTCACGGAACCTCATCAGCCCTGCTGTTTCTTCAGCATGGGGAACCCGAGGCGTTCACGCTGCTCGATGTAGCCATGGGCGCAGAGACGTGCCAGGTTTCGGATCCTGCCGATGTAGCCGGTTCGCTCGGTGACGCTGATGGCTCCGCGGGCATCAAGGAGGTTGAAAAGATGCGAACACTTGATGCAGCACTCGTAGGCGGGAAGGACAATCCCCTCTTCGATGATGCGCTCGGCCTCTTTCTCATACTTCTTGAACAGGTCCAGGAGCATGTCCACGTCGGCAATCTCGAAGTTGTAGGTGGACTGCTCGACCTCCTGCTGATGGAAGATGTCCCCGTAGGTCAGGGTATCGTTCCACTTGAGGTCGTAGACGCTGTCCACGCCCTGCAGGTACATGCAGATACGCTCCAGGCCGTAGGTAAGCTCAACGGACACGGGCTTGACTTCAATGCTGCCCGCCATCTGGAAATAGGTAAACTGGGTGACCTCCATGCCGTCGAGCCAGACTTCCCACCCGAGACCAGAGGCCCCCAGTGTGGGTGATTCCCAGTCGTCTTCCACAAAACGGATGTCATGGTCCAGGGGGTCGATCCCCAGCACTTTGAGGCTCTCGAGGTAGAGTTCCTGAACGTTTGCGGGTGAAGGCTTCATCAGCACCTGGAACTGGTAGTAGTGCTGCAGGCGCATGGGGTTGTCGCCGTAACGACCGTCGGTTGGACGACGGGAGGCCTGGGCGTAGGCCACCTTCCAGGGCTCGGGGCCGAGGCACCTCAAAAGGGTCGCAGGGTGAAAGGTCCCTGCCCCCACTTCAAGGTCTAAGGGCTGGCTCAACACACAGCCGGTGCCCGCCCAGTATTTCTGCAACGATAAAATCACATCCTGAAAATTCATCTTTAGATTCCTCAAATAACTCGGTGCCTGGAAAGACGCATCCTAAAAAGTTGGGTATGAACTCACACCCCGCCCCTTTCACGGTCGTAAAGGTTCACATGATTCGATGGTCTGCAGACGCAGAGGGTATCGCGTCGCGACACGCAATATAATGGGGTCCCGCGCCGCCACAACACAAAATAGAAGGAAAACACCCGGAGGCATCCCTTTGCTGCACGACCATCTTATTTTAACCAAAGAAAACTACATGATAAGATACCGATAGTCAATCAAAAGGCACAGGGTATCCGGACCGTCCCGGAAAGTTCGCAAGAACCCGGAAACACAAAAAAAATTCCTTCCGGCATCTCGTCGACGAGCCAAACTTTTGAAAAGTTTGACAAAGGGTAACTATTCAGCCCCAATAAACAGCCTTCTATGGTTAAAGCCTGATGAATCACAGGGTCAAGAGGGCTCAGGAAAAAACAAAAACAATGCCTCCGGCGGCGAGGTGTGCCACCTCGAAAGCAGGTTACAAATGCGCTTTCCCCTTCGTTCCTCAGGGAAAAACACATTCGCTATTGATTTTGATTGGTCTGAGTCTGTTTTTTAAAGCCTGTTTATTAAACCCGTCGTTGATAAGATCAGGCAAAAGTTTAGCCCCCGGCAGGGCCGCCGGAGGCATAAGCTGAACAGTTACGATAAAGGCGGTGGCGTGGCCCTTAAAATACCGCCCGTCAGGGCCTCTCATCTCCCGCCTTGTGGATCGTCACCCCGTCCCACGCCACCCCGGCGGGCAGCACCCCTGCCCCGGGAGTCTCGGAACAGATGGACGACCAGGCGGTTTTCACCGCCAGCACATCGGCTGCCTCACCAACGGTCCAGAGGCACCCCCCGCCTCCAGCCCCGGTGAACCGTGCCCCGCACCCGTGGTCCACGGCGGCCGCAACCAATGCCTGCCCGGCCTCGTCAAGGACATCCGGGGTCATGGAGACACGGATTCGGGTCTCTCGGTTCATGAGCTCTGCGGCTTCCCGCCAGTCCTGTTCGGCCATGGCCCCGGCAAAGGCGTGGGTCAATCCAATGGTCCGGTGCCACTCATCCCTGTGCTTCCCGCTCAAGAACCCTTTGACCCATCGTCCGTTGATATCAAGGGAATCATGGGGAATACCGCAGTAGGCCACCGCGAAATGGGACGAAAGATCTGCGGTACCGGGGGTGAGCACCGGAGTCCGGCGATGTGCCCCTTCCCCGTCCCAGTGCCAGAGGGAGACCCCGCCGAAGGCGGCGGCCACCTGGTCCTGAATGCCACAAACCACACCTGCCACGGCGCTCTCCACAGACTGAGCGATACGGGCGGCGCGCCATTTTAAGGCATCCCCGTTTTCCATGCCCTCAAGGGCCACAAGAAACGCCGCGCACAGGGCCACCGCCGCCACGGAAGAGCCCCCCAGGGCGCTCCGCGGGGGAGAAGCCGAATCAATGTCGATGGCCACCCCCGATGCGTCAAAAAAGGCGGCAATGCCGAACATCAGACCCATGGGATGATCAAAGGGAAGCTCCCGGGCGGGAAACTCGGCCGATTCGAATCCCCGGGAGGCGATGCGGACTCGCCCCCTGGTATACGGAGAAATTCGAACCCGGGTCCGAAGGTCCAGGGCCAGGTTAAAGGTGACGGGGTCCAGATGCCGCAAGGGAAGGTGGAAGGTAGCCAGATCAAGGGTGCCCCCCATATCCACCCGGCAGGGTGCGGAGGTAACCACGGTTGTGGTGATGGGACGGCCTGTCTCGTTAGGCATGGCGGGTTGTCCTTTACATGGATCGGATTTTGGAAAGAAAGGAGAGGCTCTTGGGCTCACGACCGAGGTGACGGGGCAGGAACCGTTCCAGAAGGGCCAGGGCCTCTCGCTCTGCCATGGGGCTGAACCGAACACGAAAGGCGCCCTCCAGCCCTTCGTCCTGAACCCATCTCAGCTGCTTCAGGGTCCCCACGGAAATGGCCATGCGATGGCGGGCCTCCCCACGGCACCCGGGACAGACAAGCCCCCCCCGGTCCAAATCAAACAGGACCCGGTCTCCGGAGGGATTTTCCAGGGACTCCCCGCAGCCGGCACACTGGGCCAGGGCCGGTGCAAACCCCGCAAGATCAAGGAAAATCACCTGAAACAGGATACTGACGCCGCCAGGGGACCTCCGGGTATCGTTGAGGGCGCCCAGGGCTGCTTCAAAGAGGGCAAACAGGCGCTCCTGGGGCACCTCCTCTTCCAGCCACTGAATGGTCACTTCGGACCAGTACCCGGCATAGGCCGATCGCAGGTAATCGGTCCGGATGGACTCATAAGGCGAAATAATGGAGGCCTCTTCCAGGTAGGGAAGGCCCTTTCCCTGCCGGGTAACGATCTCAAGGAGGGTCGAAAGCTCCAGGACACCGGAAAAGCGTTTCACGCTCTTTTTGGCGTTCTTGGCAAAGGCGCTCACCTTGCCCTTGTCCGGTGTAAGAAAGGTGAGGACCACATCGTGGTCCCCGTACTCCACCTTACGGAGCAAAATAGCCCGGGCCTTCCGGATGATTACCTGGGGAACAAGGGCCATACCGGTCTTAAAGCCCCAGGAGCTGGGTAGCGATCTTAAAATAACAATAGACGCTGATGATGTCGATGCTGGTGGTGACAAAGGGGCCCGTGGCCACGGCCGGGTCGATGTTGATGCGTCCGAACACCATGGGAACCAGGGAGCCCACCAGAGCGGCGATGGACATGGACGACAGCACGGCCAGCCCCACGGAAACGGCGAGCATCGCCGTGTTGAGCTCCGCGCCGAACCGTATCTGTGCGGCAAGTGCGATAAGCCCCCCGTAGATGATCCCCAGAATCATGCCGATGCAGAGCTCTTTGCACACCACGTTCCGGAGGTCGTCGGCCACGAGGCGTCCCGTGGCCAGGCCCCGCACCACAATGGTGGAGGACTGGGTGCCGATGTTCCCGCCCATCCCCATGATCACGGGAAGAAAGGCGGCCAGGTAGGTGACCTGTTTCAGGGTATTTTCAAAGTGACCGATAATAAAAAAGGCCAGGATCCCCCCGATGCAGCTGGCAAAGAGCCAGGGAAGACGGATCCGGGTGCTGCTCACCACAGACTGGGTCTCCACGAACTCCTCGCCCACACCGGCCATTTTCAGCATGTCCTCGGTGGCTTCCTGTCGAAAAATATCGATGACGTCATCCACGGTGACGATGCCCATGAGGCGGTTGTTGTCGTCCACGACAGGGACGGCCAGGATATCGTAGCGTGCCACGATCTTGGCCACCTCTTCCTGGTCCATATCGGTCTTCACGGAAAAGATGTCCGTGGTCATGAAGTCCCTCAGGGGCGTTCCGGGCTTGACCACAACAAGCTGGCGAAGGGAAACCACCCCCACGAGCCGTTCGTGCTCGTCCACCACGTACAGGTAAAAGGGCATCTCCACATCGGGGAAATCTTTCTGGAGGGACTCGATGGCCTCCCGGGCCGTGTTCTCTTCGGAGAGCGCCACAAAATCGGGCACCATGATACCGCCCGCGGTGTCGTCATCGTAGCTGAGGAGGTCCTCCACCTCTTCGGACTCCTCGGTCTTCATCTTCTCAAGGACAGCGTCGGCCTTTTCCGGGGGGAGGTCGGCGATAAGGTCCGCCACGTCATCTGCAGGCATGTGATCGAACACATCCAGGAGCTCTTCCACCTCAATGGTCTCGATGAAGTCCGTGAAGGTGTACTCGCTGAGTTCACTCAGCAGCACCGCCCGCTGTTCATAGTCCACTATCATGTCGAAGAGTTTGCGTTGACTGTTTACCGAAAGATTCCTGAAGACAACGGAAAGGTCCGCCGCGTGGGTTTTGTTGACAATTTTTTGAAGATTGGTGATGGCCCCGCGCCTCAAAAGCCGCTTGATGGTCTCTTCAAGAATTTTGTTCCTGTCTTCGCTCATGGTCTACCTCCCCGCATGACAGGGCCCCTGCGGCCCCGACGCCAGACAGGGCACAACAGTCGCCAAGGGCCCCGTAAAAACCGGGCTCCCCTTCGAGGCTGCCGTGTCCTGTTCCAAGGCCCGACGGGATCAGAGGCGCGGTTGTCCTGATCACGTCGGGGTTAAAAGGTTTCCCGCCACGGCCTGTGGCGGTGCAGAAATAGAAGAAGCCGGCCAGTGCCTGCCGGCCTCCACAACGGGGCGCCATGGCCCCTGAATATATCAGATCCGTCATGGAATCCAGAGGTTCACCGGCCGCCCGCACGGCCCGGGGATTTCCACGGGCCGCCCGTTGTAGAACAGGGCCACGGCGCACTTGTCTTCCAGAAGAATGTTAAAGCTTTCCACTGCACGGATGGAGATGCGCTCGCCCTGTTTCATGGCATAGGGTTTGGGCAGGCTGCCGTCGGCGCTTACCTTGACCTGGCCCTTTCCGGCCGAAAGAATCTCCAGCAGGAGCCCTTCGCGTGTCTTTTCAGGGCGCCTTTTCTCTTTCACTTTTTTTTCGGGTATGATGCGAGCCTCGGAGGGAGGCTCTGCCTGCTGTGATACGTTGGTTTCAGGGGGCGTCAAAAAAAAAAGAGACCCCGCCGACAACAAGGGACACCAAACAAATCAGGATAAACACCAGCCCCAGGTTCCGCTTTCGGTTACCGGGACTGCAGAAGCTGGCACCCTCCCGGGAGGGAGGGTGCGCCTCCAGATAGAGGGAAACCGCGGTATCACCATCGGCTCCGCACGCCTCTGCCATGGACCGAAGAAAGCTCTTGAGGAGCACATCTTCGGGAAGAACGCTGCGGTTTCCCGCCTCGATGCTCTCCACCACGTGGCGGGAAAGCTTTGTTTCTCGACACACCGCCTCAACGGTGATGCCATGTTGCAACCGGGTCTCCCGAAGGTATTCGTTAAACTGGGGCCGTTCCCGCACCTCGTCGTTGTTTTCAGCCATGCGCCCCCTTCCTTCACGCCGCCGGCCTGCGGTATTACTGAATCACCTTGATATGTGCTTCTTTTTTTAAGTCACTGAGCCACTGGGCAAATTTCTTGCCCACGGCGTCCTGATACAACTGATCCATAATGGAGGATCGAAGGGCCTCTTCAAGGGGCTTGTTCCCAAGCTCCTTCTTGTTGGCCTCGTAGTAGGCCTGCACATCTTCGTCGGTGATAACGATTTTCGATTTCACCTCGTAGCTGACCAGGCGGTTCCTCAGCAGCTGATGCCTGATCTCGCTGCGATAGGTCTCGTAATCAAGGCCCTGTGCCTTGAGCTGAGCCCTTAAGGCCTCATCGGTAAACTGATTGAGGCTCTTGACACGTTCAATGGCACGGTCCACTTCCTTTTCGCCGATATGGATATCTTTTCTCGCCACAAGCTGGTCGGTTAGTTTTTTCTCCACAAGCTGATTGATCAGGTCCTCACGAAGCTTGAACCGCATCTGCATCTCTTTTTCAAGAGGGTAGTTCATCTGGCGGATCTTCTCTTCATAGGGAGCCAGTTCTTCGTTCAGGTCTGAAAGGGTGACCACATCATCGTTGACCACGGCCACGATGCGATCAATCACTTCTGCTTTTTTCGCCCCCGCCGTTCCTGCCACAAGGCAGGCCGATACGGCCACGAGCACACAACACACCAATTTTTTAAAATGTCCGGTCGTTGACTTAATCATAATTTCGTCCGACTCCGTTTAAACACTGCCTGCCCGAACCGCCGTAAACACAAAAGCGATTCAACGCTTACAGCCAGAATGGGTTCCACACGTGCTGGGTTTTTCCCATGGGTGGAACACTATGGCCTGCCTTCTTCAAGGATCTTTTCCCACAATTCGCCGTTAACTTCAATTGAATATTTTCCTTCAGCGCTCCGCCGCCAAGCACGATAGGCGGCCTCCATGTGGGATCGCCTGACCTGTTGGACCAGCCCCTCTTCGCTCAGCCCCGAGGGGACCCCGCCCTGGACGGCCTGAAAGTCGGCGTAGGAAAGGGGACGTTCATTCCTGAATTCAGAAGCAAGGACCTTGTCCATCAGCAGCCGTTTTGCCAGGCGGCGTTTCCAGAGGTCATATGAGAGCCCGCGATCCATCAGTTCCTTTTCAAAGGCTCCTTCGGGATATCCCGCCCGGGCCCGGGCTGTGGCCATTTCCAGTGCCTCTTCCCCAAGGGCGACCCCCTTTTCATCGGCAAGGCACATGAGCACAAGCTCTTCCTTAAGTTGATGGAGCACACCCTGACGGATGGCCGCCACCTCCTCTCCGCTGGAGAGGCTCTCATAGGGGTACCCCTGGAGGGCCAGCTTCAGGGCATCCTGATAGTCTCCCACGGTAACCGCCCGGCCCCGGCATGAGAGAAGGGGTGTTTCAGGGGCCTCGGCGGCTCCTCCGGTACACCCCGTAAAAAGCCCGCCAAAAACCATCACGGTGGCCAGGGCCAGCAGCCCCTGTTTAATCGTCTGCCGGGTTAACATACGCTGCCACCTCCTTGAGAATATTCTTGCATTGTGTCAACAGGCTGCTGTTGCTCCCTTTGGTAAGGGTCGCACGGAACAACAGGTCCGGGGTAAGCTCGTAGCGCCCCTCTCCCCTGGCCGTCACCTCCACGATGGCGTGGGGCACCTTCTGGTGAAGATCGGAAAAGGAGAGAGAGAGCTGGGTGCCGGACAGTTCGAGCTTTTTAACGCCCGCCCTCACCGCCTGGATCCTCAGCATGATCTTTAACAGCACGTTCATGGCCTCTTCGGGCAGCTTCCCGTACCGATCGACGATCTCGCCTTTGATGTCGGCAATCTCCTTGAGTTCCCCCATGCGGGCAAGGCGCCTGTAGAGCACCAGCCTCTGCTCGATATCCGGGATATAGTCTTCCGGGAAGAAGGTGGAGAAGTTCACGTTGATCTCCGGCTCCAGGGCATGGACCTTGGGCTGCCCCTTCAACTCGGAGATGGCCTCGTCCATGAGAGTGAGAAACATGTCGTAGCCCACGGCGGCGATATGCCCCGACTGGGAGGCCCCGAGGGCAGCGCCTCCGCCGCGTATCTGGAGATCGCTCATGGCGATCTGAAAGCCGGAGCCCAGGTCGGTGTGCTCCATCAAGACCTTCATGCGCCGCGCCGCATCCCGGCTCAGGCGGGCCTCTTCGGGCACAAAAAGATAGGCAAAGGCCTGCTCGTCGCCACGGCCGATACGGCCCCTGAGCTGATAGAGCTGGGAGAGGCCGAAGCGGTCCGCCCGGTTTACGATCATGGTGTTGGCCGAGGGGATATCCAGGCCCGACTCAATGATGGTAGTGGTCACCAGCACATCGATCTGCTTCTCCACAAAGGCGAACATCACCTTTTCGAGCTCCCGCTCGGTCTGCTGGCCATGGGCCACTCCCACCCGGGCCGTGGGAACCAGGTCCCGAATGCGATCGGCCATGCGCTCAATGGAGGCCACGTTGTTGTGGACGAAAAAGACCTGGCCCTGGCGGTCCAGCTCCCGGGTGATGGCTTCCCCCACGATGGCGTCATCGTATTCGGCGATATAGCTGATAATGGCCTGACGCTCTTCGGGCGGGGTGGAGATCACGCTGATGTCCCGCATGCCGGCCAGGGACATGTGCAGGGTCCTGGGGATGGGGGTGGCAGACAGGGCCAGCACGTCCACGGTGCTCTTGAGCCCTTTGAGCTTCTCCTTGTGACGGACACCGAACCGCTGCTCCTCATCGATGATCAGAAGGCCCAGGTCCTTGAAGTCCACGTCCCCAGAAAAGAGGCGGTGGGTCCCGATGACGATGTCCACCTTGCCCTCCCCCAGGGCTTCGACAATGCGTCGTTGCTCGGCCGCCTTTCGGAACCGGCTGAGGCTCTCCACGATGACCGGGTAACGGTCAAACCGCTCCCGGAAGGTCTTCAGGTGCTGCTCGGCAAGGACCGTGGTGGGCACCAGCACCGCCACCTGCTTGCCGTCGGCAACGGATTTAAAGGCAGCGCGCATGGCCACTTCGGTCTTGCCGTACCCCACATCCCCGCAGACCAGGCGGTCCATGGAGGTCTCCTTTTCCATGTCATCAAGGACATCTTCGATGGCACCGAGCTGGTCACGGGTCTCTTCGTAGGGAAAGGAGGCCTGGAATTCGTTGAAGTAGGCGTCCGACGGGGAGAATTTAAAGCCTTTTTTCACCTTGCGTTCGGAATAGAGCTTGAGGAGCTCCCCGGCCATCTTCTCCACGTCTTTTTTAGCCTTGGCCTTCACCTTGTCCCAGGACTTGCCACCCATGCGGTCCAGCAGGGGCTTGTGTCCTTCGACACCCACGTACTTCTGGATCATTCCCATGCGATCCACGGGCAGGTAGAACCGGTCCTCGTCTTTGTACTCGATGGCAAGATAATCGCTGGTAATGCGCCCCACCACGATCTTCGTCAGGCCCACGTACCGACCGATACCGTGCTCGTCATGGACCACAAGGTCGCCCTCTTTCAGCTCCCCCAGGGAGAGGAGTTCATCCCGGGCCCGCCGTTTGGCGCTTCGCACCACCCGGCGCTTGGCCCCGAAGATCTCATCTTCTGTGATGACGGCCAGACCGGCATCGGGCCAGAAAAAACCGGTGGACAGATGGCCCACGGCAATGCGAAGAGCGCCCCCGCGTACCGATGCCTCGCGGTTGTATGCCCCCACAGGCGGCGCGATGCCATAGGGTTTCAACAAATCCAGGAGACGTTCCACCTGGGGCTCCCGACTGCAGAGGATCCAGGTGAGGTGCCCGTCCCGGCGAAGGGATTCAAGGCGATCCACCAGGGGCTGAAGGGGGGCGTCCTCCTTGGTGGGTCGGGTCTTGAGCTCGGCGGTGAGGGCGCTGTGGTCGGAAATCGACAGGGTCAGGGAGCTGTTTGTCTCCCGGGGTGCGGTGGCGACCATGGCGTACTCCAGCACCCGACAGGCCTTGAGGTGGGCAGTCAGGTCCTCCTCGTCCAGAAAAAGCTGATTCGGTTCAACGGTGAGGCGATTCCCCTTTTGGGCCAGCTCGTAGTTACCGGCCACCCGCTGGAGAAAAACATCCCGGCTCCGGCGCAACCCGTCGGGATCCGGAATCACCATGAGGGCGTTTGCCGGGAGGTAATCCATAAAGGTGTCCAGGCTCGGGTACACCAGGGAGAGGAGGCTCTCCACCGAGGATCCCCCCTCTTCCGCCTTGACCCGTCCCACCAGGTTCTTTACCTCGTCAAGGGGTACCCCGGCGTCGGCGGCCGCCCGCCGGATCCGCCCCACCACCCCTTCCAGGTTCTCCCGGCGCAGGATGGTTTCCCGGGCAGGAAGGAGGACCGCCTCCCCAAGGGAGCTCTTTCGCCGCTGGTTGGATGCGGAAAAAAGACGGATGGAGTCCACCACATCACCAAAAAACTCCACCCGCACCGGGTCATCGTGGTAAGGTGAGAAGAAATCCACGATACCGCCCCGCACGGAAAAGTCACCGGGCTCCTCCACAATGGAGGTGCGAACGTATCCCCCGGCCACCAGATTAGCAATGAGCTCGACGCGATCCACCTCCTCGTTGACCATCAGGAGATCGGCGTAGGCGTTCATCTCGTCTTTGGGGATCAGCCGCTGCATCAGGGTGTCCACGGTGGTGACCACGATCTTCGGCATCCGCCCTTCCAGCATGGCGTAAAGGGTCCGGATCCTCTTGGCGGATGTTTCCGCGTGATACGACACCGATTTGTACGGCAGGATGTTGTAGGGAGGGAACAGGGCGGCCGCCTCCTCGGCAGGCACACCGGCAAAGAGGGAGAGATCCCCCAAAAAGGTATCCACGTCCTTCATGGTGGGAAGAACCACCACAAGGGGCCCAGGGACCAATCGGGAGATGGTGTCTGTGACCAGGGCTTTTTCCGACCCGGCCAGCCCGGCGATGACAGATGAGGACCCTCTGTCCTGAGATTGCGTCAGGAAGGGACGCAGGATGTTTTCCACTTGATTTTGAGCCATATTCACTGTACGGAAACATTACGGTTTGAAGACAAAAGCGCTTGCCGGCAAGACTGAGCCCCCAACACGCCACACCAGATTGGTTGCACCGAATGCCGGCTCTCCCCCCTCTTTAAAAAACGTAGATAAAAACGAAAAGAAGCATCCGGCAGGATGCGTGCACAGAGCCTACAGGAAATACCCCGAGACAACAACACCCTTTTGAATCAGAAAGCCCCCGTTGCACTTACCCGGGGGATAAGACAAATCGCCCCGAAATACAGGGCAACGTACGTGCAAGCCAACGTTTTTTTTCACCTCAATTATCTAAAAACGGATGGCAATCATCCGAAACCGGGAGATCACCATGCATATCACTGTCATCGGTACAGGCTACGTGGGCCTCGTCACCGGCGCCTGTTTTTCCGAGATGGGAAACCACGTCACCTGCGTAGACGTGGACAAAGCCAAGATTGAGAACCTCAAAAATGGGGTCCTTCCCATCTACGAGCCCGGCCTTGAGGGTCTGGTGACAAGCAACCACAAGCTCGGGCTCCTCAATTTCACCACAGATCTATCCGAAGCCATGACACACTCCGACCTCTTCTTCATCGCCGTAGGAACCCCGCCGGGAGAAGACGGCTCCGCAGACCTCCGATACGTCCTGACCGTGGCCCGTGAAATCGGGGAAAACCTCTCGCGCTACGGCGTCATCGTGGACAAATCCACGGTTCCCGTTGGCACCGCGGACAAGGTCCGGCAGGTGGTTCAGGGAGAGCTGGACAAACGGGGGGTCTCCGTGGAATTTGATGTGGTGAGCAACCCCGAATTTCTCAAGGAAGGTGCGGCCGTTGGCGATTTCATGCGCCCCGACCGCGTGGTCATCGGCACCGATTCCCCGCGTTCCGAAGCCATCATGAAAACCCTCTATGCTCCCTTTTCCCGCATTCAGGACAAAATCGTCTCCATGGGCATCCGCGACGCGGAGATGACCAAGTACGCGGCAAACTCCCTTCTGGCCACCAAGATCTCCTTCATGAACGAGATCGCCTTCATGTGTGAAAAACTCGGGGTGGATGTGGAGAGCGTCCGAAAGGGGATCGGCTCGGACAGCCGCATCGGCTACAGCTTTATCTACGCAGGGTGCGGCTATGGAGGGTCCTGCTTTCCCAAAGATGTACAGGCCCTGATCCGTTCCGCCGGAGAGGTGGGCTTTACGCCGCTTATCTTAAAGGCCGTGGAGACGCGAAACGCCTTCCAGAAAAAACGCCTCTTTGAAAAGGTGGTGGCCCATTTTGGAGACGATCTGACCGGACGCCGCTTCGGGGTCTGGGGGCTGGCCTTCAAGCCGGGTACAGACGACATGCGAGAAGCCCCGGCCGTGGTGGTCATCGATCAGCTCATCGCCGCAGGGGCCACGGTAACAGCCTACGACCCCGTGGCCATGGAAGAAGCAGGGCAAAGCCTGGCCGGGCACCTGAAGAGCGGCAGCCTCACCCTGGCAGACCACCAGTATGACGCCGTGAAGGATGTGGACGCCATGCTCCTTGTCACCGAATGGAAACCGTTTCGCCAACCTGATTTCGAGGCGATGAAACGCCTCATGGCCCAGCCCGTTATTTTCGACGGAAGAAATCAGTACAACCCCGAGCAACTCAAAACAGAAGGGTTCCACTACGAAGGCATCGGCCGCTGAACCCAACAAAAAAAAGCGGGCACGCCGTTGGCGCATGCCCGCTTTTTGTAAATACTTGTAAGGGTGATCCACAGCCCCTACTGGCCGGTGAGGCCCTTTCGGCTGATCCCCTTGGGACCTTCATCCACGTACTTGGCTCCGCCGACGTACCGCCGGAGTCTCATCTGCGTCACATCAAACCGATCCACCCGGTTCGCCATCTGGGATTCGCAGATTTTTCGCATCACGCTCTTGATGCGCTTGGGGGTATCGATCTGGTCCGGGTGCCTCTGGGTCAGCACGATACGCATCCCGTACTCCACCTGGGCCACCTTTTTTTTCAACTCTTCCAGCCCCTTCTCGTTTTTCATGACGACCGTCACATCAAAGGTGAGAATGGAGTGATCGTTCAGCAGGGTCTCGAAGTGCACGGGGTAACTGTACTCCTGTGAGGAACAGGCCGTACAGGCAAAAACCAGCAGGATCAACCCCAATTTTTTCAATGTCATAACACCATCCGTATCAGAAAAATGACCACTCCGGAAAGACGCCCCAAAACCCGTAAATCAAATACAAACCGGGCCCACCGCACCAATAAAACCCGTGACGTTACCGCAGAAACCAGCCCCTGTATTATAGTCAATAAGTCATGCAACACGTTAGCCTAATACTGAACTTTGGAGGAAAGAGTTACATGTTTAATTGAAAATTGCAAACGTTCTGTTTGACGCGCCGATGAGGCATTTGGTAAAATTTTGATTTATTGAGAAATTACACCACCCACGCGGTTTTCGCCCCCTCTTTACCGCCTGACCCTGTCGGCTGAAAACCGGTCTGGAGACTTCAGATGACCCCAGCAACCGTGCTCTTCGAGGCCCGGGACAACACCGGTATCCTGCGTCTCAACCGGCCCCATCGCATGAACGCCGTCATTGAACGCATGTACGAAGAGCTGGGGGCCATACTGGACTCACTGCCTTCGGACCCCGCCGTACGAGCCCTGATCCTCACGGGTGCCCCCCCCTTGCCCGACAACACCACCAGCGCCGGACAGCCCGTCAAGGAGGCCTTTTGTGCCGGTGCGGACCTCAAGCACCACGCCGACGGAGGACGTACCCCCACGGAAAAAAAGGCCTACATCGAGCTGGCCCACGCCACCTGCCTGAAACTCCGCACCCTTCCCCTTCCGGTTATCGCAGCCGTCAACGGCCCCGCCCGCGGTGCCGGCACCGAGCTGGCCCTCAACTGCGATTTTGTGCTCATGGCCGACACAGCCACCCTGGCCTTTCCCGAAACAGGCCTCGGCACCATGGTGGGCGGCGGGGTCACACGCCACCTGGAACGCACCGTGGGCCTGGCCCGGGCCCGGGAACTCATCTACACGGGCCGGGTCCTGAACGGGCCCGAAGCCGTTCAAACCGGCCTGGCCCTTGCCAGCGTGCCCGCAGACCACCTGTTAAGCGAAGCCATGGCCCTGGCCGCCCGCATGACCGACAAAGCGCCCCTCTCCATGGCCCTTGCCAAATCCCTCATGGAGCGTGCGCCCTCCCTTACGCTGGAAGAGAGCTACGCCGAAGAGACCAAGGCCATTGTCGCATGCATGGAGAGCCGGGACTGGCAGGAGGGCATTGACGCCTTTAAAGAGAAGCGCCGACCGATATTCAAGGGGGTGTAACCATGGAAGACCTTCACCGCATACTCAACGCCGACTCCGTGGCCGTTATCGGCGCGTCGCGGGATGAAACCAAACGGGGCTACCAGGCCGTGGCCACCCTGAAGAAGAGCGGATTCGAAGGAGGGATCTACCCCGTCAACCCACGGGAGCGACGCATCCTCGGTCTGAGATGCTACGCCGACGTAGAAGAGATCAAGGAACCGGTGGACCTGGCCCTCATCACCACGCCGGCAGCCACCGTGCCCGGCCTCCTTGCCCAGTGCGGCCGCAAAGGCATCGCAGGGGCCGTCATCATCGCAGGGGGCTTCGGTGAAATGGGCCCCCAGGGCAAACGCCTTGAAGACGAGATCCTGGAGACGGCCCGTTCCCACAACGTCCGGCTGGTGGGCCCCAACACCTCGGGCATCATCAACATGTGGACGGGGCTGAACCTGGTGGGACTCTCCAACGTCCCCAAAGGGGACATCGCCCTGCTCACCCAGAGCGGCAACATTGCCCTTCACCTCATCACCGAGGCCACCCTCCGAAGCCACAAAGGGTTCTCCTACTATGTGGGCGTGGGCAACGAATCGGACATCCACTTTGACGAATACCTGGAATTTTTCCGCCACGACGAAAAAACCAAGGCAATCCTCATCTATGTAGAAGGATTGCGGGACGGCAGGACCTTTCTCCAACAGGTGTACAAGACATCCCGGCAAAAACCGATTATCCTGTTGAAAAGTGGCCGGACCTCCACGGGGCAAAAGTCGGCGGGATCCCACACCGGTGCCCTGGCGGGCATCTCCGAGGTGGCACGAACCTCCTTTGAGCGGGCGGGGATCATCAACATCGAACACCCGGACCAGCTCTTTCCCGTGGCCGAGACCCTCTCCAGCCTCCCCCATATCCGAAACAAAAAAGTGGCCATCCTGGCCGACGGCGGAGGCCACGCCACCATCGCCTCGGACCTTCTCACCGACCTGGGCCTTGAAATCCCCACCCTGTCGGACCGGGCCCAGGCCAGGCTGCGGGAGATCCTCCCCCACAACGCCGCGGTCTCCAACCCCGTGGACGTGGCCGGTGGCAGCGACGCCAACCCCGAGATCTTTGCACGCTGTGCCAGGATCATCTTAAACGACGCCAACGTCGGCGGCCTTCTCATCGCAGGCCTCTTCGGAGGCTACGCCATCCGCTTTGCCGAAAAGCTCCGGTTCCTTGAGGAAGACGCGGCCCACCAGATGGGAAAACTCGTCCAGAAATCGGGCAAGCCCATTGTCCTCCAGAGTCTCTACAATTCGGTAAAGCCCCACTCCCTGGAACTCCTCCGGTACTACGGGATCCCCGTCTACGAGTCCCTGGACATCGCCACAAAATGCGTGGGAGCCCTCTCCCGGTACGGCCAGTACATCTCCGCCTACAAATACAAAACCACCTTTGAATTCAACTGGGGCGCCAAGGCAAAGAAAAAAGCCGTCCGGATCATCCAAAATGCCCGCACCGAAGGACGCCGATATCTCTTTGAGCATGAAGCCAAAGAGGTTCTGCGCAGCCACGGTGCCCCGGCCATGCGCGAGCATCTGGCCAAGACCGCCGACGATGCCGTCCGCCTGGCCGAAGAGATCGGCGGGGCAGTGGTGCTCAAAATTGTCTCCCCGGATATCCTGCATAAAAGCGATGCCGGGGGGGTGCGCCTCAACCTGGAAAACGAAGACCAGATCCGCAACGCCTTTCACCGCATCATCGACAACGCCCGGGAGTACAAATCCGACGCCGTTATCAAAGGATGCCTTGTGGCCAGCATGAAGAAAAAAGGGGTGGAGGTGATCATCGGCACCAAGATCGACCGCCAGTTCGGTCCGGTGGTGATGTTCGGCATCGGCGGGATTCTCGTGGAGGTGGTGCGGGATGTCTCGTTTCGGGTGCTGCCCCTCTCCCGTACCGCTGCCTCGCGCATGATCGACGAGATCAAATCAGCCCCCATCCTAAACGGCTTCAGGGGCTCCCCCGCCCTGGACAAACAAGCACTCAGCCAGCTGCTGCTCACCGTCTCGGAGGTCATTGAGTCCTACCCGGATATTGAGGAGATGGACCTGAACCCCGTCATCGTCCATGACCAGGGCATCGACATCGCCGATGCCCGGATGATCCTAAAAAAGGACCCCGTGGACCTGACCGGCAAGGGCTGATGCCCGTGAATACACCCTTTTCAACCGCTGCAACACTGAACATCAGGAGAGCTGACATGACGGAACCGTCCCCCTTTGATCGCCAGGATGTCCTGGGCCTTCTTTTTCACCCCCGTCCCGGGCTGCCTGTGGCCCGAGAGACCGACCGCTGCTTCGACCTCTTCATCCCCTCCCACGACGGAGAGCGCCTTGCCGTCCGCTGCCACATGGCAGACCCGACGCTGCCCACCCTCTTCTATTTCCACGGCAACGGAGAGGTGGCCTCCGACTACGACGAGGTCGCCCCCCACCTCACCGGATGCGGCTTCAACCTCATCATCGGAGAGTACAGGGGCTACGGCCTCTCCCGGGGAGAGCCTTCGGTGGCCCACCTGCTGGCCGATGCCCGGGCGACCTTTGCCTTCATGGACGAGTGGCTGAAAAAAAGAGACTACTCCGGGCCCAGGGTAATCATGGGCCGGTCCCTCGGCAGCGCCCCGGCCCTGGAGCTGGCAACGGCATTCCCCGAAAAAATCCGCGCCCTGGTCATCGAAAGCGGATTTGCGCGGCTCATTCCCCTGCTCCGCACCATCGGCCTGCCCGAATGGGTGGAGCTGCCCGATGAAGCCGACGGACCCGCCAACCTGGCAAAAATCAGCACATACACAGGACCGCTTCTCATCATCCATGCCCATGAAGACGGCATCATCCCCTTCCACGAAGGCGAAGACCTCTTTTACGCCTCCCCCTCATCGGAGAAGCACTTCCTCGGAGTGAAACACGCAGGGCACAACGACATCTTTTATGTGGGGCACCGGGACTATCTGGACCACCTGGCCCGCCTTTCCCGTCGCCTTATGCACTGATCCTGTTAAAAACCCAAAAAAAGCAGATTGCGAATGCGCTTTGCCCCCATGTCACGGCGTAACCGCAGGCGAAGACGGATCGCTTGTCTCGCCGGAGCCCATTGCCATTTATCGAATGATCTCACATAGACACGGTCGTAGGTGGAGTCCTCGGGTCAAATCACATCTGCCTTTCAAACAAACGTCGACCTTGATCATCGTTTGGGCCATCGGCCTGTTTACATCCCCCCCCCCGAACACCCTTGTCCACTGGAGCGCCGCACTCCGGTGCGGCTCGGGTAACGACGGACTAAAAAGCCGCACCGGAGTGCGGCGCTCCGTTTCGGTTGATTTTTCTCGGTTTTTTCGAAGGTCGTGACCAAACGATAACCAAGGCCCAAACTTCATTCAAGAAGAACGATTAAGGCCTGTTTGTTAAACCCATCTTTATGACATCAAGCAAACGTTTAACCCCCGACAGGGCCGACGGAAGCATCTTTAACTTGGCTACCGCCGGAGTTATTCCGGTTAAAGTCAAACGAATTCCAAATACCTGTTATCGTATTTCCAGAAGAATGAAATAGGCCTCTCCTGCAAAAACGGCTGCCACATGTCACACATCACGCGAATGCCCCGAAAGCGTGTGTAAAACGGATGCCTCCATGCATTCGCCATAAGAATGTTCGGCCGTGGCAAAGCCAGAGGTCAACTCGCCAAGCACGCGTGATAACGCTTCCAGTGCCCGTGCGCTCTGCTCCACATTCCTGCTGTTTGCCGTTATCTGCTCGGAAAGGGTCCTGTTCCCGTGAACCGCATCGCCCATGTGCTCCGCAACCCCTGTGGTCAGCGCCACGGCATGGGCGCCCTCTGCCAGGTCTTCCGTGGCTTTTTTCAAGTACCGGGAGACCTGCCCGCCGTTCTCTGTCTGAAGGGCTACGGCTCTGTCAATCCCCAGGATACGGGACCGAATCAGGTCAATCTGGAGGGTCACCTCCTCCATGGTTGCCACCGTGGCCCGGGCCGCCTCCTGAATCCGGGTAATCTTGTCACCAATCTCCCGGGTGGACACCGCGGTCTGGGCGGCAAGCCCCTTGATCTCCCCTGCAACCACCGAAAACCCCCTGCCCGCATCACCGGCCCGGGCCGCTTCGATGGTAGCATTCAAGGCAAGCAGGTGGGTCTGGTCCGAAATGTCGTTGATGGTCTCGGTGATCTCGCCGATGGCCCTTGCCCCCTCCCCAAGGCGTTCCGCCTCTGCGGCGGCCTCCTGCATGCGGTCAACCGCCGTTTCGGCATCCTGCCGGGCCCCTGACGTTTCTCCGGATATCCCGCGTATGGCCTCTGCCATCCGTTCCACGGATTCGAAGACTGAAAGCCCCCCCTGACGCGCGTCGGCCATGATGTCTGTCACCTTGCGCATCTCGCCGTTCAAGGTGGCCGAGGCATCGTCAAGGAGAATGGAGTGCCCGTGTGCCGAGGCCGCGTCGTCCGCCATGCACCCGGACAATCGGCTCAACCCTTCAGAAGCATTGCTCAGGTGCTCCGCGTTGTCTGCGATGGATGCAAACACATGGTGAAACCGATCCATGATGGCGTTGACATTCCCAACCAGATCCCCCACCTCGTCACGGGTCGTTGCGGTTAATCGGGTGGTCAGGTCCACCTTGCCCGAGGCCAGCCCTTCCAGGGTCTCGGTCACCTGCCCTAAGGGGCGCACCAGCCGCCGCGAGAGCCACCCGCTCACAAGCCCCGTCACAAGAAGGCACGCCGCAGCCGAAACCAGGAGCCTGTTGAGCTGCGTTCTTAAGGCCACCGCCACCCCCGCCTCCTTTGCACGGACCATGGCATCGATATCATCCAGGTAGATTCCTGTATGGAGAACCCATCCCCAGGGCCTGTACAGCCTGACATAGGAAAGCTTTCTCACCGGTGCGCCGGTGACGGGATGGGGCCAGGTGTGCTCGATAAAGCCTTCGTCACCGGTGCCGAGCAAGGCCTCTGTTTTGTCCCGGAACTCTGTCCAGAGCGGATCGCCGACTTCATCGATGGGCCGAAGCTCCAGGGAGGTATCCGAGGGGTGCATCAGGATCATGCCGCTGCGGTCAAGGATACCGTAACTTTCCTTTCCATCTTTCCCGAAGCGCGTCGCCGAAAGGGCCCGCAAGGCATCCTCATAAAAATTGGCGGTTTCAAAAATAGAAAAGGCAGAGAGGACAAGGTCCTGGATCTGCCCTTTGCGTTCGGCCAGCATCTGCCCCCGGAACGAATCGATCTCCGTGCGGCTTCGTTGCCGTAGCGATGCCGTTGTGATCAGAACAGTGACCACGGCAAACACCGTCAGGCACACCGTCACCAGTGCGAGGTTCTTTTTCGCAATACTCACAGGCCCACATCCTCCTTCACCGACCAGTTCAAAAAACACCCGTGTTAGCGGGCACGTTCAGGTTGATGAAAGGTATACGTTGCCTTTGTGAGGTTTCCATGAGGCTCGTGTCAGGCTGTGATGAGGACCCCCGCCAATCATGGCGTTGAGGCGTCGGGCAGGTGAAGGGAGTTAACGGGTTTTCTCCCGGAGAAACCCGAGGAACCGCTCCCATGACCTCCGGTCCGCATCGGGCCGGTAGCGGTTACTGCCATACACGGTAAAGGCATGGGGCGCTCCGCCATAGGCGATCAACTCATGGGCAACACCGGCTGATTCAAGGGCAGTGGCCAGTTCGGTAAAGGATGCCATGGAGATGGCCTCATCGGCGCTGCCGTGCATCACCAGGACCTCACCCCTGACCCGGCTGTAATCCTGGCCGTCCGGGGTGGAAAGCCCCCCGTGAAAAAGAACAAACCCTTTAAGGTCGGTACCGGAACGCGCCAGCTCCAGCACAGCGGCGCCCCCAAAACAATACCCTGCAGCCACGGCATTGCCGGTGTTCGCCCCCAGGGAGGCCGCTTTCTCCAAGGCCCCTGCCATAAGGGCACGCATCTTCTCACGATCCCTGTAGAGCTCTCCGGTGTGTTCCTTTCGATCCTTAACCTTGGCCGGGCGAATCCCCGCCCCGAAGAGGTCCGCCGCAAAAACAGCGTACCCCTGTTTCGCCAGCATGTGGGCACGGGTCACCTCATACTCCGTCAACCCGTCCCAGTCATGCAGCAACAGAACCAGGGGGGCGCCCTTTGCCGGCGAGATATAATACCCCTCGTAATCCAGCCCGTTCACGTGATAACGAACCGGGCTTCCGCTGTCTGCAAATGCCGATGCCGATGCAGATGCAGATGCAGATGCAGACAGCACCAGAACGATACACATGCACAAAACGTAACGCATGGTTTATGCCTCCTCGTATACGCAAGGGTTAACCTCCGGCAGGGCGCCGAAGGCCTGTAGCCCTATCCCAGAACCGCCTCAACAAGAAAAGGGCCCGGCTCTCTCAGGGCCGTTTGAAGTGCGGTCACAAAGGCCTCTGACGTTTGGGCCGATAAGGCGGGTACCCCGAATCCCCGGGCGATGTCCGTCCAGCCGATATCGGGCCGGGAGAGATCCGTGAGGTTTCGGGTCATGGGCCCTGGCTCGGTGTTGCCCGCCCGTGCCACCTCCAGTTTGAGGATATCGTAGCTCCTGTTGGAGCAGATCACGGTCTTGATGTTGAGATTCTCCCGGGCCTGGGTCCAGAGCCCCTGGACGGTGAACAGGGCGCTCCCGTCGGCCTGGAGGGTCAGAACGGGGCGCTCCGGGCAGGCCAGGGCCGCGCCGATGGACAGGGGAATACCGCAACCGATGGCGCCGCCGGTGATGGTAAGGGTGGTATGGGGAGAGACATGGGCTGCAAGGGGATGGTAAAAAAAACCCGAGGTGATGCCCTCGTCCACCACAATGGCCTCTTCGGGCTGAAGGGCGGCAAAGGCCTGCCCGAGGGTTTCAAGGGTCAGGGGGCCGCGGGGCAAGTCCGGCACACGGTGCTCCGACCCGGGGCACAAAGGAGAAGACGGGGTGATCCCCAGAGTATCCGCCAGGGCCTCAAGGGCTTGCCCCACATCCGCTTCCGGGCTGCAGAGCGTCCTCTCCCGGGCATCCTCCACCAAACGCCCGCTAAGGCCCGGGTATCCGAAAAATCCCACGGGAGACGGGGCCCCCACCAGAACCACCACATCATAGGCCTTCAGGGCGTCCCGTGCCGATTCCGGAAAATACGGGAGCCTCACGGGACTGGGCATGCCCGCCCCCCGTTCGATGCGGGCGGCAAAGGTTTCATGGAACAGGTCCGCTCCGCAGGCTTCGGCCACCTGCCCTGCCAAGCGTAGCCCCTCTCCGCTCAGGGCCCAGCCCCCGAGGAGGAGCGCTGGCTTTTCCGCATGCGTAAGAGACCGGGCAACAGCCTCCACGGTCTCATGGGGCACCGTCTCCCGTCTCGCCGCCGACAACACCGACAGATCCCCTTCCACCTCCAGGGACTGAAGGTCATGGGCAAAGACAAGGTGGGAGATAAGCCCACGGGTGGCCGCCCCGTAGCATTCGGCAAACGCAGTCCCCGCATCCGCCGCTTCAAGCACGGTGCGCACATGGCCCGGCAGGGAGGAGGCCAGGGCCTCGATGGGCATGGCCAGGGGCGGATCAAAGGCCCTGTGGTCCGTGGTGTGCTCGCCGATGAGGTTGATGACGGGACTCCGCGCACGCCGTGCATTGTGGAGGTTGGCCATGCCGTTGGCGTACCCCGGCCCCAGGTGAAGCACCGTCAGGCCCGGAACACCCGCCATGCGGGCATACCCGTCGGCAGCCCCCGTGGCCACCCCCTCAAAGGGGCAGAGAACCGGCCTCACCCCCTGGACCCGGTCAAAGGCCTCCACCAGCGGCATCTCCGTGGTGCCCGGATTGACAAAGCTGTATCGTATCCCAGCGGCTCCCGCCGCTCTGATCACAAGGTCTGCGGCTCTCATGGCTGCCTCCCCATTGATAACGGTTCAATCCATGTGCCCGAACAACGACATGCTCATCAGATATGATAAGCATACATCCTGAAATAACAATCAAATCTTATGCGGGTCGCTCATCTGTGCCGATTTGAGCGTGTGAGGGTGTGCGTGCCGCACGGGAGTGCGGCGCTCCACAGGAGGTGGGACGGGCCTGAGGGATGAAAATCCGATGCATTGCCCAGTCTGGCGACACTGCTGCCCTTCCGGTGGCAATTCTTCTTCATTGCATTTTGTTTGAAAAGCGGATGCGGGCCTTGATCATTGGTTGGGCCGTGACCTGCAAAGAACCGATTCGTAGGGTGCACTCCGTGCACCAAAATCAAAGCCTGTCATACCCCGAATGCCTCGGTAAAATCGAAACCTTGGGTGACCCGAACACGGTGCACAGAGTGCACCCTACGGGCTGTCGGCCTTTTGGAACGGTGTCATCTATAACACCCTGGTGGCCCGGACAATCACCAAGGCCCGGATGCGATTTGCCCCGAGGGAATGGACTTTAAGTTCTTCATTAAACCAAGCCTCGAGCCTATTGATATAGCGGCAAATACAACACCATATAAACCGTATCACTTGAGGACACCATCATTTTGCCCTGCCCTTCCAGAGCATCTCCCGAAGCCCCGACGCCCGCTGGGTTCGCCTGCCCAGGGCTTTTTCAAGGATCTCGGGCGGGCTCCACACCGCCATCTCCTCCCGGGCGCGGGTGATGCCCGTGTAGACCAGCTCCCGGGTCAGCACCGGGGCGTCGCTCTCCGGAAGCAGGAGGATGACGTGGGTAAACTCCGATCCCTGGCTTTTGTGCACCGTCATGGCAAACACCGTCTCCACCTTGGGAAGGCGGGCGCTGTGGATATGGCGCATGCCTCCCTCTTCATCGGGAAAGGCCACGGCCAGCTCTCCGTCCTTGCGGACGGTGATGCCCGTATCCCCGTTGAAGAGCCCCAGGGTGTAATCGTTTTCCGTCACCATCACCGGACGGCCCGGGTACCAGAGATCACCGCCCCCCAGCCCAAGGCAGCGCTCCACCAGTCGGTTGATGCGCGCAACGCCCATGGGGCCCTTGCGGACGGCACAGAGAATGCGGAACCGATCCAGGGCCGCCAGCATCTCCCGGGCGTCACTGAGCCGCCGGTACCCGGCCAGATGGTGGCGCACCACCTCCTCCAGCCACGCCATGGGATGCTCCCCGACGGAAGGCCCTGCCAGGAGAAATCCCGGAGCGATGATTCCGGCCAAAGCCCGGGCGTCCCCCCGGTTGGCAGCCGCTGCGGCTTGTCCGATGCCGGGACAGGCACCGAACCGGTAGCTCTTGGTGAGGGTGGTCACGGCATCGGCAAGGGGAGCCAGGTTTCTGCCCGTGGGCAGGGAGATACCCGTAAGTTCAGCCAACAGCTTTCCCTGGGCGTCGGAAACCGTGTCCCCTTGTTTCCCGTGGCAAAGGTCCCCCATGACCGACCCCGCCTCCACGGAGGCCAGCTGGTCCCGGTCCCCCATGAGGATCAGCCGGGTGGAGGGCGCCAGTGAGCGCACAAGCCGCCCCATGAGGGGCAGGTCCACCATGGACGCCTCATCCACCACGAGGATGTCGCAGGGAAGGGCCTGGCCTTGGCGAAAGAGCTCCCACCTGCCGCGCCCCAGGCTGCCCAGAAGCCGGTGGATGGTGGTAGCTTCCCTGGGAAGGGCTGCTTTCACCACCTCGCTCAAATCAAGCTTGCCCATGGCCCCTGCCATGGACTCCATAAGCCGGGCAGCGGCTTTACCCGTGGGAGCGGCCAGGGCAATGACCGGCGCACCGTTAAAGCGTCTCCGGTGCTGCTCCACGAGAAGAGCCAGAATTTTGGTTACGGTGGTGGTCTTTCCCGTGCCCGGCCCGCCGGAGATGACGCAAAAACGATTTACCAGGGCCACGGCCGCCGCCAGCTTCTGCCGATCCGGTTCACCACCCGAGGGCCCCGGAAAATAACGGTCCAGCCCCTCTTTCAGGGCGGTCGTTTCACCTTCCGGCAAATCTGAAAGCGTTGTCTCCCGACCCATGTACCGTGCCACCGCCTCCTGGAACCGATGGTACCGCCGCAGGTACAGGCGACCCCGCCCGTCCAGGACAAGGAGGGTCTCCTCCCCCTCGCCTCCGGCTGCCCCCGTCTCCCGGAGATGGTTTCCCCAGGACGCACCGTCTTTTCCCCAGGATTCCCCGGAAACGGCATAGCCGGTATACCGGCTCAAATCGATACAGACATGCCCGTGACGGCTCTCCCGGCTCACCAGGGCCGCCGCAAGAAAAACCGACGCGTCCTGTCCGTGCCTTTGGGCCAGAAACGAGGCAAAGGTCAGGTCCGTTAAGGAAAACCCCTGCTCCGTCCATGCGTTCCACCCTGAGCGCTCCATGGTTTCCTGCTTTAAATTCATTGGATCATCTCTTCCTCATTGTGGTAAACTGCGCCACGGCACGCGGCCGCCTGGCCGAACAGGCCGAAACAAAATCATAACCCATCAGTACAACAGGCATTATCATGAAGCTTCAAGAATCAACGACCATTGACCTTATCGCCGCCGTTCTCTCCGAAGCGGTGTCCCATGTGCTGGAGATCAGCACCCGGAAGTCCATCGCATGCGCAGGGACCCTCCAGACCATCCCCAAGCTCATCATGCGACCCGACATCAGCTGCTTTGTCCAGCTCAGCGGAGACTTCAACGGACTCATCGTCTTTAATTTCAATGACCGGACCGCCGTCAAGCTCTACCGAAGCTACATGATCTCCATGGGCATCCCCGAAGGAGACCTCGTCAAGGACTTCACCTCCAACGAGGTGACGGACAGCATCGGTGAAATCTTCAACCAGGTGGTGGGCGACTTTACCCGCCTCATCGAAACGGAGTTCGGCCTCTCCATCCTCCGAGGCCAGCCCAAGGTCCTGGCCCTCACCAGCGCCATCACCCTCACCATCGATGCGGACTACCACGAAAACCGGCGCCTCGCCTTCTCCATCGACAACGACCGCTTCCAGGCCGAGCTGGCCATGGAGCAGACCAAATTCACGCGCCTGCCTGATTTTCAGCGGCCGTCGTAAAAACGATGCCTCCGGCGGCCCTGCCGGGGGCTAAACTTTTGAAAAGTTTAACAAACAGCTCTTAATAGCCATATTTTAAGTTTGCGCCGACATAAATACGAATGTGATTTGACCCGAGAAACGAGGGGCAAAGCGCATTCGTAAGCAGCTTTCAAGGTGGCACACCTTGCCGCCGGAGGCTGTTTTTTATCTGTTGCCTCACCCAATATCAATAAGCAATTCATCGAGTTCCCGGATGCACCCCTCCTCGGGCCGGTCGAAGAAGACACCGTTGCCGGAACCGTCCACCCCCCGTAAAAAAAGATACCAGGCCCCGGCCATGTGGGTCTCGTAGTCGTAGGCCTCGCCCAGTTTCAAGGCGAGGTGGCGATTGAGGGCCACGGCATAAAGGAGATACTGCAGGCCGTAGTGGTGTTCGCCCATGGCCTGGGCCAGGGCCTCCTTCCCGTAGCTCTCCGGGCTGTTTCCGAGATGGTTGGACTTCCAGTCGATGATCCCGAAGCCTTCCCCAACCTGAAAAATCAAATCCACAAACCCTTTAAGGAACCCTTTCACCGGCGAAAAGCGAAGCCCTTCCATGATCAGCTCCCCTTCGTCAAAGGAGCCGTAGCCCCAGCGGTTCAGGGCGTCGTTCAGGGCCTCGGGGGAGATGCGCTTTAAGGGAAAGGTAAACTCCATCTCGTGGAGGCGTGAACCCGCAGGCACCTCTTTCAGGGCAAAAGGCGTGTGAAAGGCGTCGAGGGGGGTGGTCAGCACGCTGGCCACCATGGTTGAAATGGCTTCTGTCCAGAGCTCCGCATCGTATCCGTGCCTGGCAAGGAGTTCGGCGCAGGCCACATCCCTGACTTCATCTTCCGCATCAAAGGGAATGGTCTCGAACAGGGTATGCATGAAGGTGCCCGGCGCGGCCCCTTTGGGGAAGGCAAAAATGCCTTCCGGGGGGATCTCGTCATCGGGTTTTATGTGGGCCCTTGCGTCGTAATCGGCTTCACGGGTCTCTTTGCCCGACGATGCCAGGCCAGAAAAACTGGTGACCACACGAGGTTCCGGGAGCTTGCCGTCAAACCGTCGCGAAGGAGCCAGCTCGGTTTTGTCGTCCTGGAAGGTCAGGACCGCCACCTCCTCCTCCGGTTCGCAAAGGCTTACGGACACGGCCCCTTCCGAAGCGGCAGCCAGGTCATGGAGATGGGTGCTCAGCTCGTGCTCTCCCAGGGCGGTAATGACAGGGGCCGCGTCCTGGGCGTTTGCGCTCTCCGGGGCATGGAGAAGCCGGGCCATGGCGCTTCGCTCCATGCCCTTTACCCGGCCCCAGGGGATGACCATGTGATGCCGGGCCCGGGTGAGAGCCACGTAAAGCAGGCGCAACTCTTCGGCCAGGGACTCTCCTGCGGCAAGGGCCATGTGCTCTTCCAGGTCTTCGGAGCCCGCGTCATACACCAGGTCCCGTTCTCCCTCATGATAAAGCGCTCCTCCTTTGGGTTCGCGGTACCCCATAAAGGGAAAGGGCAGGAAGACCACGCCGTACTCCAGGCCCTTGCTTTTGTGGATGGTGACGATCTGGACGGCCGTGCGGTCGCTCTCCAGGTGAAGCTGGTGTTCCTCCAGCCTCGGGGACTCGGGGTCCCGCATGCGGGAAAGCCATCGCAAAAGACCTTCCGGGGAGAGGCGCCGTGATACGGCCTCCCGGTGCAGGAGTTCCGTGAGGTGCTGCATATTGGTGACCCGGCGCTCGCCGTCCGTAAGGCCCACAAGGCGTTCATAGGGGTCCTGCTCCTTGACAAAACGGCGAAGCATCGCCATGAAGCCCTCCTCCTTCCAGAGGGCATGCCAGTGGGCAAAGCGTATGCTCCAGCGCTCCAGCTCAGAGGGAGATCCGTCCAGGGCGGCAAGGGCTTCGGCATCCAGGCCCATCATGGAGGTGGCAAGGGCGGCCTTGATAAGGGAGAGCCGCCAGGGCCGGAGGCAGGCGGCAAGGAACAGGGCGGTCTCTTCGGCCTCCTCGCTGTCAAAGATGTTGCCGGAACTGTACAGGACGGCGTGGACCCCCAGGGAGGTCAGGTGATTTTTCACGGCGCGGGCCTGGCCGTTGGTGCGCACGATCACCGCCACATGCTTCTCGGAAAGGGGAACCTCACCGATAAGTGCCCGGCCTTGGCGCCCCATGCGGAGCAGGGAGACCATCTCGGCCCCGCACAGGTCGATGCACAGGTTCTGGGCCGCCTCTTTGGAGAGGGGTTTCTCCCCCGCCTCGAAGCGCTGGATCAGCATGGGACTCACCGGAGACCCGTCAAGGGTAAGGGTCTCTTCGTCATCTCCCCCGGCGCTTTTCACCGGAGAGAATTGAATCCGCTCAAAAAGAAAGGGGCTCGTACCACGCGAGAAGAAGGTGTTGACGGCCTGCACCATGCCCCGGGTGCTGCGGTAGTTCACATCAAGGGTGTACCCTTTTTCGGCCTCTCCGGCCGCCCGCAGGTAGGCAAAGATATCCGCCCCCCGAAACCCGTAGATGGCCTGCTTGGGATCGCCGATCATAAACAGGGTGGTCTCTTTGAACAGGGTGTCGAAGATCTCGTACTGCTCGGGGTCCGTGTCCTGAAACTCATCGATGAGGGCCGCCTCGTAGCTCTGCCCCACGCCCCTGGCAAGGCGTTCTCCGCCGTCTCCGCCAAGGGCCCCCGCCACCCGGGAGAGGAGGTCGTCAAACCCCATGATCCCGGCCCTCTCTTTCTCCCGATCCATGGTCTCGTCCACATACCGCGCAAGGGCGATGCAGTGGGCGATGAGGTTCCCGTCATAGATCTCTTTCAGGTCGGACAGCGCCTCCAGCAGGGACTCCATGATCCCGAACAGAGGATTCTCCGCCACGGCCTTGCCCTTTTTAACGGCAGCCTGCAGGGTGGCCTGGGACAATTTTTCAAGGTCCTTGGCCTCCCCAAAGGGAATGCTTCCGGAAAAAAGAGCCCGGGCCGCAGCCTCCGCTTTCTTCTCCACCCCTTTGCGGTACTTGTTCCGATTGAGGGCCGGATCCGTCGCCAGGATATTCAATGCCGCCTCCTGCTCCTCTTCCCACACCAGGGACGCCCTGGCCAGAAGCTCGGCAAACCGCGTCTCGCAGTCTGCGGTGGGAACGGGCTCCCCGTCCGGCAGAAAGGTGATGCGGGACAAGGGGGTGCTGAAGGAGAGAAAGGCCAGGAGCCTCTCGGGCAGGATCTTTCGATCCTTGATCCAGGCGGCATACAAAGGAGAAGCCCCTTCCACCATACGACGGTAGTAGTCCTGAACGGCCCGCTGTTTCAGGTAGCTGAGGTCGGTGACCAGTTCCATGTCCAGGGGAGAGCCCGTCTCAAAGGCGTGGTCGGTCAGAAGCCGCCTGCAAAAGCCGTGGATGGTGAAGATGGCTGCCTCATCAAAATTGCGCAGGGCTGCCTTCAGGCGTCCCGCCGCTTCCCCTGAGGCGTCTTCTTCAGAAAAAAGGGAGGCATAAAAAGGATCGTCACTTTTCGCCCCCTCCAAAAACGAAAGGGCCTCCCGCAGGCGACCCCGAATCCGTTCGGCCAGCTCCTGGGTGGCGGCTTCGGTGAAGGTCACCACCAGGATGCGATCCACGGAGATCTTCTCTTCCACCACGAGGCGCAGGTAGAGGGCGGCAATGGTGTAGGTCTTTCCCGTTCCGGCGCTTGCCTCGATGAGATTCCGGCCGGAAAGGGGGGTGGCTGCAAGGTCCAGTGTTGCCAGGGTGTGTGTCATTACTCGGTTGCCTCCAGCATGGGACGGAAGAGACGTTCAGCACATCGCGCAAAGGCGGGTTCCGTCAAGGGGTCCCTGCCCCGCACCGCCATGCGGATCCAGGGGTCGTTCAGGTCTGCCATCATAGAAAATTCATTGCCGTAAAAAGCGGAGCTCGCCTTTGCCATGGCTTTTCCTTCGTCCCGGCTCTTGGCCAGCTCCCGGGCGTAGGCCTCCGAGGCCAGGGGAAACAGGGGCAAAAGCGCCCCATTGCCCGCGGCAAAGAGCCGAATGAGATCCTCCAGGCACGCCCCCGGGTTGGGGGGCACCACCATGGAGACGACCTCGGCCCGCCCGGTTTTCCGGTCCAGACCCACCACAACGGCCCGGGCCACGGGCATGCCGGCTTTGGCGGCCACCAGAAGGCGCAACCACGCAGAGATCAAATCCTGACTGCGCACCTTACCGAAGCGTCCAGCCACCAGGTTTTCCCCGAAAAAGGGTCCCACTTCCCCTGCCACGGCAACCCCTGCAATCTCCACCCATTGCCGTTCCAAAAGAGGATCTCCCCCAGCCACCAGGGCTGCGATGGCATCGGCCACGGCCCCCGCCTCCCGGGTCAGTTCCCTGAGCAGGTGAGCCCCCACTTCCCCCCGGGGCAGAAGGCCCATGCCCGACACCACGCCAAGGGACTTTTCCGGTGCCTCTCCGGAGAGAGCCTCTTCAAACAGCAAGGTGCCGGCACGGTATCGATCCAGGCCAGACAGGGTAAAGGGCTCACAGCTCTCCGGAGCCTCCTCCACGCCCCCCAGCTCAAGGCCGAGACCCTCGCGCAGGAAATACCGACAGGGATGGGCGAAAAAAGCCTCCAGGGACTCCAGGGTAAGCGCTTCGGGCAGTTCAAGCTCATCATCCGGATCGGATAGCCGCGCAAAGGGCGGTGGGGAAACCGGCACCTCGGCCATGCGGGCCGCCACACGGCGACTGGCCGCATCATAGGTGAAGAGCCGGGGATGTCCGGGCTGGAAATAGGTACTGGAAAAGGGGTGCAGGGGGTGTGTTACCAGGATCTGCTCAGAGGCCGCGCCCCGGGTCACCCCGTCCACATAATCCAAAAGCTCGGAGAGAAGCACCGAGGGTTGGAGGGTGCTGTTGTCCCGAATGCTCTGGCCGGTGTAGCTCACCCAGAGGGTCTCCCGAACAGAGAGGAGAATCTCCAAAAACAGGTAGCGGTCATCCTTTCGCCGGGAGCGGTCCCCCCGCCGCGGGGAGGCGGCGATGAGGTCAAACCCCGGGGCCTTTTGCTGGCGGGGAAAGGTGCCGTGGCCCATGCCGAGGATGGCGATGACCCGGAAGGGAATGCTTCGCATGGGGAGCATGGCACAGAAGGTAACGCCGCTGGTAATAAACCCGGACACAGGGTCCGGGGCGGCCAGGGCGGTCTTGAGAATAAAGCGCACCACGGAAAACTCCACGGAGTCCTCATTTTCCGCCTCCCCTGCGGCATCGCCCATGCGGTAGAGGCAGTCACGGATGCCCTGGAGCCCTTCGCCTGCGCCCTCGTCGTCCGTGAGAAAGGTCTCAAGGACCCGGTCGAAAAATGCGACCCACTCCTCGGCGCTGCGGGATTGTTCCAGGCCTTTCACATAGGCCGTCAGGCTGTCCAGAAACCAGGCCAGTTTTCCGAGGAGCGCCCCGTGTTCCCCTTCCACCGGACCGGCCGGAAGGATCCCGTCATAGAGTGCCAGCTCTTCGTCCCCCACGGCATATCCGGTGAAGAGTCGGTCGAAACCTGCCTTCCAGCTGTTGCCGTCAAAGGGAGAAAACCCCTCGGCCTCCCGCTGACTGCCGTCGACGCCCCATCGCACAGCGGTCTCCCGGATCCAGCCGCTCACACGCTCCAGGTCCCCTTCCTCCATGGCAAAGGCCTGCCGGATGCGATCGTTTTCCAGAAGCTCCAGCACGCCGCCTGCCTCAAACCGGAACCCGGAAAGGTCCAGAAGCAGCAGCAAGGCCTCCACGGCCCGGTCCCCGCTGCGATTGGCCTGGTCGGCGATGGAAAAGGGGATGCGAATTCCGCCTTCCACGCGCCGGCTGAACACCGCCTCGATGACCGGGGCGTAGGTGTTGATGTCCGGGGCCATGACGAGGATATCCGACGGTTTCAAATCCGGGTCCTCATCCATCATGGCCAGCATGGCGTCCCGCAGCACCTCCACCTCCCGCAAAGGGCTGTGGCAGCTGTGAATGGTAAGGGAGGTGTCGGACGGATCAAGGGCATAGGGCTCCCCCCCACCCCGGGATCGGTCCTGCAGATTAAAAATGTCGGCCTGGACGGCTCCCAGCAGGGTCTCCCCGTCGGGCTCGACAAAGAGGGGAAATTCTTCCAGGCCGCGTTCGGCCATCATATCGAAGAACTCCCGTCCCTGGCCGCCCATGGACGCAAGGAGGGGGTTGCCTCCTTCCATGAGGAGGGTATCGTCCTCCTCCTGCTCAAGGCCCTGCTTCTCCTTGAGACGCCGCTTCTCGGAGTCGGAGAGAATATCTCCCCAGTACTGGGGGCAGGGGTTCAGCAAAAAGAGATTGACCTGGCACACCTCCGACAGGGCGGTAAAGAGTTCCATATGAAATTCCGGCAGGGAGGAGATGCCGAAAACGCATACCCTTTCCGGAATTTTTCCATTGCTATTTCCAGAAGTTCGAACCCACTCTTTAAAGTCTTTCATCAGGTGAACGCGGTGGCGAAAGCCAAGGTCTTCCAAAAGGGTGCGGTAAAGAACCGCCTGAAAATCATCCCCTTCCCCCCTCTCCCACTCCTCGATCATGTCCGGTCGATAGGTGAGGTACTGGTCCAGGGTGTCCGCCAGGAGTTCTGATATCTGGTAGCGTTTCAGGGCATCCCCGTCCCCGCCCAAAAAATGGGCCACCGGGGCGAAGACGGATTGCGTCACCCACCCGGGAAGGGCCCCCATGATCTTCCAGGCCGCTGTCTTCGCGTCAAAACGCCTCGTGTCCGCAAGGTCCGGAACGGCCAGGGCAAACATGTCCTGAAGAAAGGCGTTGGGAAACCGCCAGCGCACGTTGGCGCAGATGCCGTTGTTCCGGGAAAGCGCCAGGGAGAGCCATCGCGCCATGCCCTGGCTCTGGAGCACCACCACATCCTCTTCCAGGGGGCTGCCCGTGGGGGCTTCCAGCACTTTGGAAAGCGCCATTGCAAGGACTTCAAGGCGATTTCCCGTAAACAGATTCAATCCAGCGTCCATGCGCTTTCGTCTCCCATACCGTCAATTGGTCGTCGTAAGAATTCACTCTTGTGTTGGTATGCCACTTGCGCCTCCGTGACGCAAGGCAGCATTTTTGATCCGGCGGTCCTTTCCCGGCACCGGACAGACAGCCCCAAAAGGGCTTCAACAAAGGATCTGAGCCTAAAATAGTATTGACAATGGGGGTGTTATCACCTAATTTGCTTACCTGAAGTTTACAATGTACACGACAAAAACATACATCTCATACCACCGACACGGCAACACCTCTATTTCTGGGTATCATGGCGAGCCCTGCGCTGCTTACGTGACACCGACAACCCGACACCTTGAGGCCGTATGGAATTTATCGTTCACATCTTCAAGCTCTACCCCAGTCTGATCAGCGACCTTGTGCAAGGGGTGGTGTACATCGGAAGCGCCCTTTTGTTCTTAAACGCCGTCTGGCTCATTGCCCTTGCTTACCGGCATGCCCGGCTGATCAAGACAAAGGAGCTGATGAGGCTGGCACCCGAGCCCGCAACCCTCGACGACCCCCTCATGACCGCGGCCGTCAAGACCCTCCATGCCGCCCATGATGAGCACAAGGGCACCCCTTACCCCGTCTCCTTCCTCATCGACGCCACCCACCAGATGATGGTAAACATCTACCACACCCGCTACATCAACAAAATCACCATGATCACCAACCTGCTTCCCCCCATGGGATTCATCGGCACCATCTTCGGCATGATCATGATCTTCCTGGCCAAGGCCGACCCCAACAGCGACCTCAACACCACCGGCCTCGGGGTGGCCCTTTTCACCACCCTCATCGCCCTTACATGCTTCGTGATTCTTGAGGTTTTCAAGAAAAACCTGATCAACCTGGCCACCTCCCGCATTGAGCGGGCCTTGGGGCACCATCAGTCCATATGTGAGATGACGGCGCAGGTGGAGGAAGAGCCCCCTCTTCCCGCAGACTCGGTCACCACTCCTTAATATCCGGCGGGTACCATGACATACGAAGACTCGAAAATCTGGCTCTTCTCCTTTGCCGACCTGGCGTTTCTGCTTTTGATCGCCTTTACCCAGGCCTCCACCATCGGGAAGAACCCCGTGCACATCGGAGAGATGACCATTCCCAAGGTGGTGGACGCTGAAAGTATCTCCAACCTGGATCAGCCCCGGGTGTCGTACCAGATCCGAGTCCTTAAACCCACCATCCCCGAGACCACACCGTTTCAACTGGTGACGGTGACGGACGGCACGCTCCACGCCGATGAACACACGTTGAACGCACAGGCCCTGAGGGACCGGCTCACACGGATGCACAGCGAAGGCAAAAACCGCCCCATGCTGGTTCCGGACCAGTTTTCACTGAGCAAGGACACCTTGATGGCCATGTCCCTCATCGAAAAAATCTACGACGACCATGGCAAGCGCGTCACCGTTCAGAAAATCTCCGGGGCGCTCTAACGCCTGAAACACCACATACCGGATACGGATAACCAAGGGGGGAGGCATCGAAACCGCATGACAAGGGGGGACGAAATTTTCATGCGCACCATTCCCATGCAATATTACGGATACGGCTCTGCCCGCATCACCATGCCGGGAACCGTCGCCCGTGGTGCCCGCCGTGAATGGCTCGTCAGCCCCTCGCTGCTGATCCTCCTTCTCTCCCTGACATGTTTTGCCGTGCATAAACTCATCTTCACCGAGCCCCTTTCCCTGACACGTCCCCGGACCATCATCCTGATTCCCCGCCCCGCCCCTTTGCCGGAGCCCACCGTCACGGAAAAGCTCAGCTTTTTAAAGGTGGTCAAAGACGCGGCAAAAAAACGGGCCGAGCCGAGAAAAAAAGAGCTGAAACGGATTCTGGAGAAGCCTACCCCCCTCCCGAAGAAAACGTCGCCCCCCGTGGAGATCAAACCCCAGCGGCAGGTGCTTCCCAAAAAAACACCCCTGATTCGCCCCCCGAAAGCCCTTGCGCACCGGGCCCTGACCGAACCGCTGCCCCCGGCCCGAACGAAACCGGCCCCACCCACGCCCGTGCCAACGCTTTCCAGGCACATCTCGCCGTCCGGGCCAACGCAGCAGGTCCCGGAAGCACCACGACACAAAGCCGCCCCTGCACTCCCCGCAGTGCAGCCGCAGCCTTTGGCCGTCATCCCGCAACCGACGCATCATACGCCCCGGAGGCTCCCGGAAACCGATTTGCGGAAACCGTTCACCCCCCTGGCCCTCTCAAGTGCGCCAGCCCCTGTAACCCGAAGCCAGCCGAAGGCCTATTCCCCCTCCCCGGCCCTGGTTGCCACGCCGAAACGCTCCGGGCCGCCCCCCACCCTCACACAGCTCGCTGCTCCTGCGGCCCTGGCCGCAGGCCCCTCCCATACGGAGGGGAAAAACACGCCACGGCAAGGGGCAAGGCCCTCGGTGCCGCGCCCTGTGGTGCGACAGGGCCCCACGCCCTCGGTGCCGGTGGCTGCCGCCACAGGCGAGATCATACCCGGGCAAGGGAAAAAGCGCCCCCAACGCCCGTCCCTCAACGCGCTCCCGGGGGGCCTGCCCACGGCACCTGCCCGAAGCCCCTCAAAGGAAGTCGCCCCGGATATCCACGCCCTGGTCACCATCCGGGGCAGTACCCTTGTGCACTCGCTGCGCGTCACGAGCCTCAAAGAGGAGATCTACCGAAAAGCCCGACACATGAGTCCGGAGAAGAGCCCGTACACCTACCGCATCCGGGATTACACCTGCACGGTAATCATCCGGGGCGGCGCAACGCCCACGGCGCTTCTCAGCTTTCAACCCGACGACGCCACGTTTGAGGTGGTGTCCGCCCTTGAGCGATCACTGCCACGGAGGACGATGTAATCCATGATAACTGAACGCCACACCACGCCACCACTACGACATGCACGGGCTGTTGCCTGCCTGTTGACGCTTGTGGGTGCCCTGCTGATCTTTCCGTCCACTCTTCCCGCCATCTCCAGGCTGACGGAGAGCCAGATGGGCCTGGAAGAGGAAGAACCTGCGCCTCCGGGCCCCAAGGTTTCGGTCTCCAACGAAAACGGACAGATGCTCTGGATCTCAACGGTGGGCCACCTGTACATGAAAGACCGCATGAGCCCCAAGGAGCGGGCCTCCCTGTTTTCCATCCTGGACAGCCACCTGGGCATTGAAAAGGACGGCCGCCTGGACATCACCACGACACGCCAGGCCGGGGTCCAGCTGACCCGCTACAGCAGGCTGAAGGAAAAGCCTTTCTCCAACATCTATTTCGACGACAAAATCAACCTCACCGGGTACAACTTCCTCTACCTCGAAACCTGCGTGCTCAACCAGGCCGAGGAGGCCCCCCGCTTTATCCGGTACTTTGAAAACGGGTACTACCCGAACCGGTCCCTCTTCGTCAAAGAAGAGCTCTACTACAAATCCCTTTACTATTACCTCTACCTGAGCCAGGAGCAGCTCGTTCAGGCCATCAACGATACCGTTGCCCAGCTCGCCGCAGATCCCAATGGTGAGCCATCCTTTAAAAAGGAGCAGATCAAAGGGCTTGAAACCACGGTGAAGGTATGCACCGAGCTGGACAATTTAAAGCGCCGGGGCCTCTCCTCCAAAGAGTCTCCCTGGGAGCGGATCTTTACCCCGGACGAAAGCGCCTGGCTCGACGCCACCCTCGGCTACTTCACCAACATAGAGACCCACATCGCCCTCAACAGCTACGACTGGTTCAAGCGCACCCTGCCCCTGTCCATCAGCAGCCGCGTCATCGCCCACAGCCTTCGCCAGACCTGGACGGAGCAGGCGGTCTCCCACCGGACGGTCCTGCCCCTGATGCTCTTTATCAACCAGGGGACTAAGCAGTTCAGCGTGGACAAACTCTTCAACGAAACCCTGGCCATGTTGAAGGTGGACAACCGCGAGGTGGACCTGGTGGTTCTGTCGGCCATGAAGAGCTGGCTCCTCAAGCAGATCGAGCAGGGCATCAAGGTGGAGGACCGCACCACCTACAAAAAAATCCTCGACGAACTCAACGTCTGCCCCACCGGATGGATTTTCTACAACCTCTACGCCTGCCGGGAGCCCCTGGCCGCCATGAAGGCCTATACCGCTGACTGGGATACCTTGGACAGCGATAAGCGCCGCACCCTCTTCACCACACAGATCCAGCCCCTTTACTACGATGCAAAGGCAAAAATCGACATCGTGTTCAACGACCTGGTGAAAATATTCGGCGGGGAGGAGATCTACGGCGGGGAGTACAAGGCATCAAGCATCAACCACATCTTTCACAGGTACCGAGGCGAGATCGATTACACCTATGAGTATCTCCAGGCCGGGGTGTACGACAAGACCCTGTCCGAGGTAAGACTTCCGTTGGCCAACGCCTCCAGGAGCTGTCTCCACGACTTTACCGCCGCCTTTGTCAAGGCCCCCGAACTCCGGGTCAACCACGTAAACCTGTTAAACGCTTACACCCTCCTCTTTCGAGAGCTGGCGGCCCAGGGCAAGGTGAGCCTCATCACCCGCCATGAGCGGGAGATGGAGGAGCTGATCCGATCCGAGAGGTACAAGCTCGGGTCTGCCCTGGCCCACAGGGAAGACAACCGCTACGACATCTACCGCATCATCGCTGAAACCTATCTTGCCACCCCCAGGCTCCGCACCCAGGCCCTGAAGGTTGCGGCCCAGGGCTTTGACCTGGCCCGCACGTACTACATCGAGGCGGCACGGCGCGAAGGTTTCATCTCCGGGACCCTCCCCGGCGCCCTCTCCACAGACGCCACCGAGATGGATGATTACGAGCGGCAATACGAGTACTACCAGTCCATTGCAAAAAAACTCGGCAAAAAAATTCTGCTTCTCCTGCCCCCGGAGGATGTGGACCTTTACAACCGGATGCAGGATTCCAGGAATCCGGAAGGGTATCTGTTATGAAGACGATGGGACGATCATGGCTTGTGACGGCACTCCTGCTCCTGCTGTGGTGCTGCCCCGCAGGGGCAGATTTCATGGAGGAGTTCAAGACCCGGGGGCGCAGCATCTACCTGCTCCACGCCGTGCCCCGGTACCCCCTCCCGGCCGACACCGGCATCACGGCCCTGAGCCAAAAAGACATGGCCCAGGTCAACACCCTGGCCGCCACCCCGGAGGAGGGCCCCTTTCTCCCCGTGGACGACATTGAGACCATGGTCAAGCGCATCGACGGCCTCACCGAAGAGTTTGAAGCGTCCAAGGATGGGGAGCGCCTGCAGCGCCTGCGGTTCGACATCGCCTACGAGTATTTTCTCCTCTACCTCCACTACCAGAAGATCAAGTACGGCTTCAGCGAAGACAAAAGGCTCCCCGACGAAAACATCCCCGTCACCGATGCCGAGCTCAGGCAGTATCTCATGCTGAGCCGCCACTACCTTTCCCCCTTCCTGGAAAAAAAGGAGGCCGAAAGGAACAGGCCCCCTTCCCTGCGGATAATGGACGATGTCACCTTCAGGATCCGGGGAAATCCCGAGGCGTACCTGAACGTCCACTTTCTGGCCATGATGATTGAAGAGGAGCGGCAGGCCGGAGGATGGAACGATGCGGGCTCTCCGGACCCCATCAACCTCACCTGCGATGCCAAGACCTGGCACTGGTTGGAGACCCTCTGGAAAAGGTACCACCGAAAAAGCAGGGAGAGGGTCTATGTCCCTTCGGCGGGGCAACTCTTTTCCCTGTACGAACTCTACCTGAGGTACCATTTCCTGGGACGCAGCCTCCGGTATGAGGACACCATAGACCCCCTCACCCACACCCGAACCCGCACCCTGCTGAACCGCCTTTGCCAGTTGAGCAAAGCCGCCGGTATCCGCGGGGGTACCCCCTACGAGCGGTACGTGGAAGAGGCCAGCAAAGACTCTGGCGACACCCGTTTTCTGGTGAGCCTCTACCTCGCCCGGCGTGGGTTTGCCGTGCTGAGAAACGGCACCCTGCCTGCCTCAAAGGCCGAGCTCTTCACCCTCTACCAGCAGTACTACGACCGGGCAGCCCAGCAGGTCCGCTACAACATCCCCTTCCGGAAAAACATCTACAACGAGCTGATTCTCATGGGGGTTGAAACGGGCAATCTCCGGCTGATGGAGGACATCCTCTACCAATACGGCCTCATGGGCATGCGAATCCCCGGGCCCGATATCGGTGAACGGTTCATCGGAGACTCGTCCCGGTTCACCATGGCCTACCTCATGGCCAATATCCTGGAGAAAAAAAGGCTTTCCGGCCTCACGGACAACTCGGCCAGGTACGCCGAGATGGAGGGCAACCTCGTGGAATCCCTCACCTCGTCGGCAAACTCGTACTGGCGCTACGCATCGGTCTTCCACCGGTGCCTGGCGGAGTACTACGCCGGTGCCCACGATAACCGAAACGAAGCCAGGGCCATCTACCACTCCAGAAAAGCCTTTCTGACCCTGTGCAAGAAACTGTCCCTCAATGGGCAGGGGGGCGATTTCGATGCCTTTAAGGACATGCCGGAGTCCAGGAATTTCCTGGGGCTCTTTCTCTACTACCAGAAAAAATACCCCACGAGCCCCGATGCCTCGACCCCTCGGGAATATCGTGCCGACCGCATCATTGAGACGAAATTACAGCAGAACAGGAGTTGAGCATGACACGACGAACCGACGACCACCCCAAGACACCCTTCACGCCCCGTCAAAACCGGCCGACCCGGCGCCCGGTTGCACGACTCATGCGGGGCCTGTGCCTTGCATGCGCCCTTCTGACGGTCATTTGCCACACCTCAACCGCCGTTTCAGCAGAATCCACCACCATGGAGGAGCTCAAGGCCAACTACCTCACCAGCATCTATGAAGACTGCCGGATCTTCCTCGAAGGCATCGAGCTCTTCATCAACCGCGACTACCCCAGGTTCTGGTCGGACATCAGCGCGAAAAAACACGTGTCCGAATCCATGATACGGCGCTATATCCGGGAGCTTGAATATTTTGAAGGGCAACTCGATGCCCTGTACGAAGAGTTCATCAGCTACGCGGACACCACGGCCAACAAGTCAAATCACGGCCAGACCCGGGTCCGGGACCTGGAGGCCAAGATCTACCAGATCCTCGCCTACGCCTACATGCGCACCGGCGATTTTGCCATGAGCCACGCCCTGACCCAGAACGAGGCCATCGTCGCCAAGGAGTTCACCATTCCCCTCATGGACATCGAAGGGAAAAAGCAGCCCTTTGCCCTCACTCGGGAACTCACGCGGCTTCAACAGCTCATCAGCGCAAACCTGGAGGTGGTTGAGATCCGGATGAAATACTTTTTCCCATCGGACCGCGACAGCATCAACGCCTACCTCAAGGTGGATAACTACGATGGGGGCAACCCCTTCAACCTCACCTTCCTGAGCTATTACGACAAAGCCTTCCTCGAATTGGGGGACGGCCGCAGCGGGGTGATCCACTTCAGCGAGATCATCCGCTTTTTCAACCGGATCAAATACAACGACGCCTTCAGTCAAGGCATAAGCGATGCCACGGGCCTGGAGCACGTCTACCGGCTCCCCATCATCAAGGGCGAGTACGGCATGGAGCTAAAAGACGATGCCATCCTGGGCTCCGTCTCCTCGGACAACACCACCTTGAGCCTGGAACGCCTCTGCCGCTACAAAGGCTTTACCCGAACGGATTTCAGAACCCTCAAGCTTGAGGAGAAAAAGAACATCACGGACAACACCACCGAGGAAAAAGAGCTCTACCTGTCCCGTGTGGACAGCCCCTCGGTGATCAACGGCAAAAAAAACGACACCATGACCTATTACGGCAATGTCCCCGACAACGGCAGGCTGCACCCCGGAGACCCCATACGGTACGGCACCTACCGGCTCTTCGAGGGGGGGGAATACCTGGGCCTCATCGAACTGGTGCCCTGCTACAAGGGCCAGCACTGCGCCAAACAGAACCCGGACAAGGCCGTCACCGAGGTCAAGGTCTACAACCACGAACTCAGCTTTTACGAGGACACCCTCGACTACATCCGCATGAACACGCGCATGTACGGCACCCAGAGCGACATCACCCGCAGCGACTCATCTGAGATCCATATCGGCCGGGGGTGTGCTTCGGGCAAACGCTAACCCCCCAGCTTCGAGACTAGCCCTTTCCATCAAACACAAAACGGGCCCCAAGGCAGATTGCCCTGGGACCCGTTTTTTGTTTTCATGCTAAACCGTGGGGGTGCCGATACAGTACGGCCCCGGATTATGACGTGGTGCCTTTACCCGTTCCCCCCGTTGCCGTTTCCATTGGCCTTCTTCCGGTTCATCCAGGCCGGTTTTTTGCGCTCTTTCAGCTTGGGAGGCATGGCCACGGTACGGACCTTTTTCGCCCCCACCAGGGCCTTCAGGTCATCCAACAGCTGGGGAGAGACCGTGACCCCCGCATAATCGGGAAGCTCGATGGAGGTGACGGAGTGGCCCCGAAGCAGGAGATAGACGGTGACCGTGCTGGGACCGGGGTAGCGTTTGAGCACGGCGTCCACCCGGGGAATCAGCTCCATCTGGATCTCTCCGGCGTCGAGATGCAGGGCGATGCCTCCGGTCCAGAGGCCGGTCACCTGGTCCATGTGCACCAGCCGCTCCGCCGCAATGGTGACGTTGTTCTCCTTTACCTGGGCAACGCCCTCCACCATGACGATGGAGTCGGCATGCAGGATCTCTTTGGTGTCGGCAAAGGTGGAGGGGAAGACCACCACCTCGATGTCACTGTAGAGGTCCTCGATGGAGATAAAGGCCATCTGGTCCCCCTTTTTGGTACGGATCACCTTCACCATGGTGATCATGCCGCCGAACCGGACCGGGCTCCCCTCAATGGCGTTCTCCTTGTTCAGCCCGGTGAGGGTGGCATACCCTTTAAGGATATCTTCATACTGATTCAGGGGGTGGCCTGAGATATAAAAGCCCAGCACCTCCTTTTCAAGGGTAAGGCGATGGCGCTCGTCCCAGTCCGGCACATCGGCCAGGACCGGGACGTTGATCCGGGCTCCGCCGCCGGAGGCGTCGCCGAAGAGGCTGAGCTGGGGGTCGTTCTTCTCCTTCTGCACGCGGGATCCGTGCTCCAGGGACTCTTCCATGGCCACCATGAGCTGATTGCGGGAGGCCCCGGTAAAGTCAAAGGCCCCGCTTTTGATCAGCGCTTCAAGGACGCGCTTGTTCACCTTGCGCAGATCCACCCGCTCACAGAACTCGAAGATACTGACAAAATGCCCGTTGGCCTCCCGCTCGGAGAGGATCGCCTCAATGGGGCCCTCCCCCACGCCCTTGACGGCGGTGAGTCCGAAGCGGATCCGGCCGTCGTACACGGAAAAGACCCCCTCGCTCTCATTGACGTCCGGGGGCAGCACCTCGATGTGGTTGTTCTTGCACTCGGCAATGAACTTGACGATGCCGTCGGCGTTGCCGATTTCACTGGTAAGAAGGCCCGCCATGAACTCCACGGGAAAATGGGTCTTCAGCCAGGCGGTCTGGTAGCAGACCAGGGCGTAGGCGGCGCTGTGGGATTTGTTGAACCCGTACCCGCCGAACTTCTCCATGAGGTCGAACAGCTCACCGGCCGTCTCTTCCGGGTGACCGTTTTCAAGGGCCCCTTTCATAAACAGGGTGCGGTGCTCGGCCATGGCCGCGGCAATTTTCTTGCCCATGGCCTTACGCAGGCCGTCTGCATCGGCCATGGAGTAGTTGGCGATGACCCCGGCGATCTTCATCACCTGCTCCTGGTAGAGAATAACCCCGTAGGTCTCCTTCAGGATGCCGTCAAGGCCGGGGAGAAGGTACTCCACCGGTTCCCTGCCGTGCTTTCGGTTGACATAGGCGTCCACCATGCCGGAGTCAAGGGGCCCAGGGCGGTAAAGGGCCACCAGGGCGGTGATGTCGCTGAACTGCTCGGGCTTGAGCCGGACGAGGAGGTCCTTCATGCCTGAACTTTCGAGCTGGAACACGCCGGTGGTGTTGCCGCTTGAGAGCAGGTCAAAGGTCTCCTTGTCCGCAAAGTCGATATTGATCATGTCGGGCCGCTCGATGCCCTGTTTCTCGATCATGCCCAGGCAGTCGTCGATAACGGTTAAGTTTCGAAGTCCGAGGAAGTCGAACTTGACGAGGCCGATCTGCTCCACCCGCTTCATGTCAAGCTGGGTGATGGTTTCACCGTTTCTCCCCTTGAACAGCGGAAGGTACTCCACCAGGGGTTTGTCCGAGACCACAACCCCCGCCGCATGGGTGGAGGCGTGGCGGGTCAACCCCTCCAGGACCCGGCACACATTGATCAGCTCGGTGTAGTCGGCCCGTGAGTCCACCAGCTCCTTGAGCTCCGGCTCATCAATGAGGGCCTGGTCCAGTTTGATCCCGAGGGTGTCCGGAACCATTTTGGCGATGCGGTCCACCTCGGACAGGGGGATGTTCATGGCACGCCCCACATCCCGGATCACCATCTTGGTCTTCAGGGTCCCGAAGGTGATGATCTGGGCCACGTAGTCCCCGCCGCCGTAACGGCCCACCACATAGTTGAACACCTTCTCCCGGCCACGGATGCAAAAGTCCACGTCGATATCAGGCATGCTGATACGCGAGGGGTTGAGGAACCGCTCGAAGATGAGCCCGTGCTCGATGGGGTCAAGGTCGGTGATGTTCATGGCATAGGCCACGATACTGCCGGCGGCGGACCCCCTGCCGGGTCCCACGGGAATTCCGTTGTCCTTTCCGTACTGGATAAAGTCCGCCACAATAAGAAAGTAACCGGGAAACCCCATGGTGATGATGGTCTCCACCTCGTACTTGAGACGCTCCTCATACACCTGGACATCGGTATCCGGTTTCTTCTCCAGAATCGCCTTCATGCGGTTGTCAAAGCCGTCCCGGGCGATTTTTCTGAACAGGTCGTCGGTGGAGAGCTCGTTGGTGGCATCGAACTGGGGGAAATGGTAGGTGTTGAAATCAAAGTCCACATGGCAGCGGTTGGCGATCTCAACGGTATTGGCCAGCACCTCCGGGGTGCTTCCGAAGGCCCGCGCCATCTCTGCAGGGGATTTGAAGTGAAGCTGGTCGGTGCCGAACTTGAACCGCCTCGGGTCATCAACGGTGGTCCCGGTCTGAATGCAGAGAAGGATTTCGTGGGCCTTGTTGTCCTCGTAGTTCAGGTAGTGGCAGTCGTTGGTGGCCACCATGGGAATCCCCAGGCGGTTGCCCATGTCAAAGAGTACCTCGTTGACCTGGTACTGCTCGGCCAGGCCGTTCTCCTGCACCTCAAGGTAAAAATTGCGCTCCCCGAAAAGCTTCTGGTAGTGACGGGCCAGGTCGTCGGCCTCCTGGAGCTTCCCTTTCATGATCAGCTTGGGGATTTCCCCGGCCAGGCAGGCCGACAGGGCAATGACCCCTTCGCTGTGTTCGGCCAGCACCTCCCGGTCAATACGCGGCTTGTAGTAAAAACCCTGCAACTGGGCAATGGACGCCAGCTTGCAGAGGTTGGTGTACCCGGCGTTGTTCTCCGCCAGGAGCACAAGGTGAAAAAGGCCGGTGCCGTCCTCGGGGCCCTCCTTACGCTTCAACCCGCGCGGGGCCATGTACGCCTCGAACCCGATGATGGGATTCACTCCGGCCTTATGGGCTTTGTCGTAAAACTCCACAGCGGCAAACATGCTGCCGTGGTCGGTGACGGCAACGGAATTCATGCCGAACTCTTTGGTTCGGTCCAGCAGTGGATCCAGTCGAATGGCACCATCCAGAAGGCTGTACTGGGAGTGTACGTGCAGATGAACAAAATCCGGAATATCGGTTGATTGGGTCATGGTCTCGTATGTCGGGATGTATGGAGGTTGTTGGGGGTGCTTACATTTCGCCGGAAGCCTGCCCAGCCCTGCTGGGGAAGGCAACGGCAGAGTCAGGAATATCGCCAATGGGGCCCTGTTGCAACCCTTTTTATCCGCTGCTCCGGCCGGGAACAGAAAAGGCCCCCTCCCGCATGGGAGGGGGCCTTGAACTGACTTAAGGGGCCACTGGAAAAAGGGCACAAACAGCCCTTTTTCCTGAACCTTGGCAAGCCCTTACTCGAGGCGGTAGTTGGGCGCCTCTTCCGTGATGATCACGTCGTGGGCGTGGCTCTCTCTCAAGCCTGCGTTGGAGATGCGGACAAAACGTGCCATCTCGCGGAGTTCTTCGATGGTACGTGACCCCACGTAGCCCATACCGGCCTTGAGGCCACCGATGAGCTGGAAGATGTTCTCCACCAGGGAGCCTTTGTAGGGAACGCGTCCCACGATCCCTTCGGGGACCAGTTTTTCGTTCTCTTCGTCTTCGCCCAGGTAATACCGGTCCTTGCTGCCGGACTGCATGGCTTCAAGGGAGCCCATGCCGCGGTAAACCTTGTAGCTTCGGCCCTGGTAAATGATGGTGTCCCCGGGGCTCTCTTCGGTGCCGGCCAGGACCCCGCCGAGCATGACGCTGTGGGCGCCTGCGCCGATGGCCTTGGCAATGTCGCCTGAGAACTTGATCCCGCCGTCGGCGATGAGGGGCACACCGGTGCGGTCGGAAACGGCCTTGCAGTTGGAGATGGCGGTGAGCTGGGGAACCCCGCAGCCGGAGACGATGCGGGTGGTGCAGATGGAACCGGGACCGATCCCTACCTTGATGGCGTCAACCCCTGCGTCCACCAGGGCCTGGGCCCCTTTGGCGGTGGCCACGTTGCCTGCGATGATCTCCACGGAGTCAAAGGTGGCCTTCAGCGTGATGACGGCATCGATGACGTTTTTGGAGTGGCCATGGGAGGTGTCGATGCAGAGCACGTCGGCTCCGGCCTTGAGCAGGGCTTCGGCGCGCTCCATCATGTCCTCGCCCACACCGATGGCAGCCCCCACGCGCAGACGGCCGATGCTGTCCTTGCATGCGTTGGGGTATTTCTTGACCTTCTCGATGTCTTTGGTGGTGATGATGCCGGAGAGTTTGCCTTCGGGGTTTACAACGAGGAGCTTTTCGATGCGGTGCTTGTGCAGGAGGGCTTTGGATTCTTCAAGGGTGGTGCCTTCGGGGACGGTGACGAGGTTCTCTGCGGTCATGACCTCGGAGATCTTTCGCTCGAGGTTGGTCTCGAACCGAAGGTCGCGGTTGGTGACGATGCCCACCAGCTGCTCACCCACGGTGACGGGCACCCCTGAGATCCGGTAATGCCGCATGAGCTTGTTCACTTCGTAGATGGTGGCCTCGGGCCTGACGGTTACCGGGTCGATGATCATGCCGCTCTCGGACTTCTTGACGCGGTTGACTTCGATCACCTGCCGCTCAATGGGCATGTTGCGGTGAATGATGCCGATGCCGCCTGATCGTGCCATGCTGATGGCGGCACGGGATTCGGTGACGGTGTCCATGGCCGCGCTGAGCAAAGGAATGTTCAGTGTGATGTTGCGGGTCAGGCGCGTGGTTGTGTCCACCGTGTTGGGGAGCACATCGGAGTAGTTGGGAATCAGAAGGACATCATCAAAGGAAAAAGCTTGTTCCGGCGGAATGGTTTTCATGGAAGTTACCTCCAAAAAGCGGATGTGTAAAAAAAAGACCGAAGCCCACAGGGTAAAAACACGCACCTTCCTTAGGATACGGATGAGACGAACGAAACGACCCAGGCCCCGACGGCAACGTCTTTATCCCATTGGAATAAAATCAAATCACCATGCACAGCTCAACTCGTTGCGGCACCGAAAATCGGTTTCTCTCGCCTTCACCAGCTCCTGAATACACGACACCCTTTCGGTAACAACGTCCGAATACAAAAATGCCCAGTACCGCTGGGATCATTTCCGGGGTGTGGGGATGCAGAAGGCAGGTCGTGCGGGGCCGGGTTCCCCCCCGGTCCTTGAAGCCTTGTTCAGGTTGTGTCGGCATCCTCTGAAAATGGGGTCCTAAGCCCTTTCTCCGTCTCCGGGAAAAAACCGGCCCACATATCAGTGATGCATCTGGGGTACAAAAAAATCCGGAAGATCCGGATTGGGTTCGGGGCAATTATGACATGTACTCATGTTACCCCGCTTTTTTTGGGGCGAATAATACATGAGATGGCCCCCTCTGGCAAACTCTTTTTGAGGGTCTTTGAAAAAGTCTTCAAACGGCGGCGGCATACAAGATGTATCCACTCGCTTTCGTTGCACTACACGATGTTGTCGTGGCGCGTCTCTTCAATCCCGGGCCCTGAAAAAACGGGTCCCGGAGACCTGCCCCGGAACCCGCGGCACGGACCGTCCGACCTACTCGCGGACAATCCACTGCCTGGAAAACCAGTGATAGGCCCTGCGGTTTTTGGCAGGAACCGTCAGGTTGTACTTATGCCTTCCCACGGAAAAGGGCTCTTTGGCCCGGACCTTGAACTGCTTTCCCGGAACCACCCACTCGATGTCCACCCTGCCCTGGCCGGAGACGTAGCAGCTCAGCTCGTTCCAGAGGGCATCGCCGGGCCCGAGGAAAACCTCCAGTTCAGGTTGCCGGTCCGTGGTTTCTGGGTCCCAGGGTGTCATGGACACCACGGGAAGGGCAAGGGACCTTGATTTGGTCCGAAACGACCGAAGGGTCCCGTATGTCTCCGACATGGGAAACCTGGGGGCCGCCCTGAAGTCGGTGGTGGACCCCGCCGCCCCCGAGTGCTGGCCAAAGGCGATAAAGCCGAGTTCGGCAACCAGATCAGCCACCTTTGTGTTGTATTCCCCGTACGGGTATGCCAGCATCCGCGGACAGGTCCCCAGCTCTTCATCCAGCCGTTCCTGGGCTTTGAGCACGTCGACCTTGAGCCGTGAAAGCCACTGTTCCTCAGTCTCTTCAGGCGCCTTCTCGGTCATGTGCGGATGGGTGGCCGTATGGTTGGCAAACTGCACCCCGGCCTTTTTGAGTTCCCGCATCTGTCCCCAGGTCATGTAATCGTTGTAGCCTTTGTCCACGCCCTCCGTGCCCACAAACACGGTAAAGGGCCAGCCTTTCTCTTTCAAAAGGGGCCAGGCATGCTCATACACGCTGGCATAGGCATCGTCCATGGTCAGGGCAACGGTTTTTTCAGGGAGCTTGTCCCCGCTTTTGAGAGACGCCACCACCTCGTCAAGGGGGGCCACATGAAACCCGTTTTCCTCCAGATACGCCAGATGTTCCTTGAACTGATCCATCCGGATATTGGTGGATGGAAACCGCGCGTCCCCGAACCTGTGGTACATAAAAATAACGGCCGAGTCACCCCCGGCACACACCGTTGAAGCCCCCGCCCCGGTCAGCATGGCTACCAGCACCAGCCCCATCAACCCCTTCATCACACATCGCACACCAGCCAACACCATAAAACAAACAGCTCCATATCACCCAAGTGATTCTTTTCATCCCCGTCACAATCTCCTGATGCAGGGTAACCCACCGAAGATCAGTGACAACCGTGTCAAACGCCTGAGGTACGTATCACATTTTTCTTCAGGGAGCACCCGGAATTCCCCGGGTTCTTACACACGCCCTTTTTCATCCCACCTGGCGGTCAGGCCTCCGGTATCTTGATCGAAAAGCCGGGTTCCTTTTTGGCTTCATACATCTTCTTGTCCGCAGCCTTCACAAGGGAGTTTACATCCGTACTCTCCTCGGGGGTCGAGGCGGCCACCCCCATGCTGCAGGTCACCCCGGTCCCCTTTGTTTTTTGTTCGATCGATTCGCACAAGCGCCGGCAGACGCCCTCGGTGTTCTCCAGAGTGATATCCGACAAAACGATGCAGAACTCATCGCCGCCGTACCGTGCCATCACTTCGGTTTCCCGGAGGGTCTCCCGCATGGCATCGCCCACGGCAACAAGGACCTCATCCCCGCGGGTATGGCCCTGTTCGTCGTTTAAGGCCTTGAACCCGTCCAGGTCAAAATAGACAAGAACAACGGCGTGGTTCCGCCTCTGGCCCCGTAACAGCTCTTTTTTCAACTCGGAATAAAAGGCGCGCTGATTCAACAACCCGGTAAGCCCGTCATTTCTGGCCTGCTCCACCAGCAGCCTGGTGCGCTCTGCGATCACCTCTTCAAGGGAATCGGTGTACGTCTCCAGCTCGTCGTTGCTTCGCTGCGCTTCGGTCATCAGGCTGAAAATGTAGGTATCAAAGGCAAGCAGCAGGTCAAACATAATCAACTTGTCGATGGCCGACTTGTTTTTTCTGCACACCTCACATTTTTCCTCGGAGATGTCATCCACAAGCTTGCACAACACGTCCTTTAAAACAAAAATGGCCGCCACGTAGTACTTCGGGTCCACACCGATGCGTTTGTGTACGACCCCGACGCGAAGCCGTGAGTGGACATAATCTTCACTGTACTCCCCGTCGAACATACTTAAAATATACTGCCGTTGATAGTTCCTGAGCCGGTGCAGGGTTTCCGCATCGCCAATGACACGGTCCATCTCGTCAAAGGACAGAATCCGGTCATAAAAACGCTCCACAATGTTGTCAATATTGGCCCTGACAACACCCCTCATTGAGACGAGCGCCTCTCTGCTGGGCTCATCGATATCCAGGTACTCCTTGCGACGCTCGATTTCATGGGGCGAAAACTTCAGTTGTTTAAGCAGGGTCAGGTTTGTGGTCTTCATAAAGAACCCCCTTGAGGTTGGAATTGTTCTCCAAGGTGTCAACCGGCAAAAAAGACAAAGGAAGGATTTGATAAAGGAGGTGTATCAGGGACATGGAACATCTGGACCATGATCTCACAACCACGGCATGCCGTCCAGCCCGACAGCGAACAGCAAGGGAATCACGGCCACCGGAAGGTGGCGCAGGGAAAGGGCCCACACACACCCGTCATGGGCGTGGGGGGCATATGACAAAGGCGCGCCCGGCAAAGGCACCGGGCACGCCCTTATGACTGAAAAAACCGGGAGTGTTCAAAAGGGATAGGGATCAGGCAGCCCCTGCCATCATCAACCCGACACGCTCGCGCTTGTCGGTGTCCGAGACGTCGAAAACATCCACGATCTCCCCTTCAAACATCACGGCCACGCGGTCCGACAGGGAAAAGGCTTCGTTCAGGTCACCGGTGACCAGGAGAATACCGGCGCTTTCCCGCGCCGACACCAGGTGATCCCAGATGGCCTTGGCCGTGGCGATATCGAGGCCCTGGGTGGGCTGCTCGGCCACGATGAGCCCCGGGTCCCGGAAAAACTCCCGGCCCAGAACCAGCTTCTGAAGGTTGCCACCGGAGAGGTGACGGGCCTGGGACGAGAGGAGCCCGGGCAGGACACTGAACCGGTCCACCACATTTTTGGATTCGCTCTCCACCCGTTTGCGCCTCAGCCAGGGCCCCCGCCGAAAGCCCTTGCGGGTGGTCAGCAGGAAGTTGTCCGCAAGGTTCATGGACGGACAGGTGGCAAGGCCGATGCGATCCTCGGGGATATAGCTCAAGGTCTCCCGGTGTTTCCTCCGGGAAAAAAACGATTTCCAGCTTTTGCCCAGGATGGTGATGGCACCCCGCTCCGGTACCTGAAGGCCGCAGATGGTCTCCACAAGGGGTTTCTGACCGTTTCCGGCCACCCCCACGATGCCGAGGATCTCGCCGCGGCGCACGGTAAGGGAGACGCCGCCCAAGCCGTTTCCGGCCAGCTCCCTGACATCCAGGACCACGTCCCCTTCTGCCACCTCGTTTTTCACCACGGAAAGAAAGGTCTCTTTGCCCACCATCATGCAGGCCAGCTCATCCTGGGAGGTCACCTCTTCGATGCCCTTCTCCTCGATGACCTGCCCTTTCCTCAAGATAGCCACCTCATCGGCCACACGCATCACCTCCCCCAGTTTGTGGCTGATAAAGACAATGGACTTGCCCTGTTCGGCCATCAGGGCCAGGGCCTTGAAGAGCTGGTCCCCCTCCTGGGGGGTGAGCACGGCCGTGGGCTCATCAAAGATGAGGATCCGGCTCTTTCTCAAAAGCAGCTTCAAGATCTCTACCCGCTGCTTTTCGCCCATGGAGAGATCCGCCACCCTGGCGGCGGGGTCGATATCCAGGCTGTGGGACTGGGCCAGCTCATTCACCGTGGCCTCCATCTCCCGCGGCTTGAGAAGGCGTCCGCCCTCCTGGCCGAGGAAGACGTTTTCGGCAACGGTCATGGACTCCACCAGCTTGAAATGCTGATAGACCATGCCGATACCGGCATCGATGGCATCCTTGGCCGAAGCGAACCGGCGGGGCACGCCGTCCACGACAATGCGCCCGGCATCGGGTTGCAGACGCCCTGCCAGGATACTCATGAGCGTGCTCTTGCCCGCCCCGTTTTCCCCGAGGAGCGCCTTGACCGTGCCCTGACGGATGGACAGGCAGATATCCCGGTTGGCGTGAACGGCTCCAAAGGATTTGCTGATCCCCTCAAGGGCGATGACGGTATTGGCAGGCTGTGTCATTTTTTCTTATTCATCCCGACTAAAGGTTCCACAAAGCAGGACTCCGAGTCCCAGGGAAAGAGAATCCAGGTATCCTGGCCCACTTCGGTGATGAAGGTGTCCACATGGGGCTTGCCCTCGGGCTTGGCGTAGAGGGTTGCAAAATGGGCACCGGGAAGCATGTTCCTCACCACCTGGGCGGTCTTGCCGGTGTCCACGAGGTCATCGATAATGAGCCAGCCCTCCCCGCTGTCCCGCAGGGGCTTGATGATGGTGGCCTGGCCCTGCTCTTTCCAGGTGTAGCTGGAGATGCAGATGGTCTCCACGTAATGAATATCCAGCTCCCTGGCGATGACGGCCGCGGGCACAAGGCCCCCGCGGGTCACGGCGGCGATGCCTTTCCAGGTGATGTCCATGTCAAGGAGACGCCAGGCCAGGGCCTTGGCATCACGGTGCAGCTGCTCCCAGGAGATGGGGTAGCGTCTCTGGTATCGGGACGAATCGCTCATGCTTCACTCCACATTTACGTATCGGTAATGGTTGGTAAAAAATCCAAGTATATACAATTCAGAGATGAATTTCATCCTGAAGGTCAATCCGCGGGTTCGATGTTGACGCCCAGGGCCTGGGGCGTGGCCGAGCTCCCCCCCTTCCAGGATGAAAAGACCAGCACGCTCAAGGTCAGAACGTAGGGCAGCATCAGCAAAAACGAGGAGGGGATATGGGTCCCCGAAGCCTGGAGCCTGAACTGAAAGGCCATCACACCGCCGAAGAGGTAGGCCCCGGCCACGGCCCGAATCGGGTTCCAAAAGGCAAAAATCACCAGGGCAACGGCAATCCAGCCTCGCCCGGAGGTGAGGTGGTTGGCCCACATATGGGTGTAGGCAAGGGAGAGATAGGCCCCGCCGAGGCCCATGAAAAATCCGCCGGAGAGCACCCCCATCCATCGGTAATTGACGGAATTGATCCCTGCGGCCTGGGCGGCATCGGGGTTTTCGCCTGCGGACCGGAGCCGGAGCCCGGCCCGGGTGTTGCGGAAAAAATACCACATGCCTACGGGGATCCCGTAGGAGATGTACACCAGGGCATCGTGCTGAAAAAAAACCGGCCCAACAAAGGGGACACGGGCCAGGAGCGGGACATCCAGCGGGACGAATCCCGGGGCGTTCAATCCGATCAGGGGGGTGCCGAGGTAATTGGCCAGCCCCACCCCCAAAATGGTAAGGGCCAGGCCTGAGACCACCTGGTTTCCCAGGAACCCCAGACACACCAGGCCATGGATCCCTCCCATGAGCACACCGGCGAACCCGCCGGCCAGAAACCCGAGCCAGATGCTGCCCGTGGCATAGGAGACGGCAAACCCCGCCAGGGCGCCCACCGCCATGATGCCCTCCACGCCTAGGTTCAGGACCCCTGATTTTTCGCAGAAGATGGCTCCGAGGGTGGCAAAGAGAATGGGGGTGCCGGACTGCACCGTCGCCGCCAGGAGGGGAATGAGGATATCGGGGGTCATGACCGCTGCCTCCGTGTAAATCGGTAATGGACGAAAAAGGTGCCCGCAAGGATGGTCAACAGGATAAGGCCCTCCATGATCTCACCGAAGGCGGCCGGTACCTGGAGCTCCAGCTGGAGGTTTTCCACCCCCACCCTGAGGCCGGCCAGGAGAAACGAGGAGATCCCGATATAAAAGGGGTTGAGGCGTGCCAGCCAGGCCACCACGATGGCGGTGTATCCGTACCCCACCATGATGGTGGGCTGAAGTCGGTTGAGGGTGGCCGAAGCCTCCACGCACCCGGCCCAGCCGGCAAAGGCACCGCTGAGGAGCATGGAGATAATCACCAGCCGTTCGTAGGGCAGCCGGGCGTACCGGGCGGCACGAACGTTTTCACCGCTGGCTTTGAGTTCATAGCCCATGAGGGTAAACCGGAAAAAGACATAGATCACAAGGCCCGAGAGCAGGCAGATCAGGAGCCCCCAGTTGAGGTTGGTCTCCCCGATCTTGCCGATGATGGCCCCTGCCGAAAACTCCCGGGTCATGGGGAAACCGTAGCTGTCAGGGGACTTCCAGGGCCCGTAGACCAGGTAATCGAGAAAGAGGATGGCAATGTAGTTGAGCATCAGGGTCACGATAATCTCGTTGGCCTTTGCTTTTAACTTCAGCACCGCCGGAATCACGCCCCAGAGCCCGCCGAAGACAAAGGCCGCAGCCATCATGGCCGGGATCATCACCCAGGAGGGGTGGCCGGGAAAGGTGATGGCCACCCAGGTGGCTCCGATGGCCCCCAGAGCAAACTGGCCTTCGGCACCGATGTTCCAGATCTGAAGCCGAAAGGCAATGGCCACCCCCAGGGAGCAGAGGTAGATGGGGATCGCCTTGATCAGGCAGTCCTCGATGGCATAGGAGGATCCGAAGGCGCCCTGGAGCAGGAGCCAAAGCCCCTCCAGGGGCGAATTGCCCTGAAAAAGCAGCATGCCGGCGCTCAAGACAAGGGACATGGCAACGGCACCGCAATAGATCAGGACCGCTGTCCAGCCCAGGGTATCCTGGCGTTTTCTGATGGTTAAATCAAACATCGTGGTATGGGATTCATCTGTCCTTGGGTCAATATACAAAAGGGGGGAACGTTATGTTCCCCCCCCCACAGTGTCCAGCCCGGGTGCAGGTGCCCCGGAAAGCGGTGCCCGTCAACAGGGACCGCGTCGGGGGATACTGCAAACCGTGGTGCTACTTGGTGGTGCCGATGACGCCTTCAACGAACCATCCCATCTTGAGAAGGTCCTGATCCGAAGGCTCGGTGCCGTCGGCAATACGAACGGTACCGGACTGGTCCTTGACCGGCCCGGAGAAGACAACATAGCTGCCGTCCTTGATCTCGTCGCGACGCGCAAGGACCTTTTTCTGGACATCGGCGGGCACCATGTCGCTCATGGGGCTCAAGTCCACCACACCTTCGGCCAGGCCGTTCCAGGTGGAGCCGCTCTTCCAGGTTCCGTCTTTGACGCTCTGGAGAACCTCCATATAAAAAGGAGTCCAGTTCCAGATGGGCGCCACGAGGTGGGACTTGGGTGCAAAGGAGCTCATGTCGGTATTGTACCCGATGGAGTAAACCCCGCGCTCCTGGGCTGCTTCCTGGGGACCGGGGGAGTCCTGATGCTGGGCGATGACGTCTGCGCCCACATCCAGAAGGCTTTTGGCGCCCTCTTTTTCGATGGCGGGGTCGTACCAGGTCTTGGTCCAGACCACGCGCACTTCAGCTTTGGGGTTCACGGACCGGGCACCCAGGGTAAAGGCGTTGATCCCGCGGATCACCTCAGGCATGGGGAAAGCGCCCACGTACCCGAGCACGTTGCTCTTGGTCATGGCACCGGCCACCATGCCGGAGAGGTAACGGGCCTGGTACATGCGGCCGAAGTAGTTGCCCATGTTCTTGGAGGTCTCATAGCCGGAGCAATGCATGAACACGGTCTTGGGAAATTTTTTGGACACCTTCAGCATGGGGTTCATGTACCCGAAGCTGGTGCCGAAAATAAGGTCGTACTTGTTGCGGGCCATTTTGAGGAAGACGCGCTCGGAGTCAGCCCCTTCCTTGACCGCCTCCAGATACTTCACCTCCACATCGGGCAGGGCCTCAATGGCCTTGCGGGCCACATCATGGGCATAGGACCACCCGGCATCTCCCACAGGGGATACGTAGACAAAACCAACCTTCATTTTCTTTTCTGCCGCCTGTGCCGTTCCCACTGCCATAAGCAGTGCGAGCACCAGCAGAACCAGACCTTTGCGCATTTACATCCTCCACGTGTGTAGTTTGGTGCAATAATGAATAAACTGTGACGCACTCGAAATATATGAAAGTCCTGCGTTCAGCAAGACCAAAGCCGCATGACTCCGGAGAAAAGAGACAACCCTTGCATTCCTCCCCGAAAAGTGATTATTCTGTCTGTCGCGTCAAAATTCAAGGACGCCGGAAATACCCCCTTGCAGGGAACACAAAAGCCTGTGCATCTTCATGTACCCGCACCACGGCAGGCATACGCCATGACCTTTTTTCCGGCCCCACAGATTCCGTTCCACGGTTCTGCCCGTGATGCATGCATTGCCCAAGGTACCGGAACCACGATATGTATTACAAAAACATGTGAAATAAAATAAAAATGTCCACTCAAGAAAAAAACAGGCAATTCATTGCTGTAAAAGGAAATATCCTTCACTTCACGGAAGACCCCAGGAGCAAAGGAAAAAACGCCAGCCATTACCACCCCGACGGAATTCTCCTCATCGAAGACGGTGTCGTGCTGTATGCCGGAGACCGATCCGGGGCCCCCACCCCCGACGAGGCCCTGACCACCTGGTACGATTATACCGGCAAACTGGTCATGCCGGGATTTGTGGACACCCACATCCACCCTCCGCAGCTCTCGGTTATCGCCTCCAACAGCATTGAGCTTTTAGACTGGCTCGACACCTACACCTTCCCGGAAGAGCAGCGATTTGCAGATGACGATGTCTGCAGAAAGGGAGCGTCCCGTTTCTTCGACGAAACCCTTAAAAACGGCACCACCACCGCCCTTGCCATGGCCACGGTCCACGCCGGATCCGCCGAGGCCCTCTTCCGTGAGGCGGAAAAGCGAAAGCTTCGGTTCATCACCGGCAAGACCCTCATGGACCGCAACGCCCCGGAGGCCCTCACAGACACCCCGGAATCGGCCTATGACGAAAGCCGGGACCTCATCGAACGATGGCACGGCACAGGGCGCCTGGGCTATGCCGTGACCCCGCGGTTTGCCGTCACCTCCACGCGGGAACAGCTGGAGGCCGCAGGTGAGCTGATGACCCAGGCCGAGGGCCTGCTCATGCACACCCACCTGTCCGAAAACCACGAAGAGATCCGCACCGTCAGGGAGTTGTTCCCGGAAGCCGCAAACTACCTGGACATCTACGACCGGTTCCGCCTCGTGGGGGAAGGCTCTGTGTTTGCCCACGCCATTCACCTGAGCGAAGAGGAGTACGAGCGGCTCACGCAGAGCGGCGCCTCGGTCTCCTTTTGCCCCTCATCCAATTTGTTTCTGGGCAGCGGCCTCTTCCGCATGGACAACGCCCAGCGACATCGCATCCCCGTGGGCCTTGGCAGCGACGTGGGCGGAGGCACCTCGTTTTCCCCCTTCCACACCATGGCCGAAGGGTTCAAGGTCTGCCAGCTCTGCCGCACGCCCCTTTCCGCCACCACCGCGTTCTACCTCGCCACCCTGGGCGGTGCACGCACCCTGGGCCTTGCGTCATCCGTCGGCACCTTCCGGCAAGGGGCCGAGGCCGATTTTGTGGTCATCGACCCGGAAGCCACTCCCCTGGCAGCCCGGCGCTCCGGCCGCGCGGAGAATCTTGAAGAGCTCCTCTTCGTGCTGATGATCTTAGGGGACGACCGCTTTGTGGCCGCCACCCACATCCTGGGCGAGCCGGCGTACACGCGCCCATGACTTTCTATCTGCCACAGCAAGTCCATACGGCATAAAAAAAGGGCGCAGCGACTGTTCGCTACGCCCCTTTCCGTATGATTGCGTGGCCTTGAGCATCGTTTCGGCCACCTTCGAGTTAACTCCACCACCCGCTTCATAAACCCGGCAGTACCCCATAACCACCATGGATTCCCGCCTTCGCAGGAAAGACGAGGGCGGGACTGAAAAGGCGGTACAGAGCGTGACGCTCTTAGCCCCTCGTCGTCTTCCCCGGCTGCCCGGGAAAATGAAACCGGTTATGCCGCTTTACTGCCCGGCACTCGCCACCTCTTGTATCGCCAGGTGACCGGGGATCCATGCCCGGGTTTACATTCCCATTCTGTATCATAGCGACCAGAGGTAACCCGCGGCTTTTATGAGCTTGGCCGAAACGATGACTAAGGCCCATTGCTTCGCCGCCCTTGCCGCCGAAGGCACGTTTTGTACCCTTATGTTTTTCTTTGAGCCTAAATCCCCAGGTTCGCAAAAAAGGTACACAGGGCATTGACCGCCGAAACCAGGCGAGGGTGCGATGCCTCCAGCCCCTCCACCGATGCCATGAGCCCCTCCGAAGAGATGGAGACCAGTTTGGGGTCCGGGCTCTTCCGGATCACCTCATGGGTGGTGAGCCCCGTAAACCCGGCGATACTCTCCGCCTCCTCCTGATTGCTCTCGGCAAGGATCTTCACCTCGCCCTTGAGTGTCTCCAGAAGCCCCTGGAGTTCCCTGCGCCTTGCCGGATCCATCTGATCCGCGGCCTCAAGAAGAGCCTCGATACGCTTCATGGTGCTTTCAATCATGGTGTGCCTCCTTTCGATCCCTTGGGTACCCGCCCATCAATCGGATACATACGCGGAGTGATCCTCGACATACCCGGTAATCACCTTCAGGCCCATGGCCTCCAGAACATTGATTGCCCTGGCCTTGTCCCTGCCGTGGACACGGATCACCAGCTGATAGACCCCCTCGAGCCCCTTTTCAGGCCAGGTAATCAGACTGGCGATGTTGATCTTCTCATCCCGCAGTCGGCTGGTGATGTCGGCAATCATGCCCAGACGGTTCCTCACCAGCACGATGAGCCGCTCGTTCTCCTCTCCCAGGCCGATGGCGTCCATGAGCACCCCCATGACGTCTGTCTTGGTGACGATCCCCACGGGACGTCCCTCTTTCATCACGGGCAGGGAGCTGATCTCGTTTTCACGAATCACAAGGGCCGCATCTTCCACCGTGGTGCCCGGTGTGACCGTGATCACGTGCTTTACCATGATCATGCCCACGGTCACCTGATCCAAAAGGTAGTTGAGCTCGTGGGTGCTGAAGGTGGTCGCCGGCGAGGCAAGGTTGGCTTTGACGTCCCGGTCCGAAAGAATACCCTTCAGGTTTCCCGAATCATCCAGAACAACCAGGTGCTCGATATGGTGTTCCTTTAAAAGGTCCATGGCCTGCTTGATGGTGGTTTCGGGCTTAACCGTAATCAGGTTGGTGTGCATGATTCTGCCAACATACATAATAGCTGCTCCCTCATGATAAAGAGTGGATTTTCAAGGAAACACGCCTGAGTCATTCCTATCTGGCATGCCCCCTCTCCAAGCCGGTCATTGCTGGTATATATATCAATATAAGAAATACAAAACATCAATTTAATCAACTTACAGCATGATGGCGGAATCAACAAACCGTCATCATGGGAAAATCCCGCACCGGGCAACCGGAACCCCCGTATGCCCTGACAACAGGTTCCCCGGGCCATCCGTTTCACGGATGCAAAGGGACAATAATCCCCGTTTTTTCAAGCCTATGCCAAGGCATTATCCCTGTCAAGTAAAACTCTGTAAATACTAAAGAAAACACCTGAAATATTTAAGGATTCTCTCAATCCCAAACCCGATGTTTCACGTAATTGCAATTGACTTTTACGCAAAGGTTATATTATGAAAAAAGATTACTGACTCGGCCCCAAAAGGTCTTCTCTCAACAAGAAAACACAAGGGTGCACGATTTGGTGTTGTTTTGCAAATTTAATTCGGTTTTTCACTCAATTCCAATTTAAAAGGGAGACTCATGAAACGGTTTTATATTTCTTTCACCGCTACGGTATTGTCGGTATTGTTCGCGCTGTGTCTCACAGCTGGCCAGGTGTTTGCCGCTGACACCATCAAGCTTGGTGTCGCAGGCGCCCACAGTGGGGACCTCGCCTCCTACGGTCTTCCCACGGTGAACGCCGCCCGGTTTGTCGTTGCCGACATCAACGCCGCTGGCGGTGTCCTCGGAAAACAGGTTGAAATGATCACCGAAGACGACGTGTGCAAACCCGAAGTGGCCACCAGCACCGCCACCAAGCTCGTCACCAGCGGCGTGGACATTGTCCTCGGCCACATCTGCAGCGGCGCAACCAAGGCGGCCCTCGGGATCTACAACGGCGCCGGTCTTGTCTGCATCTCCCCTTCCGCCACCGCCCCGGACCTGACCGTCAGCGGCGACTACCCCAACTTTTTCCGCACCATCGCCCACGACAAGGTGCAGGCAGAGCTCCAGGTCAAATTCGTCATTGAAACCCTCGGCGCAAAAAAAATCGCCATCCTCCATGACAAGGGCGACTACGGCAAAGGCGCTGCCATCCTCGCCAGGGAATTTGTCAAGGCCAGCCCCAAGGCCGAGGTGGTTCTCTTTGAAGGTGTGACCTCAGGGTCCGTAAGCTTCGGCCCCATCGTCCAGAAGGTCAAGCGATCCCGTGCCGACGTCGTCATCTGGGGCGGCTACCACTCCGATGCCTCCAAGATCATCCGCCAGATGAACAAAAAGAAAGTAAAATCCCTTTTTGTCGGCGCCGACGGCCTGAAGGACGAGACCTTCATCAAGGTGGCCGGCAAAGATGCCGAAGGCGTCTACGTTTCCGGCCCCATGGATTATTCCAAGAACCCCCTGGCCATCAAGGCCAAGGAGCAGCACCTCAAAGCCTTTGGCGAAGACCCCGGTGCCTTCTACCTGGAAGCCTATGCCGCTACCCTGGCCATCCTCAATGCCGTTGAAAAAGCCGGTTCCACCGACTACGACGCCGTTGTCAAGGCCCTCAGGACCGAGGATGTGGACACCCCCCTCGGCAAGATCCGTTTCGATGAAAAAGGCGACCCCATCGGTGTGGGTTTCACCATGTACCAGGTTAAAAACGGCCAGTTCGTAGAGCTGAACTAAGCCGGTCCCCGAACGTCTGACCGTAAAACAAAACAGGGGCGGGCCTGATTTCCATCAGCCCGCCCCTTAAAGCAGGACCGGCCACGCACGGGCCACTGGAGAGGGACAATATGGATCTGGAGTATTTTCTGGAACTCTTTTTGGGAGGTTTGGTGAAGGGCAGCATATACGCCCTCATCGCCCTGGGTTACACCATGGTGTACGGGATCATTGAGTTGATCAACTTTGCCCATGGGGAAATTTACATGCTGGGGGCCTACACCGCCCTCATCGTTGCCAGCGTGCTGACAGTCCTGGGCTTCCCGCACCTGGCCATCGTCATCATGGCAGGCCTGGCTGCCATCATCTGGGCTTCGGCCTACGGGTTCACCGTCGAAAAGGTGGCGTACAAGCCCCTGAGGAAAGCCCCGCGGCTCTCCCCGCTCATCAGCGCCATCGGTATGTCCATCTTTCTCCAGAACTACGTGCGGCTGGCCCAGACCGACAAGTTCCTTCCCTTTCCCGAGCTGATCCCCGAATTCGACTTCTGGGAGCCCTACTCCCATATCATCGGTTCCCCCTCCCTGATGATCCTTGTCTCCACCGTTGTGATCATGATGCTCCTGACCTACATCATCAAATACACCACCATGGGCAAAGCGATGCGGGCCACCGCCCAGGACCGTACCATGGCCATGCTTGTGGGTATCTCGGTCAACAAGGTGATCTCCTTTACCTTTGTCATCGGCTCCAGCCTCGCCGCCATCGGCGGGGTCCTTGTGGCCTGCCAGATGGGTCAGATCAACTTTTACATCGGCTTCATGGCAGGCATCAAAGCCTTCACCGCCGCCGTCCTCGGAGGGATCGGCAGCATCCCCGGGGCCGTCCTGGGAGGGCTGGTCCTCGGCATGACCGAGAGCCTGGCCACCGGCTACATCTCCAGCGACTATGAAGATGTCTTCGCCTTTGCCCTGCTGGTCCTGATTCTTATTTTCAGGCCCGCCGGCCTCCTCGGGCGCAACACGACCCAGAAGGTGTGATCAGGCTCGGCGCGCGCGTTACCCGACCGCCCTTTGGAACCGCAACCATGGATACAGGACCCAGGATGTTCAAGTTATCTGAAATAAAAAAATCGCTTATCGTCGCCCTCTGGTTTATCTTCCTCACCTTTCCCATCATGGTGCTCAAGGTCAACACCATTGAAAATGTCATTTTCTGGCGATGGCGAAACATGTTTATGATCGGCATCGGCAGCTTTGTCATCTCCCTTGTCTGGCGATACTTTCAGGAAAATGAAGAGTCCGGCAGGAAAACCCTTGCCCTCTTCACCGAAAACCCGCTGGCAAAACGGATAAAAATGGGCTCCCTTTCGAAGCGCCCCACCAAAGACGGGGTCATCAGGGAGTCCAACCCCGTCATCCAGCGCACCTTTTACGGGCTGCTCATCGTGGTGGCCCTTCTCTTCCCCTTTGTGAACCAGTACCAAGCCACCATCCTCACCACGGCGCTCTTTTACGTTACCCTGGGTCTCGGCCTCAATATCGCCGTGGGGCTGGCAGGGCTCCTGCACCTGGGCTATGTGGCCTTTTACGCCGTGGGCGCCTACACCTACGCTCTGTTCAACATGTACTACGGCGTCAGTTTCTGGGTGGCCCTGCCCCTGGGCGGAATTCTGGCCACCCTTTTCGGCATCGCCCTGGGCATTCCAGTCCTGCGCCTTCGGGGGGACTACCTGGCCATCGTCACCCTGGGCTTCGGAGAAATGACCCGGATTACCCTGGAGAACTGGGACGCCGTCACCCATGGCCCCAGCGGCATCGCCCAGATCCCCAAGCCCGGCCTCATGGGCCTGGAGCTCACCACCCAGCAGGGCATCATGTATGTCTATTACCTGGCAGTGGGCCTTGCCGTCCTCACCGTCTTTGCAACCTACAGGCTCCAGAACTCCCGCATCGGACGGGCGCTCATGGCCATGCGTGAAGACGAAATCGCCTCCCAGGCCATGGGCATCAACATCACCCGCACCAAGCTCACCGCCTTTGCCCTGAGCGCTTTTTTCGCAGGCATGGCCGGCGTACTTTTTGCCGCAAAAACAGGCTTCATCAACCCCCAGAGTTTCACCTTCATGGAATCAGCCATCATCCTGTCCATCGTGGTTCTGGGGGGCATGGGGTCCATCCTGGGTGTCATTATCGGAGCCCTGATCCTCATCCTCCTGCCCGAATACCTCAGGGGAGTAGGCGATTACCGCATGCTGCTCTTCGGCGCCAGCATGGTGGTGATGATGATCTTCCGCCCACAGGGAATTATCGCCAACGTGCGCAAGGTTTACAAGATTGACAGGGGAGGGCGGGATTAACATGACCACCGAAACGATTCTGGACGTCAAACAGCTCACCATGGATTTCGGAGGCCTCCGCGCCCTGAACCATGTGGACCTGACCATCAACAGAGGCGAAATCGTCGCCCTCATCGGCCCCAACGGCGCTGGTAAAACCACGTTTTTCAACTGCGTGACAGGCATCTACACCCCCACCGGAGGGGACGTCTTCCTGGGGGACGGAGACGGACGGCTCACCCGCTTAAACGGCGTCAAACCCAACCGCATTGCCGCCCTCGGCATGACCCGGACCTTTCAGAACATCCGCCTCTTCCAGAACATGACGGTGTTGGAGAACGTCATGATCGGCCGGCACATCCGAACCAACGCAGGCATCTTCAGTGCCCTGACCCGGATGCCCTCGGCCCGCAGGGAAGAGAAACAGATCATCGACGACGCCTACCAACTCCTTAAAAAAGTGGACCTGGCAGAATGGGCCAACGAGTTTGCCAAGAACCTGCCCTACGGCGCCCAGCGGCGCCTGGAGATTGCCCGGGCCATGGCCACGGATCCCGTTCTCCTGCTCCTTGACGAGCCCGCCGCGGGCATGAACCCCCAGGAGACCCAGGAGCTGGATACCCTCATACGAAGAATCCGGGACAAAGAAGGCATCACCATTCTCCTCATCGAGCACGACATGAAGCTGGTCATGAACCTTTCCGAACGCATCTACGTCATGGACTACGGAAGCAGGATCGCCACCGGCACCCCCGTGGACATCAAGAACAACCCCGCCGTCATCAAGGCATATCTCGGAGAAGAGGTGGTCGATGCTTAAACTCACCAAGGTGAACACATTTTACGGGAACATCCAGGCCCTCAAGGACCTCTCCATCGAGATCAACGAGGGAGAGATCATCACCCTCATCGGCGCCAACGGGGCCGGAAAAACCACCACCCTCATGTCCATCTCCGGGGTGGTGCCCCCCCGCTCCGGCGAGATCACCTTCGACGGGGTCCCCATCCACGCCATGAGCCCTGAGAAAATCGTGAAGATGGGCCTGTGCCAGGTACCTGAGGGGCGACGTATCTTTCCCCACCTGAGCATCCTTGAAAACCTCGACATGGGAGCGTACCTCCGGGAAGACAAAGAGGGCGTCCAGCAGGACCTTGAGTACGTCATGGACCTCTTCCCCATCCTCAAGGAGCGGCGGCACCAGGCCGGCGGTACCCTCTCCGGGGGCGAACAGCAGATGCTTGCCATCTCACGGGCCCTGATGGCCCGCCCGCGTCTCCTGCTGCTGGACGAGCCCTCCCTGGGCCTTGCCCCCCTGATCATCCGCCAGATTTTTGACATCATCACCCGCATCAACAAGGAGAGCGGCACCACCATCTTCCTTGTGGAGCAGAACGCCAACCTCGCCTTGAAATCCGCACACAGAGGCTATGTCATGGAAAACGGGGTGGTCACCCTCTCGGACACCGCCGAGAACCTGCTGGCCAATGAAGAGGTAAAAAAAGCGTACCTGGGCATCTGACACGCTTCCTTTTCACCCCCCCCCCAAAAAAGCGAAGGGGCGTTTCCACCGTACCCGCCGGTGGAAACGCCCCTTTTTTATTTCAGTCATAAACCCCTCCGCCCTACTGGATAGACACCACCTCTTTTAGACTGATCACATGGTCAACCTGGGTCTTTGAGGCCTCGTTCAGGGCAAGGAAGCGGACCTTGCACAGGCGCTTGCCCGACTTTCCCGACCCCCTCTCATCCAGGGGGGTATCGGAGACCACTTTAAAGGGAAGGTTGTCGGCCAGGAAACCGCGGCCGGTCACCACGATCTCCGCACTGGACAGAAGCCCCGGTTCCAGGGACGGGTCGCCGAAGTAGAAGAAACTCATGGAGCCATGGCTGATGGATAGCACCTGGCAGATCTGGGGCGCCTTTTCAGGAATCACCGCATACACGCCATCGGAAAGCCAGGCCAGCCCACGAGGCGCCCTTTTGTCAAGCAGTCCACCCTGAAGTGCTTTTTCAGCTTTCTGACGCATGAGGCATCGATGGCACATGGTGACATCCAGACGACGTTCCTTCTGCTCCAACATAATAGACCTCCATGATCTGTACATTACTGATTTCGGGTGAGGTGAGGCGAAGATCGCTGCAGAGTTGAACCCGGGCCTATCCGCCGATATGGTTGTAAAAATCACTGTTGACAGGAGTCTTGGAGTATCAGAGGATGAGACGTTCCAAACAGACTGCGTTCTTTGCCGTAACATATGTTTACTTCGACGTGGGGTTCATAATATTTTGGAGGTGATGCTTTGTCTATAGATGCAATTCATCATTTTTATAGGAATTCCCCCCAAGGGAACGGCGGCCCCGGAAATGTTCCCGGGAGAATCCCACGATATCTCCCCTTGAATTCAGGAATGGGTCCCGACTTTCCGCACGAATCCGGGATGCCGTTGCCGTTTTTACGCCCACCCATGTAAAAAGGGTCCACCATGCGTATCGTCTCCGACAACGTCCAACTGATCCACCCGAGCCTTCACGGGGCCGTTACCCGAAAAGACGCCCCGCCCATCATCACCGCCATTACGAAATGTGTGGCCTCGGGAATCCATGCCATCGATTTGAATATCGGGCCCATGGGCACCCAGGACCCCACGGTGATACCTTACCTTCTGGATGTGGTGCGAAGTGTCACCCCCCTGCCCCTGTTCATCGATTCGCCCCATGCCGAGGCCGCACGTCAGGCCCTGGACACGGGCCACCCGGACATCCATGTCAACGGCTTCTCCCTTCAGCCCAGGCGCCTGGACGCCTTTCTTCCCCTGATGGTGGCGCATGAACAGGCCCACTTTGTGGGGTACCTGCTCACAGAAGCAGGGGCGGTCCCCACGGCTCAGGACGGGCGCCTGCAGGTGGCCGCCGCCCTTTTCACGGCTGTGGCGGCAAGGGGTGCTCACCTTCTGGACCGGCTCATCGTGGACCCGGTGGTGGTCCCCCTGCTCTGGGATGAAGGCGCTTTCCAGGCCCTTGAGGTGATCCGCACCCTGCGGGCGCTGGACGAGCTTGCGGGCAGGCCCGTCCAGAGCATGGCCGGCCTCTCCAACCTCACCAGCGGCAAGGTCCCGGAAGCAAAACGACGGCTCATGGAACACACCTACATCCCCCTGCTGGCCGAGGCCGGCCTGGATTACATCCTCATGAACACCAACCGAAAAGAGAGCCTTCGCGCCGTCCACGCCGCCAACCTCCTCACCGGAGGCCTCCCCTTCTCCTGGGAAGCCCTGCCCACTGAGACACCTTAGCCCGGATATTTCATGAGAAAGCAACCAGCCAAAAGGAAAATGCCATTATTTCGGATGGCTGCAATAAAAATGTCAGCTATTTCGAAAATGCAAAATGTAAATCGACGTTTGCTGTTTGATTTTCTCACCCTTCGGGCGAGCCGAGTGCACCCATCTTCTGCGTTATCAGAGCTTTGAGGTAAACCACTACATCTGCAGCTCTGATGCCTTGAATATGGGTGCACTCGACTCGTGAAATATCCGGGTTAGAGGATGAGGTTGGGCACATCGGTCGGGCCTGAGTGGAAAAACAAACGCCGTGGAGATCACCCCACGGCGTTTGTTATGGTATCAACTGCTTGGTCCAAAGCCCTTTATGCTTCGGATGCGTCTGCCTCGTCACATTCGCATGCGGGCTCTGCGAGGTCCTTGAGACGCAGGACGATATCGGCCACGGTGGCGCCCTTGCCCTTGGGGTGCACCAGGAGCGGGTTGATATCCAGCTCCCGGATCTCCGGATTCTCGGACACCATCGTCGCCACGCGAACCAGGCACATTTCAACCTCCTCGATGTCGGCAACGGGCTTGCCCCGGAACCCGGTCAGCAGGGGATAGGCCCGGATGCTCTTGATCATGCGGCGTGCGGTATTTCGACCAAAGGGTGCGACCCGGAACACCACATCCCTGAAAAGCTCCACAAAAATTCCGCCAAAGCCGAACATCACCATGGGACCGAACTGTTCATCCTGCTTCGTGCCCAGGATCAACTCATCACCGGGCAGGGCCATCTGCTGAACCAGGACCCCGCTGATGCGGGCATCTTCCTTGTAATCCGCGGCACAGGCCAGAATATCGGCGTAGGTGGACTCCACCTCTGCGGGCTCCCGAATCCCCACCCGGACCCCTTTGGCGTCGGATTTATGGAGGATATCCGGCGACACGATCTTCATCACCACGGGGTACCCGATGCGCCGGGCGATGTCCACGGCCTCCGACGCCGAGGTGGCGATCTCCATGTCCAGGGTCCTGAGACCGTAACACTGAAGGATACGGCTTGCCTCGTACTCGCCCAGGAGGGTGTGGCCGTTGTCCAGGTGACCCCGGATGATGGCCCCGGCCCTTTCCGAATCAAACTCCAGCTTGTACTGGGGCAGAACCCGGCGACTCAACCAGCAATGGGCCAGGTGGAGTTTTCCAAGGACCTTGGCGGCATTTTCGGGGAAATCGTACACCGGCACCCCGGCCTTCTGGAGGATTTTTACGCCCGGGGAGACGTCCACCACCCCCATAAAGGCGCAGGTGATGGGTTTTAAAGTCCGCCGTGAGATCTCAGAGATGGCCGTGGCCGTCCCGATGGCGTCGGTCATGGACTGGGGGGTAAGGATAATCAAGGCGCCGTCCACGCCTTCGTCGCTGATCACCGTGGTCAGGGCATTTTCGTAACGATCCCGGGCGGCATCCCCGATGACGTCCACCGGGTTGTTGAAATTGGCCGTGGGCGGCAGGTGGCGCTTCAACTCTTCCACGGTCTCCTCGCTGAATTCAGCAAGGTTCATGCCCGCGTTTTCAGTCATGTCCGTGGCGATGATCCCCGGCCCCCCTGCGTTGGTGACAATGGCGATGTTTCGCCCGGTGGGATATTTCCGGGGAGAAAACCCCTGGGCCAGGTCAAACAGCTCATTCACCGATTCACAACGGATCACCCCGGCTTCAGCAAACAGGGCGTCATACACGGCATCCGATCCGGCCAGGGAGCCTGTGTGGGAGGCTGCTGCCGCGGCACCGGCCACCGACCGTCCCGACTTGATCACCAGCACCGGGGTGGGATTGTCGCCGGAGGTGATCTCCTTGGCCACATCGATGAACTCCTTGCCCTTTCGCCCCAGCTCCTCCATATAAATCATGATCACGTGGGTTTCAGGGTCTGCATGGTAATACCGAAGCAGGTCCAGCTCGTCCACGTCGGCCTTGTTGCCGATGGAGACAAACTTGGAAAATCCGAAGCCGCGATCCGCCGCGAAATCGAGGACCGCCGTACAAAGCGCCCCGCTCTGGGAGATAAAGGAGATGTGCCCCTTGGAGGGCATGCGTGCAGAAAAACTGGCATTGAGGGAAACGACAGGAGAGGGGTTGATCACCCCCAGGCAGTTGGGCCCGACAATACGGATCCCGGCCTCCTTGCAGATCACCTTGATCTTCTCTTCAACCTCAAGGCCTTCGCCCCCCACCTCTTTAAAGCCGGCGGAGATGATCACCACCCCCTTGACCTTTTTAATGACGCACTCCTCAATGGCCTTCAGGGCTGCCAGGGGCGGCAGGATAATCAGGGCCAGATCAATGGGATCGGGGATGGTAAGGATCGACTCGTAGCAACGGACACTTAAGATGGATTTCGCCTTCGGGTTCACCGGATAAAGTGTCCCCTGGAACCCTCCGTGCAGAATGTTGCTGAAGATATCGTGGCCCACCTTCCCCTTGGTGGTGGACGTGCCGAGAACGGCAATGGATTGAGGTGAAAAGATGGCGTCCAGACTGTGTCCCATGGGTCGACCTCCTTGGCTGTGGGTTGATGTTCAAATCGGAAAGAAACCTTTGATCATCAAAGCAACGACAACCACCCAGCGGCATTGTCCGGCCCTTTCCCTTTCCGGCGCAGAACAAAAAACACCTAGCAGGTGGCAAGAAAACAAGGAAACGCAAAATCTTCGTATGCAGTAAACCCCTTTTAAATGAACATGTCAAACAGTTCCCTGCAAGGGATGCACGCACGAATCCCACACACAAACGCGGAGCTGCCCTGAAGCAGCTCCGCGTCATGTTTTGTTACACAGCTCTACCAGCTCCACCCCAGGGAGAGCTGGGCCGCATACCGCCGATCCTCTTTCTGTCCGCCGTAGACGCCGATCTCTTCTCCGTAGGTGGCCACATCAAGGCGAAGGAAGGAAAAATCCACGGTGGCTCCGGCCGTGTAATACCCCTGTGAAAGACCGGCGCGAAGGGCCAGGAGGATGGGAAATTCGAGTTCAGCGCCCATATGGAGTTTCTTCTCCGTGGAGCCGTCCCCCGTAAGGTTATCCGTGATGTCGTGGTAGTCGAAAGCCTCGGTCAGAGCAAAGCCGAAAAAACGCTGCGTAAAGGCCACCCCCGCATTGTACTGGGACTCCTGATCACGGGCATCCCCGAAGTCCATCTCCCGGATGTTGATACCGGCAAGGCCTAGGCTGACCCGGGTCACCCCTTCGATCTCCCGGCTCCAGATCATGCCCAGGTCAAAGGAGGCATCGGTGCCATCCACCTGGTCGTCATCGAGGGTATCCTCAAAATCATCGTCGGCGATATCTGCCGCCGTGTACGTCTCATCGATGCTGCTGCGGTTCAGGGCCTTGACACCGACCCCGAGGCTCAAGCCCGGCACATGGGGGAGGGCATACCCCACCCCTGCCTGTCCGCCATAATCCACATCGGACACAACGCTGAGCACAGGGTAGACAGGGTTTCGGATGGTCAAGTCCGCCCCCCCCCTGCCGACACCTGCCACCATCACGCCGACGTTCCCCAGCCGAAACCCCGCATAGACATCAGCGGCCAGGGTAATGTGGTGGTTCTCCCCCACGTACTTTTTCAACAGCTCGATCACCTCGGCCACATCGTTCTGGTCGATGTCGTCGTAGTCGCTAATCAGGTCGTAGGTGTCTTCAGAGGCCACCACCATGGGGTTCAGGATTCCCACCCCCACCCCTTCGGTACGGCTGAGGCCTGCGGGGTTGTAGTCCATGGCATTCTGGTCGTCGGCCACGGCGGTAAAGGCGCCCCCCATCCCCAGGGGACGGACGCCCATATGAAACGACCGATACGGTTCGGACTGCCCGGTGGACGCCAGAAGACACAGCACAGCGCACACACACAGCATTGCGTAAGTCGCCTTGAGCATGAAATTCTCCTTGGGTGTACGTGCCGGTGCCGTCAATCCCCCAACCCGTTTAAATAATCGATGAGCTCGATAAAAGAGATGGAACCGTCGCCACTTGTATCGATCTCCCGAATGAATTCGTCGAACTCTTCACCAAGGGCGTTGCCCTCCCCCAGGGCCGGTATGGCCTGGCGGACATACCCCACATCCCGGTTGATCTGGGCAAGCTCCTCTGAGGTGATATCAATGGTGACGAAATCCCCTGCGATCAGGTCCCTGGCCTCCTTCACCCAGGCCTCGGTGAGCCCCACGAAACCGGGCGGCGTAAAGCGATCCCCGTAGTTCCGGCACAGAATCTGGCCCAGGAGCAGCACCGTATCGGTGAGCCCGTAGATCCCGAGCTTTACCTTCCCGTTTGTGCTCAAGCCGGCCTCGGAGCCACCGGACCGGATCAATGCGGTGATGGCCTGATCCATCAGGGAAAGCCTGGAGCTGATCTCTGCACAGGCGAGCAGGCCCTGCTCGCCACTGCCCAGCATTCTGCCGAAGAGATCGATGCTGCCGTCGTTTCCGTCGGAGTCCCCGGTATCCACCCCGCTGAAAATCTCAAAGCTTTCGACCCCTGCTTTGCCCGCATACGCCGTGGACAGGTTATCCAGGACCTCCGGTGTCTGTTCCAGACCCGTCAGGATAGAGATGGCCCGGTCGTAGTTGGCATCGTCAACGGCAATTTTCGCCTCTTCGAGTTGGGACTCAAAATTATCTTCGTCGTCATCGCAACCCACTGCAAAGAGCATCAGAAGCAGTGCACAGACCACCACCAAAATGCGGTGCGCTGCGATGGGTAGAGTGGTATGGGTTGATGATTTCATCTGCCCTCCCTTGACTGCGGTCACAAAGGGGAAATGCCCAAAAAGAACGCCTCGGTATGCCGGCAAACGGCCAAGCCAATGACGCAGGGAAAATGCAGGACATGGGAATTGTTGATGCGGGCCTCGTGGATCAGGGGAGAGAAACAGGCGGGCCCTTTCAGATATGCAGATATCGATGCCGCACGAGTTACGTCCATCACTGCCGTGGGCATATCCATGGAATAGATCTCTATTATCCAAGACCATCCCTTTAAAAGCAAGTCATTACACAGGAGACCCCAGGGCGATGCCTTCTATGGTTAAAGTCGGATTAACCACAGAAAAAACAAAAGCGTGCCTCCGGCGGCAAGGTGTGCCACCTTGAAAGCAGGTTGCGAATGCGTTTTCCCCTTCGATCCTCAGGGAAAATCACATTCGCCTTTGATTCAGATTAAACTGAATCTGCTTTTAAAACCTGTTTGTTAAACCCGTCCTTATAAGATCAGGCAAAAGATTAGCCCCCGGCAGGGCGGCCGCCGGAGGCAAAAAAAAAACGGGGCCGCCCCAGGCAACCCCGCTTTTCCATCATCACAAGAATCCATGGGGCATGCCCCATGGCCTCGACATGCTACCAGCTCCACCCCATGGAGACCTGGGCCACATATCGGCGATCCTCTTTCTGTCCGGCGTAGGCCCCCATCTCTTCGCCGTAGGTGGCCACATCAAAACGCAGCACCTTAAAATCCACGGTGGCCCCGGCCGTGTAATATCCCTGGGAGAGACCGCCCCGAATGGCCAGCAACATGGGAAATTTCAACTCAGCCCCCATGTGGAGCTTCTTTTCGGTGGAGTCGTCTTCCGCCAGGTTGTCGGTGATGTCGTGATAGTCAAAGGCTTCGGTCAGGGTGCACCCGAAAAAGCTCTGGGTAAAAGCCACCCCGGCATTGTACTGGGTTTCCTGGTCCCGTGCGTCTCCAAAATCCATCTCTTTGATGTTGATTCCGGCAAGGCCAAGGCTCACACGGGTCAGCCCTTCGATTTCGCCGCTCCAGATCATGCCCAGGTCAAAGGAAGCGTCGTTGCCGTCCTTCTGGTCATCTTCCAGGGTATCTTCGAAATCATCGTCGGCAATGTCCACGGCCGTGTAGACTTCATCAATGCTTTTCCGGCTCAGGGCTTTCACCCCCACCCCGATGCTCAGGCCCGGTATCATGGCCAGTTCGTAGCCAATCCCCACCTGCCCGCCGTAGTCGATATCCGAGGTGAGGTGAAGTTCCGGGTAGGTGGGGTTTCGAATGGCCATGTCCGCATAGCCCCGAGCGACACCTGCCACCATCACCCCGGCATTGCCCATACGGAACCCCGCATACAGGTCGGCAGCCAGCTTCACGTGGTGGTTCTCCCCCACGTATTTCCTCAGCAGCTCGGTCACCTCCGCCGTGTCGTTCTCGTCGATGTCGTCAAAATCATTGTAGAGGTCATAGCTGTCCTCCGAGGCCTCCACCAGGGGGTTGAGGATGCCCATGCCAAAATTCCGGGCCCGGCTCAGCCCCGCCGGGTTGTAGTCGATGGCGTTTTGATCATCGGCCACGGCGGTAAAAGCCCCCCCCATGCCCAGGGGCCGCGCCCCCATATTCATGGCACGGTAGGGTTCGGCCCAGCCCGAGGAGGCCAGAAGAAGAACAGCCGCCACCAAAAAAACCATTTTTGCATACATCTTTGAAACCATCATCATCTCCGTTGTGCCTGGGGCCTTTTTAAATCGTGTTGAGGTACGTCACAAATTCCGTTGCGCTGACATACCCGTCGCTACTGGTGTCGATCTTCTTCAAAAATGCGTCAAACTCTTCGCCCAGGTCGTTGTTCTCAATGCCTGTCCCCAGGGCCGTGATACCTGCTTCAACGGCGTCCAAGTCCTCGTTGAGCTGAACCATGGGATCCACACCGTCCCCCAGGGTCAATCCCGTGATATCCGCAGCCACAAACCCTCCCCCCAGGGCCCGGATGGCCTCTTCGGTGAGGGTCACGTCGTTGTTGCCGCCCTTTGAGGAGATCACCTTGCCCATCACGAGCACCACATCGGTGAGCCCGTAAATGGCCAGCTTGACTTTTCCGTCGTCATCAAGTTTTGCGGCCTGTCCCCCTACGGAGTCCAGGAGGATGGACTTGGCAAGGTCGATTTCGGAGAGCTTGGTCTCAATATCCGCGGCCGTCAGGATTTCATTGTCCCCTGTCCCCAGCATCTTTCCGATAAGATCGATGCTCCCGTCCCCCGAGCCCCCGTCATCCACCTGCTTCAAAATCTCAAAGGTATCGATACCGGCCAGTCCGGCATGGGCCGAGGCAAGGACCTCAAGGACGTCTGTTCCGACCATGCCGTCCAAAAGAGTGATGGCTTTACTGTAATTGCCGTCGTCAATGGCCATCCGTGCCTCTTCCAGCTTGGACGCCCGGCTCGATTCATCATCGCAACCCACCGTCAGGGCAGAGAAACAAAAAAGACAAAGCAGCACCATTGCCACACGCAACGGAGCAGCCGATTTACCAGTACAGATTGATTGCATAGATCCCCTCAGTAACGAATAAAAACGGTTAAAACCTTAGGGCGTCCCGGAGCGGGGCACACCCGTCGAATCGACATGCATCTACGGCACCGGAGCGCGGCCCGATCAAACCAGAGCCGTTACCCTGTCGGAAACAAACGTGTCAGCAGTCGATATATTCCCTATTCGTCATGGCGTGGGGTATTCTTTAGTCAGGGGATGGCTAAATAATGCATGGAGGCTATCGTGATAAGGACTCTTTCGGGGGAATTCGCGTGAAGGATCACACCAACCAACCCTCTCTGCAGGAGCGGCCCATTTTTTTCAATAATGAACAGACGCGGGCCGGCACACAAAAAAAAGGCCCCGCATGTTTCCATGCGGGGCCTTTGATGCTTTTGTCGGGATATGCGGCTTAGTACTGCGGGGGCTCCAGACCTCTCAGTCCGAGCATCGTCTCCAGGGAAGCCACTCTCTCGTCCATTTCAATGAGGTGTGTTTCGAGCATATCGATATACTCGGCGAGCTGACGTGAGATGTGGTATTGCTCCTGTTTAGAAGCCAGACGATTCATCCGGTCTTCCTGTGCCATTTTTTCTCTTTGATCCAAACCAGGCATAGCTTCCTCCCCCCTTACCTTTTAAAACGATTAAACCGCTGCAGCCATACAGATTACCACTCAAGAGGCATCATATGAGATATTGCACGTCCCGTATATAAGTTAATCCCATTAAAAATCCGGGAGAATTCCCCAGGCCATCCCGGGAAACCCAAAGCCCTTGATTCAAGGGCCATACAGGATTTTTTACACCTGTTACAACCTTTTACCCCGGGTGGTAAAACAGATTTAGCTCATATCCATCCGTCGCCCGGGGGTAAAAAGTCATATCCTTCGGCGACCATGGAAATACACCCGGCTGCCTGCCTGCCCGCGCCCCCTGCCCCACGCGGGCCCGGATATTCCTGTGGACCTTTGGCCCGTGCCTGCACTATGATGTGCGCAACGAATGAACCACCTGCGGGGAGAATTATGCCGTTTATCGCCGATCTTCATATCCACTCAAAGTATTCCCGAGCCACCTCACGGGACCTGGACCTTGAAACCCTTTACCGCCATGCTCGCCTGAAAGGCATTGATCTTCTGGGCACCGGAGATTTCACCCATCCGGCCTGGATGGCTGAAATCGAGGAGAAACTTGTCCCCACGGACAGCGGCCTCTTCACCCTGAGGCCCGATTTGATTGAGGCCTCTGCCCAGGGGCTGCCGGGCACCATCTCAGGGGGGCTCCACTACATGCTCTCCTCAGAGATCAGCTGCATCTACAAAAAAGACGGGGCCACCCGGAAAAACCACAACCTCGTCTTCTTTCCGAGCATCGACTCGGCCAAAGCCTTCAACAAAAAACTCTCCGCCATCGGCAACATCACCTCCGACGGCCGCCCCATCCTTGGCCTTGATGCACGGGACCTTCTGGAGATTGTCCTGGAGACCGATGCCAACGGGGTGCTCATCCCCGCCCACATCTGGACGCCCTGGTTCTCCATGCTTGGCTCGAAATCCGGTTTTGACTCCGTATCAGCCTGTTTCGGGGATTTAAGTGACCATATCTTTGCAGGGGAAACCGGCCTCTCCTCGGATCCCCCCATGAACCGCCGCGTCTCCATGCTGGACGGGATCACCCTCATCTCCAACTCCGATGCCCATTCGCCTGCCAAGCTGGCCCGTGAGGCCAACATCTTTACGACGGAACGCGCCTACGACGCCATCTTCCATGCCCTGAAAGCCGAAGGGAACCCCGGCTTCGAAGGGACCCTGGAGTTTTTCCCGGAAGAGGGCAAGTACCACATGGACGGTCACCGCAAATGCGGGGTCAGCCTGGAGCCCAACGAATCACTGGCCCTGGGAGACCTGTGTCCGGTGTGCGGAAAACCCCTTACCTTAGGTGTCCTGCACCGGGTCCTGGCCCTTGCCGACCGGTCCGAAGAGGCGGCCTCAGCCGTGGCCCCCCGGCACCCCGGATTTGAGAGCCTGATCCCCCTGGAAGAAATTCTCTCGGAGATCTTTTCCGTGGGTCCGAAGTCTAAAAAGGTACAGACCCAGCTCGCCGGTCTGGTCACCAAACTGGGCCCGGAGCTTGCCATCCTCCGGGACCGCTCCCGGGAGGAGCTCTCTTCGGCCGGAATCCCCCTGCTCGGCGAAGCGATCACGCGGGTCAGGCAGCGCGAGGTGGTCCTCGAAGGGGGATACGACGGAGAATACGGTGTCGTCAAAGTCTTTTCCGAAGACGACAAGGCGGAACTTCCCGGCCAGACCCTTCTTTTTCAGGTTCCCAAGGCACCGCCTGCTGATCGTATCAGTGAACCAAAGGCCGAAGACAAGCCCATCCCCCCGGCGGTAAAAAAAAACGAAAAAAAGAATGAGTCCCCCGCCACACCGGCAAAGGGCCTCAACGCCCTGCAGGAGGAGGCTGTCCATCACCCTCCGAGCCCTCTTCTCATCGTGGCAGGCCCGGGAACGGGAAAAACCCACACCATTACCCGGCGCATCGCACGGCTGGTTGAAACCGGTATCGACCCGGACGCCATCCTTGCCATTACCTTTACCAACCGCGCCGCACGGGAGATGGCCGAACGGCTTGAAGGGCTCGTCGGCCAGCGGATTCCCCTGGCCTGCACCTTCCACGCCCTGGCCCTGGACCTTTTAAGCCACAGGGAAAAGGACCCCATCGCCATCGCCGATGATGCGGCGAGAAAACGCCTGCTCAAGGAGACCCTGCTTGTTTCCCTGTCGGCAGAAGAGCGCAAAGCCATGCGCCCCGGCCATCTCAGCCGTCTCATCGAACGGGCCCGGCAGCTGCTCATCGCCCCGGATGACGACCTGTCCAGGGTCACGGAGATCCATGCCGATCTGTTCAGGCGATGCTACAGCGCCTACGAGCAGCTCCTGAAACGAAACGGGCTCCTGGATTTTGAAGGACTGATTTTCAGACTGGTCCGGGCCCTGGAATCGGACCCGGCCTTTCAGGAAGAACTTACCACCCGGTTTGCGCACATCTTCATCGATGAATACCAGGACCTGAACCACGCCCAGTACCGACTCACGCAGCTGCTGGCCCCGGCGGGCCATGCCATCTGCGTCATCGGCGACCCGGACCAGGCCATTTACGGATTCCGAGGCTCCTCGGCCCACTACTTCCACCGCTTTGTCTCCGACCAGCCGGAGGCCACCCGCATCACCCTGACCCGAAACTATCGTTCCAGCAAAACCATTCTGGCGGCATCAGGGAGTGTTCTGGGCGACAAGGAGAAGGTCGTCTCCGATATCGACGGGGCAAAACATATCACCATCCTGCCCTGCCGGAGCGGCGAGGAGGAAGCCGTGGCCATCGGAAAACAGGTGGAACAACTCATCGGGGGCATCGGGTTCCACTCCATGGATTTCGGCGGAGCCGTCGACAATGCCGTGGACCTTAGTTTCGGCGATATGGCCGTGCTCACACGCACCCATGCCCACGGTGTGGAGATCGCCTCACGGCTCTCGGCGGCCGGAATCCCCTGTGCCGTCACGGCCAAAAGCGGGCCCTTCGACCATCCTGTTATGCACCGGTTCGTTGCCACCTTAAAACTTGCCACAGGCTGCGGCAGCCTCATGGACCTTGAGGCCGGTCTTCCCCTACTCTCAGGCAAAACCGTGACTTTTCCCCTTTACCCCCCCGTCTCCAACGACGGGCAGCAGCTGGGAATCGCCGATCTCATCGCCAACCCCTATCTGCTCAGCGATACCTGGTGCAGTGATCGGGAGACGATGCTGGCCGTTCTCGGAGCCATCCTGAAACTTCGGATGGCATGCGGAACCGACGCGCCTGCGACGCAGATCCACTGCCTGCTGGAAAAATTGTCCGATGTCACCCGGAGCATGCAGGAAGACGAGACCCTCGCCGATGCCATGCAATCCTTTTTGGGCCAGGCCGAGGCCTTCGGAACCCGGGGCACCACAGCCAAATTCCTCGCCCAGGCCGCCCTGGCAACGGAACAGGACACCCTGGCCATGAAAGCCGAAAAAGTGAGCATCCTCACCCTTCACGCGTCCAAGGGCCTTGAATTCCCGGTGGTCTTCATTGCAGGCTGCGAGGCGGGGAACCTGCCCTTTGAGCCCGCCTACGGAGACCCTGCCGACCTTGATGAGGAGCGCCGCCTCTTTTATGTGGCCATGACGCGGGCCAAGGAGCGCCTCTTTCTCACCCACGCGGCCAAACGCCTCCGCTTTGGAGAACCCGTGGAATGCGCTCCCTCACCCTACCTCTCCGACATCGAAGAACACCTGAAGCAGAGCAAAAAACGCAGCATCGCGCCCGCAAAAGCCCAGGGCCCGGTGCAGATGTCCCTGTTTTGATACCGCCCTGCCCTTAGCAGAAAATAAAAAAGCCGGGCCCCCCTTTGCAAAGGGAGGCCCGGCTTTGAATACGCAGGGATAACACATTTTTCAGATGAGCCTACACTTCGGCAAGGTCCTTGAAAATCGATCTCGCATTATCGATATCGGTTTCAATCTGCTGAGAGAGTTCGTCAATACCGGAGAATTTCTGCTCGTCCCGCAGTTTCTGGATCATGTTGACCCTGATGGTCTCCCCGTAGATATCACCGGAAAAATCGAGGATATGGACCTCCACCGTAAAGATGTGGTCGTCAAAGGTGGGGCTGTAACCGATGTTGGCCACGCCCTGAAAGCGTCCCAGGCTGCAGAAGACGGTAACCGCGTATACGCCCGTGGCCGGGCAAAGCTCATCGTTCAAGTTGATATTGGCCGTGGGAAAGCCCAGGAGCTTCCCCCCCCGGTCCCGGCCGGAAACCACTTTTCCCCGGACCTGATAAAACCGGCCCAGAAGTTCCGGAGCCCGGTGCACCTCACCCCGGCTGATGATCTCCCGGATTCGGGTGCTGCTGATACGCTTCTCGCCCAGGTTCACCCACTCCGGGGTGATGACATCGAAATCCATCTCTTCGCCAAACCGTTTCATCAGGGCAATATCCCCTTCCCGTTTGCGTCCGAAATAATAGTCGTTTCCGACAATAATGGCTTTCATCCCAAGCTTGCCGATCAGAAGATCCGTCACGAAACGCCGAGCATCAATGGTGGAAAATTCTTTGGTGAAAGGCACCGTCACCAGCGCATCCACGCCGCAGGCCTCAATCAGCTCCGCCTTCTGTTCATGGATTGTGATAAGCGGCGGGTGATCGCCGTTGCAGAGAACCCGCTTCGGATGGGGTTCAAAGGTGACGGCCACACTCCGGCCACCTATCTGGGCGGCTTTGGTAACGGCCGATGCAAGAAGCGTCTGGTGCCCCTTGTGAACCCCGTCAAAGTTACCGATGGTGATCACACTATTCTGAAAGGGATGCTCGATTCCCTCGAATCCTTCGTATAATTCCATGATATTTCAGCATATCTCCATTTTTCAACTTGACTGCGTATAAAAAGGAATTTATAAAATCTTTTGATGTTAAAATCAATGTTTTTCCCAACTCCTTTTTCATGGGCCTTTTTTGCAAAAAAGGCTTGATCATGCCGAAAGGCGCTGCTATAACGCTCTCACAAATTGCCGAAGTGGTGGAATTGGTAGACGCGCTGGTTTCAGGGACCAGTGGGCGCAAGCCCGTGGGAGTTCGAGTCTCCCCTTCGGCACCAGTTTGAAGACAAAAGCCTCTGCTTGATAAAGCAGGGGCTTTTTTGTTTTCGGCCCGCAGGCCCCGCCGGAGACATCCTTCAAAAGGGCCCGCCACACCCCCCTCCGGGTAACGCGCCAATCTCAAAAGCCATCCGAATCCCTGGGCTCACGGCAGCAAAAAAAGTCTGCCCGACCGCACGAAAAGGCTTGATTGGCGGACAAAGCACTGCTATAACGCTCTCACAAATTGCCGAAGTGGTGGAATTGGTAGACGCGCTAGTTTCAGGGACTAGTGAGAGCAATCTCGTGGGAGTTCGAGTCTCCCCTTCGGCACCAGACAGACTTCAAGAGCCTCTGCATCACCATGCAGGGGCTTTTTTGTTTGCACCTTCCGCACCTTTGCCTTGCATAAAAAATCGGATGCGATTGCGCGATATTTGCAGTTTGCCGTCCGAGATAAAGTCATGTATATTTGGTAAATCCTATCTGGTTCGTCATTTTTAATCCCTTGAGACCTGCGCACCTTAGACCGCCAACCCCGCTCCCATGCAATGAACGCGCCTTTACGCCAAGGACAAGACAACACAAATGACAGCACCTTCACCAAAGATCGGCCAGCAATTCAACCTGTTTTCCGGACTGGGAAGAACCCTTGTCAGCGGCTTCCTGCTGTTTGCCCTGATTCCCCTGACACTTGTGAGCTTTATCGGCTACGAAAAAGCCCACCGAAGCCTGAAGGCCTCCACCCAGAATGCCCTTGAAATCGCAGCTGAAATGAAAACACAGGAAATCAGCACGTATTTCAATCACATGCTTGCCGAACTTTTGTTTGAATCCGAGACCCTTGCCAATATCCAATTGCTTGAGGCGATGCTCGAGGCGTTCCACACGTCCGAAAAACCACTGGAGGGCTTCGTTACCTCGACGTCGTGGTCCGCCATCAGCGGTCCCCTTGCCGAAAACCTGCGCCACGTAAAAAATACCTTCAACTATCACGATGTCTTTCTCATCAGCACGACCGGAGATATCCTCTATACCGTCACCGGTGAATCGGACCTCGGCACCAACCTTCTTACCGGTCCGTATAAATCCACCAAGCTCGCCATGTCGTTTCGAACAAGCATGGAAACCGGAGCCATCGTTTTTTCGGACTATGAACGTTACGAGCCATCCGGAAACCGTGTCACCGGTTTTTTCACCGCCCCTGTCAGGAACAGCAGGGCAGAACGCATCGGATGCATCACGTTTCAATTTTTTATCGACCCCATCAATGCCATCATGCAAAAGGAAACAGGCCTTGGCAAGCAGTCTGAAGCCTTTCTTGTGGGCTCTGATTTAACGTTACGATCCAATTCCGTATTAGACAAAGGCAAAAGCCTGATCAAAGAAAAAATCCTGACAGCCCAGACCGCCTCACTTATCGAAAACCACAATGACAGCGCCTCCAACAGCACCATAAAACATGATGCAATGATCTATAAAAGCCATACCGGCAAACAGGTTCTGGGCATCCACCGCAGCTTCCAGATTCAGGGCGTCGATTTCGGGGTCATCGCTGAAATCGATGAAAAAGAGGCTTTTTCTGGCGTTTATGAGCTGCGCCGCCTTATGCTGTTTTTGATGGGCATCACCGCGGTTTTCGTGGTTCTTTTCGCCGTTATCAACGTCAGGCGCATCGCAGGCCCGGTGGTTCAGCTCTCAACGGCGGCCAAACAGATAGAGGACGGAGATTACACTCAAACCATTCATATCCCGGTAAAAAACGAAATCGGAGAACTGGCGGACTCGTTCAACACCATGGTGGATTCCCTTAGAAAAAACAGGGAGACAAATCGCCAGACGGAGTGGTTCCAAAAAGGCCAGATGTCCCTCACCACCGAAATGCGAGGGCTCCAGACGCTTCCCGAACTCTGCCGCGGAATCATCACCTTCCTGGCCACATACCTGGAAATGGACATCGGCGCCCTCTACATTGCCGATGCCAACAACGACCTGAGACTCTCCGGCAGCTATGCATACGCCCCGGCAAACTCCCCCGTACAGGAGTTCCAGCCCGGGCAGGGACTGGTGGGACAGGCCGCACTGGATAAAAAACGAATCGTGCTCAACCGCATACCCGACGACGGCATGAGAATCCAGACCGGTCTGGGCGACATATCCCCCCACGCCATGCTGGTCACCCCCTTTGTCCACGACGAGAACGTCATCGGCGTCACAGTCCTGGGAACCCTGGGCCATTTTTCCAACAACGTCCTTGAGTTCATCGACCTTGTCTCCGACCACATCGCCGTCTCCGTTCACACCCTCCAGTCCCACATCACGGTTCAAAACCTCCTGGACCAGACCCAGGCCCAGACAAAGGAGCTCGGACTCCGCCAGGAAGAGCTCCGCCAATCCAACGAGATGCTCAGCAACCAGTCGGCAAAACTCAAAGAACAAAAAGACAGGGTAAACAAAAAAAACAAAGAGCTTGAAGCCGTTCAAAAAGAGCTTGAGCAAAAGGCAAAAGACCTGGAGGTCACCTCAAAATACAAATCGGAATTCCTGGCCAACATGAGCCATGAAATCAGAACCCCCATGAACGGCGTCATCGGCATGACGGGCCTCCTGCTGGATACCCGCCTCACCGGGGAGCAGCGTCGCTACGCCGAAACCGTCCGTACCAGCGGAGAATCCCTCCTGTGCCTGATCAATGACATCCTCGATTTCTCCAAAATCGAAGCGGGCAAACTGGAAATGGAACTCCTGGACTTTGACCTGAACTCCCTCATGGGCGATTTCGGGGAATTGATGGCCCTTAAAGCCCATGAAAAGGGGCTGGAATTTATCTGTGCGAGCACACCCGAAACCCCCTCCTTTCTAAAAGGGGACCCGGGCCGCGTGCGCCAGGTACTTATCAACCTCACGGGCAATGCCATCAAGTTCACACACGAAGGGGAAGTGGAAGTGCGCGCGGTCCTGGACTCACAAACCGACACCACCGCCATGATTCGTTTTACGGTGCGGGATACCGGAATCGGCATCCCTGAAGAGAAACAGCAATCCCTTTTTGAGCAGTTCACCCAAGTGGATGCGTCCACCACGCGTAAATACGGGGGAACGGGCCTCGGCCTTGCCATATCGAAACAGCTGACAGAAGCCATGGGCGGAGAAATCGGGATTCACTCCGAGCCGGAGAAAGGAACGGAATTCTGGTTTACGATCCAGTTTACCAAGCAACCGCACCAGAAACGACCGCAACTGCCCTCCACAGACATTCAAGGCACACGAATCCTTGTGGTGGACGACAACAAAACCAACCGGGATATTCTTCGCATTCAACTGACCACGTGGGGGATGTCTCCGGATGAGGTTCCGGACGGCGAAACAGCCTTGAAGCGGCTGAAAGAGGCCGTTGACAAGGGCACACCTTATCAACTGGCCATTCTTGACATGCAGATGCCTGAAATGGACGGGGAGATGCTCGGCAAGGCCATCCGATCGGATCCCGTGTTTTCCGGGACACGCCTGATGATGATGACCTCCCTGGGTGAACGGGGCGACAGACAACGGCTGTCGGCCATCGGATTCTCAGCTTACCTGACCAAACCCGTTCGCCAGTCCGACCTGTTCGACAGCCTGGTCACTGTGCTGGCGGGAAACAAAGACAACACATGGAGGCCTGTCATGACCCGTCCCGCAATCCAGGAGATGAAAACCGAAAACGGGCGTATTCTCTTAGCCGAAGACAACGCCATCAACCAGAGGGTGGGCATTGGCATCTTGAAAAAACTGGGCCTTCGCGCCGATGCCGTGGCCAACGGAAAAGAAGCGGTCGAGGCCCTTGCCTCCATCCCCTATGACCTGGTGCTCATGGACTGCCAGATGCCTGAAATGGACGGGTTCGATGCCACAAAAAAAATTCGCAGTTCCAACTCAACCGCACTGAACCGCGCCATCCCCATTATCGCCCTGACGGCCAATACCATGGCGGGCGATCGCGAAAAATGCCTGAACGCGGGCATGAACGACTTTATCTCAAAGCCCTTCTCTCCCCGTGATCTCTCCGAAGTCCTCAGCAAGTGGCTTCCGGGGGACGTCTAAAGACCGATGCCAACCACATGGAACATAAAAGCATGCCCCAGGCGGCGAGGTGTGCCGTCTTGAAAGCGTATTGCCGCTATGCTTTCCCCCTCATGCCGCCCACCGTCTTTCATCGGAGTCCTCCGATGCCTCTCGCTCCTTGCCATCGGCCACCGCCCTGCCGCTTACCAAAATAAGCCTGAGCCCCAGAAAGAGACCGGATACGGTCAATCCCGCCATGAGGCTGATCCAGAACCCGCGAGCCCCCATGGCCGGCACCAGCACATCGGTCATGGACAGGGTGTAGCCAAGGGGCAGAGTGATGACCCAATAGGCCGTAAAGGTCAGAAAAAAGGTAACCTTGGCATCTTTATAGCCCCTCAGGGCTCCCTGGGAGGTGATCATGATGGAATCGGAGACCTGGTACAATGCGGCAAAGAAGAGAAGATCCACAGCCACGGCCATGACATCGGGATCCCGGGTATAGATCGCCACGATGCCATCGGCAAAAAAGAGGGTCATGCTCACGGTTACAAGTGACGCAACCATGGCCATAAGGCAACCGGTAAAGCAGGCAAAGCGCGCCCCTTCGGGGTCACCTGCGCCGATGGCATGACCGGCCCGGATGGTAAGGGCCATGCCGATGCTCAGCGGAATGGAAAACACCAGGCCGGAATAATTCAGGGTGATCTGGTGGCCTCCCACGACAACGGGACCCAGGACGCCCAGAAAAAGAGTAATGCAGGCAAATATGCTGCACTCCATAAAGATGGTCCCCCCAATGGGAAGCCCCAACCTCAGGAGTTCACCCATCCCCGGCACAGACGGGAGACTGAACTCTGCAAAGGGCGCTCCTTCCCTGCAGGTGGAACTGAGGGTGGTATAAAGGAGCATCAGCAGAAAAAACAGCCAGAAGGTGAGCCCGCTGGCCCATCCGCACCCCGCCCCGCCCAGGGCGGGCATCCCGAATTTTCCATAAATCAGGATGTCGTTGGCCACATAATTAAATGGCACCGTCAGCAGGGAAATCACCATCTGGGGCTTGGTCCGCCCGATGCCCTCCGCATACGATTTCAGCACAAAGTAGCAGGCGATGGCCGGAAAGCCGAAGGAGATTCCTTCAAGATACCCTTTGACGATGGGGACCACCTCATCGGTGAGCCCCATCCAGGCCAGTACTGGATCCATATGCCGGATGCCCACAAACAGAAGGGCGGAAAAAAGCAGGGCCAGCCACAACGCCTGGCGAACCACACTGCCCGACTCACCTTTTCGCCCCCCTCCCGTCAACTGCGCCGTGATGGGGGTCACTGCCATCATCAACCCGCTCATGGCAATAATAAAGGGAAAACACAGGCTGCTCCCCACCGCAGCCCCGGCCAGGGCGTTGCTGCTGTAGTGCCCTGCCATCATGGTATCTATGAACCCGGCTGCCGCAACGGAAAGCTGGGAGAGTACGATAGGAAGGGCAAGCCTTGCGATGGATACGGCCTCAGCCTTTCGGCTTCTTGGCGCCCGATGAGAAATCGATGTGTGCGAAGGGATGGTCATAAATCACAGATGCTAAAAAAAAGTTACAGACAATAAAACACAAGGGCACAAAAAAAAACACCTTCCGCGGCAGAAGGTGTTTTGACTCAGGTACCGGCCGGAAAGGCCGGCGGATTACTTGAACGCAACCAGCGTAACAGCCAGTTTCTCCTCAAGGGATTTGATCTTCATAAGCTCGGCATCGCTCAGGATGCTCGGCTCCGGGTTCGAGCAGGAATAGGCCACAAGGGTTTTACCGAGTTCCTGCTCAAGCGCCTTGATGGCGTCAAGCTTTTGGTTGTCCAGCTTTGATGCATTACAAAACATAGCCCCTCCTTTGTGGTTGACATGGATATCCAATGATATCAAAACGGTTCCATGGATGTAAACAGCCAAGTACCCGCAGGGGCCCGGGATGCCCTTAATCGGACCCTTTTCCCGCCTCTCCGTCTTTGCGATGATGCGTTGCAAGGTCCTCCAGCTCTATCTGTATGGCCCGGGTGCTGATGGCTATCTCATACAACGACACCACAAGGGAGAGGACAAGAAGAAGCAGGCTGAAGCCAAAACTCACCTCGGCAACCAGATCCATCTTTATAAACAGGAAAAACATGGCCAGGGCGCAGAGGATAAAAGCAAACACGCCGAGCCCCTGCATCCACCTGATCAACGCGATTCGTTTTTTCAGGTTGTTGATCTGACGGTACACCATATCCCGTACCTGATCCCCCTCCCGGTCGTGGAGTTGCCGGATCAACTGCGCCAGGACAAGGAACCTGTTGGTATAGGCAAGAAAAAGCAGGGAGATGGCGGGGAACAACAGGGCGGGAGTGGTTAGATTCATTTGGAATCTCCGAAGGGATTTAAAGTCATGCACCGAGCGGTCCCCATGGTATCCATGGGAATAAAACGCGAAAGACCTCATCCCATGGGAGCGATCATCTGAAATCTGCCCCATGGAAAACCATTCCTGCACGCCCGGTTGGTTCGCCACTGCATATCCCCTGGTGCCCTTCAAATCAAGGATAATCCACTCTCTTTCAGGCCAATGACGGTTTTATCCCCTCCCCCCGCGCACTGCAACCCAACCCGCATATTTCTCATAGGCCGGGGGACATAACGCCTCTGGCCCTTTGTGCATGCCTTCGTTCCTTCCCCCCCAGATGGGCTTGCGCTCCCCTTGCCTCGACGGCCAGCCTCAAGGAGGCTTCAACTTTATATCAAGCCAGTTACGGCCCAAAAGCATGCCGGCAAACCCTGAAAAAAAATCTGAAACGCTCGGTTCATTTCCCTTGCCACCCTTCTAATGGGTTCAATACTTTAAAAAAAATCAAAAAAAAGGCTTGACCTTTCCCGCGAGATCGTTGAGAATGCGCCTCAGTGTCTCAGGTGAGACTAAGTGCTTCGTTATTTAGGGGATATCCATTTAAAGAAGTGGCAGCACCTGAACTATCGAACAAAATTTAAATTATCTAAGTAAGTAAGGAAAAAGTCACTATGGCTAATGGAATCGTGAAGTGGTTTAATGACTCTAAAGGTTTTGGTTTTATCGAGCAGGAAAACGGACCCGATGTATTCGTACATCACTCAGGCATTAACGCCACCGGTTTCAAGTCCCTTGAAGAAGGTGCACGCGTTACTTTTGACATCGAGCAGGGCCAGAAAGGTCCCGCTGCAGTCAACGTAACTGTAGTATAGATTTCTAGGGCGCCTCGGCTTTTAAGTTGAGGCGCCCTTTTTGTATCTCACGTCCCCCCAGCACCACCCCCACCTTCCCTATCAAATCTTTTTTTTCTTGGTACTGAAAACCCAAGCAGTCCCCCTAATCATATATGTCAGCACAACGTTCGCACCTGAATAAGGTTCTGCATGGCATAAGGCACATTTTTCTTTTCTATGTCTCCGCTTCTCCTCCCTTCGAGCGACAGGCCCGAGGCGCGGACCAAGATGGTTCCAACGGCTCTGGACCCACGTTACGCTTTGGTTCTGGTGCATGGAATGCACCCTGCAGGCCCCGGCACTTCGGGAGGTATCGGTTTAATCCCACGTGGGCAACGCATCAGGAGCCCCCCCCCCACTGCAGCCATCGGTCACCCATCACACCGCATTGACACCCCTCCCTCAATCCGGCATAATAAGCCATTGAATTTTCACTGATCCTGCCGCAACCAAGCCCTTTACAATCCGTTCATTTCTCCCACGGCCCCGCACCTTAGCGCTGCAGGATCCATCCCATGTCTCCAATCCTATCCCGGACACAGGACAACACCATGACCGAATACCCACAAAACCCGTCCACGGTGTACTATTTCGGAACCTGCCTGTCGGACATGATTTACCCTGAAGCCGGCCTGGCGGGCATTCGCCTTCTCCAACGGGAAGGGGTGGAGGTAATCTACCCCAAAAAACAATCGTGCTGCGGCCAGCCCGCCTACAACTCCGGGTTTCCGGATGAGGCACGAGCCGTTGCCCTTGCCCAGGTCAAGGCCTTCTCAGCCAGCAACGCGCCCATTGTCGTGCCATCCGGATCCTGCGCAGGCATGATGCACATCCACTACCCACTTCTTTTTGAGAACGAACCCGAGTACTTCGAGGTCAAGCGCTTTTCCGAGCGCATTTTTGAACTCACCTCGTTCCTGCGCCACAGCCTCAAGGCCGCCTACACCGATAAAGGCCCCCCTGTCACCCTCACCTGGCACAGCTCCTGTCATGCAAGGCGTGAGATGGCCTGCACCGAAGACAGCAAAGCCCTCATCCGGCAACTGACCAACGTCACCCTGGTGGAACTTGCCAACGAACATGAATGCTGCGGATTCGGCGGCACCTTTTCCGTAAAGCGCCCGGAGATCTCGGCGGCCATGGTCAAAGACAAGGTCCGCGACATCCAGGAAACCGGCGCATCCGCCTATCTCACCGGAGACTGCGGCTGCATGATGAACATCAGCGGCCACATGGGAAAAGTGAAGCGCCCCGTTTCCGGGCACCATATTGCCGAATTCATATTGGAGCGAATCCATGGATAAACCCAGCGCACCCAACTTTCCCCGCAAGGCCGCACGGGCCCTTGCCGACACCCAGCTGCGGGACAACCTGCGGTTTGCAACCCAAAGCCTGAGGGAAAAGCGCATGGCTGTCTTTGACGACCCCGAGGCCACCGAAGCCCTTCGGGACACCGGCAGCCTCATCAAGGCCGGGGCCCTCACCCGGCTCCCCGAACTGTTGGAGATGCTTGAGCGTCACTGCTCCGAAAACGGCATCGTCGTGCATTGGGCGGAAACCACGGATGAGGCCAACCGCATTGTCTTGTCCATCATGGAAAAGCACGGCGCACGGAAGGTGGTGAAGGGCAAATCCATGGTCTCGGAGGAGATGCACTTCAACGCGTTTATGAAGGCCCACGGCAAAGAGGCCCTTGAAACCGACCTGGGTGAATTTATCATCCAGCTCAACAACGAACCGCCCTCCCACATCATTGTCCCGGCCATCCACAAAAACAGAAAACAGATCGGAAAAATATTTGCCGACAACATCCCGGGCACCACCTACACCGAAGACACGGACATTCTTCTGGCCACAGCCAGAAGGATTCTGAGGGAACACTACCGCACGGCGGACATCGGGCTTTCCGGGGTCAACTTTGCCGTGGCAGAAACCGGCACCCTCTGCCTGGTGGAAAACGAGGGAAACGGACGCATGTGCACAACGGTTCCCCCTGTGCATGTGGCCCTCATGGGCCTTGAAAAGGTGGTTGAAAAGCTTGAAGATGTTCCACCCCTGTACCGCCTTCTCTGCGGTTCCGCTACAGGGCAGCGCATCACCACCTATTTCAACATGATCAAGGGGCCGCGGAAAAAAGGAGAAAAAGACGGCCCCACCGAAGTGCACCTGGTCATCTTGGACAACGGCCGCTCGCGGATGCTCGCCGACCCCCAGCTCCGGCAAACCCTGCAATGCATCCGGTGCGGCACCTGCCTCAACCACTGCCCCGTTTACACGCGCATCGGAGGCCACGCTTACGAGGCCACATATCCCGGCCCCATCGGCTCCATCCTCATGCCCCAGATTGACGGACTGAAAACCAAAGGCGAGCTTGCATTCGCCTCATCCCTCTGCAACGCCTGCAGCGAGGTCTGCCCTGTAAAAATCCCCATCCCCGAACTGCTGCGGCGCATGCGAAACGAAAGTTACCTGAAGAAAGGCACCGGGGTCATCCCGGGACACGGGGCCAGGCGCAATCTGCTGGAGGGGTTGACATGGAAGGCATGGCGCTACTCACAAACCGTGCCCCTGCTCAATTGGGCAATGCTGAAAACCCTTGCAATCACGGGCCGCATCCTCCCCAGGGTCGGCCCCCTCAAAGCCTGGACCCGCATCCGGACAAAACCCGTGTTTGCCAAAGAGAGCCTCAAAGAGCTCACCCGACAGGAGGGAATACGCCATGAGTAGATCGTCCGCCAGAGCCCGGATTCTCTCACGTCTCTACAAAAACACCGAAACTGCCGCCTACACCCCCGAAGCAAAGCCGTGGAGCCCCCCCGCCCTCTCCCCTGCCAAACGCATCACCCGCTTTGTGGAGTTGATGGAAGCGATGCGGTCTGAGGTCTACCGCGTCAAGGATGATGAGTGGGCCCCGGCACTGCGAAAAATCCTTCGCACCCGGGAAATGGCGACCCTGGCCTACGGCAAAGGAACGTGGTGCGGGGATATCCTGGAAAAAAGCTGGAAGGAAAAAGCCCACCCCACGGACCTCATCCCCTGGACCCGTGACGTGGAGGAATTTCGCGACGAACTCTTCGGTATCAACGCCGGCATCACCACAACCATGGGAGGCATCGCCGAAGCCGCCGCCCTGATCCTCTGGCCTTCACCCCAGGAACCCCGTCTCCTCTCCCTGGTACCGCCGGTCCATATCGCCCTGGTCAAGGCCAAAGAGATCTACACGTCCTTTCCAGAGGCCATCAAAAAACTCAAGTGGGCACAAAAAGCCCCCACCAACAGCCTGCTCATCTCAGGCCCGTCCAAAACCGCAGACATCGAACTCATCCTGCAGTTCGGGGTTCACGGGCCAACGGACCTGATTGTCTTTGTTATTGAATAACGGCATGGGCCACCGCGCCTCAGTGCGGCACCCGTGATTTTACCCATCGCCCTGTCCGCCGAACAGAAAAGGGCCGCAGCATCATGATGCTGCGGCCCTTTTTTAATGACGGCTCAAAAAAATCACTTGCATGCGGCTTAAAAGGTATACACAAGCCCGGTGGATATCATGGTTGCGCCATCCATTCTGCCGCTGACATCAAAATATTCCACTTCTGCCCGGATGCCGAAGCTGCCAAGGTTGATGGCCGCCCCGATCCCACCGGCCACATCAAATCCATCGTCGCCGCCGTGCAGGAGATCGCCCCCTGAAAAATCCGCATCCCAGACAAAACCGCCCAGTTTGCCAAACACATCAACGGGCCCCAGCCCAAAGGTCAAAACCCCGAAAAGGTCAAAACCATCCAGTTCAACATCACCATTCCGGCCGTCGGTATCGCCATCGGGGTTGCCAAAGTTGACATAGCCCCCTTCAATTCCGAGGAGCCCCCATTTCAACCCGCCAAAGATCTTGTACCCCAGATCACTCTCTTCAAAGTCCCCTTTGCTGTTGTCATCAAAATCGAAGTCAGCACCGACTTCGGCATAGGCGAGACTTGCACCGATGAAAAAACCGTCGTCTCCCGCGAAAACAGACTGGGGCAAGGCAATGAGGGCAAGACACACCATGAACACGGCCACACAGATTCGCTGTTTCATCGTTTCCTTCTCCTTGTAAACATGCTGTTTTGGGTCTGATAAAAACATCCTGGCACTGGGCTCGCACCGATGACTCAGGGGCCTGAAAATAAATCACAGCACTCTCGGAGGACAGCAGGATAAAGGCCGGGCACTGATTTGACAGCGAGGATGACTATCTGCGACGGACGATGGATGTCCGTCACCGTGGATTCGGTCCAGGCCCTTTATCTCTATTCAAGAAGTGACGTTCCGAGAAACATCGGCACTCACGTACTGCGTTTCGATTCACAACATGACACGCCAACTGTTCCCTTTCATCATGCGCGTAATATAATGGTATGAAATAAGGCGGGATAACCCGTATAGCGATTACGTTTCCAACGCGTTTATAAGGACGGAGAATTGACTCACCGAACATACTACCACTAACACCATGTCATTCAAAGCACTTATACCCGCTCAACAATTTTTTACCCGCGATCCTGTGAAGGCGCAAGCCGCAGTGCCTTACCCGGGGATAAAATCCGGCGTCTTGACCTCCGTCATGCTCATGGCCTCCTCAGGACAGCCAACAGCACACTGGCCGCACCCCATGCATATGTCTAAATCAACGGTTGCAGCACATCCCTCTGGTATGGTGATCGCATTAAAATGACATCTCTCCATGCATGTTCCGCAGCCAGTGCAGGCATCCGCATCAACGTGCGCCTTATACCTGCTTGGGTCGCACAGGTTTACACCGTCTGATATCATCATGGAAAAAGACTGGCAGCAGCAACCACAGCAATTGCAAATGAAATGGGTCACATCCGACGTATTCATTGTCACATGAACCAAACCGGCTTCGGCACACGTGTTGATGATTTTATGCGCCTCACGTTTACTGATTTCATGCCCAGAGCCCCTTTCTATGGTGTACTCTGCTCCTCGGCCAACCTGGAGGCAGACCTCTATGGGCGCATCACACTTATGCATGCTCAGCCGGCAGGTGCATTTTGTAACGGCTATCTTTTCAGCGCCATCAATAATCTCCCTCAAACTTTCCGACGTCAGCACCCTGGCTTTTACCGGCTCAAGGGAGTGCTCAACGGGAATGACCCGGGTATAGGGCTTGGGAAGAAAGCCTGCAAGCAGGGGAGCAAGGGCGGGCCATTCCTTTTCCATGTAGCTTTCCCAACACCTAAGGAACTCACTCGTCGCTTCCGGCCACACGATGCTGGCATCATGAAACTGGGCAATATGCAGGGGGGCCCGCCAGGAGACCGGCTGACCCGGCTTTTCCTTTTTAAAGGCAAGTCCTTTTCTGAACATGTCCTCCAGGTCTTTTTCAATTTCACGTTCAGGTCGTTGAGTTCTTGATGCCAGGTCAGAAACAGTCCCCGGAAGTGCCACCAGAAGATCCGCCTGACCGTCGTCAATCATGCTTTTCAGAATTTTCGGTATATAGACTGAATCAGGATGCAGCATGTTAGCGGCAAATTGCCGGTAGGATGTGTGGTCTGCCATGTGAAGACTCCTTGGTCACGAATTGAACGGAGAGTTGAGGGGTGAATACCAAACCCCGTGTTACAAACGAATGAACAGACGACATGGGCATCGGGGCAGGATTGTCCCGCCCCCTGACATCACTTTTTCCTACCCGAAAATACGCCTCAGGAGTTTCTGTTTGGCCGGGGTGTAGGGCGCATACTTTAACGGCGGCTCAAGGTTCATGTTTTTTTCCATGATACTTTTGTAGTGGGTAAACTCTCTAAACCCGGCTTTCCCGTGATAACTCCCCGTGCCGCTGAACCCCACGCCCCCAAAGGGAAGGTTGCTGTTGGCCATGTGCATGAGTGAATCGTTGACGGCGCCACCACCGAAGGAAAGCTCCTTAAGGATCTTTCCTGTTCTGTTTTTTGATCGGGAGTAAACATAGCACGCCAAAGGCTTGGATCCATCTTTCACCCGTTGAATGGCATCGTCGAGGTCGGAAAAGGAGATGACAGGCAAAACCGGGCCGAAAATCTCATCTTCCATGATGCGGTCTTCGAAGGTCACCCCGTTCATGACGGTGGGGCTGATCAGCCTGGTGGCGCGGTCTACCTGGCCACCGTGATACACTTTTTCCGGTTCAATAAGGGCCGCCACCCGATCGAAGTTCCTTTCGTTTATCATCTGGACGTAGTTCTCCCTGAGGGTATCCCCCGTGCCATGATATGTCAGGATCTCCTTTTTCATCGCCTCAAGAAACGGGGCCTCAATGGAGGTTTCCACCAGCACATAGTCCGGTGCAACGCAGGTCTGCCCCGCATTCATGAACTTGGCCCATACGATTCGCCTGGCAGCCATGGAGATATCGCAGCCTGAAAGGACAAACGTCGGGCTCTTTCCACCGAGTTCGAGGGTTACCGGCGTCAAGTTCTTTGCCGCCTTCTGGTAAACAATTTTTCCCACCGGGGTACTGCCCGTAAAAAATATCTTGTCAAACCGGTTCTCAAGCAATTCAGAGGTCTCTTCGATCCCACCTTCCACAACATGGAAATAGTCCATGGGGAACGCCTCGTTGATGAGTGTCGCCATGGCCCGGGAGGTACGGCCAGAAAGCTCACTGGGTTTCAAAACCACCGTGTTCCCCGCTGCAAGGGAACTTATGGCCGGGATAAGGGACAGGTTGTAGGGGTAGTTCCATGCGCCGATCACAAGGGTGGTCCCAAGGGGTTCGGGCATGATGTAACTTTTGGATGGAAAACTCGCCAGACTGCCCAAGACCCTTTTGGGTTTGCTCCATGCGGGGATTTTTTTGATAAAAAGGTCAATTTCATGGTAGATCTGAGAAATTTCCGCAAGGTAGGTTTCAAACTCCGATTTACCGAAATCGTCAAAGATGGCCGTGTAGAGCATGGGCTCGTTGGCTTTCAGCAGCGCCTTTAATTTCCTCAACTGCTCGATTCGGAATCTCGGATCCTTTGTCGTGTTCCCGTTAAAAAAGTCTCTTTGACGTAAAACAATCTCTTTGGTTTCCATTGGTGCTCCCTGTTCAATAGATGATTCACGCAAATCAGCGTAAGCCAAAAGGAAAGGCAAGGTTTGTACCAGAAACAGGAATTACACTTAACAAGCCACAATAATACCAAATTCAGCCTTTCACACAAGGATTCAAAATACTTTAAGACAACAGGTGCTGACGATCCATCGCCAATCACGCCGCCCTCACTGACGATATATCGTCTCAACAACCAACAGCCGCCCCAACCCGAAAGCCACGATGAACAATCTTGAACGCTTATTGCGGAGGCCTTGCACGAGTAAAGCAACCGATGCCATACCATGCCCCATGGCTCTTAAACATGGGATGTACGGGCTGAAACAACCCACCCGGTGACCGAATCCAATCGTTTGACAGCAAGGCATCAAAGAAGATAATCTGACGTATTGATATGTAGAGGCCAAGCCAGTAAAAAGTAGCATGGTGCCCACATGAAGGCGCAGGGTATCAATGGTTTTTGCGCATTCAAACGCATGCATGAAGGGGTGCCATGACACGGAAAAAAACAAGGACAGGTACAGGTGGGGCATGTTTCCACAACGTGCTCGCCTTCCACAAACCACGGCCTTAACCCGGATATTTCACGAGTCGAGTGCCCTGCAAATCAGGGGTTCCCAAACCAGTGAAGGCAATAGAACCTCCATGAATCATGCGAAACACTTTGAAGTCTACAAACAAGCGGTAAACATTATCAGCAAAAATCTTGATATGAATATCGTTATCACAGACCTTTTCGTTTTTTTAAAAGATCATATCCATTTGGATGAACTGGCCCTCATCTATTATGATGTCCCTAAAAACAGGTTCCAGCGCCTTGGGCACGCTGTTTCACCGAATAAAAAAGCACACCTTCCGGAGCAGCTGGTCATCGACAATGCTGTCGGTTATATCGATACCGTCTTCAACGATGCCGAGTCCGTGATTGTCATCAATGACCCGGCTTTGGACCCACTGGCAACCGCCTATGCATTGCATACGGGAAAAAGCGAACGGTACATAGGCGTGCCCCTGGTCCATAACAAAGACCGTATCGGCGGGCTGGTGGCCACCCGAAGTGATGACATCCCATACGACAAAGCCGATAAAGCCCTCTTCGATCTGCTCAAGTCCCCACTGGCCCTGGCCATGTCCAACTGGATGAGACATCACAGACTCGTTGAGATCAACGACCAGTATCTCACCCAGAAACGCGAACTTGCCAACAAACTGCGGGGAGACTGTCAACATAAAGTCATTGGTGACAAAGGCGGTTTAAGGGAGGTCATGGGCAATGTCCAAAAAGTGGCGTCCCTGGACAGCTCCATCGTGATTACCGGGGAGACCGGTGTGGGCAAGGACGTCATTGCCAATGCGATCCACAACCTGTCCAACAGAAGGGAAAACCCATTTATCAAAATTGACTGCGGCACCATCCCCGAATCCCTCATTGAAAGCGAGTTGTTCGGCCATGAAAAGGGAGCTTTTACCGGCGCCCAGGCCAGGAAAATCGGGACCTTTGAAATCGCGGATAAGGGCACGGTTTTTCTTGATGAGATCGGGGAGCTCTCTTTGAGCGCCCAGGTAAAGCTCCTGCGCCTTTTGCAACACCGTGAAATCGTAAGGGTCGGGGGCCCTAAAGTGATTCCTCTTGATATACGGATTGTCTGCGCAACCCACCGCAATTTAGAGGAAATGGTGAAGGTGGGCTCATTCCGTCAGGACCTGTGGTACCGCCTGAATGTGTTTCCTCTCCATATTCCACCACTAAGGAAACGGAAACAGGATATACCTGACCTTGTTTCGTACCTGATCAAAAAAAAATCCCGGGAAATGAACCTTCCGGGCAGACCGGTGCCCAACAATTTTGATCTGCTTGCCCTTTCTGCATATGACTGGCCCGGCAATATCCGTGAACTGGAAAATGTGATAGAGCGATGGATGATTCTCGGCAGCGGTGCCGTCTCCTTTCAAAGTATATTAAACCCTGAAGCCCATACAGCTCCCTGCCCAGGAACTCTTTCCGCCCCATCTCGACTGGCTGTCGCGGGTTTCGAGAGCATAACCGCACCCGATCAAATCATGACGCTGAATCAACTGAATAAAGAATACATAGAGGCCGCTTTAAAAATCTGCAACCACCAGGTGGGGGGAGAAGGCGGAGCTGCGGCCCGACTCGGCCTCCCGAGAACGACCCTTGCGAGCAAAATGAAGAAATTAGGCATTGCCAGCTGTCGGACACACAAAGCCCCTCCCCAAATGCGCTAGGGACGGTACAAAAATAAAACAGACAAAAGCGATGCCTCCGGCGGCAAGGTGAGCCACCTTGAAAGCTGGTTACCGCTGCGCTTTAACCCTCGTTCCTCGGGTTAAATCACAGCGGCATTCATGTGTGGCGTGTATATTTATTTTTCACCTAACCCGGATATTTCACGAGTCGAGTGCACCCATATTCAAGGCATCAGAGCTGCAGATGTAGTTGTTTACCTCAAAGCTCTGATAACGCAGAAGATGGGTGCACTCGGCTCGCCCGAAGGGTGAGAAAATCGAGCAGAAAACCGTGAATTACATTTTGTATTTTACAAATGCCTTAATTTTTTCACAGTAACTACCTGCAATAACGCTTTATTGCCTTGGTTCAATCGTTTTCTCATGAAATATTCGGGCTAAGCCCTTAACAATCTTTAAAAAAAGGGTCACAGCAAAGTCCTCCCTCGCCGTAACCCTTGATTTTCAGAATGTGAAACGACACCCTCGCATTCAGATTTCACATTTGAGACCAATATCGTACTTCTCATCATCCCCTGATCCGATTTTATGGCACCATGCCACCTTGCATTTGTTGGTGGAAGGAAAGTTCACCGTTTTGATGCAAAGCTCTGTGCCGGGCTCCATGGGTGTGTCAGACTCGAAGCACATGCCGTCTTCACTGAAATTGCACATCATTGCATCGTGGTAGTGGTCGGAAGCACCATCTGTGAACACAACCTGGGTATCGAACTCATTGCGCTCTTCGTGTCTTTTGTCTTTTGTTTCATTCATGATCTCCCCCTTTCCCCAAACGGAGGTAAAACGTCCATGCCCTTTCAGGGTTCGGTTACATAATGGGCAAACAGACCAGACACCGGAGATTCAACAAGCTCTCAACACATAACCCTGCTCAGGTACTCACGATCTAACCAACCCCTCCTTATTTATTCCTTACGGGTTTGCCTGACACTCCCGGGCATAAAAGAAGCATCATCCGTTAAGGCCCTATCGTGCCGGTGATCATGGGACCTCTGCCGCCGCCATAATCTCCGGTACAAGTTCTTCCTTGCCGATCGCCATGATATGGACACCGTCACAGATCTCCTCTTCACGGATCTGCCTGATCATGCGACCGGCTATCTCTATCCCCTTTTTCAACGCTCCGCCCTTGGGAGCGGAGGTCATTTCGTCAATCAAATCCGATGGGACGTACACCCCTGCGATATTGGCGTTCATAAAACGGGCCATGGGTGCTGATGTAAGGAGTATGACCCCTGCCAGCACCTTCACTGGAAACTGGCGCGCATAGTCCATAAACGATTTGAACTTAGCCATGTCAAACACCGCCTGGGTCTGGATAAATTCCGCACCCGCCTCAATTTTCTTCTCAAATTTTATCAGCTGCGGCTCAAGGGGATTGGCTTCCGGGGTCACGATGGCACCGGCACAAAACGAAATCCCGCCTTCCAAGTCGCTTCCCCCTAAGTCTTTCCCGTTCTCCAATGTCCTCACCGCCATGACAAGCTGGCTCGAATCAAGGTCAAAAACCCCCTTTGCCTCCTTGTGATCGCCCAGCATCACGGAATCTCCGGTCAGGCAGAGCACGTTGTTGATTCCCCGGCTGTGTGCGAACAGAAGATCGGCCTGGAGCGCAAGCCGGTTGCGATCCCTGCATGTCATCTGCAGAATCGGCTCCCCGCCCATCTCTTTCACAAGGAGGGCGGCCCCGAGGGACGGGAAACGCATCACCGAGCTCTGATGATCGGTAAGGTTCATGGCATCCACCTTATCTTTCAGAAGGTCGACATGGTGAGCCATCGTCGCCAGATTTGTCCCCTTGGGCGGTGCCACCTCGCAGGTAACGACAAATTTTCCCGAATCGAGTGCCTGTTTAAATAAGGAAGCCATAACGCGTCTTTCCTTTTCCCGTTGAAATGTTTCGGGTTCGCGAATGTTTCATGGGCTCGTTCCTCGCCCATTCCACATTCGCTTACGGGCTTCGCCCGTGGCAGACGGTCAAAATTGGTCAGCCTTCATCAAAAGGCAGCCTGGATTTGCCGGGGGACGGCTCCCCGAGACAATTCCTGGGTTTCTGGTATTTTCTCATGAGATCGAGTTTCCCAAGCTCCTTCAGCCGATTGTAGATCAGCGTCCAGGCGCAATCCTTTTCCTTGTCGATTTCGCACTTTCCGTTATCGGTTCCGCCGCACGGCCCGTTGACCAGCCCTTTGTGGCAGGCCGTCACCGGGCAGATCCCTCCGGTCTCGCCGATGATGCAGGTCCCGCACTGTGTACAGATCTCGTTGTACTCGCCGGGAGCCGTCTCTTTGCCCACAAAGAGGGTGTCCAGTGCCGGGACCACCATCATCTTGAGCTGCCTTGCGATGGTCTGGACCCCGAAGGCACAGGACATGACAACCAGGGCATCGGCCTGGGAGATGCTGCTGCCGAGGTCGGAAAGGATCTCTCCTGTCAGGTGATCACAGGCCACCGGCACAACCGTATGCCCGGTGACGAGTTTTCCTGCGCCGGACAGCCGCTCCTTCATGGCAAGGACTTCGGGCTCGCCGCCGGTGCGGGTGAGGGTCGTGCAGGTACCGCAGCCGATAATGAAGACCCTGGCACACCCGTCCAGAAGCCGGTCAATCTCTTCTTCCGTTTTTTGTCGTGTAATGGCCCGGATCATATCATTTGTTCTCCTTTTCAAGGTCGCACCGGAGGCATCTCACGGCCTCGCGAATTGCCTCCTCTTCCGTAAACCCCATCTCAACTTCACGGAAATCCCTGATGCGATCGCACGGGTCCTCATGCCTTGCGCACACCCTCGGGTTGTCGCCCTCTTTTTCGCTTTCAAGGGCCAGCCCCGCATCCACCGCCATGTCGGTCTTTTCGTCTGCGATCTCAATGCGCCCTTTAAGCCCTTTCAGGTATCTGCCGATGGCGATGGCGGCCCTCCGCCCCGATGCAATGGCCCGTATCACAAAGGTGGGGCCGGAGGTGAAATCCCCCCCTGCAAACACCCCGGGGATATTGGTGGAAAGGCTGTTTTCATCAATGGCAAGGGCTCCCCAGAGTTCCCTCTCAAGCCGGCTGTCTTCGGAAAGCAGAGAGGTATCCGGGGCCTGGCCGATGGAAATGATGACATGGTCCGCATCGATGACCTGCCGAACGGATTCGTCGCTCTTCGGGTTGAACCTCCCCTCTTCGTCAAAAACCGAAACGCACCGGACAAACTCAATCCCTGTCACCTTTTGGCTGTCATGTATGATCCGTTTGGGTTCCCATGCCGGATTGATCACGACGCCTTCTTCCAGGGCCTCGGCCACCTCCTTTTCCCAGGCGGGCATCATGTCCCTGTCTTCCATGCAGAAGAGATGGACATCGGTGGCCCCGGTTCTAAGGGATGTCCTGGCAACATCCACGGCCACATTTCCCCCACCGATGACAACGGTCTTTCCTTGAAACGAGCTCAGCTTTCCCTTCCTCACATCGCACAGGTAGCCAAGGCCATAGTGCAGCCCGGCAAGCCCCTCCTCTTCACCGGGGATTCCGATTCTCTTGCTCGTCTGGGCACCCGCCGCGATAAAAACGGCGTCATACCCCTCCGTCATCAAATCATCCACCGTGTGCCGCGAGTCCACCGGCGTGTTGTACCGAATCTCCACACCGCAGGATTCGATATACCGGACCTCCGCGTCGATGACCCCAGGCGGAAGCCTGAATTCCGGAAGGGCGATGCTGAGCATCCCTCCGCCCTTTGGCTGAGCTTCAAAGGCCGTAACTCCGTATCCGGCCTTTCGCAGAAAATAGGCGCAGGAAAGACCGGACGGCCCTGCTCCCACAACGGCAACCCTCTCCTTTCGTGTCAAAGGAAAGGGGCTTGCCGGAAGCCCGATGTTCTTAAAATACCAGTCCGAGGCAAACCGTTTGAGGGAGCGGATCGCCACCGGGTCGTCGAGTTCTCCCCGCCTGCACTTGTACTCACAGGGATGAATGCACACCCTGCCGCAGACCGCCGGAAACGGATTCCGCTCCCGAATGATATCAACGGCCTTTTGGTACTCCCCTTTGGCGATGGCGGCCACGTAGTTCGGCACATCGATACCGGCCGGGCAGGCGTGCTGGCACGGGGAGATCACGATCTCATCGCATGTGGCGCCGGCGCACCGGTGCTCTAAAATATGGTCCCTGTACTCCGCCTCAAAGTACTTCAGGGTGGATAGGGCCGGTTTCGCACAGGCCTGTCCCAGCCCGCAAAGGGAGGTTTCCGTCACGGTGGCACCGATCTCCCGGATGGTGTCAAGGTCCCGGAGCCGCCCCTTTTTCTGCGTTATCCGCGTCAGTATGTTGAGCAGCTGCGTGGTTCCCAGGCGGCAGGGGGCACACTTCCCGCACGACTCGGACTGGGTGAATCCAAGGAAGAACCGGGCGATTTCCACCATGCAGTTGTTCTCGTCCATCACCACCATGCCGCCGGACCCCATGATTGCGCCCAGCCGCGAAATCGTCTCGTAATCGACGGGCGTGTTGATGAGCTGCGCGGGGATGCACCCCCCTGCCGGGCCGCCCATCTGAACCGCTTTAAATTTCCTTCCCTTTGGGATTCCCCCGCCGATATCAAAGATGATGTCATGGATGCTGGTGCCAAAGGGGACCTCCACCAGCCCGGTGTTGTTGACCTTCCCGGCAAGGGAGAAGATTTTGGTGCCCCCGCTTTTTTCCGTCCCCACCTCAGTGTACCAGGCCGCCCCGTTGTTGATGATCAGGGGAATATTGGCAAGGGTTTCCACGTTGTTGATGTTGGACGGTTTCCGGTCCAGCCCCTCCTGGGCCGGAAAGGGAGGCCTGGGGTTCGGCATGCCCCGCTTCCCTTCAATGGAGGCGATGAGGGCGGTCTCCTCACCGCATACAAAGGCACCGGCCCCCTTTTTCAGGGACAGGTGAAAATCAAAACCTGTTCCGAGAATGTTTTCCCCGAGAAGCCCCAAGGCCTCCAGCTGCCGAATCGCAACGGACAGGTGCTCAACGGCAATGGGATATTCCTCCCTTACGTAGATGTATCCGTGCTCGGCCCCCATGGCATACGCACCGATCATGAGGCCTTCGATGACGGAATGGGGATCGCCCTCAAGCATGGCCCTGTCCATGAACGCACCGGGGTCCCCCTCATCCGCATTGCAGATGATGTACTTGGGCGAGCCCTTGGCTTTTCTTGTATACGACCACTTAAGACCCGTGGAATAACCGGCCCCGCCCCGCCCCCTGAGCCTGGCTGCGGTCACCTCGTCGATGACCCCTTCGGGGGCCATGGTGCCGAGCACCCTGGCCAGGGCACGATACCCGCCAGAGGCGATATAGTGCTCCACCTTTGTCGGATCGATCTTCCCGCAGTTTGCCAGGACGCGTCGCACCTGCTTTTTGTAAAAAGGAATCCGGTCCTTGTAGAATATCGGCTGGTTCGTGGTGATGTCCCTGTAGGCGAGCCTGTCCACCAGTCTGTTTTCCTTCATCGTTTCCGTCACGATATCAAAGGCGTCCTCGGGAGCGACCTCCTGGTACTGAATTCCCATGGGCTCGATGGCAACCACAGGCGCCTTGGCGCAAAAGCCGTGGCACCCTGTGGCGCGGATCTCCACACGGCCCGAAAGTCCCTGTTTTTCCACCTCTTCACCGATGGAGGCGAGCACCTCTTTCGCCCCGTATGCCCTGCAGCCTGTCATGCAGACCAAAACGGTGGTCTTCTCGTCGTCCCTGCCTGCCAGGAGGGTATTCCTGAGCCATTCGAGCTGCCCTATGGAAAGGAGTTTCTTCATGTTACTCCGGCTCCTCGTCCTTGTTTTCGGTAAAATGCGACAGAACAGATTCGATCTTTCTGGGGGAAAGCCGGCCGATGTATTCTTTGTCCGCCATCATCGTCGGGGCGAGAAAACAGGCACCGAGACAGGCGACGGTTTCAAGGGAATACCTGTAATCGGCAGAGGTTTCCCCCTCGTTGATGCCAAGCTCTTTTTTCATGATGGACAAGATGCTCCTGCCCCCCTTGACGTGGCATGCGGTGCCGCAGCAAACCTTGAAGACATGTTTCCCCTTCGGTTTCAGGCTCAGACCGGCGTAAAACTCGATCACACCCTGCACCTCGCTGGGATAGAGTTTCAAGGCCGATGCGATGGGAGCAATGGCCTCCGGAGGAATGTAGCCCAGCGCGTCCTGCACCTCCTGCAGAAGCGGAATAAGCCCCCACTTCTCCCCCCGGTGTTTCCTTATAATCGCCGATAGCTGTTCCCAGTCGATCTCTTGCGGTTTCATCAGCACCTCCGTGGGTTGCTTACGCAAAATAAGCTTGGAAGTGGCCCAATCCCTGTAGGATGGGCACCCATGCCACCGTCCCCAAAAGCCGCCAGCCCGTATGGTGCACTCTGTGCACCATATTCGCTAAACGAAAGTTTTCGCCGGTTGCCCTGACCTCCGCGATATGCAAGGGCTTCATTCCGGTGCACAGAGTGCACCCTACGACTTTAATCATCGTTTCGGTCATCAGCGTTTTTCCACCATCCCTCGAACCTCCTTGTTACCTGGAGCGCAGCACTCCGGTGCGGCATAGGTAACGACGGGATAGAAAACCGAACCGTAAGACGGCGCTTTGTTTCGGTCCGTCTTTCTCGGTCTTTTAAGGTCACAGCCAAACGATAACTCAGTCCGATGAACCTCCTACGCTCATACAGTCCGAAGCACTGGTTCCTCGTTATCCTCTTCCGGTAACAACGGTTACCGTGAAGACCACGAAGAGTACACCGTGAGAATATAAAATATCAGTCCACTCACCACTCACCACTCACCACTCACCACTCACTATTCACCACTCACTATTCACCACTCACTATTCACCACTCACTATTCACCACTCACTATTCACTATTTACTATTCACCTTTTGCCTTTTGCCATTCACTGCTCAATATTAACCCGGCACGTCAGCCATCCCTGAATGCCCTCTTTGCCCGCATGTGAAAGGGAAAACAGATTCATGACATCGTTGCCGGAAAAGCCCTTGGGAACAAAGACGGCCCCCTGTCCCATTTCCGTATTTATGGCGACATGCCTCTCTATGACCCCGTGTTCGGAGACGATCCGAACGCGGTCCCCTTCGTGGAGACCGAGCATAATGGCGTCCGCCTCGGAGATCTCCATATCGCCATCGATCCCAGACGCCCTGATCCTTTCCGAGTGTGACGTCCGTGTTCCGCTCCCTGCGTGAAATCGTTTAAACCCTGCCGTCATCATAAAGGGGTAAACCGGGTCTTCCGTCGCTTCCGAAAGGGCGATGGGGATAAAGGAAACCTTAGCCCCCTCCCCTTCAGATCCCGTATGATTGATACCTTTTATCCATGATCGGTGCTCCTGATCGCCCAAGCTTTCATAAAGGGGGACAACGCGTCGAATCTCAGCCCGAATTTTTTCTAATGCCTTGTCATATCCGGAGGCTCCGAGCCCTTTTGCAAGCAACCCCAGGATATCAAGATCCGCCTTGGCATCTCCCGGGGGCGCAACCGCAGGTGTGAATGTCTGCACTCGCCCTTCCATGTTCGTAAACGATCCTGATTTTTCAGCCTGGGCAGCTCCGGGAAGAACAACATCCGCAATTTCAACGGTTTCGGTTTCAAGGATATCCTGCACCACCAGAAGCTCGAGTTTTTTAAGGGCCGCTTGGACTCTCTCCTGCTGGGGCATCGCCCGAAGCGGGTTCTCCCCCATGATATAGAGCGCCTTTAAGTCTCCTTTTTCGGCAGCCTCAATCATGCCGGCCATGCTTAGCCCCGGGTCAGGGGGTAAATCGGTACCCCACGCTTTGCTCAACAGGTTTCTTGCCGAGAGGTCTGACATGTCCATATGCCCGGGGAGTTGATCCGAAACCGTCCCCATGTCCCATGCCCCCAGCATGTTGTTCTCCCTTGCGGAAAGATATATCCCCGTTCCCGGATGCCCCACATTTCCTGAAATGAGAAAAAGGTTGATCATGGTATTCAAACCCATTCCCCCGTCGTTTGCCTCCAGAACGTCGCAACCGGCAAGGAACACCCCCCTGCGTCCTGACATGAGCTCGGCAGCCTCCGTAAGCGTGCCAGCATCAATGCCTGACGTGTCGCAGAGTGTTTCGATATCAAGCCCGCGAACCTCCCTTTCAAACCGGTCGAAATTCTCCGTAACCTTGGCGATGTACCCTTGATTGATGCTGTTGTGTCGATGTATCAGAGCAGAAAGAGCATGAATCACCTTGGCCGTGTTTGCTCTGTCCGGCCCCGGCCTGAGCCAGACCGTCGCAGTCCGGGCAAGATCGGAATCCAGGCTGTCAATCACGATCACCGGAACCCCGTTTCTTGCTGCCCTTTTGACATAATAGCTCATCACCGGAACCGTCTCCCCATGGTCAGCCCCTGCAATAACAATTATTTCAGCCTTTTCAATATCGGATAACCTGAGGTTCCTGAAACGCCCCCGGGTTTTTCTGTGAAAATCAATCACCCGCTTCAGGCCACAAAGAAAGCCCCCATTGTCGATGTTGTTTGTTCCGAGTATCCCCCGTGCCATTTTCTGGAAAACGTAATTTTCTTCATTCGTGCATTTTGAGGAGCCCAAAAAACCGATGGCTGACGGACCATGCTTTTCCTTAATTTCAAGGAGCCTTTGAGTAAACACCGACGCCGCCTCATCCCATGAAGCGGAAACCTGTTCCCCATCCTTTCGCACCCTCGGACGAAGCAGGCGCTGCTTTGAATTCAGGTAATCATGGGCAAAGTGGCCTCTGACACACAGAGTAACGCCATTGACGCTACCTTCGGTACGGGAAGGGCTCACGTCCACGACCGTGCTGCCGAATATCCCCATGGAAAGGGAGCAGCCGACACCGCAAAAACCACAGATCGAATCATGCACACGTTCCGGGGTTCCTGAAAACACGCCCCTTTTCTGAGAAAGGGCCCCTGTAGGGCACAGAGAAACGCACGTGCCGCAGAATGTGCATGAGGACTCTTTCAGGGGGTGATCATAAAGGGTGGCGGGACGAGAGCCGGCTCCCCGCATGCTGTAATCGATGGTGCCCTGGGCTACGAGTTCCTTGCAGCCCCTGATACATCGTCCGCACAGGATGCATTTGGAGAGATCTCGAATGATAAAAGGGTTCGACTGGTCAAGGGCACTGTGGTTGGGCATGGGATACAGGTCCGGCTCCCCAACCCCAAGTTCAGCCGCAACCCGTCGCAGCTGGCATCTGTTCCCCTTACTGCAGACCACACAGGATTCCGGGTGCTCGGATATCATCAGCCGTACGATATTTCGTCTGTGCCTCAGCACACCCGCTGTGTTCGTCAGGATGCTCATCCCGTGGGTAACCGGGGTGACGCACGAGGCCAGCAGTCGTCCGCTGTTCTCATCCTCTACGATACACATGCGGCATGCACCGTGGGGTTTTAATTCCGGATGATAACAAAGCCTGGGAATATAGACCCCTGCCGATTCCGCAGCTTCAAGCACAGATGTACCGGCAGAACAGCTGATTTTCATCCCGTTTATTGAGATCACTGTTGTTTCCAAGAGCGTCTCCCCATTGTTTCCGTTTTCGCGGCGGTCCTCTTACCGTCGACGATGCGGACCTTCACCGCAGTTAAAAATTTTCGGGGACTGATCTCAGAGACGGCGGGACCAACATGGGGCCGTTCCAGGTCATCGGAGTTGATATGTCATGAGAGTGGGGCCAGACGAGTGTGTTTCACAAGGAAAAGATAAAGCAGTGAAGATCAATCCAAAGCCAATCGTTATGGACTCCGTCATCACCGATTTTTGGGCACCGTTTTCACCGCACATGTGCTCACAGGCACGTGGATTGCCGTGTTTTCGATGATATCGGTGCGGGGACCTACAGGGTCCCTGGATTCAAAATTAAGCCCGTCTTCGCTGAAGGTGTGCATCATTGGTTTAAGATGCGTTGTGACGTGATCTGGCGAGTGGGTAACAGGAAAATAAAAATCGTCCCACGACATGTTTCTCATGTCTTTACGTGTTGCCATAAGCGCCTCCTCCCCCTTGCGAGGCATAACCTGTCCGGCGATTAGGCGGGATGGTGGCCGGACGGTCGAATAGCTGGTACGACTAAAAACCGTATTTCAAATGCATGAATGCTATTTTTTCGTCTATTATACCACCTGGCAGAAAAGATTCCATATGTATTATACTGTTTTATTATGATAATATATTCATCTTATCAAGAGTTAGCCTGATATTAGGAACAACACACTTAATAACGATATATTAAAACACAAATGCCACAGAAGCGATTCAATCGTATCCGAGATTTAACAACACACACTTTGCAAGACGTGTGTGAGATGTCAGGGACCATGCTGTCCGGGTTATGGAGTCCGAAGAGCTTTACAAAACGGGCTCATCTTCCACTATCTCAGGTATGGGTTGGCAACCGACATGCAAAGCGTTGGAGTTGATGATACGGTTATTGTGAATAATAGCAAGGCACTCAACGAGAGAGGTATTTGCCTGGTATAACGTTGTGTCCGATACGGAGGCTATCGACGCTATGCGCCAGTTGAAGGAAGACCTGGGAAACGACTGTGAGGATGTCGCAAAAGTGTCGCACGCAGGCTTGAAAACAAAAAAGGGGTTACGACCAATCAGTCGTAACCCCTTGTATTTGCGAATGGTACCGAAGAGGAGACTTGAACTCCTACGCCTTGCGGCACTAGATCCTAAATCTAGCGTGTCTACCAATTCCACCACTTCGGCATATTTTTACAGTTTATACAGTACCCCATTTGTATTTGCAACAGCCAATGAGGGTCTGAAAAACCAAATTTTTATACAGTTCCGGAGTCATGCTGTCAACCCGTTTTTTGACCTTTTGCATGATTCCGGTCCCGTCACTGAACGATCCCTGAAAACTGCGCCACGCCTTAATTTCACGTTGACCCACCCCGCATTCTGAGGTAGTGTATAGTCAGGTGTGACTGATGGTGGCAGCCATACGGTCCCCTGCAAGCCGTTCAGCGAGGGTCTACTGCCATAGCTCACCTCCGAACGGCTTGGCCTAACAAATAAAGCGGAATGCATCATGTATGCATTCCGCTTTTTTTATTGAAAGACGAAGAGGATGTAGGAACCCCACAGTCCCGGTCTGCCCCTCCCTATTTTACCTGATTTTCTATTACCTTATTACCTATCGCCTATTGCCTGTTTTACCCACAGGCCTTCTGCCTTTCGCTGTCCCCATACGCATAGCCGCCGTAATAGGCCCCGTAGCCATAATAGTAATAGCCGCCGTTTTTCTTCCCAGCGCCGTTGATCACCAGACCTTTCACGTCAGCCCCCACATGCTCCATGGCTTTGAGGCCCCGGTCCAGCATGTCATACGAGGTTTTGCCGGCGCGAACCACCACCACGGTTGTATCCACGAGCTGGCTCAGGATCAGGCTGTCGGATACCGGCATGACGGGAGGCGAGTCAATGACCACCATATCGTAGATCTCCGACATGGCATCCAAGAAAGTTTTCAGGCGTTCGGAGCTGAGCAGCTCCGAGGGCAAGGGAGGCACCGGACCGGCAAGGGCCGCATGGAGGTTTTCCACATCCGTGTTTATGACAACGGAGTCGTCGCTGTTTCCGCTCAGGTATGTGCTGAGCCCCACCTCACTGGTAAGCCCCAGAAGATTTCCAAGATTGGGTTTTCTCAGGTCGCCGTCGATGATCAGTACTTTCTTCCCGCTGTTGGCAAGGGCGGTGGCCAGATTCACAGCGGTGGTACTCTTACCGTCTGCCGGTGCCATACTGGTAAAAAGAATCCGGCGGGGCGGGGTGTCCCTGCTTGTGAGCATCAGGGCCACCCGCAAGGACTTGTAACTTTCTGAGACACTGGACAGGGGGGCCACTTTCAAGACATCTTCGATGCGCCCCTCCTTGGCATCCATTTGTGAAATTACGCTGAGTACAGGCAACCCGAAGCGTTCCTCGGCTTCTTCCACCGATTTTACAGTATTGTCCAGATACTCCACAAAAAAGGCGAGTCCCACACCGCCGAAAAGCCCAAGGAGCACCCCGAGAAGAAGGTTACGCGCCCGATGGGTATCCACCGGCTCCACCGGGGGAACGGCAGCTTCAACGGTCCAGACACTGACCGTCTGGACCTCTTCGGAAAGGGTCTGCTCTTTGATCTTGGCAATAAGGGCATTGTAGAGATGACGATAGGTCTCCACATCACGCTTGAGAATTTTGTACTGAACGTACTTCTCGCTCAAGGTAATGGCCTCGCTTTTGGCTGCCAGAAGCTGTGACTTGAGGTTTTTCACATTTTCCCGGGCCATTTCGTAATTGTTCTGGATGGACTGAATCACCCGCTGGGTTTCCGTGGTGAGCTTGCCCTGAAGAAGGTCCAGCTCGTTGGTGCTGCGGATCATCACCGGGTGCTTTCGACCATATTTCTTGGAATACTCCAAAATGGTCTGCTCTGCCTTGACCAAATCTCGGCGAATATCCTGGATGGCCTCATCATCAGAGACGGCAGGGACAGCAAGGGCCTGCTCGTTGGTGACTGTACGAAGCCTCTCGGAGATGGCGCGGAGTTCTTCCTTGCGGGTCTCCTCCACCGTCATTTTGGCGGAGAGTTCATTAACGCGCTGGGGGCCGATATTGATGTTGTTCTCAATGGCCACGATATCCTGCTGCCGCATATAGGCATTGAGGGATTTTTCCGCGGTTTCAAGCTGCTTTCGCTGCTCTTCTGCCTTTTTGCTCATCCACTCCACTGTGTAGCCGGTGGCTTTCATACGCATTTCAAGAAGCTCGTCCATGTAAGCGCGGGTAAAGGCATTGACCACCATGGAGGCAATAACCGGGTTGTCGAACTCATAGCTGATGTTGACAATCTTGCTGTCTTTGGTGGGCTTGATCTTCAGTTCTTCAATGAGAGCATTGGCTATGATGTCCACGTCGGTGATTGCCACCCCAACCGGCCCGTCACCCTGCCCTTCCGTTGCTGAAAAAGAGTCCAGCATATCCCTTACCCATGCGATGGAATCTTCCCAGATTGAGCCCTTCTCCTCATCGGGGTCCAGAAACCAGGAGCCATACCGTGTGGCAAGGTCAAGGTTTTCCACGACCTTAACGGCAACGGGCTTGCTTCGAATAATCTGGAATTGGGTTTCAAGGAATTGCGGATCCCATCGCACATATCCCTGGGATTCAATGATGGAAGAGGAGCTGTCGTTTTTTTCAATCAGAAGCCGGCTCGTGGCCTGCCAGGTGGGTTCCAGATTGGATGTAAACACGCCGATGACGGTGAGGGTAAGGGTCAAAATAAAAAACGTCAGGACCGTCAACCGCCGTTTTTGAATCACTCGCCAGTAATCACGTAAGTGGATCTCTCTTTCTTCCATATCAGAAAAAACTCTCCTGTATCACAATGATATCCCCTGGGATCACCTTGTCGCCCATGTCAACGTCTTCAATAATCTCTTTTTCTCCGTTGACTCGCCGAATAACCTGGGCGCTTTTCTTATACGCCCTGCGCGTAAACCCCGACGCCATGGTAACAAGAACCATTATGGAGGTGTCTTCATCGATCTCGTACCGTCCGGGTTCGTTCACCTGGCCCAGGATGTTGGCTTTTCGGCTGCGGTACTCATCAATAAAAACGTTGATCTGAGGATTCACGAGATACTCTTCGTCCACATACAGGCGAACCAGATGCTCAGAAATCTCTCCCCCGGTCATTCCGCTCACCTTCACACTGCCGATAAACGGCATCTTGATGGTGCCGTCGGCACTGACCCGCACATTCATACTCAGGTCTTCGTGCTCGTAAACCTTGATAGACAACAAATCCCCTTTGCCGACCCGGAAGTTTTGTGCTGATGCCGGACAAAGAGGACCCAAAAAAAAGATAACAATCAAGAGTACTGCTGTATTTCTCATAATTCCCTTCGATAGCGAAATAGTCGTGGAATTGTGAGGGCAAAGGCTAAGGGAAAACCAAACCAACCGGTGTCTCGAGGTATGTCTCCGTAAACGGCCCCACACCGGACCCTTTGTTTCCCTTAGCCCCGTATTGCCCTACATTGAAGCCGTTACGGTCAGCATCACGCTGTTCTCCGTGTAATCGCTCTGGTCGCTCTTGTCCCGCCCGGAAGCGCTTCGGTCCGTATACATATAAGCAAGGCTTCCGTAGATTCGCTTGTTAAACAGATATTTGACCGACGGAGAGACCGTGTAGGTGGTGTCGTCCCTGTCGATTTTCTTGTACTCTTCCTCGGAGACAGAAAGACGCAGCGCAGAGCTGATACGCGACGTCAGGCTGTAGGTTCCCGAAGCACTCAACATACTTTCTGTAACAAAGCGACTGGTGGTGGTTTCCTCATTGCCTCTTTTCGCGTTGGCGCAGAGGTCGATGCGGTCACTCAGGTCGTAACTGACAAAGGCCTCAAGGCCGATGGTGTCGTCTGTCTCATCAAGGTCGTCGAGGTCCTTGTTTATGTAACCGATTTTGCCCATGGCATTGATGCGCTCGCTGGCATCATATTTCACCCCAGCAAAGACCTTAAATTCCGTACTGTCAAAATCTTTCGTGTCGTAATCGATATCCGTATGGGAGATCTCGCCGAAGAGCGTCGTCTTGGGCCGGATATCAAAGAGGACAAAACCCTTTGCTGTCAAGTCCTTACGATCCTTTTCCGGGGCGTCCGAGTTATAGTTCACATCGTAGTAGCCCAAGTCCACCCGCGCTTTCAGCTTATCACTGATGGCATAGGAGGTGGTCAGTGCCAGCAGGTTGTTGTTGAACTCTGCGCTGTCCGTCTCTTCTTCTACGGCGTCCCGGGAGTCCTGGTACTGATCCATCAATTCAAAGGAGAGGCCTCCGGCCAGGTTCCAGGCCGCGTAGGCATCGAGTTTATGGGAGATAAAATCCCGCTCGTCGAAATCCAGATAGTTTTCGAAGGTCGGAGCATATCTGAAAAAGCCCTGATACCTGCCCATCTCCTCATTCTGGAACCGGGTCTGGGACATACCGCCCGGTACAGAGCTGGAAGATGCAATGTTGATCACCTCGGCATCGGCACCGGGAAGTGCCAGCCACAACCCCGGGGTAATGTAGCTGATCAAGTCGTCTTCTTCGTCGTCGTTGGTGGCAAACACGTTATCCGTGTATTCCCCGGAAAAGGAGATAAAGGGATGAATCACATCGGACTCAAGCCCGAACATCTCCTGGGAAAAAAGATCGCACCACCCTGAAGTGGCCATCAACAGAAACACCACAATCCCAAACCCACACCCTATCCACTTCGTTCGTTTCACTTTTTCACCTATGTTTTTATAATATGAGGCTGAGAATCGGCCTCAACAAGTCACGACCGGAATGAGCAAAACAACAGGAAACTCGCGTCCCTCGTATTGAGCCTTCTTGCCCGAAAAGAACCGCACCAACAGGAGCCTTTCCTCCCCGAAGTGCACCCAGAACCCCTCCCCTGCCATCCATGCCTCGATTAGTTGGGGCTGACATCCTCGGAAGGAGGATTGTCTATAGATACAGGGGCCTCAGTTACAGGGGTGACATTCGTATCGATTTCGGCCCTGTCATCTTGAGATTCTGTGGTAAACGTCTGGGCTTCGGTAGCCGTATCCATGGCAACCTGTGCGGCGTCCGCCGTCAAGCCAGCCTCGGTGGCGCCGGCCGTGATCTGCTCGGAAGTTGCCCCCGCCTCCATGGCGCTGCCCACAACCTCCAATACGTTTTCGCCGGAATCAATGGCTGCGGCAACCACCACGCTGGAGGTGGACTGATCAGCAGCCACTGCGGAAAAGACAACCCCATCCGCCTGCGCACCGGCATTAAGGGCGGAGGTGACGACGGTACCTGCCGTCGTGGGATCTGCTTTTACGGCCGCTGCTACCACCTCACTGGCAGAAACATCGGCACCCATTGCGGCGGTGACAACGTCACCGGCGGTGGCGGGATCAGCTGATACGACTGCGGCTACCACCTCAGTTGCAGAAGCATCGGCTGCTATGGCTGCAGCCACGGCTTTTCCTGCCGACGAGGGATCCGCCTTGACGGTTTCCGTAACAATATCGGCTGCCGGGATATCGGCTGCGATGGCAGCCGTCACGACAGTGCCGACATCTGCATTGGTCTCGGAAGCAGCGGTGACAACGGCGCTTTTGTCTTCAACCACCTTGAAACCGGATGTCAGCGCAATTTCAACGGCTCCCGGGTTGATGGTGTTGACCTCGGAAAGGAATTCCGACAAAGAGATGTTGTTGGTCATCGCAAACTGCAGGGCTTCCTGCATCATGGTAGAATCAGAGACGCCACCAAACTTGATGGCATCGTTCAGTACCGTCTTCCAGACAGGTCCTTCTTCCGGCTCCCCGAAACTTAGCGAAACCGCACCCAAAACCAAACATATCGACATAAATACAACAACCCACTTTTTCATGGTGCCCCCTTGACGCATGAGTTAAACAAGTCGGTCGTCTCCAAAAAAACCAGAGTTCTCAACCGAGTTATATTGCTTTATCGCCTTCTGATGGGCGACATATTTCGCACGACCAGCAAACACGACATACCTTAACGAAAGATTGAAACCTGAAAGTTGGAGATATAGAAGACGGAACAGATTACAACGCAAAGCCCGAAGCGCCGAACAGCATAACCCATCGTTGCTAAGGCATTTCACAGCGTTAACCGCCACTTTTACCTGGCGGTCTCTGTTGTATGGTTCTCGGTATTTTTTCTCACCAAGCCTGATCCGGGCATGGTGAACGTCAGGGGGGATAACAGGTAAACACTTAAGCATAACAAATAAAAACCCACAAGTACTTTTACCTGTTAATCACAGAGTAATTCCGTCATGGGATAAACTTTATTTACTCAAAGAGTATCGTATAACCAGGACGATCCCCATGCATTTTTCTGATTTTTCGAAAAACCGAATTGAGACATACGAGTTACGATGAGCCCTTTTAAAAAAACAATGCGCTTCCGCAACATAGACTCTGCCGGAATACGCCTTCCCTTCTCAAAAAGTAATTCCACCCTGATGCCGTCTCCTACGGTCTCTGCGAAACCAGCCAGATACCCGGGCTCTTCTTCTCCTGTCATAAACGGTATGACATTGCCGGCACACCATCTCCGGTCGAAAAAAACAGCCTCTGTAGTCGCACCCATAACCTTCACATGCAGACCATCCAGGCCAAGGTCTTTCGCACCCTTCACGGCCTCTGACCAGATGGTGTCCAGATCTAAGGAGGACTGCATCTCCGATGAATACCTCGTGTATTGAGGGAAAATTCAAGCCGACATGGCTCCACACATCACACCAGCAAATCGTGCTTCCAAAGAATACAAAGCAACACCCCATGCCAAAGAAACTTTAACGCTTAGCCCGGGTATTTCACGGGCCGAAGGATGAATAAATCGAGTAGAAAACGATGAATTACATTTTGCATTTTTGAAATGTCTATATTTCCCCAGTAACCATCTGTAATGGCATCTTAATTGTCTTAGCCTGGTCGTTTTCTCATAAAATATCCGGGTTAGCCCGGATATTTCACGAGTCGAGTGCGCCCATATTCAAGGCATCAGAGCTGCAGATGTAGTTGTTTACCTCAAGGCTCTGATAACGCAGAAGATGGGTGCACTCGGTTCGCTCGAAGGGTGAAGAAATCGAGCAGAAAACCGTGAATTACATTTTGTATTTTACAAATGCCTTAATTTTTCACAGTAACTAGCCGCAATAACGCTTTATTGCTTTGGTTCAATCGTTTTCTCATGGACTATTCGGGTTAGCGTCCGCTCCCCGTCACAACAGCACGAATCGTGGACAGAAAAATCCTTGCATCCAGCCCCAGGGACCAGTTGTCTATGTATTCAAGATCCATCTTCATCCACCCGTCAAAGCTGACATCGTTGCGATTGGGTGTTACCTGCCAGATACAGGTCATACCGGGCTTCATGGAGAGCCTTCGGCGCTGCCAAAGCTCATACTCGCTGACCTCGCTGGGAATGGGAGGCCTTGGCCCGATGAGGCTCATCTCTCCGCGCACCACGTTGATCAACTGGGGGAGCTCGTCCAAGCTTGTTTTCCTCAAAAATGTCCCGGCATACGGAATCACACGAGGATCTTTTCTGATTTTAAAAACCGGTCCGTCGGCTTCGTTAGCCTCCTTGAGGGCATCCAGCATTTTTTCCGCCCCGACAAGCATGGTACGAAATTTATAGATGTCAAAAAGCCGCCCGTTCACTCCCATGCGTTTTTGTTTATAAAAAACTGGCCCGGGTGAAATGATCTTAATAGCCACGGCGACCACAAGAAAGAAGGGCAATGATAGAACCAGCATCACGCAGGAAAAAACATAGTCATAGACGTTTTTCAGCATCAGCCCCACAGCATCTGAAGAGATCATATGCATCTTCATGGTGGGAATCTGTAAAAAAGTTTCAAAGGAGACCGACGCGTTTCCCGGTTTGTATACCAGGTTGTGGATCTGCCAGTCCGGAACGATGCGGACACTCACACCCATTTTTTCTGCAAGGGTCAAATACGTGGCCGCCTCGGGAATCAACTTCATGGGCATGGCAAAGATCAACTCATCGACAACGGTCTCTTTGAGGATATCGGACAGCTTTTCCACATTGTCGATCACCGTCACACCGGGGATGACTTCCTGCCCGATGCGGACAGGGTCAGTATCCAGGCACCCTTGGATGGTGTACCCCGTGCCCTTCTGTTTTTCGATTTTCTTCAGGATGTCTTTCGCTCGTTCCAGGCTCCCCACAACAAGAATATTCCGCGTGTTGTACCCCCGTTTTCGGATACGGACCAGTACCAGATAAATCATGGCCTTACTGATACAGAGCATCACCATGTTAAGGCCACCGAAGATAAGGATCATGCCGCGGCTGACATCATGATTTTTCAAGGCATACAGCAGGGACCCAAACACAAGGAGACAGAAGCACACTGCCTGGGTAGCGTTGACCAGCACCTGCATAAGGCTTCGTTTGCGGTAGGGCTCATAGAGGTTAAAGGCCTGGAATGTCAGCCCCCAAATAACCGTAACCATAAAAAGAAGAGTGTAGTAATTAGGCGCTGTAGAAAGCCCCCCTGCTCCGCCTGGCAGCAGGTATTTCTTGATACCATAAGCCCCTACAAATGCCACCATCGTGATCAACACATCGATAAAGAGATGAAACCGGACAATAACCCTGTTCTTTTCTTTAAGCATGAGAATCCCTCGGGTTTTTGATACGAATGCACCAAGACAGGCACTTTTCGTGCCGATACCATAAACGCTAAGGGGGGAATATTGCTTGGGTTCATCAACAGCTTTCGCCGCGTCAGAGGTAGGATGACAAGCGCTTTAAGCCTGCCGTTGCTTTTCGGTTATCCGGGTCAACAATCAACACCCGTTCGTACTCCTCGACGGCACGATACGGAATACCCATCTTTACATAGGTATCCCCGGTAAGGAGTCGTATTTTTGCATGATCCGGAAAGTAATCAGACGCTTTCTGGAGGACAGACAGCGCCATGTGGTAGTCTTTTTCTTTCATATAGGTCCAGTACACCTTGGTAAAATGCCAAGGCCTCACAGAGTCTTCAGTTTCCAGATAATCAAGGGACCGAACAGTCACCTCCCGGGATAGCTCACGATATCCAAAGGCTCTCATCGTGTCGGCAAACACAAAGCGGGGGTAGATGCGCTCGGGAAGCATCGCGTAAACGGCCTCCTTGGGCACGCCATGGTACAGAAGCAGGGATATACACCCTTTGATATTCTGCCGTGACGCATCCAGAAGCATTGCTTGCCTGAGATGAGCCGTAGCTTCATCCGTTTCTCCACGTCCCAGCAACCAACCGGCAAGCATCTTGAGTCTTTCCGGATTTGCCACGTCATGGGCAATGGCCCTCTCAAAATAGTGCCGCCCCAGATCCGCTTGATTTTTCTTGCACATGTATCGTGCGGTGTATTGAAGTACGGTGCTGTCCACCGGACATAACCTCAGGGCTTTTACCAACAGACCTTCAGGTGCCGCAGCCTTTCCGTAAAAGTCAAAAACCCGCGCCAGAGCAAAGGGGTACACTGGCTCCAAAGGTGCAAAAAACGTTGCTCGTTTCAAATTCTCAACAACATGCGACGACTCCTCGGAAGAGGTGTCATTTGAGACAACCGTGCCGTCTACACGGGCAAACAGTGCCGACGCCCAGAGAGATCCGCCCTGATACACGATGGCACTCCCCAAAAAAAGGACGGTGACAGCCCACATGGCCCGCTTATGGGCCGGTGTGGATTCCCTTAAAAAAGTTTCCTTCCTTCCGCGTAAACGCGTATGGGAAGCGGCAACAGCAAGACCGCACATAAAAAAGAAAATCAAACCATTGGCATTGCTGTAAAAATTAAAATCCACCACGCTGTGAAAAAAAATCGCCAGAATCCCGGAAATGGAGCCGAGATACAGGCACTGGGCATAGGGATCGCGACGGTTGCGATACCTTACCCAGGTGGCGCGAAACAGCGCGGCAACAAACCACGCCACCAACAGAAAACTGACAACCCCTCCGCAGGCCAGCAACTCGATATAATCACTGTGAGCATGGCCCACGGATTTCTGGCCAGGCAAGCTCCTGTAACTCGGGTAGATGGCACTAAAGGTCCCCAGACCAGAGCCAGTAAGAAGATAATCGTTCACCATCTCATAGGCATCATCCCAAATGGTAAAACGAGAGTTGGACAACTCCCCATCCTCGGTAAACGCCTTATCAAACCGCTCAACAATAGGCTCCCAGCCAAACCAGGAGACAGACAAAAGAATCAGCAGTACAGACAGGGAGACAAACCGCTTTCGTGGAGAGGCACCCTTGCGAAGAGAGAAAAAGCGGATCAAACAGATCATTGAAAGGCACAGGGAGATGATCCCACCGCGAGACAGGCTGAGAAACACCGATGTCCCCATTAGAACAGCCGCAAATCCCAGCAGCAGGTGAAGGTGCCCAGCCGCACCGCTCCAGAACGCCACAACCCTCTCCCTCCACGTGCCATACCTCACCTGGGGTCTATAGTAAAGGTAAAGCCCCAGCACCACGGGCACCATCATGCCCATAAATCCGGAATAGTGGTTATGGTACACATACGGCCCCATGTGCGTGTTGTTAGCAGGCCCAGCATAAAAACCGTAGATTTTCCCGTTGGTAAAAAGGGTCTCCACAATGGCATAGACGGCCATGCACCCCGCGAGCCCGGCAACGACTAAAACAGTTTTTTTGAGTTTTGCACGATACGAAAGAAGGTGCACAACCCACCAATAGAACAGAAGGTAAGCAGAAAAACGAAAAAACTCGGCCAGGGATTTTCCGGGGTCAACTGAGAGGGGGATCCACTTAACCCCGTATAGTTGTCCAAGGCTCTCCCGATAAATGGTATACGTGGCCGGTGACACCCATTTGACAAGTGCAACGGGAAGAGGAACGGCCTGAACGAGGTGCCAGGAAACAAATAGTCCTAGGGGCAAAAACCCGGGAACCCGGTACACTGTCTTTTTTCCTTTATTAGCGAGAAGATAAAGCACCACTCCCAAGAAACAGCCCAGTTCTAAAGTCGCAAGGGCCCAGGGCTCCCGAGCACCAAAGGCAAGGGGAGAAAAAATAAGGAGAAAAAGAAGAATCAGGTAGGAAATGCAAAGCATAAATGAAAGCCCCAAAATATTGGGATTATAGAGAAGCGATGTCATCAATCAAAATGTCCACAATGCGCTGCGCTGCTTTGCCGTCCCACAACTCAGGCATTGAGCCGGTCTTGATATTGCCCTTTTTCAGGCTGTCATAGGCAGCGAGAATATTGGTGCCCGTGGTACCGATGAGTGTATTTGTCCCTTCTTCCACGGTCACGGGCCGCTCCGTGTTGTCACGGATGGTAAAACAGGGAACCCCCAGACCTGTGGTCTCCTCCTGGAGCCCACCGCTGTCTGTAAACACGCCTAAAGCATCTTTCCAGAGATAAAGGGCTTCCTGATAGCCAAGGGGTTTGAGTTGGATGATATTTGCTGAAAACTTAATATCAAAGGAGTCCAACATTTTTCTTGTTCGAGGATGAACCGGGAAAATGATGTGTATTTCTTCAGCAACTTGATTCAATGCACTTATAATATGAGAAAGTTTTTCTGGATTATCCACATTCGAGGGCCTGTGAAGAGTCAAAAAAAGATACTCAGCCAGCGACGCCTTCAAACCAGCGTTCTGAAACGACTCATTGTCAGCCCGAAGGACCTTCTCATTCTGATAAAGAAGGTTATCGATCATTACATGCCCCACGTAATGGATTGCCTCTTGTGGCTTACCCTCTTTCAAGAGGTTTTCATTCCCATGCTGTTCCGTGGTGAAAAAATAGTCGGTGATGGAATCCGTCACCATCCTGTTGATCTCTTCAGGCATGCACAGATCAAAACTTCGAAGGCCAGCTTCCACATGAGCAACCTTGATCAAGAGCTTTTTGGCCACAATACTGCACGCCAAGGTTGAATTGACGTCCCCGACCACAAGCACCACATCAGGTTTTTCATCAAGACAGACCCTTTCAAAGGCAACCATGATCTTTGCCGTCTGCTCTGAATGAGAGCCCTCACCTGCACTTAGAAAAAAATCAGGCTTCTGAATCCCAAGATCGGCAAAAAAACTCTCCGACATATTAAAATCATAATGCTGCCCCGTATGAACGAGCTTGTATTCAAGTTGCAAACCATTTTGGTTTGCTTTGATCTCACGAATAATGGGTGCAATTTTCATGAAATTGGGGCGGGCACCGGCAACGAGCAATATTTTCATATTTTTATCCAACACTTAAATAACAAATACCTGAGAAAAAAAATATAATCCGAGTTGATAATGGAAAAAGCACAAAGAAAGCCTCCAGCGACGAAGTGAGCCACCTCGAACGCTATATACATTCATTTGTAGAGAGGGGATTGTTGTAATTTTCGTGCTACTCGGGTTATCTATTGTTTCATATTTTTATTGTCGTGGCCTACCATTTCTTTCATAACAAGCCAAAGAAATGCGGGGTTTGTGCGAGCATATCTGCGCCACATCCGCCTGGGTTCCTGAATAATCCTGTAACTCCACTCCATTCCGGTTTTCTGCATCCACACCGGTGCTCTCTTCGTTTTTCCGGCAACAATATCAAAACTCCCACCGACGCCCATGCAGAAAGGAACATTCATCACAGGCATCCATCTGTTCAGAAATTTTTCCTTCATTGGTGAAGAAAATCCTACAAAAAGCATGTCTGCATGGCTCTCTTTGATCATGCTCGCAATGCCCTCTTCTTCATCTTCTGAATAGTATCCATTTCGATACCCCGCCACCTTTAAATCTGAATATTTTTCTTGAAAGGATTCCACCACCCCTTTCACAACCCCCTCCTGAGCGCCGAAGAAAAAAGGCCTGTATCCCTTATCACTGCACACACGGATAAGTTTCTGAAACAAATCCACACCGGCAACACGCTCAGGGAGCGGAACTCCCAATAGCCAAGAGGCCCAGACAATGGGCATGCCATCCGCATTGATAATGTCGCAGGATGCGATAATATCTTTTAACTTAGAGTCCGATTGCATCTCTACAAACTTTGAAACATTCACAACCACGTGCTGACACATAGCTTTGTTATGAATTGATTTTTCAACTTCAATTATTGTTTGATTCATGTTGTATGAATCGACAGGGCAGCCCATGACATCAATTCTGGACATCGGTATCCTCTTCAAAGAATTTGACGAAAACGCATAACTATAATTTTGGATTCTGCTTTGATAACAAAAAGGAGAGCGCGTAGAACATCCAGGCTTGGGACCATCTGATATACGGGATCTTATTGGTATACCATCTTGTTTTCTGGTAATAAAAAAAACCTCTTTTATCCTGCATATTTTTAAAGGCCCATTCAGCAATAGTATGGGCCATTGGGATACTTCTGCTATCATAATCGGCAAGTTTAAGGCACGTAACAATACCTTGAGCTGAACAATGAATGTCAATAGGATAAAGGGTATCATTATAATATTTGGGGCAACCCTTTTTTAGCCAAAATGTTTCAAGGAAGTAACGAAACGCGTCTCTCAATTCATTTTCCCAGGCCATGTCGCCTGTTGAATCCATCCAGCCTTTCAAAGCAACCAGATTAAACCCCGTATGAAAATTATCAACAAACTGATGATGATTCAATTCACCGTAAGGCCATGAATAATCGTTTTTCATGGCCTTAATCGAATAAGCCATCGACTTTTTCGATTTATCATAATATTTTCTATTTTTTGTATGAGAGTAAACACGGGCCAGCAAGGCAGCCCCCAACATATTTGCATTATGAACCCGAGCCTCTTCTCCGGGGATATACCCAAAACAAAGAGTATCCTCATCTTCTGATAGCACCATATGATTCAAAATAAACTCACAGGCACTTATTGCAGTGTCAAGCCCATTGAAAGCCTCAGCGACTCCATGTTTCTCAAAGTAGTCTAAAAAAGAATTGGCAACAAAAACCGTTGTCACAATGTTGGGTTTACCCTTTGGCACATAAAACGCCCTTGCCTGCCAATCAAAATTGTAACCCCAGCATACGCCTGAATACCCAGGGCATCGCATTGATTTGAGCTGAACCAAGAGATTTTCAGCTTCTTCATATTTCCCTGAATAAAGAAGACCTGATGCAAAAAGACCAAGACCTTTGGGATTATAGCCCTTTGGAACTGATGCAAGTTTTCTTAGATTTAGTGGGGAGCGTTTAAAAAATTGGATAACTGCAAGGCGAATGAACTCGAATTTATAGAGTGGGGTGTTTTGGAGGAGTGTTGAATTAAGACCATCGAACAGATCCCAACCATTGTAATCTTGCTGGTGGATGTAATGTAATAGTAATTTGTGGCTTATATTAATCATAATTCTCAACCACTATTATTGAGTTATAAAATTCAAAGATTTATGAAATAGTTTTGCAAAAAAACTACTATATTAGTTTATTGAAATCATTGAAAGTTGTGAATTTAATCTTACCTTTCCTGCAATATTCAGTATTTACTTTTGATAAAAATTTTTCAAAATTGCTCTCATTAAAAAAGTCTTTAGAATGAGATATCATTACAAGAGGAATTTCATTTTTCGCATAGTTATATTTTTTTTCAGCTTCATCCAAAAATATTAACATTTTTTTCCAAGATTGTTTACAAAAGTCCCATTTGAATGAATAAGGTTGAAATAACAAATACTTCAATTGTAAAAACATCTTAATATAGTTTCTTGATATTGAAATATCATGTTTAGAAACAGAATTACTCTTATTGAATTTTCTGTATAATGCTGTTTTGATTCTATGCCAAGATAACCGTTTATAGCCATAATCAGGAACAGAGTGTATCGGAATCTCATAAATTAAATTATCCGGGGCAAGTTGCCAATATCCCAGAGACGAAGAAAAATCCGAAACCGCCAGTGAATGTACAAATATACCTGTCTTTATCATAGCAGAATGTACTTCCATAGGTGCTTCGACCCATGGAAGATTAGTGAGTCTCATAGCAGAAACTGTATATTCTTTATCAACTTCATAAATTAAATTCTCAAGAGTTGTCTTACCTTGCTGAATAACACTGTGTATCTTTGATCTTGAAAATTCAGTAATAGAAAGTTCTGAATCAATCATCGCCCACTTACCATCCTTATATACAGCGTCTACCCATTGTGGGTGTATGTGGAGCTGAACATCATGCCCAATGGAATATGCATCGAGCACTTGCTTTTTCATCTCTTGGGCCGGAGAATATCCAAGTTTTTTATTTAGCTCAAGGTCATACTCTACAAATTTCTGATACTCATTAACCTCAAACATGATTGTTAAAGGTACGGAATATTTATTGCATATATTCAAAATATGTTCTGTAGGTTTTACTACATGCTTTTTTACATCACCTGAGCCATCTCCAAAAATCTCATAATCAATTGTAAGAATAATATTCAGCAAAATAACATTCTCTCCATAATGGTATTATTCACAAAATAATTAGGCTGAACCTCGATTGAAAAACATCACCGATCTTTGCAGATCGATGCACAGAGTGCAAAAGAGGTGCCTTATAATTATTATAGCTAATGAAATAGAAGAGTTTTAAAGATCCAAATAAATAGACTCAATCCTTTTAGTAACTTTTGATGCAAAAAAATATTCCTGAGCATAGTTGAAATTATTCATACCAATCCTTCTTAATAGGGACTGGTCAAGGATCATTTTTTCAATAAGCCTGGCATAAACATCGGGTGATTTTGAATCAGTAATAAATCCATTCTTTCCATTTATAAAAATATCAGGAATCCCACCAACATACCGAGTTATGACGGCGTTGCCCAATGCCATTGCTTCCAATAAGGATATCGGCATACCCTCTCCATAAGTAGTAGGAAATAAATAAATATCAGAGTTCAAGAGCACAGCTTCTTTTGTTTTCCCGCTAATATACCCAATAAAGTCAATTCCATGTGAACCAATTGAATCTACATACTTTTTAACCTCACTTAAATCATTACCATCACCAGCAACAATCAACCGAATGTTAGAGTATTTTTGTCGTAAAATGACAAAGGTATCAATTGCCTCATAAATACCTTTTGATCTTTCAATCCTTGCTAAAAAAAGTATATTAATCTTGTTACTATGATTTGACGAGATGCATTTATTGTATACGTTTTTTATAGGCACCATTTCATCATCAACCATAGTTGTTTCCACGATAATTTTTGTTTTAAGTCCAATTTCGCGAAGTGAATGCTTAAATTCATTCGCTAATACAACAATGATATCAGAGCGATTATAAATCATTTTAAAAATTGTTGAAAATAAATGACAAGATTTAATTTTTGACGCAGTCTTTTCATTCCAGCCATGAATAAATACGACAGATTTTAGGTTAAATAGTTTTCCAATCAATAAAAAAAAACCATCTCTAAATAATCCTTTTACTTCAAGTGAAGGATTCAAATGTACAACATCAGCTCTATGTTTAATTATTTTGAACGGAAACGTAATGAAAAATAAAAATAAATCGCGTTTAATAGAAACATTACTCCAGTTTACGAGTTCCACTGCATTCAAAAATCTTTTTTTTTCTAAACCAACCAAATTGATGATAGAAAATTCTGTATCATCCAAATGCTTTATCAGTTGTTTCACATATATTGTAACACCACCCATACGAAGATTCATAAAAGATCGAGTAAAAATAATATTCATAGGGAACCCTTCATAATTTTGCTATTTAACAGTAATGAATGTCTAAAGTTAAGAACTTCAAACTTATTTCTGGTAACATTGACAATTCCAAGAGCAGAAAATCCACTATTAACTAACACTTTAATAGTTGCGATATTTGATATACTACAAGAACCATAAACCAAGTTGACATCATTATCTTTAAGCCACACTAAACTATCGTACATTAGACGCTGAAATAACCCCATTTTTCGAAATTCAGGATCCGTGTAAAATGGCCCGATGAAAACTTCATCATCTCTCAAACTGAGCACACCTGCTGGTCCTAAGTTATCATACGTTTCTCTATGAACCCATGTGTATGCAATGACCCTATTATTTAGAACAATTGCTAAACACATAGCACCTCGATCAAACCATTGCTGTATGGGAACAAAATCCATTCGCTCTGGTATTGTTTTAAAATTTAATAACATTTTGAGGTCGGGTATTACCATAAAGTTGATATCTTTAAGTAATAAATAACCAAGATCATTAAAACAATTATACTCAGCTAAAAGATCATAATAAAAAAATAGTGTCTCTGAGCATCTTAAACCTATTTTAAATAAAACAAGGCTCGATATACGATCAAATAATACTTTGACCCTTTCCGTTTTTAGAGTAAATTTAATTTTCTTTAAGAATATATACATCTATCACCTATTCATTATTTTTTTTAACTGCATAAAAAAAGGTTTTATATCTGTTATCTCGAAAATATCTTTAACCCCATGCCCAGTATAGTCTATAAATATGTCACTAACATTAAACTGGTGGGGTGATCGTTTAAGTCCATACAAAAGGGCTCTTACATCGCGCACAATATTAATCCATTTTCTTCTTTCGTTTACTTTTATGCTATCAGTATTGGTACATAAAACTTTATGAGAAAAATTTTTCATCAGGACCTTAATCCATCCACAAGCTCTAGGATTCACTTCTATTAGATATACAACGCCTGTTTTATCATCAACCCTGCATTCAACTTCAACAAATCCACTGTAATCCATTGCCTTTAATAACTTATTTGCATATCTTCTTACTACATTAGCAGGTTCGTTACTTATTTCCTCAACTTTACTTGCTAAACCTGCATACTGCCTGGATTGCTGAACAACTATTCCGACTTGTTCAACACCATTTATCCAATATCCCCCATAACTTATATCGGATTCACATTCCCCAAAAATGTACTGCTGAAATATTAAATTACTGAATCCTGGTAAATCTTTAGTTTTTTCTAAAACCTCATACGAATCTATTATAACGGTTTTAAAAATTGTCTTACCAACAGTTTTATTCCATTTCCCTATCAATGGGAATTTGAATTTACTACAATATGCTAAATCATCAAACCTAAACGTTTCAGGACAAGGGACATTCAAAATCTGCGCAAACTTCGCAGTGTTAAGCTTATCTCGGAAAACGATTGCATCCTTAAGTTTCGGAAAAAAATTGTATTTTTCGAACAATTCGGGATAATGATCTATTAAATAGTTCAGAATAACATCACTTGTAATATGTATTAATTCATTGCCATAAAGTTTATTTAATATAATATTTATAATGCTATCGAGACTATCAATTACATAAATATCACCATATTTAGAATATATGCCCACATCTTCTTTACAACCAATAGCAGTAACATTGTAGTTTGCGATTGAATATGCTCTCAATAAGGCAAGTCCTTGCGGTGCCAATCCTAAAATTACGATATTTTTTTCCATATAGATTCTTTTCAGAGTAAATATGATACCTACGACAAGGGGACTGGGCTCAAATCATTGAATATTCGTCTTCCAAAAAAGTTGATTCTATTATTTATTAATGAGGCCGAATCCCAGTCGACATAGTAATTGCTTCAGCGGGCATTATATTCAGGGCCTTATGGCGCACCAAATGTCGGGTGTAATATGACCCCATTAGTAAAGCCTTCATGAACGATTTAGACTCAATAAAATGTCCCCATTGTCAATCCACGAATGTATCATTTTTTAAACGCTACCAGACCATTCATAATGGAAAGCGCCATTTGATGCGATGCTCTGACTGTGAAAAGATTTTCTCCCAAACCCACAATACCGCAATGGAAGGGATTAATGCCAGCGGCGACCTGAAACTGGGGCTACACTGGCAGTTTAAAAATGACCTCATGAGGCATTATATTTTCTTCAATTCAACTATTTAAAGCCATATTTTTCCTTCTTGATTTTCTTGGATTTTAATGACAGGAATGGTGGCTTCTCAAATGCACAGAGACCAAAAATGGCCTATGATTCTTCTTCAAAAAAGGTACAAATTCAAACCGCCAGCCCAGGGGCAATTTGACGGAGCCGCTGACAATTAAATCAGTAGCAGCAGCATTGAGGCTTCGAAGCGAAGGACTTGGCCTTCGTGCTACAGGGCGTATATTAAATTCCCACAAAGGAACAATTGCTCATTGGGAAAGCAAATTTGCAGAGTAGAAGGCTTCCCTTATGCTGTATGCATTCTGCAATGATTTTATATCCCTTACCTTTGAAGGTGATGAGTTGTACACCATCGTTGGCAAGCGCACTGCCCCCATGGATTCCAAAGGATGGACGGTCATTATTATGGAACGTGCCAGTCGATTTCTTGTTGAACAAAAGACTGGCAACAAGGATTCAGCATTGTTCCAATATGTCATGAATACAGTGTGTGAATACATCGACCAAACGGATGATCTGACATTTTTATCAGACGGTGAAACACGCTATGGAAATATGCTTTTCGAAATTTGTAATGAGGCCTTGCATACTGGCAGGCCTGGACGTCCCCGGAAAGTCCTTCCGAAGGGTGTTTGAGTACGGATTAAGAACAAGGGTAGCCAGCAACATAAAAAAGGACCGAAGCGTCCGAAATATCAGGCCACACAGCAGGAGCATCCTGATACATCACAATGCCTGAAAGATTCGGATATTCATGCGAATCATGTTGAGGCTCAGAATGCTGCACTGAGAAGAAGAAACAGCGCATTCAGGCGAAAAACAAACACATACGCAAAGACAAAAACTGGATTGCAAAGGACTCTGGATGTTCACCAGCTGATACACAATTTTGTCAGGCCCCTACGGGACAACTGGAATCGTACCCGCCGTTGCTTTAGGCATAATGCAACATGGGTTGTCGCTCAATGAAATTTTGATGGCACAATATGTCATTTAAACAATATTTTCCGTATGCCCGTGTTCCCTATATTCTTTAAGCGGAATGGTTCGAGCCCAGTGCCAAGAGGTACTGTTCACCAAAAATCATCCTTATCTTAAGTGCCGTAAGAAACCTAAGATATATCATGATTTTTTGATTGACGTACCTCTTTGTTTTTCAGCAAACATGACGGAGCCCCATAATTATCACGAAAAAAATTGACTACCTGAAAGGAATATTTAACCTTTTCAAATCATGAAATTTAGGTTGTACCAACAAAAAAAGAAGAAAGTACAATAAGCAGGGCACCACCCTCTCCAACAAGCCATTGCTAATAACAAGTGTACTTATAAAGCCAGCATAAAGACATCGCCCTTCGACGCGATCAACAACTTTCGAGAAATAGTCTGAAATTTTAATAAACAATGAAACAAACAAACAAAAGCCCACAATACCATATTGAACCAATAAACCAAGCAAAGTGCTGTGTGCATCTTTTGGTTTCTGAAGCCAAACAGAAGAATGTATTATATCACCATTACTACCAAACCCAAAAATTACCTCTAAAAAAGATGAACTTATAAGCCTATTGATTTGATCAAGCCACATCCGAGTACGGCCTGATGATAGAGAAGAGATGAATTCATCCGAGTTGTCAGTAAAAAACAAAAAAAGAATTAAAATAACCCCACAAACAACAATGGTTTCTATAAATATTAACTGCCTCAATCTATCTGGAACTTTAAAGAAGACAACTCCGAGAACAACTATAGTGAACATTACCATTGACGTTCGGACTAAATAACCCATCATTAAATAGATGGAAAACATGAAAATTATGAAACCTAACAACTTGTGTCTCATTGTGTACATTAGTATTAAACTAAATAATGAAACGGTAGCTGCAATGAAACCGTTATCGTGCAATGTACCATAATAAAGAGGTAATCGTTCAATGCCACCGTGGAAATACCTTTCCCTAAATACCAATGGCAGAATAAATACTAAAGTACATATAACAAAAATGAGTACCACACCATCTCGTACTAAAGGCATTCGTTTAGACATTTCTATCAGGTTAACCGTTATAAGAATAGGAACTATATATTTCGAAAATTGAATAACAGATTTTGCAAAGTCATGTCCCGCCAGAATATTCGACAATACAATCCAAACAAAAATAAGTGAAAAATATACAAAAAGCCATTTCTGGTTTTTTTCATTTACAACGAACAAACAAGACAATGTGCCCACTACAATTAACAACGAATTAACATAAAATTCAGATTGTTGAATTACGACTACATCACTTATCGAAGGTATAACACACCGTAACATAGTTAGAAATAATAACGCAAATGCAAACGGTTTTACTTTTTTATCATTTTTCATTTTCAAAATAGTTAAACTCACTTCGCAACCAATAAACGACTACAAAATATAGTTCACAAGATCAGATATCTATAGCGGCAGTTAAACTAAAGTTACAGCCGAAATTCGCCTTTCGACTCAGATCAAATCGCAACTGCTTTTTAGGGAATCTAAGACAAAAAGTCATAATTAAATTCGTTAACATCATCAATGTATATTTCTCTAACTTTTTTGATCATGTCGTTTGAATACTCACTATAGTAATCTATATTCTTTGCACTAGCACCAATTTTTTCCAAATCTTTCGTTATTCCAAGTTTTTTAGCAATATATATATAGTCATCATTGATTGACTCAAACTTTCCGATAAAATCTACATCAATTTCACCAGATAGGTTCTTTAGATAAGATACTTGTGAAGCAAAGAACATATCATTTTCGACAAGTTCTTTTGTTAAGCCTTTTATGACAAATCTATCAAAACTATCATACTCATTTAGCCACCAATATTTTCCATATGGATAATAGTTATTTTTATTAACTAAATAATTATATGCTGAATAGAGTCTTCCCCACGGGTTGCGAACAAATCCAAACTTAAAATATAAGTTATATTTATTTGCGTCGATTTCTCTAAACTCATGTAACTTATGATGCATCGGGTCATCACCATAAAGTGCATTAGATATACTTTTTCCTGCCACTTTAGGGATATGAATATAAATACTCTTTGTACTATCAAAATACGGCCTAAAAACATACCGCGATGCACGTCTATTATCTCTTTTCTCTTGAATATAACCGGTAAATGAATCAGGCAAACTCCAATAATGTTTCCTAAGAATATCTTTCATATTTTTAATCATTTCTTTTCCTATCTAATTTGTTTTAACCTTAAAACATCAACCACACTTTTAAAATCAACACATGTCCATACCCCAACACGGATACGTACTATAATAAGCATAAGAATTTGTTGAATAGTTATTGCAAGTGTAACCGCACTTGCGGCCCCTACAGCACCAAATTTTTCAGTAACTATGATTCCGCAACTGACTGAAATTATAGCAACGCTTACCGAAACGCACATCATAACAGTCTTATGTCCCGTCATGATAAGAACATACCCACATGAACCGACTAGCACGTTAACTATTTGACCGATTGTTAAAATAACTAAAATAGGTGCAGCAATTTGGTATCCATCACCGAAAATTATTTGTAAAATTTCTCCAGGGAATACTAAAAATATAATCATTACAAAAATCACAGGTAATGATGCAAAAGTCGCAGTCATTCTCAAAATTTTCTCTAATTCTTTTTTTTTATTAAGTATGTTATATTGAGCGATAAGAGGTGGAACTACAGAATTAACAATAACCAAAGTCATACTAACCATGAGAATCAACCGATTCGATGCGCCAAAACCCGCTACCTCCATACCTTCAAACCAAATACCTACAATCCAAATGCCAGATTGACTTAAAACGAAAAGTGAAAGAGAATTAATCCATAATGGCCAGCTATGATTAATAATTTTACTGTACGAGATTGTATCAGGCCTGCCTCCAATACGTATATATGAAATTTTTTTTTGTAACGAAAAAAGAGCAATTATAACACTAACACTACCGCTAATAAGAATTATAATTAAAGACTGATATAGCGTTAGCTTCAAGTGCAAAAAATTAATTATGAAAAACAAAAATACAAATGAGTTAATCGCCATAATACCACCACCAAAAAAGACAGATCTCATGATATCCTTAAAAGCCTTAAAGACTGCGTTAAGAACAAACTGAAATGACAAAACAACTGACCAAAATGCAATATAATCAGCAAGTTTCTCTAAGGAGGACGAACCAAAAAAGTATGACGAGACCCATGGCCCGACAAGACTTATATATAAGACAGCAAATAATGTACTTATTATACCAACAAGTACAACACCTTTATATATTGCCGAAATGGCTTTATTGTTTGCACCCTCTGTCAAAAACTCAGAAACAAATCGTAATAAACTATTTTCTATACCAAATCGACCAAAAAGAGCTATAAAAACTGCAATACTATGCCCTAAGAAATACGTTGCCATATCATTAACACTTAAAATTCTTGCAAGAAGTGCAACAATCATCATATTAGAAAAAACTGTTACCAATTTACCAATAAGTGACCATACAGTACCTGTTATCAAATAACTTTTTACTGAATCTTTAAGCGGTAGACTTGTTAAATGTCGCTTACCGTCAATTTCATACAAAGAGCTATTATCTTCTTTTAAGGATTTTCTACTTGAATTCATTAATCCACTTAATTATCCGATTATACGACGTTACATATGTGTTTACATTAAACATATTTTAAGCTCAGATCACTATTGTCCAAAATAGCCTCTCAAAGAATAATTTTCTTCGAGAGGCCCCTGTGATTAGTAGATATTGTTCAATTCTTGAAAAACAGGTCCCATTATTTTGCCTGCTGTCCAACTCACGTAAATGGGAGCATTAACTGTACTGACATAGGCTCAATATGGTTGTTCCATCTAGGCCCACAAATCCCGGTGTGTAAACAGACTCCACCTCAAAAAGGCAACCAGATTTGACAGTGACCAGCCAAACTTTGATTTTGCCTGAAAGAACTTGATGATCAACATAGCGAGTGGCTTTTGCGGGCTCCTTTCCATTTCGAGTGGGTAACTCTCGGAAAGCCCAGCTGGCTTCGGTACAGCTTAGTTGTACAAGGCCTGCCATGGCAGGCGTACGGAGGTATAAACTCTTAGCCACCAAAGACGGTAGACACCCGCAGCAGTCAAGGCTGAGCAGCACCGGGCGCAGCCCGGCTTGGCCTTGACAGCAAGGGGGGCTGTCGTAGCATGGGCGAAGAGTTTCTCACTCCACAAGTGTTTTGGAAGAACATTCTACCCACTCAAATCGTGAAAAAGCCCTTTTGCGGGGTAAACCCCCATCTTTTTAAGTATTCACCAACCGTTCTTATAGGCATTTCAATGTCAAACCTTTGTTTGATCAAAAGGGCAATAGCCCGATGATTCCATAGGCAAAAATCCAATTTCAATTGACTTGGATCTTTTTCTTTGATCCATTTTTGAATTGTTTTTTCCTGCTCGGGTGTCAGCGTTCGTAGTTCACCTGCCTTACGGCCCCGAGTTTTAGGAATAAGGGCCTTTGAACCTTCTTTCGCAAAGGTTTTACACCATCGACGTACAGTTTCTTGGTGAGCTCCACAATTTCAGCGATTTCTCTAAATATCATGCCTTTACTGCGCAGATGGGCTGACTGTTTTCGGAGTTCGTGCAATGTATCAGCTGGTAGTTTTCTTGTATCAATCTTTTCCATAAACAAGAGTATAGTATAAACAACCAGTTGCCTGTATTTTTAATTGCCGGGTTAATATAATGGCTGTCAGCAAGCAGAGGTTGAAATGGAAGAAAATTCCATTTCGACCCCACCGCTTCCCGCAACATTTAATGTATCGAGACCAATGGTATCAAAGATAATGGCAAGTTCATTGATTAGAGTGTCAGCGGCTCCGTCAATACCCCCTGGCTGGCGGTTTGAAGTTGTACCTTTTTTGAAAAAGAATCATAGGCCATTTTTGGTCTCTGTGCATTTGAGAAGCCACCATCCCTGTCATTAAAAGCCTAGAAAATCAAGAAGGAAGAATATGGATTTAAATAGTTGAATTGAAGAAAATATAATGCCTCATGAGGTCATTTTTAAACCGCCAGTGTAGCCCCAGTTTCAGGTCGCCGCTGACAATTAGAGCAATGTTAAAAGCCCTCAGAGTATTCTTCATAACTTTAGCAGCTTCGGCCTCATTAATGGTTGTTGTGGGGTGCCCCCCGGCGATGATAATGGAGCCGTAAAGAGATTTCATTATTCTCAGAGTCTCTGGGCTGTCGCCCGATATCACCTCGACAATGGTGGTGAGGGTTCTCTCTTTGTCTCTCGAATTGATCCGGTCAAGGGGAGTATCCCACACAAAATATCTATCTCCACTTTTTTCTGGAATCCTTTTCCAGAATAGGGATACGGATATTTTCCGTGACCCTGGGAAAACCCGTGGAGTCATAAATCACAACAGCCCCCTCTTTCATAGTTTCTGACGATGAGATCAGGGTCAAATCAGGTTGGTGAGTTTTATTAATGGGGGTTGGCACGGCCACGATGATTACATCTGCTTTGACGATCATCGTCGGATCGCTCGTTGCCGTAAACTTCACAGGATTTTTAAAATCATCGGTAGTTACCTCTCCGGCGTAATTCACACCCTATAGACAGTTTTCTACCAAGGATTCCTTAATATCAAAACCAGTGATTTCGTAGTGTTCCCTAAACACAAAATCGATGGGAAGGCCTACATAGCCTAAATTATCAACAGATGCGACAACTGGATCATTATAATTTCAACACCAATATGAATTCATATAACCCCAATATATTAGCCCTTTAACTACTAAATATCAGCCGTTTCTCCTTTATCAAGGCAACAACTCGTTCTGCATCTAAAAAGTAGTCACTTTTTGCTGTTTTCAAGACAATACCTGGCATCTCTGGTGGTTCATATTCTGCTGAAACACCAGTAAAATTATCTATCTCTCCAGTAAGGGCTTTCGCATAAATCCCTTTAGGATCTCTTTCAATACAGACTTCAATAGGACAATCCACAAACACTTCTATAAAATTTTCCTTTCCGACAATGTTTCTGACTTTTTCCCTGTCCTTTTTGTTCGGTGATATAAATGCAGTGATTGCGATGACTCCAGCATCAACGAATAGATTTACCATTTCACCAATTCTTCGAATATTTTCTGATCTGCTTACTTCATCAAAACCAAGGTCACCACAAAGACCATGTCGCACATTGTCCCCGTCAAATACATAAGTCGAACAACCAAGATCATGTAAAATCTGTTCTACGTAATGAGAAATCGTTGATTTTCCAGACGCAGAAAGCCCTGTAAACCAAACAACTGCACCTTTATGACCGTGTAATTTTTCTCTGTCGGCCCTACGAACATTCGAGTGATGCCAAGTAACATTCGTGCTTTTATTTAGCGCAGCTTCCATACCCTAAACCTTTCAAGATTTTGATCTGTTGCAAACTTGGTTTTAATTTGTTTATTGGCCTTGCCTACACGAACGCGCATATACCTCAAAGCCTTTGCCAAAATCCTGCCCCCCGGGAGAAGCAACCACTCACTGTGCAACGGCTCCAAATCAGGTATGGCACTGGTACATCACCTACTTACCAGGCCCGATCAAACGTCAGTATTATTACTTTTATATGATCCTTGATCTTTTCAGCCGAAAAATTGTTGAGATAGAGGTCCATGGCTGCGAATCATCGGAAAATGCTGCTCAACTTGTTCATAGAACAGTTTTGCGTGTAGGGTGCATCAGAAAGCCACTAATTTTACACTCAGATAACAGTAGCCCCATGAAGGGCGCAACATTGAGAGAGAAACTTAAATCAAGCTCGTTTAACCACCCTATAGTGAGTAATGGCAACGCATTTATGGAGTCGCTTTTTCGAACATTTACGTATCGTCAGAGGACCCTACTGGCGGATCTATTGACCTTTATAAGGTCTCGAAAGTGGGTGCTCTCTTTTACGTATTGGTACAACCTCGTGCAGGAAGAAACACCCCGAGCGCTGGAGTGGGCCTTGCAAGGATATGGAATATAAAAATACATCTACCTTAACCCTGAAAAAGTTGTTCCTGAAGGCCTCGGATTGGTCGCGGCTTGATGTGTATAGGTGTCAACTATATTGAACAGCGACCGGTCCACTTGTCTTGTAAAATATCCGGATTGGTTTACTTTGATGAATGCAGTATTTATGCCCGGCTGGAAGAATGAAGCGATGGGCATATGAGCGTGAATACGGGGCTGGCGAGTATGCCAGAGATGAGGACGAAGACGATTTCCATGAAATCCATATTACTAATGAGTTCATTAATTACCCGACATATGATATAGCAATGGTATGAAGAAAACAGATGCCTGGCAGTCATAACCCCCAGTAAAACTGGGGGCTTGAATTGCTAACCGCTCAAAGCGGTCTCTAAACAGCGCCTAAAGGCCCATATTACTTGAACAGTCCCATTTGTTCATAACGCCTGTCTTCAGTTTCCTGGTGACGTATGTACGCTCGGACAACATTTTCATCTAAACCAACTGTCGAGGCAAAATAGCCCCGTGCCCACAGCTTATCTCCAGCGAAATTCCGCTGTTTTCCGAAAAACTGACGGGCCACTTGGATCGTACTTTTCCCTTTTATGAACCCTATCACTTGGGATACCGAATATTTCGGTGGAATCGATATCAACATATGCACGTGATCTGGCATCAAATGGCCTTCTTCAATCACGCATTCTCTTTGCCTCGCCAGTTCATGCAAAATCGACCCCAGCTCCTTTCGGAGTTGACCATAAATCACTTTTTTCCGATACTTTGGGATCCATACTACATGGTACTTGCAATACCATTTTGAATGCTTTAGACTTCGATAATCTTTCATTAAAACCTTCCTTTAGTAGCTTTGAGCGGCTTTCTTTAGGAAGGTTTTCTTGTTTAAACTCCCGGAAATGTCAAACTTTACGAGTCCCCCATCAGAGATGGGGGTTTACCATTTGAATTAGATCATAAAACAAGAGAAGCCATTCGAATTCGAGCAATCCAACGTGTCGAGGCCGGGGAGAGTCCAGAACAAGTCATTAAATCGCTGGGCTATCA
>NZ_FMUX01000025.1:67515-88431 GCF_900101345.1 Desulfoluna spongiiphila | reverse complement strand
GAAAACGCACTGATGATACAGATTTGGACAGCACTTATCGCTATGTTGATCATCAAGTTCCTTCAGGCAAAATCAAAGTTTGGCTGGTCACTGTCAAATCTGGTTGCCTTTTTGAGGTGGAACCTGTTTACACACCGGGATTTGTGGGCCTGGATAGACCAGCCATATGATGTGCTACCACTTGAGCCTATGTCAGTACAGTTAATGCTCCCATTTACGTGAGTTGGACAGCAGGCAAAATAATGGGACCTGTTTTTCAAGAATTGAACAACATCTACTAATCACAGGGGACTCTCGAAGAAAATTATTCTTTGAGAGGCTATTTTGGACAGTAGTGTTATGACTTATAATTCTGTCAAGTTGTTTCTCCGGGAATCAACGGAAAAGCCTGTTAGGCTTACCGATCAGTCCCCCCATCTTCTGTGCGCCAAACTACCCGATGTGGTGGAAGGACCGTTTTTACCACCCAATACCTTGGGCCCGATTCCTCATTTCCCCTGCTCACTTCGGGGTGATCTCCTCCTTGAGCAGACAACAGGCGACGCGCCACTCCGGGGTCCCATTTTCTTTGTATACAATGTTTCCGGGCTGGATGATCCGGTTCATGACACACCCTTCGGCAATGGAGAGATCAAAGAGATCGGTCTCGTTGATGCGGGGGGCATCCTTGAGCTCGCCGTCCTCGATGACCATGGAGTGCACGGGAAAATCCTCGCACAGAGGACACCGGTAGACACGGCCGTTGGGAAAGAGAAAGAGGTTGTCTGCCACATGGCCCGCGCACTCGAAAGCCTCCCCCTCGTCCAGGAACACCTTGGGCCAGGTCACCTTGATTCCCCTTCGGGCCACCTCTTCGGCCACCGTAGGAACCACCTCCATCCAGTTGTCCCGGGTCACGCGCATGAGCCCTTCCTCTTCGGCCTCTTCCCGGGCCGAGTTGCCGCGGATCCCCAGCACCTGGATAAAAAAGTGGTTGACCCCCAGTTCTTCCAGGAGATCGGGCATCTGATCCAGTTCGTGGAGGTTGGCCCCGCTCACCGTGTAGATAAGGCTCGTGGAGAACCCCTTGGCCACCCCTTTTCGAATCCCCGCCATGCAGGTCTCCCAGGAGCCTTTGCCCCGAATGGGATCGTTGGTGGCGGCGGTGGCGCCGTCCAGGCTGAAGGAAAGAGCGTCCACCTCGGCAGGGGTCACCTTGTCGAGGATGTCATGGAACAGGTAGCCGTTGGTATCGATGGTGATGGAAGCATAGCCTAAAGCCCGGGCTTTTTTGATGGCCCTTGCAAGGTCGGGGTGCATGGTGGGCTCTCCGCCCAGAAAAATGATGTTGGCTTCTTTGGAGCGGTTTGCAAACAGGGCGAGCCACTCTTCGATGGTCTCGATGGGCAGGGTCTGGGTTCCGTGCTGGGTGGGATTGATGTAGCAGTGGCGGCAGGAGAGGTTGCAGGCCGTCAGAATATGGAAAAAGACGTTGGTGGCGTCTTTGGTAAAGGATACGGTCTTTCTCATGGTTTGTCCTTCTCATCCGGACCTTCAGGCAGGGGAGGAGATTCCCCCCGGCAATCTGCCGATCCGAACACGGACAAAACACGCGGCACAGGAAGAAATGCGTTCGCTCCCTAGCATCCCCGAAGCTGTCTCAGTCGGCCATCACTGCTGGGAGCCCTCGATGTGGCGCCTGATGATGACGTTCATTTTCTCTTCTCTGATGCGCTGAAGATCCTGTTTGGTCTTGATCAATTCTTCGTTGGTTGCCCGAAGGCGAATGGACATGTACTCGGCAAAGATGCGGTAGAGGAGCAAAAGAAAATCAAGGCGCTCGTCGTGATCGGCCCCGTCCCCTTCCAGTTTCTCCCCGGCCATGGTGTTGACGGCAATGCAGGTGGTTCGCCCGACGGCCGTCACCGTGGCGGAGCGTTTCAGGGAGTCGATGATGCGCATCTCCCCGAAGAGTTCCCCGATATTGCTCAACCGGGTAATCTCCACATCCTCCTTGGACACCCTGACGGAACCGGCCAGTAAAAAATAGAGCCAGGGATCCCGATCCCCCTCTTTGATGATCTTCTCACCGTCCTCGTACTCACGGATTTTACTCAGCTTCAAGAGTTTTCCGAGGTAACGGGTCTCGAAATTCTTCAAAGCGGGAATGCTCATGAGTTTCTGGATATTCTGGATATTATCCTTGAGATATCGCGTCTCGATCATGAAGCTTCCTGCCTCCTTTTACATAGAAATCCACTGTGGCCTCGTCGTCATCGCCGACACAATGTTCAAACTAATCCCTGTTTACAGATTATTCAATAAAAATTGTGACTATTCCGCTTATCTTTGCCTCCGGCGGCCCCGCCGAAAAACAGAGCCCCGAAGAACGAGGGGGTAACGCCCTGCGGTCATAAGCTTTCATGGTGGCTCACCGTACCGCCGGGGGCACCCTTTTTTGTCTTGTGTGGGGGGGAAGAAAGGCGCGGCATTTGCCGCGCCTTTCTGTGGCGGGATTAGCAGTGGTAATCCTGGAGGGCCTTAACCGCGCAACTCTCCTCTTTCAACCGGGCGATGGCACGGGCTACGGCCATGGCACCGGTGAGGGTCGTGGCAAAGGGCACCTTGAACTTCAGGGCCGCCCTGCGGATCTTGTACCCGTCGTGGGTGGTCTCGCTGGTGCCTGAAGGGGTGTTGATCACCAGCTGGATCTCATTATTTTTAATGGCATCCACCACGTGGGGGCGTCCCACGGAGACCTTGTTCACCAGCACGTTGGACACCCCGTTTTTCGTGAGGAAGTCCGAAGTGCCGCTGGTGGCCATGATGGTAAAGCCCAGGGCCTTGAACAGGGATGCCGTGGGCAGCATCTGCCCCTTGTCCCCCTCCTTGACGCTGATAAACACGGTGCCTTCCGTGGGCAGGTCGTCTCCGGAGCCGATCTGTGCCTTGGCGTAGGCAATGCCGAAGTCATCGCCGAGCCCCATGACCTCCCCCGTGGACTTCATCTCGGGCCCCAGCAGGGTATCCACGTGGGGGAAGCGGTCAAAGGGCATCACCGCTTCTTTTACCGAGATGTGGTTGGGCACGAACTCCTTCTCAAGGCCCACTTCCGCAAGGGTCTTGCCCAGCATCACCTTGGTGGCCAGCTTGGCAAACTGAATCCCGGTGGCCTTGCTCACAAAAGGAACGGTCCTTGATGCACGGGGGTTCACCTCAATGATATAGAGCTTGCTGTCCTTGATGGCGTACTGAACGTTCATCAGACCCACCACGCCGAGCTCCTTGGCCATGGCGCGGGTGGCCTCGTGGATCTCGTCGAGCAGGCGGTTGGGGATGCTCATGGGGGGGAGCACGCACGCCGAGTCGCCGGAGTGGATACCCGCCTCTTCGATGTGCTGCATGACCCCTGCGATGATGGTCTTCTCTCCGTCGGAGATGGCATCCACATCGAGCTCCACGGCATCTTCCAGAAACTTGTCGATGAGCACGGGGTGGCCCGGCGAGACCTCCATGGCCTCCCGGATGAAGCCTTCAAGGTCCGCTTCGGAGTAGACCACGCGCATGGCCCGGCCCCCCAGCACATACGAGGGACGCACCATGACGGGGTAGCCGATGCGTCGGGCCTCCACCAGGGCTTCCTCGTAGTTCATGGCGATGCCGCTCTCCGGCTGGGTCAGGTTCAGCTTCTTGAGCATGGCCTGGAACTCATCGCGGTCCTCGGCCCGGTGGATGCTTTCGGGCTGGGTGCCGATGATGGGCACGCCGGCGGCCTTGAGCCCCAGGGCAAGGTTCAGGGGCGTCTGGCCCCCGAACTGCACGATGACCCCATAGGGTTTCTCCTTCTCCACGATGTGCAGGACGTCCTCTTTGGTGAGGGGCTCGAAGTAGAGCTTGTCCGAGGTGTCGTAGTCGGTGCTCACCGTTTCGGGGTTGGAGTTGACCATGATGGACTCCACCCCCTCTTCGCGCAGGGCAAAGGAGGCGTGGACGCAGCAGTAATCAAACTCGATGCCCTGGCCGATGCGGTTGGGACCGCCGCCTAAGATCATCACCTTTTTGTTGTCGGAGACCCTTGCCTCACACTCCTCCTCATAGGTGGAGTAGTAATAGGGTGTGGCGGCCTCAAACTCGGCGGCGCAGGTGTCCACCAGCTTGTACACGGGCTTGATGCCCAGATCGTAGCGCCTTTTTCTGGCCCACTCCTCATCGGTGCCGGTGAGCACGCCGATCTGCACGTCGGAAAAACCATTGGCCTTGGCCCGCCTCAAAAGGTCGGCGTCGATGCCCTGTCCGGCGGCCTTCACCGTCTCTTCCATGTCGCAGATGCGCTTGATCTGGTGCAGGAACCAGGGGTCCACCTTGGTCATGGCAAAGATCGCCTCAAGGGAGATCCCCGCCTTCATGGCCTGGCGCAGGTAAAAGAGCCGCTTGGAGTTGGGGGTGACCAGGTGGTGCTCGATGTCGGTCTTGGAGAGCTCTTCCACCTCCCGGGCGTCGCTGCCCAAACCGAACCGCCCGATCTCCAAAGAGCGAATCGCCTTTTGCAAGGCCTCGGTAAAGGTACGCCCGATGCTCATGGTCTCGCCCACGGACTTCATGGCCGTGGTGAGGTAATCCTCGGTCTCGGGGAACTTCTCGAAGGTCCAGCGGGGAATCTTGACGACGCAGTAATCGAGGGTGGGCTCAAAGGCCGCGAGGGTTTCACCGGTGATGTCGTTTGTGAGCTCATCCAGGGTGTAACCCACGGCCAGCTTGGCGGCAATCTTGGCAATGGGGTAACCGGTGGCCTTGGAGGCCAGGGCCGAGCTGCGCGACACCCTGGGGTTCATCTCCACCACAATGATCTCGCCGTCTGCCGGGTTGATGGCAAACTGAACGTTGGAGCCGCCGGTGTCCACGCCAATCTCACGCAGGATGGCGATGGAGGCATCACGCAGCTTCTGGTACTCCTTGTCCGAGAGGGTCTGGGCCGGGGCCACGGTGATGGAGTCTCCGGTGTGGACCCCCATGGCATCGAGGTTCTCGATGGAGCAGATAATGACCACGTTGTCTGCCTTGTCCCGCACCACCTCCAGCTCGTACTCTTTCCACCCGAGCACGGACTGCTCCAGCATCACCTGGGTATTGAGACTCGCCTCAAGGCCCGCCTTGCAGAAGGCCTCGAGCTCTTCGGGGTTGTAGGCCACTCCCCCGCCGGTGCCGCCCAGGGTAAAGCTGGGCCGGACGATGATGGGAAATCCGATCTCGTCGGCCACCTCCCTCACCTCGTCTAAGTTGGTGGCAAAACCGCTTCGGGGAATGTTCAGGCCGATCTTGTTCATGGCGTTGCGGAACAATTCACGGTCTTCGGCCTTCTTGATGGTGGCCACGTCCGCCCCGATCATCTCCACCCCGAATTTTTCCAGAACCCCCATCTCGGCAACGCCGATGGCGGTGTTGAGACCGGTCTGGCCCCCCAGGGTGGGCAGGATGGCGTCGGGCCGCTCCTTTTCGATGATCTTGGCCAGGGTCTCCGGGGTCACCGGCTCGATGTAGGTGCGATCGGCCGTCTCCGGGTCGGTCATGATGGTGGCGGGGTTGGAGTTCACCAGCACCACCTCGTACCCCTCTTCCCGCAATGCCTTGCACGCCTGGGTCCCGGAGTAATCAAATTCACACGCCTGGCTGATGATGATGGGCCCGGCGCCTACAATCAATATTTTCTTTATATCGGTGCGTTTTGGCATGATCCCTTGCCTTTGTATTCTTTAAAAGGTGACAAACAGATTCTTGAGCAGTTGACGGATTTTTTCGTCTTTGTTGATGAGGCGTATCAACGCCTTGCCCCATGTCGAAGGAGTCCCACTGTGAAACACCCCCGGGCAAAGCCCGTAAGCGAATGTGACGCGGGCGAAAAGCGAGACCGCGGAGCATTCGCGAAGTTTTGGGTAAAAAAAAACAGGGCAACATGTGCCCTGTTCTTAAACAGTGAAACGTTCCATCATGGAAACAAACTCATCAAACAAGTACTGGGCATCGTTGGGGCCCGGGGACGCCTCCGGATGGTACTGCACGCTGAGCACTGGGTGTACCTTGTGTCTCAGACCTTCCACGGTGGAGTCGTTGAGGTTGATGTGGGAAACGTCCACATCGGCCATGGCAAGACTCTCCAGGTCGGCTGCAAATCCGTGGTTCTGACTGGTGATCTCCACCTTGTCCGTGGCGGTGTTCTGCACGGGCTGATTGCCGCCGCGGTGGCCGAACTTCAGCTTGTAGGTTTTTCCGCCCAGGGCGATGCTCATGATCTGGTGACCCAGGCAGATGCCGAAGATGGGACGGTACCCGATGAGGGCCTTGACGGTCTCCACGGCATAGATAACGGGTTCGGGGTCGCCGGGGCCGTTGGAGAGAAAGATCCCGTCGGGGTTCATGGCCTTGACGGTATCGGCGCTGGTGTTGGCGGGCACCACGATCACCTCACAACCTGCGGCTTCCAGGAGGCGAATGATGTTGAACTTGATCCCGAAGTCAAAGGCCACCACCGCTTTTTTCTCAGCACGGGCGGTGAACAGCTCGGCGCTTAAAGCCTCCTGGATAAACACCGGGGTGTCCTTTACCAGGCGGTAGGGCTTGTCCGTGGAAACCTCGCTTGCCAGGTCGCACCCCTCCATGGAGGGAAGGTTTTTGGCTTTTTCCACCAGGGCGTCGGGGCTTGCCACGTCGGTGGAGATGATACCGCGCATGGCGCCTTTGGTCCTGAGGTGCAGGGTCAGGGCCCGGGTGTCGAGTTCATCGATGCCCATGACGCTGGATGCCTTGAGGTAATCGGCAAGGCTCATGTCGGCCCGCCAGTTGCTGTAGTCGTCCTGGTACTCCCGGACGATGAGGGCAGAGGCCTGGATCCGTGAGGATTCCACATCCTCCCGGCTCACGCCGTAGTTTCCAATGAGGGGGTAGGTCATGGTGACCATCTGGCCTCGGTAGGAGGGGTCGGTTAAAATTTCCTGATACCCCGTCATGCTGGTGTTGAAGACAACCTCTCCACCCACCTCGCCGGGACCTGTAAAGCTGCGGCACGAAAAAATTCGTCCGTCTTCGAGGGCAAGCAGTGCTTTCATGAAAGGTGATTCCTTATTTGACAGGCGATGCGAAGGATGCCGAAGGGCGGTCCTGCATGGCCCGTCCATAATGCTTGAATCATGGTGATGATGGATAATGGATCCATCGTCATTACGGATCCTTGAAGGAGGGTTCTCCTTTGCCGGAGTCCGCGCGCAACTATCCCGCTTCTTACGCGGAAGGTAAAAAGCGGGATAGCTATAAACCAAATGGAAACTGTCAGCAGTCGTGTCGGGTGAAGAAAAGGGGCTATCTTGTCACCGTGACCCGGTGTAACACCGGGCCATGGCCGCAAGGCCACTTTTTACCCCATGGGCGTATTGGTGATCAGGGTCCAGATCCCACACGGGCAGGCATCGGCGCAAAAGCCGCAGCCGATGCAACGATCGGTCTTCACCACATACTCAAAAGGCGAGGTCGGGTTCCCCGTCTCGCGCCTTTCAATCGCCTCTTTGGGGCACAAGGTAGCACAGATCCCACAGTCTCTGCAACTCCCACATGACGAACATTCGGATCCGCAGGTCTGGAGGTCCTCAAACACAGAGAGCCTGGGATCGAAATAGGCCATGTTCATGCGGTCCTTGGCGATCACCTCCCGGGGGTCCCGTCCGGCCGGACGCTTGCCGCGGCTGATGGCATCGATGGTCTCCGCCGTTCGCCTGCCTGCGCCGATGGCGTCGGTTATGAGCCCCAGCCCCGTGATGTCGCCGATGGCAAAAATCGACGGGTCCGTGGTCTGACCGTTCTCGTCCACCGAGACATACCCGTTTTTGGCGATGGTGACGCTTCTGGGCAGAAACTCCGCATCGGCCATGTCCCCGATGGAGAGGATCACCGTATCGGCGTCAAGGAGTTCCCCGTCTGTAAGGAGCACGCCCTTGTCCGTGATCTCCCGGGTAAAGCAGGGCCACTTGAACTTGGCCCCGGCCTTTTCGGCGGCCTCTTTCTCTTCGCCGAAGGCGGCGGGTTCCTGGATGTCGATGAGGGTGACATCCTCAGCCCCGCAGCGCACGGCCTCGGTGGCGGCGTCACAGGCGGAGTTGCCCGCACCGATGATCACCACCTTTCTGCCCGGCTTGGCCTTGTTCTCCTTGGCCTCGGCCAGAAAATCGTTGCCGGTGACCAGGCGCTCTTTTCCGGGGATATCGAGCATGCGGGGTTTCTGGGCCCCTGCGGCCATGACGATAAAGTCGTTGTCCGCCTTCATCCGATCGAGCTCCACCGCGGACAAGGGCTGCTGGAGATGGATGTGGGGCAGAATCTCGCTGATGCGAGAAAGCTCCGCATCCAGGACCTCTTTGGGAATCCGGCTCTCCGGGATCACCGAGGCGATCTTTCCGCCCAGGGTGGGGGCGGTGTCGTAGACCACGGGATCATGGCCGGCCATGCGCAGCTGCCAGGCCACGGAGACTCCGGCGGGCCCGCCGCCGATGACCGCCACCTTGCGACCGGACACCTCCGGCACGCTGGGTACCTGGGCCGCAATGCTCGCCTTGCCCAGCTGCTTGATGTCGATGGAGGGCATAAAGGCCGACTGCTTGGTGCAGGCCGCCATGCAGGGGTTGGGGCAGAGGTAGCCGCACACCGTTGCGGGAAAGGGCGTGTAGTGAAGGGCCAGTTCCACGGCCTCGTCCACCAGACCGTTTCGCACCAGTCCCCAGCGCTGCTGAACGGGAATACCCGAGGGACAGGCCCCCTGGCAGGGTGCCACGTACTTCTGGTTCTCCCACACCGGCACAAAACGCCGCATCTCTCCGGTGGTGATGACGGGGACATGGCTCATGTCCAGGTCGGTAAGGTCCCCGATGAGTCCCCCCTCCCCCAGCTCGCTGTCCCACACCTCACGGCGAAAGGAGGCCATGGACCGGGTTGCGCTTCCCATCTTCTCCTGGGGAGTCCGGGCCACGATGAGCTGCCAGTCGTCGCGACGGGCCAGCTTGGTGTAGGCGTCCTCTTTGCCGATACGGGCAAGAAAGGCCTTCAGGTTCGTTGCAAGCCACTCCCACTCCTCATCGGAGATGGGGGCCATGCGGGCGTCGCCCTGGCTGTAGCCTTTGATGGGGCCCCGGAAAAAGACCCGTCCCCCCACCATGCCCACCAGGGGGCGGTAGCCGAGGACGTTCTCTTCGTTCTGGGGATCCCAGCCGCAGACCACGGCGGTGCCGCCAGCCATGAACTCGCCGAAATAGTCACCGGCCGACCCCAGCACCCAGAGTTCAGGGGGTTCGAACCGGGGGTTCTCCTTGGTCATGGTCATGCCGCGGGCGCCGATGTTGCCGCATACGGACACACGGCCCTGGGCCATGGCGTTGCACGCGCCGTTGGAGGCGTTGCCGTGGACGATGATCTCGGCCCCGGCGTTGAGCCAGCCGATGTCGTCGGAGGCTGCGCCCATGATTTCGATGGTCGTGTTGGGAAATCCCATGGACCCGGTCCGCTGACCGCAGGTGCCGGTGATCCTGACAGAGACCTTCTCATCACCGGCGCCGTGAAGGCGGCCGCCGATGCCGTGCTGCCCTAAGGCATCCACCTCAATCTGTCGGTACCCTTTGGCGACGGCCTTCTGGATCTTCTCCTCCATCTGGCGCGAAGCAATGCGGGTTCCCTCTTCCTTTCCATGGATGGTAATTTTCGTCTTGCTCTTCATGTCGGTTACACCATGTATTTGATATCGAGACGTTCTGCCGCGTCGCGGTCGTCAATCCCCAGGGCATCGGACATGCCGATGGGCAGGGAGGTGGATCGGCCAAGGGGTGCGATGATCTTTTTGAGCTCGGTGTCAAAAGAGACATACATATCCACCACGCGCTGGGCCACATGCTCCGGGTCGAGGCGACGGTAGAGCCTGGGATCCTGAGAGGTGATCCCCTTGGGACAGATCCCCAGGTTGCAGACATTGCACCGGTCGGCCTCGGAACCGACACAGCCGGCTGCCGCCTGCATCACGTACTTGCCCGTCTGCACCATGCTGGCCCCCAGCATGATGAGGGAGGCCGCGTTGGCCGCCAGGTTCCCGTTCTTGCCGATGCCGCCGCCGGCAGACAGGGGCAATTCGTTCTCCATGCCGATCTCCACCAGGGTCTTGTAGCAGTCCCGTAAGCTCGATGCGATGGGGTGCCCCATGTGGTTCATGGAGACATTGTACGCCGCCCCGGTGCCCCCGTCTTCCCCGTCGATGGCAAGACCCGCCGCGTAGGGGTTTCGGGTGAGGTTGTTCAAAACCGCAAGGGAGGTGGAAGACGCCGAAATTTTGGGGTACACCGGCACCCGGAAGTTCCAGGCCATGGACATGGACTGGATCATCTTGGCCACGGACTCCTCAATGGAGTACTGGGTCTGGTGGGTGGGCGGACTGGGCAGGCTGACCCCGGTGGGGACGCCGCGGATGGCCGCAATCAGTTTATTGACTTTATGCCACATCAAGAGACCGCCATCGCCGGGCTTGGCGCCCTGGCCGTACTTGATCTCGATGGCGCAGGGATCCACCTTCATCTCGGGGATGGCGTGGATGATCTCGTCCCAGCCGAAGTAGCCGGAGGCCACCTGGAGGATGACGTATTTCAGGAACTCGGAGCGCAGCAGGCGCGGAGGGCAACCGCCCTCACCGGTGCAGATGCGCACGGGCATGCCCAGCTCTTCGTTCAGGTAGGCCACTCCCATCTGAAGCCCTTCCCACATGGTGGGGGACAGGGCGCCGAAGCTCATGCCGCCGATGACAAGGGGATAGATCTCCCGCACCGGGGGGACCCACTCGCCCTTCATCTGGCGCTGGATCTGCTCCTTGGGAGGCAGCACCCGGCCCAGAAGGGTCTTGATATCAAACTCGTGGCGCCCGGCATCCAGGGCCGGGTCCGTGAGCATGGAGATACGGGTAAACTTGATCCGATCGAGGATCCCTGCGCCTTCGGACTTCCTGCGACCGCCCCGCTTCAGGGGCTGACCGCCCTGGTCGGTGTGGTAGCGCTGCTTGTCCGCTTCGTCGTTTCGCCTCGGAAGGATGGCGTCGTTGGGGCAGACCTGGGAGCACATGGCGCAGCCGATGCAGGCGTGCTTGGGCTCGGTCTTCTGACGAATGCCGTAGAACAGGGAGAAGCGGTTCTCCACCTTGCCGCTGAGCCCCATGGGGATGTCGACGCGCCGTTTGCGGAAGACCCCCAGCTCAAGGGCCTTGACGGGACAAACCGCCGTGCACTGACCGCAGAGGGTACAGGCATCCTTGTTCCAGTCGATCTGCCAGTACAGATCCTTGATGCTTAATGAGGAAGGTGTAATCGTTCCGTTTGCCGACATATCTGAACCTCCTGACGATCGGGACCCACAATGGCCGTGTCGAGATACATGGGTTGAAAATCTTTGGACTTGTCTCGGTCGGGAATGGCTGAATCCAGGCCGCAAATCTCAGACGAGTAGGCGAAGATTCCGGGCCGTCCCCCGATGACCCCGGGGCGCAGCTTCTTTCTGTCCTGCACCATAAACAGGCTGTGGTCCGGGAGGCTCCCGATGACACAGTTGGGCCCGTCGATGATCAGGCGCCTGCAGGTGTGCTTCAGCTGGGTGAGCAGGTCGCTGTTGGCATGGGAAGCCAGGGCCTCTCCTGCAAGGGGGGTGATGATGTGCTTGTAAAACTCCAGCCCCAGGCCCAGCTCTTTTTGCATGTAATGTAAAATATGGGTGAACACCTCGGAGTCGGAGTTGAACCCCATGTACCCCTCAAAGCCCCTCTTCTGCAGAAATTCCCGGATGGGAATAAAGGCGGTGTTCTCCCCGTTGGTCATGGTGGAGAAACCCTGGACGAAGAAAGGGTGGCAGGCGTACAGGTTGATGGCGTAGTTGGTGTTCTGGCGCCCCTGGGCCATGATGATGCGGGCCTGGATGTCGTTGGCGTCGAGCTTCAGGTACCGACCCACGGTGAGGGGGTCCCCGATCTCTTTGATCATGATGACATCGGGCCAGAAGGAGAAGACAATCATGTCTTTTTCCTCTTCCCCCATGGCGCGGAGCTCCAGGCGGATGCGGGTAAGCTCCACCTGCTTTTTCTCCCAGCTCCAATCCTCCCACTCCTCGGGGTATTCGTAAGCGCGGATCAGGTAGATGTCCCGCTTGGGAACCCCTTCAGGGGGGGTCTTGTCGAGTTTGAAGGAGATCTTGTATTTGGTGATAAAGCCTTTTTCCATCATCTTGACGTCAAGGCGACGGAGTCCCGCCTCGGTAAAAATTCCCGAGAGGATGGGGGCATCCTTCATGGTTTCAAACGGGCCGCCGAGGTCCCTTAAAAAGAGCCCGACCCCGGAGCCGTCATGGCCTTCCCGCATCACATCCAGAGCCTCAAGGGCCACCATGGGCGACACGGGATCTTCGCTGGTGATTGCAAACAAACGACACATCTTTGTTTCTCCTTACACGGGTGCGAATCCATATCTCACACGAGAAAAGACCCCTTCACGCCAAGGGCAGCAGCCTCTGCGCGTAAAATGATCTGAAGATTTTTTTCAAACGACCACCCCTTGTCCCACGTCGGTCCGTTCCCGGCTTGACCGGTGCAAAAGGCACGGGGTCACCTCTCATCATGCCCCCCCTGTCCGGCTCAGCCCCCTTACGATCCGACGACCGTAAGACAAAGGAGGAGTCAAAAGCCACCACTCCCTGTGGGGCGGCTTGTTGCCGTCCTGCCGGGAAACACCGCAAGGTGGTATGCATGAGATAAACCAGGTATAGGTTTCGCAAAAGCCATCGTTGGGATGCTCTTCCAAAACCGTCCATCGTGGGTGGTAAATCGGTATTATTACCGAACTCCAACAAGAAAAGCAATAATTTTAGTTTATTAGACAGATATATCAGATATCAGATACAAAATAGACCGATTCAACGATCGTGATGAATTCCGCCTTACGAAGCCGGCGAAAGGCGACATTGCGGGATTTCCCCATTTTTTGATAGGGAATCTGAAAAAAACGCATTCGCAACAGTTAAAGTGACGATTTCCCGCTGATATTGTACATATCAGATACATCACGAGCCTCTTTCACCCCCAGGCCTTCTGCCCTGGAGCAGGGATTTTATGTGACCGCAGGATGCTCTTCAGGATCCCAGAGGGCTCAGAGAAAAAACAAAAAGGGGCCTCCGGCAGGTCGCTTTTAGAAAAAAGCGCCGCAAAAACATTCCCGTTGCATGTCCGTTACGTTTGAAACAGTCGGCTCGTCGACACCCTTCGGCCAGCCCACGTTGCTCATAAGACCTGTTTGTCAAACTTTTTAAACGTTTGGCCGCCGGAGGCATTGTTACCCGGACTGCCTTCCAGGGTTAAAGAGCATGGAAAAGCCTGCCTTCGGCGGCCAAGAGAGCGAATACTTTCATAAGACCACCCCAAACCTGTTTGTCAAACTTTTCAAAAGTTTGGCCCCCGGCAGGGCCGCCGGAGGCTGCTTTTTAAAGCCCCAGATTGGCCGCCCCATAAAACAAAAAACCCCCGGCGTAACCGCCGGGGGCAAGATGAATCGGAAAGGGAGCTTGAGGCGCCGGGGCCGGATCCCTCCACGGGCAAGGCCCGTGAGCAGCAAGGATGCGCCCTGGGATCCCGCCTGGGCCGCTGCTGAGTATTCCGGGCAGCGACCTGGCAGGCAAAGGCCGAAAGGGCTTTTATCAGGCGGAGAGTTTCTCCACGGCAATCCCCAGCATGCGGCGCACGGGCTCGGCAGCTCCCCAGAGGAGCTGGTCGCCCACGGTGAACAGGCTGATGACGCCGGGGCCGAGGTTCATCTTTCGGATGCGGCCCACAGGCACGGTGAGGGTCCCTGTGACGGCCGTGGGGGTAAGATCTTTCAAAGTGGCTTCCTTGGTGTTGGGAACCACCTTCACCCAGTCGTTGGCCGATGCCAGAAGGCGTTCCACCTCGGCAATATCCAGGTCGTCCTTGAGCTTCAAGGTGATGGCCTGGCTGTGACAGCGCATGGTACCGATGCGCACGCAGATGCCGTCGATGGGCACCGGGGTCTCGTTTTCCAGGATCTTGTTGGTTTCGGACACACCCTTCCACTCTTCCCGGGTCTGGCCGTTGTCCATGGGGCTGTCGATCCAGGGGATGAGGCTTCCGGCAAGGGGGGCACCGAAGTTGTCCGTGGGAAAGGCATCGGCTCGCATGGTGTCTGCCACGGCGGTGTCCACGGCGGCCACGGGGCCATCGAGAATGGGCTGGGCCGCGTCGTTGATGGCGCCCATCTGGGAGACCAGCTCTTTCATGTTTTTGGCACCGGCTCCGGAGGCCGCCTGGTAGGTCATGGTGGAGAGCCACTCCACCTGGCCTGCCTCAAAGAGGCCACCCAGGGCCATGAGCATAAGGCTCACCGTGCAGTTGCCGCCGATAAAATCCCGGATGCCCGAGTCAAAGCCCTTGTCGATGACCTCCCGGTTCACGGGGTCCAGGACGATGATGCTCTTTTCGGACATGCGCAGGGCAGAGGCCGCATCGATCCAGACACCGCTCCATCCGCCGTCACGGAGCTTGGGGTGCACCGTCTTGGTGTAATCGCTGCCCTGACAGGAGACGATGATGTCCATCCCTTTCAGGATCTCCACATCAAACCCGTCCTGAAGCACGGGGATCTCTTTTCCGATGTCCGGTCCCTTCTGACCCGCCTGGCTGGTGGTGAAAAAAACCGGCTCGATATTCTGAAAATCATTTTCCGACCGCATTCTCTCCATGAGAACCGACCCGACCATTCCTCTCCATCCGACGATACCTACCTTCACCATGATTTTCGTGCTCCTTCGATATGTTTGAATAACGATCAGTTCGGGTCATCAGACGATATGCCTGCAGGGCCTTACCCCACCTGCAAAGCCGCATACACTGACCGTTGTGGCGTTACATCGCCCAGGCCGCCGCGATGTGCGCCTCAACGAATGCATCTAAATGTTAGGTCTATCAATCCATGCCCTGGATGGTCCGCAACAGCCTCGGGGCCAGGGGAGACCCGGCCCGGTGCAGCTTCCGGTAAATCTCAAGGGCTTTTTCAATCTGGGCTGTTTCGTCGTAGGCCATGCCCAGCCGGAAGGTGGTGGGCAGGTCATCGGGTTTCAGCAGAGACGCCTGATAAAAAGCGGAAAGGGCCCCGAAGTAATCCCCACTCTCCTCCTGGAGGTTGCCGAGGCGATAATGGATCTCCCAGCTCTCCGGGTGACGCGTTGCCCCCTTTTTCAACACCCCCACGGCCCTCCAATGCTTCCTGAGCTGAAGATAACAGTCGCTCAAAAGCAGGGTCGCCGACTCATCGCTTTCCTTTTCCACCTCCAGGGACTGCTTCAATACCTTCGAGGCATCCTTGAAGTGCTCCTTGCCGTACAGGGTCTTTCCCTCCTCAAAGAGGGGCCCGGCGTACAAGGCGGAAGACCAGCCGGCAACCAGAAAGGCCGCCAGCCATATGCACACCCACCTGCGATTCCCACGGGATTTCATCATGGCTCTTTCCATCCGTTCGATGATCCGGTTCACATCATGTCACCGCCCCTTGAATGCAGAAGAGCATCCGCAGATATCGACAAAGCCATATCGCTTGGTCAACACGTTGCGTGGTCATCAGTAAAGATGTCGGCGATTCTCAAGGAAGCATTTCCCAGCGGCGAGGTACATACGATAAAGATCTTATAGATAAACACAAAACATCAAGAAACGGCAAGCTATTCCTGACGGCCCTTTTGTTTTAAGGCATGGCCCCCGGGACAAAGGGAACGAAGAAACAGGAGCAAAACACCATCAGGGCCCCAGAATATACTGGCCTGCATGGCCTCCGGCGGCAAGGTGTGCCACCTTGAAAGCAGGTAGCGGATGCGTTTTGCCCCTCGTTCCTCGAGGTCAAATCACATCCGCATCTAAAACGACATTCATTCAAATGGCCTCACCCCGAGGAACGAGGGATGAGGCCAGTCGCAACCTGGGGTTCAGGGGATCATCCCCTGACCGCCGGAGGCGTTTTATAAGCAACGTATGGTGTGTGTTGCCCTTACGCTTTTTTCTTTGCCACCATCACGAGCCAGGATTCTTCGGCGTGGCTCTCTGTCAGGACAAACCCGGTCTCTTCAAGGCGGGCTTCCACCATGGGGCCCTTTTCCTCCAGGATCCCGGACAGGATCACCAGGGAGTCGTCGTGCACCACCTTGTGGATATCGCCCAAAAGCTCCACCACCACCTCGGCCAGGATATTGGCCACCACCAGGTCGTAGGCTTTTCCCGCCTGGGAGATAAGGTCGGCACAGATGACCGAAAAGCCTTCCGGCACACGGTTGAGGGCAAGGTTCTCGGCGGCCGTCTCAACAGCCACGGGGTCGTTGTCCACCCCAAGGCCCTCTGTTGCCCCGCAGAGGCTGGCTGCCACCAGCAGAATGCCGGAGCCGGTTCCCACATCAAGGACCGTCATCCCCTCTTTGGCGTGATGCTCGATCATCTCCACGCAGAGGCGCGTGGTGGGGTGGGTGCCCGTGCCGAAGGCCATACCCGGATCAATGGAGATTACCTTTTCGCCCTCGGCGGGTTCGTACGCTTCCCAGGTCGGACGCACCACAAAGTTCTTGGTAAGATGCACCGGCTTGAAGTTCTCTTTCCAGGACTCGTTCCAGTCCGTCTCGGGAAGGGTATCGGTGGCAACGTCACAGGCGATGCCCGTCCTCTGTTTGAGGGCCTCAAGACGTCCTTTCAGGTCGTTTACCGCATCCCCTTCGCTTCCGTCCATGGACAGGTAGCCGGTGACGGCGTACTCGGTGTCCTGGCTGTACCCACCCGGATCCCAGCCCTCCACGGGTTCGACGTCGGGAAGGGTAACGGAAACCGATCCGATCCCCACCGCAGAAAATTCCTCGGCGATGAGCTCATCGGCCGGAAGGTCCCCGCAGGGACTGTAGGTAACGCGTATCTCAAGCCATGACATGGCGTGTGTCTCCTTTAGTGTGGCAGGGGTTCGGGCGTGCACACGGCAAGGCGCCGTTCCGAACCGACTGTTATCGTGGGTGCTCTTTGGCTGGCCGGCGTTATCCCCGCTTCTTTTTTGCCCGCTGCTTTGCCTGTTTCACAGGCTGCCTGAGGATGTTCCGGCCCCCCGGCCTTGTTTCGTACATCTCCCGGGAGGGGTTGAAGTAACCGTGCTTGAGCTTTGGAAACCGTTTTTCCAGTTTCATGATCATGCGCCGAATCCCCACGGGCAAGCCGACAGGACCGGCCTCCTGCATCAAGTTGTAGTATCTCAAGGGGTCAAAGTTCAGGTTGCGCCACTGGATCAGGTCCACGGCGTTGGCCTCAACAAATTCGTTTAAGGCCTCCACCTCCTCGATACAGTCGGTGACCCCGGGCAGGTTGAGGTAGTTGATGGCTTTGTAGGCCCCGTGTTTATTTGCCACGGAAAAGCTCTCCACCACGTCTTCAAAACAGTAGCCGTTGGGCCTGAAATACGCGCTGTAGATCTCTTTTCTCACGCTGTTCATACTCACCCGGATGGAGTCGAGCCCTGCTGCAAACAGACGATCCAGCACCTTGGGCAGGCTGCCGTTGGTGTTCATGTTGATGGTGCCGGAGCTGTTTTTGGCGCGGATCAGGGCAATGGCGGGCTCGATGACGTCGGCTGCAAGGAGGGGGTCCCCCTCGCACCCCTGGCCAAAGCTCACCACCCCGTTCGGTACCCTCTCAAAATGGGTGAGGGCCACCTCACTGATCTCTTCGGGGGTGGGGGTAAAATCGATGCGGTCCTGGCAGGACGAAAGGGAGGCACTGCTCTGAAAGGAGATGCACCCAAGGCACCGGGCATTGCACTGGCGTGAGGTGGGCAGCGGGGCTTCGCACCTGCCGAGATACAGGTTCTTAGCCGCAGGGCACCCGTAGGTCAGGGCGCAGCGCTCCAGGTGTCGGAAAAGGCGGTTGTCGGGAAACCTGTCACGCATGTCCTCCACCCCTTCCTTCACCTTGGGGATGGGCATGAGACGAAGCTCCTGGCGCTCTTCGGCATCCACCCTGAAGGAGGCGGTTCGAAACCCCTCGTCGTACCAGCCCACGGCGCAATACGAAAAGAGGGGAAGGGGCTCTGCACCCTCCACTTCCTCGGCTGCGGCCTGGGCGGTGTTCACGTACCCCGGGGAGTTAAAGGCCGCCACCGGGAAAATACGCTCTTCGGGATTGTACGGATTGTGGGAAAGGCTCTCCACCACCCCCTCTTCCATGTTCCAGACCAGGGCGTACCGGTCGGGAAGCCTCATGAGCTCCCCGCCGTCCGGCATGAACAAGGTCTCCCCCACGGTGAGGGGTATGAGCATCTCTCCGCATCGCCCCACAGCACCGTAGCCTTCGAGATCGAAAATTTCCCCTTTCTCGTTTGCCACCAGGGCGGTCACCAGCCTCTCTTTACCATGCGCTCTTACCACTGGAATTGTTTCCCGTTATCTATTATATTTAAAAGGATTTATCAAAAATATTGCCTAAATGGGCCTCTTGCCTGTATATAAGGTACATCCTAAAGCGGGATGCCCTGTTTGTAACACAAAGCATCGGGGCGTCAAACCGTCTTTTTTTCACAGGATGACCGCTCCGATTACCCCCACCGAAGGATTTGTGATGCCGGCAGGCCGCACCCGCATCCGCCCCTCGACGAAAGGGATGAGCATTACGTCTCATCAGAATCAGAGCCATCCTAAACGATCAGGGCACGACTCCCCGAGCCACACGTACGCCTGACTATACGCACCGTGGCCATGGTCTCAATCACCAATCACACGCAACATAACTGAAACGATTTGGGAAGAAATACGATTGATACGAAACCTATTTAAACGCATAGCGGAATTTGTCACAGGATCGAGCAAGGACGACGACTCGTCAGCCATACCGTTCGCGGAACTCTCACGCAAAAAAGCGGAAGAACAGGCAAAAAAAGAGCGGGCTGAGCGAAAACGACGCCCCCGGGACAAGAAGAGCACCGACCCCAAAAGGGAGGCGGCCAAGCCCAAACGCGGTGACACCCGGCAACGCTCCAAGGGAAATGGGACCAAGCAATCCCCTGCCAGACGCGCCACCGAAGGCCAGAAACCCCGCGCGGAAAAAGCACCCAGCCGGAATGGCCGAGGCTCCCAGACCCAACGCCCCGAACGAGAGACCCTTGCCAAAAAAGAGGCCCCCCAAAAAAACGGGGCCCCCAAGCAGCCGAGAAAACCCGCCTGGAAACTCGAGGATTTCCAGGTTCCGGAAAAAGAGGGAGAGGTCCGGTTCCACGACCTTGATCTTCCCGTCAAGCTCATGCAGGGCATTGCCGACTTAGGCTTTCAGTACGCCACCCCCATTCAGGCCGGGTGCCTGCCCGAGACCTTGAAAGGCCGGGACGCCATTGGCAAAGCCCAGACCGGCACCGGCAAAAGTGCGGCCTTTCTCATCACCATCATCAACCACATCGCCAAAAACCCCATGCGCGGCGGACCCGAGCGCAGCTTTCCCCGAGCCCTGATCCTCGCCCCCACCCGTGAGCTGGCCCTTCAAATCGAAAAGGACGCAAGGGCCCTGTGCAAGTTCACCCCGTACACCATTGTCTCCCTGTTCGGAGGCACCGGCTACGAGAAACAGAAAAAAGGCATGGCCGGCTCCGTGGATATCATTGTGGCCACCCCGGGCCGTCTCATCGACTTTAAAAACCAGAGACTGGTGGACCTTTCCCGTGTGGAGATCCTGGTCATCGACGAAGCAGACCGCATGCTGGACATGGGCTTTATCCCCGATATCCGCAAAATCGTCTACGCCACCCCCCACAAGGAGCAACGCCAGACCCTCTTTTTCAGTGCCACCTACTCCAGCGATGTCATGCGCCTGGCCGAGCAGTGGACCCGAGATCCCCACCACATGGAGATCGAACCCGAAACCGTGGAGTCCGCATCTGTGGACCAGAAAATTTTCCTGGTCACCACCGATGAGAAGTTCCCCCTCCTCTACAACCTCATCATCGGGAAAAAACTCACCAAGGTTTTGGTCTTCACCAACCGAAGAGACCAGGCCCGAAACCTTGCAGAAAGGCTCAACAAGCTTAAAATCAAAGCCGACCTCCTCTCAGGAGAAGTAGCTCAGAACAAGCGCATCAAGGCCCTGGAAGATTTCAGGTCCGGTAAGGTTGAGGTACTTGTGGCAACGGATGTGGCAGCCCGAGGGCTTCACATCGATGAAATCAGCCACGTCATCAACTACACCCTCCCCCAGGATCCCGAGCACTACGTCCACCGTATCGGACGAACCGGCCGTGCCGGTGCCACGGGTACCTCGGTGAGCTTCGCCTGTGAAGACGACTCCTACTACATCCCGGCCATCGAAGAACTCCTGGGCCACAAACTTAGCTGCGAATACCCCGCAGACGAACTCCTCCAGGAGGTTAAGTCGCCTGCACGTAACCAGCGGCAGCAACGGCCTCAACGCTCCCGAAAACCCCAGGCTCCGCGAAACGATCAGAACGAGGCGGGGACCGATACAGACATGCCCGACCTTGAGTCTGCTCCGGCTGAGGACGCTCCCCGAGAGGAGACCCCTCGCCGGGAATCACGCAAACCCAGACACACACCGCGTTCCCATAAAAGCGCAGCTCCCAAGGGACAGGCACCGCACTCCCCCTGGCTCGATCCCATTGCCATGGAAGAGATCCCGGAAGATGACGACACCCTGACCCAGGACAGGGAAACACCTGTGGAGCCCAAACCCCGCAAGGAACCTGTTTCTAAGACCAAGCGCAGGGAAGCTCCCATGCCCGAGCGTGAGGAAGCTCCCATGCCCGAGCGTGAGGAAGCCCCCATGCCTGAGCGTGAGGAAGCCCCCATGCCTGAGCGTAAGGAAGC
>NZ_FMUX01000025.1:0-67355 GCF_900101345.1 Desulfoluna spongiiphila | reverse complement strand
CCCATGCCTGAGCGTGAGGAAGCCCCCATGCCTGAGCGTAAGGAAGCCCCCATGCCTGAGCGTGAGGAAGCTCCCCTGCCTGAGCGCAAGGAGGCTCCCATGCCCGAGTTTGTGGAGGCGTCCAAATCCGAGCCTGCCGAGACCACGTCATCGTCGGCACCACGAACACCCAAGGGCCCCAGGCCGGTTCGCCAGACCCGCCGACCCAACGCCCCGAAGTACAGAAAACGTTCGGGCGGCCGGTACGCCGGAAAGCCACGTACAGATAAGTAAGGATACGCTCCTTACCCACTAAGCAAAAAAAGCGCCGCCTTAAAAAGCGGCGCTTTTTTTTTGTTTTTTTGGTAACTATTCATGGTGAACCTCCGGCCACCCGGCCAGGCCGTCAGCCCCGCATGCATCCGCCGGGTTGACGGGATACCCTCACAAACCTTTCCGCGTTTCAGGCGCGGTCCCATGTTTAGAGGAGCTCCAATGAATCCACCTGTCAAACTGCTGCTCTTTGATATCGGCGGCGTCTTTATCCAACTCTCCGGGGTGGACCAGATGCTTGAATGGACGAAAGGTCTCCACACGGAAACAGAGCTCTGGAATCTCTGGCTGCACTCCGAGGCCGTCAAAGCGTTTGAAACCGGCCGCATCCCGCCGGACGACTTTGCCGCCGAGTTGATCCGGGAGTTTTCACTCCCCGTTAGTGTCCCCACCTTCCTTGCCGCCTTCACGTCCTGGACCACCCGCCCTTTTCCAGGATTCAGGGACCTCATGGCAGGGCTCAACGGGGGTTACCTCACCGCGTCCCTCTCCAACACCAACGAGCTTCACTGGGGCAATCTCTGCGAGACCCTGCACATCGACACCCTCTTTCATCACAACTTCCCCTCCCATGAACTCGGATGCATGAAGCCGGACAAGGCCTCCTTTTGCCATGTGCTAAGCACCCTGGGAATTGCCCCGGAAGAGACCCTTTTCTTCGACGACACCCCCATCAACATCGATGCAGCCCGTGCCCTGGGAATTCACGCCCATCGGGTCTGCGGCGTAGATCACCTCCACCAGACCCTCAAGGAGCTCGATATCCTGTGACACCACAACAACGCCGGGAACTGAAAACCCACATCGAATCCGAACTCGCCCTACTCAAAGAAGAGCTCGCCGCAACCGAAGGGAACACCAAGCCCGCGGTCACCCCGGACAGCGCCATCGGACGCATCTCCCGCGTCGAGGCCATGCAGAGCCGCCATATCGGCGAAGCCTCCGCCCGGGCCCGGAAGGCGCGCATCGGCAGGCTCGAACTCGCCCTGGCCAGCATCGATGACGAGGACTACGGCCTCTGCGTGGCCTGTGAAGAGCCCATTCCCCTGGCCCGTCTGAGACTCATCCCCGAAGCCACCCACTGTGTGGCCTGCGCTGCGGATCTCGAAGCATAAAAATGATGTCACCATACCGATAGAAAAAACGTGCCTCCGGCGGCCAGGGGATGATCCCCTGGACCCCAGGTTGCGAATGCGATTTCCCCCTCGTTCCTCGGGGAAAATCACATCCGCCTTAAAAAATTAAAAGTGACTCAACACTCATTATTTAAGACCTGTTTGTTAAACCCGTTTTTTATAAATCAGGCAAAAGTTCGGCTTCCGGCAGGACTGCATTTGGCTGCCTCCGGCGGCAAGGTGTGCCACCTTTAAAGCAGGTTGCGGGTGCGCTTTGCCCCTCGGCCCTCGGATCAAAGCACATCCACCTTAAAAATAAAATTTTTCAAAAATGAACATTTCAAGGCCCGGGTGAACTTGCGGCAGTCACAAAACAGCCCATAAAACCCGCCATGGAACATGTCTCTCCCAGACATCGTATCATGCCCTCTTCAGCAGACGCGTCAGCCTCAACCTGCCTGCTCACCATATCACTCTGTTATATCCCCGCACGCAGCACTCGCCCGATCGCCCCACGGATTTCGTTAATCCCTCCATGGGGTACACAACTGCTCCCGTAAAAGAAATGCCCCGGCAAAGAGACCGTATCGAAATATTGCGGTCATCTGTTTTTGCTTTCAGGTGTCGCAACCCGACAGGTGTTTCACGTGAAACATCATCAGGCAACACGAAGCCTATTTTGTGTCATGGATAAAATCTTGTTTCAAAAAAAGGGAGAGTTTGTACAGGCTATTTGAAAGGAGGGATCGTCCAATCGGATAAAAATGGCCAGAAAAGGGCAAAAATCAATAAACATGCCCTACTATAAATAATAAATTCGACAAGTTAAAAGTAAAACACCCAAAAACAGACGATACAAGACAATTCCATATCAGAGTATAAACAAAGGCAAAAACGTAAAAATATGGGATTTAAGCCGTATCAGCGAGATATCGGTTTTTGAAAGTGCAATCCAACCCATCCTTGGCGCAATGTTTCCCCTTGGAGGGCAAAATGGGCCGCGTAAGCATCTTTGACCCTGCCCTCCTCCCCGGCCTTGATCCCGGAGAGAATCAGGTCTCCTCCCGGCACCGTCCATTGATGAATGGACTCTTCAAGGGCAACCAGGGTGGGATACCTCAAGTTGGCGGTGACCACCTCATAGGGGCCGACGCTGGAAAAGTCATCGGCATGGTAAATACGCAGGCACTGGGAGCACCCGTTGAGCACCGAATTTTCCCGGGCGTCATGCATGGCAATGGGATCGATTTCCGTGGCGTCCACATGGCAACATCCCAGCTTCACGGCAAGGAGGGAGAGCACACCGGTGCCGGTTCCCAGATCCAGAGCACGCTGCCATACAGCCCCGCGCTCATGTGCCTCCACCATAAACCCTGCGCAGAGGCGGGTGGTGGGATGGGTGCCGTTGCCGAAACTGATCCCCTCTTTCATGGTGATGCAGCAGGTGCCGTCGGTGGGCAAGGGAAGATGGGGCGGGGCCAGAACCACCCCGGGAGCCAGGGGATGGTACCGGTTGAGGGAAGGGACCACCACGGTGCGCCCCAGCTGCTGACGATAACTCAGGTGATTGTTCTCCACACAGCGGGTCAAACAGGCCCGGGCCGTTCGCCGTGTCATCCCGTGGTCGGCCATAAGGGTGGCCATGATCTCGGCGGGTGTCAGAGACCGGGTGGTCCCATGCACATGATCAATCACAAAATCATCAACGCAGGTCATTTGCATACAGAGTCCGAAAGAGCCTCCGGCGGCCCTGCCGGGAGCTAAACTTTTAAAAAGTTTAATAAACAGGTTTAAAAAAACAGATTCCGGCGAATCTGGGTCACTGAGCTATGACGTGATATGGGGGAAAGCGCATTTGCAGCCTGCTATCAAGGTGGCACACCTTGCCACCGGAGGCAGCCAGGTTAACAATGCCTCCGGCGGCCCTGCCGGGGGCCAAACTTTTAAAAAGTTTGATAAACAGCCATTTAACACAAGGCCTTTACTAGGCCTTGAATAAAAGGCGAATGTGATTTTCCCCGAGGAACGAGGGGGAAAGCGCATTCGCAACCTGCTTTCAAGGTGGCACACCTTGCCGCCGGAGGCTGCTTTTTGGCTGACATCCCCCACAGACGACATGGCCTTATCAATCGAAGGTCAGGGTTTTCCCCTCTTTTTTCAAAAGCTCGTCGTACCAGTGAACAAATTCAAAGGCGGCACGCACCTTGTCGGTATTGTTCATAACCCCCATGGCCATCTCCATCACAGCCTGGCTGTACTGGTTGGAGGGGTCTTCCGGTCCCGCCTGGACGAGGAATTCCCGGATCAGCTGATCCACGGTGCGCTCGGATCCGTCCACGCGGATATCCAGGGGGTCTTTGGGGTCGCCGAAGGGGTTCCAGTTTTCATACCCCTGCTTCATGATCATCTTCTGTCCCCGTTTGCCCATGGAGTCAAAGATGGCCTTTTTCTTGGCCTCAATTTCCTCATCGGTAAACTCGTTGTGGGTCATGCCGACGGTGCTCATGCCTTTACCTCCACCCCTAAATACTCTTCGTTGTAATCGGTAAGAAGTGCCATGGACAGGGGTACGAGCACGCTCCCCATCTGGGTAAAACGAGAATCGATCTCACGCACCAGGTCCCCTGAAATTTTATAGAGACGGTTGTACACCAGGTCCATGTTGAGGGTGGGGTACGCCTTGCCTTCATTAAAACCGGACAAACCGCAGGTATGGCCTTTACCTGCTGCAGAGGTGGGGATCCCGTAGACCCTGCAGGCGATGGGACGGTACTCATACATCAGGCATTTTCCCTCTTCCCCGAGGAGGGGGCAGCGGACACGCATCTTGGAGATGGCTTCAATGATGGCATCATCAGGGGTCCCTGCTTCGTGGCGCTTGTAGGCCTCTTTCTTCATCTTGGCCAGGCCGCGGTCCACGGTGCTGGCACGCTCTGTGATCTCGTAACGGGCCTTGCCGTTGTAGAGTTCATCAAATTTTTCCTTGATGTACAGGGCCTCCACAAAGGTGAGGTCAAACAAGGCGTGGCAGCAGTCATCGCAGCCGGCCTTGCACTTCACCTCTTCGGAAAATTCTGAACTGACCTTGGTGAACACCTGGCCGACCTGATCCACCAGCGCTTCGTAACGGGAAAATGCGTTTGAAAAATCCATGACCCTCTCCATCTATATCCTTCACCCAGGGATGCTGCAGGCATCATCAAAGCCGCCCAACCGGATCGAGTAGGCCCCTGCCCCCCGGGTAATCATTGTTTCACGTGAAACAGCCGGCCGCCCTGCCCGGGCACCGGCTTATTTTCCTATACAGAAATTGCTGAAGATCTCATCCAGGATGTCCACCGGCACCTCCTCGCCCAGAATCTCACCCATGAGATCCATGGCCGAACGGATATCGATGCTGATGGCATCAAAAGAGAGATGAGAATCTATACCCTCTACAGCATTTTCCACATTATTTAAAGCCTTTCTTACCAGGGCAACCTGCCTCCGGTTGGGAACCAGGGCACTGCGATCCTCGGGAAGACGGGCAAGGATCCGTGCCACAACCGCCTCCTTGACGGCATCCATGCCCTCCCCGGTCTTCACCGAGACCACAAGGTGTTCGATCCCCTCTGTTTTAAGGGCATCCGCGGCCCCACCGGGGGACAGATCCGCCTTGTTCACCAGCACCAGGCACTGCCGGGAGCCCACATAATCGCGAATCTGACTGAGAACCTCCCCCTCCACGTCATGGGAACCATCCACGAGGTAGAGAACCAGGTCCGAGGCCTCAATGCGCGAGAGGGTCCGCTCGATGCCGATCTTCTCCACCGGATCGTCCGTGGTTCGGATCCCTGCGGTGTCGGTCACCTGAAAGGCGATGCCGTCGATGTGGATAAACTCGTCGATAAGATCCCGGGTGGTGCCGGGAACATTGGTGACAATGGCACGGTCCTGACCGGAGAGACGGTTTAAGAGGCTCGACTTGCCGGAGTTGGGCGGCCCAGCAATAACCACGCGGATCCCGTGCCGAAAGATATCCGACTGGTCGAAATTCTCGATAAGAGCAACCAGTGAAGGGGCCACGGTGGCGGCAAGCTGCCCGCGAATGGTCTCTGCCTGGATCTCTTCATCCACGTCGTCGGGAAAATCAAGGATCGCTTCCAGGGTGACGGTGATCTGCTTCAGGGACTCTCGAAGGCCCGCAATGGTCTCCCCCAGCTCCCCCTTGACCATGGAGATGGCCATCTCGTGGGAGGTGGTTGTCCGGGCGTTGATCAGGTCGATGACCGCCTCGGCCTGAGAGAGGTTGATGCGTCCGTTGAGGTAGGCCCGCTTAGTGAACTCACCGGGCTCGGCAAGGCGTGCTCCGGCCTCGATAAGGAGGTCGAGAATCTGACGCATGACCACGGGGCTGGCGTGGGACTGAATCTCCACGCAATCTTCGGCGGTGTAGGATTTCGGCCCCTTCATGTAAAAAAGGATCACCTCGTCCAAGGGAACCCCCTTGCCGTCTTCAAAGGTCCCGTAATAAACCCGGTGGCTCTTGGGGCGTGTAACGCCGGAGGCGGACCGGAAAAAGGTCATGGCAATGGAGACGGCTTGTTGCCCGGACACCCGGATAATGCCGATGCCGCCACGGCCCACCGGCGTGGCAATGGCTGCGATGGTATCAAAATCCAAATAGCTCATAGCTCTTTTCTGCTGTTGTGTTGTCGTCAATGGGCAAATGGGCCCATGGGGTGCTTTACAGAGGCGATCTCTGCCCCCAAACTACCACGTCCCCTTCTGGGCGACCATAAAAAAAGCCTGTTCGACCATGGGGTGGTCGAACAGGCTCCAAGAAAAAGGAAACAGTTATATCTATCTGTTTTTATTTCTCATATTTTTATTGCGCTTGGGGAAAATCACCAACCGGCGATAGTACCCCTCACCCATGGACTGGGTCCGTACCCCGCGATCATCCTTTAAGGTCAGGTGAATGATACGGCGGTCGTGGGAGGACATGTGCCCGATGGTATGGGGTTTGCCCGTCTTCTTGACCTTCTCGGCCATGCGCTGGGCATGCTGGCGGAGTTTCTCCTTGCGCATCTCCAGGTAGCCTTCGATGTCCACCTGAACGCGTACACGCTCCACGCTGTGCTTGTTGATGATTTTATCCAGAAGGTACTGGATCGCCTCAAGGGTCTGGCCCTTTTTGCCGATCATCACGGCTGCGTTGCCGCCGGTGACGTTGTACGTGAGGATGTCCCCATCCACCCGGTAGGCAATCTCGGACTCTTCTGAGATAAAGGAGGCTATCTCCTTTAAAATCTCCACGCCGGCATCGGCAGGGGTGAGCCCTTTGAAAAAACCATCTTCAAAGGTCCGCTCGGTGTACTCGTAGGTGCGGTCTTCCCCTTTGAACCCTTCGGTGTCTGCCGAGGTGCTCTCCTCGGTTTTGGGGGTACCGAAGGCCTCGTCCACGAGGTTTTTGGCAACCCGGCCCTGCTTGGGCCTGTTCTTTTTAACGGCCACGGAGATCTTGGCTTTTTTGGCCCCGAAGAGACCGAAAAGACCGGCGCTCCCCTTGGAAACCACATTGTAGTCCAGCTCCTCTCTCGGGATATCGAGTTCTTGCAAGGCAGCGTCAATGGCTTTTTCCACGGTTCTGCCCTCAAATTCCCTAAGCGAATTCATACACTCCTCCAGAGGTTACGAGAGTTTCTTGGTGATATAGTACTGCTGAGAAATCGAAAGGACGTTGTTGACAAGCCAGTACAGCACAAGCCCGGATGAGAAGTTGACGAAGATAACCGTCATCACGAGGGGCATCATCATCATCATCTTGGCCTGGGTGGGATCTCCGGTCGAGGGCGACATCTTCTGCTGGAGAAACATGGTAGCACCCATCAAAAGGGTCAGAACGGGAATACCTGTGGGTTGAACCATCATGGGGATGGAAAACCCGAAATGGAAAAGGCGATCCGGGGCCGACAGGTCGGTGATCCAGCCGAAAAAAGGTGCATGGCGAAGTTCAACGGCCGAATAGAGCATGCGGTACAGCGCAAAGAAAATGGGCATCTGAACCACCAGGGGCAGGCAGCCGCTCATGGGGTTGACCTTGTAGGTCTTGTACAGGGCCATCACTTCCTGGTTCATGCGCTGCTTGTCGTCGGCATATTTCTCACGGAGCTTGCCCATGATGGGCTGGAGCTTTTTCATCTCATGCATGGAGGTGTAGCTCTTGTTGCCCAGGGGCCAGAAGATCAGCTTGATGAGGATGGTGAGAAGGATAATGGCGATGCCGTAGTTGGCCACCACGTGGTCATGGATAAAATTCATCAGGCTCAGGCAGGGCTTGGCAATGATGTCAAACCAGCCGAAGTTGACGGCCTTGTGAACGGATGAATCAAGCTTTTTGAGCATGCGGTAGCTTTTGGGGGCTGCCAGGATATCGACCTCAAAGCTCTTTTCCATGCCGGGCTGAATCATGCCCGTGGGCAGGTTCATGGCGGCGGTGATCACCCCGTTTTTCTCTGCCAGGGCCATGGAGGACCCGGTGATCTCTTTGGGAATGACCGCGGTCATGAAGTAGCGGCTCTGCTGGGCCACCCACTCCACGGTACCGGAGTAGAGGTTCTTGTCCTTGATCTTCTTGGCCTTGACGTTTTCAAGGTGGCCGTCGACAAACCCGCTGGGCCCCTGAAATCCGTAGCTGCGACCGCCGTCCACCGTGGAGACAAGGCCAAAGGCCAAAGTCCCGTCCAGGGCAAGGGAGCTTCCGTTACGCAGGGTAACCGTGGACGAAATGGCGTATGAGTCAGCCGTAAAGTGAAAGTTACGGACAACCTCCACACCGTTGGTGCTGACCCAGCGGTAAGAGAGGCTGGCTCCGTTGTCTCCCACCACCACGTTCTGCTGATCGGCTTCGAACAGGGCATCAGATGCTCCCTGCACGCTGTTTTTTGCAAACCCCAGGGTAAAGGTGCGGTCCACCTCCGCGGGGATGACGTTCTTGTAGGCGTCCCCGTCCAGGGTCTCTTTGTATTTTTTCAGTTCAAATCGTTTCACCGCAGCACCGCGGTTGGTGAACTCGATGCGGTAAAGGGGAGACTCCACCACGGTGATGTTTTCCTCCACCACCGTCACAGGCTTGATATCCGTAGCAGGTGTTGCCACCTCCCCGGGTTGGGCCACGGGTTGTTCCAGTTGAGGCTCCTTGGGGACCTCCGTGGGCTTCTGGGGAGGAAAAAGAAAATTCCACCCTGCAAACACAATGATGGAAAGGATGATTGCTGCAAAGAGTCTGACTTGTTCCATAGGTTCTCCGTTGTTCATCTTCTTCAAAGATGGTGCCTTGTTCATGCGCCAATGAGCCGTCCCTGCCCCTTAAGGTATAAAAGGTGCAACGACATCGTGCCTGTTGCCGGGCTCTGGAATCTTCTGGACGGTTTCGTGTTCATGATGAAGCACGGCTCAGCCGTTCATGCGCAAAGGGGCTGGCGTGATCATCGGGTGGTTGCGGGTTCTTCTGGTCGGTGGGTGGGTGCTGAGGCTCTGGTGAAGGATTTTATGGAAGCGGGTCGACCCCTCCGGGATGAAACGGGTGGCACTTGAGAATGCGTTTCACCGCCAAAAAGGACCCCTTAAGAATTCCATACCGTTCATAGGCCTCAATGGCGTATGCCGAACATGTGGGATAAAAACGGCATCTTGGACCAATCAAAGGGGAGATCAAATACTGATAGGCCTTTATCAATCCGATAAAGACCTGCTTAAGACTCAGTACCTGCTTTAATTTTTTGAAAAATATGCTCAAGGGATAAAAAGGTCTCTTTATTGCTGAGTTGAGCCGCTGTGCGCTTGGCAATAAGTTGGATATCCCGATTCTCAAAAAACTGTCGACCGTTTTTCCGAAAATACTCGCGTACGATCCGTTTGATGCGGTTACGCGTGACAGCACCCCCAACCTTTTTTGATACAGTGATACCTATGCGGGATGTCTGAAGGTTATTTTCCAGGATATTGGCAACGAAGTGACGATTGTGGACGGTTGCCCCTTTTCGATAGAGTTCCTGGAACTGATGTCTCTTGAGAATCCTCAGCTCTTTTGTAAAGGCGTTCGCTCGCAAGTCGTATGTATCCCTGTATCATCGTACTCTCCGTCGTGCCTCGTTCCGGCGGACCGTGATGCGAGCCGTTGTCGACTCGCCGATCCCCCAAACGAGGCCCTCGGAGCTACCCTTTAACGAAGGCATCATAAAAATCAAGTGCGTGCTAGGCGGACAGGCGCTTACGGCCCTTCGCACGACGGCGCTTGACAATACGACGTCCAGCGGGAGTGGACATACGATTCATGAATCCGTGCTTTCTGGATCGTTTAAGGTTGCTTGGCTGAAAAGTTCGTTTCATATGTGAATACCCCTATTTTACGTTTGATTTCACACTTTTGTGACGTTAAAATAAACCCGGTAACTTAATCATAAATTGCGACACGTGTCAACAGCCATATTTTACTTGAATTTCTCGGTGAGTTCAAACTCTTCCCGATGAAAACGGCGGATGGGGTAGATTTCGATTTTCTTCCCCAGCCGGTACTCTATGGCGCTGATGGTGCTGATCTCATCCCGATGCAGATAATCGGCCATCTCTTCACTCACCTTGAGGGTAAAAATATCCCCCATCATGTCCCGGGCGTGACGATGAATCTCCCGATATATTTTTTGGGAGATGGTGGTTTTCGAAATGGTGTATCCGTCGCCGTAACAGATGGGACACTCCTCGCAGAGCATCCGTGTCAGCGATTTTCTCACCCGTTTCCGGGTCATCTGCACCAGACCGATTTCGCTCATGGGCAGAATGTTCGTGCGGCATTTGTCCTGTTTAAACGACTCTTTCAAGGTCTCAAAGACCCGCTCCCGGTTCTCCAGGTTCTCCATGTCGATAAAATCGAGGATGATGATCCCCCCGATATTCCGGAGGCGCACCTGGGCGGAAATTTCCCGGATCGCCTCCAGGTTGGTTTTGAAGATGGTCTCTTCAAAATTGTGCTTGCCCACGTAGCGACCGGTGTTGACATCAATGGAGGTCAGGGCCTCGGTCTGCTCGATGACGATGTACCCGCCGCACTTGAGCCACACCTTCTTTTTCAGGGCCCGGGAGATGTCCCCTTCCAGGCTGAAGGCCTCAAAGATCGGCTCGGAGCGGTCGTAATACTCCACCTTCACCTTGAGCTCCGGCATGATCTTCCGGATAAAGTTGTTCACCGAATCAAAGCCGAACTTGTTGTCGATGGTAAGGCGATCCGCCTCATGGGTCAACAGGTCCCGGATGGCCCGGAAGGTCACCGTCAGGTCCCGGTGGAGCCGGTACGGGGCGGAAAAACTCCGGTACCGTTTCTTGATGTTTTCCCAGGAGTTGACCAGAAGGTCCATCTCCCGCTTGAGCTGTTCTTCGGCGATCCCCTCCCCTGCGGTACGGAAGATATACCCGTAAGGGATCTCCCGCTTGTCGCTGATCAGGTCCCGCAGGCGGGTGCGCTCGTCCTCACTGGCGATGCGCTTGGAGATGCCGATGTGATCCACGTTGGGCATGAGCACCAGGTAGCGGCCCGGCAGGGAGATATAGGTGGTGATGCGGGCCCCCTTGGTGCCGATGGGGGACTTGACCACCTGGACCATGATCTCCTGGCCTTCGCGAAGCAGCTCTTCGATGGGAATCTGGCGACCGGTGTTGTCCGGGGCAAACTCCTTGTTGCCGTTTTCGCTGTAAGGGGCCTCGTTTTCCCCGATATTCTGCTTCTTCTGGACGTCGTCCACATAGATGAAGGCCGCCTGGTTGAGGCCGATATCCACAAACGCAGCCTGCATGCCCGGAAGGACACGCTGCACACGGCCTTTGTAAATATTGCCGTTGATATTGGTATCATCGCCTCGCTCCACAAAGAGTTCAACAATGTTCCCATCTTCCAGGAGGGCCACACGGGTCTCCTGTTCTGTTACGTTAACAACCAGTTCCTTGTACATATATTAGGGACCACGATTCGTTTATCGGGTTAAGAGACTTCGTCAATCCGGCAGGTTTTTACCAGACCCAGGTGAGCAGCGGCGTCATCGGTAAGGGAGAAAATATGCTTCACTGCGAGATCAGGACGGATGACCACGCCATCAATCCCTTTCAGATCGATGGTCAACTGAGAGGGTGAGTGAATCTCCACCCCTCTGACAAACAGCTTTAAATCAACCTCTTTTATATTTCCTTTTTTGCCCTTTTTTTCAATTATAAAATTATTTAATTCCATAAATTTACTTAAACAATGGGCATCAAAGAGATCGGATCGAGCTTGAACCTTGTATCTGAACGTATCGTCTTTCGGGCCTTTTATTTTAACAAAAGGCTTGATGTCACGAATTTCTATTCCTTCAACAAGATGTTGGTTCAGTTTATCTTTTATCTCACCGGCAGACAGTTCCGACGCCACGGAGACCACGAACTGCTCCTCCATACTCTCCATGCCCAGGGGCATGGGATCGGAAAAGGTAAGACGGGGCCGGGGATTGTAACCATGGGATTTTTCGATGGTCAGCCCCGCACGCCGAAAGGCTTTGGTGACGATGTTAACCAACTCCAGGTGACCAAAATAGCGAGCATTCCCCAGCTTGGTGTAGGCCAGGCTGTACTTGATAAAGGGGCCCGGTGCGGGGGGCTGCGGCTTTGCCGCCAGGGCGTCCCCGGCAAGGGAATCGCAGATCACGGGCCGAATGGTTTTAAAATCGCAAATCCCGCACCCGGAGCAGTCTCCGTAACGGCAATCGGGCGTCAGAGACGCGGCTAGGGCTCTGGCCCGCTCTTTTTTCAGGTACCCCTTGGAGACCCCGGAGTCGATATGATCCCAGGCCAAAGGCTCGTCCAGACCGCGCTCGCGGCGACACAGAAGATCCCAGTCGAGTCCTTCTTCTTCCACGGCCTCGCGCCAGAGGGGAAGGTTCATGTATTCGCTCCAGCCGTCGAGGCGACACCCTTTTTCCCAGGCCCGGATTAACAGGGAGGTCAGGCGACGATCGCCCCGGGACCAGATCCCCTCAAGCCAGCTGATGTCCGTGCTTCCCCACTTCAGGGTCACACCGCGCATGCGCAGGCTCTCTTTGAGCCAGCAGATCTTCTCCCACGCCTCGTCCTTCGTGATCTGTCCCTCCCACTGAAATACCGAGTGGGGCTTAGGGATAAAGGTGGAGACACTCACGTTGATGGCCGCCCGCTTGTTTCGGGAGAGGCCGCGCAAGGTCTTCACCAGGTCCACAATGCCCTGGAGGTCTTCGTCGGTCTCCGTGGGAAGCCCGATCATGAAATAGAGCTTGATGGTGGTCCAGCCCAGCTCAAAGGCGCTCTTCACCGTGCCGATGATATCCTCTTCGGTGATCCCCTTGTTGATCACGTCCCGAAGGCGCTGGGTCCCCGCTTCAGGGGCAATGGTAAAACCGGTCTTGCGGACGTTCTTGATGATCTCCATGAGCTCGCCCGTCAGGCGCCCGGCACGGATGGAGGGAAGGGAAACCGCCACCTTCTCCCCGTCGGCGCAGCACCCCGAGGTGATGCCCCGCATGAGCTCGGCCAGCTGCTCGTAATCCCCTGTACTTAACGAGAGAAGGGAGATATCGTTATACCCGGTGGTGATGAGGGATTCGGTGCTTAACGAGAGAAGATCGTCCACGCTGCGCTCCCTCACCGGCCGATAGATCATGCTGGCCTGGCAGAAACGGCAGCCCCGGGTGCAGCCCCTTGAGATCTCAAGGCGCAGCCGGTCGTGGACGGGTTTGCCAAAGGGGATCACGGGCTTTTCCGGAAAAGAGTCCCTGGAAAGCTCCGGGACGATGGCCCGCTTCACCCGCGGGGCCGACGGGTTCTTTGCCGTGACAACCGGCACGGTGGCACCGCTGTCAGAAAGGGCCTCGTAGCTCACGTCAAATCGGGAGGGCACATAAACCCCCGCGATTTTTTCCACCTCACAGAACAACGCCTCTTTGTCCCCCCCGCCCTTGCGCCAGGCCGCGATGGCCTCAGCCACCTCTACCAGGGCCTCTTCCCCGTCACCGATAATCAGAAAATCAAAAATATCGGCCACGGGCTCGGGGTTGAAGGCACACGGTCCGCCTGCGATGACAAGGGGATGGGAGTCATCCCTGTCCTTGGCAAGAAAGGGGATACCGGACAAATCCAGCATGGTAAGGACGCTGGTGTAGTTCAGCTCATAGAGCAGGCTGAATCCCACCACATGAAAATCGGAAAGGGGGGTCCGCGTCTCAAGGGAGAAAAGGGGCTCCCCTTTCTCTTTCAGCAGGGCTTCCATGTCCGGAGCCGGGGCAAAAACACGCTCGGCATAAATGCCATCCCGCTTGTTAAGAAGGGCGTAAAGAATCTGTATCCCGAAATGGGAGGTGCCGATGTCGTACAGATCCGGAAAAGCCAGCACCATATGCAGATCCACGGTTGCCGGGTCCTTTACCACGCGGTTCACTTCAGTCCCCAGGTAACGGCTCGGCTGGGCCACCTCGGTGAGGAGGTCTTGAATCGTCGTATTGTCCATGATACTTTATTTTATAACCTTCTGAAATCTTAAGGATTTTATTCTTTATCACGTTGTAAACATTTCATAATAGACCACATTCGTATAAAACACCAAAGGTAAATCACCCCTGGTTGGGAAATATCCCCTCACCCGAACCCCGGGTTGTCACCTTTGCTTCCCTTGGCCCCGCAATCCGCCAAGCCATAGAAACGGTGGCTGCACAGATTTTAAACGCGATATTGAATGATTTAAACAGGTTTATCCTCCCACGGATTCGTCTTTCCGGATAAACAGGGGTCTTTCCTGTTGTCCCCCGGGAGCCAGGGTACTACACTGCAGTGTCAAAGCAGGTGCCATACCGATATCGCGTTGAAATGATCCAAAAAAAAGGTCACGGCAAGGTGTGCCACCTTGAAAACAGGTTGCGAATGCGATTTGGATTAAATTTAATCTGTTTTTTAAAACCTGTTTGTCAAACTTTTTAAAAGTTTGGCCCCCGGCAGGGCCGCCGGAGGCTGTTTTTTAAAAATTAAATCGTTACCCTTGATTTTAATATACCCCGGGATGGTCTGTGTATACCTGTCCCGACCCATTACACGAACCCTCCAACACACAGGTGTGTCATGAAACGAACCAAAATTAAGGCACTTCTGGCAAGAACTGCCCCCCTTGAAAAGGTCCTCATAAAAGGCTGGGTCCGAACCCGGCGAGACACCAAAGAGTTCTCGTTTATGGAAGTCAGCGACGGCTCCTGCCTCGCCTCCATCCAGGTGATCGTGGACGCTGGCAGCCCCGGATCCGAGCATCTTCCCGCCCTCTCCACGGGTGCCGCCGTCTCTGTCACCGGTGAGATGGTCCCCTCCCCCGGCAAGGGCCAGGCCTTTGAGATCCGCTCCCACACCCTTGAACTCGTGGGCACCGCAGGGGAGACCTATCCTCTGCAGAAAAAGCGGCACAGCGACGAGTTCCTGCGCACCATCGCCCACCTGCGTCCCCGCACCAACAAATACGGGGCCATCATGCGTATCCGCTCGCGCACCAGCCACCTGATCCACCGGTTCTTTGAAGAGGAGGGATTTTTTCTCATCCACACCCCTGTCATCACCGGATCGGACTGCGAAGGCGCAGGGGAGATGTTCCGCGTCACCACCGTGTCGGGCACCACCCCCGCCTCCGAGGATTTTTTCGGCCAGGAAACCAACCTCACCGTCTCCGGCCAGCTCTCCGCCGAGATGATGGCCCTGGCCCTGGGCGATGTGTACACCTTCGGCCCCACCTTCCGGGCGGAGAACTCCCATACCAGCCGCCACGCCGCCGAGTTCTGGATGCTGGAGCCGGAAATGGCCTTCTGCGACCTTACCGGCAACATGGACCTGGCCGAGGCCCTCATCAAATACGTGGTGGCAGGGGTCCTTGACACCTGCAGCGACGACATCGCCCTGTTTGCCAACTTTGTGGATAAATCCCTGATGAAAACCCTCACCTCCTTAAGGGACGACACCTACCTGCGCCTGCCCTACAGAGAGGCCGTGGAGATCCTTCAAAAAACAAAGAAAAAATTCGAATACCCCGTCTCCTTCGGAACGGACCTCCAGTCGGAACACGAACGCTACCTGGCCGAAGAGCACTTTAAAAAACCGGTCTTCCTCTACGACTACCCCAAAGGCATCAAGCCTTTTTACATGCGGGTCAACGATGACGGCGAGACAGTAGCCGCCATGGACCTTCTGGTCCCGCGCATCGGGGAACTGGTGGGTGGCAGCCAAAGGGAGGAGCGGGAAGACGTCCTGCACCAACGCATGACCGAGATGAACCTGCCTGACAAGGAGTACTGGTGGTATATGGACTCCCGACGCTTCGGCTCAGTCCCCCACAGCGGCTTCGGCCTGGGCTTTGAACGCCTGCTCATGCTTTTGACCGGCATCACGAACATCCGCGACGTCATCGCCTTCCCCCGAACCCCGGGAAGCATTGATTTTTAAAAAGATATGCCTCCGGCGGCCCTGCCGGGGGCTAAACTTTAAAAAAGTTTAATAAACAGATTTTAGAGTACAGATTCAGGCCAATAAAAATAAAAGTCGAATGTGATTTTTCTCGAGAAACGGAGGGAAAGCGCGTTTGCAACCTGCTTTCAAGGTGGCACACCTTTTTGGATCTGAATCATTACAAAAAGTGACTCTTGTGAGGCTATCCCACGGTATATGGACTTGTGTCACACTCCGCACATCGGTATGCCCCGGGCGAATGCGGACGCATTTCAGCCCCAAAGGACGATATCCAAAGCGCATTCGCAAACCCGCTTTCGAGGTGGCACACCTCGCCGCCGGAGGCACAACTTAAAATGAGGAGAGTTATGGACGCCAGGAAACGGATTGCCCTTGTGGCACATGATGAGATGAAACCCAAGATGATGGCCTGGGCCACAACCCACAAGGCGGAATTGGAAAAGCATGAGCTCATCGGCACCGGGACCACCGGGGGGCTGTTGGCCTCGGAGGTGGGCCTTGAGGTGACCTGCCTGAAGAGCGGGCCCCTGGGCGGGGACCTGGAGCTTGGCAACCTCATCGTCAACGACGGCCTGGACATGCTCATCTTTTTCTGGGACCCCATGACCGCCCAGCCCCACGACGTGGACGTGAAAGCCCTTTTGCGGATCTCCGCCGTCCATAACATCCCCATCGCCTGCAACCAGGCCTCGGCTGATTTTTTTGTCACCAGCCGCTGGTTCAGCGCGCCCTATGAAACAGCCCAGCCCGATTATACCGCCCACATCAACCGGGCCGTCCAGGCCGACACATAATAAGCTAAAATAAGCCTCCGGCGGCCCTGCCGGGGGCTAACCTTTTAAAAAGGTTAATAAACAGCTTTTAAAAACAGATTCAGTAGAATCTGAATCCATAGCGAATGTGATTTTCCCTGAGAAACGAAGGGGAAAACGCATTCGGAACCTGCTTTCGAGGTGGCACACCTCACCGCCGGAGGCAGCCAGGTTAAAGATGCCTCCGTCGGCCCTTCCGGGAGCCAAACTTTTGAAAAGTTTGAAAAAACAGATTCAATTTAATCTAAACCAAAGGCGAATGTGATTTTCCCTGAGGAACGAAGGGGAAAGCGCATTCGCAACTGCTTTCGAGGTGGCTCACCTCGCCGCCGGAGGCAGGCTTTTCCATGCACTTTAACCATAGAAGGCTGCTGGTTACTGCCGTGCCTAAGAGGGACTCCGCAGGAGTTTGCGGACTTCATCGGAGAGGTGGGCGAGGCTGAAGGGTTTTTTGATAAACCCGGTGTTGGGTTCGGTAAGGAAGGTCTCCACCCGCTGGTCTTTTCGAAAACCGCTGGAGATAAGCACCTTGACCCCGGGGTCGATATCTTTGAGCAGGTGGTAGGTATCGATGCCGTCGATGCCCGGCATGATGAGATCCAGGATGACCAGATCGATGGTCCCCTTCTCTCGCTTGTAGAGTTCCACGGCGCTGGCCCCGTTCTCCGCGGTGATCACATCCAGGCCGATCTTGGCCAGCATCTGTCCCCCCACATCAAGGATCAGCGTCTCATCGTCCACAAGAAGGACCCGGTACTTCTCAGGGGAAGCCTGCCGGTAGATATCCATGCCGCGGCGCGCGCTGTTGGGTGGAATCGAGGGTTCCCTTTCCTCTGCAGGCGGTCCCAGGGAGAAGGATTTTCCTTCGGGCTCCACATTTTTCTCGACAAAATTGAGGAGTTTTTCGGTCAGGCGGGTCCCGCTTTTGATGTAGCGCTCCATGTTTTTGAGGCGCTCATGGGAGGGATCGTCCCGGTCTGTGTCGTGGAGCATGATGGAGATGTTGCCCTGGATGACCATCATGAGGTTGTTAAACTCATGGGCCACGCGACCGAAGATCCGGTTGCGCTCCTGGGAGATCTCTTTTTCGCGCAGGTCGTCAAGCTCCGCTTCCAGGGCGGCAATTTTCTTTTCAAGCTCTCGGTATGTGGGGGTCTCAGCCATGCTTGATCTCTTTGGTTAAAAAGTCCAATCCCACGCTGTGCCCAAAACACAAAAGGGCTCGAACAAAGCCAACCGTACAATAAAGAGACATCCCTTCATCATCGTACCCTGGTAAACTTGCGCGAGCCCTTTGCCTTATTTACCCTTTAGATATCCAAGGAGGATACTTCAAGGGCATTCTTCTGGATAAACGCCCGCCTGGGTTCCACCTCTTCTCCCATGAGGAGCGAGAAAATATCGTCTGCATTTTCCGCATCGTCAATGGTTACCTGAAGCAGGGTACGCCGCTCGGGGTCCATGGTGGTCTCCCAGAGCTGGTCGGGGTTCATCTCACCCAAGCCCTTGTAGCGCTGGATGTTGATCCCTCTCTTGCCCTCTTTCATGACGGCTTCAAAGAGATCGAAGGGATTCGAGGCGGTGTGAACCGTCTCGCCGCTTTCGCTGTTGGCAACCACCACATCGCCTTCCATGAGCATCTGGATCTTGGCAAGACTCGTCATGGCGGCGATGTACTCGGAAGAATAGAAGAGCACACGCCCCACCTCCATGGTGCCGCCCAGGTGCAGGGTCACCTCGTCGTCGTCGGCCTTGCTCTTTTTCTCCACATAGAAGCGGTAACGTTCCCGCTCCGGATTGTAGGCAAGATCGCCCACATCAAAGCCGCTTTCAACAATGCGCTGGCGAAATGCCTCCATCTTCTCCTGATCGGTGAGGTAGGCCTTGTCGATCATCCCCTCTTTGAGGATTTCCATCAAGAGCCTGCGATCGTAGCCCCGACGCTCCATGGTGCCCATGGCCTGGATAAAGGTGGAGAGGTCCACGAGGGTATTGAACAGGGCTTCTCCGGAAATCTTCGTATCCCCTGCGGTCAGGCTGCGATTTTCAAAGATACGCTTGAAGATGAAATCCCGGTACCCGGTTTCGTCCTTCAAGTAGACGCTGCTCTTGCCTTTGCCCACCTTGTAGAGGGGGGGCTGGGCGATATAGAGGTAGCCTCGTTCAATAAGGGCGGGCATCTGCCGGTAAAAGAAGGTCAGCAGAAGGGTCCGGATGTGGGACCCGTCCACGTCGGCATCGGTCATGATAACGACTTTGTGGTACTTGATCTTCTCGATGTCGTACTCTTCACTGCCCACGCCGGTGCCAAGAACGGTGATGATGTTCTTGATCTCATCGCTTCGAAGGATTTTATCGAAACGGGCCTTTTCCACGTTGAGGATCTTCCCCTTCAAGGGAAGGATGGCCTGGGAGCGTCGATCCCTGCCCATTTTGGCAGAGCCCCCTGCGGAGTCGCCCTCCACGAGAAACAGTTCGCGGAACTGGGGCTCCGAGTACTGGCATTCGGCCAGCTTACCCGGCAGGGTGGAATCGATAAGGGCGCCTTTGCTTCGGGCCAAATCGCGGGCTCGCTTGGCCGCATCCCGGGCACGGGCCGCTTCCACCGCCTTGGTGATCAGTTTTTTGGCCACCCCGGGATTCTCCTGGAGGAAGTCGGCAAACTTTTCATTGACCAGGGACTCCACGATGCCCTTGACCTCGCTGTTGCCCAGCTTGGTCTTGGTCTGCCCCTCAAACTGGGGCTCGGGCACCTTGACGCTGACAATGGCGGTGAGACCTTCCCGGGTGTCGTCCCCGGAGATTTTGCCCTGCATGTTCTTGGGCACGTTGTCGCTGGTGGCGTAGGTGTTCACCGTACGGGTCAGGGCCCCTTTGAACCCGGAGAGGTGAAATCCCCCCTCGTGGGTGTGGATGTTGTTGGCAAAGGAGTAGATCTTCTCGTTGAAGGTGTCGTTGTACTGAACCGCCACCTCCACCTGGATCCCGTCCCGATCACCTTTAAAATAAATGGGTTCGTGAAGGGCTGTCTGGGAACGGTTGAGGTACTCGACAAAGCTCCTCAGGCCCCCTTCGTAATGGAAGGCCTTTTTCTCATCGGTGCGTTCGTCTTCGATGGTAATACGGATCCCGCTGTTCAAAAACGCGAGTTCCCGAAGGCGCTTGGTGAGGATATCGAGGTTGAAGTTGTCGTCATTCATCACCTCGGTGTCGGCTTTAAAGTGGACCCGGGTTCCTTGTTTTTCCGTTTCCCCCACAACCTTGAGGTCGCTGGTCTTGTCCCCTTTGGCAAAGGCCATCTGGTAGATCTTGCCGTTCTGGTAAATCTCCAGGTTCAGGAAGACGGACAGGGCGTTGACCACAGAAATACCCACCCCGTGGAGGCCGCCGGAGACTTTGTAGGACTTGTCGTCAAACTTGCCCCCTGCATGAAGTTTGGTGAGAACCACCTCAGCCGCACTCATGTTCTCGGTCTCGTGCATGCCCGTGGGAATTCCACGCCCGTTGTCTTCAATGCTGATGGAGTTGTCCGGGTGGATCAGGATGGAAATGGTATCGCAGTAGCCGGCCATGGCTTCGTCGATGCTGTTGTCCACCACCTCGTAGACCAGGTGATGGAGCCCCTGGATATCCACGTTGCCGATATACATGGACGGTCTTTTCCGGACCGCTTCGAGTCCTTTCAAAACCGTGATACTGTCTTGGTTGTAGCTGTTGGTCTGTTCTTCTGTCATGCGTCTCTATAGCCTTTGACCCGATGTTGAGTTGATCCCTTTGCCCTCGCCATGAAGTTGCCGGGGGTCGGGATCAGATCTTCATGGGCATGATAATGCTCAAAAAGCGCTTTTCTTCCACCCCTTCCACAAGGCAGGGGTGGTGGTTGTCCCTGAGGTTTACCAGAATACGCTCATCGTTTATCACATTCAATGTATCGATTAAATATTTGGGGTTGAATGCTACCTCCACCTCATCGCGTTCAAAGGCGATGGCCATGTCCTCCTTGGACTCCCCGAGGTCGGGGTTGGTGGCGGTCACCTCAAGCCGGTTGTCGGCAAAATTGAAGATGACGCTGTTGTAGCTGTCGGAGGAGAGGATGGACATGCGCTTGAGCATCATGGAAAAGAGCTTTCTGTCCACCTCGATGTCATAGGTGTCGTCTTTTTCGATGACCTGCTCGTATTCAGGGAAATCCCCTTCCAGGAGGCCGATGATCACGGTCTCTTTCGTCATCTTGAAGATAAGGTAGTTGTCCTTGACCCCCACCTCCACATGTTCCTCTTCCTTGTCGAGGATCTTGGCCGCTTCCATCAGCCCCTTTTTGGGAACGATGACGCTCTCCCCGGGAACGAAGTTGGCGTCTTCCCCGATCTCCACATCCACTTTGCACAAACGCCTTCCGTCCGTGGAGACCATGCGCATCAGGTTCTGACCGTCTTTTTGGATCCGTTCAAAACAGACCCCGGTGATGTGGGCGCGTTTCTCGTCGGAGGGAGCCTGGATCATCACCGTCTTTTCGATCATTTCACGCACGCCGCCTGTGGCAACGCGGGTAAAGGTCACCTCGTCCACCCTGGGGACATCGGGGAAGTCGTCCGGGCTCATGCCGACGATGTGGTAGACGATGTTGTTGTTCTTGATTTCGATCCACTGGCGCTCGATCTCTTCGATGAGGACCTCTTCTCCCGGAAAATTCTGGACAATCTCAAAAAGCTTTTTGGCGTTGATGGTGATGGCGCCTTCCCGTTCCACATCCGCCGTATAGTGTCCTTCAAACCCTGTCTCAAGGTCCGTAGCCACAAAGGAGATACCTTGGCCTTCGCCTTTGATCAGAACATTGGCGGTAATGGCCAGGTTGCTTTTACGTCCTGTAATCCCCTGTACCCGTCCCAGAATGGTGGAGATATCTTTTTTGGCTATTTTGAATTTCATGAGGTTTTCCATGTTCCATGCTGAATCCGTGGTTCGATGGTCGGTGCAACCGGAGCGCGTCGCCCTGGTGTACAACCCGGGGTGTGGTCGAGATTTGGATCAGGCCGTTCAATCAAGCGCTTTGGATTCAACAATTCGGTTTGTCAATGAAGGGGGCCAGGACCTGATCATCCCCTATGTCATAGTAAGTTATACCGAAATTATCAATATAAAAAAAAGTAATTTACCCCTTTTTTAAAGGGGTCCCGGGAGGTTTTTTCATCTGTTTGTGGAAAGTGGTCTAACTTTTTAAAAATTCTTTCCCCTCCGTCTGGCGGAAGGGAAGCGGATCTTTTTCTGTGGCCTGTGTGCCTTCTCTTTTTGTGGGTTTTACAAGAAACGAAGAAGGTGGGTTCTTTCTTATTTATTCTCTAATTTTTTATAAGATCATCATAATAAAGGGTGTTGATAAGTGAAACAAGTGAGCTATGGCACTGTTATCCTTAAGGATAAAAATGTCAAAAACGCGTCTCCGTCGGTCAAAAGCGTTGTTGATAACTCCGGAGTTTTGGACAGGTTTGAAGTTGTTGTTCATAACCCTATGAGTTTTGAACAATCCATGAACCGGTTGTGGACAATAAAAAAGGGGTGCGGCAGGCCGCACCCCTTGGGATATCCTTTAAAACCCCCTGAAAAAACAGGGGGTTTTGAGTATGAACAAGTTATGAACAATAGAAAAAAGACCTTTTTTGTCAGGCGGTTAGCCAGCGCTTGATGGCAGGTACCGTCTCTTTTTTCCAGGTTTCGGAGATCCGCTGCCGCACAAAGGAACGGAAGAGTCCCCCGGTAAGGTCCACCACCTCCCGCGAGAGAAAGAGCTTGTCGATGACGGCCCCTTCGGTTTCGTCACCGGACTCCACGGGCGGGGTTTCCGGGGTTTTCAGGCCCGTGATGTTGAAATTTTCCCCTTTAAGGGTGAAGGTCCAGCCCAGGTCCCCTTTTTTATAGGAGAGGGAGATCTCCGTTACCAGGGCCCCTTTTCGGATGGCGACGATCCCTTCCGTCAAGTCTGCGTTGTCCCCTTTGATGGTCACGCTCTCCACGGTGCTTTCGTCCCGGATCACCTCCAGGACGATGCGGTTGCCCACCGAAAGGAGCACAGGCATCCCCTCTTCGTCCTTCAGGCTCTCGGGGTCGTTTTCCAGGGTGAACCAGAGCCAGGTGAGGAACTCATGGCCGAGGAATTTGTACTTGTTGTATAACACTGCGATATCGAGCATGGGTTACTCCGTAAAATCTTCAGGGGTGATGGCTGAGAGGCGATCCCTGTCCGTGTCGGAGAGGGCAAGGGTCAAATCGGCCTGGGTGTACGGGAAGAGGCGAATGAGTTTGATGCCTGAAAAGCTTTTGTTGAAAAGTGTTTCAAACTCTTCGTTGGCGGCCTTCTGGGTGGAGTAGAGCCACACCTCCTGCTCCTCATACTGCCAGACCACGTCAAAGACGTTGGGGGTGGGCGGGATGCGGATGGTGAGGACGTTCATGACGTGTTCTTTGATCTCGCTCTTCTCGTTTTTCGAGAGAAACTCCCGGTCGCTTTCGGCAAGGCGCTTGGCCGAGGCAATGGCCACCTGCTGCTTCACCACCTTGGTGGGGATGGATTTTTTGTCGATGCGCATGCCAAAGACGTAGTGGGTGCCGATTTGAAAGGTGGTGTCATCGAAATCGGGGGTAAAGGGCGCCTCAAAGGAGGTCCAGCCCACGGCCATGTCCTGGGCTTCGTTGTCGATGTCGGTGATGATCTGCTTTTTTAGCCCTTTTCGAACCTGCTCGGTGGGGTTCTCCGAGAAGCTTCCCTCCACCCGGTAGCGGGCGATGGTCTGGGTGGCTGATAACAATCCCATATGGTAGTCCTTCGTGGTGTCGGTTGGTTTTGTTGGAAACCCGGCTTAACCTGCCCGGAAAGGCCCATGGCCTTGGGGCGATCTCCATGCATGCCGATGGAAAGAGAAAGGGGCCGGGTTGATGAAAGGGGACCGGGAAAAGGGTGCGTTCCGGTTGTCCCGATGGAATTTTATATCGTGATTAATGAAGGCAAACAAGCCATATTTCTATTGATTTTTTTATGTTCACCCCCGTATACCTCGTGCATTGACTGTTTATTAAACCGTATGGTTTAAGGCAAAGCCAATCCGTATTTTTCTACGAATAACAAGGCGTGCCACGGGTACCGGCCTTGAGGGATGCATGAAAATGGAGTTTAATAATGACGAAAAACTGTGTAAAATCAATAAAACTCGATAACGGCCTTACCTTAACGCTTGAAGACATCTCCCGCCGGATCAGTGAGGATGCCTTTGTGGTCAAGGCCCTTTTTTCCATAGAGTTTAAGGTGACGGAGGCTGACGCCGCCTACGCGGGCCTTTCCCTTCCCGAGGTGATCAAGGTGTTGGGATCGGAAACGGCGCGGTTCGAAAAACTCCTGGAGCGTAATTTCATCTCCGAGGATCAAAAAGAACAGGTGTTCGAGGAGGTGAGTTCCTCATTTCTTGCCACCGGCCTCACCTACCTGTCGCATCCCTCCTTTACCCGGGGGGTGGTTCGAAAAATCCTTGTTGAAAAGCGGGGGCGGTACGGATCCCTTCCGGTGTGACCGGATGACTTGTCAGGGGGCTTGGCCGTTACAGGCCGGAAAAGAGAAACAGAAAGAGAAAGTAACTATTCAGCTCAAAAAAAACAGCCTCCGGCGGCAAGCTGTGCCACCTTGAAAGCAGGTTGCGGATGCGTTTTGCCCCTCGTTCCTCGGGTCAAATCACATCCGTCTTTAAAGTAAAAATTCACTCAAAAAGATTTTTTAAAACCTGTTTGTTAAACTTTTTAAAAGTTTAGCCCCCGGCAGGGCCGCCGGAGGCATAAGCTGAATAGTTACAAGAGAAAAAACTCACATCACGGACGGGGGACGCATGGCGCGGAGGGGATGGCTGCTTTTTTTCGGGGTGATGATGGCATGGGCCACGGCAGGTGCCGATATCTATATCTACAGGGATGCCTCGGGCACCCTGTGCTATACCGACTCCCCCGACGCCCGTCAGATCGACATGATGGGAGCCCGTCCCATGGCGACGGGGAAAAAGAAATCCTCCAAGAAGATGTGGAGCTCCTCGGCTTACGATGCCATCATCGTCAGGGCCGCAGAGGCCAACAGCCTCTCTTTTGCCCTGGTCAAGGCGGTGATCCATGCGGAGTCGGGGTTCAACCCCAGGGCCCTTTCCCCCAAAGGGGCCAAGGGCCTCATGCAGCTGATGCCGGAAAACGTCGCCTTTTACAACATCAAGGATCCCTATGATCCGTATGAGAACATCATGGGGGGCACCGCCTACCTCAAACGCCTGCTCACCGACTTCAAGGGCAACCGTCAGCTGGCCCTTGCCGCCTACAACGCAGGTCCCACCAAAGTCAGGCGTCACAAGGGGATTCCCCCCATTGCCGAGACACGGGCTTACGTGGCCAAGGTTGAGCGGTTCAACACCTACTACAGTGCCCGTTGAACCGCGCCTTGACCCAAAAAAATCGGGACCGCGATGCATTGCAGATTTTCGTCCCTGACGGCTGTGCCGCAACGGGGGATCAGTTGAGAAGGGTCTGGAGGTAGGATGTGAGGCGGTCTTTGATCTCCGGGTTGTCCATGGCGTAGGCGATATTGGCCATCTGGAACCCTGCCTTGTCCCCGCAGTCGAAGCGGGTGCCTTCAAACAAGAATCCGTATATATCCTGGGTGGTCAAAAGTTTTTCCATGGCATCGGTGATCTGGATCTCACCGCCCGCACCGGTCTCTTTGGCTTCCAGGAGGTCGAATATTTCCGGGGTGAGGATGTAGCGTCCGATGATGGCCTGGTTGGAGGGGGCCGACTCCGGGGCGGGTTTTTCCACAAGCCCCTGCACTCGGATGAGGCTGCCGTTTTCCCTTGCGCCGTCCACAATGCCGTATTTGTCCGTCTGGCTCGGGTCCACTTCCATCACCGCCACCATGGAGGACTGGGTGGTCTCAAAGGCGTTCATCATCTGAGAGAGGACCGGGGCCTGGGCCTTGACCAGGTCGTCGGCCAAAAGCACGGCAAAGGGTTCGTTTCCCACCACGTCCCGGGCGCACCAGATGGCATGGCCCAGCCCCAGGGGCTTGTTCTGGCGGGTGTAGATAATGGTTCCGGTTTCAGGCACCAGGGCCTCCATGAGCTCCAGGGTCTGGTCCTTGCCCCTCTCTTTTAAAATGGATTCCAGTTCGTGGGAGTGGTCAAAGTGGTCTTCCAGGGCCTCTTTGCCCCGGCCGGTGACAAAGATGATCTGTTCGATGCCGGCTGCAAGGGCCTCTTCCACGGCGTATTGAATGAGGGGCTTGTCCACAACGGGGAGCATCTCTTTGGGAAGGGCTTTGGTGGCCGGAAGGAACCGTGTCCCGAGACCGGCGACAGGAAACACCGCTTTTCGAATTTTCATAGAGTCGAATCCTGATTGTTTGGTGTTATGGGGTATGGGTCGACGACGGTGGGCAGTGAGACTTTTTTGTTGTGATATACGGTGAATGGCGTCTGAAATCAAGGGGGATCGGTAAATTTTTATTGTAAAACCGGAGTGAAATTATTATGTTACTCCTTTTTTGGGAACTTAAAACACATATGGGACGTGTTTTTACCATAGAAGGAGTGAGGAGCGATCAATATGAGTGACTCTGAAAAAAAGGCAGACATCGTACCGGTGCGGTTGGGACGCAGCTCCGGTTTTCAATTTGAATGCCACAAAGGTGTCAGCTGTTTCACCAAATGCTGCCGGGGGATCGATATCATCCTGACCCCCTACGACATCATTCGCCTGAAAGACAAGCTGGAGCTCTCGTCCGAAGAGTTTCTGGCCATCTACACCGAGCCCCAGCTGTATGAAAAAACCGACCTGCCCGTGGTGACCTTAAAGCTTCTCGATGACGAGATCAGGTCCTGCCCCTTTGTGCGGGACGAAGGCTGCCTGGTGTATGACGCCCGTCCCACCACCTGTCGGTACTACCCCCTGGGGGTCGGTAACCTCAGCCACGGCGAAGAGGGAGGAGACGACGACAAGGATTTCTTCTTTTTCGTCAACGAACCCCACTGCAAAGGTTTTGAAGAGAAGAAGGAGTGGACCGTCGAATCCTGGCGCAAGGACCAGGGCGTGGACATTCACGATGAGATCAACGCGGGATGGGCCGACCTCATTGTCCGGAAACGAAGCTTTCCCCCCAATGTCCAGTGGACCCCCAAGGCCAAAGAGATGTTTTTTATGGCCTGTTACAACATCGACGCCTTCAAGCGGTTTGTTTTTGAGAGCCCCTTTCTCACCAAGTTTGACGTGGACGAGGCCATGATCGAAAAGATCAAGACCGATGATCTTGCCATGCTGGAGTTCGGTTTTCTGTGGTTGAAGGACGTTTTTTTCTTGAAAGAAGACGAAAACAAGACGTTCAAGCTCAAGAATCAGGAGTAAGGCGGGGTAACTCAGGTCGTTATGGGTGATTGTCCGATGGAAGCGGCCAATTGTTCATAACTTTCTGTGAAAAACCTTTCGCATCCCGGAAAATGTTTATAAAAAAAGCCGGTCCCCAAAAGGGGCCGGCTTTTTTTGTGTTCGGCGTGTGCCCCGGTGAGGGGCACGGGACGGCGATCTAATAGGTCTCGGTATAGACCAGGCTTTCAAGGAGGGATTCGTCGGCAAGGCGCGCCTTGATATCCACCCCGAAGAACGCTTCCACCGGAGCGAGCAGTTCGGGGTTGTTCTCCATGACCTCGGTGAGGTAGCCCACCACCACATCCAGGCCTTTGCGGGTCATTTTGCCCAGGGGCTTTCGGCAGTTGCCGGAAGGCATCCCTATGAGCTGCATGGCGGTTTTAACGGCCAGGGGGTTCCGGGCCAGGCATTTGACCTCACCGAAGGGGGTCTCTTCCATGGTCACCACGCTGGTGAGCTTGAACAGCGGGGTAAGGGCCTTGTGCAGGGCCTCGGCCTCTTCCAGCTTTCCTTCGGCAACGAGCCGGATCAGGCGGGAAGCCGGGCCGGGAACGATGTTGGAGGCAACGGAGATCACCCCTGAAGCGGCAATATCCGGGTCGGTCATCATGGCGACCACCAGGGCGTCGTCTCCTGAGAATATGGAAAACTCCGGGCCGCAGACCTCACGGGTTCGTTTCATGTTGTCCAGGTTGCCGGTGGCTTCCTTGACGGCCGAAACGTTGGGGCACTCGCGGTTGAGCAGGGCGATGTCTTCGGGAAGCATCTGGGCACCTGTACGACCGGGGATGATGTAGGGGATCACCGTGATATCGGGAAAGGTCCGGGCCACAGGGGTGATATACTCTTTCCTGATTTCAAGGGAGCTGGGCCCGTTGTAGTAGGGGTCCACAAGCAGGACCGCGTCCACCCCGGCCTCAACGGCGTGTCGTGTTGCCGACAGCGCTTCGTTGGTGTTGTTGCTTCCGGTGCCTGCGATACAGAAACATTTCCCCTTGGTCTGTTTGGAAATAATCTCTATCAGGCTGTTGTGTTCGTCCCAGGCGAGGGTGGGGCTCTCGCCGGTGGTTCCGACGGCCAGGATTCCTGTGATGTCGTTTTCAATCTGAAAACGGCACAGTTTTTCGAGGCCCTCGTAGTCCACAAGATCATTTCTAAAGGGGGTGATCAATGCTGTGTAGCAGCCTTTTTTCATTGTCTTACCTCTGGCTTCGCAAATGTGACTGTAAGGTGGCTATTTTTGACAAACGCTTGGAAAAATATAAAAAAAATTAACCATGTGTCAATACCAAAGGCACTCGGCTCCATGAACCCCGGGGTGTTTTTTTTATGGGGGTGGCCACTTTTCTCCCTTTTCAAAGGAAACCGAAAGGGCCCTTCGATTTGATTTGACAACCATCAAACGGCAGTATAGTTTGTGAATTTATTAAAAAAAAGGAACCGAAGAGGCGGGTTGCACCTTTATAATAAGAGGGTGTCCCCACTTTTTTCTGGCCGTGACATAAAAAAAATACCCGACAACAAAGAGAGGCGCCCGGTTTCGGGTTTCTTCTCTTTTTAGATGGGTTACCAGACAAAGAGGGATCATGCAAAAGCCGAAGAACGCGCAAGAACATATTGCTCAACTGAGGGATGCCATTGCCGGAAATCCCGATTGCGGAAACAGCCACTACAACCTGGCGGTGGCTCTGATGGGACTGAAAAAATACGACGAGGCCGAAGCCAGCCTCAACGACGCGGTGGGTTGCAGTCCCACCCTGGCAGAAGGGTACGTGATGCTTGGCAGCATCGCCCTTCAGCGTGAAGACGTGGAGGGGTGCCTCTATTATAACAAGCTGGCCACCAAGTCCCGGGCCGGGTTTGCCGTCGGTTACGGCAACATCGGGTTCATCGAGCTGCAGCGCGGCAACGTGGACGAGGCCATCAAGAACCTGCAGAAGGCCATTGTGCATAACTCCAAGTTTGTCCAGGCGTACACCACCCTGGCCAACGCCTACCTGATGAAAGGCCTGCTGGACGAGAGCATCGCCACCAGTCAAAAAGCCCTTCAGGTTCAGCCGGACTTTCCCATCCCCCACCACAACCTTGGAATCGCCTACCTTGAAAAAGAAGAGTACGCCAAGGCCATCGAGCACTTTGACACGGCCCAGTCCATGGGATACGAGGTGCCGGAAGCTCTTTTAAAAGAGGTGGAACCCCATCGCGGGTAAGACGACTACTTTGTAAGCCCCCTGCAACGCCTGCAGGGGGCTTTTTTTTTGATCAAACGTAATGCTTCAGCTCCAAAAAGCAGCCCCCGCCGGCAAGGTGTGCCACCTTGAAAGCAGGTCGAAAACGAAGCTTCTTTAAGCAGATTTTTTTAAGACCTGTTTGTCGTTTCGAACCCGGCAGGGCCGTCGGAGGCATACGATGAAGCGTAACGAACCCAAGCATAAAGACAACTCTTATGAACATTACCTGGAGCCTGCCCGGTCACAGCCGCTGCGGGCAGATTGATGACGCGGTTCTAAAAACCCCCCTGCCCGCGGACAGGGCTTACGGCGAGGCCGGTCTCTGTTACGGCCACTATGTCCGTGCCGTGGAGGCCGTTCTAGAAAAAGAGGCGCAGGGCACCGGGAAAGGGCTTGCCCGGGCCCTTTTTCCAGACGCCCCGTGCCGGCTGCTTTCAGCCCACGTGGAGATCCTGAAGCACGGCCATTTTTATCACCCTGCCCGCATGACCCTAAAAACCGATGCCGGCACGATTCCCCTGGTGATTAACCTGGCCGTGACCCCGGAAGGGAACGCCTGTGCGGAGGGGGAATTTACCCTGCTGGAGGCACTGGGCCATAAGAGCACGACCCTTCCCAGGGTCTATGCCCTGGACGCCGTTTCCGTGGACGAGCATCGGGTGGTCCTTTTTTTCGGGGAGTGGTTTGAAGGGTTCCATGAGTTTCACCAGACGGAAAAAGACGGGGAGAACCGGGTGGTGGTGTGGGCCGGCCAAGACCACCATCATTTATCGCGAAGCCGGGAGATCTCGGTGTACCGCCAGGCAGCCGGGATCCTGACCCGCCTGTACAACCCCCTCACCTTTGAACTGGTCCAGCCGTGGCACCATGCGGCCGGTGATTTTGTGGTGAATATCAAGGAGGATGACCCGAAGGTTCGCCTTATCACCGTGCGGCAGTATACACCCATGGCCGAGGTGCAGGAGCCGGAGGCCGAAGAGATCATGGAGGGGGCCCTGTACTTCCTGATGCTCCTGACCTTGCGGAACCGCCTGGACCGATACGACGGCATCGGCGAGGTGGCCTGGGTGGGGGACCACTGCGTGGGGGCCAGCCTGGACGGGTTCTTTGACGGGGTGGCCGACCTGGTGGATGTGGGGCCCCTCGACGGCCCCTTCGGTGTCTGGGTGGCCCGCTACCTGGCCATGCACAGCCAGGAGGATTTTCTCGAGACCGCCCGTGGGGTGGTCTCCTCCTTCAACCCCGGTGCGTCGGAGATGGGGGTGGTCGCCGGGAAGGTGGCCGAGCATGCCGCTTCTTTTTATCGTGCGGTGCAGGCGCGGAGCCCGGCGCATGAGATAAAATAATTCTGATTTATTTGTTCATTTAAATTGAATAAAACTAGACATATGTTCAACGGCGGACCCTTTTCAGGGTCCGCTTTTTTTATTCAAAAAGAGCGATATTGTACTGAATAATCAATAGTGTATCTGCCTTGGCTGTTTCAATATAATAGTGCGGATTGTGTAAAAAGAGGGGGAGAGCATCCCTGAAAGGTGTTATTCGCGGGATTCTTCTGTTTTTTATTCTGTTTTATGATTGCGTTGGGGATATGATTAAGTCTCAATATGTTAACTACCATTTAATTTAATTGAGGACTTGATGCGGGGGCGTGACGCCTTGAAGTGCCCATGGAATGTAAAGCCTTAATAACCACGGAAAAAAGCTTTTTTATTGACAATAAAAGGCAATAACTTTATACCATGGAGTTTGATAATAGGGTCATTGTAATTTTTTAATGGAAATTGCATAGACAATAGCAGCCGGAACGGTTTGTTTTGGCTGTTATTTTATGTGGTTTAAGGTTTAAGGTTTGAGTGACTTGGCAACGCAGGGTCAAATGGAGCTCATTTGATTTTGTTTTGTTGAGTTAAAATTATTTATTCAATGGAGGTAAGGCAATGGCAAAGCATGAAACCCCTTTGTTGGACGAGCTGGAATCCGGGCCGTGGCCAAGCTTTGTGTCCGACATCAAGCAAGAAGCTGAAGTCAGGGCAAAAAACGAAAAAGGAATCGATTTTCAGATTCCTGCTGAAGCTTGCGACGATCTGCTCGGTCTTCTGGAACTCTCCTACAAGGACGGCACCACTCACTGGAAGCACGGCGGCATCGTCGGCGTTTTCGGTTACGGCGGCGGCATCATCGGCCGTTACAGCGATAAGCCCGCAGAATTTCCCGGTTGTGCATCATTCCATACCGTTCGTGTGGCTCAGCCCGGTGCAAAATACTACACCACCAAGTATCTGCGTGAGCTGATGGACCTGTGGCAGTTCCGTGGTTCCGGTCTTACCAACATGCACGGATCCACCGGTGACATCGTACTGCTCGGTACCACCACTCCCCAGCTGGAAGAGATTTTCTACACCCTGACCCACGAGATGGATCAGGACCTCGGCGGTTCCGGGTCCAACCTGCGAACCCCCGCTGACTGTATCGGTCAGTCCCGCTGCGAATATGCCTGCTACGACACTCAGGAGCTCTGCTACTTCCTGACCATGATGTACCAGGACGAACTGCACCGTCCCGCTTTCCCCTACAAGTTCAAGTTCAAGTTCGACGGTTGCCCCAACGGCTGCGTGGCCTCCATGGCCCGTTCCGACCTCTCCTTCATCGGTACCTGGAAAGACCAGATCCAGGTGGACCAGGCTGAAGTGGCCAAGTACGTTGACGGCACCAACCCCGCCAACGCCGGTTCCCACAAAGGCCGTGACTGGGGTGCGTTCGACATCCAGGCAGAAGTTGTGGACCTGTGCCCCACCGACTGCATGGCTTACGAAAACGGCGAACTCAAGATTTACGACAAAGAGTGTACCCGTTGCATGCACTGCATCAACGTCATGCCCAAGGCTCTGAAAGTCGGCAAGCAGCGTGGTGTTTCCATCCTCGCCGGTGCCAAGGCCCCCATCGTTGACGGCGCTCAGATGGGTACCCTCGTGGTTCCCTTCCTCGAAATCGACCAGACCATGAACAAGCAGCTGGCTGACTTCGACTCTGAAGAAGAGTGGATGGAATACCTGGAAGAGAAGTACGAAGCTCTCACCGAAGTCATCGAATCTGTCTGGGATTACTGGATGGAAGAAGGCAAGAACCGTGAGCGTCTCGGCGAGCTGATGATCCGTCAGGGTCTCCAGAAATTCCTTGAGAAGATCAACGTGGAGCCCCAGGCCGTACACGTCGATCATCCCCGTACCAACCCCTACATCTTCTGGAAAGAAGACGAAGTTGAAGGTGGCTGGGACCGTGACATCAACGAATACAGAAAGCATCACGCACGCTAGGAGGGGTATACCATGGCTTTTATTTCATCAGGATACGATCCCGAAAAACCGATGGAAGGTCGTATTACGGACATTGGCCCGAAGCATTACGACCAGTTCTATCCCGAAGTTATCAAGAAGAACAAAGGCAAGTGGAGCCACCACGAGATCCTCGAGCCCGGCGTTCTGGTTCACGTTGCTGAAAACGGTGACGAAGTCTTCACCGTACGTTGCGGCGGCGCCCGTCTCATGAGCTCCACCCACGTCCAGGAGATCTGCGACATTGCCGACAAGCACTGCGACGGCAAGCTGCGTTTCACCACCCGTAACAACATCGAGTTCATGACCGACTCCAAGGACAAGATGGAAGCCCTCAAGGCTGATCTTGCCCAGCGCAAGTTCCCCGGTGGTTCCTACAAGTTCCCCATCGGCGGTACCGGTGCCGGTATCTCCAACATCGTCCACACCCAGGGTTGGATTCACTGCCACACCCCCGCCACCGATGCCTCCGGCACCGTAAAGGCCACCATGGACGAAGTGTTCTCTGATTTCCAGGACATGAGACTGCCTGCCAAGCTCAAGATCTCCATGGCTTGCTGCCTCAACATGTGCGGCGCGGTTCACTGCTCCGACATCGCGATCCTCGGGTATCACCGAAAGCCTCCCATCTTGGATCACGAGTACCTTGACAAGGTGTGCGAAGTGCCCCTGGCTGTTGCTTCCTGCCCCACCGCGGCCATCAAGCCCGCCAAGGTAGAGCTCCCCAGCGGCGATACCGTCAGCTCTGTAGCCGTTCGTAACGAGCGTTGCATGTACTGCGGTAACTGCTACACCATGTGCCCCTCCATGCCCCTTTCTGACAAAGAAGGTGACGGCATCGTTCTGATGGCTGGTGGTAAGGTTTCCAACCGTATCAGCGCACCCAAGTTCTCCAAGGTTGTTGTGGCCTTCCTGCCCAACGAAACCCCGAGATGGCCTTCCATGACCAACGCCATCAACAAGATGATCGAAGAGTACGCCAAAGGCGCCCGCAAGTACGAGCGTTTCGGCGACTGGACCGATCGTATTGGTTGGGAGCGTTTCTTTGATGTGTGTGAACTCGACTTTACTCACCACCTCATCGACGACTTCCGTGACGCCGCTTACCAGTCATGGCGTCAGACCACTCAGTTCAAGTTCTAATTCAAGCTGAGCACGCATCCATTTCGTATGGAAATGGATAACCTGCAGGGGACCTGGTCTCCAGGTCCCCTGCCCTATAAATTGGAGGTCCCCAATGGCTTTAGAAAAAGAAGCAGCCAAAGAGGTCATCGTTGAGAAACTGACCAAGAAATCCAAGTCCAAGTCCAAGTTTTACTTGAAGGATTTCTATGCGTTCTTTCCCGATGAGAAGCCCCGCGCCGTAAAGAATATCGTGAACGCCCTCGTAAAAGATGAGGTTCTCGAGTACTGGTCCAGTGGTTCCACCACCATGATCGGTCTCAAGGGAATGGGCAAGCAGGCCGGCGCAGAAGGCGAAGAGTAATCGTCTTTTTTAGCTGACAGGCTTTCCAGCGTATTTGTCTAAGACTCCCAAGTGCAGTGATTGATGAAATCTGAAAGAATCAGCAGTATCCCCGGACTTTTTATATCCGCCCTTCGCGGTGGGTCAGGGAAAACCATTCTGACCATCGGTATCACCGCTGCACTGAGGAGTCTTGGCAAACAGGTTGCCCCCTTTAAAAAGGGGCCCGACTACATTGATGCCGGCTGGCTCTCCCTGGCTGCCGGAAACCCCTGCTACAACCTCGATACCTACCTCATCGACCACGACACCGTGGTCTCATCCTACCTTGCAAACTCTGCCAAACTGGGCGCGGACATCGCCATTGTGGAAGGCAACCGTGGCCTGTTCGACGGCATTGATATCGACGGCAAGACCAGCACCGCTGAAACAGCAAAACTCCTTGAAGCCCCGGTGGTCCTCGTTCTGGACTGTTCCAAAAGCACCCGCACCATGGCCGCAGCCGTATTGGGGTGCCTTCACTTTGACCCGGAGCTTACCATCGGCGGGGTGATCTTGAACCGCATCGCAGGGCCGAGGCACAAAAACAACCTCATCAACAACATCGAATACCACACCGGTGTTCCGGTGATCGGGGCGGTGCCGAAACTAAGGAGCCACGATTTTCCCGAGCGTCACATGGGTCTTGTGCCCACCCCCGAACATGACTGGGCCTTTGAGTCCGTACGCAATGCCGAGACCATTATCCGCGAGCACGTGGATGTTCCCCGCATCATCGCCCTGTCTGAGACCGCGGCCTCCTTTGAGCGAAACGTAAGGGTTCCCGAAGCCGGTTCCGCGGCGACCACCACCGACAAGCCTGTCATCGGGGTGATCCGGGATGCCTCCTTTCAGTTTTATTACCCGGAGAACATCGAAGCCCTTGAAGCCGAAGGCGCACAGGTGGTGATGATCAGCCCCTTGCGGGACACAGAGCTTCCCGAAGAGCTCGACGGGGTGTATATCGGCGGGGGATTCCCCGAAACCCATGCCCGGGAGTTGGGCGAGAACGTCAGCTTCAGGGAGAGCCTCCTTGCCCGCATCAAAGAGGGCATGCCCCTGTACGCCGAGTGCGGCGGCCTCATCTACATGGGGGAAGAGCTTGAAGTGGACGGGGTGGTTCATCCCATGACCGGCCTGTTTCCCCTCTCCTTTTCCGTCTCCAAGCGGCCCCAGGGGCACGGGTACGTGGTGGCCGAGATCACCGGTGAGAACCCCTTTTACGAGGTGGGAACCCAAATCAAAGGCCATGAGTTCCGCTACTCCAAAATCACCCGATGGGATCGGGAAGAAAACGACGCCGCCTTTACCATGGCCCGGGGTACCGGCATGGCCGACAAAGCCGACGGTATCACCAAATACAACGCCCTGGCCACCTACACCCATATCCACGCCCTGGGAACCCCTGCCTGGGCTCCCTCCTTCGTTTCAAAAGCCCTGGAATACAAAAACCACGAATAACTGCCTGCCCCAACGAGCCCTGCGGCCCTGCGCCACGGGATCACCTTATGCCTCCCGCTGCCCTGCCGGGGGCAAAATTTTTGCCTGATCTTAAAACGACGGGTTTAATAAACAGGCTCAGACCAATCGAAAATCATTTGCAACCTGCTTTCGAGGTGGCACACCTCGCCGCCGGAGGCATTGCTTTTGTTTTTTCCTGAGCCCTCTTGCCCCTGTGATTCATCAGACGTTAACCATAGAAGGCTGTTTGTTGGCGTTACAAATAGAGATGTTGAAATACATGGGAATGGGTGGTGAGGAAGGGGGCAGAAAGAGGCCTTTCATAAAAGGCCGGTGGCAGGCATCACGCCAGAAGGTGCGGAAGCCGCACCTTCTGGCGTTTAAAGCACAAAGGGATGGGATGCATCCTCGTCCGCAGGGTTAAATCTGCTTGAAGATGTCGCCCACCATGCGGGGGTTCCAGGTCCCCCTGCCGGAGCGCGTTGGTACTTTCTCCTTTAAGAAGACCGTGGCAATGCGGGTCTGGGTGATCCCTTCTGCTTTGAGGGTGTTCATCACCTCCATGAGCCGGTCTTTGTAGGCAGTCTTGTCCCCCGGGTCCATGGCGGCCAGTTCCCGTGCCGCAGTGTCGAGGCAGCTCTCGTCGGCGGTGCCTGCTTCCGTGGAAGGAGCGGGCTGAACCGGTTGAGCCGGTGGGGTCACCGCCTCGGGCTTGTTCATTGTTTCAGCGGTCGCCTTGGGTTCCGGTGCCACAGGAGGTGTGGGCGGAGTCACGGGCCTGGGAGCGGTGGGGCGGGCCGGAGCCGGTTTGTCCTGCATGGCTGCGTCACGCTTCTTCTTCTGCTTAAGCAGCCACTGGGTCACCTGCTTGGCTTTGCGGGTGGTCACGGCTTTAAGCTTCATCTCTTTTCTGTACATCCCGGCATCCATGACAAGGACCCCGTGGGGGTCGGTCAGGACGGAACCGGGAATGTCGGTGCTTTCCACCGCCCATCCGTCGCTTTCCAGCCAGTAATGGGTCTGTCCTTTCATGGGGCCCTTGCCGATGACGCCCTTGATCCATACCCACCCTTTGTCGCAGCGGTTCTGGATCAGGCCGCTCATCAGGGCCACGCTGCGGTTCTGGCTCTTCTCATGGATATGGTAGAGGTTCTCGGCCATGATGGACTGGACGGCCAGTTCCATGCGCTCGGATTCAATGAGGTCTCCCAGGAGGGAGAGGGGCTTGCACGTTCTTTTTGATTTACCGGGTTTGAAATGAACCCTGATCTTTACATCCTTCTTCAACGGTCTCACTTCCTGTCATGACTTGCTGTGCGTTAGCTGTGACGGCTTTGGTTCAGGAGCGGCTCATACAAAAAACATAAGGGCTCGCCCCGCCATGGGCGGGGATGGCAACTGCCTTAACCCGCGGTTGATATCAATCAATACCCAGGCGGCTCGCAGTGATGAACGGCATGAATATGTTTTGCATGGCCCTAAAAGCCGCACCGAAGGAAATCATTTGGCGGTATCACGGGTGAGACCCTTGTCTCCCCTACCGAAGAAAAATGCTTTCACTTCAAGATGATGGGTTTGAGGCATCCATACCATAAATTCCCCTGTGAGACAAAAAAAATGGGGGACCAAAGCCCCCCATATTCAAAAAAAGGCCACTTTTTTAATTTCAGACCTTAAAACGGGATACCAGAGCGCTCACCTCCCCGGAAAGGGTGGTCAGATTTTCAGCATCGGATTGAACCCGTGAGCTGTTTTCAGCCAGGAACTGAGCCTTGTGGTTGACCTCTTCCATCTCCAGGGTGATGCCGTGGGTCTCTTCACTGCTCTGGGAGATGGTTCGGGTGACCTCATCAATGCCCATGGAGGTCTGGGCCACGTTGTCCGCAATCTCCCGGGTGGTGACGGACTGCTCTTCCACGGCGGCGGCAATCCCGGCGACAATTTCACTGACATTGGAGATGATGGTGTCAATCTCTGCGATGTCGGTGCTCGCCGTGTCCGTTGAACTCTGGATTCCCCGGATCCGTTCGGTGATCTCCCCGGTGGCTTCGGCCGTCTGCCGGGCCAGCTCCTTGATCTCCCCTGCCACCACAGCAAATCCCTTGCCCGCTTCACCGGCCCGAGCCGCTTCGATGGTGGCGTTTAAGGCCAGAAGGTTGGTCTGGTCCGATATTTCGGAGATGGTCTCCGTTACCACCCCGATGTCCCGGGCTGCTGACGCCAGCTGCTCCACCCCTTTGGCCACCCCGCTGGCCTTGCTGGCCGCCTGGGTGGAGATCTCACGGGCACGTCCGGAGTTGCCGGCAATTTCCGTGATGGTGGCGGTCATCTCTTCGGCGGCCGAGGCGATCATCCCGGCTCCGGCGGAGGATTGATTCATGGCAGCGGCGACATCGGCCATGTGGGTGTTGAGCTCTCCCCCGGAGGAGGTGACGGAAAGGGCCTTTTCACTCATGTCCCCGGAGGCGGTTTTCATCTGGTGGGTGACACCGGAAAGGTCGGTGGTGGCACCATCGATGACCTGTGTTTTCCCTGCAATCTGGGTGATGAGCTCCTGGAGGTTGCCCACAAAGGTGTTGAACCATCGGGCCAGCTCACCGATTTCGTCTTCGGACTGGATGCGGATGCGCATGGTCAGGTCCCCCTCCCCTTCGGAGATATCCTTCATGCGGGAGGCGATGTGCTTGATGCGATTGACCACCATGGCCTGGGTGAGGGTTCGCACCACCAGCCAGATCACCACCATGGTGATGGTGGCAATGGCGATCAACCGGTTGCGAAGGGTGACGGCAGCGGCAAAGACCTCATCAGAAGGCGCATTGATGACGGTGATCCAGCCGGACAACTCCTCCTGCTTGAAGACGGAAATTTTCTCCTGGCCCTTGAAATCATAGGTCCGCAGTCCGTTTTTCAGCTTCAAAATTTCTTTGCTGAAATCAAACATGTTGCCGTTGAGGGTCAGGATCTTGGTCTTGTCCGGATAGGCAATGACCGCACCGTTTTCTTCCATGACAAAGGCGTAACCCGTCTCTCCCACCTTGATGGGGTCGATGAAGAGTTCCGTGACGGTGTTCATTTTGATCACCAGGCTCATGATGCAGACAATGGTGCTGCCCTGGGTCAAGGGGAGGGATTCCACGTAGACGGGCTCTCCGCTCACCTTGCTTTTAAGGACACGTGACGTGACGGGCTGCCCCTTGAGGGATTCTTTAAAATAGGGCCGGTCGGAAATGTTGAGGGAGTTCTCTACCCCCGGAACCCCTGAAGCAATGATGGTGCCGTCCGGCAGGGTGATGATGAGGTTCTCGATGCTGGGGAAGGTCTCGAGGATGCGGGAGAGCTTTTCGTGGACGGCCTTGCGCCGGATGGAACTCCTGTCCCGGGCGAAGCGCTTGTACAAGGGATCCGATCCCCAGTAGTGGAGCAGGGATCGGTTGTCTCGGATGAACTTTCCGAGGACCTCGGAGGTGGCTTCGGTGAGGGAGGTCAGCTGGGTATGGACGCTTTGTTTTAAAGCGTTTTTGGAGCTGACATACCCCAGGGTGGTGATGGCCACAAGGCCGGTGAGAATGATTACAAGGACCGGTATGAGGAATTTTAATCGTAACTTCATTTGGTATTCTCCGTGCCAACGTTGATATATATGTCATGAAGAGGAGCTCTTCATATGCTGCCCTGGAACAGTGCCCCCCCAGGTGATGAAGGGGGTAACAACGCATTAAAAACAGGCGGGTTTCTGGTGTGGAAATGTAATTTTACATACGGTTAATTTCCACTAATATAGTTTTAACGGCACAGAACTATGTTTACTTAAGGCTTAAATTGATTAAATTCGATACCTATTTTAATTTGTGGGGCCATGGTGCCCGAATAAGTTATGTATTCAGCGGTATAAATCGCATGGGGAAAGCAAAGGGAAAGCGTGATCTGTTTTTCCAGCGGTGAAGGGAAGATCGAGGGTGGGGAACCACAGGCCCCATCCAGAGGAGCCTGAGTCCGGCCATAAAAAAAGGCGCCTTTCCCTTCTCTGGGAAAAGCGCCTTTGATGGCATCGCATGATTCAGGGGCGATTACTTCTTGATCTTGCCCTCGGTGTGACACTTTTTGCAACTGGTGGGTGCCGGTCCCTTGGCTTTTTTGTCTTTGGCCTTCTTCTTAAATTCTTTGTTGAAGGCTTTGTGGCAGGTGATGCAGTTGTCGTGAACGGCTTCGGCGTGATACTGGCGCTTTTCCTTGCCCTTGAGTTTTTTCTTGCCTTTGCCCTTGGGAGCCTTGCCGAGCTTGTCGTGGCACTCAATGCAGCGCTGGACGTCGTCACCCATGGTGAGTTCCAGGGCTTTGCCGTTTTCATCGTGGTGGCACTCACCACAGGTGATCTTGTAGTCTTCGTGGTGCTTTTTGTGAGTAAACGGAACCGGGCTGTACTTGTGTCCGCCGGCTTCGGTGTACTCCTTGGTTTTCATGTCGAAGGTGTCTTCAACGGTGGTCCCTGCCCAGAGAAGACTCACCGCTGCAAGCGAGACCACCAGGGCGGACAGCAGCGTAATAATACGGGTTTTGTTCATGTTTTGTTTCCTTTCCTCTCCCAGTCGATGACGGTCGGCATGAAGGTGCAAACCTTGATGTTTCGCCAGCTCCGCTGCGGCCGTCCCGGTTTATTAAGTGATTCCCCTAAAATCACCACATATAGAAATATAAAACGGGGTTGATCTTATCAGGGGGAACTTTCAATGTCAATTGCTTCTCAGAGGATTTGATTGATGAAAAAAGTTTGATTTTTACAGTGTTTATAAAAGGTTACCTTTGGCGACTTTCCTTGGGGTCCGGGCGGGGTACCGGGGTGGGAACCGGGATGTCCCGGGGATCGGAGACGCCGGATGCAAAGTAGCGATCGGCCTGGTACATCATGGTGTTGAGGCGCTCATCCAGCAGTTGGCGGGCTTCTTCACAGCATTCCCTTGAGGCGTCCTCGTCCACGTGGATGGGGTCGGCGTACATCAGCATGATACGGGAAAAGGGCTTGGGGATGATGGTGCGGTCCCAGCTTCTTAAGGTCCAGTAGTTGTCGCAGCTCCACATACCGGCCTGGATGGGACGCCCGGATTTCTGGGCCAGGGCGACGATGCCGATCTTGGAGATGTAGGCCGGACCGGTGGGGGCGTCGCAGGCCAGGGCGGCGGGGTGGCCTTTTTTGACGTAGGGCACCATCTCCAAAAGGGCCTCACGTCCCCTTTTCTTGGATGATCCCCGCACGGAGATCCAGCCAAAGGCCTCGACATAGCGCGAGGCGAGTTCTCCGTCCCGGCTCATGCTGGCCATCACCACCACCTCTTTGAAGCGGTAGTACCAGATATAAGGAATCAGTCGCTGGTGCCAGGTGACATACAGGACGTTGCCGTGGGTCTGGCGCCGTTTGTGGGCAGCGCCGGTGTCCTTGCCGAAAATTTCCAGCCGGCAGGTGGCAAAGAGAAGGGAAAAAAGAACCCGTGAAAGAAGTCCGGTCAATAAGGACAGGTGGGTGCTGAGCTGCTTCAATGATCGTCTCCATAGGTTAATCTGCGGGGCGATCCCCGGATGGTAAAAGGGCCTGGGTCGCTATTTTAACGTTGGGACCGGAATTGATCAATTGAAAAAGCCTGTTGGAAATTTGTCGGCGTTCGGGGTACACTCATGGGCTTGGGGCCCTGCGGAGACTGGATCGAAGCCGGTCCGGCACATAAAATCCGTTGCAGTTTTATTTAGATATGCTATTGCAACGGGTGGCACGGCCGGTGCCGTTATTTTTTGTATCCACAGGATAAACCGGTAGGTTAGATCGCCCCGGCAGTGAGCCCTGGTGACAGCCATGGCCCTGGCCTCACAAGAGAGAAAGCCGCCCCTCAGGTGGGCCCGGTGTCCACGCTTTTATCGGGGCCTTGCCCCTTCATGGGTGGGGATCATTCCTTATTCCAAGGGGTGTTCGGAAGCCCGGGGGGTGATGTGGGAGACTTTTTTTGCAGGAGGCATCGGTGAAGGTCAGGCAGCTTGCCCGTCAAATTGTGGAATTTTACGAAAAGATTTCCTCCTGGGAAAACTCGGTGGTCAAAGGGAGCGGGCTGACCCCCTCCCAGATGCATACCATAGAGATCGTGGGGCATGAGGGCCGCCTTCGCATGCGGGAGCTTGCCGAAAAAAAAGGGGTCACCACAGGAACGGTGACCGTGACGGTGGATCGCCTTGAAAAAGAGGGCTACCTCAGGCGGGAGGCCCATGAAAAAGATCGCCGCTCCTATGAAATTGTGTTGACGGACAAAGGCGAGGAGCTGTTCAAGCGCCACCATGAGTATCATGTGAGCTTAACCGAAGAGATGGCAGCTGCCCTGACTGAGGAGGAGATGGCCCTCTTTTCCGGTATATTATCGAAGGTCAACGGAGTATTTTAATCATGGATCATCACGAGCAGAATTTTCTGGAGCAGCATTCCGACGAGTATATTGAAATGGCCTACAGCTATGAAAGGCTGGAGCGCGTGGAGAACCCCGACGGCTACGGCAAGCGCGTGGGGGACTGCGGAGACACGGTGGAGATGTTTCTTACCATTGAAGAAGAGACCATCAAGCACGTTTCCATTCAGATCGACGGGTGCATGAACACCATCGCCTGTGCCAACACCGTGGCCTCCATGACCGAGGGCCGGTCCCTGGACGAGGCCTGGGAGGTGACCCCTGAAAAAGTCGCAGGCTACTTAAAGACCTTGGAAGAAGATCACTTTCACTGTGCGGAACTCTCCGTGGGGGCCTTTTTTCTCGCCCTGAACGACCATCGGCAGAAGACCCGAAACGGATGGAAAAAGACCTATACCCATTGAGGCGCCATGGACGATACACCGGACAGCCGTATTTTTTTTCTCATCAACCGCAGCCGTCACGTGTTGTTGAAATGGGCCGATGCCATCCTGGCGGAGAAGCTCTCTGTCACCTCGGCCCAACTTGCCGCCCTGTTTCTCCTTGAAAAAGAGGACGGCTGCCTTCTAAAGGAGCTGAGCCGAGGGCTGGGGTTGAACAATTCAGCCATTACAGGTCTTGTGGCCCGCATGGAGAAGGCAGGGCTCATCGAAAAGCGCAGCTGCCTTGCGGACGGCAGAGCCTTTCAGGTGTACATCACGGCCAAAGGCTCTCAAACCGCGGCCGATGCCCTGCCCCTGGTGGATCGGTTCAACGAACTCGCCGCCGAGGGGTTCACAAAAGAGGAGATGGAGACGGTGTGCCGTTTTCTCGGCTCCGTGATCCAGAAAATCTCCCGCGCCGATACCCCCCTTCCCTGACCTGACATCTTCCCGTGATCCTTTTTTGTTTGCAAAGATTGCCCTTGTCGGGTCACTCCCGGCTTTTTTTGGGGTGTCGTTTCGCGGTTTGGGATGATAGGGCTGTGTAATTGGGCTGAAACTTGACCCTTTTTCCCTGAAAAACCCCGTTGAGGTTGTTCAAACGGGGCGATTGTTGAAAAGTCTTCCTGGGGAGTCTTCGTGAATCCCCGGATTGTTCATAACTTTTTAAGATTTTTCTCACCTGAACCCAGCCGCAGGACACGATGACCTTTCCCTTGTTTACAGAATGGACCCTTTGGTTGGCCGTGATCCTGGTGCCCCTTGTGGTTCTGGCAGCCACCAGGGCCCTGCGCGTGGTGGGCTGGGCCCTCTCCCTTTCCCGTGAGGTACGAACCCTTGAAGCGCGGGCCCAAGTCGCCCCGGACGATGAGGCCGCAGCCCTTGCCGTGGTGGTGACCCGCTGCAAAGGGACCCTGCGCTCTTTTTCCCCCGATCTGCCAACCCTTGAAGGGCTCCACGACTACCTCACCGAAGTGGCGGCAGCCTTTCACCCGGAAGCAACCCGTCCTGAACTGAAGGTGTCCGTCGGTCACCTCATCCGAACCCTGAACCGCTCCCTGGATCGGTTCGATACCGTGCTCGAACGGCCCGGCCTGAGCCGCATCAGGCGGGTACGCATCCGCACGGTCAAGACCAACACCCGCCGGCTCAAAAAGATCACCGGGTTTCCTCCGGTGCGCTGGTACCTCCGATTCAGGCAGTGGGTCTCCGGCATGAACGTGCTTCGTCTCCTTCTTCTGCCTGACCCCGTCTCCTGGCTCATCACCCTTTCCGGAAACCTTTCCATGATGGTCCTTGGAAAGTGCCTCCTGGCGGACCTTCATCTCTTTGTGGGCAAAACCGCCCTGGAACTCTACGGCGTATCGGACCCTGAAGGGGAAGACCCGGAGGAACCCCCCGAGACCATGGAAGAAGCCCTCAAGGAGCTGGAGGACCTGGACGATGCCCCCCCAGCGGCCATGGACCCCGCCCTTGCCCCCCTTCGAAAGCGGATCACCGGGGTGTCGGCGCTTCTTCACCCTACCCCCAGCCTATCCACCTTTGGGGAGACCGTGGCAGAGTCCGCCGAGATCCTTGCCCAGTGCCATTTTCCTGAATCCGATCACCCCCTGGACGAAACCCGCATCGGCCCCATCCTGGAATCCACCCGCCACCTTTTGGCTCACCTTGGCAAAGGCGAATCCCTGCCCGTGGCCGGGCGTCTCTACCGCCTTCGCCTGGACACCCTGGCGTCTGCCCGCCGGTATGCCGAAGAGACCCTCCCTAAAAGCGTCAAAGATGCTTTCTCCCATGGGAAAAAAGCTTACGGCTGGCTCAAGTGGCCCCTTACCGCCTACCGCCTTACCGCAAGGGGCGGCCTCATCAAGGTGGCCGCGAGCCTGGGCTGGCGCACCGCCGGAAAAGGGATCACCCTTTTTATGTACGGGCGACTCTACGATTACGCCATGGAAGAGGCCGACAAGGTGTTGAGGCGCTCGAAAGAGATGTAAGAAAAGGCGTTTTTGGTACCCCTTCAGCCTATGCCTCCGGCGGCCCTGCCGGGGGGATAACCTTTTTAAAAACAGATCCAGTTTAATCTGAATTAACAGCGATTGTGATTTTCCCTGAGGAACGAAGGGGAAAGCGCAGTCGCAACCTGCTTTCAAGGTGGCACACCTTGCCGCCGGAGGCAGCCAGGTTAAAGACGCCTCCGGCGGCCCTGCCGGGGGCCAAACTTTTGAAAAGTTTGACAAACAGGTTTTGTTCAATTTAACAGAAACCTTCGCGGAAGCCCTCACCCTGAGGAACGAAGGGGGAGGGCTTTCGCAACCTGGGGTCCAGGGGATCATCCCCTGGCCGCCGGAGGCGGTTCTCCCTGCCCACTTTAACCATAGAAGGCATCGCTTTTTTTCCAGAGGAGTGGGCAAAGCCTGCTCCCGGAAGGGGACAACCCGGGAGCAGGCAACGGCGATGGTTCTTACATCTTGGGTACGGGCCGTGTGGTGGCCTGGAAGTCCTTCATGAACAGTTCGGGAATGCTCTGGCCTTCAAAGGTCTCCTGTCCCTCTTTCATGCCGAACAGGGAGAAACAAAAGCCGATGGCTGCCGCGCCGTTAAAGACAACCCGCGCGGCACTGACGGATTGAAGGGCCGGGGTGGACACGAAGCTCCAGAGGGCCGGATCCAGTGAGACGCCGGAGTCTGTGGCCTGGCCGCTGATGGTTGCAAGGCCTGTCTGGGTGTTGATGCGGCCGCTGAGCTGGAAGGTATAGCTCATAAACGAGAGCTGGCTCGTGGGCTGGAGGACCTCATCGCTTCCTTCAGTCGCTGTGGAAATGGTCATGGTCTCCGTCATGGACTGGTAGCTGCCGCGTTCCGGAATAAAGATCGTTACGTTGTACGTGCCGTCAAATTTTTGCTGTGACATGGTGGGTCTCCTTTGAATCGGTAAAACATGGGGGTTAAAGAACGGCCGTGCCCATGGGACGACATCCGCGCAACCGCTGGTGCGGTAACCGAAAAGAGATGGGTCTGTGGCGGAGAAGGAGACGATGGAACGTGCAGGATGGAAGATGGATACAAAGGGTCCCATGGGGATGAATGATTTGTATAAATCTTGTAATTTATAGGGGTTGGTGGGGTGCTCTGTCAATGTTTATAATGTGTTGATTTTTTGATGTCAGATGGGGCGTGAAGGGGAATCCTGTTCGGTATGTCAAATTCAGCCGGAAAACCAGTGTAGCGTGATTCCAAGGGCGAGGCCCGGCAGCGAATGTGATTGACCCGAGGAACGAAGGCCGGGAGCATTCGCGATCTTGTAACTATTCAGATCAAACAAGCCTCCGGCGGCCCTGCCGGGGGCCAAGCAACCGGAAAGTTTTTGCGGAGCTTTTTTCAAAAAGCGACCCGCCGGAGGCAAGCTGAATAGCATTCACGATCCTTATGTATACCGCAGGGCCTCCACGGGCGTGATGCGGGCCGCTTTGGTGGCCGGATAGAGACTCACGGCCAGGCCCAGGGTGACGATGACCCCGTTGGCGGTGAGGATGTCGGTGGGGGTGAGAAGGGGGATGATGATGCGGGGCATGCCCCACATCTCCGTGCCCGCGGCAAGGGCGGAGAGGTCGATGCCGTGGATGGCGATGAGGGAGACCGTGGCGATGCCCAGAAGGTTGCCGGCAGCAAGGCCCATGAGCAGCAGGAAAAGGGATTCCAGGATGACCCCTCGGACGATGCCCGAAGGGCTCATGCCCAGGGCCCGCACAAGGCCGAACTCCCGGATGCGCTCGAAGACGGCCATGAGGGTGGTGTTGACGATGCCGAAACCCATGGCGATGAAGACCACCCCGTACCAGATATAGATGAAGGAGTCCGAGAGTTTCAGGTAGGCGGCGAGCATGGGCAGGCGTTCCTGCCAGGTGGTGACGGTCAGGGTCTCATCGCCAAGGGCTGCCGTGAGGATATCGGCTGTGGCCCTCTCCCCTTCCATGGCGGGCAGCAGGATGGAGACCTCCGAGAGTTTGTCGCCCAGCCCCAGCATCTGCTGGGCAGCTTCTAAGGGGACAAAGAGGTAGGTTTTCTCCGTGGCCTCCATGTCTGCGTCGAAGATGCCGACGATGCGAAAGGCCTTGGAGGCGATTTCACCGGTGGCATCCTGGCTCATGAGGATGAGCTTGTGGCCGATCCTGGCTTCGTAGGTGGTGAGCAGGGCCCGGCCCACCACCACCTTGTTGCGGTCCGATGCCGTCAAGGGGCGCCCTTCGGTCACGGCCCCGCCGATAAAGGAGACGGACGGCTCACGCATGGGGTCCATCCCCACAAGGGTGACCCCGCCGGAGTGGCGGGCGTTGGCGGCCACGGCCCCCACACGGATGCGTCCGGTCCAGTGGCTTCCCGCGGGCAGGTCCGTAAAAAGGGTTTCAGCCTTAAAGGGCTGCGCGTCCAGGACGTAGTCCACCACCGGGTCGTCGATATACCTGGGATTTTGAATCTGGATATGGCCGGTGAGGGTCTTGATGCCGTTGGCCAGCATCTCCCGCTGCATGCCCCGGGTCAGGGCGCTCAAGAGGATGATGCTCCAGATCCCGATGACCACGGCCGTTGTGATCACCAGGGTGCGCCTCGGGTTGCGCCAGATGTTGCGCCAGGCCAGTTCGCTATGCATGGTGCATCGCCTCCACGGGTTTCATGTGCCGGATTTTCAGGGCGGGAAAAAGAGCGGAAAAAAGGGTGATGGCAAGGACCGCCACAGGGCCGATGGTGGCGGAGAGCAGCGAGAGCTTCGGGTAGAGACGCCCGCTGATGCCGTAGGCCTTCATGATCTGGTCGCTTCCCGGGATGAGGATGCCGTGGGTCTCAAACCAGAGGGTCAGGGCCGCTCCGAAGACGATGCCCACCGCAAGGCCCGTTGCCGTCATGAAAAAGGATTCGGTGAGTACCAGCCCCATGAGGCGTCCCGGTGTGGTGCCGATGGCCATCATCACCCCGAACTCCCGTGTGCGCTCGAAGATGGCCATGACAAAGGTGTTTAAAATGCTGAAGGCCACCACGATGATGAGGATCAGGTACATGATGATCCCGCTCACCAGGTCCATCTGGATGCTCTGGAGAAGACCGGGGATCAGGTCCATCCAGTCCAGGGCCACAGGGGGTGGTCCGTCGTGGGGCAGTTTCGCCAGCCTGGTGTTCAGCGCTGCTTTTAACGGTGCCACCTCCGAGAGGCTGCTGGCCCGGATGGCCACCTCGTGGACCCCGCCCTCCATGGAGAAGAGGTCCTGGAAAAAGGCCAGGGGCAAGAGCACCACGTTGCGGTCGTAGGCGTCCAGCCCCGATTCGAAAACGCCTTGAACCAATACCACCGTGGCCGCCACCGAACCGTCCCGGCCCTGGCCCAGAAGGGTCAGCTCATCGCCTACCCCCACCTTGAGATTCCGGGCCAGGGTCTCCCCCACCAGGGCGCCGTCGTCCCCTGAAAAGTAACTCCCCTGCCTGATGATGGCTGCCAGGGTGGAGACCTTTTTCTCGCGCTCCGGATCCACCCCCGTGACCATGCACCCGTAGGTTCTGCTGCCGCTGGTGACCAGGGCAAACCCGTTGGCCCTCGGCGCCGCAGCCACCACCCGGGCATCCCCTTCCAGAAGCGCGGCTTCCGTCTCCTGGCTCCAGTTCAAGGCCAGACGCACCTCCCGGTCCTTTTGGTACCCCGCCGCCTGCACCTGCAGATGCCCCGTGCGCAACGAGACCGAGGCGTTGATCATCGTCTCGTAGGTCCCGAACTGAAACGATAGCATAAACACCAGCAAAAGCGCGGCAAAGGCAATGGCGGCAACCGTCAGCAGCGTGCGCCTCGGGTTCCGCCAGATGTTCCGCCATGCCAATGGGATGTCGTGGATCATGTGTTGCCTCGTTGGGTATAGGGTAAGGGCAAAAAAGCGAAAAACCTGCCTCCGGCGGCGAGGTGAGCCACCTCGAAAGCTGATGGCCCCTGCGCTTTTCCCTTCGTGCCTCAGGGAAAAGCGCAGGGGCGTTCGCCGCGGGCTGCGCCCGCAATCAACGCTGGTGGCTACTCGGGCATTGCCACACGTTCGGCCGGGTGTGGGTGCGATGTCGTTACGCCTGTGGTTATCATGAAATCAGATCTACCAACGGCATTCGTTGCGTACCCTGCCCCCAAGCGAGTCACGGAGCGGGTGTCGATTTGGGGGTTTTAGGGATAATCCCCTTCGTGCTGGCGTAGTTTCGAGAGGAGTCAACAAACCATGAATTGAAATTGCAGCACAGGCAACTCACGCACTTGTTATGCACGGTGCAGGCCCTCGTACATCACGCGAATGCGGACGCGAGACAGGCTGAGTAACGACATCCGAATCGCATTCGCAAACCAGCTTTCAAGGTGGCTCACCTTGCCACCTTGATGAGGTTGGCCCGGGTAAAGGTGTTGGGGTTGAGCTCCTGTTTGAAGGTGAGGGCGTCGTAGACCATGAGGGTGTACTCGTCCTGTGTGTCTGTTTTGGCCATTCTCCAGGTCATGGGAAAGGGCTTGCCGTCCACGGGTTGGATGTCCGAGGCGGTCATCTCCTTGACCGGTTCCAGCTCTTCGTCGAAGAAGGTTTCCTTTAAAAGGATGTGGTCGTCCCGGATTTCAAGGGTGATCATGCCCCAGATGACCGGGGCGTCGGGCTTGGGGTCGGAGCGGATGCTGTAGACGGTGTGGCCGTGTTGCGTGGTCTGCCCCGTCAGGCTGTGGGTGTAGTCGTAGATAAGGCTGTCGGTCTTGGCCAGGTCGTTGTTGGAAAAATCCGAGCCCTGCCAGCTTTGGCTCATCATGGACGGGGGCAGCTTGATGATTTTGTTGACCTTGGGGTTGTAGACCCACATGGTGCGCCCTTTTTTCAAGGTGCCGTTGCCCCTGTCCTTGGCCGGGGCCTTGATGACAAAAAGGCTCTCGGACTCCCCTTGTGTCCATGCGTCGATGGAGACGGTGCGCTGCCAGCTGGGGCGGTGGATGGTCATGGTGAGCCGGGAGACGGAGGCTTCCCCGCGCCAGTAGTCAAAGGCATCCCGGACGATGGTTTCAGCGGATTCCCCGGTGCAGGGGGCGGGCATGAGAAACAGCACCGGAAGGAGAAGGGCAGCCAGGGCGCGTGTGAACAAAAGCACGCCGCGTGGGGTGTGGTGGATTTTTTGAAAGGTTCGGTGGGGGAAAAGCATCTTCATCACGGGCTCCTGGGGTGGTGGGTTGCCGCAGGCGGTGGCAAGGAAAACGCAGCCATCTTCCCCATGTTCTTGCACAGCAACAGATGGATTTCAATGGGTAAACACAGGGGCTATATAAAATCTTCCCCGGGCCGGGGGGCCTTGGAATCGAGCCCTTGAAGGCTTACGGGCAGGGTGTAGAACTCCACCCTCAGCTTCACGGGGCCGGTGATCACAACGTGGTGGTAGCGCTCCGGGAAGATGACCACGGGGTGCTCGGGGTCGCAGTCGATGGGGTGGGCCTGATCGTCTTCCCAGACGAACTGGCAGGCACCCTCTTCCACCACGAGAAGCCCGCACTTGCCCTTGGGGGCCATGTGCTTTGCCAGGATGCCCGGTGCGATGGTGGTTTCGTTCATGGTGGGGGTGGCACCGGCACGTTCTGCGCCGGGGGGCAACTGGGCGTTTTGGAAGTTCATGGGTACCTCCTTGGGTTGGGGATACATGGGGGCTGAAAGCCGGGGACCGGGCTTTCGGCTGCTAGGAAGTAAGATAAGCACCCCTGCAGGAGGTGCGAGGGGGATGGGCTTTTTTTTCAAAAATAAAAGCGTTTATGACCTCATGCATAAAGAAAAAACAGCCTCCGGTGGCCCTGCCGGGGGCCAACCTTTTGAAAAGTTTGACAAACAGGTCTTAAGCAATCCTTTCCAGGCTCCGCCGAAATACTTTTGACTTTTTCTCACCCGCGCTTCGTTTTGATCGCCCTGAAGGGCGACCAAAACGAAGCGCGGGTGTATTAGGAACGTTTTTTGCGGAGCTTTTTTCCAAAAAAGCGACCCGCCGGAGGCAGGCTTTTCCATGCACTTTGACCATAAGAAGGCCAAACCCTTATAACCTGTGATCCGCTATAACCTCCGGTATTTGATGTATGTAACTGTTTTTTTTGATTGAATGAGAGTCCGAAGGGCCTTTGGGGTGTCAACAGGTTATATCCCTTTCGGGGGCATGCAAAGGGAATTCTTGTTGTAAAATTTTATGTGATATCAAGGTGTCATGCAGTTTGATTCCGGGTTGGCACTGTCTGTGCTCATGTCTTGGTTAATCAAATAAATTTGGATTGTATTTAAGTTTTATTCATCACGGATGGGGAATAGACATGACACAGAATAGCAGTGAAAAAAAATCGGGACTGTTTGGTTGGTATTTTAACACAAACCTGTTGCTACGTATCTTGATCGGTCTGGTGCTCGGTGCGGTGGCCGGCCTGATCTTCGGGCCCAAGATTGCCAGCGTTGCTCCGCTGGGTACGGCCTTTGTACGGCTCCTGAAGATGATCGTGATGCCCGTGGTGATTTTCACCCTGGTGGTGGGCGCCGCCAGCGTGCACCCCTCGCGCCTGGGCCGCATCGGCGTCAAGGCGCTGGTACTCTATCTGTTGACCTCGGCCTTTGCCGTGGCCATCGGCCTTCTCTTTGCCAACCTCTTCAACCCCGGCTCGGGCATGGAGCTGGTGGGGATTGCCGGCGCCAAGGGCAAGTCCATTACCCCGCCCTCCATGGTGGATACCCTGCTCAACATCATTCCCACCAACCCCTTTGGGGCCATCACCTCCGGCAAGATGCTGCCCACCATTTTCTTCTCCATTTTCTTCGGCATCGGCCTGTCCCATCTGCGTGAAAGCAACGACGAGCGGATTCAGAACGCCGCCCAGACGATGTTTGCCTTCTTTGAAGGCGGCGCCGAGGTGATGTACAAGGTGGTTGGCTGGATCCTTGAGGTGGCCCCCATCGGTGTGTTTGCCCTCATCGCCGTTGTCTTCGGCAAGCAGGGAGCCCAGGCCTTCGGTCCCCTGGCCCTGGTGACCCTCACCGTCTACGCCTCCTTCATCTGCCATGCGGTGTTTGTGTACGGCGGCCTGCTTACCCTTTACGGCATCAACTTCTTTGAGTTTCTCTCCCGCTCCCGCGCAGCCATCATCACCTCCTTTGTGACCCGCAGCAGCGGCGGCACCCTTCCCGTGAGCATGGAAGTGGCCGAGAAGAACCTGGGGGTTTCCCGTGGGGTCTACTCCTTTTCCCTGCCCCTGGGGGCCACCTTGAACATGGACGGTGCCGCCATCTACCAGGGTGTCTGTGCCATTTTCGTTAGCCTTGCCATCGGCGCTCCCCTGGCCCTTGACATGCAGCTGACGGTGATCGCCACAGCGGTTCTTATCTCCATCGGTTCTGCCGGCGTCCCCGGTGCCGGTGCCATCATGCTGCTCATGGTTCTTGAATCCGTGGGCCTCAAGGTCGAGCCCGGCTCTGCCGTTGCCGCGGCCTATGCCATGATTTTCGGCATCGACGCCCTGCTGGACATGGGGCGAACCTCCCTGAACGTCACCGGCGACCTCGCCGTGACCTGTGCGGTGGCCAAGTCCGAAGGCGAGCTCGACCAGGAGATCTGGGACAACGGCGCCATGGTCGAAATGTAACCAACGCGGGGCTGCTGTCCCTTAAAGGTTTTCTCCGTGACGGGCCGGACGCTTTTCTCCCAGAAGAGAGAGGGTATCCGGCCCGTTTTTTTTCATGCAAACCCGTATTGACAGAACAGCCCCCGGGGGTCATAACCATGACAGGGTTCGATGGGTGTGGTTTCATTTAAGAATAGGTCGGTTATGAGAACGTGTTTTATATTCATGGGGAGCGCCGGGTCGGCTCAGCAGCGGGCTGTAAAGCTCGCGGGCATGGTGCTTCTTCTGCTGGTCTCCCTTGTTTCTCAGGCCTTCCTGCCCGAACCCGCACGGGCCCTTACCCCCGTGGATTCCAACAAAACCTACATCGTGGGCGGCGACTACTATTACCCTCCCTACGAGTACCTGGATGAGGAGGGCAACCCCGCAGGTTACAACGTGGAGCTCACCCGGGCCATTGCCGAGGTCATGGGCCTCAACATCGAGATCCGTCTTGGCAACTGGAGCGAGATGCGCACCGCCCTTGAAAAAGGGGAGGTGGACGTGTTGCCCGGCACGGTGTTCACCGAAGAGCGGCAGTCCGTGTTTGATTTCGTTCCCCACGCCCTGATCCATCAATCCATTTTTTACCGCAAAGGCTCCCCCAGCGCCAAGAGCGTCGATGACCTTGTGGGCTTTGAGGCCATCGTCCAGGAGGCCGGTTCCATGCACGACAACCTCGTCAAGCATGGGGGCATCACGGTGATCCTCACCGATACCCACGCCAACGCCCTGCGGCTCCTGGCCTCGGGCAAGCACGATTACGCCGTGGTGGCCAACCTGCCGGGGCTCTATCTGGGCCGGAAACACCGCCTCTCCAACATCGTCACCTCGGGCAAGACCGCGGTGAGCTTCAAGTATTGTTACGCCGTGAAAAAAGGGAATGCAGAGCTTCAGGCCCGGCTCAACGAGGGGCTCTCCATCCTGAAGAACACGGGCCGGTACCAGGAGATCTACGACAAGTGGCTCGGGGTCCTGGAGCCGCGGACCCCGTCGTGGACGCGCATCGTGAAGATCAGCATGGTGGTGGTGGTTCCCCTGGTGCTGATGATGGGCGCGATCCTCATGTGGAACCGCACCCTGAAACGGGAGGTGGCTAACCGCACCCGGGAGCTTCACCTCCAGCAGCAGCAGCTCATCCAGGCGGACAAGATGGCCTCTCTGGGGATCCTCGTCTCGGGGGTGGCCCATGAGATCAACAATCCCAACAGCCTGGTCCTCTTAAATACCCCCGTGATCATGGACTCCTTTGAAGACCTGTGGCCCATTCTGGAGGGGTACTACGAACAGCACGGGGACTTTCTGGTGGGGGGCCTCGAATACACCCGCATGCGGGAAGAGATTCCCCACATGCTCTCCGAGATGCAGGCCGGGGGCAAGCGCATCAAGCACATCGTGGAAGACCTGAAAGACTTTTCCCGCATCGACAACTCCCGGCAGATGGAGGTCATGGATTTAAACGAGGTGGTCCGCGCCGCCGCGCGGCTGGTGGACAACTCCATCAAAAAGGCCACCCACTGCTTTTCGGTCTCCTGCAGCGACAGCCTGTGCAAGGTGCGCGGCAACCCCCAGCGCATCGAGCAGGTGGTGGTGAACCTGATCTTAAATGCCTGCCAGGCCCTGTCGGCACCGGACCAGTGCATCGCCCTTAAGACCTTCAACAGCCCGGACCGCAAAGGGGTCGTCCTGGAGGTTCGCGATGAGGGCACCGGCATCGACCCCGACCACCTGCCCCACCTCACCGATCCTTTTTTTACCACCAAGCGGGACACCGGAGGCACCGGCCTCGGCCTCTCCGTTTCCACCACCATTGTCAACGAGCATGGCGGCGTGCTGGATTTTGTCTCCGAACCCGGAGAAGGCACCACCGCTTCCCTTAGACTTCCAATGTTCAGAAGGACTCGCCCGTGATTCCGCGCAAATCCCTTTACCCCTCGTTCAAGGTGCTGATCGTCGACGATGAAGAGCCGTTTATCCGAAGCCTCTCCATCGCCCTGGAGCGATCGGCCGGCATCAACAACCTCACCCGCTGTCAGGACAGCCGGGAGGTGATGGGGATCCTGGCCCAGGGCGGCTTCGGCCTGGTGCTGCTGGACCTGAACATGCCCTGGCTCTCCGGGGACAAGCTCCTTTCGTCCATCATCGAGGAGCACCCCGAGGTGGGGGTGATCATCATCAGCGGAATCAACCAGATCGAGCCGGCCGTCCGGTGCATGAAGCTGGGTGCCTACGACTACTTCGTCAAGACCAACGAAGAGGATCGCCTGGTCCTGGGTGTCAACCGTGCCATTCAGATGGTGGAGATGTCCAAGGAACACAAGGAGATCAGAAGCCGCCTTCTCCATGACCGCCTGGAAAACCCGGAGGCCTTTGAAGAGATTTTAACCGGCGACAAGGCCATGCGCGCCGTGTTTCAATACCTGGAGTCTGTTGCCAAAAGCGCCATGCCCATCCTCATCACCGGGGAGAGCGGCGTGGGAAAAGAGCTTTTTGCCCACACCGCCCATCGCCTCAGCGGAGTGGAGGGCCCCCTGGTCTCCATCAACGTGGCGGGCCTGGACGACAATGTCTTTTCCGATACCCTCTTCGGCCACGCCCCGGGGGCCTTTACCAGCGCCCACGGGGTGCGCAAGGGGATGGTTGAGCAGGCAGCCCAGGGAACCCTCTTTCTCGATGAGATCGGGGACCTGAGTGTCACCTCCCAGGTGAAGCTGCTTCGCCTGATCCAGAACGGGGAGTACTATCCCCTGGGGAACGATCGCCCCAAGCGCATGAACGCCCGCATCGTGGTGGCCACCAACCAGGATCTGGACAAGAAACAGGCCAAGGGAGAGTTCCGGAAGGACCTCTACTACCGCCTCTGTGCCCACCACGTGCATATCCCCCCTTTGCGGGAGCGCAAAGGGGATATTCCCCTTCTCCTCAACCACTTCCTCGGCGAAGCCGCCGACGCCCTGGGCAAAAAGCGGCCCACCTACCCCCGGGAGCTGGAGACCCTTCTTGCCAACTACCCCTTCCCCGGCAACGTCCGGGAACTCCAGGCCATGGCCCATGACGCCGTCAGCACCCACAAGGCGAAGATGCTTTCCCTGGACGCCTTCAAACGCAAGATCGGCTCCATGACCCTGCCCGCCCATGACCACGACGCCCGTGACGTCCCTGAGGACGAGAGCGTCTTTGTCTCCTCAAAATCCCTGCCTTCCGTCCATGACGTGACGGATCTTCTGGTGACAGAAGCCATGAAGCGCGCCGACGGCAACCAGTCCATCGCCAGTCGCCTCATCGGCATCTCCCAGCCCGCCCTGAGCAAACGGCTCAAAAAAATGAAGCAGGGCGACTGAGGACTCGGGCCAAAAAAGCCTCCGGCGGCCCTGCCGGGGGCTAACCTTTTAAAAAGTTTAACAAACAGGTTTTAAAAACAGATTCCGTTTAATCTGAACCCAAGGCGAATGTGATTTTCCCTGAGGATGCCTCCGGCGGCCCTGCCGGGGGCCAAACTTTTGAAAAGTTTGATAAACAGTTTTTAAAAACAGGCTCCGTTTAATTTAATCTAAACCCAAGACAATTGTGATTTTCCCTGAGGATGCCTCCGGCGGCCCTGCCGGGGACCAAATTTTTGAAAAGTTTGATAAACAGCTTTTAAAAACAGACTCCGTTTAATCTGAACCAAAGGCGAGTGCGATTTTCCCTGAGGAACGAAGGGGAAAGCGCATTCGCAATTTGCTTTCAAGGTGGCACACCTTGCCGCCGGAGGCTTTTTTTTGTTTTTTCTGAGCCCTCTGTGGTTGCATAGAAGGTTTTCCGCATCTTTTTTGCGGGGTGGAAAACAACAAAACTGCAATGAATGCGCTTTATGAATTACATAAATGTTATTTTGCTTGCGCTGCTGTTGTGTGCGGGCATGAATATAACTGGTTGAATTGCTGACCCATATATCCGTATGTCACGAGATGGCACGGATATTGATTAGAGATATCCCCGAAATCATGAGGAAATTTGCCGTAAGGGCTTTTTTGTGAACTTTCTGATGGGGATAAATGATGCGAAACAGGTTTCGAACAGCGATGATGACGGCAGGGGCATGGGTGGTGCTGAAGGGGTCGGCCTTTGCCCTCTCCGGTGACGGGGTGGACACGGGCAGCACGAGCTGGATGCTTATCTCAACGGCCCTGGTGCTTCTGATGGTACCGGGCCTGGCCATGTTTTACGGCGGATTGGTGCGGACCAAGAACGTGCTCTCCACCATGATGCACACCTTCGTGGCCCTGGCCGTCATCGGGGTGCTCTGGGTGGTGTGCGGATACAGCCTCACCTTCGGGAAGAGTATCCTGGGCGGGTTCTGGGGCTGGAATCCCGATTATTTTCTGCTTTCCGGCATCGACTCGACAGTAACCGACGGGATCCCCGAGTACATCATCGCCATGTTCCAGGGAAAATTTGCCATCATCACCCCGGCTCTTATCAGTGGGGCCATTGCCGAACGGGTCCAGTTCAGGGGGTACATTGCCTTTATCGCCCTGTGGTTTCTCTTTGTCTACGCCCCCTTGTGCCACTGGGTCTGGGCGCCGGACGGGTGGCTTTTGAACATCGGGGCCGCAGGGGTTATCGACCTTGCCGGGGGGCTGGTGATTCACGTCTCTGCAGGGATCAGCGCCCTGGTGGCCGCCCTTTACCTCGGGCCGCGCAAGGGGTTTCCCAGGACCGCTTTTCATCCCAACAACCTTGTCATGACCATGATGGGCGCAGGCCTTCTCTGGGTTGGGTGGTTCGGGTTCAACGCCGGCTCCACCCTGGGCAGCGGCCTGGACACGGCCCGGGCCCTGGCCATGACTCAGATCTCCGCCGCCTCAGGCGCCCTCACCTGGCTGGTCATTGAGGCGTGGATTTTCAAAAAGGCCACCGCCCTGGGGTTTGTCTCGGGGATCCTGGCAGGCCTTGTGGTCATCACCCCGGCCGCCGGTGTGGTGCTGCCCGGCGGGGCCCTGGTTTTAGGGGCTCTCTCCTCGTGCCTTTGCTATTGGGCCCTGACCCTGAAAACCCGGTTCGGCTACGACGACTCCCTGGATTGCTTCGGCATCCACGGCGTGGGCAGCGGCCTGGGCGTTCTTATGCTCTCCTTTTTTATCCGGGACAGCTGGATGGCCGAGGCCTCGGCCGCTGCGGGAAAAGCCTGGGGCCCCTTTGACCAGCTCCTCGTCCAGGCCACGGGCATGGGGGTAACCATCCTTCTGGCCTCCAGCGTCACCCTTCTCCTGTGCTTCGTCATCGAAAAAACCCTGGGCTTCCGCGTCGACGAAGAGTCCGAGCTCATCGGTCTCGATCAAGTCCTCCACGGAGAAACGGGCTACGGTTTGGTGAAATCATGAGAAACAAACAGATGCCTCCGGCGGCAAGGGGCTAAAGCCCCTTGACCCCAGGTTCGCGAATGCTCCCGACCTTCGTTCCTCAGGTCGATCACATTCGCTGACGGGCTTCGCCCGGAAATGATGGTCGGTTTTTGGGCTGGCTTGAGCGTTGAAATAAAAGAGGCCGTGTGCCGCCCATGGGGTGACACACGGCCTCTTTTTTTTAGTCTGTGTAGAGTTGCCTCTGGCAACCTGCTTTCAAGGTGGCTCACCTTGCCGCCGGAGGCGCTTTTTGGTTTTAAAACACGCTGATGAGCATGCGGGTGGCCACCACGTAGAGGAGGATGGCGAAGATGCGTTTGAGTTTGTCCACGGGGAGGCTGTGGGCGAGTTTTGCGCCCAAGGGGGCGGTGAGGACGCTGAAGCAGATGATGCCGATAAGGGCCGGGAGGTAGACGTAGCCCAGGGAGAGGTCGGGGAGGTTGGGTGTGCCCAGGCCGTTGAGCATGTAGCCGAAGGCACCGGCCAGGGCGATGGGCAGGCCGATGGCAGATGAGGTGCCGATGGCGTGGTGGACGGGGATGTTGCACCAGGTGAGGAAGGGGACCGACAGGGTCCCGCCTCCGATGCCCACCAGGCTGGAAAAGGAGCCGATGACGCCCCCTGCCCCGAAGATGCCGGTGGTGCCGGGGACCTGCCGTGTGGCGGCCGGTTTTTTCCCGAGGATCATCTGGGTGGCCACGTAGTAGAGGAAGGCCACAAAGATCCCTTTGAGGATGTGGGTGGGGAGTCGCGACGCCACGCAGGAGCCGGCAAAGGTACCCACAAGGATCCCCGGGGTGATTCGCTTGAACACGTCCCAGCGCACGGCGCCGCGTTTGTGGTGGGCCCGGAAGCTGGAGACGGAGGTGAAGATGATGCTGGCCAGGGAGGTGCCCAGGGCCAGGTGCATCATGAGCTCCTGGGGGATGTGCTGAAGGGTGAAGCTGAAGACCAGCATGGGAACAATGACCAGGCCGCCCCCGATGCCGAGGAGTCCTGCCAGGACGCCTGCAATGGCGCCCACAACCGCATAAATCATAAACGATGTCAGCATATCTTGATTCCGTCCTATTCTGGGTTCAAAAGCAGCCTCCGATGGTCAGGCTTTTGACACGTTGGATAAACAGATGTTGGGAACGATTTTGGTCAAATAAATAGGCTGTTGGGGTGGCTTACTTTGCGGGCGGAGGCCATGTTGATTCCCCTCCTTCAAACACTGCCTGCTCCACGGTTTCAAGGTGACGGCGCATGGCGGCTTCGGCGGCGGCGCTGTCTCCCCGTTCCAGGGCGTCGATGACCGCCACGTGGGAGGTGACGGACAGGCGGCTTCGTTCCGGGGTCTGGAGGGCCTCGGTGCGGGATTCCGTCAGGATGGTGGTGAGGTTTTTCACCACATTTAAAAGGATGGTGTTTCCCGAGGCTTCGGCCAGGCAGAGGTGGAAGGCCTGGTCCAGGTCTTCGGTGGTCTCTCCGGCCAGGGCCCGTTTTTCCTGTTCATAGACCAGGAGTTTGAGGCGGACGAGCTGGTCTTCGGAGATGTGTTGGGCTGCCCGTGCGGCGAGCTGGGGCTCGATGATGCGCCGGACATCGAAGATCTCGGCAAGGCGTTCGGTTTTCAAGGGGACCACCCGGGCGAGGTGGGCGGACAGGGCCGAGTCGTCCGGTTCGGAGACAAAGGTTCCCGCCCCCCTTCGTGTCTCCACGATCTGCTGTTCGGAGAGGGTCCGGATGGCCTCCCGGATGCAGCTTCGGGAGACGGCAAAGTGTTCGGCCAGGCTTCGCTCGGAGGGAAGTCGCGTTCCCGGGGGCCACTCGTCGCTCTCGATGCGGTCGGCGATGGCGCGGGCCACGGTGTGGAAGAGGCGGCCCTCCGTCTCTATTTTGGTCATACCAATACTCCAGATTGATGTTTTTTGGTAAGACCAATACCACGGTGCAACGGGCACTGCAACCGGAAAAAGACGACAGAGATGCTTTGGGATCAGAAAGTTATGAACAATGGGTGGGGTTTTGCCTGGGAAATGGAGCTTGGATTGGGAAAAACAGATAAATATTTTGTTTTGGTGTGTTTGAAATTGGTTTGGATGTGTTTTTGGTATGATTTTTTGAGGTAGTGATGACTTTAAAGGTGTTCTGCCTTATTTAATGTGCCTCTTTGGTAGAATTTTATGGTGTATTAACTCCTTTGCGTTCAGCTCGTGGTTTTTAAGGGGGGACAGGTCGGGAACCAGGCTGTTTGGGGCTCTTTTTTGCGGTTTCAGGGCTGAAAACGAAAAAGAGAGCACGGTCTTTGATCCATGCCGTCCAAGGCATGGGTGGCTGAGCCTGCCCGGTGTGTCTTCGGCGGGGTCGCACCCTTACACGGTGTCGTCGGGGGTATCGGAGAGATCCGAGAGGTCGAGGTCGGGGTAGAGGCGCCGGGCGCACTCGGCGCAGATGCCGTGGGTAAAACCCAACTCCGAGTGGGTGGAGAGGTATTTTTCGATCTGGTGCCAGTAGCCGTCGTCGTCGCGCACTTTTTTGCAGGCGGCGCAGATGGGGAGGAGCCCGCGCAGGGTTTTGACATGGGAGAGGGCCTCCTGGAGCTCCTCGATGAGCCGTGCCTGTTTGGCGATCAAAAGGCGCACCTGTACGTGGGTGCGGACCCGGGAGAGGACCTCTTCCCGTCGGAAGGGCTTGGGGATGTAATCCTGGCCACCGCAACGGAACCCCTCCACGATGGCTGTGGTTTCGCCCTTGGCCGTGACAAAGACCACGGGGATATCGGTGGTGAGGGGGTCGGCCTTGAGCTGGGTGCAGGTTGCAAATCCGTCTGGCCCCGGGGGCATCATGACATCCATGAGGATGAGGTCCGGGATAAAGTGGCGCGCCACCTCAAGGGCCTTGGTGCCGTTGGTGGCAAAGGCGAGGTTGTACCCCTCCGGTTCCAGGATCTTCATGATGAGGTCGATGTTCTCTGGTTTGTCGTCCACGATGAGAATTTTCGGCGGGGTGGGGGTGTGCTCGTCAGGGGTCTGCATGGGGATCTCCTTGGGGGGATGCATTCATCAGGGCGATGATGCCGTCCATGTCGTATTTTCGAAGCAGCCGGGCCATGGCCTCTTTGGTGTCGCCGTGGGTCACCTGGCCCATGAGCTCCTTGAGTTCACTGACCTTGCCGAATTGCGCGGCCTCCCGTATGGCGCGGCGAAGGTCCGGGGAGAGGTCGGCGGCCATGGGGGGTGGCGGGGCCTGCCGATGCTCAACGGGTTTGAAGGTTACGGGGAGGAGGGCCTCCACGGCATGGGTTACGTCGTCGATGCGAAGGGGTTTGGGGATGCAGTGGTCAATGCCTTTTTCGGCGGAGAGTTGCCCTTTGAGGTCAAAGACGTCGGCTGTGACAAGGACCGTGGGAATGGGGGGAGAGGTTCCGCGGCTCCTGGCCTCCCGGGCCATGTCAAGGCCGGTGAGGCCGGGCATGTGATAGTCCACAAAGAGGATATCCGTTGCCTGGGTCTCCAGCTGTGCCAGCGCGTCCCGGCCATTGTCCACCGTGGTGACGGCAAAGCCCAGGCCCTTGAGGATGGTGGCAAGGACGTCCCGGTTGTTCCGGTTGTCGTCCACCACCATGGCCGTCAGGTTGCCGTTTTTATCCAGCTGCCTGGGCGCGGGGACGGTGCCTTGGGCGGGCAGGCTTTCTAAGGGGACCTGGGGAAGCCGCACGGTGAAGTGAAACCGGCTGCCCAGCCCTTCGCCGGAGGTCAGCTCCAGGGTGCCCCCCATGAGTCGGACATAGCTGCTGGAGATGGGCAGGCCCAGGCCGGTGCCCTCCTCCCGGGCATCACTGTGGCCCTGCCGGAAGGGGAGAAAGATGGTGTCCACGGATGCTTTGGGGATACCGGCTCCGGTGTCACGGACCTCAAAGTGAAACAGGTCCGGGGCGGTCTCTTTGACCCGGAGGCGGATGGCCCCGGACCCGGTGAATTTTACGGCGTTGTTGAGCAGGTTGATGAGCACCTGGCGAAGCTTTCCCTCATCCCCTTCCACGGGAAGGCAGGTGCGGTCCGCAGGGCCGGTGACCTCCCAGGAGAGATTTTTGTGTCTGCACCTGAGGGCAAAAAGGGTGTCCAGGTTGGCCAACAGGGCCACCAGGTCAAAGGGGGCCATGCGCAGGTCCATTTTTCCCGCTTCGATTTTGGAAAAATCGAGGATGTCGTTGATGACCCCCAGCAGGTGGCTCCCGCTCTTTTCAATGGTGTCCACGGCGTGGGTGATGTCCGGGTCTCCCAACTCCTTTTGCTGGAGGATCTGGGCGTATCCGAGGATGGCGTTTAAGGGGGTGCGGATTTCATGGCTCATGTTGGCCACAAAAAGGCTCTTGTACCGGTTGGCCTCCTCGGCGTCCTCCTTGGCTTTGTGCAGGGCTTTTTCCATGGCTTCCTTCTCTTTGATTTCTGTCTGCAGGAGGCGGTTGGCCCCCTCCAGCTCTCCGGTGCGCTCGGCGACCTCTTTTTCAAGGTGGGCGTAAAGGTGCTGGAGGCTGCTGCTCATCTCCTGAAAGGCCTGGCAGAGGTGGCCGATTTCATCGGTGCGCACGTCCAGGTCGGGCTTGACGAATTCCCCCCGGGAGAGGGCTTTGGCCATGGTGGAGAGGGTGACCACCGGGGTGACGATGCTTTTTGCCAGGAAGAGGTGGAGGCACACAGCCACCAGCCCCAGGATGAGAAAGCTGCCCACGCTTAGCGTTATGGCGTCCATGCGGAGCTGGGCAATGGCGGTGTCGGTGAAGGTCCCGATTTCAACCTCGCCCAAGGAGGTGCCGGTGTCTGAGGTGATGGCCCGGGAGGCGATGAGGATGTTGTTGCCGGTACGGCGCTGTTTTTTTGTGACATCTTTCCCGTGGATGGTGGCCTCGATATTGATCAGGGAGTTTCCGGAGGTGTCGTAGATTTCACAAAACGCCACCTGAGAAAACTGCTCCACGCTCAGGGCCACCTCTTCCAGGACAAAGTAGTTGTACCTTTCGATGGGCTGCACGCTGAACTCTGCAACCAGGGCGGTGAGCCGTTCGGTCTGCCGGGTGAGGTCCCCGATGAGCTGGTGCCGCTGTTTGTCCAGGATCAACGCCCCCGACAGGATAAGGGCCGCCAGAAGGATCAGGAGGGTCCCCGTGGTAATTTTTCGTTGAAGTGTCCAGGCAAAGGTCATGGCGCTCCTTTGGGGGGAAGGCCGGTTTGGGGAAAACGGATCTCACCGGCGATGATCTTCAAGCGCACCTCCTCCAGGCGGTCGAGCAGGGCCTGGGGGATCTTCTTTCGCGTGTAGGTCATGGGGGACAGCCCCACCCCGTCTTCCAGGAGGCCGTAGTGGCGGATGCCGGGACGGAAGCGGCCCATGGCGATTTTGGCCACCTCTTTGTAGGTGGCGATATCAAGGCGCTTCATCATGCTGGTGAGGACATGGCCGACGGCAAGGTGGTCCTGGTCGGAGTCCACGCCGATGACAAAGCGGTCGGCGGCCCGGGCCGCCTGAATCACACCGTTTCCCGTGAGGCCGGCCACTGAAAAGATGGTGGTGGCTCCGCGTTCATACATCTCGGTGGCCACGGCATGTCCTTTTGCCGGGTCGTTGAACCCGCTGTAATCCGGGGCCTCGGAGATATAGGCCACCTCCAGGGGAATGCCAGGAGAGGCGTACCGGATCCCCGCGCGGAACCCGGTGAGAAAGGGGGCCATCACGGGGATGTCCACGGCACCGATGTACCCGATTTTTCGGGCCCCGGGCATGGACGCGGCAAGGAGCCCGGCGAGAAAGGCCCCCTCTTCCACGGCAAATACCGTGGATACCACGTTGTCCAGGCCCTTGATGGGCACATCGTGCATGATGAAGTAAGTCTCGGGATGGCGCCTGGCGTAGGCGGTCACCAGCTCTTTGAACTCAAAGCCGTTGGCCACGATGACCTGGACCTGTCGCTTGAGAAGTCGCTGCATGGCTTCTTCTGCCGCGGCCTGGGATTTTTCCATGTCCTCGACGATGACGCCGATGCCCAGGTCCTGTTTGGCCTTGATGAGGCCGGCGTAGGTCATGTCGTTGAAGGACTGGTCCCCGATACCCGAGTAGCCCACCAGAAAGCCCACGGTGAGGGGCTTGCCCGACACCGGGCCCAGGGGAATCAGGAGACAGGCCAGCAGAAGGATGATGGTTTTCATGGGGGGGCCTCCTCGCACCGGTGGACGGTGAGTTCACCGGCGATGATGTCGGACTCCGCCAGCTTCAGTTGTCGGTGGATCGCCTCGGGGATCATCTCCCGGGTGTACCGCATGGGACTGAGACTCACCCCTCCGTTTTCAAGGTTGTAAGGGCTCTCCCCGGGCTGGAACCGGTGGGTGAGGATTTTTTCCACCTCCATGAGGGAGGCGCGGTCCAGCCGCTTCATCATGCTGGTGAGGACGAGCCCTCGGGCCATGTGGTCCTGGTCTGCGTCCACGCCGATGACATACCGGCTGTGGGCCCGGGCAGCCTGGATGACCCCGTTTCCGGACAGGCCGGCCACGGCGTAGATGATGTCCGTGCCTTCCCGGTAAAGGGTGTCGGCCAGGGCGTAGCCGGCATCGGGGTTGCTGAAGCCTGAGTAGTCTCCCTTCTCGGCGATGAAGCGCGTGATGACGGTTGCGTCGGGGTTGGCAAACCGGACCCCTTGGGTGAAGCCCATGTGAAAGGAGCGGATGGCGCACATGCGGACCCCGCCGATAAATCCGATGCGTCGTGTTTTGGTCATGGCTCCCGCCAGGACCCCTGCCAGGAAAGAGCCCTCGTGATTTGCAAAGGTGGTGGAGACGATGTTGGCGAACCCCTGGACGAGGTGGTCGTTGATGATGAAGGTGATCTCCGGGCGTTGGGTTGCCACGGCCTTCACCACCGGGATCAGCCCCGCCCCGTTGCAAACCACCACCGTGGCCCCGCCGGTAAGGAGGGTCTCAAGGGCCTGCCGCCTTGAGGCGTCGTTTTCTTCCGTGGGCGCGTAGGTGAGTCGGATTCCGTATTGCTTTCGGGCCTTGGCCAGCCCCACCCAGGTCATGTCGTTGTAAGACTGGTCCCCCAGACCCCCGCCACCGGCAAGGAAACCCACGGTGAGGGTCTCGGCCCGGCAGGTTCCCCAGAGGAGCAGGGGGAGGGCAAGGAGCATGAGTGCCCAGGCACGGGTGGCGCGGTGTGTGGGTGGCGGAGCTGGGGCCATGGTGTTGCCTTTCAAAAAAAAGGGTTGCTGCGTATCGGGCAAGCCATGTGTGGGGGAGACAGGGGCGAGAGGTCGGAAAGGGGAAGGGCTCCGGCATGCATTCAATACGCAGGCACCATGAGCTGCGTGGGGCTCGGCATCGTGGTTGAGACCGCCGACACCGCTCAATGGCATCAGGTCGTATGCGTGCGAGCCCTGATGGCTTCGATCATCTAAAAAATTATCACACCGTCCGGCAAATAAAAAGGTCGTTTTTCCATGAATCTCAGTGGGTTTTGCGGAAAAAAGCGACCCGGGATGGGCGGGGAGGTCCTGTGATGCCCCGGGTGGGGTCCATGGGCCGGAAGCTCGAGGAAAAGGGGCAGACTGAAAAAACCCGAAAAAGTTATGAACAATTTAAGATTTTACAAAGGATTTTGATGATATTTACGCGATTTTGGTTTGTTTTGGCGTGTTTGGATCGCTGTGGTAGGTATTTTTTAAGACATTATGGCGTAAATCGAAGGCTTTGTTGTTCGAATTTTTGAGATTGATGTGTTCTCTATGGGGACTATGGGCAAGGCTGGCATATGTATGCTTCGAAAAACGATGGGTTTTGGAAGAGAAAATGAGAGAAACTCTCTGGGGGTTACCGGCCCTGCTGTGGTATATACGCCCCATGGACATGACACTTGCATCTGTGGACTATCGTATTGCCGGCGACGCCTGGCTTCGCAGCATCAACCTGACCCTTTCTTCCGGGCAGGTGTGGGCCGTCACCGGTCCCAACGGCTCGGGAAAATCGGCCCTGGGAAGGCTCCTGGCCGGAAAGGCCGAGCCCTCATCGGGTTCTCTTACCGGCAGGCCCGGAGCTGTGGGCCATATCTCCTTTGAGGAGCACCTGGCCACCATTGAACGGGAACTCCGGGAAGACGACACCGATTACATGGACCGCATCGATCCAGGGCGCTCTGCCCTGGGCTTTATCATGGAGCAGGTGAAGGATGAGGCCAAGGCCCGCCTCTTGGGAGAGTCCTTTGGGCTGGCCCCCCTTTTTGACCGGGGCCTGCGCTTTCTCTCCACCGGGGAGATTCGAAAATCCCTGATCTGCAGGGCCCTGATGGCGGACCCATCCCTTCTTGTTCTGGACGATCCCTTTTGCGGGCTCGACAAAGGCGCCGCCGCCTCTTTAGGGGAGCGTATCCACAGCCTCTCCCGGGCAGGCATCACCCCGGTGCTGATCCTGGGGCGGGCAGGCGACGTGATGCCCTGGGTGACCCATGTGGCGGAGATGGACCAAGGACGCCTTGTCTCCTGCGGCCCGAAAGCGGCGTGGGCCAAGGCGCGACACGTGGAGAAAACCCCTTGCCCGGCGGAACTTCCGCAGGCCTGCTTTCTTCCCGGGGCAGAGACCCCCGAGTTCAGTACAGGGGATCCCCTGGTCCGGTTTTGCGATGTCTCCGTGGCCTACAACGGACGGCCCGTGGTGGACGGCGTCAGCTTTGCCCTTCGCAAAGGGGAGCACCTCATGATCACCGGCCCCAACGGCTCGGGAAAATCCACCCTGCTCTCCATGATCAACGGCGACAATCCCAAGGCCTACGGCAACGATATCTCGCTTTTCGGCCGCAGGCGAGGCACCGGGGAGAGCATCTGGGATATTAAAAAACAGATCGGGTACCTCTCCGCCGAGTTTCAGATCGGCTACCGCGCCGCCGCCACCCCCTTTTCCGCCATCCTCTCGGGCCTCTCCGATTCCATCGGCACCTACCGGAGGTTCTCCCTTCTGGAAAAAGAGGCCGCCTGTGCCTGGCTCGAAGTCATGGGCCTTTCCCACCGCAAGGAGAGCCCCCTTCGGAGCCTCTCCTCCGGTGAGCAGCGCATGGTCCTCATCGCCCGGTCCATGATCAAGGCCCCTCCCCTTCTGATCTTAGACGAGCCCTGCCAGGGCCTGGACGATGCCAACAGCCGATTTGTCCTGGATCTGGCCGACCGGGTGGGCATGAGCGGAAAAACCACCCTGATCTATGTCACCCACACCGAGACCGACACCCTCTCCTGCATCACCCACCACCTGCGCCTCTCCCCCAACCGGGAGACCGGCAGCACCGCGTGGGTGGAGCGTGCCTCCGGCGGCCCTGCCGGGGGCCAAACTTTTAAAAAGTTTGATAAACAGGTCTTAAGCAAGCCTTTCCAGGCTCCGCCGAAATAATTTCCACTTTTTCACATTAGAAACGTTTTTTGCGGAGCTTTTTTTCAAAAAAGCGACCCGCCGGAGGCAGCCAGGTTAAAGACGCCTCCGGCGGCCCTGCCGGGGGCCAAACGTTTGAAAAGTTTGACAAACAGGTTTTGCTCAATTTAACAGAAATCTTCGCGGAAGCCCTCACCCTGAGGAACGAAGGGGGAGGGCTTTCGCAACCTGGGGTTTAGGGGATCATCCCCTGGCCGCCGGAGGCAGGTTTTCCCTGCCCACTTTAACCATAGAAGGCATCGCTTTTGTTT
>NZ_FMUX01000021.1 GCF_900101345.1 Desulfoluna spongiiphila | reverse complement strand
TGATGTTGTTTAAAGCCTGTTTGTCAAACTTTTCAAAAGTTTGCCCCCCGGCTGGGCCGCCGGAGGCATAAGCTCTCGTTACGCAAAAAATGAAACAGGTCTCTTCTCAAAAAACGATCGCAACCCCTTGCCTTCCTCGCGAATGCCTCAAGGGTGATTGCATCATGGCGGCCTCCACGCATTCGCCACAGGGTTCCCAGGTGCCCCCACCTGGCCACCGGAGGCAGGCTCTTTAACCAAAAAACAAAAAATCCCCTCCGCCGGAAACAGGGGTGGAGGGGATTTTTCATAGGGGAGACTGTATGTGGGAGCGTATCTTACAGCCTCAACCCGCCGTTCACAGAGAGACAATGCCCCGTGATAAAGGAAGCCTCATCCGACGCCAGGAAGAGACAGGCCTTGGCGATCTCTTCGGGCTCGCCAAGACGGCCCAGCATGGTCTTCCGGCGAATGGGGTCCAGCACTTTATCGGGGACGGTCTTCATCATCTCGGTATTGATGTATCCCGGCGCCAGGGAGTTCACCCGCACGTTGGCGCCTTTTCGGGCAAACTCTTTGGCCCAGCTTTTGGCCATGGCGATGACGCCCGCTTTTGTGGCGGCGTAATTCGTCTGACCGACATTGCCGTACTCGCCCACCACCGATGAAATGTTCACGATGGAGCCTGTGCCCTGGTCGATCATCAGGGGTCCCACCAGCTGGGTGAGGTTAAAGACCCCTTTCAGGTTCACGTCACACACCAGGTCCCACATCTCTTCCGTCATCTTCTGAAGCAGGCCGTCCCGTGTGATACCGGCGTTGTTGATGAGCACATCGACCTTGCCGAATGTCCCCACGATGTCCTCCACAAACGCTTTGAGGCCTTCCCGGTCGGTGACGTTGCAGGTGTATCCGAAGACGCCTTCGCAGGTGTAGTCCGGTTTGGTCATGTCCACCGCGATGACGGTGGCTCCCTCTCTCGCAAAGGTTTCTGCAATGACGCGGCCGATGCCTTGTGCGCCACCGGTGACGATGGCTGTTTTTCCACTCAATCTCATATCAACCTCCACGTGGGTTACTTGGATGGTGTATCCAGGGTCAATCCCATGAGTCCCGGCTGAAAAATGGCCGGATTCATGGTTTTCAGGGGCTCGGCAATGGCAGGTTTGAATCCCATGTGCCGCAGAATGTCTTTTTCAAGGTCCATGCCGGGGGCGATCTCCGTTAAGGTGAGCCCCTCTTCCGTCAGTTCAAACACGGCCCGCTCGGTGACGTAGACCACCTGCTGGCCCATGCGGTGGGCATACTCCCCGGAGAAGGTGACCTGCTCCACCGCGTCCAGAAACTTACGGCCCCGCCCCTCCTCATCAATGATCAGCTTTCCATCGGCCACAGAGGTCTTCAAACCGCCCACGGTGAAGGTGCCGCAATAGACGACCTTTCCGGCATTCTGGGAAATGTTGATAAACCCTCCGCAGCCGGCTACTTTCGTCCCGAACCGAGAGACATTCACGTCTCCTTTGCCATCGCACTGGGCCAGGCCGAGAAAGGCCACATCCAGGCCACCGCCGTCGTAAAAATCAAACTGCGCCGGCTGATCGATAATGGCCGATGGGTTGATGGCGGCCCCAAAGCTCAGGCCGCCTGCGGGCACCCCTCCGATGGCCCCGGCCTCGGTGGTGAGCACCAGGTTGGTGACCCCCTCTTCATTGGCCACCATGGAGACCCCTTCGGGCATGCCGATGCCCAGGTTTACGATGGCATCGGGGATCAGCTCCATGGCCGCACGGCGGGCGATGATCTTGCGTTCTCCCAGGGGCAGGGGCGGAATGCTCTTGCTGGGAATGCGGATCTCGCGAGAGTAGGCGGGGTTGTACTGCTCGGCAAAGGTCTGCATGTGCTCGCGGGGTTCCGCCTCCACAATGGCATCCACATAAATGCCTGGAATCCCCACCCGGCTGTGATCCAGGGTCCCGTTTTCCACAACCCGCTCCACCTGAAGGATCACCGTGCCGCCGGAGTTTTTCGCAGCCTGGGCAATGGCCAGCATCTCAAGGGTCAGGGCCTCCTTCTCAAAGGTGCAGTTGCCCTCACTGTCCGCATAGGTCCCGCGGATCAGGGCCACATCGATGGGAAGGGCGTGGTAGAGGAGCCACTCTTCGCCCCGGATACTCACCAGCTCCACGAGGTCCTCTCGGGTCACCTCATTGAGCTTGCCGCCATCCATGCGAGGGTCCACAAAGGTGTGCATGCCCACCTTGGTGAGCACCCCTGGCTTTCCGGCGGCAATCTCCCGGTAGAGGTGAGAGATGGCCCCTTGGGGAAAGTTATAGGCCTCGATCTTGTTCTCAATGGCCAGGGTTCCCAGCTTGGGGGCAAGCCCCCAATGGCCGCCGATGACCCGGCGGACCAGCCCCTCGTGGCCGAAGTGGTTCAGGCCGCGCTCCTTTCCGTCGCCCTGCCCCGCTGCGTAGATCAGCGTCAAGTCCGTGGGCAACCCGGTGCTGAGAAACGTCTCCTTCACACCCCGGGACAGCGCCTCGGGGTGCATGTTTCCCACAAACCCGCCTGTGGCCACCGTGTCCCCGGATTTAATCAGGGCGACGGCATCGTTCAGAGTTACCTGCTTAGACATATCCATCTCCTTCGCGCCTTAAACCAAACCGGTGAGCAGGTGAAACACCATGACGCATGTCACCGCGATAAGGGGGGCCCCCACGGTCATGGCCGCCAGGTCAATATAACTCTGCTTGTGATCGAGTTTGCAGACAGATAAAAGGGTGATGACGGCACCGCAGTGGGGAAGGGTGTCCAGGCCCCCTGCCGCCATGATCATCACGCGGTGCAGCACCTCCGGGTGAATGCCCATGGCGAGGAAATCTTTGGAGAGCACCTCAAGGGCGATGGCGGTACCGCCGGAAGCTGAGCCAACGATGCCCGCAAGGAGCGTGGTGGAGATACCGACTTTAAACAGTGAGGGGATGGCCAGGGCCACAATCCCAAGCTTCAAAGTGCTAAATGCTGCCAGGGATTTGATGACACCGCCGTACCCCACCTCTGATGCGGTGTTGAAGATGGGCAGCAGGGATCCCACCGCGCCATCGAAGATGGTCTTGTTGGACTCTCTCAGGTATCGATTCATGGAGATCAGAATGAACACAACCGCCACAGAAAGACCGATCACCACAGGCCAGGTGCCGTTTACAGCATAGCCGGCTGCGGTATACTTTGCCTTCACCGCGTCAGAGGCGAAGTAGAACTTGGTCAGGATAAAGTTCAACACAAAGACGATGGCAATGGGGGCGATGGCCAGGCCAAAACCCGGAGCTTCCCCTTCAAGGTCCTCGAGGCCTTCGTTTAGATGGACGCCATACCCTTCTCCGGCCAGCTTGGCTTTTTTCGCACGATAATTCAGAAAACCGGTGCCGCCAAAGAAGATGATCATGGACCCCAGGATCCCCAGAATGGGAGCGGCATAGATATCGGTGTCGAAGTAGACCGTGGGCATGGTGTTGATGTACTGGGGAGATCCGGGAAGGGCCGTCATGGTAAACGTAAAGGCTCCCAAGGCAAGGCATGCGGGGAGAAGGCGCTTGGGAACATCCGCCTCTTTAAGCAACATGGAGCCGATGGGGTACATGGCAAAAACCACCACAAAGAGAGAGACCCCTCCGTAGGTGAGAAGGGAGGTGGCCACCACCACCGCATAGATGGCGTAGTCGGGCCCGATCTTCTCAGAGATAAAGTGAGCGATGGAGCGTGCGGCTCCGGTGGCTCCCATGAGCTTGCCAAAGACAGCCCCTGCGATGAACACCGGGAAATACTTACTGATGTAACTGGCGGCCGCAGGCATAAAGACATTGGACAGCGCAGACAAAGCGGGGATTTCACCCGAAAGCAGTGCAGCACTCATGGCCAGGATCGGCGCCAGAACAAGGACGGTAACACCACGATAAGCGAAGTACATCAAAGCGAACAGCGTTAGGATAATTGCGAGAACTCCCAGCATATTCATGCCTCCTTCGAAATTAGCCCGGATATGTCACGAGTCGACTGCACCCATAGTCAAGGCATCAGAGCTGCAGATGGTGCGCCTTAGCTCAAGGCTCTGATAACGCAAAAGTTGGGTGCACCCGGTTCGCCCGAAGGGTGAGAAAATTGAGCAGAAAACCGTGAATGGCATGTTGTGCTTTTGAAATGCCTGATTTTTTCACAGTAACTGACCGTAATGATTTTTCATTTTTTCAAATGAACCGTTTTCTCATGAAATACCCGGGTCAGGTGAGTTGCAGCAGGTATAGGATATAAAAGACAGCGAACAGCAGGCAGGTGACCATGCCCCATAACATTCCCTTCATGAAGCCAGGGCGTTTGCCGGCATGGGCCCTGTGATGCTCCGCGATGGAATCCAACCCGTCAGGGTCTCTGAATACGCTGATCAAACGATGAAGAAGGGCCACCGTGAGCAAGGCTTCCACGATGAGCATTGCAAGGTAGGCCGCTTCAAGATTGGAGGGTAACAGATGGTCTGCAACGGTCAGCAGGCTGCATGCCATGGCCGAAACCAGCAGCAGGTAATCGTTCTTTCCGGACGTTGCAACGGGCGAGAGCAGATCTCTGAAGACCATATAGACAAACACCAGAGCAAGATGCAGGTATTTGTTAGGCTGAGGATAGTAAATCTGCTGGGCAAGGATCAGAACGAGAGCGCCCTTAAAAAGAAACTGAAGCCATGAAGCCTCGTGTGCAAAGTAGCGTGGAACCCATATGGTCGACCGGATAAAAGTCATATTGTTACCTCCTGCGAACCATAAAGCAGGAAGCATGCCACCTTAAAAAGCCCCTCAGAAAAACACAAATCGTGCAATTCAAGCACCTTACAGACATTCAATAGCAGTACCGCCGTTCACACCCGGGAACACCACTGTAAAGATAAGTTTACGATATCATCCCATTTCCGAAATGTGTGTTAACTTACATTTACACATACAAGCCGATCTCCCTGAGTGTAAACCAAGGTTTACACCCCTGTTCACTTCATGCTGTACTTCTCAAGTTTTTTGTGGAGAGCCACTCTGGAGATGCCGAGATCGGCAGCGGTCTTGGTTTTATTCCCGCTGTGGAGAATCAGCCGCTCGGTAATGACCTTCCTTTCCATGTTTTCCAGAATGTACTTCAGCGGTTCCTGGCTGGCATTGAGGTTGCCGCCTCTCAAAACATGGGGCAGGTGCCACGGCTGAATCAACTCTTCCCCCTCCATAATATGGTAGGCACGCTCCACAACATTTTTCAGCTCCCGGATATTGCCCGGCCACGAATAGGCCTGAAGAAGGCAGCTCGCCTTTGGGGAGACCCCTTTGACCCCCCGTTTCATCTTTCGATTCAAGGCGCAGATGGCATGGCCCGCAATGAGCTCAATATCTTCCCGCCGTCTTTTTAAAGGGGGGATGGTTAAGGTGAAAACGTTGAGGCGGTAGAGGAGGTCTTCCCGAAACGTCTTCTTCTCAACCATCTCAGAGAGATTTTTGTTGGTGGCGGCAATCACGCGCACGTCCACCCGTTTGGGCCGACTTGCGCCGATGTGCTCCACTTCCCCTTCCTGGAGCACTCGCAGGATCTTGGCCTGCATCTGAAGCGGCATGTCACCGATCTCATCCAAAAAAATGGTGCCGTTGTTGGCCAGTTCGAACTTGCCCAGCTTCGTACTGGACGCTCCGGTGAAGGCCCCCTTTTCATGACCGAAGAGCTCCGACTCCAGAAGGTTTTCAGGAATGGCAGCGCAGTTGACCCTGATAAAGGGCTGAAAAGATCGGGTGGACTCCTGATGGATGGCATGGGCGAAGAGTTCTTTGCCCGTTCCGCTCTCCCCGAGAACCAAGACGTTGGAGTCTGATTGGGCGATCACGCGGGCATGATTCTTCAATGCCTCCATGCGTGCGTTACGCGTGAAGATCACATCCATGCAATACCGTGCCTGATGAAGCTTGGAGATCTCATTTCGATACCGGTTCAGCTCTTTTTCCATGGTCTCGAGCTTCTTATTAATCTCGCCCAGCTCATCCACATCCTGAAAGATCACCTTGCCCACAACCCCGGCAAGCTTGCCGTCCACCGTATAAGGAATGCGGGAGGCAACCATGTGGTTGCCCTGTATCCTCTGGATATCGTTTATCTCTGCCACCCCTGTCTTGGCGACAATATGAAGACGCGTATTCTCCACCACGTCCGTGATATGTTTGCCCACCACGTCCTGATCTGTGACTCCAAGAAAGCCTTTGTAGGCATTGGACATCATCGTGATGCGCCCATTGGAATCGGTGACCACCAGCCCGTCATAAGCGGTTTCAAGGATATACTTGAGCAGGGAGGTCTCCCGCTGACACGCTTCAAACTGCCGGGATAATTCACCCGCCTGGCTGACATCCTCAACGAGGACCACCACCCTGTCGGGATGGCCTTTGGACGCCATGGGGATGACGGTGACCTGATACGTCAAGTCACCCAGCAAGGCTGTGGCGCTTTTTTCTTCCCCCTCTGCAATGGCATGGTCCACACCAAGCTTTGAGAGAAAATCACCGGCTTTTTCATGGGAATTGTAACCGGCAGAGCCTGAAATCAAGTAATGCGCACTCGTATTCAAGCAAAAAAACTCCTTTTTCTTGTTCATCAAAAAAACAGCATTTGAGATGGTATCGAGAATATGGTTCAGGGGTATCTGGCTGGTTTGCGACGGCTCTCCCACGGTCAAAGCCTCCTTCTTTTCATACACTTAATATCATCCAGAGAAGACTGGCCGGGACCGCATAAAGCGGCCCTGTCCCCAACGGAGTTTTGTCAATCCAATGTGTTTATGAAAAAACAGCGTACACCATCGAGTAAGGAATTTCAGGCCAATAAATGACACGGCATAAAAAAACAAAACTTAGCAATGTGATACATCTCAGAGGAACCCTCCGAACCGGTTCGGGCAGGATCCACCTTGAAATCAAGCTATTTGGTTGACATTCCCCGGAGCTTCTTCTATATCCGCAGATGCGGTGACGGCGTGATTTCAGCAAGCGCCGCCCGGTGTAATGTTCGCAGAGAAGGCCACCGGCAGGTAGGCGTGGTTCCTCGCATGATTTTTGGAGTGGGTTATGGTTGAAATTCTCGTCATCATGGCAGCAGGCATGCTCATCGGCTACCTGCTGCGCCGGAAAAAAGCTCTTTTTCCCATCCTTGACCGCATCGTCATGGCGGTCATCTTTCTCCTTCTCTTTGTCCTGGGCATCTCCGTGGGATTGAACGAGACCGTGGTAAGCAGCATCCACATGATCGGCGTGAAGGCCGTGGTCCTCACCTCAGGGGCGGTTTTCGGCAGCGTCCTGTGCTGCGGCCTGGCCTACCGCTTCTTCTTCGCCGCCACCTTTGCGGACACCGCGTCCGATGCAGCCGACGGGGAGGTGCCCCATGAAGGGTAGCCTCACCATTCTCTTCTGCTTTGTCGTCGGGGTCCTTGCAGGGCTCTTTGCAGACCTTCCGGCCTGGGTCACCGAATCGGACCTCACCCTCTGGGTCCTCTACGCCCTCATCTTTTTTGTGGGCATCGGCATCGGGGGAGACGCCACCACCTTGTCCGTCCTGAAAAAGAGCAACGTCCGCATCTTTCTCATCCCTGCAGCCATCATCGTCGGCTCCCTGGCAGGGGCCGCCGGGGCGTCAGTCTTTCTCTCGGACGTCTCCGTCAAAGACGCCATGGCCATCGGGTCAGGCCTGGGCTACTACAGCCTCTCGTCCATCTACATCACCGAGATGCGCGGGGAGGTCCTGGGCACCATCGCCCTGCTCTCCAACATCCTGCGGGAGATCTTCACCCTGCTGGCCGCCCCCCTTCTCGTGGCGTGGTTCGGAAAGACCGCCCCCATTGCCTCGGCAGGGGCCACCGCCATGGACACCACCCTTCCCATCATCACCCTGAACTCCGGCAAGGACTTCGCCATTCTCGCCCTGTTCAGCGGCGTGGTCCTGACCATTGCCGTGCCCATTCTGGTGACCTTTATCCTGACATAACGGGTAGGCACAATTTCCCTTGCGATTACGGTTCAGTGGTGCTGACATAAAGGCCATGGCAAAAAAAACAAAAGACGACATACGGATCATCAGGCCCGAGCCGCTGCCCACGGTGGAGCTGCTCACCGGACGAATCCACAATCACGCCTACCGCCCCCACGCCCACGAGGAGTATGCCATCGGCGTGGTGGAAGCCGGTGTCCAGAGGTACCGGGAACCCGGGGGGACCTATCCCGCCCCGGCAGGGACCCTCTACACCCTCAACCCCGGGGACGTCCACGCCGGGGAAGCAGCCACCGAAGCGGGCTATCACTACCGCCTCGCCTATGTGCCGGAAAACCTCCTCCACAGTTACCTGGAGATCGAGCCAGGGGCCTTTCCAAGCCACCCCCACTTCCGGCAGCGCCTGACCCAGGACCCCGCCCTGGCCCGGGAATTCAACCGAGTCCTGGCCTCCCTGGCCGATCCCGCCACCTGCCGCGTCAAGGCAGAATCCGAACTGGTGCTCACCCTGCGCACCCTGTTCCACCGACACGGCGAGCTGGCCCCAAAAGAAGAACTTCCCGACGCCGGAGCCCATGCCATCCGCCGGGTCAAGGAGTACATCAAGCAGCGTGCGGCCGAGCCCATCACCCTCTCGGAGATGGCTGAACAGGCCGGGCTCTCCCGGTACCACTTCATCCGGGTGTTCAAAAAACACACGGGCCTCGCACCCCACGCCTACCTCACCCAGATCCGGGTCTTCCAGGCCAAGGCCGCCATTGAATCCGGCCTCCCCCTGGCCGATGCGGCCTTTGCCTCGGGCTTTGCAGATCAAAGCCACATGACCCGCTCCTTCAAGGCCATCTTCGGCATCACCCCCGGCAAGGTGCAAAAAACAGCCTGACAACACCTCCCCCGGCCCCACCGCAATTTTATTCAATCCACGGGAAGGCCTTCCCGGGTATGCTCTCCAAGACAGATAAATCCCGGACCGGCACCGACCATGGCCGGGCATTTAGGGCTCACGCAAAAAATAAATACACTGGTTTACAAAAGATGGCTCCTGCGGCCCTGCCGGGGGCTAAACTTTTGCCTGATTTTATAAAGACGGGTTGAACAACCAGGTTTTAAAAAATCTTTTTGGATAAATTTTTTCGTTAAAAGCTGATGTGATTTGACCCGAGGAACGAGGGGCAAAACGCATCCGCAACTTGCTTTCAAGGTGGCTCACCTTGCCGCCGGAGGCTTTTTTTGTTTTTATTTTTTTCTGCGCCCTTACCCACCCCCAACCCCAAGCAGGATGTTGACCATGTCACGATTTTTGAAAGGATGTAAGGATGCGCTGCCCGTGTCGGTGAGTGTGCTGGCCTACGGCAGCGTCCTGGGCGTGCTGGCGGCCAGGAAAGGACTCTCGCTGACCCAGCTTGCCGTCATGAACACCGCCATCTTTGCCGGTACGGCACAGTTTGTAATGGTGGAGATGTGGCAGGACCACCTGCCCCTCATCGAGATGACCCTGGCCGTGCTGGTGATGAACCTGAGGTACCTTCTGGTGGGCGCTTCGCTGCGTTCTCTCTTCACGGGAAAAACACTCATGGAAAAACTGGTGTTCATGCACCTGGTGACCGATGAGAGCTGGGCCATGACCATGGCCGCCCAACGGCGGGGGGAGGCCTCGGTGGGGCATCTCTTCGGCGGCGGGGTGTGCGTCTACCTCTTCTGGAGCGCAGGGACCTTAGGGGGCCACGCCATGGGGGCGGCCATTGCCCACCCCGAGGCCTTTGCCCTGGACTTTGCCCTCATCGCCGTCTTCCTGGCCCTGGTGGTGGGGCTCTGGCGGGGGGCCCGAAGCGATCTCTTCCCCTGGATCGTGGCTGCGGCGGCGTCCATCGCCTGCGCCAAACTCCTTCCCGGCAAGTGGTACATCCTGGCCGGAGGCATCTGCGGCTCCCTTGCCGCCGTTCTCACCGGAGGCAGTGCCCCCCTCACCGACAGCGACACCCAGGAGGCCGCCCATGCCTGAACCCCTGATCTCCCATAGCATCGCCCCCTGGGTGGCCATCGCCCTGGCCGCCATCGTCACCTACGCCCTTCGCGCAGGCGGGCTCTTTGTCTCCCAATGGCTCCCCCGCACCGGCCCCGTGCGCCGTTTCTTAGACGCCCTCCCCGGCACGCTGCTCCTCTCTCTGGTGGCTCCGGGCCTTGCCTCGGCCGGTCTCTCCGGGTTGGTGGCGGGAGGCGCCGTGGTGGGGGTCACCGTTAAAACCGGCAACGCCTTCATCGCCATGGTGGTGGGTACCGTCATCGTGGCCGGGTTCAGGGCCCTGGGGGTCTGATCTTAAAAAAAACAAAAGATGCCTCCGGCGGCGAGGTGAGCCACCTCGAAAGCAGCTTGCGAATGCGCTTTCGAGTCTGGTTAAACTGAATCTGCTTTTTTAAACCTGTTTATCAAACTTTTCAAAAATTTGGCCCCCGGCAGGGCCGCCGGAGGCAAACGAAACCGTTACGGCAAAAAAAAACGTTTGCCGTACCCAAACACACCGGGCACGGCAAACGCCTGAACGACAAGAAGACCCCTTGGTACGCCCCCGGACACAAAAAAAATGTCCGGTGCCTCCAGCTGCAAGGTATGCCCCTTGAACGCGGATTGCCGCCTGCGCGTTGCCCTTTGTTTTCGGGCCAACGCACAGGCGGCATTTTTTATTACGGCCTCCGGCTGAAACACCGGAGGCGCTGCAGATAATCTTGGCCGGCTTAGCCTTCAAGCCCTCCGCCGAGGACCTTGTAGAGGCTGACTCTGTTGGCCAGTTCCTGGCGCTGCAGGTCAATCTGGGTTGTCTGGGACGCAAACAGCGAGCGCTGGGCGTCGAGCACACTCAGGAAAGAATCCACCCCCTCGGTATACCGCATAAGGGAGAGGTCGTAGGCCTCCTGGCTTGCCTGGACCAGCATCCCCTGGGCCTCCAGCTGACGCCCCAGGGTCTCCCTGGCGGCCAGGGCGTCGGCCACCTCTTTAAAGGCCACCTGCAGGGTTTTTTCGTAGTTCACCACGGCGATCTCCTGATCGATCTTCGCGGCTTTAAGCAAGGCTTTGTTCCGCCCTCCGTTGAAGATGGGAATGGAGATGGAGGGCCCCAGCCCCCAGGCCCCGGCATCCGAAGAGGAGAAGAGGTCGCCCAGGTCCGTGCTGGAGTAGCCGAGGCTGCCGGTGAGGGCAATGCGCGGATAAAAAGCAGCCCGTGCCGCCCCGATATTGGCGCCTGCCGCTTTCAGGGAAAACTCGGCCTGGAGGATATCCGGGCGACTCAGCAGCACCTCGGATGAGAGCCCCACGGGGATCCCATCCATAACCGCCGATTTTTCGAGGTTTGCCGCCATGGGAATCCCTTCCAGGTTCCGGGTACCAAGGATCACCACCAGGGCGTTTTTGTCCAGCTGAACCAGGCGGGTATAGAGCACTGTGTTCACCCGGGCAGACTCTAAGGCAATACGGGCCTGGGAGAGGTCCTGACGGGTTGCCACGCCATTCTGATAACTCTTGTCCACCAGCTCATAGGTCTGGCGACGCGTCTCCAGGGACTCCTTGGACAGCGTCAGGGTCTCCATGTCGCTGGTGAGCTGAAGGTAGGCATTGGCCGACTGGGCGATGAGGGAGATGGTGACGCTCTTTCTGGCCTCTTCGGTGGACAGGTAGGTGTTCAGGGCCACCTGGCTCAGGTTGTCCACGCGACCGAACAGATCGATCTCATAGGACGGCATGGCAAGGCCTGCCTTGTAGGTTTCGACGGTGTTCCCGCCAAAATCCTTCTGGTACTCTCCCGACCCCGCCGCAGTGATCTCCGGCAGCAGCTTGGAGCGTTCGATGCGATAAAGGGCCTGGGTCTTTTGAACATTGAGGGCCGCGGTTTTCAGGTCCCGGTTGTTGGCAAGGGCCGTCTCCACCACCTGCTGCAAGGCAGGGGACTGGAAAAAACTCCGCCAGGGGATGTCGCGGGCAAGGCCCTGATCAGCCTGGGAGGCGCCCTCCTGAACCGAGGACCAGTCTTCTGCGGTCACCGAGTCAGGGCGCTTGTATGTCGGGGCCAGGGAGCAGCCTGACATCATCAGGACCCCGGCCAGCACAACGGTTGCTATTCTTTTCATCTAATTCACCTCACCCTCGCCCAGCTCCAGGGCAGACTTCTTTTTTCCTTTGAACGACGAAACGCGCTCGACGAAAACAAAAAACAGGGGCACGAAGTAGATGGCCAGAAAGGTGGCCCCGAACATGCCGCCGATGATGGCCAGGCCGATGGCGTTCTGGCTGGCCGCCCCCGCCCCGCTGGACTTGGCCAGGGGAAGAACCCCGAGGACAAAGGCCATGGAGGTCATGATGATGGGACGAAACCGCAGTTTGAAAGACTCCAGGGCCGCATCCACCAGGGGGGTGCCCGATTCGTAGAGCTCCTTGGCGAACTCCACGATGAGGATGGCGTTTTTCGCACACAGCCCCACGGTGGTCAGAAGGGCCACCTGAAAGTACACATCGTTGCTCAGACCAAAGCCCAGGGCAGCCACCACAGACCCCAGCACGCCCAGGGGCAGGGCCAGGAGCACGGAAAGCGGAATGGACCAGCTCTCGTACAGGGCCGCCAGGCTCAGGAACACGATGATGATGGAGATGGCGTACAGCGCAGGGCCCTGGGACCCGGACAATTTCTCCTCATAGGAGGTGGTGGACCAGGCGTACCCGATGCCGTCGGGAAGTTCTTCGGCCAGTTTTTCCATCTCGGCCATGGCCTCACCCGTGGAGACGCCGGGAGCGTTGGCCCCCTGGATGTTGATGGAGGAATACCCGTTGAACCGCTCCAGGCGGGGAGAACCGTAGGTCCAGTACCCCGTGGAAAAAGAGGTGAACGGCACCATCTTGCCCTGGCTGTTTTTGACGTACCACTTGTCGATGTCCGAAGGCTGCATGCGGTCTTCGGCCTGCCCCTGGACATAGACTTTTTTCACGCGGCCGTTGTCCATGAAGTCGTTCACATAAGCCGAGCCCCAGGCCGTCTGGAGGCTGGCGTTGATCTCGCCGATGGACAGGCCCAAAGCCCGGGCCTTTTCCATATCAAGCTCAATCTTGTACATGGGCACGTCGTCCAGGCCGTTGGGCCGGACACCCACCAGTTTCGGGTTCTGACGGGCCTGGGACAAGATCTGGTCCCGGGCCTCCATGAGCTTCTCGTGCCCTGCCCCCACGTAATCGATAAGCTGGAGGTCAAAGCCGGAGGCATTGCCCAGGTCGATGATGGCAGGCGGAAAAAAGGCGAAGATCATGGCGTCCTTCACCCGGGACATGGCCTGGTTGATCTGCCCGGCAATCTCCATCACCGACATGTCCCTGTCTTCCCAGTCCTTCAGGTTCACAAAGGAGATGGCGGTGTTCTGGCCGTAGCCGGAAAAACTGTAGCCCACCACGGTCATGTACTCGCGGAACTGATCGGCCAGATTGGCATCCATGTATTCGGTGTACTTCTCCACGGCCGAGGCGGTGCGGGCCGCCGTGGCCGAAGCCGGAGTGGACACCTGGACGATGAGCACGCCCTGGTCTTCGTCCGGCAGAAAGCCGGTGGGGATGCGCACGAACAGAACCCCGAGCCCCACGAAAACCATGAGGTAGACGGCCATTGAACGTTTCCAGTTCCGCGTGATTTTCCCCGAAGCCGTGTGGCTGGCACTGCGCGCCTTGTTGAATGCCCGGTTAAACCATCCGAAAAACCCGGTGGTTTTCTCCCCGTGCCCTGCAGCCACCGGCTTGAGAATGGTGGCGCAAAGCACCGGGGTCAGGATCAGGGCCACAACCACCGAAAAGGTCATGGACGCCACGATGGTCAATGAGAACTGCCGGTAAATGGCCCCGGCCGAACCGGAAAAGAAGGCCATGGGAAGGAACACCGCAGACAGGACCATGCCGATACCGATGAGGGCGCCGGTGATCTGATCCATGGATTTCCGGGTGGCTTCCATGGGGGAGAGCCCCTCTTCGGCCATGACGCGTTCCACGTTCTCCACCACCACGATGGCGTCGTCCACCAGCAGGCCGATGGCCAGGACCATGGCAAACATGGTGAGGGTGTTGATGGTGAACCCGAACAGGTGCAGGGTGGCAAAGGTGCCCAGAAGCACCACGGGAACCGCCAGGGTGGGGATCAGGGTCGCCCTGAAGTTCTGCAGGAACAACAGCATCACGAAAAAGACGAGGACAATGGCTTCCAGCAGGGTGTGGACCACGGACTCAATGGAGATCTCCACAAAGGGCGTTGTGTCATAGGGAAAAGAGTAGCTCACCCCGTCCGGCAGGTACTCGGAGAGTTCTGCCAGCTTGTCCTTCACCCGCTTGGCCGTGTCCAGGGCGTTGGCCCCGGTGGCCAGGCTCACGCCAAAGGCCGCCGCAGGCGCCCCGTTACGCTCCACCACGGTGCCGTAGGTTTCTTGACCCAGGGAGATGGTGGAGACGTCCTTCAGGCGCACCTGGGAGCCGTCTTCATTGACGCGCAGGATAATGTCCCTGAACTGGTCCGCGGTGTTGAGCCGGGACTGGGCCAGGATGGTGGCGTTGATCTCCTGCCCCTTCACCGCAGGCAGGGCGCCGAACTGCCCTGCCGAGACATCGAGGTTCTGCTCGGAGATGGCGTGCAGCACCTCATTGGTGGAGATGTTGTAGGAGTAGAGCCGGTCCGGGTCCAGCCACACCCGCATGGCGTAGGGCGAGCCAAAGGTGCTCACCGATCCCACACCCTTGACGCGGGAGATGGGGTCCTGGATGCGTGAAGCCACCAGGTCCGCCAGGTAGGTCTGGCCGATGTCCGGGTTGGTGGAGTGAAAACTGGTCACGAACAGAAAGGAGGTGGACGCCTTTTCCACCACCACGCCCTGGGACTGCACCGCTGAAGGGAGCTGGGGCATGGCCGTCTGCACCTTGTTCTGCACCTGGACCTGGGCAATGTCCGGGTCGGTGCCCGGCTCAAGCGTCACGATGATCTCCACCTTGCCCGTGGCATCGGAAGAGGAGCTGAAGTACCGGAGGTTGTCGATCCCCGTGAGCTGCTGCTCAATGACCTGGGTAACCGAGTTTTGAACCGTGTCCGCCGAGGCACCCGGGTAAAAGGTGCTTACGGAGATCTGGGGAGGAGCCAGGGTGGGGTATTGCTCCACCGGCATCTGCGGGATCGACAAAACCCCTGCCAGCATGATGAGCAGAGCGACCACCCAGGCAAACACCGGGCGATCAAGAAAAAATCGAGACATGACTGCGTGTCCTTATATCATAAAGCGGTATGACCCGGATCCCGGGCAGGGCGGCCCCAAAGGGGGGATCGCCTGCACCGACACCGTGTCTGTATCATCTGAATTGGCGGGAGCGTCATTAATCGGCCAGGGCCAGTTTGGCGGGGGAGACCTCGACAGCACTGTCGGGCCGCAGGCGTTGAAAGCCTTCCGTTACAATGGATTCCCCTTCGGAAATACCACCTGCAACGATCCAGTTGTTCCCATGGGCTCCGTCCACCTCAATGGGGCGGGGGTGCACCTTGCTCTCCTTGTCCACCACCCACACGATACGCTTGCCGTTGGGCTGGAGAATGGCCGCTTTCTGGGGAACCAGGATCACGTCGGCCTTGTCCAGGAACAAGGTGGCGCTGGCGAAAAAGCCGGGGTACAGCTCTTCGTTGGGGTTGGGAAAAAGAGCCCTCAACACCACAGAGGAGGTGGTGGGATCCACGGTGACTTCTGAGAACTGGAGTTCCCCCATGTGCCCGTAGGCCCCTGCCTTGTCCCCGTAATCCAGGGTAACTTCGACCTTCTCGGTATGAACGCTCTTCTTCTTAAACTCCGAGAGCTTCTCCCGTGCCTGCTGCATGTCCACGTAGATGGGATCCAGCTGGGTGATCTGGGCCATCATCTGCTGTTGATTGGCCGTCACCAGAGCCCCTTCGGTGACCGTTGACTTGCCGATGCGCCCGGTGATGGGGGCGTAGACCCGGGTATAGTCCACATTGATCTTGGCCTGGGCCACCGAGGCTTGGGCCACGGCAATGGCGGCACGGGCCTTGAGCAGCGCCGCGTGGGCATCGTCGAACTCCTGACGGCTCACCGCCTTGTCCTCCACCAGGCGTCCGTAGCGCTCTTCCCGGGCCCGGGTTGTTTCGAGCTGGGCCTTGGCCTGGAGCAGATTCGCCATGGCTGAGTCATACACAGCCTGATAGGAGGAGGGGTCGATCTGGTAAAGGGGCTGCCCCTTTTTGACCATGCCGCCTTCCACAAAAAAGCGTTTGGTCACGATGCCCGTGACCTGGGGCCTGACCTCCGCCACCTTAAAGGCGTTGATCCGTGCAGGGACGGTCTGGGTATACTGGATGGATGTTTTTTCCAATGTCATGGCCGATACAGGGGCTTTGGCCTCGGGCCCCTGGGCCAGGGCGACGGACGGTATCACAACGAGCCCCAGGATCATGGCGGCAATCAGGCCCACGACTCCTGAGAGGCGGTGCTGGTTAAACAATGGTGATGCGAATCTTTCACTCATGATGATGTGTCTCCAAATCATACTTTTTTTTGACGTCTCCCCCCGACACAGTCGAGGGGGGCATGATCAACCGCTCGAAAAGCGGCCGTTATCCAGCGCCTGTGTGCGCAGATCGACTAAAAAAACCCCGACGGGGCAAGCCTCAAAAAACAAGGCGAATATCCTGTTATTTTTTACCGAATGAAATATAGGAAAACGGAGTGGTTAAAAAACCCTCAGCGTAGCCCGGTTCCATGGGCCGCAAGCCCACCGAGACGGGATTTATGCACTACCTCCGAAAAAAGGCAGCGGAAATAAACGTATGATCCAACCCATAGAGCGTGGGCGGCCCCCTTAAAGATCAATCCCCAGGTTTGATAAAATCCTCAGATGGGCCCGGTGCATGGTCTGGAGTTCCTCCTCGGACAAACCGGCAAACACAACGCCTGAAAAATCAGACACGATGGGAGCGCACTCATCCAGCACCTCCCGTCCTTCATCGGTGAGGAACACAAGCTGTCGGCGCTTGTCGCCACCGTCGGAGCGGCGCTGGACACAGCCTTTCTGCTCCAAAGAGGCGATAATGCGGGCCATGTTGTGCCGGTTTTTCCGGGTGAGTCGTGCCAACTCGCTCTGGTGGACGCCCTCCTGGTTCACGAGCATGGCCAGCACCACGAAATTCTCCGGGGTAATGGCGGCTCCTGCGGCCTCAAAGCGCCGCCTGATGCCTGCACCGATCTCAAGGTCCAGCAGGTGAATGATCATGCCCCTCGCATCTCGGTTTGGAATCACGGGGTGGTCGAACATCACAAATTCATTGGGTGGTGTTGTTGTTTTTGTTGCCATAGTAACGTTACCATAGCAACATAATTTTCACAGATCAATAGTCTGCCGCCGATTTTTGTCAATCCGCCTGTTTCCAAAACCAAGCAGAGAAAAATATCCACTTAAAATCAAGGCGCTACGCCTTGCATTCCCCCCCAAAAAAACAACATGCCCCCTTTTTTACCCCGGCAGGGGAACAGAACAGAATTCCAGTGATCCCGACGCGTCATTTTGGTAAGATGTCAAGCAATTGGCGTCCGTATGCCGTACCGTTTGAGCCTTCTAATCCCGACCAACAACCCACAACGAGGTACCCCATGAAACGATCCCGATTGTTGACGGTGTGTTCCCTTCTGATTGTCGGCCTTGCCCTCCTGCACCTTGCGGCATGCAACAGCACGTCCAAAGAGATGACCGGGACACCCCCCGATACAACCCGGTCTGTCACTTTAATCTCCGGCCTCTCCCTTGAGTACCTGGAGATGGGGGACCCGGGCGGCATGGCGGTGGTCTTTCTCCATGGCTACACCGACAGCCACGACTCCTTCAGTCGCGTTGCCCCCCTCATGCCCCGGGAGGTCCACGCCTTCTACCTGACCATGCGCGGCCACGGCAACTCCGCCAGACCGGGGGCCTACGCCATGGACCTCTTTGCATCGGATGTGGCCGGATTCATGGACCAGGTGGGTATCGAGCACGCCGTGGTGGTGGGCCACTCCATGGGCAGCTTCATAGCCCAGCGGGTGGCCCTGGACTTTCCCGAAAAGGTCACCGGGCTGGTCCTCATCGGCTCAGGTGCCTCGTGCAGCGACAACGCCGTCCTGGCTGAGCTGAAAACCTATGTGGATACGTTGAAGGATCCCATTGACCGGGGCTTTGTGCGGGAATTCCAGGCAAGCACCGTGGCAGCACCCGTGCCGGATGCCTTTTTAAGCCACGTGGTGGATGAGAGCATGAAACTTAAAGCCCATGTGTGGAAAGAGGTTCTGGCGGAACTCATGGCAGTGGACCACCGGGATCAGGTAAGCGCCATTGTGGTGCCCACCCTGGTGTTGTGGGGAGAAAAAGACGGGGTATTCGGTGCGGCGGACCAGCTTTACCTCGGCACCCATATCCCCGAGGCCTCCCTGAAGCTCTACGCCGACACCGGCCACGGGCTCCAGTGGGAGCGCCCCGAAAGATTCGTGGCCGATCTTTCGGACTTTCTCAAAACAACGCACAGCGATTGAGACGCGCGTTGCCTCCTATGGTTAAAGTCGGATGAACGACAGGGGCAAAAGGCCTGCAACCAGGCCTTTTTCAAAACACATTTTAAGGCACTTGACGGGCCTTCTCATGGAAGCCACTTAGGCAAAATACCTTGAAAGCAGGTTGCGAATGCGCTTTCCCCTTCGTTCCTCAGGGAAAATCACATTCGCCTTTAAAACGGCATTCATTCAAAAAGAGTTTTTAAGACCTGTTTGTTAAACGTTTTTCAAAGTTTAGCCCCCGGCAGGGCCGCCGGAGGCATCTTTAACCGGACTTCCTCCGGCGGCCCTGACGAGGACCAACCCGTTGAAACGTTTGATAAGCAGACAGCAAAAACGCCCTGTCGCGGCAACACGACAGGGCGTCATTTTTTTTCATGGTTCTGGGCAAGGGCCCCTTTGGACCGTCTCAGACGAACTTCTGGGGCAACCGGTTCAGGATATGTTCGATGTAGCTGTCGTCGTCTTCGGGCTCCAGCTCCAACAGTTTTTTGCAGATGCCCAGCGCATCGCTCAAAGAAGAGGGGAGCAGCTCCTTGATCTTGTAGATCAGGCTGTATTCAAACCGGCTGATAAACGACTCAATGTCATGGTACTCGGTTTTCAATGCGATGTCCCGGTCCCGAAAGGTGCCGTTGCCCGCATGCTGCATCTGAAGCATGCTCGAATGGTTGCACACCTTGATGTACCCGTCGAGTTTCCGGGAGCTGACCACGCGACCGTCATCAAAGGTCATGCCCTCCAGCTCTTCGATGATGGAGTTGACGGTGAAGGTCTCCGCACGGACCATGTTGTCGTGGATAAAGGCGAGCATGCCGTCCCGGGAGGCGCGGTCCCAGTCGATGTTAAGCCCGCTCATCTTGGCTCGGAGCTTGGGAATGATGTCATCGGCCTCGTCCCTTTGGGGGGCCTTGTTTTCGAAGCGGGCGGCCTTGATGTAAAAATCCCCCACGCTATCGCTTCGCTCCACGGTTGCGATGTCGTCCAGGGCCAGGATCAGGTCGATGAACTTGCGGAACCCGTAGCGCGACTCGTCAAAGGAGGAGGATATATGGCGGCGAATCAAGGATTTCAACTGGGCCCCTAAAATCCCCTGCTCTCCCACATGGCGCTCCAGAAGGTCCCGAAGCTGGGCCTTGAAGACGTTGAGCATTTCGGAATTGCCGCCGTTGTGGGGCCTTAGCCCCGTGTCGAAAATGTCCTGCAGGCTCTCGTAGTTCACAAAGCGATCACACAGCTCCGCCAGGTCTTCCGAGGCGCAGTTCTCCGGGGAGACCCCCACGATCTCTTTGTTGTGAAGCTTGAGCTTTTTGAGCAGGTGGATAAAATCCCGGTCCCCGCTGACAATGACGTACCGGTCGATCTGGGGGCGCTCGTAGATCATCTCCATGGCATCCACGGCCATTCTCAAGTCCACGGCATTTTTCTGGCCTTTGCCCAGGACATGGACCAGCTCCACCCCGTGCTGGTAGAGCTTGAACTGGTGCTGGTTGTAATCCCGATGGCGCCAGTCCGCATAGGCCAGGGCCGTGGTCAATTTCCCCTGGTCTTCGGAAATTTTCAACAGAAGTGAGGGATCAAACAGCCCTTCATCGCTGTCCGTGCTGTTGTTTCCGCTCAGCCCGCAGATGAGGTTTTCAAAATCGATAAGAAGTGCCGTGTTTTTCAGTTTCATGCCCTCGTTTCGTTCCAGAATCTTTAATGGTACATTCGTAAAAAAATTACCCATCGTCCGGGCCCGTCCCTGTCACGATACCTCACGTGCCAACGCGTCCCGCACCCCCATAACCCTTACCACATGCCACAAAAAAAAACAGGGCCATGGACTCCCCCCTCCCCATCCCAAGGGACAAGGACCTTGAATTTTAGCACAAAAAATGATCCAATACACCTTTTACTCATTTTTCTCACTATCTCAAGGATCACGCCTCATGGATATTTTCTCCCTTGCAGGACTGGCCGCCGCCATGGTGGTGCTCGCCCTGACACCCGGGCCGGGTGTTTTCGCCACCGTGGCCTCCGCCCTCTCATCCGGTTTTCGAGGCACCTTGAGCCTCATCGCCGGGCTGGTCACCGGAGACATCTGCTACCTCCTGTTTGCCGTCTTCGGCCTCTCCATGGTGGCAGAAGCTTTCGGGGAGTGCTTTATCTTCATCAAACTCGGCGCCGGTGCCTACCTGGCGTACCTGGGCATCAAGCTCATGGCAGCGGGGCCCGCCCGGGCCGGGTCTGCACCGACTCCGTCCACGGGCCGCTCCTACGCAAGCGGACTCTTCATCACCCTGGCCAACCCCAAGGTGATCCTCTTCTACTGCGGGTTTCTTCCCGCCTTCATGGATCTTGGGGCCCTCACCCCCACCGGCATCGGCCTTGCCGCCCTCACCGTGGCCACGGTGATCACCTCGGTGCTCTGCGGGTATGCCCTGCTGGCCTCCAGAGCAAGGCAGGCCATGACCAGGCGCCATGCCGTCGGTGCCGTCCAGAAGACTGCCGGGGGCCTGATGATCGCCGCAGGCCTGAAACTCGCCACCGACGTCATCACGGAGTAGCCCCTGCCATGAAAAAAGCGGTTTTGCACCTCATGATCGTCATCGCCCTTGTTCTCTGCACGGGCTGCACCACCATGATCTCACGGGTGGTGGAGCGAAGCGCCCTGTCCAACATGAAGGAGAAACCGATCCATGAAGCCTTCTATATTTCCCCTGCCACCCGATGCGGGGACACTGTCTACCGCTGGTACCACCATGACGAATTGGACAGGGACTTCGGCTCCTGGATCGAGGTGCTGGAGATCAACGGAGAAGAAATCCACCTGGCCAGTTACCCGGAAGGAGATATTTTCCTGCACCGGGTGCACTACTGGGTGAAAGACCACAAGGTGATCAGGGCGGAACTGCACTACCGGGACAGCGTCTTTCCCCTCTCGGTGGAGCCCGCCCGCAAAGACGGCATGTACACCTCCTTTGAAGCCCTGGACCTTGCAGCCCCCCAGGAACTGACCATCGGCGGTGCAACCTTCCGGATACACCGCATCGAAACCCTGAGCGTCCACGACGTCACCTCGGCCGTGGGCACCACCTACGGCACCCGGTTCAAGTCCATCCGGTACATCTCCAACGAGGTATCCATAGGCGCGGTCAAAGAGGAGACCTTCTTCAGCACCCAGGTTCTCCGGGACAACTGGGAATACGTCAAACTGGGCCTGAAGGCCCTGGACCCCATGCGCTCATCCGCCGACACCCTCATGGGCCTGCTGCGCACCTTCCGGGAAAAAGAGAAGACCAATTTTCAGATTGAGTTTTTTCAGGAAAAAAGAGAGAAAAACGCGCCGCCCGTGGCCAACGCCGGGTAACCCGGCCAAGACCGAAAGCATGACCTTTAAGAGGATGCCTTTGCAACTGATTCGTTTCTAAAAAGCAGCCTTCTATGGTTAAAGTGGGTGGGAAAAAGCTTGCCTCCGGCGGCGAGGTGAGCCACCTCGAAAGCAGATTGCGAATGCGCTTTCCCCTTCGTTCCTCAGGGAAAAACACATTCGCCTATGGTTCAGATTAAACTGAATCTGTTTTTTTAAAACCTGTTTATCTAACTTTTCAAAAGTTTGGCCCTCGGCAGGGCCGCCGGAGGCATCTTTAACTTGGCTGCATCCGGCGGCAAGGTGTGCCACCTTGAAAGCAGCTTGCAAATGCGCTTTCCCCCCTCGTTTCTCGGAGAAAATCACATTCGCTATTGATTTAGATTAAACGAAGTCTGTTTTTAAAACCTGTTTATTAAACTTTTTAAAAGTTTCGCCCCCGGCAGGGCCGCCGGAGGCATTGTGGCCAAGGGGACCTATTTTTTGTAAATGGTCACCTTGGCACCCGGCATGACAACGGAAACGGGCTCGTACCCGCTTCCGTTAAACTGTCGGCAGATCTTCACGTCGTAGCCCCTGTAAAAATCTTCCCCGTCCACGTGGTAAAGTCCCCTTCCCGTGCCGCTTTTGCTCAAAGGGATCCCCAGGTCGTTTTTATTGACATACCACTTTTCAACCGGCATGCCGACATAGACGAGTTCCATCCCCCTGGATTTCGCGGTTTGTGAGGCGACCCGTTTCATGGCCGAGGTCTTGTAAGGATAGTCTGATTTTTTAAATTTCAGCTTCTTTCGAACAGATTTGACGGATGCTTTGAAGGTATCTTGAAACGCCTTGATTTCTTCAAATTTTTCTGTTGGCACAGGAAGGCCCGTGACCTTGCAGACGGCCCGTGTCTTTGTGATGCAATTAAGAGGCTCACCGAAATTCGTAAGGTGCAGGTCGTTGAGAATACCGGAGACCACCAGGTTCTTTTCAAGGATACCTGCATTGGCTTTGTTGAAGAAGGCAACCTGGCTGGCCAAATCCTGGTCAATGGTCCTCTGGGCCAGGGCATTTCTATAGGTCAGGCGGTTTTCTGCAAGGTCGAAAATAGATTTTACCGTTTCCCCCTCAACCTCCCTGTCCGGATCCTGCTCCAGGAGCAGTGTGTATTTTTCCTGGCATGTCGCGTGAAAGGTGTCCAACGCGCCAAAATTTTCGAAGAGGGGTTCCAGGCTGACGAGGCTGTTTACGGTTTGTCCGTCCCGGCCCGCCTGGAGGTAACTCAGAATGCGTGCATTGTTTCGCACCTCGGACTCGAAACGTGTCCGGAGCCTGAGCATCTGGTTTTTCTTTTCGATCCCCTCCTTGCGCGCGACAATGGCCTGGGTAACGATTGCGTTCATCTCGTCAAAGGTCTTTTTGGTTGCCTGTACCCCGGGGTCCTGCTGGAATTCTGGACCGATTTTCACGTACAGTTTCTCCGCATCGATGAGCCGCCGCTCACAGATGGCGTAGTCCTTTTCCTTAAAAAACCGATCGGCTTCGGTCATTTTTTTCTCGAAACGGCTTGCGTATCTCTTTGCTTTTTTAAGCGCCTTGGGATCCAGGCCATAGGTCTCCGCTGACTCTGCGGATACCGCTGCAACAGCGGTTCCGGCTGTCGATGAAGCCCCCATCTTTGCTGCAAGCGCTTCGTATCGAGCATGAATCGCCTTCACATCGGCCCTGTTTCGCTGGCCTGAAGGAATGCCTTCGTAACTGGCAAGGGCCTTCGCCATGAATCGTTTTGCATTTTTGGTGTCTCGTCGGTCCAGGTACTTCTGCGCCTCGGTGACCTTTTTATCAAACGTTTTGACTGACTTTTCCATGCCGGCGAGGGCCTTGGCCTCATCCACCTGAGATGTGAGCTCATCAAATCGTTTTTTTTTGATCACGACATCCGGGTACAACCGGTAAGGAGCGAGCATTTTGTTATAGGTGCGCTCGGCATTGGCCAGCCTCTTGCCCGCCATGCTCAGGTTGTTCTTCTGAACGAACTGCTCCGCCTGATCGACTTGTTTTGCATACTGTGCGGAAAGGCGTTTTGCTTTTGACAACTCCTTTGAACTGAGGCCTGCCGCATCGAACGTTCCTGCCGTTGCCCCGGAGGCAACCAGCAATACCATCATCACACACAGGCAGAAAAATCTGCCGACCATCGACAACCCTGTACTCTGTCTCATAACTCTCCTCACGTCTTTTTTTAAAAAAATGCCACCCAAACATGTTTTGTTCTATAGCAACAACCGTCGCCGCCTCATTTGCCATCAAAACGAAACTCAGCAGCAGGTCATACCGCCCCATCAATACACACAAATTCAGCAAGAAATAAAAACCGTTACAACCCACCGACATCAAGCAAGCCACAACACAAAATGTCCCCTTACAAGTCGCAGGATATTAGGTCTTGTTTTCCTTTCCATCCCCACGATAAAGTGCCATCAAGTCATGCATGTGTATTTCATTTTTTATTTTCACTTAATCACCACATAACGCTGAAAAACCAGACATCACTATGCCCCCAAGACGACATGCCTCAAGCAAGCCTTCCCTGGACGAGATATCCTTAGCCATCGAAGACGACAGCCATCTCGACACCCAGAAGGTCCCCGAGGACATTGGGCAGGGGCACACCCGAACCATCAACATCGGCGGCCGGATTCGCCTCATCAACCGGGATATCATCCCCAAAAAAACCGAGACGGTTCACTATCAGAACAAGCTTCCCGACCAGGCCACTGTGGGCGCTATATCCCTCCATGGTGGCGCCCTGACCGACCTGAACAACATCCGATGCCAGCTGCACCACTGCCAGGGCAACTACCACTGGGGGCATATCCCTGAGGACGACGGCGGCATCATGTTTCGAGGTCAGGAGCGTTCCTGCATACTGTACCTCAGCGTAAGTCATGACCTGCTCACTCAGTTCCCTGAATCCATGGACTCAGTCGAGCAAAGCAGCCTCTGGCGGCTCATGACAGGCCGAGAGGACGGGGTATCCGCCCCCCGATTCCTGCCCAACGAAGCCATCTCCACCCTGAGGGACCTGGTGGCCAGCCCCATAACCACCCCCTGGGACTGGATGCGTGTGGAGGCCAAGGCCCTTGAAATCATCTCCACCTGCATTTTTCACTATGACCGCGAGCCCGAGGACTCCTCAGAGATCCCCCTCTCACCGGAGGACCAGAAAAAAATAACGGACGCTCGGGACCTTTTGATCCATCGCATGGACACCCCACCCACCATCGCCGAGATGGCCAAAGCCGTCGGGGTCAATGCATTCAAGCTAAAAAAGGGGTTCAAGCAGCTCTACGGCACCACCTTGTTCGCCTACCTGCGATCCAGGCGACTGGACCGAGCCTACGAGCTCATCCGGTCAGGGGAGATGAACGTCACCGAAGCCGCCTTTGAGGTGGGCTATGCCAACCCCAGCGCCTTTACCTCAGCCTTTCGCAAGGCATACGGAACCAACCCCATTGACTGCCGAAAGAGATATTTCCAGGTCGCCGACTCCGGACCAGAAAGCTGACCCGTCGGGATGGGACGCAAAAGGAACCTCACCACCCCAACCCGATGTCATTAATCCATCCGTGGGGCAGCCACCACCTCCAGCGGGAGTCTTTTTTACGTTTAAAGGAATTTTTAAAGATAAGAGGGAACGTTTTTGCAGGTTGCCATAGTGCAGCCAAAGACGAAAACGGGCGCTTTTCTCAAAAAACGCCCCATCGGAGGACAGGCGGACCGGTTGTCACCTGCCGCCCTTGCCGAACTCTGTCACCATGTTATCGTCTGTCACCGTGGACCTGCCTTTGGATCGGGCCAGAAGCTGATCGCGATCCACGCCCAACGTGAGTTTCCTCACCCTGTCAAGCAGTCGCCCGTCCCGGGGAGTTAACGCATCCACCACGGGGCTGCCGTTGATGGCATAACGAACCAGAAGGTCTGCAAAGCGATTGGGGTCAAGGTCAAAGGGGGAATCGGACGCCAGGAGGTAAACCGTGTATTTCCGGACGCATTTAAAGTGTTTGGCCACGGTTTTGTCCACAGAACGGGACCCTGTACCGTTCAGGCAGATCACCCCGCCCGGGGCAAGGTGGGCCTTTACCTCTTGAAGAAACTCTTCGGAAAGAAGGGCCGTGGCATGGTTCCGCCAATGGAAGGTGGTGTTCATGACGATGAGGTCGAAGGTACGCGAGGGGTTTCTCCGCAGCCACCGCCTGCCGTCGTCGATGACGGCACGAAATTTTGAATTGTCCAGAAGGCTTGCCATCTCCGGGCTGCCCTTCACCACCTCAAGATAGGCCGGGTTGATCTCCACGGCCGTCACCTGCTCCACCTTCGGTCCGTTCACCAACACCTGGCACCACGCCCCGCTGCCCAGACCAATGGTAAGGATCTCCCGCGCCCCGGGGTGCACAAGGAACTGGAGATAGGCGCTGAAGATCTCCGGGTTTGTGCGGTACGAGAGGCTGGTGCTCAGCACCCCGTCGTAGGCCCCGTCCCCGAACACCTTCCCATTCCGGCTCACGACCACCACCCCGTTGCGATTCTCGATCACCTGGGCAAAGGGGGGCAAATGCCGGCTCCGGGGCTTGTACTTCAACTTTTCGTACAGGTGCCGGTGAAACACCCCGCTGGTAAAACAGATGCAGACGGCCACCCCCAGGGGGCCCCACAGGGCCCGTTTCGAAAACCCGCCGCCTGACCGGAAGGCCGCCCAGGCATACCCCAGCCCGGGCACCAGGCATGCCACGGACATCAAGGTGGAAATCCGGCCTGCCGGAAGAAGGTCCAGCAACAGGTACCCGGTCACCAGGGCCCCCAGGGTAGAGCCGGCGATGTTGCCCGCATAGAGCCCGCCGGTCAGGGCCCCGGCCCCTTCTTCGTCCCGAAGCGTCCACTGCACCAAAAGGGGCAGGATCCCCCCGAAAGAGAGCGACGCCGCAAAAACAGCCGCAAAACCCCACGCCCACCCATTGTACGAAAGGGTGGAAAACCACGCCGTCAGGGGGATCACCAGATAGCAGGCCATGGCCGACACGGTAAAGAGAAGGGCCAGGAGGCTGGAAAGCCATTGCCTGGAGGCCCCCATCCACCGCCGGCAGACAAAGGATGAAATGGCGATTCCCAGAAGGTAGATTCCCAAAAGGTTCCCGAAAACACGGGGGCTGGACTGGGAGGCAAAGGAAAAGACCCGCACCCAGAGGACCTCGAAGGAGAGAAAGACAAACCCCGAGACAAACGCCGCGGCAAAGGCACCAAGCCGGTTCATGACGCCCTCCTTCCCGCTGCCAGAACGAAGGCCGCGATGCCCATGTTGATCAGGGCGGCAAACCACACCGTCTTCTGGAGCCCCAGCAGGCCAAAGAGAAAATTCACCGTGGCCATGGCCGCGCAGGCCGCCCCCAGGGTGTTGGCAAAATAGAGCGTGGCCACCGTCTCCCCCGCGTTCTTCACCCGGGCGTTAACATGCTGGGTCAACAGGGGCAAGGATGCCCCCATCATCACCGTGGGACCGATAAGGATCCCGAAGCAGAGCCCGAGGGTGTGCAGATGGGTGGGCTGGGGAAAGTGGGCCAGGCGTCCGATGGCGGCCAGGCTCACCAGACCGTAAAGCCCCGTTCCCGCCTCCAGCAGGGCAAAGAGACGCACCGAAACGCACGCCCCCAGCCTGGAAAGCCGCCCACCGGCAAAGGCCCCCAGACCGAGGCCCAGCATGAACACCGCCACCACCAGGGTCACCGACTCGATGTCACTCCCCACCAAAGTAAGGAGGGCCCGCTGCCAGCACACCTGGTAGATGAGGGCAGAAAACCCGCTTAGGAAAAAGAGAAGGAGATAAAGACGAATTCCGGGACGTGCCATATCAAAAGGCGCCTTCTATGGGTAAAGTAAGTGTATGATAAAAGCCTCCGGCGGCAAGGGGCTGAGCCCCTTGACCCCAGGTTCGCAAATGCTCTGTACCTTCGTTCCTCAGGTACTTCACATTTGCTGACGGATACCATTAAGGTCGTTTAAAAGCTGATAAAGGATTTGGCTGCCGGGGCTTTGCCCCCGGAGGGGCCCAATCATGCGAATGCTCCAGGGCTTCGCCCGGAGCATTCGCAAACCAGCGTTCAAGGTATTTTAGCCTGAGTGCTTCGCCACCCTTGCCCCCGCAGGGCCGCCGAATCGTTTCAGGCAGAGGGATTAAAAGCCAATACCGAGGAAGGGCAATTTTGCTGTCGCAGTTTCAGTGTCGAATTCCAACCAACGCCCATCTGTGGATCCATGGTGTCCAAAAGTGGCATTAACACTGTCACCTTTTCGGGTCCAATTAGAAGCAGTGGCTCTGGGGGTGCCATCCAACTCGCTGCCGCTCCACCAGTACTCTTCCCGGCTGCCCTCGAACACCCCGGCAACACGAAGGGCCACCTCGATCGTCCCATCGAACAAATCCGCCCAGTTGTTGGCGATGACGGTCTCTCCATCAGGGCTTGTGATGGGTATGTCCGTCGGAAAACCGTATCTTTCCGGCAGATTCAGAAGATAATCATACTGACTGACAGTCACAAACCCGAAGGTGTTGGGCATGCCCTGGGGACGATTGGCATCCTCCCGGCAGAGGCGGTCGATGCCCTCACGGCCGCCGGCGTCGGTTTCATGCGTCTTTCCGGTGGCAAAGAGGCGCAGCTTGTCCGGTGTGTGCACCGACCGGGTGATGACGGCGATGCCGACCAGGTCGTTCCTGTCATTGGAGTCGTCGGGTTCATATCCACTGACCGCGCTGTGATAACTCAGCCACGATTTATCAGCTGAATCAAAGCTGCCCACAGCGCCCCGGGTGCTTCCATCCCCCTCGGTCCAGCCGTTGCAGTTATCGGCCAGGGTGCCGTCGGGCTTACTGCCGCTCCACCACGTGTTTTTCTTGGTACCTAAACCCCCGAGTTCGTCCAGAGAGGCCGGCAGGGAGCCATCCATGAGATCAGCCCAGTTTTCCGCCACTTTCACTGCCCCGTATGTTGTTCTGTCCTCCTTAATGTAAACGGGAATATTATCCGGAAACCCGAAATTTTTCGGCATATTCTTGATGCAGTCCTCTTCGGTCACCGACAAAAAGGCGTGGATCTTCTGGGCGTGCCAGGGAAGCCAGTAGTAGTACTTCACCAGCTCATCCGCACCGGTGCGCCCCCCCTCACCCAGTTCTCCCGTGAACTCGTTGTAAAGGGGAAACAGCACAACCTTGTCGATCACGTGGGCATCCATGGTCAGCGCCTTGGAGACCGGCGCACTGTGGCCGTCGTCCACCGTCAGCTCAAAAGTGTAGTAGCCGGGGATATCCGGGGTGAGCGAGGCGTTGGCACGTGTTTCTCCGGAAAGCCTTGCCGTGCTACCTTCCGGGGCAGAGATCAGCTTCCACTGGTACGTAAGGAGGTAGCCGTCGGGATCGTAGCTTCCGGAGCCGTCCAGCTGAAAGGGAGACCCGACAACCGTCGTTCCTTCCACGCCGGGATCCGCCACTGGCAGGGTCTCCAGCTCACGCACCAGGCGAAAGCCGATGTTGTTGGGATAATAAGGGTCACCGGGATCGTCGAGCTCGCCGGTCTCCCTGGTCGCGCTGCGGCAGCCCGCCTCCGTGGAGTTATAAGCGCCGCCCCTCACCACAGGGTCGCCGGTGTCAGCTCCGGTGGGGTCAACGACCGGCTCCACCGCATAAGGCGTGACGCCGTCCCAACGGTCGAAGCACATCTCGCGCACGTTGCCGTGCATATCGTAGAGGCCCCAGGCATTGGGTTCCTTCAGAGCCACCTCATGCTTCTGGCCACCGGAGTTGACGCTATACCACCCCACTTTGTCGAGGTTTTCCGCAGAAAACGCCCCGTTGGCAAAAGCCTCCTCGCTCCCCGCACGGGCCGCATACTCCCACTGCGCTTCCGTGGGCAGGTGGTAGACCCATTCGGGATATGTGTTGAGATTTTCCAGAAAGCCTTCCGCTCTACCGCTGTCAATCTTTGCCGGTTTTTCCGATTCGATAGTGACCGGTGCCGCGACGCCCTTGTCAATGGTTTCCCATTGCCGGTTGGTCATCTCCGTGGTCATCATGTAGTACCCCTTGGTCAGGGTCACCTCATGCGGTGTTTCTTTGGGATCCCGTTCGGGTTCATCCAACGGGCTGCCCATGGTAAAGGTGCCCGGGGGAATGTAGGCAAACTCTAAAATGACGCCCTCACCCACCTCCCGGGTAAATCCGGTGATCACCGTGACATAGGCCGGGGCACTCTCAGCCTTGCCGTCGCTCACCACCAGCTTGAAGCGGTACATCCCAAGCTTATCGGGGACAAATGAGGGATAGGGAATCTCCGGGTCGCTCAGCTCCGCCGTGCTGCCGGAAGGTGCTTTATCCAAGGTCCACGCGTAGGTCAAGGTGTCGTTGTCTTCATCTGAACTGGAGCCGGCAGAGAGGTCCACCGTGTCACCCACACGGGCCTTGATATCCGCCTCTTCCACACTGGCCACCGGAGCCTTGTTCTCCGGTGGCGTGTCACCACCGCTGTCGCCGCTTCCGCCACACCCGACCATGCCCATCAGGCACAGGGCCGCAATCATGGCAGCAGCTCTCTTTTTCATAGCCATATTCTTTCCTTATCGATTTTCTACTATTCATCTTCTCCGAAGTATCTTTCCAACTCCGGCTTCTCCATCACGGAGCCATAAGTCACCAGACAAGGGGCGTAAGCGGTATCGCACGCCCCAGCCCGGTGTCATTAGTCCATCCGTGAAGCAGCCACCACCTCCAGCGGGAGTCTTTTTTATGCTTAAAGGAATCCATCGGGAAAACGTGGCAAAAAGTATTCCGTTTGCTGCCCACGTTCCCTGGGGGGCAAGGGATAAGGAGTTTTTTTATGGGTGGGGAAAGGGAAAAAATGGATTGGTCGAAAGCGGAAAGGCGGGTATGAATCCGGGGCCCGGGAGCGCGAAACCGCAGCCCCTCTTCCACCGGAATTGTTCTGCACAACGTCACGGGAAAGCGGGTTACAAAACCTAAAACGTAACCATTCAGCGCCTAAAAAGCAGCCCCCGGCGGCAAGGTGTGCCACCTTGAAAGCAGGTTGCGTAATGTAAAAAAGTGGAAATTATTTCGGCGGAACCTGGAAAGGCTTGCTTAAGACTTGCTTGTCAAACTGTTTAAACGTTTGGCCCCCGGCAGGGCCGCCGGAGGCATAGGCTCTGCCCGGCTACCGCTCCATGATCTCCACACCGCAGTCGATGGTGTAGACCATGCCGGAGATGGAGTTGTTTTCAAGGAGACTCACCGAAAGGCTCGCCACGTCCTCTTTTCTCACGTTGGTTTTCAAGGGGGAGGCGTCCCTTGCCTTTTCAAGGAGCTCCAGGGTGTTGCCCACCTTGGCAAGGGAATAGGTAGGAACAAAGCCGGGGGAGATGCCGTTGACCTTCATCTTCCTGGCCTTGCCCAGGGACTGGGCCAGGCCGCGCACCATGGATTCCAGGGCGGCCTTGGCTGCACAGACCACGTTGAAATTAGGCACCGCCACCCGCCCCCAGCGAAGGGAAACGGCCAGGATGGAGGCATCCTCCCGGAACACGTCCAGGAGCCTTCCGGAGACCTCCACCAGGGAAAAGGCCCCCACCCGGATGGCATCGGTGAACTCACCCCACTCCACCTGCACCAGGGGCAGGTTCAGCTTGGCACCGGACGCCGTGGAGTAGGAGATACCGTGGACCAGGGCGTCGAGCTTCACCCCTTCGGCCTTGAAGGCCGCAACAAAGGCGTCCAGGTCCTCGTCCTTTCTCGCGTCGTATTTAAAGAGCCGGCGGATTCCCAAGTCCTCGGCCACCCGCTCCACATGCTCCCGGGTATCCTCATCCTGATAGGTCGCATACAGGGTGTACCCGGCCTTCTTCACCTCGGCCGCAATGGAGGTGCAGAGGCTCTCTGTGTTTCGAATCCCGATGATCAAGGCGTTTTTGTCCGTCATGTTCATGGTCTCCTTGAAAAAAACAAAAGCACAAAAGAAGGACGCCTCCGGCAGCCCTTCCGGGGGCCAACGTCTTGAAAAGTCAGACAAATAAGTGTTAAAAAAACACCACCCAGCGGAGGCACCGCTGACAGCCATCCGTCTCCCGGGGAAAGTCAGGGAACGTCGGGCTCCCTGCCCACGCGGACCAGGACGCTTGACCCGCAATCCACCACGTACGAGCCCCCGTTGATGGACGGATTGGTGATCACCTCGTAGGCGATGTTCCCGATGTCCTCAAGGGTGGCGGTCCGGTCCAGGGGCGTGGCGCTGCGCACGTGGTTGATCAGGTCTGAAAAACCGCCGATGCCGCTGGCGGCCCGGGTCATGACGGGCCCCGGAGAAAGGGCGTTCACACGGATGCCCTTGCCCCCCAGCTCCGAAGCAAGGCCTCGCACCAGGGCCTCCAGAATGCTCTTCACCGGCCCCATCATGTTGTAGCCCTCCACCGCCAGATGGGAGCCGATGTAGGAGAGGGTCAGGATACTGCACCCCGGGTTCAACAGGTCCGCGTCCAGCATCCGCCGGGTGATCTCCACCAGGGAAAAGGCGGAAATCCGTGTTGAATCCCGAAAGCTCTTCCAGGACACCTCGTGGAGCTCCTTTCGGATCTCGGAGGCATAGGCGATGCCGTGGAGGATCACGTCAAGACGCATGCCCCTGCCCCTCAGGTACGCCACCAAGCCGTCCAATTGCTCCTTGTTGCCCACCTCAAAGGGAAGCAGGGCATCGTCCTCCACCCCCAGGGCATCAGTCACCTCCCTCACATGGCGCAGGGCCTTCTCGTTCAGATAGGTCGCCACAATCCGGTAGCCGTTCCGATGAAGCTCCTCGGCAATCCCGGCGCTGATACTCTCCCGGTTCGCGATCCCAATAACCAGGGCGTTTTTCTTTCGCATAAAACGTCACCTCAGTGTTGGTTAAATAACGCGTGGAGCCGTCACACAGGTGTATCCCTTATTTTTTCTCCGCAGCCGAAACCGTCTCCGATGCCTTCCAGATACGGTACCTAATCTCATACCCCTCCGGGGCATAAACCACGATGGGAAGCTTGCTGTTGTAACGAACCTTCAAGGGGGTCCCCATGACAAAGGCCTCCACCTGGGGGGCACCTTCCGGGGCCGCCATCATCGTACTCATCATGGCCGAGGAGCCGGTCACCTCATAGTACGTATACCCCCAGCCGGTAAGGGGACGGGGCTCAATGGCACTGCCCAGCCGCACAAGGTTGACCCCGTCGGTCATCATCACCTTGCCTGCCATGAGCTCCACCATACTCGCCTCCTCTTCCCCCTTTGCCTTTTCCGGCAACACGATCACGAAACGCTCCATGCCCTCCATGGCATCGGGAAAGGCCTTGAGCTGTCCATGTCCCGCACAGGAGACCGATCCGAACACCACAAGAAACCCCAGCACGCCCAGCATCATCACTGTTTTTTTCATCTCACCACGCTCCTTCTGCGGTTACCGTTCATTGCATTGATACATCCGGCAGCCATCTAAAGACGCCGGACCATAAAGGAATAAAGACCCATACCTCCGCAACCCGGGGAGGGGCCGGGTGATCATCCCCGGGACGCTGAAGGCGCGTCCTCCCCACATTGATCATGCAAAACAAAGGGAATCGTTTCAAAACAGCAAGGAGATGGCAATGATCTGAATCACCCATACCGTGAAGGGCTGCGCCCTCAGACCTTCCCGAACCCCGACCGCAAGAAAATGGGCAGCCCCGAAAGGAGGGGCCTCCCGTCCCTTTGAAGTCATCAAGGCCGACGGCTCAAGACAAAACGCGCTGAGGCCCCCAAAAGAAAAATGTTTTCCGCTGCAAGGGCATGTCGCTCTAAGGCAGGGGATACCTCGCCAGGGTCTCGGCCTCGGCTTCGCAGTCCCCGGTCGGGGAAAGCCCCTTGGAAAGGGCCACGGCATACTCGGCCTTGGCCGCCGCCAGGTCCGCACAGAACACCGGATCGGCATGCAGCTTGGCCACGGTGGCGGCCCCCATGAATCTCCCTTCCATCACATCACTGTACCAGTGGGCGTTGCAGACAACCCGGCTCTCCCCGAAGGCCCTGCCCCGGGCAATGAGCCTGTCTGCCCTGTCCGGGGCGATTTCGGTAAGGATCAATGCCCAGGCCCACCCGATGGCGGTGTGGCCCGAAGGGTATGAGCCGTCATTTTTCAAGTGGTCTTCATCCTGGGGAAAGCAGGTGGGCTGCTCCATCATCACAAAGGGGCGCACCCGCTTGTAATGATCCTTGGCCGTGTAAGTGGAAAGCCCGGCATCGGCGAGGCTCCTGCGCAACACCATATAGAGGTGGGGTGTCTCTTCCTTTGTGATGGCGATGCCCAGGGCACAGGAAAAGGTCTCGGCCGCGGCCGGAAACATCAGCTCGGCATCCACGGCGGCCAGTTCCCAGCGGGGTGTCTCGGCAAGCTTGCGACTCCGCTCCTGAACATCTTTGTCCAGGGCAAAGGCGGCAGAGCTGTCTTCGGGGGGCAGGGGAATCAACGCCAGGCTGTTGGGCAGGGACTCCGTGGGCAGGTAGCCTTTCAAAATCCCCGGTTTCACCTCGGGGACCACCTCCATGGCTGGCTTGGGGTCGGCCGTGGCGCAGGCGGTCAGGAATGCCGCGCACAAAAAGACAGGCACCGCCCTGCGAAAAAACATCCGGAAACCGTCAGTCATCTTCATAAATGCCTCCACTCCTATTCTTGAATTGCGTCAGGGGATCATGCATGCACAGCCTCCGGCAGCGAGGCGAACAAAAGCGCAAAGACAGTGTACCCACGGATGCCCAAGGGGTAGCGTCAGAAAGCTCGGCATATGGCATCCGTATGATTCAGGCAAGGCCGCCCGTCATGGCCGGGCCCCGCTCGCAGAAAGGCCGCGCGAATCGATGATCCATCGTTCGACAACGGATTGTGGCAGGAAATACAGGATGTAAAACAGAGTACCCTTAGTACCTGATAAAAAACAACAAAAAAACAACGTCATTTAAACACCGGGCGACGTCAAAAACTCCCCCTGCGCCGTAAGGAGCAAGGGGACCGCCCGGCCGTCGAAATACATGAATTTCAAATAGAATCCCTGTGGAATGGTTGAACGCAGGGAAAAAGGAGGCTATAATAGGCCACATTACTGTCGCCGTCGCCGTAATCCCGGCTCGATGCCTTTCTATACAACCCAAACGGCATGCAACCTAAATGGATGCCATGCGGGTGTGGTTAACAAAAGAAGAGCGCGTTCCCTGAGCAATTCTGGCGACGACCGTGCACCGCAAGGCGCGCAACCTGCGTACTCGAACGCCAGTACCACCCACCCAGCACATTGCAGCAACATAAAGACCACCGGGCCTGCAGGTTTATCAGGTGAATGTGTCACCCATTGCACCGGGCCCATGTACACATTGTTCCCTTTAAAAATCACGTGATGGATACACACCCCACAGGATCTCAACCAAGAGGCAACATGCCTGATCGGTTTTTGCCACGCCAGTGCCCGACCATTGACGGCATACGATTTTTTGTCAAACCAATCACAGTGCGCGTGAAGAGGCTTTGAAAACATGAAAAAATCGTTTACACGACGAGACCTTGAATTCGGCGAGTATCATGTCATTTCCAAAGGTCGCTGGGGCAATGCGAACCTCTACCAGTTCCAGCACGGGCACACCACATGGGTCATCAAAGACTTCTCCCGCTGCCCCCCCGCCATAAAAAAAACCTGGGGCCGCCTTATGGCCAAAAGGGAATTTCTGGCCCTGAAGAAGCTCAAAGGCATGGACGGCATTCCTGCCGACCCGTTTTTTCTGGATGCGTATGCGGTGTGCTATCAGTACCAGCCTGGAACAACCTTGAAGGAGACACCTGCGGAGTTGATCAGTGATGATTTTTTCTATGAATTCGAAGACCTGGTGAAGCGGATGCACCGTCATAACATGGTGCACTTAGATATCCGGAACCATCGAAACATTCTGGTGACGGACAAAGGCCGGCCGGCGCTCCTGGATTTTCAGTCCAGCCTGAACCTTGAAAACACCCCCCGCGTCCTGCACAAGCTCATGAAGGACATCGATTTATCGGGGGTCTACAAAAACTGGAGGCGGAAAAAACCGGCATCCCTGGACAAAACGCGCCAGGAACACCTGGACGCCCTCAACCGCATCCGATTTTTATGGTTTCTGAAAGGCTACCCCTTAAGCGCGAAACCAACCCGCAAGGCATAAGGGCCATGCCTTAAGCGGCCCTCAAAAGCGTCGACACATAAAGCAGGACATAACACACACAGGGAAGGGCGATATTGGTCAGCACGTTATTTTGCACCACGCTCTCCCTGTTAAAAGACCAGAGACCGGCAGGATTAAACCGCTTCATTCCCGGAAAGTACGGACGCACATCCCTGCAATACGCCTTATACTCTTCACCGAAAAGCCCGGCCAGAAGTTGCTCTTCCCGTCTTACCCGGTTCACCATGTAGAAATAATAGACCAGGGAGACCACACCCAAAAACAAAAAACTCCCGGTCATCATCACAACCCCGGACACGAGCAAAAAACGCCCCAGATACATGGGGTTTCTCACGAACATGTAGGGCCCGGTGACGGTGAGTTTTTTCTGGGTTTTGATGGTGGCCATGCACCACACTTGAAGGAGCTGCCCAGCAACAGACACCAGGAGTCCGGGCACAAACCAGCCGGGCTCAACCTGGGTAAGCAGCACAATAAGAAACAGCACTCCCAGGGGGACACGCAGGGCAAGAAACGTTTTTCGCAAGGATTTATTGTTGAAAAGACCGTGGATTGGGCTTGAGACATGTTCCGGCATGACACCTCCCCTTAGACGGTGGTTTTATTCCCTTTTTCAATCAGTACTGTTTTTATGATATCAATTCCCCGACAAGTCAAACTTTTTTCCGACCCCGGAGCTCTGCCATGCCGGAAGGCGCCGAAAAAAACGAACACGCAGCGACATGGGAGACCATGGGTAATCCGTCCCGCACATGATACGTGATGCACGGGACGGATGGTCATGGGGCTACTCAAAGGATGTGATAAAGGTCTTAATCTTTGCAATCGCTTGGTTTCGGATGGCGTCCTCTTCGCAGAGGATTTCATGGTATGCGGGGTGCTCCCCGTTGATATCCGAATCAAACCGGACGTATTCCCTCAACACACCGGGCCTGAGCCTGCTCGCAAAGGTCTCATGGCCCTCCGATGTGGTGAAGTGATCATCCACAGCTTCAAACAGCATAAGGGGTGTGGTGATTTTCCAGGCATTTCGACGAAGCTTGAAAATGGCCGCATAGCCCTCTTCCAGCCACCGCCAGGTCACCCCGATGATGGCGCCCCCGGCAAGGAGTTCCGGTCGCTCGGAAAGATACTCTTCGTTGACCAGCCATCGCTTGTAGCTGTGGGTGACGGCCTCGGCGAAAAACCGGGCCTGCCCCTCCTCGTAGCCCACGTCCTGCCCGAAGTCCTCGGGAGCCTCCTGTTTCAAGCCATACTCTTTTCCCTTGCCGGCAACGACGTTGCCCAAGGCCAGGGCGTATCCGGCTTCATCGGACATCTTGATGAAGTCTTCGGTGTTGATCCCCTGCATGGGAGCGCACAACACGGCCCCGTCAAAAACCCTCGGATACTTCTCAAGGTAAAGGCTTCCAATGGCTCCTCCCATGGAGTGGGCCACAAGAAAGAGAGTCTCGTGCCCGTCCCGCCTCTGGACGATGTTGCTGATCAGGTTGTTTGCGTCCTCCACGTAGTCGTCAAAATCCTTCACATACACCTTCATGGGATCGGCAAGCAGCCTGCCGGAGGCTCCGTGCCCCCTGTGATCCAGCAGGTAAATGGCGTACCCCATGTCCTTCATGTCGTAGACAAACTCTGCATATTTGGTGAGGTTTTCTGATTTGCCGTGAAAGACCACAATGGCCCCCTTGGACGAATCCGTGGAAAAGGCCCTGTAGGCAATATCCACACCGTCGATGCCGGTAAAATACCCCTCTTCGCCCGTCTCAAAATACGGCATGACGGTTGATCGATAATACACCCTGTGCCGGGCAACCTCTTCCTGCGTATCGATGTCAAACACATCGTTGCAGCCAGCAAACGTGAACAGTGCGCCGACGAGCAGCAGGATGGCACACAGCCTTGAAACGCGATGATTCATGGTCAATCCCTTCTGTAATGCATTGCTATATGGTTATACATGCCAGCGGGGTGAGCAAAACCAGCTCCCCCACCATTTCCCCTTTGACATTTAAGAGCGTCCCGCAACAAACCGCCCCGTCACAAAAAGGCATCTTAAAGCACCTTTGCGAACAAAGTTTCAGGCCAGATAAAAAGCCGCCATGCATCGACCCGAATGTTCACAACTCAACATACAATGTTCGCAACATTACACCACAACCCCACAGGGTGTATACTCATTTTTTATCGATACGGGGATAATATAAGTCATCCCACTGGCAAAACCACGTAGCAAAAGGACCGACAAACCCCGCATCAATGGGGATTACACATAAAGCAGCAAGCTCTCAGCCAGCAGAGACCCGAAGGCGGCATGGCCCGCAATAACGCCAAGATGGCTCGATACGTATTTTCGAATATGAAAACACTTGCTCTCGAGGGATCAAGATGAGAAAACAAATCAGTGACGGGACATCAGGGGCCCTGACGGGGCACCAACCCACTGCGAAAAAAGCCGGTCCCGTGTGAAAGGAAGCCCAATGAACATCAATATGCACACATCCCACCCCTCGGCATTCATCAGTTCCACATTCATGGATTTAAAACAGGAACGCAAAGCTGTCGCACAAATCCTGCGCGAAAACGGGTTGAACGTGAACGCCCTCGATGTAAAACCTGCCTCCAGCCAGACATCCAGACGGGAAATAGTGAACGGGATCAAGGAGAGTGACTTTGTGATCCTGATTATCGGTAATCGGTATGGTTCCATCCTTCCCCAGGTCACCGGGAGCAGCACATTGAGCATCACAAGGTGGGAATACAAGAAAGCCGTCCAACTGAATAAATCCATCCTGGTCTACTACAAAGAGAACCCGGGGAATGAACCCGCAGACACCGGCGATTCACCCGATCCCGATGATGCCTTCAAACAGGAGCAGCTCAAGCAGTTCAAGCGGCAATTGGATGAAAACCACACCCCCAAGTACTTCTCAAACCCGGATGAGCTTGCAAGAGAAATACACGCGGCCTTGATACCCGTGTACAGGGATGGCCTTAAATTGCTGTTGTCGCGACAGAGAAGGCGAAAAATCAGATATTGACCGGGATATGTCCGAAGGATGAGAACGTCGAGCGAAAAACGTGAATCACGCCTCAGGGCTATGGCATGACCGTTTTCACATGAAATGTCCGGGCAATCAGCCCGACACGCCGTATCGCGCCATGGCGTGGATCACCATCGTCCCCCGCACCCCGGCAAGGCCTTGCCAAAACAACCTCTTAAGTATAAAATATCATTTTAAAATCGCACCGCCGCCCCAATCCTTCCCTGCACCCCCGGCGTGAGAGGCCTTCGACGCCAGACACCGGAGCCCTCAACCAACCCGCTGCCCCGTCAGGCGGTCGCAATGCAAGACAAGACACACCCCCTTTCATTTTCCAGCCCCACCCAATGCATGACGTTGTGAACCCTTACCTGCAAAGGAGCACACCAATGAAGACGTATGGCGCGGAATTCTTAGGGACATTCTGGCTGGTACTCGGCGGATGCGGAAGCGCGGTCCTGGCAGCGGCATTCCCAAACGTGGGGATCGGCCTTCTGGGGGTCTCGCTGGCCTTTGGCCTGACGGTACTGACCATGGCTTTTGCCATTGGGCACATCTCCGGGTGTCACCTCAACCCGGCCGTATCCTTCGGACTCTGGGCCGGAGGCCGATTCCCGGGAAAAGAGCTGATACCCTACATCGTGGCCCAGGTTTTTGGCGGGATTGCTGCAGGCGGTATCCTGTTTCTCATTGCCAGCGGCAAGCCCGGCTTTGTCCTCTCCGACGGGTTTGCATCAAACGGCTACGGTGCCCATTCCCCCGGAGGGTACGGGTTGCCTTCGGCCCTGATCTGCGAAATCGTCATGACCGCCATGTTTCTCATCGTCATCTTAGGGGCCACGGACAAGCGTGCCCCACAGGGATTCGCACCCATTGCCATCGGCCTGTGCCTCACCCTGATCCACCTGATCAGCATCCCGGTGACCAACACCTCCGTAAACCCCGCCCGCAGCACAGGGGTGGCCCTTTATGTCGGCGATTGGGCGGTGGCCCAGTTGTGGCTCTTCTGGGTTGCGCCGATCTTCGGAGGCATTCTCGGCGCGATTCTCTATCGCCTTATCGGCCGAGAGCCAACCGAAGGCTCGGGGAAATAATACGTGCTCAGTTGAGCTGTGTGGGCCGCCTCAGCAATGGGGCCCATCCACCCATCGTCCCTACGGCTGACGACATGTTGCTGTTATCGTACCGGACACACCATTCATCTTAACCGATACACACAAGGAGATTATCATGCGACTTGCAAGACTTCTCTGCTTGGCCGTTATCGCTTTATCTATGGGCAGTTCTGCCTGTGCCAGTGGCATTGTGCAGGACGGAGAATTCAACTTCGTCAAAGCGCAACACCTTGAGCAATGGTCTGAGCAGGACAAGCAGATTGACACAAAACTGGCAGAAATTCGTGAAAAGCAGGGAGGAAAAAGACCCAACATCCTATACATTTTGATCGATGATGTGGGCTTTGGGGAGTTTGGTATTCCCGAACTCAACTATGTACGCGGAACCCAGACCCCCCGCATCAATAAACTCTCCGACGAAGGTTTGTCCTTTATGCGCATGTACACCGAACCATCGTGTACCCCGACCCGAACCGCGATGATGACAGGGCGACACCCCGTACGAACAGGCCTTGAGGAAGTCAAGGTGGCACTCATTGGGGAGGGGCTGCCCAAAAACGAAGTGACCATCGCTGAAGTACTCTCCAAGGCTGGGTATGCCACAGTTCATATCGGCAAATGGCACATGGGCGACATCAAGGAGTCCTACCCCCATAACCAGGGATTTGATTTTGCCGCATTCCCCCTGAATCAACAGGTGCAACTCTCCTTGATGACGGAGGATGCCGAGCGGTCCAATGCCATGACAGGCTATGTAAAAAGCTCTTATACCGACAAATTTGCACTGGACAAAAAGTTCAAGCCTTTTGGCCTGGTCACCGGTGTTGAGGCATACAAAGGCAAGGATGCCCATGAAGTGGATATGGAAGCAGGCGAGCAATGGAACCAGGAAAAGTACAATGACATGAACCTGCGCTACCAGAGGCAAACACTGGAGCAATTGCGAAGCCTGGCCAAACAGGAGAAACCATTCTTCCTCCAATACTGGCCCCTGATCCCGCTGAATTTTGTGCGGAGTGACCGAGAGCAGTTCAACATGCAAAATGGCGGTACCATGGTCGAGAGCATGAACCAGCTCGATGGATGGGTTGGTGAGATTCTCGACGAATTGGACAAACTCGGCATCGCAGACAACACGCTGGTCGTCTTGATGGGCGACAACGGACCGTTTCTCAGAGGGTACCAGAAAATAACCGGCATGAGCGACATGATCTACCGGGGCGGCAAAGCCGACCACCTTGAGGGCGGCGTCCGTGTCAATGCCTTTGCCCGATGGCCGGCAGCCATCAAACCCGATACCCTGGCAGGGGATATGATCCATGTCAGCGACCTGTACACGACCTTTGCCCGGTTGGGGGGCGCAACCAAGTACATCCCCACGGACAGGATCATTGACGGCATCGACCAGACAGCCCTGCTTCTTGAAGGCGAAGGAAACGGTCGTCGGGATTATGTGTACATTTACGAAGGTGTGGTCCTGCGCTCCATTGTCAAACAGAAATTCAAAATGCACATGCCGGCCCCCGGGGTACCCGGAGCGGCCGCACCAGTCTTTGATATCGCCAGGGATCCACGTGAAATGACCCCATTGATTGAGGCGGCATTGTGGTCGGGCGCCAGCTTTCAAGACATGCTCAAGCGCCACATGATGGGGGTCAAAAAATACCCCCATTCTAAAGGCGGCTCAGATAAGCCGTATGAAGGGATAGACAATTTGCGACCTGAAACCCTGGATGCGGTGGAAACCTTTATGTCATGGCATTGACATAGTCAGACCCGAATGGGCGGAGAGACCGGGAATCGGGCTCTCCGCCCTTTTGCCTTCCCGTGCCTGCACCGAAGGCCGATCCATGGCCCCCTCCCCCTACCCCCCGCAATTTTGTTCAAACCTGAACGGTGGTTTCCTGCTATAGTCCCTACCCACAACCCACTGCTGCGCAATCCGCTTTCGAGGCGCACACCTCGCCGCCGGAGGCGTGTTTTTTTTGCCTGACCACAAGAAGGACCACAAGCCATGACATCACACAAAAACCACCTCCCCCTTCTCATCTTTGCCATTCTTGGCGTCGTCTGGGGAAGCAACTTTATCTACATGAAAATGGCGGTGGACCTTATTACCCCCGGGCAGGTTGTGCTGTACCGGGTATTTTTCGGATTTGTCCCCGTGCTGGCCTATGCCGGAATGAGGAGGGACCTGCGCCTTGGCCACCTCCGCCATGCGCACCACTTTCTGGTGATGTCGGTCCTTGCCACGGCCTTCTACTACTACTGCTTTGCCAAAGGAGCCAGTCTGCTGCTCTCCGGTATTGCCGGGGCCGTCAGCGGGGCGATCCCCCTCTTTGCCTTTGTCATGGCCGTGATCTTTATCCCCGAAGAAAAGGCCACGGTGCGCAAGCTATGCGGCGTGCTCGTGGCCCTTGCCGGGGTGGTGCTCATCTCAAGACCCACGGGCCACGAGGTGCTCACCACCAACCTGGAAGGGGTCGGCTACATGGTGGCAGGCTCCCTGGGCGTGGGGGCATCCTTCGTCTATGCTCGAAAATTCATTGTCCCCCTGCACATCCCGGCGGCGGCCCTGACCACCTACCAGCTCGGTTTCGGCCTCCTCATCCTGACCCTTTTCACAAACACCTCGGGCATCGGACGCATCTGGACCTCCCCCCACGCCTCCGCAGGCCTCGTCGTGGGCCTGGGACTCCTGGGAACAGGCTTTGCCTACATCCTCTACTACTACATCGTGGACACCATGGGTGCGGTGGCGGCCTCGTCCGTCACCTACCTGCCACCGGTGGTGGCCCTCTTCATCGGAGTCCTCCTCGTGGGCGAACCCATCACGACCGCAGACTTTGCAGCCACGGGCATGATCTTTGTCGGAGTGTTTCTTCTTAAAGAGTAACGAGGCAGCACATAAAAACGAAAAAGCCTCCGGCGGCAAGGTGAGCCACCTTGAAAGCTGATTGCCGCTGCGCTTTACCCCTCGTTCCTCGGGTCAAAGCGCAGCAGCATGTTTTTTTTTGCGTGAATCCCTGAAACTCAAGCCAATCAGAAGGGCCCGAATCGTGTCTTCCTGAACAATTAAACGGGTATCTCCTGCAGGGACGGCTGCCGGGTTTCGCCCTTTGCGCGAATGCCCCGGCAACACCTGCATAACCACAGCGCCCATGCATTCGCCATGGGGTTTCAAGGTGCCCCCACCTTGCCGCCGGAGGCATCTTTTGGCTTTTTCACTCGGCCCTCAGAGACGCTTTGGCTGCCCTTAAAAAAGAACTATGCCCCGTGCAAAGCGTGGGCCAGAATCCGGCGGCTCACCTCGGGGGTCACGTCCCCGGTCTCGGACAGGGCAACCATGCCGTGGGCTTCGAGGGCTTTCACCACGTCATCGATCTTGTCTTCGGTCACCCCGTAGTCGGAGAGCCGGGTGCGGATGCCCAGGGACTCGAAAAACGCCCGGGTCCTTCCGATGGCTTCGTCGATGCGGCTCTCCTCGTCCCCTTCGGTGATGCCCCACACCCTTTCGGCATACTGAAGCAGCTTGCCGCGCTTCTGCTCTTTTCTCAGGGTCCAGATGGAGGGCTGGAGCACGGCCAGGGTCTTGCCGTGGTCGATGCCGAACATGGCGGTAAGTTCGTGGCCGATCATGTGGGTGGTCCAGTCCTGGGGCACCCCTGCGCCAATGAGCCCATTCAGGGCCATGGTGGCGCACCAGACAAGGTTGGCCCGGGCGTCATAATCGTCGGGGTCTGCCAGGGTCTTTTCCCCCACCTCGATGAGGGTCTGGAGGATTCCCTCGGCGGTTCGGTCCTGAAAACCTGCCGATACGGGGTAGGTGACATACTGCTCCACCGTATGAATAAAGGTGTCCACGATGCCGTTGGCCACCTGAGTGGGAGGCAGAGTGGCGGTCAGGGTGGGGTCCAGGATGGAAAATACGGGGAAAGACAGGGGACTGAACACAGGGAATTTACCCTTGTTATGGCTGATGACACCGCCGGAGTTCATCTCCGATCCCGTGGCGGGAAGGGTCACCACCGTGCCCAGGGGAAGGGCCTTCTCCACCGGTACCGGGTTAAACCCGCAGGCCAGCAGCTCTTCGGGGTTGCCCTCAAAGCCGGAGGCCAGGGACACGAATTTGGTGCCGTCCATGACCGAACCACCGCCCACGGCCAGCAGAAAGTCGATCTTCTCGGCCTTGACCACCTCCACAGCCTTCATGAGGGTGGTGTATTTGGGGTTCGGCTCGATGCCGCCGAAGGTCACCACCTCCCTCTCTTTCAAAGCAGAGGTCACCTTCTCCAGGGTTCCGAAGCGCTCCACGCTGCCGCCCCCATACAGAACCAGCACCTTGGCCCCCTTGGGAACAAGGGTGTCGAGTTCCACCAGCCTGTCCTTGCCAAAAACAATACGTGTCGGGTTATAAAAATCAAAATCAAGCATGGATGTATTCTCCGATTAGGGTTTCAGTTTATTGCTGTAAATACAATAATACATCGCCTTTTTATTGGAATACACAATCCTCGCGAAATCATGCCCGTTCCTGCTTATCAAAGCAGAACCAGGCTCTTTATGGTAGACTGCTTTTCATCCCGGCCATCAGGCAACGGCCACAAGCGCAAGGAAGCACCATGACAACAACCGCAGAACTCATGAACAGGCTAGCACCCTCGGTGGGGCTCAACAACACCCGTCTTGACGGCGTGCGAATCTACAAAGCAACCCAAAGCTCACCACGTTCCCCCCTCCTCTACACCCAGGGCATCATCATCGTGGGGCAGGGGAAAAAACGGGTTTTCTTAGGGGACACGGCCTACGAATACACCCCGGACCGTTACCTGGTCATGTCGGTTCCCATTCCCGCGGAGTGCGAAGCCCCGGCAACCGAAGAAGAACCCTTTCTGGCCATGCTCATCGACATCAACCTCGCCCACGTGAGCACCGTCATCGGAAAAATGGGGGATCACCTCCCCCCCCTGGCTGGCACCGGCGACACCAACCGGGGCCTCTTCCTGGCCGAGGCCGATGCCTTTTTCAAGGAGACCACCGCCCGCCTTCTCAGCGCCCTGACCTCCCCCATAGAAACCGAGGTGCTCGGCGATGCCCTCCTCCAAGAGCTGTTCTTCCGGGTGATGTGCGGAGACAACGCCGCCTCCCTCTACGCCCTGGCCGTAAAAAACACCCACCTGTCACGCATCGACAAGGTCCTCAAGCAAATTCACAGCCACTACCAGCGACCCATGGACGTGGACCAGCTTGCCGGCCTGGTGAACATGAGCCCTTCGGCCTTCCACCGCGCCTTCAAAGAGGTCACCGCCTCTTCCCCCATCCAGTACATCAAAAAGGTCCGGCTCAACAAAGCCCGGGACCTGCTGGTCCTCTCCGGGGCACGGGTCAACGAAGCCGCCACCCAGGTCGGCTACGAGTCCCCCACCCAATTCAGCCGGGAGTTCAAACGCTACTTCGGGGAGAGCCCGGTGGCCTTCAGCAATCAGGCGGCCCGCGCCACAGCGTCACAGGCTGGCGTAGCATCCCGCTTGTAGATCACCGCCCCGCACATGGCGGTAAAGGGGGCCACGGTCACAAGGCCGATGCTGCCGGAAAGGGTGTGGATGATCTCAGAGGATACCCACGGGGTGTTGAGCATGACGGACAGGGGCACATTCTGGGCCATCATGGCCATAAGAAGGGAGGTAAAGCCGCCGGAATAGGCCAAAAGGAGGGTGGTGGTCATGGTCCCGAGGACGGAGCGCCCCACCCGGAGGCCGGATCCCATGAGGGCCACGGGAGAGAGGGTGGCGTCCACACGGGCGACCTCGGCCATGCTGGCGGCGATGTCCATGGCAAGATCCATCACGGCCCCGGATGAGGCAAGAAAAATCCCTCCGATAAAGATCATGGAAAGAGACAGGTCGGCATACCCGGCGTAGAGCAGGGCTTCGGAAAAAGGCTTCACAGCCCCGTTCAGGTGAATCGCCTTGCCGGCTGCCAGGGCAATGAGGCAGGTGGTGAGAATGCCCAGGGTGGCCCCGCAAAAGGCGGTGAGCCCCAGCCGATTGAGCCCGCCCACCAGAAAGATCACGGAAAAATTAAGGATCATCACCACGCCGAAGGAGACGAGAAGAGGGTTCCACCCCGCCAGAAGGGCCGGGATCAACACCTTCCAGATCATGACCCCCGTGAGCACAAAGGAGACCAGGGCCCGGGCCCCGGTCTCCCCGCCCGTGATGAGAAGCAGGCCGAAAAAAAGGGACACCATCACCCAGAGACCCGTGAGCCGGTAATGATCCCGCGGGGTCACGTGAACGATCTTCCCGCCGTCTCCTACGGTGAGCACCGCAAGGAGCCTGTCCCCTTCGCCGTAAAAGGCATCGAGCTCCAGCTTGCCCATGAGGTTGGAAGCGGCGGAGACAACCTCTCCGGCATAGGACCCGCTTTCCACCCGCAGCACCAGCTTCTGAAACCCCGTCTTGATGATCCCGTGCTGCATCACCTGGCCATTGTCCGCGGACAGTACCTTTGCCCTGCACCGAATCCCGCCGTCATCGGGCCGTCCCCCCGGCCAGATCAGCAGCACCAGGGTCACCAGCACAAACACGCCCAGGGAAACCCGCTCCCGTTTTTTCGCCATCTTTACCACCCTTGGTTCGCGAATGCTCCACCCCTCGTTCCTCGGGGTGTCGCATTCGCTTACGGGCTGCGCCCGTGATTAACGGAATTATTACGGATACAGTCAAACGAAGCCTCCGGCGGCCCTGCCGGGGACCAAACTTTTATAAAGTTTGATAAACAGGTCTAAAACAAGCCTTTCCAATCTCCGCCGAACCAATGTTGCCTTTTTCGTACCCGTGCTTCGTGTTGATCGCCCTTCTGGGCGATCAACACGAAGCACGGGTGCAATAGGACAGTTTTTTGCGGAGCTTTTTTTCAAAAAAGCGACCCGCCGGAGGCATGCTGAATAGTTACCATCGGGTTTCCCTTAAAGATTCATGACGTGGGCGATCTTCTTGGCGATGTCGGTGTTGTCGTAACAGCCGCTGAACAGGGAGGCCCCTGCGCCGGAAGCGGAAGTAAGAACGGGCACGCCGGTGTGGGAGTAGGTGGTCCAGCCGAGGCCTGCCTTGCGGTTGAGCAGGTGGGTCAGCTGCATGGTAAAGGGGTCGTAGCTGCCGTAGAGCATGTAGTCGGCCATGCCGGGCTTGAGGGTTTCACCCCGAAGGCTGGCGTCAAAGGCGCGCTTGAGTTCGGCCACTTCAAAGGGTTTCAGGGCTAAGGGGCCGTCGGCGTCCGGGGCCAGGCCGAAGTGGGCCTTGACCAGCTTCATGGCCCCGTCAAAGGAGCCCTTTTTCTTAAGGTAACCGGCGAAAACGTCGTCGAAAAAGGCCTGGTGGCTCTTGGTCTGGTGGTTCATGAGGCTGTAGGAGGTGGCGTACTTGGTACCGGAGAACCCCAAGGCAAGGCCCCCGCACTCATGGTCTCCGGTCACCACGATGAGGGTCTCATCGGGGTGCGTTGCGGCAAAATCCACAGCCACGGCCACGGCGTCGTCAAAGGCCAGGGTGTCTTTGATGGCGGCGGCAGCATCGTTGGCGTGGCAGGCCCAGTCGATCTTGCCGCCCTCTACCATGATAAAAAAGCCGGGATCGCCGTCCAGGAGTTCCACGGCTTTTTGGGTAAGTTCAGCAAGGCTGACGTCTTTTCTGTTCCGATCCATGTCGTAGGGCATGGCCTTGCCGTCGGGCAGGCGCGGGTTGATGGCGATGACCCGGCCGTCGCCCTTGCCAAGGTCCATGATCTTACGCCTCGAATCCGCAACCGTGAAGCCATTTGCCTTTGCCGCGGCCAGGGCATCGCCCCGGGGAGCCTCGGACTTTTTCCCTTCTGGATCTTTCAGGCCTCCCCCGCCGAAAAAGTCGATGTCGCTTGCAGCCAGGGCATGGTCGATCTCATGGTACATACTCCGGGAGGGCTCGTGGGCGTAAAAAGCCGCAGGGGTTGCATGGTCGATGGAGACGCTGGAGAGGATCCCCACCTTGAATCCCTCCCGCTTGGCTCGCTCGGCCAGGGTGGCCACCGGGCGCAGGCTGGCGTCCACCCCGATGCACCCGATGTTGGTCTTCACCCCCGTGGCCATGGCAGTGCCCGCGGCGGCAGAACCCGTAATGAATCGATCCGCCGCCCGGGTAGCGGTGACTCCGTGTACGGGCATGGCCTCCATGGCCAGCCGCCGCTCCATGCCGCTGTCCTTGAGGAACTCCGTGGCCGCGGCGCGCTGGGGCATGCCCAGCCCGTCGCCGATGAAAAGAAACACATATTTTGCCTTTACACAGCCGTAAGCGGCCGGGGATTGGGCCGAGACTCCCGAGACCGTTACAAACCCCGCGAAAAGGACAGCGATAAACCAGGTTAACCGGCGACATCGTGACATGGGTACCTCCCGTGATGAAGTGATGAAATATTACACATAAAAGCGCTGAGCCAAGGGCTCATGCTCGCTCTTTTGTCACGAGAGACTATTATGAAGGGATGTTCGGATTGTGTGAGTGTTTGGTGATGATCCGTTGAAAAGAGTGATCGGCAGGGAACCTGCCGGTAATGGGCTCCCTGCCGGTTGTAAAGCGCTCCGGCTTTCAGACCTTGAACTGACCGACCACCGCGTTCAGACCGCCGGCGAGCCGGGAAAGGTCTTCGGATCGATCGTGAACCGCACCGCTGCCATCCGTAAGGCGATGTGCCGAGTTGCTCACGCTCCCCATGTCCCGGGCAATCTCTTCTGCGACGCCTGAGCTCCGGGCCACCTGACCGTTCACCTCCTGGAGCCCCGCAGAGGCCTGGGCCAGGTTTTCGGCGATTTCCCCGGTGGAGACGGACTGCTCTTCCACGGCAGCCGCGATGGCCCCCACCAGCTCGCTCACCTCCTCGATGACCGTTGAAATGCGACTGATCCCTTCCACGGACTGCGCGGAAGAGGACTGCACCCCGTTGATGCGTGAACGGATCTCACCTGTCGCCTCTGCGGTCTGGGCCGCAAGGGCCTTGATTTCTCCTGCCACAACGGCAAACCCCTTGCCGGCCTCTCCGGCACGGGCCGCCTCGATGGTGGCGTTCAGGGCCAGAAGGTTGGTCTGCTCAGAAATCTCGGTGATGGTTTCGGTAACCTTTCCGATCTCTGCAGCGGCCTGACCCAGGGCATCCATGTTCGCCCTGGCCCCATGGGCCTGGTCCACCATGTCGGAAGTCACCCCCCGCGCCTTTTCCGAGCGTTCGGCGATCTCGGCAATGGTGGATCGCATCTCTTCCGTCGCTGCCGCCACGGTGTTGACGTTGGTGGCCGTCTGCTCGGAGGACGCCGCCACGCTGGTCATGACAGCACTCATCTCCTCGGCGGACCGGGTGACGCCGCCGGCAAGCTCGTTCATCTCCCTCGCCCCGCCGGACATCTCATCCGAGAGTTCGGAAAGCTCGGCCCCTGCCCCGGTGACCTTCTCCGCATGCTGTGAGAGCTCCCGAATGATGGCGTGGATCTTCTCAACAAAGGCATTGAACCACGTGGCAAGAATCCCCAGCTCATCGTTGGAGACCACCTCAAGGCGACGGGTCAGGTCCCCTTCCCCTTCGGCGATATCGCGAAGCATTTCAGACGTGCGGTTGATGGGCCGGATGATGGCATTTGAGATCAGAAAGGCAACCCCCACGAACAGGGCAAGAAGGACCACGCCGATGGCAACCACCGCAACGACCATCTTGTGACCGGAGGCCATCACCTCCTCTTTTTCGATGACCCCGACATATTTCCACCCCAGCCCGGGAGAGGTATAGACGCAGGCATAGTAAGCCACCCCATCTTTTTCCAGCTCCACCCGGCCCTCGGACATGCGGTCAAGGGTCTGGAAAACAGGGTGATCCAGCTCCGACATCTTTTTAAAGTTCGTCTCCGGGGTCTTGGGGTTGGCCAGGATGGTCCCGTCCTCCTGGGCGAGCATGGCAAACCCGCGCTTTCCGATCTTGATGTCCAGGACCATTTTTGTCAGGTTTGTCAGCGGGACATCGATCCCCGTTACCCCCACCAGCGCCCCCGAGGGGTCGAAGGCCGGTGCCACCACAGAGATGACGCCGGACATGGTGCCGCTACCGGTCACGCTCTGGTATGCCGGCGTAACGGAGGGAACCCCTTTCTCTACGGCAACCTGGTACCAGTCCCTTTTACGCGGATCGTACCCGGGGGGCAGGGCACCTTTATTGGACGAGACGAACCCGCCCCAACGGGTCCCGAAAAAGACCTCATAAAACGCATTATTGGATACCTGCACCCCGGTCAAGGACCGATAAATCGCACCATTGACCGCGCCTTCCTTTTCCGGGTCAGCGGAATGGGCCGGAGCGCCCGGAAGGTAACTCAATACCGAACGGTCGGCCCCCTTCAACTCGGGCCTGGCCGCCACATATCCGGCCGAGGTCTTCACCATATCCGCGAACTGCACCATGGCGTTGTCCAGCTGCTTGAGTTCCCGGGTTGTGGAATCGACGAAATTCGCCTCGGAGATGGTGTTCACCTTCACCACGGTCACCGCACAGATCACCGCCACGGGAACCAGTGCCACGAGGGAAAACGCAGCAATCAACTTCTTCCTGATTGTCAGATAGCTCAAAAAAAACTCCTTTAAAATAAAAACCGTTGAACCTGTCGATATTTCCTAACCACTAAGAAACACGACCCCTTCCCACGGGATGGCCCAAATTCATATCGGAGCGAAGCTAGAAATCTTTAATGTTATTTTTCACGCCATACAAATAAATAAAACCAAGCACATACATCATGTATACAGGCACATAATCAAACAAAAGAAGCCTGCAATAAAGTAATCGCCAACCGTTACGACACTGACGAAATCCCGTCACCGAACGGACCGAGAGCCTCCCGACACAACAAAAAGGGCCCGGTGATTCTCACAAGCCACCGGGCCCTTCCGCATCAAGCTGCGGATGTGTCACTTCAAATGGCTCCCCATGAAGGTTATCCGGCAGGAGCCACGTTTTCCATGAAGGCCGACAGGACAACCAACACGATCCCCCCGCCAGCCTCTCATCAAGCCATCTGTCACACCTTGAACTGACCGACCACCGTTTTCAAGCCATTGGCAAGGCGGGAAAGCTCTTCCGACCGGGCATTAACCGCACCGCTGCCACCAGTAAGCTGCTGTGCTGAATGGCTCACGCCCCCCATATCCCGGGCAATCTCTTCGGCGACCCCTGAGCTCCGGACCACCTGCCCGTTCACCTCCTGGAGCCCCGCCGATGCCTGGGCCAGATTTTCGGCGATCTCCCCGGTGGAGACGGACTGCTCTTCCACGGCAGCCGCGATGGCCCCCACCAGCTCGCTGACCTCCTCGATGACCGTTGAGATGCGAGTGATCCCTTCCACCGACTGCACGGAAGAGGACTGCACCCCGTCGATACGCGAGCGGATCTCACATGTCGCCTCGGCCGTCTGGGCCGCAAGGGCCTTGATCTCTCCTGCCACCACGGCAAACCCCTTGCCGGCCTCTCCGGCACGGGCCGCCTCGATGGTGGCGTTCAGGGCCAGAAGGTTGGTCTGCTCGGAAATCTCGGTGATGGTTTCGGTAACCTTTCCGATCTCTGCAGCGGCCTGACCCAGGGCATCCATGTTCGCCCTGGCCCCATGGGCCTGACCCACCATGTCCGATGTCACCCCCCGCGCCTTTTCAGAACGTTCGGCGATCTCTGCGATGGTGGCCCGCATCTCTTCGGTTGCCGCGGCCACCGTGTTGACGTTGGTGGCCGTCTGCTCGGAGGACGCCGCCACACTGGCCATGACGGTGCTCATCTCCTCGGCGGACCGAGTAACGCCGCCTGCAAGCGCATTCATCTCGCCTGCACCGCCGGACATGTTCTTTGACAGCTCCGAAAGCTCAACTCCGGCTCCTGTGACCTCCTCCGCATGCAAAGAGAGCTCGCGGATGATGGCATGGATCTTCTCCACAAAGGCGTTGAAGAAGGTGGCAAGGGTTCCCAGTTCATCCTTGGAGGTCACGTCAAGGCGACGGGTCAGGTCCCCTTCCCCTTCGGCGATATCGCGCAGCATTTCAGAGGTACGGTTGATGGGCCGGGTGATGGCATTGGAGATCAGAAAGGCAACCCCCACGAACAGGGCCAGCAGCACCCCACCTATGGCGACCACCGCAACGACCATCTTGTGCCCGGAAGCCATCACTTCATTTTTTTCGATGACCCCGACATACTTCCAGCCCAACTCAGGAGAGGTGTAGACGCAGGCATAGTACCCCACCCCGTCCTCCTCCAGTTCCACCCGGCCTTCGGACATGCGATCAAGGCTTGCAAAAACCGGGTGATCCAGCTCCGACATCTTCTTGAAGTTCGTATCGGGAGCCTTCGGGTTGGCCAGGATGGTCCCGTCGCCCTGGGCGAGAAGGACAAAGCCCCGCTTCCCGATCTTGATGTCCAGGACCATCTTCGTCAGATTCGTCAGCGGAACATCGATCCCCACGACACCCACCACCTCGCCCGAGGGGTCGAAGGCAGGAGCCACAAAGGAGATCCCTCCTGCCCGAACACCGTCAGCCCCCATGCTCTCGTACGCCGAAGTGACCGCAGCAGCCTTTGTCTCGGCGGCAGCCGTGTACCACTCCCTTTGACGCGGGTCATACCCCTTGGGCGGCACAGCTTTCTGGGACGACACAAAACCACCCCAACGGCTCCCGAAGAACACCTCATGAAAGGCAGGGTTGGAGGCCTCGATCCCTTCCAGCATGTGATAAATCGCGCTGTTCACCGCCCCTTCCCGCTCCGGATCGTTGGAGTGGGCCGCGACTCCCGGAAGGTAGCTGAGCACTGAACGGTCCGCCCCCCTCGCCTCCGGCCGTGCCGCCGCGTATCTCGCCGATGTCTTTACCATATCCACAAACTGCACCATGGCGTTGTCCAGCTGCTTGAGTTCGCGGGTCGTGGAATCAACAAAATGCGCCTCGGAGGAGGTGTTCACTTCCACCACGGTCACCGCGCAGATCACCGCAACGGGAATGAGCGCCACGAGGGAAAACGCGGCGATCAGCTTCGTCTTGATTGTTAAATAATTCAAAAACAACTCCTTTGCCTTGAATCAATTGGACTCGCCGCCTTTTCCTTCTTCCAGAGAAAAGAGCACCTGGGACTCGGCCGGAAAATAAGGATATACCCTGACATGTTGGCCGTTTGAGCGATGACGGGAATTCACCGATTGATAACGCTCAGGGAGAGCTGCTTCACACGCCAATACGTGTATATTTTATTTTTGTCATAGCCCCTACACCACGAGCCAGTCTCTTTTTATATCGGATAAAATAAAAAATTCTTAACAGCAACGCCCATCCGCACCCCCGACCACGCGCCAGAGAGTCAAATCTCCATTAAGGAACAATAACAAGCGGTTTAATTCAACATCCACCGCACTTCAATTTTCTTACTACCCCTCCCCACACAGAGAAAAACCCGCCAAATCTCAATAAAAAATTATCATACTCGCCCCTTTTTTCCTTTTTCAGCAAAAAAAAGCCCGGTGGGTCACGACGACCACCGGGCTTGTGCACTTTACGCTTTTGGCAAGGCCCCTTACTCCAGGGCGTCAGAAGCCTCCGAAAGTGTTTCGTAGATATGGGGCGAAAGGTTCCTCGCCTTAAGGGACTCTCCCATCTTCATCCGCATAAAGGTACTGGTGGTATAACGGGTCACATCGGAGTAAAACCGATTCATAAGGGTTTTCACCATGTCCATGTACTCATCGATAAGCTCAGGAGAGATATCAAAGTTGTCGTAATTGACGATGGCCTTCACCCTGGCCCCCACCGGAGACAAGATCGTCGCCACCTGCTCGTCGATGATACGAATCTCGTCGCGGGACCGGATGGCAAGCCCCTCGAAGTTGACGTAAAAGACCTTCTGCTCGGCGTCGTAGACCAGGCGCTGCTCAATGGGAATGGAGAGAAGCTCGTCTTTCAGTCCCATGGGCTCGGGGATAAAAAGACGGGGATCCATAAGCCGGGGCGCCTTGGGGATCAGCGGCCGGAAATCCATCTGGGCCAGGATATCCCGTTCCAGGTCAACCCCCGGCGCGATCTCCGTCAGCACCAGCCCCTCGGGCGACAGGGCAAAGACGCATCGCTCGGTGACATACAGGACCGGGTTCCCGGTCTCTGCGGCGACGTTGCCCGAAAACGTAATCTGCTCCACGGCATCGACAAATTTTCTCACCTTCCCCTCCTGTTCGATGCAAAGGGCTCCGTCGGCCACGGAAACCTTGAGACCTCCTGCGGTGAAGGTGCCCACGAACACGATCTTCTTGGAGTTCTGGCTGATGTTGATAAACCCGCCGCACCCGGCGAGCCGCGGGCCGAACTTGCTGACGTTGAGGTTGCCGGCCCCATCGGCCTGGGCCAAGCCCAGGACGGTGATGTCCAGGCCACCCCCGTCGTAATAGTCGAACTGATAGGGCTGGTCGATGATGGCGTCCACGTTGGCGGCGGCCCCGAAACTCAGGCCGCCTGCCGGGATGCCGCCGATGACTCCCGGCTCAGCCGTCAGGGTCATGTAGTCGAAAATGTTCTCCTCGGCAGCCACGTTGGCCACCCCCTCGGGCATACCGATGCCCAGGTTCACCACGCTGTTTGGGATCAGCTCAAAGGCGGCCCGTCGGGCAATGATTTTGCGCTCATCCAGGGCAAGGGGCTTGATGGAAGAAAGAGGCACCCGGAACTCCCCGGCAAAGGCGGGGTTGTAGGGGACGTCAAAGGTCTGCATGTGGTTTTCCGCTGCGGTTGCCACCACCACACAGTCCACCATGATCCCCGGAATCTTCACGTCCCGCTGCCTGAGCGCCCCCTTGCCTGCAATGCGCTCCACCTGGACGATGACAAAACCGTCGTTGTTTTTCGCCGCGATGGCAAGGGAGAGGCTCTCCAGGGTCAGAGCCTCCTTTTCCATGCTGATGTTCCCGTCCGGGTCGGCCGTGGTTCCCCGGATGATGGCCACATCAATGGGCTGGGTTTTATAAGCCAGGTACTCTTTGCCGTCGAAGGTCACGAGCTCCACCAGCTCCTCGGTGGTGCGTTCGTTGATCCTGCCCCCGCCGTTTCTGGGGTCGATGTAGGTTCCCAGACCCACCCGGGTGATGGTCCTGGGTTTGTGGGCCCCTGCGTCCCTCAGCATATGGGCCAGGCAACCCTGGGGAAAGTTGTAGGCTTCGATCTTGTTGTCCATGGCGAGCTTCTGCATCTTGGGGATCAGCCCCCAGTGCCCGCCGATGGCCCGCCTGACCAGACCCTCATGGGCCAGATGGTTGGCCCCCCGGTCCCGGCCGTCCCCCTGACCCGCGGCAAAGTAAAGGGTAAGGTCCACAGGGGCACCGGAGGAGAGAAAACGCTCCTCCAGGGCCCGGGCCACCTCTTCGGCAAACCCGCTCCCCACAAACCCACCGAGGCCGATCACATCGCCGTTCTGGACAATTTCCACGGCCTCCTGGGCCGTCACCACCTTGTTTTTGTGAATGGGTCCGGGCTCTATACTGGCGTTAAAGGGGTGAGACAACGTGTTTTTATCCATCATGCTCTCCTGTTTAGCGCGTGTAAAAAGACACATGGTCGCCGACCATGCATTCGACGTAGGGAACAACGGAAAGTTCTTTCCTATTTCAGGGCATCATAACCCCCACCATGGCGCCGGTCATCAGGGTGGCCAGGGTGCCGGAGACAATGGACTTCAGGCCGAGGCCCACGATCTCCTCCCGCCGTTCCGGGACCATGGCGTTGAGCCCGCCCAGCATGATGCCCAGGCTGCCAAAGTTGGCAAACCCGCAAAGCGCATACGTCATGATGAGCTGGCTCCGGGAGGAAAGGGTCCCTTCGGGGAGGTTGGCCAGCTGGATGTAGGCAAGGAGCTCGTTGAGGACGGTCTTCACCCCCATGAGGCCCCCTGCAACCCGGGCTTCGGCCCAGGGAATGCCCATGAGCCAGACCAGGGGAGCCATAAGCCACCCGAGAATCCGCTGGAGGGTCAGGGGGTCGCCCCCCAGGTCCGGCAGCAGCCCCATGGCCTGGTTCACTATGTGCACCAGGGCGATGAGAACCAGGAGCATGGCGGTGACATTGAGAAAAAGGGTCAACCCGGCCAGGGTTCCCCGGTTGATGGCGTCCATGCTGCTGGAGGCTGATTGCTGTGGGTCAAGGGTACCCGAGGTGACGGTTTCGGTTTCCGGAACCATGAGCCGTGCAACCATCAGGGCTGCCGGCACGCTGATAAGGGACGCGGTGAGGATATGCCCCAGGGCACCGGGAAGAATGGTGCCCACAAACCCGGCGTAAAGAACCAGGACCGTGCCGGCGACAGTGGCCATACCGCAGGTCATGACGGCAAAGAGCTCGCTTCGGGTAAGCTGGGCCAGGTACGGACGGATAAGCAAGGGAGCCTCCACCATGCCCACAAACACATTGGCCGCTGCCCCCACCCCCAGGGCACCCCCTACGCCCATGCTGCGCGCAAGAAGCCAGGAAAACCCCTGCACGACCTTGGGCAGGATGCCCCAGTAGAAGAGCAGTGCGGAAAGGGCACTCATGACAAGGAGAATGGGAAGGGCGCGAAAAGCCAGGATAAAATCCGCCCCGGGCACGCTGGATTCAAAGGGAAGCGGCCCGCCCCCCAAGTACCCGAACACAAACCCCGTGCCCGCCTGGGTGGCCTCCTCCAGGGCCAGGACCACCCCGTTGAGGGAAATAAAAACATCCCGGAACACGGCCCACTTCAACAGGAAAAAAGCCAGGGCCGCCTGAAGCCCTAAGCCGATGAGAATATTTCGTGCCTGCGGTACCCGCCGCTTCTCACTCATCCCCCAGGCCATGGCCGTCAACACCACCACCCCAAACACACTTTGCAGCATACCCTCCCCCCATCAAATACATCGCCCAAGACTCACCAGCCAACACCCCGGTATCGCTGAAAGCTTCCCTCCATGTGCCCAAGGTACAAAAAAGTGCCTGCTTGTCCCATGCCGCCCCGCTTCCTATACTGTCACCGGAAAACAAAGCCGAAAACAGGCCCTCGGCCAAACACAAACCACACAAAATAACATTGTACGCGTTACGGTCAAATCATTCACATCTTTTTTTGGCAGGAGACAGCACATGGATCCCTTCAACATCTTTTATCAACGGAAAAGCGTCAGGAAATTTACAGAAGAAAACCTATCAAGGGAGACGTTGACGCAGCTGATCAGGGCTGCCATGGCCGCCCCCACCGCCGGCAACAAGCAGCCCTGGGCCTTTGTGGCCGTGGATGCCCCCGAAGTGTTGGCACGGCTCGGCGCCGTGCTCCCCTACGCAGGGTTCGTCAAAGGGGCTCCCGCAGCCATCGTGGTCTGCGGCGATCTCTCCAAGGCCTTTGACGGGGTCGAAGAACCCTTCTGGGTCCAGGACTGCTCCGCCGCCACCCAGAACATCCTGCTCGCCTGTGAAATGAAGGGGCTGGGGGCGGTCTGGACCGGCGTCTACCCCCTGCAGGAGCGCATGGACGCCGTAAGCAACATCCTGAACCTGCCCGATCACATCGTCCCCCTCAACGTCATCCCCTTAGGGACTCCGTCAGGCACCCCCAAACCCAAAGAGAAATGGGCCCCTGAAAACCTCCACTGGCAGGCATGGTAAGGCACGGGACTGAGACAAGACAATAAAGCATACTAAAATTGGGGCAATTATTCTAGTTCCGGAAAGCTGCATTCTATCGTTAAAGTCTGAGGAATCACAGGATCAAGATGGCTCATAAAAGAACAAAAGCAATGCCTCCGGCGGCGAGGTGTGCCACCTCGAAAGCAGGTTGCGAATGCGCTTTCCCCTTCGTTCCTCAGGGAAAATCGCATTCGCTTTTGATTTTGATTGGCCTGAATTAGCTTTTTAAAACCTGTTTATCAAACTTTTCAAAAGTTTGGCCCCCGGCAGGGCCGCCGGAGGCAAACTGAGCAGTAACGTTTATTTTTTGGCAGGCTGGTTGAGGCGGGTTCGAAAGAAGGCGACCATGTCGTCGAGTTTGTTGTCCCACTCGGCGCCCTTCAAGGCATCCACGGTGACGGAGCCCACCACCTCGCCACCGGAGCACAGGGGAAAGGCGAGGCCCACGGCCCCGTCCACGGCCAGGTCGTAGGCGTAGCCGTAGCCGCGGTTGCGGGAGATCTCAAGGAAGAGTTTCAGGGTATCCCAGCTGCCCACCATGCGCTCTTTGAGTTCGGGCTCGTTGCGGGCCAGGATGGCGTCCCCTTCATCGGTGGGAAGCACGGCCAGGATCCCCAGGGTACAGGAGCCGAGGCCCAGAGGGCGTCGTTCCCCCACCCGGCTGGAGAACACCTGGATATTGTGGGTCCCTTCCACGCGCTCCACGCAGGTGCAGTCGTCGTTGTCCCGCGAATAGAGGGATGTGGTGTACCCGAAGGTCCGGGCCGCTTCGTGGGCCAAAGGGGAGAACCGGGAGAGAATCCGCTGGTCGCGGTCGAAGTTGGGCCGGATGATGCACTCGTCGCCCACCCGGTACCCCTTGGTGTCGGGATCGCAGGAGACGAACCGGCACTCCTTGAGGACCGAGAGGAGGCGGTGCACGGTGGGGGCTGGAATGCCCAGCCGTTCGCTGATCTCCCGGGGTGAAACGGTCTCCTCGCTCTCCTCCACGATAAGGGAAAGAATATTGAGGATCCGGTATGCGCTTTGAGCTCCTTTAATCATAATGGGGTGAATCTACCAGCTCCCCTTTCAAGGGTCAACAGGGGTTCGCCAATGCGCCGGTAAGTGGCCTGCTGTGGTTAAAGTGGATAAAAAAAAGGCCTCCGGCGGCCAGGTGGGGGCACCTGGAAACCCCATGGCGAATGCATGGGGGCAGACATCCTGCAAACGGTTTCGGGGCATTCGCGTGGTGTATGACATGTGGCAGCCGTTTTGGCAGAAGAGGCCCATTTCATTGTTTAGAGCATCGGCGTATTTGCATCACACCCCGAACACCCTTGCCCCCTGGAGCGCCGCACTCCGGTGCGGCACGGGTAACGACGGACGAAAAAGCCGCACCGGAGTGCGGTGCTCCGTTTCGGTGGAGCTTTCTCATTTTTTTTGGCGGTCGCGGCAGGGACGCCGGAGGCATCGTTCACGTGACGGGCCTTCCCATGGAAGCCGCGTCAGGCCACTACAGCCCGTGGTACCTCTTGCGTTTCACGGCGTAACGGGCGTACTCGATGAGGCCGTCGATGTCATACACCGGGCAGCCGATGCGCTCCTGAATGCTCCGGGCAAAAGCGGAAAGGTCGGTGCACTCCAGCACCAGGGCGTCAAGGTTGTGCTCTGCCATCAGGGCCTCGGCCGCCCCGCAGATCTCAGCCTCCAGTCGGTCCATGTCGAAGTCGGTGCGCCTGGCCTCGATGATGGTCTCCCAGAACTCGGGGCAGCCCTCCATCCCCTTGATGACCACGTCGTTGATGTCTCCCCCCACCTGGGCAAAATGCATGGGGGTCAGGGCATCTTTGCTGGCCGTGAGAACCCCGATGACGGCATCCGGCCCGTGGAACGTCCGCACCATGGGAATCTGGATGAGGCCGGAAACAAGCACCGGAACCCTCACCGCCTCGGTGAGTTCCTTCTGGAACCGGGCAAGAAACCCGCAGCTCCCCGTAATGGCCATGGCCCCCTCCCGCTCCAGCGCCCTGGCCGCCTCGATAAAAGGAGCCACCAGCTCCGGGGTGGGGTTGAAAAGAAGCGTGGGCACATCAATCCCGCGCAACACCTTGTAGGTGACCGGAAAATCAAAGGTCACCGGATTCCTCAAATGCCCAGGGGGCTTGGGGAAATAAGACTCCAGACACAGCACACCAATGGGGGTGTCCGTATGGAGAAGACCACCCTTTAAAATCATCATCTCTCCTTTTATGCTCAAAGCCGGTTCGAAAAGCAGGCCTCCGGCGGCGAGGTGAGCCACCTCGAAAGCTCATTGCCCTTGCGATTTGTCCCTCGTTCCTCGGGCCAAAGCGCAAGGGCCTTCGGCTCGGGCTTCGCCCGATATACTAAGTTGACGGCTGACACGGGGTGGCGCACAGGCTTCGAAATACCTGGATACGTTACCGTGCCTTGAGGATTATCTGGTTTTGCCTGTGTGCCCCAAATTCGAGAATGCTTTTTCGCCAAAGGATCCATGTGACGACACCCTGCGAAAAGCGAGACAGCGACCGGGTTGCGATCCCTGACTTACACGTGCACCCCCACAGCAAAATCATCACGGGCGAAGCCCTGAGCATTCGCGCCCCTGGGGTGCAGGGGATGTATCCCCTGCCCGCCGGAGGCATGCTTTTTCGTTTTTTCTTAGTCCCCGCCCCCAAGGCCGCAGATCTCACCGAAGAGGACCGGGCGCATGGGGGGACGGATGCGCAGGGAGCCCACGTCGGGGACCTCGCGTTCCAGGGCGTTTGCCGCGATCTCGGCCAGGGCCGGGCCGCACATGCGTCCCTGGCAGGGGCCCATGCCGCAGCGTGTCCTGACCTTGATGTCGTTGACTTCGTGGCATCCCTCTTTGACGGCCTCGCGGATGGCCGCGGCTGTGACCCCTTCGCAGCGGCAGACCAGGACATCGTCGTCCACCTCGTAGAGGTCTTTGCGGGGGGCGAACCAGCCGTCCACGAACTTTCGCGGGGCCAGGGCCTTGCTCAGCACCTTGCGCGGGCGGGTGCGCTTTCGCCTGGCGTCTTCATCGGTGAGCACCTGAAGGGAGCGGGCCACGTCGATGCCTGCCAGCTCGCCTTTGGCGGCGGCTGCGGCGGCACCATGGACAAAGACCCCGTCCCCTGCCACGTAGATGCCTTCCCGGCTGCTCTTCCCGTTTTCGTCGCACACCGGGTACCAGTAGCGCTGCACCGGGTTCCAGGCGTGGTCGAGGCCCAGGGCCCGGCTCATGTGGGTCCGGGGCAGGATCCCTTCATGGACCAGGAGGGTGGCGGCGCTCACGCTGCGGGGGGTGCCGTCCACGGCAAAGCTCACCCGCTCCAGGCGATCTTTGCCGAAGGCGTTGATATCAGAACCGTTGCGATGTATAGGCACGCGGCTTCGGGTCATTTTGGCCACCATCTTGAGCCCCTTGAAGAGAAAGGGGATGTCCCGAAGGGCCATGGGCATGTGGGGGGCGGCTTTCATCATGTTGGCCTTGGGGGTGGTATCCACCACGGCGGCGATGTCGGCTCCCAACTCCAGGAGGTGGTTTGTGATCAGGGGAATCAGGGGCCCGTTGCCTGCTACCACGATGGGGCCTTTGGGCACCACCGAGGCGCTTTTATAGAGGATATCTGCGGCACCGGCAGCCATGACGCCGGGCAGGGTCCATCCGCTGAAGGGCACGGGACGTTCCATGGCCCCGGTGGCCACGACAATGTTCTGGGTCTTGTACTCCCGGGTCTGGGCGTCCCGGGTGGCCAGGACGCGTCCGGGTTCTGCAAACCAGACGGTGCTGCGGGGTTCGTAGGCAGCCCCGCTCTTTTGAAAGCGCCTTAAAATCCGAAGCCCTTCGGCCCGGTCCTCCTTCTGGAGAAAGCGCCCCTTGGCTCCGGGGGCGTCCACGGAACGATAGATCTGGCCGCCTGCAAAGGCCTGCTCGTCCAGAAGCACCACCTCCAGGCCGCATTCAGCGGCGGCGGCTGCGGCGGAGAGTCCCGCGGGTCCCGCCCCTATAACAACAAGGTCCCACTGCTGCTGGATCATTTCCCCTCCCGCTCCGCCGGTTCACGCCGGACGGTCATTCCCTCTTGGACAATGGTGACGCAGGACTGCTGGTTGGGCCTGCCGTCGATCTCCATCATGCACTCAAAGCAGACTCCCATCATGCAGTAAGGGGCCCTGGGCTCATTGGTTACGCTGTTCTTGCAGGTGTGCTTGTCGTGGGAATGCCCCAGGACAGCGGCGGCAACGGAGATGCCTTCCGGAACCGTCATGGGCTCACCGTCCACGGTGATGGTGACGGTCTGCTCCGCCTTGGCTGGTTTCTTGCTCATGGTTTCCTCACTTGGCCCCGGTCTTGGTGAACCGTGAAAGGCTGAAAATCTTGCCGTCCTCGGGCAGCCCGTTGCCGAGCACGTAGTCGGGGAGGGTTGCCACGTGGATCCCGGAGAGGGTCACGGCGCTGTGACAGTTGAAAACAAAGACGTTGTCGTGACCGGGCACGGTGTCGTAGATGGGCAACCCGTCCACGGGCATCACCCGCAGGCAGCTCCAGCACCGGATCACGCGGAGCTTTGCCAGGTCGGGCCAGACAGACACGGCCCACCGCCCTTCCGAGGACACGGCCTCGGGGGTAAAGCCCGTGTCCGTGCCCACGTACTCATGCTTGTAGCCCACCATGATGGTCCCCCCGGGGGTCTGGGTGAGCCCCAGGATGGGAATGGGCAGCACGTTGTCCGTCACCCGCTCGGTAAGGAGGTCCTGGGCGCGGTCCGGGGTCACGGGCACCTTAAGGTCAAACCAGGCCCCGAGCTGCCGGTTGCTAAGTCCCCCTGCCAGCACCAGCTTGTCGCAGGCGATCTCTCCCCGACTGGTGGTGACGAGGTAGCCGGAGCCCTCGCGCCGGATGGTATGGGCGCGGCATTCGGGCAGGAAGGTCCCCCCCAAGTTCACCATGGCCTTGCGCATGGCAAACATCATCTTAAGGGGCTCCAGAAAGCCGTCCTCTTCGCACCAGGCCGCCCCGCATACCTTGTCGCCAAAAGAAATCTTCGGGAGCAGTTTTTCCAGCTCGGACCGGCTGATCATGGTGCCGTTGTAGCCGAAGTCCCCCGCCTCTTTGCGAAGCCCTTCGATGTACTCGGCCCTCCGCCCGTACTCTTCTTCTCCCACGCAGGGGATGAGGCCGCCGGTGGGGTTGTAGGGGATGTGGATGCCCGAGGTCTCTTCGAGTTCGGCGATGAGCCCGGGGAAATGACGGGAGGAGTTAAAGCCCCAGCGCATGTACTCGGGGATCCCCAGGGCCTTGGACTGCACCCAGATAAGGCCCATGTTGCTGCGGGAGGCGCGGTCCACCACCGGGGTGTCATCGATGACGCACACGCGGACGCCTTTTTTCGCCAGGCCGAACCCCACGCCGGCGCCGGTGACCCCGCCGCCGATGACGAGCACATCCACCTGCCTGCGATCGGCCGATTTTTTCGATCTGTTTCCTAATATCATCGTCTCTTGGATCCTGTGATTTTCATGATACCCGGGTTAGGACGCCTTCCATGCGATGCAGTCCACTTCCACCTTGCAGTCGCACATCATGGAGGACTGGATGGTCACCCGTGCCGGTGCGTGGGCAGAAGAGAATCGGGCAGCGAACACCTTGTTGAACTCGGCGAAATCCCTGGGGTCGTCGATCCACACCCCCACCCGGACCACGTTGTCCATAGTGTATCCGGCGCCTTCAAGGACCTTGACCATGTTGTCAAAGGCAAGCTCGGCCTCGGCTTTCATGCTGCCGGCCAGCAGCTCGCCCTTTTCGTTTCGCGGGACTTGACCACTGACATAGAGCCAGCCGTCGGCCTCCACCGCCTTGGAGATGGGAAGCCCCCCGCCCGTGGGGGTGCCGTGGCGTTTGATGTCTGACATGCGACCTCCATTAATTCATATTATGATAAAACTTCATATTATGAACAAATGTATACGCCACCGCTTTTCAAAATTCAAGGAAAATTAGCCCATTCTCCAAAGCTTGGCCATGTCTATTTTTATCATATAATGATACGCAGATCACATAATGAATAATTTCCATTGACAGAAATCAGATATATCAGATATTGTACTGGCAATCGAAGCGACAAATGGCGTACACTTTTGAACATTGATGATGGCCCGACCCGCGGTTCAACCCAGGCAACGGCGCCTGCCATACGGACCGAGCCATCGCCGCTGTTCTCCGGCCCCGACCAGGGAGCCGGGGTGTCGGTTGCTTCGGTGAGAGTTCACCTGCACGGCCTTGTTGAAGGCTGTGCCCGTCTCTTTCATCGAATCTACGTAGGAGGTAGAGGAAGTATGGCAGTATCCACGTTGGACATGATACTGATCTTCGGGTATTTCGCACTGGTACTCGGTATCGGCGTCTTCTCCATGAAAAACATCAAAGATTTCGACGACTATTCTGTTGCCGGCCGCTCCATCCCCATGGCCATTCTCTTTGCAACCGTGGCTGCCACCCTCTGCGGCGGCGGTTCCACCATCGGGCGTATCGCCTTTGTGCACAAGCAGGGCATCATTGTTCTTATGGGCATCTCGGGCATGGCCCTAGGCCAGGTCTTAAGCGGGCTTTACATCGCCCCGAAGGTGCGTGAAGCCGGTGCCAACGTCTACACGGTGGGCGACCTGTTCGGCCGGAGCTTCGGCCGAAGCGGCCGCCTGGCTTCAAGCATCGTCTCCTTCGCCTTTGTCATCGCCCTGTTCGGGGTGCAGATCCTGGCCATGGGACGCATCCTCCAGACCGTTACCGGTATCCCCCTGATCCCGGCGGCCGTCATCTCCTCGGTGATCACCATCGCCTACACCTGGGCAGGCGGCATGCTGGCCGTTATCCTCACCGACGCCATCCAGTTTGTGGTCCTGGCCCTTGGCATCACCCTCTGCGCCTTCCTCTCCCTGAACCAGGTGGGGGGCATCAATGAAGCGGTGCAGACCGTCATCGCCATGGGTCCTGAATTTGCCGACAAGGTGGATTTCTTCCGCTCCGACTGGAGCATGACCAAGATCTTCGCCTTTTTCCTCACCTTCATGTTCGGTGAGATGGCCGCGCCCTACTTCATCCAGCGATACGCCACCGGCGCCTCCCCCAAAGACAGCAAGTGGGGGGTCACCATCTTCGGCGGCTATTACATGTTCTTCCTCGTCACCACCCTGGTCATCGGCGTGTGTTCCCTGGTGATCCAGCCCGATGTAAGGCCCGACCTGGCCCTGACCACCCTGATCCGAGAGACCCTGCCCCCCGGCATCTCCGGCCTCGTCTTCGGTGCCCTGCTGGCGGCGGTCATGTCCACAGGCGACTCCTTTATCAACACCGCAGCGGTCATCTTCACCCGGGACATCTACAACGAGTTCATCAACCCCAAAGCCAGCCAGCAGGAACTCCTCTCCTGGACCAAGAAGATCACCATCGTCATCGGTGTCGGCGGCGTGGGCATTGCCCTGGCCTTCCCCAAGATCTTCGAGCTGATGATCTACGTGTACAACCTCTGGGCGCCTGCCGTGATCCCCACCCTGCTCGTGGCCCTCTTCTGGAAAAAAGGCATCTCCCCTTACGTCGGCGCCCCCGCCGTGGTGGTGGGCCTTTTAACGGCCCTTATCTGGGGTCCCAAGGTCCTCGGCGACCCCTTGGGCCTGCCGTCCAACATCGTGGGGATGGCAGCCAACATCGTCACCATGGTCGTGGTACACCAGATGACAAAAAACACGACACCGTCCCGAAACTTTCAACCCGAGTCCATCTAAGGAGGGAACTCCATGCTTGAAGCCATTATCTATACATCCTTTGCCATCAACGTCGTTGCGGCGGTCTATGTGACCTTAGGCATCGTGAAATACATTCTCAGCATCAACAAATCCTGACCCCAGCCCCGAAGGCGCCCACCCCCTGAACGGGGCGCCTTCGGACTTCCTCCCCTGAGATGTGCAAAACGGGCGACCCATCACTACCGATGGTGTCGCCCGTTTTGCTTTGCAGCGAGTACCTGTAAAAAAGCCTCCGGCGGCCCTGCCGGGGGCCAAACTTTTGAAAAGTTTGATAAACAGGTTTTAAAAATCAATCCAGTTCAATTTGAATCAAAGACGAATGTGATTTTCCCTGAGGAACGAAGGGGAAAACGCATTCGTAACCTGCTTTCGAGGTGGCACACCTCGCCGCCGGAGGCAGGCTTTTCCATGCACTATAACCATAGAAGGCAAGGCGCCGGGGTGCAGATGTATTTAATGGTCATGGGGTTCGCGCCGGCAGGCGGCGTCGGCGATGAGATCCGTGTCGTCGCACACCTCAAATTCGGGCTGCAACAGGACATGGGTGACATGAAACCGGTTGCGCAGGCGCGCTTCGATCCCTGCCAGGGTGTCCCCCACGCGGCTCAAGGGGAGGTCTTCATGGAAATCGACGTGGGCTTCGAGGTGGATGTCGTTGTCGGTGAGCTGCCAGACATGGAGATGGTGGATGTTGCGCACCGCCTTCTCTTCGAGCATGGCCTCCTCGACCTTTGAAACGTCCACGGAAGGCGGGGTAAACTGCATGAGTACGGACAGGCTCTGGATCACAAGACCCCAGGACGCGTAGATCAGGTACAGGGCGATGCCCATGGAGAGCAGGCTGTCCAGGCGGTGCACCCCGAAAAGGGCGACGGCTACGCCCCCTGCCAGGACGGCCACGGAGGTAACCATGTCGGTGAAAAGGTGCAGGGAGGCGGATCGGATGTTGAGGCTGCCCTCGGCTTCTTCCTTTAATAAAAGGACGCAGAGCCCGTTGAGGGCAATGCTCAGAATCGCCAAGAGGATCACCGGCCCAGGAGACACGTCCACCGGATGAATGAGGCGCGTCACAGCCTCCTTGATAAGAAGCAGGGCAATGGCCATGAGGGTGACGCTGTTGATCATGGCGGCCACCACCCCGGCCCGCCGGTAGCCGAAGGTTTTCTCCGGGGTGGAGGTGCGGGTAATGAGCTTTTCGGCGATGGCGCTGATGATAAGGGCCACCACGTCACTGGCGTTGTGAAGGGCGTCGGAGAGAAGGGCCAGGCTTCCCGAGAGAAGCCCCCCCACCACCTGGGCAACGGTGATGACGACATTGATGGCGATGGTTGCCCCCAGGCGACTTCCGGTGGGGGTATGGTGGTGATGGGCGTGGTTCATGGGGACCTCCCTGGCAAAGCAGGCAAGGGGGCAGTCAGCGGCACCACCGTGCGACGGGACCGGTGGGAAGAGCCCCGGTGTGTGCAAGCATCCGGACAACAACCCGTTTTTTTTAACGCAATGAGCCATCATTGTACCGCGCATTAAAAAAAAGCGAAAGGACCGCCCCTTGCGGTGCCACGAGAAAAACCACTTGCATTCGGCGATTTCAGGATTACGTTTGGACTGCACACAACAAAAAAAGCCACCCCTTAATCCACCCGAAGGGAGAGTCCCATGAAGACAGCCGTCAGCCCCCTCGCCGCCCCCCTCACCCTCCCCTGCGGAGCCGTCCTGAAAAATCGCATCGTCAAATCCGCCATGAGCGAGATCATGGGAGACCGTGGGCATGGCCCCACGCCGGAACTCTTCCGTCTCTACCGCAGGTGGGCACAAGGGGGCACCGGGCTCCTTGTCACCGGCAACGTCATGGTGGACAGCCGGGCCCTGGGGGAGCCCAACAATGTGGTGGTTGAAGACGACCGCCACATGGCAGCCCTGTCCCGGTGGGCCGAAAGCGGCAAAGAAAACGGGGCCCACATCTGGGTTCAGCTCAACCATCCGGGTCGCCAGTCCCCGGCCTTTCTCTCCCCGGAGCCCGTGGCGCCGTCGGCCGTTCCCTACGCCTCGGACCTTAAACGGGCCTTCAACACCCCCCGGGCCCTGGCCGACGCCGAGATCCTTGAAATCATCGACCGCTTTGCCAAGGCCGCAGGGACTGTCAAGCGCGCAGGCTTCACCGGGGTCCAGATCCACGGGGCACACGGCTACCTTGTCAGCCAGTTTCTCTCGCCCCTTTACAACCACCGCTCAGACCGCTGGGGAGGGGATATCGCCGGACGCATGCGCTTTGTACTGGAGATCTACCGGGCCATCCGGCGGGAGGTGGGCCCGGAGTTTCCGGTGGGCATAAAGATCAACTCTTCGGATTTTAAACGAAACGGGTTGACTGAAGAGGAGGCCCTGGCCGTCATCAACGCCTTAGACTCCGAGGGCATCGACCTGGTGGAGATCTCCGGGGGCAACTACGAAGCACCGGCCATGATGGGGCAACGCGGCAGGAAAAAAGAGGGCACCCCATACTTCATGGCCTTTGCGGACCATGCGGCCCGGGCCGTCTCCACGCCCATGGCCCTCACCGGCGGGTTTCGAACCGCTGAGGTGATGAAAACAACCCTTTCCGAGACAGCCATCGCCATGGTGGGCCTTGCCCGGCCCCTGGTGGTGGACCCCGGGCTGGCCGGCAAGGTACTCTCCGGCGCTCCGGTCACCAGCTCCGTCCGGCCCCTCACCACGGGCTTTGCCTTTTTGGATCGCATCACCATGCTGGAGATCACCTGGTACGAGAACCAGATGCGTTACCTCGGCATGGGCCGGAACCCCAGGCCCCGTGAAAATGTCTACAAAACCGTCTGGAAAATCCTCTCCGGCATGGGCACCGTGGCCTTTAAAAGGCGACGCGCCTGACATGAAAGTGTCCCCTGTCAACAGCCCCGCAGGCCGTTGACAGGGCCGCCTCACGCCCTTTTCACCCACCCCTTCCCCGGGATTTTCAAGCCCGGGGGAGAGCCTCCATTGTAGCGCATAATCAACCACTTTTACGCAGCCTGCCCCTTTTTTATTTTACTCGCATTCATTTGCTGATATGTTAGCCATCATTGTTTTTGTAATTATTTCAATCTCGAACCCCTGACACATATCTCACGGAGATTTTATGAAAAAAGTACTCGGCGGCATAATCCTTCTCATTCTTGTTCTTCTGATGGGCGCCCCATGGTATATCGGCAAACAGGTCCAGACCTTCTACACGCAGATCACCGAAGAATCCCTCCAGCAGAACCCGACCCTGGACATCAAAGATCTGGACTACCAGAGGGGCTGGTTCTCCTCGGTCATCACCGGAACCATCACCTTCAAAACCATGGGAGATGACCTGGCCCTTCCCGCGGACATCCGCTTTAAAAGCGACGTCATCCACGGCCCCGTATTCTGGGCTGCCCTCTCCTCCGGGTCCGCCATGGGCCTGGCTCTGGACCACTCCACCGTCTGGATTGAGCCCGTGGCTGAATCCGACCCAGAGATGGCCGCCATGATTAAGGAGATCCCTCCCTTTGAGATGAAGAGCCTCATCGGCTTCAACAAGACCATCTCAAGCGTCTACAGCATCGCTGCCTATGCCAAGTCCATTGAATCCGGGTCCTCCCCGGTGAACATCGATTTTGCAGGTCTCACCGGAAACGGAACCTTTAACTGGGGCTCCAAAGACTTCGACTTCAAAGCGGAGATGCCCTCCTTTTCCATCAAGGAGAGCGAAAACGAAGCCTTCATCATCGATTCGCTGACCCTCTCGGCAGCCAAGGCGGGTGGAGACACAAGCGCACGCTACGACATCGCCAAGATCGCCTGTAACAGCAAGGCCGCCAACATCCATTTCGTCCTGGACAAGGCCTACGTGGAAGCCCTGAGCAAGGAGGCCGGAGAGGTCTACAACTCCACCCTTGAAACCGGCTTCGACAGGCTGGTCAACAACTACGTCACCTTTGCCCCGGCCAAGCTTGAGCTCATGTTGGACAACCTGGACAAGGCATCCATAGACACCCTCCGGGAGACCATCAACGAAGCGGCCGCCTCCGATGCCATGGGCTCCGAGATGTACGGCATGATGCTCATGGGAAAAGTCATGGAACTCCTCCCCGAGATCCTGAAGCGCGATCCGAAACTCACCCTCACCACCTTGAGCCTCGGCACCGGAGATGACGAAACCCTCACCGCCACCGGCTATGCCAAGATTCTGGGCGAGCAGGCCATCAACCTCCCCTCCGCAGCCTTTATCGCACAGGCCCTGGACGCCGAGTTTGAAGCGGCCCTCCCCAAAGCCTTTCTCAACAACTTTGTGGACCTCGGCCAGCTGATGCAGCTCATGGATCAGGGACTCCTTGTCTCCGACGAGATGTACTACCGCACCAAAGCCATCGTCAAAGAAGGCCACGTCACCATCAACGGAAACACCATCATGTAACGGCCTTAAAAGACCCAAAAAGGCCCCCGGCTCATCAGCCGGGGGCCTTTTGTAAACGTTCCGCATCCAGGAGCCCTCAAAGGAGACTCCGCCATGCCCCGAACCATCGTCAACGGCCTCTCCATGCACTACGAATCCCATGGAGACGGTCCCCCCCTCCTCCTGCTCCACGGCTTAGGCTCCAGTCTCAGGGACTGGGAATACCAGATAGCCCCATTCGCCTCCCGTTTCCGGGTCCTCACCGTGGATCTCCGCGGCCACGGCAAAAGCGACAAGCCCAAAGGCCCTTACAGCATGGCCCTGTTTGCAAAGGATGTGGGAACCTTCCTCAAAAAACACGTGTCGGAGCCGGCCCACGTGGTGGGGCTCTCCATGGGCGGAGCCGTCGCCTTCCACCTTGCCTTGGACCACGGCCACCTCGTCAAATCCATGGTCGTCACCAACATGAGCGGCATGGTGCCCGTGGACACCTTCACCCAAAAGCGGTTCTACTACAGCCGCCTCATCCTCTCGGCCCTCATGGGGCCCGGAGCCATGGGTAAATTCATCGCAGGGCACGTGTTCCCCAAGCCCGAGATGGCCCCCCTTCGGGAGACCCTGACGGCGCGATGGGCCGAAAACCCAAGGCGCCCTTACCTCTCCTCCCTCAGGGCCCTTAAGAACTGGAGCGTCATGGACCGGCTCCACCGCATCACCTGCCCCGCCCTCCTCATCCACTCAGAACACGACTATTCCCCCCTGGACCACAAAAAAGAGGTGGCAGCGCGCATGCAAAATGCCACCCTCATGACCCTACCCGGCACCCACCACATCGTCAACGTGGAGGAACCGGCCTCCTTCAACGCCCTGGTGATGAATTTCCTCAAAAGCCTGGAAGAGCGCCCCGCCGAGTAAGGGACTAAAAGCAATGCCTCCGGCGACAAGGTGGGGGCACCTTGAAACCCTATGGCGAATGCATGGAGGCAGTCGTTTTACACATGCTTTCGGGGCATTCGCGTGATGTGTGACATGTGGCAGCCGTTTTTGCAGGAGAGGCCTATTTCATTCTTCTGGAAACACGATAACAGACATTGGGAATTCGTTTGACTTTAACCGGAATAACTCCGGCGGCGAGGTGTGCCACCTCGAAAGCAGGTTGCGAATGTGCGTCCCCCCTCGTTCCTCGGGGAAATTCACATCCGACTTAAAAAATAAGGAGTTACTCGCCAATCGTTTTTTAAGATCTGTTTGTTAAACTTTTTAAAAGTTTAGCCCCCGGCAGGGCCGCCGGAGGCGCGTTTTTTTCGAAGCCCTTTACCCTTCGGCCACGCGGCTGAGGTTGGCGTGGATGTCCGCCACGGCACAGGAGAGATCCTGGAGGAGTCCCGAGGCATTGTGGGTGTTGGTGCTCTGCTGCTCCACGGCCGCTGCGATGGAGACCTGAAACTCTTCCAGGGTGGTCACATACCCGCGCAGGGCGTCCATGGCCTGGTTGACGTTTTTGGAGGCGGAGACGATTTTTTCCGTGATTTCCCGGATGCGCACCACGGCCCCTGCCGTGGAATCGGCAAGGCCCTTGACCTCCATGGCCACCACGTCAAAGCCCTTGCCGGCCTCTCCGGCACGGGCGGCTTCGATCTTGGCGTTCAGGGCCAGCAGGGAGAGGTTGTCCACGGTGTCGTTGATAAACTGCAGGACGTCGGGGATCTCAAGGCTTGCGGCCTGCAGCCCGCTGAAGGCCTCCCCGGAGCCGTCGACGTTTCGAGACGCCTCCTCAGCCACGGCCTTGCTCTCCTGAACATCCCGCGAAATCTCGGCAATGCTGCTGTTGAGTTCATCGATATTTCCGGAGATCCTCTGCATGTTGCTTGACAAATCCCGGGTGGACTGATCGATGGAGGCGATCTCTTCGTCCTGCATGGCCCGGGCATTGATGCGGTCGATGAGCTTCCGGTTCTCGTCCATGATGTAGTGGGCGCAATTTTCCGCCTTGTTGATGCCGTTAAAGATGGCCACGGCCATGCTCTCGCAGGAGTTGTAGCCACACGCCGAGCAATTGTACAGGTCTGCCGCCGAGTGCTTGCCCATGTCGCCATAAACAGCAGACAGCTGGGTTTTCGAAGGGATCCGGATCTTGTTGTCAGCGCTGCGGTCGGTATACCTCCGGGTATACAGGCCGGGCTCCCAGTACTCGGCCAGGAGTTTCTCCAGGCTCCTTCTTGTCCGCGCCTCGGCTCGCGGCCCCGACTTTCGGTGGCCTGCCTGCATCTCCCGATTGCGCTTTTCGACCTCATGCTCCAGGCGGTCCGGGGACTGCTTCCGGTCCGGGGTCGCCGTGCCCCCGTTGCAGCCGTGTTCGCAGTTCAGGCAATCCACCAACCGCGGAGCCACCCCCTCTTTGACGCTTTGCTTTAAGGTCTTCAGGTACGGGTAGACCACGGAAGGCCCTTCGATCTTCCGGGCGTGGACGGCCGCTCCGCCTTCCCAGCGCTCCACCGTGCGAAGGAGGCCCCCGGGACTGGAAAAGAGCACGGCCCGCTCCGCAGGCGGGTTGGAAAAATCCACCGGCGTAAAATCTTCCAGGCGAATGCCTTCCCGCTCAAAATAATCAGAGAGCTCACTCATGGTGACGTTGTAGTCCCCCATGCCCACCTCCAGGTACTCGCGCTTTTTGGCAAGGCAGGGAGAGATCACGACAATTTTATGGTCTTTCCAGGCGGGGTAGAAGCGCTTGATCATCTTCATCACGTGAAGCATGGGGCTGTCCGCCGGTGCGAGGTGGGAAATCAGCTCCGGGGCATAAAGTTCGATGTAATTCACAATGGCGGGGCAGGGCTGGGCGATGACGCACGGGGGGTTCTTCTCCTTCATGTGCGCCAGGTAACTTTTGACGGTCAGCTCCGCCCCGAAGCTCACGTCAAACACCGCAGACACGCCCCGGGACGTAAGCCAGCCGTTTACATGGAGGTACCGCCCCGGAAAGGCGCACGCCACGGCAGGCGCCACCACGGCCACCATCTTTTCCCGGCCCAGGTCACGCAAAAAGGCGGGGGTATCATCCAAAACGGTTCGGGCGTTGTGCGTGCAGACTCGGACACACTCTCCGCAGCCGATGCACATGGAATGATCCACAACCACCCCGTCCCCGGAGGCATCGTTACAGAACTTCACCGGGCAGGAGGCAATGCAGACATAGCAGTTGACACATTTCTCCTGATCAACAGAGAGCACTTCAGCAAGGGATGATCCCATTTTTATAAACTCCTTAATTCAGCTTTTCAGGACAGACCCCTTTTATTCATTGAAGAATATCAGCAAAACCGCCGCCAAAGATTCAACAGAGCCCCCCGTGATCTTTACAGTGTATACCTTCATTAACGGCTGAATTCAGGCAGCTCTTGAGAACATTTTCCTTTTCTTGGAGACCGGAAGGTTACCGCCGGGCTCGTTCTGTGGTAAAAAAAAGCATCAACCCGTCCATTTACCCACACACGGAAAGACCCATGGAACCTCTGCTGACTCACCTGACACGCCAAAGGGCCCGGGACATCGGACTGCTCCTGACCACCGAAGGGATCGCCCACCGTATCGATGCCGAACAGGGGCGCCTGACCCTTCTCGTGGCCCCGGAGGATGCCCTGCGCTGCGAGGCCCTCATCGCCACCTACGACGCGGAGAACCGACCGCGCCCCGAACGGGCGTGGGCCCTGGCCCCTTCCTGGTCCGGGTTTTTCGCCGCCGGGGTGATCCTGGTCATCTTTCTCAAAACAGGCCCCCTCACCGGCTTTGAAGAACCGGTAAAGCTCTATGCGGCCTCCTCATCCCGGATCCTGTCCGGGGAATGGTACCGCACCCTCACCGCCCTGTTCCTCCATTCGGGGTGGCCCCACCTGCTGGGCAACATGGCGGGCCTGATCATTTTTTCCACCGGGGTGTTTCAGATCTGCGGAGACGGGGTGGGCTGGTTTCTCCTGCTGGCCGCAGCGGCCCTGGCCAACGCGGTGAACGCCATCTGGTTTGCCGGCATGGGGCACATCTCCTTCGGTGCCTCCACCCTGGTCTTTGCCTCTGCGGGCCTTCTGGCATCGGGCGGCACCCTCAAGCGCCTGCTTTCCGATGCCCCGCCCTGGCGGGCCCTGATGCCCTTCGGGGCGGGCCTGGCCATCCTCGCCTTTACCGGCGTGGGCCCGGGATCCGATGTGTCCGGTCACCTGCTGGGCTTCGGCTTCGGCTTAGGGGCCGGGGTGCTCCCCGGGCTGGTCCCTGAAAAACAGGGCCCCCTCCTTCAGGCGGGGGGCCTTGTCGCCTCGGCCCTGGCCTGCAGCCTCGCCTTCTATCTCGGCCAGGGGGGTGCGCTGTGATCAAACGGATGATCCCCCTTGTCACCATGCTCGTTTTGCTTTCCTCCTGCACCCTGCTTCAGGATATCCAGGAGGCGGCACCCTATCCCGACGGCCGGGCCGCGCTGGCCCCGAATTTTACGGTGATCACCTGGAACGTGGCCAAGGGAAACGAGAGCTCCGACGAAGAGGTGACCGAGGTGCTGAAAACCCTCAGCGACAGCCACACCTCCGCTGTCATCGCCTTGCAGGAAGCAACAGGAAAGATGCTCGACCTGCCCGGCCGGGGCGCCCACTTTGCCCGGAGTTTTCGCTGGTGGTGGGGCGATACCGACTCGGGGGTGGCCCTCATCGCCCCTGTGGCTCCCCTTACCGCCCGGCCCATCACGGTGAAAAAACGCGAGCTGGGATTTGCCACCCCCAAGATGGGGCTGGCGGCCGTCTACCCCCTGTCGGGAAACGACGGCACGCCGCACAGGATCCTGATGATCACCCTCCACGGCCTCAACTTTGAGATCTCCGCCCGGGGGCTTGCCGCCCAGATGGCAGCCATCCGCGAGGTGGTTTCGGCCTTCAGGGGACCGGCCGTGGTGTGCGGGGATTTCAACACCTGGAGCACCCGGCGCATTGCCGTGGTCACCGAGGCCCTCCCCGGCTTCACCGAGGCCCCCGTGCAGGGCGGTCGCCCCGGCACGTCACGGCTGGTGGCCCTCATCGGAGGCAACAGCAAGCTGGCCATCGACCGCATTTTTTACCGTGGTCTCCACCTTGAAGGCCCGGCAACGGCCGTGCCCACGACCCTGTCGGACCATGTGCCCGTCATGGCCCGGTTCACCCTGCCATGACATTTACAACAGGGCGGCTTTCTGCTCTAATGGGCCAGTGCACCGGCTGCCTTCAATGGGGCAGCCCTTCTCAACCATCAACAGCCTGCCACACATGGAGATCATCATGATCCTCAATATATCCGTTCTCTCTGACCATTGGAGCGAGTTCTCCGCCAGCGAGCCCGCCACCCGGTATCCCGTTCTTTCCGATCTGGAAAGCAAGGGGGACATTCGATTCACGAGCCCCCTTGCCATCGCCCTTTCGGCGCGCTCCTCAGGGGGCCAGGTGGAAGTCAAGGGCACTGTCTCCGTCACAGTGGAGCAACCCTGCGGTCGATGCCTGGAGCCCTTTATCGAGGCCCTGACCGCCGAGGTCGACCTGCGCTTCGAGGAAGAAGGCGTCCAGGCATACGAGACCATGGTCACAGACGAGGTGGAACTCACGGAAGAGGCCCTGACCCGGGAGACCTTCAGCGGAGATTCCATCGACCTCACCGCCAACATCCAGGATGAGGTAATCATGACCCTTCCCCAGAACCCGACCTGCAACACAGATTGCAAAGGGCTCTGCCGGGAGTGCGGAAAAAACCTCAACCAGGGAGCGTGCGGGTGCGATATCGCCACCGGGCACCCCGCCTTTGCAAAACTCAAAGTCCTGAAAGGGGGAAAGTAGCCCATGTCGCAACTCCAGGGTTTCTCCGACTACAAAAAAGAGCACTATGACTTCTCCTGCTTCAACGCCCTTGAGACCAGCGGGGAGCCCACACGGTTCCTCCTGCACGGCGGAAAATCCCTGACCGGGTCCATCACCCGCCAGACCCCCTACGACATCTACGTCGGGGGCGAAGAGGGCGAAACCCTGGTTCCCAAGGTGGAGGTCAAGTGCCACTTTCCGGCCTCTTCGGACGAGGTCCTCACCAAGCTCATAAAAATGGACAAAAAAGTCAAAACCCTGGAGCTGGGTCCCATCCACGCCCCGGCCCACCGTTACTTCATCAAAAACAAAACCCTTTACCCCCTCATCAAGGAGAGGCAGGTCATGATCCTCACCCTCCTGGAGGGAGAGGTGGTCAAAGGGCTTGTGGAGAATTTTTCACGCTATGATATTGAAATGCGGATGAAAGGCGGGGTGGCGATTACGGTCCTTCGCCATGCGGTCTACGACATGAGGGACAAAAAGGGGCGCTGCTACCTGAAGAGTTTTCAGAAACAGGCCAGGGACTGGCAGCGCAGCGAGCTGTTTGCCTGACCCCGAACGGCCGGGTGACAACAGTGACGTGTTGTTACAAATCGATGCTGTGGGAAATATCCGGGCTGAGACAACGTCCCCGGGTTATCCCTCCAGGATGTTTTTAAGGGCTCCTTCGAGGGAGGGGTAGGCAAAGGCAAAGCCCCACGAAGAGAGCTTTTCCGGGACCACGCGCTGGCTGGCGATGATCTCGTCCCCCAGCTCGCCCATGGCCATACGGAGGGCAAACAGAGGAACGGAAAAGGGGGCGGGTCGCCCCAGGGCCCCTGCCAGGGCCTTGGAAAAATCCCTGTTCCTCACCACATAGGGGGCACAAAAGTTCACCGGGCCCTCGGCGCTGTCCCGAGCCATCAAAAACAGAAGGGCGGCCACCAAGTCGTCCATGTGGATCCATGGAAACCACTGGTCTCCGCCGGCAAGGGGACCTCCCAGGCCAAGTTTGTACGGGGTCAGCATGGCATCCAGAGCGCCCCCGCCCATGCCGAGAACACCTCCGAACCGCATGATCACCACACGTCCGCCCTTTTTCGACGCGGTCAGGGCCTCTGCTTCCCATCGGCGGCTCACCTCGGCGAGGAACCCCTCACCACCGGCAGCGTCCTCTGCCAGCAGCGTATCCCCTCGGTTTCCGTAGTACCCCACGGCCGAAGCGCTGAAAAGGTCTGTCTTTCCACCCGGTGTCATGGCGCTCACCACGTGTTCGGTGGTCAGCAGGCGACTGTTCACGATCTGCTCTTTTTTCTCTTTGTTCCAGCGGGTGAAGATGCTGCGTCCGGCAAGATTGATCACGGCGTCACTGCGTGACACCTCCTCCTGCCAGGGCCCTGCGGCGGTGGTGTCACAGGCCAGGGCGAGGAACCTCTCCCGTCCCTGATGCGGAGAGTTGCCGCTGCGTCCGGTCACCGTCACCTCGTGCCCTTCATCCAGCAGGCGCCCGGCCACGGCCGTCCCTACAAACCCGGTCCCCCCTGTGATCAGAACCTTCATGCATCGCCTCCCGTGGGTTTCGTTGTGGTTAAAGACTCCCCGAAAAACAATCCGTCAGCACGCCGACAACAGGTGGGTGCCGCCCCCGGGAAACACCCCCACCGTAAAACCGGTGACGGTGCTTCCGAGGCACGGGCCCCCTTTCCGACCACTGGCCGGAGGGGAGCACCATGGCATACGCCGCCGTGGCGGCATCAACCTTCCCAGGTAATGCAATCGGCGGGGCAGGCATCCATGGCTTCTTCGATCAGGCCCACATCCCCTCCCTCGGGCTGGGCCACCAGCGCCTTACCGGCGTCGTCGTCAAATTCAAATACATCCGGGGCAATTTCCACACAGGCCTCGCATCCCATGCACTCCTCTTCATCAATCACGACTCGCTTTCCCATTCTCTCCTCCTGGTTGATAGTAAACAGCTGCTGATTTTAGATACCGGGAACCCAGACGCAGCACATCCCCCGTAAAACGGCGGCATGCCTGCCCGGAAAAGGGGCGTGACCGGTTCCCGAATCCTTTCCGGGACGGCCGCACCCCGCCTGGACAGGCGGGCATCGTTCCGAGTCCCCTGCCGGTTGAGATGCACTCACGCCAGGGTAACAGCCCACCCTGTTCGATAGCGTTTGCTGCATCGGGGACAGATAAGAATAACCTCAGCACGGGGTGCCTTGAGGACAGAAAACGACACATGGAAGCCGTCTTCATACCCGCAGGCGGGACACCGCCTGAGCTCTTTCTCCACGTGGATAAATTCCGGGACATCGGCCCCGGTGGGGTCGTCACTCATCGATCGGTGCCGGGTTGCAGACATCTTTTTCGCTGACGGCACTTCTTCCGCAATCGCTGCAGAAGAACTTGAACTCCAGCACCTGGGGCTTGCAGACGTGTTTTTCATTGGCCACCTGCTTGCCGCAATGCTCACAGGCATAGATCTGGCCCACTTCCGTGGGATCACAGAGGTGGCCCTTCTCCATGGTCACCTTGCCGCAGGTTTTGCATTCATAGGATGTCATGATCGGCTCCTTTCCCTTGCTCTGACGAGTCAGGGTGTCTGAAACATGGTATCAGACGATGGCGCCTTTTGCCCCGGGAAAGACCCCCATGGGACGGGGAACGCGGGCATGGCACAGATCGTCATGGGTTGCCGCATACACACCGTTTGAAGAAAAAAAACACAGAGCCACGCCATCCTATGTCGATTGCGATCGGTAAGATCGGAAAAAGTAGAATCAACTCCGTGGGATAACGTGTTTTTAGACTGTTTAAATCTGCACGAATCCCATGGAGATGTCAACACCGGGTTCCCCGGTCCGACACCGGCGCGTCCCTTTTCGGGGACACGAAAAAAATACGCAGCTTCTCCATATTATTCCGTGGCTTACCGATGATTCCCTTGACTATCGCACCCGAACTAGCAAATAGTATTGTGATATACGGGAGATGTACCCGGTGGACGCACCGCAGGGCAAGCGGCGCACGAGCTGAAAAACCACCCCCCACCGCCCCATCGTCCCCCCTTGGCCTGTTTGCAACACCCCGACCCCTGACGTTTATCCACGGCGATTCAGCTGGAGGTGACATGCACAAACGTTTCAAGGAGGCCCCCGCACCGGGGCCCGGTACCCCGGAGGTCCCGCCCTTAGAGCCCGGCGAAAAGCGGGCCATCGTCAAGCGATTTTCAACGCATCTCAACAAAGGCCAGATACGCTACCTCAGGGCCGGCCACCTGGACATCCTGGAACGCAGGAGACGTGCCCTGGGCTTCACAGACCCCGAGACCGGCCGTGCCATGATCGACTGCTTCACATCGGCCGGCTGCTTCAACGTGGGACGCGGCAACCCCGCCATCCGAAACGCCCTTGTCGAGGCCCTATCGAGCTGCGACATGGGAAGCTGCCACCTCCTCTCCGAGGCAAAAATCCGCTTTGCCAGGCAGCTGGTGTCCCGGGCCCCCGAGGGGCTCACCCACCTCTTTTTTGCCGCCGGGGGCGGGGAAGCCGTGGACTGCGCCCTGAAACTGGCCTTAGGCGCCACCGGCCGACCCGGGATCATCTCCACCTGGAAAGCCTACCACGGCCACACCGGCCTTGCCCTCTCGGCCAACGGCAAAGCCCACTACCGAAAGCACTTCGAGCCCCTCATGCCGGGTGTACGCTTTGCCCCCTTCAATGACCTCGACGCCATACGAAAGATGGCCGGGCCGGACACGGCCGCCGTCATCATCGAACCCGTGCAGGGCGAAGCGGGCATTCATGTGGCGGATCAGGCGTATATTCAAGGGCTCAGGGAGCTGTGCGACGAGCTGGGGATCTTCCTGATATTCGATGAGGTCCAGACGGGCTTCGGCCGGACCGGGGCTCTTTTTGCCGCGGAACACTACGGGGTGTCCCCCGATATCCTGGCCACGGCCAAATCCATGGGCGGGGGTCTCTTTCCCAACGGGGCCGTGCTCTACGCCATGCGAAAGGAGGTGACACGTTTCCTGGACGCCTGGCCGGCCTTTCACCTCTCCTACAGCGGAGGCAGCGACATCGGCTGCCGGGTCTCCATGGCCGTCCTGGAGGAGATCGACCGGCTCGGCCTCTGTGACAACGCCAGGGAAAGGGGGGATCAGTTCAGGCAGGCCTTGGAGGAGATCCGGGCGGAGAACCCCGGAATCATCCGGGAGGTGCGGGGCATCGGCCTCATGGTGGGCATCGAGTACCTCCATGAGTTCATGGGCCCCATGATGTCCAACGCCCTGGCTGAAGGCGGGGTCTTTGCCGCATACTCCGGCAACGCCCCCCAGGTCATGCGGTTCATGCTGCCCCTCACCGTGAGCCAGGAAGAGATCGAGCAGGTGGTGGACGTGATTCGCCAGGCCATCCGCACCATGAAGGCCCTGCTTCCCGTGGCCCTTCCCGCCGCAAAAATCCCGGGGGTCCTGCCCCTTCTCAACAGCGAAAAAATCCAGACCGTCACCTTCAACTGGTTGAGGAGCCTGGAGTCTGTCGCCCACCTCATGACCCGGAGAGGAAGGAGGTAACCCATGCCCATGCCCACCCCCACCAACGACGCACTTCCCTTCAACCCCGGCACCCTGAAGAGAATGAAGCGCCTGGGCCATGCCTTCCTTGAGAGCCGCCCCTGCGGAAGCTGGATGGAGGATCAGGAGGGCAGGCGCTACCTGGACGCCGCCACGGCAGGAGGGATCTGCAACCTGGGCAGGCGCCCGGAGGCCACTGTTGAGGCCCTTAAAGAGGCCGCCTTTGCCACGGATCAGGGCAACTTTCCCCTGATCTCTTCTGAAAAGGCGGAACTGGCCGAAGCCCTGGCGGGGTTTGCCCCCGAGGGTCTCTCCTGCGTGATGTTCAGCGTGGTGCGCGGCGAATCCGTTGATTTCTCCTGCAAGCTCGCCCGGGGCGCCACCCGGCGTTCGGAGCTGATCTCCCTGTCCGGATCCTGGTTCGGCCACACCGGCTTTGCCATGAGCCTGTCCGACCGTCGGGACAAGCACCTCTACGGCAGCCTTCTCCCTGAAACCCGCACCATTGAATGGGGTGACACGATTCTGGCCCAGGAGGCCGTCACCGATAAAACGGCGGCCCTCATCCTGGAGCCCGTCCAGGCCGAAAACCAGGGACGTACCGCCAGCCGGGCCTACCTGTCAGCCCTTCGGCGCATCACCCGGGAAAAGGGGGCCCTTCTCATCTTCGACGAAACCCAGTCGGGCTTCGGCCGCTGCGGGGCGCGCTTTGCCTGTGAGGAGGCGGGGGTCCTTCCGGACATCCTCATCACCGGTGAAGCCCTGGGCGCAGGGATTTTTCCCATCTGCGCCACCCTCTTTACCCGCAAACTCCACCGCTTCCTCAACGCCCATCCCCTCATCCACCTCTCCACCTTCGGCGGCTCGGACGTGGGGTGCCGGGTGGCCCTTGCCGCCCTTTCGGAATACGAGCGCGTTGCGCCCTGGGAAAACGCACGGGCCATGGGGGATCATCTCAAAAAAAGGCTGACTCTCCTGAAAGCGGATTTCCCGGACCTGCTCACCGGTGTGGACGGCATGGGCCTGCTGTTGTCCCTGGGCTTTCCCTCCCAGAGAAAAGCCGGGGCCTTCTGCCGGATGGCGGCAGGTCACGGCCTTTTCGTGGTCCCGGGGGCCGTGGCCTGCGAAAGCGTAACCCTGCGCCCGTCCCTTCTGCTCACCGAAGAGGAGGGGGATTATCTGCTGGATGCTGTGGAAAAATCTCTGAGGGAATTGAAGGAGGCCTCCTCACCGGAGGCCCCTTAGAGAACGCTTACGCTGAAGGGTTGGATGCGCCCAGCCTGCAGATGCCGGACACCAGGAGATAAAGGCCCGCAAGGACCATGGGAAGGCTCAGTACCTGGCCCATGGTGAGGGGAAACCCCGCAGCCCAGGGAGCCTGGCGGTTTTTTACGTTTTCAAGAAAGATCCGGCTCGAAAAAATCACCACGAGAAACACACCGGACAGGATGCCCCTGCCCCGGCTTGCACCGGTCCTGTCACACCCGTAGAGGATGCCGCAGGCCACAAGGCAGACAAGGGACTCGTAGAGCTGCACCGGGTGCCTCGGCAGCGAATCCACCCGGGCAAACACCACGGCCCAGGGCACATCCGTGGGGTGCCCCACAATCTCCGAGTTGAAAAAATTTCCCAGCCGAACAAGCGCCCCGCCAAAGGCCGCCGGGACGGTGAGGATATCCAGCAGCCCGAAGAAAGGCGCGCCTTCCCGTCGGGTAAAGAGCCACAGGGACAAAAGGAACCCCAGAAGCCCCCCGTGGCTTGCCAGCCCCCCTTTCCAGACCATGAGGATCTCCAGGGGATGGGCGGCAAAGTATCCCGGTTCATAAAAAAAGCAGTGGGCAAGGCGTGCCCCGAAAAGGGTTCCCACCATCAGGAAAAGCAGCAGCGCGTCGGTATTGACGGCGATCCCGGCCCGTCTGGTTCTGCGCTCCGTGTAAAAAAAGCCCGTAAGAAAGGCACCGGCAAACAAAAGGCCGTACCACCTCACCGTCAAAGGCCCCAGCGAGAAAAGCTCGGGGCGTATGTTCCACACCGGATGCGTCATGTATCTCCCTTCCCTTAAAAACAAAAAGGCCGGCTCCAGACAATGCAAGGAAGACCGGCCTTTTTCGGTAAAGGCCAAAGGCAGGTCCTTTACGGAAAACGCGTTGTTGCGACATAACGGGTCAGGTCAAAAACGCCTCCGGCGGCCCTGCCGGGGGCTAAACTTTTGAAAAGTTTAACAAACAGGTTTTAAAACCATATATTACGTTTTTGCCGACACATTCGTGGGCAGCTTTCAAGGTGGCACACCTTGCCGCCGGAGGCTGCTTTTTGGCGAACTGAGTGGCTGCGTTACGCCTTTTTTTTCGTCGCCCGGGGCGTTTTGGCAGATGCCGCCTTTTTCGCAGGCTTTTCCGGTGCCTCGACCGCGGGCTCCTCCGCCTTGGGGCGGGGGGAGGCTCCCTTGAGGATGGCCGATACCTGATCCCGGTTTTCAGCGAGGTACATGGAGAGGCCCTCCAGGGTCTCGTCTGAGAGTTCCAGGCCCGATGCCCCGATGAATCCGTTCAGATTCTCGGCGATATCGAGCATCTTGTCGTAGGCATCCGCCTCTTTTTTGGTGGTAAACGTCATCTTTTCGACCCCATCGCGAACCACAACATATTTTACGATGACTGCCATCTGTCTCCTCCGGGGGACATGGAAAGGGTGGTAGGGTTCATCGGTGGGACGCTTTGTTGCCAGGGCGGCAGCCCCGTGCGTCCCTGCGATATCCCTGCATCCGGGTCCCCAGCGTCTCGTCGGTTCGGGTCATGGAGGCGGGCAGGTCTGCCCGCCGTCCCTTTCCCGTCGTCGGCTCGTGAGCCTGAAAGGATCCCACGGCACATGCCAGAGGCCGTGCCATGTGGCCTTTCCCAGCCCCTTATGCCAGGTCGTCGGGAATGTCTGCGTTGGTGTGAACGTTCTGGACGTCGTCGCAATCGTCCAGCATGTCCATCATGCGGACCATCTTCTCGGCTTCCTTGCCTTCCAGGTCGCACATGTTCTGGGGAATCATGGTTACTTCGGACATGACCGTGGCGATGGAGGCGCCGTCGATGGCTTCCTTCACCTCGTTGAAGTCTTCGGGGGCGGTGATCACCTCGAAGCTCTCCCCTTCGTCCTTGACGTCCTCGGCGCCCGCTTCAATGGCGGTTTCCATGAGGGCCTCTTCGTCCACAGCGTCCTTGGACACCACGATGAGCCCCTTTTTGTCGAACATCCAGGAGACACAGCCGTTGGCACCGATGTTGCCTCCGCACTTGGTGAAGATGTGGCGGATCTCGGCGATGGCGCGGTTCTTGTTGTCGGTGAGGGACTCCACGATGACGGCAGCGCCGCCGGGGCCGTAGCCTTCGTAGACGATGTCCTCGTAGTTCACCCCTTCAAGTTCACCGGTGCCGCGCTTGATGGCACGTTCCAAGGTGTCCTTGGGCATGTTTTCAGCACGTGCCGCGGCAATGGCCGAACGCAGACGCGGGTTGGCGGAAGGGTCGCCTCCGCCCATACGAGCCGCCACGGTCACTTCCTTGATGAGCTTGGTAAAAATCTTGCCGCGCTTGGCGTCTTCACGGCCCTTCTTGTGCTTAATGTTGGCCCATTTACTATGTCCAGCCATAAATCCTCCTATTGTTCATGCCTACTGCCAGGCCATCGTCACTCGCGTGCCTGAGCCGCCTTACAGGCGGTATGCATTCAAAAATTTTTCTTTATCGCTCTATGTCAAAAGGGCATGCAGACGCCCTGTTCACTCTTTCATGCCGAGCCCGACGACGTAAATCTCTTTGCTCTGCTTGCGGCAGCTCTCGGGCTTGAAGATCTTCACCTGCCTGAAGCGCTCTTTGACGTGACTCACGTAGGCATCAAAGTCGCCCCCCTGGAAGATCTTGCAGACAAAATGTCCCCCGGGGTGAAGCCGCTCGGTGGCCACGGTCAGGGCCATCTCGCACAACTCCAGGGAACGCGCCGCGTCCACGTCCTTCATCCCGGTGGTGGCCGGAGCCATGTCGCTGATCACCACGGTAAACCCCGGGGAGAAAGCATCTTCCAGCTCCGGGGTCAGCGCCAGGATATCCCCCACAAGGGCTTCGGCGTGGGAAGGGAGTTTGATGGTCACCGGCTTCAAGTCGATGCCTACCACGCGCCCGCCGCCCCCCGCCAGCTCTGCGGCGTAGAGGAGCCAGGAACCCGGCGAGCATCCGAGATCCAGCACCTTAGCACCTTTTTTTATCAGAGTAAACTTGCGTTGTATTTCCTGAAGTTTATAGACACTTCGCGCCGGGTACTTCTCGTCCCTGGCCTTGCGGGTGTAATGATCTTCCCACTGTCCCTTCTTCTTGGGAGGCCTTGAAATTTTTGCTTTTTTTACTGCCATGGGGTCCTGCTTTCATTCATGTTCGTGGAGTGTAACTGTTCAGTTGCCTCCGGCGGGTCGCTTTTTGAAAAAAGCTCCGCAAAAACGTTCCTGTGACCTCCCCTTTTGTTGCTCAACCCCCACGGGGGCTGAGCAACAAAAGGGGAGACGAAGACAAGCGGCTGCCAAGCACGCTCAAACAAGCCAAATTCATAACCAAAACCTGTTCATCAAACTTTTTAAAAGTTTGGCCTCCGGAGGCAAAAACAAGCGGAGAGGGTTACCCTGCGTTTAGAATAATATCTCCATGGCCTGGGCCACGTGGCGGACACCGCTCACCTTGAGGCCGTCGATCTTTTTCAGGCGCTTGGCCCCGGACTCGGGCACGATGAAATGGGTGAAGCCCATCTTCCGGATCTCGGCGGCGCGCCCCTCAAGCTGGCTGATGCCCCGCACCTCGCCGGTGAGCCCCACCTCCCCCAACACAACGGCCCCTTCGGGCAGGGGGCGGTCCAGAAAGCTGGAGGCCGCGGCAGCCAGGATGGCCAAATCCACGGCAGGCTCGGTGATGCGCACCCCGCCTGCCACGTTCATAAAAATATCGAGACCGGCCAGGTTCATGCCGATCTTCTTTTCCATCACCGCCACCAACAAGGCCACGCGGTTGCTGTCCAGGCCCAGGACGGTCCGCCTGGGGGTGCCCAGGCCGGAACGGCTCACCAGCCCCTGGATCTCCACGAGGATGGGCCGGGTTCCCTCCATGCTGGCCGTCACCACCGAACCCGGAGCACTCTCCGGGCGCTCGGCAAGGAAGAGGGCCGAGGGGTTGGGCACCTGGGCCAGGCCCCCGCCCCGCATCTCGAACACGCCGATCTCGTTGGTGGAGCCGAAGCGGTTCTTCACGGCCCTGAGGACCCGGAAGATGTGGTTGGTGTCCCCTTCAAAGTAGAGGACCGTGTCCACCATGTGCTCCATGACCCGGGGGCCTGCAATGGCCCCGTCCTTGGTCACGTGGCCCACGAGGAAGATGGGAATCCCGCTTTTTTTGGCCGCCACCATGAGCTTCATGGTGGTCTCCCGCACCTGGCCCACGCTGCCCGGGGCCGAGGCGAGCTCGGCGTTGTACATGGTCTGGACCGAGTCGATGACCACCGCCGCCGGTTTCTGGGTCTCCAACAGAGAGAGGATAGCGTCCACATGGATCTCGGTGACCACCAGAAGGGAACCGGAAGAGACGCCCAGGCGCTGGCTCCGCAGATGGATCTGGCCCTTGGACTCCTCCCCGGAGACATATAGGACCCGGCGGCCGTTCTGTGCCAGCCCGTCCAGGGCCTGGAGCATCAGGGTGGACTTGCCGATGCCGGGATCACCTCCGATGAGGACAAGGGAACCCGCCACAATGCCGCCCCCCAGCACCCGGTCGAACTCAGGGATACCCGAGGGCATGCGGGGCTCTTCCAGGGTCTCAATGGCAAGGATGCTTTCGGGCTCCGGGGCCGCCACCCGTGTGGCTGACGGCGCGGCCTGGAACCGATCCCCTTCGGTCACCACCTCTTCCACAAGGGTGTCCCATCCTCCGCACTCCGGGCAGCGCCCCATCCACTTGGGCGTCTGATACCCGCACGACTGGCAGCTGTAGAGGCTTTTTCTTCTCTTTTTCACGGTGTCAATTCATCCCGGCTTCTGGTAAGATGGCTGGCCTGTGAAGGCCGTGGAATAATTATAGTTGGTAAAGGCAATGATTGACTACCACATCCATACATTGTTGTGCAACCACGCCGTCGGCGGGATCCGAAGCTACGTGGAGTCAGCCGTCCGGGCCGGTTTGAGCGAGATCTGCTTTCTCGAACATTTCACCCTGGATCACGCCAGCACCGCACACGCCATGGCCCCTGAAGAGGTGCCCTTCTACGTCTATGCCGTCCAGGAAATGAAGCGGGCCTACAGGGACCGCATCACCATCCGCACCGGCCTGGAAGTGGACTTCTGCCCCGAAGCCGTCCCGGCCCTGACAGAAATTATCCATCGCTTTGAATTCGACCTCATCGGCTGCTCCGTCCATTTTGTGGACGGCATCAACATCGCCAGCCGCCGCCACGCAGCCGCCATCCCCGACAAAGACTTCGACGCCGTGTGCAGGCGCTATGTGCAGCGGATCCGCGAGATGGTGGAGATCCCCTTCTTCGACGTGGTCTGCCACCTGGACGTCATCAAGAAAAGCGGCCGCGCCCTGCCCGCCGATGTGGAAACAGGGCTCATGGAGGTCATCGACCGCATGGCCGAACAGGACCTCGCCCTGGAGGTGAACACCGGGGGCCTGGCCCATCCGGTAAAGGCCTGTTACCCGTCCGAGGCCCTCATTGCCCATGCCGTCAAGCGAGGCCTGGCCCTCACCACGGGATCCGATGCCCACAAAGCCCACGCCGTGGGCGCCGGCATCGCCACCACTTCAGCCACCCTGCAGAAGCTGGGCGCCACCCACCTGGCCCGATTCAACCGCCGACGACGTACCCTCGTTCCCATCGTCCCTCAGCCAACCCCACAGGAGTCCCAATGACCCACCGCCTGTTCGTTACGTTTTTCCTGGCCCTGATGCTCTTCGGGCTGCTGCCGTCCTCCGGTTATGCCGTCACCAAGAGCCCCGACCCGTTTAAATCTGTACGAGCACGCCTGGTCAAAGACGGATTCCCCGAAGAGAAGGTGGACATCTATTTTCAGGAAGGGCTGCGCCTCTTTGCCGTCAAAGGGGTCTCCGGCTACTTCATGCACAACGAGAGCAAGCTCAACTACGGGCGGTTCCTCACCAAGAGCTCCCTTGCCACGGGCCGGGCCTACCTGAAACGCCACAAAGCCTCCCTGGATGCCGCCGAAGCAGCTTACGGGGTGGACAAAGAGATCATCACCGCCGTCCTCATGGTGGAGACAGCCCTGGGCAATTACATCGGCAACCGACGGGTCTTCGAGATCCTGGCCACCCTGGCCTCCCTCTCCGACGACCACGCCAAGGCCCACCTCTGGAAAAATGTGCCCAAAAAGAGGCGCATCAGCCGAAAACGCTTTGAGAAAAAGACAAAGGACAAGGCCCAGTGGGCCTACCGCGAGCTGAAAGCCCTTTTGACCTACAGCGATCAGGTGGGCAAAGACCCCAGACACTTTATCGGCTCCTATGCAGGGGCCATGGGCATCCCCCAGTTCATGCCGAGCCGCATCCTCCAGTTGGGGGTGGACGGAAACAACGACGGCGTCGTCGATCTCTACACCCATGAAGACGCCATCGCCAGCGTGGCCAACTACCTGCGCCACTTCGGCTGGAAACCCGGCATCAAACGTGAAAAAGCCATCAAGGTGCTCATGCGCTACAATCACAGCATCTACTATGCAAACACGCTCCACGACATCATGGACGCATTAAAAAAACCAACCCCATAAACATCACCGCCCAAGGAATGTACACCCCATGAACGGACTGACCAGCTCCACCCTCGGCACCTGGATCGTCATCGGCTTTGTCTTCTTCGCCCTCACCATGCTCGCCTTTGTGGATGTGGCCAGAAAAGATTTCGGCACCACCGGCAAAAAGGCCCTCTGGGCCGTCGTCGCCCTCATCCCCTTTGTGGGATGGTTCATCTACCTTGTCCTCGGGATGAGAAGGGGCTCCGTGACCAAAACGGAGTAACAAAAAAACCTGCCTCCGGCGGCGAGGTGAGCCACCTCGAAAGCTTATTGCCATTGCGCTTTGCCCTTCGTTCCTCAGGGCAAAGCGCAATGGCCTCCGGCTCGGGCGAAGCCCGTCAGCGAATGTGATCGGCCTGAGGAACGAAGGCCGGGAGCATTCGTGAACCTGGGGTCCAGGGGATTTATCCCCTGGTGGCCGCCGGAGGCTGCTTTTCCACCGACATTAGCCATAAAAGGCCGCTATAAACGTTGAAGCAGATAGAGGAACACTGAGCCCCGACCCATGCGTTTCAGGGCGATGAGTTCGTTGAGGGTCGTGCGCCGGTCTGCGTGGCCTTTCAGGGGGGAGAGGTAAAGGGGGGCGTCGAGGGCGTCCCGGGAGGCAACGAACCGTGCCAGGGACTCGTGGTGGGACTCGGGCAGCCCGGAGCCGGTGACCATATTAAGGGAGACCGACACCCCGCTGCATCTGCGGTTCACCTCATCGGCGCGGGCCACGGCCTCGGTCACCAGGGGCAAGGGAGTGGGCCTGCCTAAATAGCCCAGGGTGGGCTCATCCAGGGACTCCACCCCGGTGTTGATCTGTACGTGAAAGGGCAGGCGGTCAAGGGCCTGCCACTGGGCGTCGGACACCCCCACAAGGGCATCGGGGCTCCCGAAGAGAAAGAGGCCCGGGGCATCTGCCATCCTTCGTTTCCCCTCAAACAGGGGTATGCAGGCTTCGGCGGCCCGAATCACTTCCCCTGCCCCTGCGGCAAGGGCGTCATGCTCTCCCAAAAACACCCCGCCCATGTCGGCAAGGTCCCCTTTGAAAAAATCGGCCAGGAATTGGGCCCCGGCAACCACCTGTTCTCTGCCCTCCACGGCAAAGGTATCCCGGGATTTTACCCCGCAGAAACGGCAGTGGTAGAGGCAGCCCCGTGCCAGGCGCAGGGGCAGGATATCGTAATCCACATGGCGACAGTCCGGGGGCAGCACCGTAAGGGGCCCGTGGGTCAGCCCGTGGAAACGGGCCGCCAGGCCGTCAAGGACATCCCGACTGTTCTTCCGGGCCACGCGTCCCCAAAAGGCCGCCACTTCGGGCGGTGCCTTATCAGCCTCCTCACCTGCCCGGTCCGTCAACGCATCCAGGGCCTGAAGGGCGTCTTCCAGGGTCTCTTCCGGGTAGGCCTTTTCACCGATCACCCCGTTGCTGGGGTACGGAAACACCGGGATGTAATGCTCTCCGATGGCTGAAAACGCTCCGTTGTACCCCCCGGAGGAGTAGTAGACCCAGTCTCCGCCCGCCGTGCGCTTGAACCAGTCGGCGTGGTTGTGCCAGGTCCCCGGGCGTCCCTGGATAAAACGGATCACCCCTTCCGGGCTGAACTGGAACAGGTACGAGGGCGTTCGGATCTCGTGGTACAGCCCATACCTCACCGGCCAGCTCGCCTTGAGGTACCGCACCGCCCCCACAAGCCCCATCCGCACCGTGATCCCGTCCCGTGAATACACCTGCGAGCTCCCCATACCCAGCCTTTCCCTGTCCCCTGTTATGGCCTATGACCTGTTTTTCTATGACCTGTTTACCTGCTTTTTCCATCCCCCAAACCAAAACACCCCATGGCCGTTACCGGCATCATGGGGCGCTTCACATCTGTACTCAAAAACGGGAAAACCGGCGTTATTCCTGGCCTCCGAGGGTGTAGGTCGTACAGGAGCCGCTGGAACACTGCCGTTTCTGAACACCGGCCTGGTTGGCCGGGTTGCCGCCTGAGGCCGCGCCCATCTTGAAATTGCTGGTGCTGATCACCCGCTCAAAGCTCTGGGAACCGCACTTGGGGCACTTCAACTCTTCTTGGTCCTTGCTGCCCATAACGAGCAGTTCAAAGAACTCTTCACACTTGCTGCACTTAAATTCGTAAATGGGCATACATTCCCCGCCTTTTCATCGTCTCACCGCGGCAGCGCCGCAGATTGTATCAAAAACAACCCCGCATAAAACGGGTTCAAATCTTCCGTCAGTTCCGTACATTATGGGCACTTTTTGCCTCTTGTCAAGAGCAGGAGAGCATCTCGCGTGCGTGGTCCAGCGTGGCACGGGTCACTTCGACGCCGCCCAGCATGCGGGCCATTTCATCCACACGGCCCTCCTCGGAGAGGGGGGTGATGGAGGTGCAGGTACGCCCGTCCACCACCTGCTTTTCAATGCGGTAGTGGTGATGGCCGAACTTGGCGATCTGGGGCAGGTGGGTAATGCACAGGACCTGGTGGTGGCCTGCGATCTCCTTGATCTTCATGCCCACCACCTCGGCCACCCCGCCGCCGATGCCGGAGTCCACCTCATCAAAGACCACCGTGCCCACGGCGTCCCCTTCGGCCAGGATGGTCTTCACGGCAAGCACCACCCGGGAGAGTTCCCCGCCCGAGGCGATCTTGGCCAGGGGTTTTTCCGCCTCCCCCACGTTGGGGGCGATCATGAAGACAGCCCGGTCCATGCCGGTCTCTCCCATGCGGATCCCTGCGGGTCCTTCGGCGGTGCCGCCGGACTCCGCCCCCAGGGGGGCCACGGCCACGTGGAACCTGGCCCGGGGCATCTCCAGGTTTTTCAACTCCTTTTCCACCAGGGTGGAGAGCTTCGCGGCCGCCTTCTGCCGCTTCTCGGAGAGGGTCAGGCACAGGGCATGCAGGGCTTCACGGGCCTCGGCGATGGCCGCCTCCAGCCCTTCCATCTCCACTTCCAGGTTCTCCAGGGAGGCCAGCTCGGCGTCGATGGCCTGCTGCCGGTCCAGGAGCTCCGAGAGATCGGCGGAGGCGCCCACGTACTTTCGCTTAAGCTTGTTGATGAAATCGAGTCGTTCTTCGGCGGCATCCAGGGCCCGCTCATCCACGGTGATGCCGTCGCGGTACTGCTGAAGGTTCCGGGAGAGGTCCTCCACCCGGTAGCAGAGCTCTTCGGCTTCCGTCAGCAAAGGCGACATGCCGCCGTCGGCACCGGCCCCTTTCTCCAGCTCTTTTTTAAGCTGGGTAACCCGCTCGTAGACCGCCCCTTCCGCCGTGTAGAGGGTCGCCACCCCGTCCCCTGCGGTACGCAAAAGGGATTCGGCGTTTCTTAAGCGCACGCGCTCCGATTCGAGAAAGGCATCTTCCCCCGGCTCCAGGGCTGCGGCGTCCAGCTCCTCTTTCTGAAACCGCAACAGCTCTTCCTGCTCTTTCTGGCGCTGTTTCAGGGCCTCTTTTTTCCGAAGGGTTTCAAGCAGGGGCGCCAGGGCGTGGAAAGCCCGGGCCACTTTGTCGCGCATGGGCATGAGCCCTGCAAAGCGATCCAGGAAGAGAAGGTGAAGTTCCTCTTTTAAAAGGGCCTGGTGGGCATGCTGGCCGGAGATGCTGGCCAGGTTTTCCGTGAGTTCGGCCAGAAGCTGCATGGTGGCAAGGCGGCCATTGATATAGACCCGGTGGCGATCCGTTGCGGAGATGACCCGCCGCACGAGGAGGCCTTCGGCGGGATCGTGTCCCATGGCCGAAAGTTTCTCGGCCGTGTCGCTGCCCTCTGGAACGGCAAAAAGCCCCTCCACTTCGGCTGCGGCCTCTCCGGTACGCACAAGGGACGCAGAAGCCCGCCCACCGAGAAGAAGATTCAAAGCGTTGATAATGATCGATTTCCCCGCACCGGTTTCCCCGCTGAGGACGGTCAGTCCTTCGCCGAAGGAGATGGAGAGATCATCAATGATCGCAAAATGTCGAATGGAAAGATCTGTGAGCATGGGCGATGCCTTCCCCCCGGAATTGACGTGATGTCCACAATACACAGCTGCTCGCCCAAGGCATGGGGCGCCGGTATGTTATGTCACAGCATCCCGTCTTTGTAAAGCAGGCCCCGGGAAGGCGCCGCCGAGCCAAAGGGTAAAAAAAGCAGAAAGCCGCAGTGGAGATAACCGGCTGAAACATCCGGTCATCACGCCATGAAGCCTTTGAGAAAGGCCCACATCTTGCCGCACTCCAGCTCCAGGTCCGCCAGTTTCGACTCAAGTTCCATGAGCTTGCGGCCCCGGCCCGACTTCTCCAGTTCAAAGGCCGCTGCGGCGGCGGGTCTGGCCGCAAGGTAGGTGAGGCTCCCTTTCAGGGCATGGGCCGCCCTCTCCAGGGACTCGCCGTCCCCCTTTGCCGAAGCGTCTCGGATGGCCCCGATCATCTCTTCATAGTCACGGGAAAAATCAACCAGGCACTCCCGGATCAACGCCCGGTCGCCGCCCATAATGTCCATGAGCTCGTCTACATCGATGGGAGCCTCGTCGTGGGTGCGTTTCATGGATGATGGGTTCCTTCGTATAAAGGGGGCGGCCCCGGCCGGAGCCAACCCGTTGAAACGTCAGACATACATCCTGTTGCCTTATGGGGTCTTCCTGGCAAAAAAGTATACCGAAGCCTTTTCCCGGGGTCAAAACAAATCATGGGCGCGGCAGGGGCCGCACCCATGAAAAAGGAATCGCACTGACGCCGCATCACCGGGTCATTACATGTTGATCACCTTGTCCGCCACCTGGAGACTGGTGACGATGTCGAGCATGTTGGTGGTAACCCCGGCCCCCTTGTCGCCCATGAGGCCGAAGTGTTCCAGGCAGGTGCCGCAGACCAGGAGGCTCACGCCGCTTTTTTCAAGGGCTGAAAGCTCGGCCAGGGTCTCGGTGTCCCGGCAGACCAGCTTAACCCCCTCGTTGACGAGCATGATCCGCCAGAGGCTGTCCCCCATCTCCGGCAGGGTCTTCAAAAAGTTAAGCATGAGCTTGGAGCCCAGGACCAGGTCCCCGGTTCCGATGGTGTCGTGGGTGATCATCACCAGAACAGACCCCTGGGCACCCACGGCTTCAGGTGCCACAGGCGCGCCCCCGGCCTCGGTGCGGTGGCCGGACACCGTAAACAGGTCCCCGCTTCCGTCCAGGGCCGTGGTAAATCCCTGGCCCTCAAGGAACCGGGTCACGTTCTCGGCGGCGGCTCGGTTGTCCACCAGCACGTCGAGTTCAAGGCAATCGGCGGCCTCTTCAAGGTACGCCTTCGTACGGATCACGGGCTGGGGGCATGCCAGCCCTTTAAAATCGAGTTTTTCCATGATATTCCTTCAATCGGTTATCCGAAAAGAGTCCAGGCTATGTGTTGCGGGCCCACACCGGGGCCTCGGTTCATCCTGTCGTTTCCCTTACCGGGCGGGGACATACGCCGCAGCCCGTTCGTTTTGAATAATCTCCGGCACACCGGGCCCTGTCCAATTGTTTCTATCGATACAAATCCGCTTTTCCATAGACACTCTCCCTGGCGAGCCCTCCGGAGTTTTTTGGTGACATGGGCAAAGTGATGGGTGTATATATGATGGCCTTGTATTGCAAGGTGTTGGAGCCCGAAGAAGTACAGCATAATGGACTCTGCAGCAAGCCAAACACATGATTTTGTAGAGCGTTGCCCTGGGAAGCCGTTTATACGACCCCATGGTCGCCCCACTCAACGACCCGTGATGTACCACAAAAATCACAGCCTCAGTTCATGCTGCTCCCAGGAGGTGCAATGCCCATGAGACCCCTTGCGCTGTTCGTATCGATTGCGATCCTCGCCGGATGTTCCGCCTGCGCCACCGGCGGCAAGGCCCCTGCGCCCACCAACCCGTTTCACACCAAGGGCGTCCGCGCCCTGGCCGGAGGCGACCGACTCGCCGTCCAGGGGTGTTCCCAGAAGGCGATGGAGAGTTACTTCAAGGCCGTGGAGCACTTCACCCTGGCCGACGATCAGGACGCCCTGGCAGCCTGCTTCAACAACATCGGCAACGTCTACCTGGAAAACGGGCAGGCTGGAGAGGCCCTGGTCTTCTACGAGCAGGCATTATGGATCTACGAAAGCAGAGAGGACACCCGGAGCGAAGTCCGGGTACTGACGAACATGGCCGCCGCCCACCTGATGAGCAGGTCTTCGGTTCTGGCGGAGAGCCGGCTTGACCAGGCGGACAGCAGCGCCCTTGAGGTGGGATTCTCCTGGCCCCAGACACAGGTTGTCCGGGCCAACCTCATGCGGGAAACCGGGAACGCCCAGGGGGCACTGGCCGCGCTTCAGGCCCTTGCCCAAAAGAAACAAAGCCCGGGTCCCGCCTTCGACGCCTCCCTGAACGTGGCCCTCGGCAAGAGCCACCTTTATCTGGGACGTTTTGATGAGGCCTTTTCTGCATTCTCCAACGCCCTGAAGGTGGACCAGGAGCGGGGCGCCCTGCTCCGCATGGCCGGAGACCTTCGGGAAATGGGCCGCTGCCTGGCACTCATGGAGCAACCCAAGGACGCGGCCTGGCATCTTCAACGGGCCCTGGGCATTGCCCTGCTCCTGGGCGACGAAACCGAACAGGAGGTCACCGAGACCATGTTGACAGACCTTCCCGGGGAGATCGGCTCCACGCCCGTCCCCGATTACTTTTTGGAGCGGTGGGCCCAAGGCGACAGCAGCACATCGCCCTGCGATTGACCCGCACCCCCACTGACATGTGAACCACAAGGGATACCTTAGTATAATGGAATCAACGGAAAAAAACTCAGAGATGGTCAAGCGCCTGACGCGCGACGGCAAAGAGTACCTCATCATCGGCACCGCCCACGTCTCGCGGGAGAGCGCCGAGCTTGTGGAGCGCGTCATCGAGGAAGAGACCCCGGACACCGTCTGCGTGGAGCTCTGCCAGGCGCGCTACCAGTCCATGACCGATCCGGACACCTGGCGCAACATGGACATCATCAAGGTGATCCGGGAAAAGAAATCCTTCCTGCTCCTGGCCAACCTGCTTTTGGCTTCGTTCCAGAAGAAAGTGGCGGAAAAATTCGACATCAGGCCCGGCGAGGAGATGATCCGCGCCGTGGCCAAGGCCGACGAAGTCAACGCCGAGTTGGTCCTTGCCGACCGGAATGTCCAGACCACCCTGTCCCGGGCCTGGCACTCCATGGGCTTTTTCAAGAAGGTCTCCCTGCTGTTTCAGATGCTCCTCTCCGTGGGCAGCGCCGACGACATCGAGGAAGAGGAGATCGAAAAGCTCAAAAACCAGGACATGCTCGAAAGCGTTCTGGAAGACGTGGGCAAGTCCCACCCGGCCTTAAGGGAGATCCTCATCGACGAAAGGGACCGCTACCTGGCCCACAACATCCGCCATGCGGCAGGTGACAAGGTCGTGGCCGTGGTGGGGGCCGGGCACCTCCCCGGAATCCTGCGCTACTTCGACAACACCATCGACATCTCGGAACTCGACGAGGTCCCCCCGCCGGGAAAGACCGGTAAGGCCCTGAAGTGGGGCCTGCCCCTTCTGGTCACCGCCCTTATCATCTACGGGTTTTCCAGCGGCGGCGCCGAAGCCGGTGCCGGCATGATGGGCTGGTGGATCGCCGCCAACGGTATCCTGGCAGGCATCGGGGCCATCATCGCCTTCGGCCACCCCGCCACCGTTGCCTCGGCCGTCCTCGCCGCTCCCCTGACCTCCCTGAACCCCATGGTAGCCGCAGGCTGGGTCTCCGGCCTCGTGGAAGCCTTTGTGCGCAAGCCCAAGGTCATGGACTTCGAGAGCCTGGGAGACGACATCCTCTCCGTCAAAGGCTTCTGGCGAAACAAAGTCACCCGGGTCCTCCTCGTGGTGGTCTTCACCAACCTCGGCAGCACCATCGGCACAGCCGTGGCCCTGCCCATGATGGCCCGGATCCTGCACGGATAAAAGCAGCAAAAAAAGCAAGCCTCCGGCGGCGAGGTGTGCCACCTCGAAAGCAGGCTGCCCTTGCGCTTCGCCCTTCGTTCCTCAGGGCAAATCGCAAGGGCATTTGTTGCGGATTACGACCGGAATCTTGCGTCCGCATTGGCGCAACGCATCATGGTGCCTCCGGCCTTGATCATCGTTAAGGCCACCTTCCCGTTTATCGCACCACCCGCATCGTGAAGCCCGGCAGTATCCCATAACCAACATGGGTTCCCGCCTTCGCGGGAAAGACGGTACAAAGTGTGATGCACTTCGCACCTCCTCGTCTTCCCCGGCTGCCCGGGAAAAGGGGCCGGTTGTACCGTTTTGCTGTCCGGCTCTTGCCACCTTTCGTATCGTCAAGAGACCGGGGACCCATGCCCGGAATTACATGGTCCGCCTGTAGTATGGTGACCAAAGGTAATTCGCGGTTTTTATGGTCCTGGCCGAAACGATGACTAAGGCCGTGCCTCCCTCCCTCAAGCTCCCCCGAAAAACAAAAAACCGGGCCATGGATAATGTAACGTCCATGGCCCGGTTTATACGTCCTGAGAACACAGGCAAGACTCGCCCGTACTGACACCGATCACGTAAAAACAACGTCCCCGGCCTTTTCAAAATGTGTCACAACGCCGATACAACCTTGACCGCTGATGACGAGCGCCCTGAGGCTTTCGAGGTGGCTCACCTCGCCGCCGGAGGCAAAATCTCCACCACGCGGGTGCCCTGGCGTTCCACGACATTGAGGCGATCTTCGGCATAGAGGCCGATGCAGTCGGGAAAGAGGCGCCACTCTTCGGCAAGCCCTTTTTTCTTGACGGCATCCAGGTCGTCGGACGATTCGATGGGAAAGCAGCTCTGGCCGATGATGGGGCCGGAGTCCTCGCCGTAGTCCACGAAATGGACGGTGCAGCCGCCTACCTTGCAGCCATAGCGGAAGGTGTCCCCGTAGCCGTCGGTACCGGGAAAGGCCGGGAGAAGGGCCGGATGGATATTCATGATGCGGGGACGGTTTGAATCGGTGTTGAGGGCATCGATAAAGTAGGGCGTCAGGACCCGCATGAACCCGGCCAGCACCAGGAGATCAATTTTATACGGTGCCAGCGCGGCCAGGAGGGCGGCTTCGGCCAGGGCACGTTTTTCGAGAAAGGCTTTCAGGATATCGGGGTCGGAGCCTTTCATCAGGCTCTGCCTGGAAGCCACGGTCTCCAGGGAGAAGTCCTCCGGCAGGGCAGCCCCCTCTTTCCAGCGGGCAAAAAAGGCGCTGTAATCGGTAACAAAGGTGGGAATTCCCGCCTTTTCCGCTCGTTCCAGACCCTTTGCATCGGGGTTGTCCGAGCCCACGCAGGCAATCTCCACATCCAGGGCGCCAACGGCCACGGCATCCATAATCGCCTGGAGGTTGGACCCTCCCCCGGAAACAAGCACACCGATTTTCATCTTAGAATTCCCTTTCATCCGACTCCTTTACGAATTTATCGCGTCCACCCGTGGCAAAACGCTTCTCTCAAGGGGTGATCGACTCTTTTTCTTTTGACCGCCCCCCGTCGTTTCCATATACTTCGACTCTTGCACCGCCAACAGGACCGACACCAGGGCTCGGCCGGCATCAACGGCAAACCGGGAGTAATAGTAAGAGATGGATACCCATATTGCACGGCAACCGATCTTCGATACACACACGCAGGTCTACGGTTATGAGCTTCTTTTTCGAAACGGCAGGCACAACGCCATGCCCGAGGAGATGGACGGGGACAGGGCCACGTCTCAGCTCCTCTCCAGCAGCTTCTTTACCATAGGCATCGACACCTTAACAAACGGAAAGTACGCCTTTATAAACTTCACGGAAAAACTGATAAACACCGGAATCCCCAGCCTTTTCCCCTGGAAACAGACCGTCATCGAAGTTCTGGAGACCGTGCCCGCCACCGCCGAGGTGATCCGGGCCCTGACCGTTGCCCGCGCCAAGGGCTACACCGTGGCCCTGGATGATTTTGTACTGGACGCCGCTTCCAGCCCCTTTCTCGATGTGGCGGACATCATCAAGGTGGACCTCCTTGACACCCCGGCCCACAAGGTGGAAGCCCTGGCGCATTCCGCCCGGGAAAAGGGGATCACCCTCCTGGCAGAAAAGGTGGAGTCCAAAGAGGTCTTCACCTGGGCCTCTGAGCTGGGCTTTACCTTGTTTCAGGGCTACTTCTTCTGCCGCCCGGAGATCATCTCGGGAAAAGAGATCCCGGCGGACAGCCTCACCCTGCTGCGGCTGGTGGCCGAGATCAACCGGACCGACGTGGATGTGGAGGCTGTGGAGCGCCTCGTGGTCACGGATGTGGCCATCGTCTTCAAGCTCCTCTCCCACTTGAACAGTGCGTGGTACGGGCTCAAGGCCCCTGTCTCCTCCCTCAGGGAGGCCTTGCGGATGCTGGGCCTGGATGAGGTGAGGCGCCTGGTGGGCCTCATCGCCATGGGCAACATCTCCGCCGGCGTCCCGACAGAGCTGCTGCGCGTCTCCGCCGTCCGGGGGCGCCTGTGCGAGCTTGCCGTGGGCCGTTCCAGCCTTCGCACCGACCCCACGGAGCTCTTCACCCTAGGAATTTTCTCCCTCATCGACACCATTTTGCACCGCCCCATGGAAGAGGTCCTGAGCCGCCTGCCCCTCTCCCCGGCCACGGTGGCGGCCCTCACCAGGGGCACCGGGCCCCAGGCCCCGTTCCTTCGGTTTGCCAAGGCCTTTGAGCAGGGACAATGGGACGAAATGGCCCGGGAGGCCCGCACCGTGGACCTTCCGGAACGCCACATCGGAAAAATCATCACCGACACCCTCTCCTGGAACCAGGGCCTGCCCGTGTAGGTGACCGCCGGATCGCAAAGGGGGGCATCCGCCACAAGCCCCCGGCGCAACAGGGCTTTCCCATTGCCCCCAAAGAAGGTATACTCAAAAAAATCCATGGCACCCATCAAAAAGCTGAGCCCTTGACAACACCGCCGGCACCCCGCCCGGCCCATCCGCCCCACCCGCTGCCCCGGCTCATCCCCATCTACCGGGGATGCCACCGTTTTTTTGCGCCGCAAGGCCACGCCACGGGCACGCCCCGCAACCCGGAGCATTCACAGGCCCGGGATTCCCAAGGGGGGCCACTTGACAAGCCTGCGAAGCGTAAATATATTTCAACGCAAAGAAAATCATCGAAAAACAACCCATATCAAGTAAAGGAAAACGATCATGGCTGAAGGTATCCTCAATATTACAGATGACACGTTTGAAACTGAAGTGATGAGCGCCGACCTTCCCGTTGTTGTGGACTTCTGGGCCCCCTGGTGCGGCCCCTGTCGAGCCATCGGTCCCATCATCGAAGAGCTCTCCGGCACGTACGACGGCAAGGTAAAATTCGTAAAATGCAACGTGGACGACAACCCCCTCTCCCCCAGCCGCTATGAAGTGCGCGCCATCCCCACCCTGCTCTTCGTCAAGGGGGGTGAGATTGTGGACACCATCACCGGCATGACCGCCAAGGCCAAGCTGGAAGAGACCATCGGCAAACTTCTCTAAGACTTACCCGATGACCGCGCGACACTTCACCGGCACGGCGTCCCGGCGCGGGGCGTAAGCCACTTTTTTTTTTGCGCAGGCATCTTACGGACGGAGCACGTCCCGACGGAACAGCAGCCCGCTTTTCCCGCCACCCGGCGGAAAAAGCGGGCTGCACCGTCACCGGCGCCCCGTCGATTCTGGATGGAATACATGGCAGAGACCAACTACGACCTGATCATCATCGGCGGCGGACCCGCCGGACTCACCGCAGGCATGTACGCATCCCGCGCACGCCTCAACACCGTCCTGGTGGAAAAAGTAGCCACGGGCGGCCAGGTTCTCATCACCGACTGGATTGAAAACTATCCCGGCTTCCCCGAGGGCATCAGCGGCCCCGACCTCTCCGACAAGATGCTGGAGCAGGCCCGCCAGTTCGACCTCCACTTCGAATACGGCGAAGTGGAAAAGGTGGAACTCAAAGGTGAGATGAAGTCTGTTACCATCGGGGACAAGGTCCTCACGGCAAAGACCATCATCATCACCACCGGCGCTTCCCCCCGCACCCTCCACGTGGGCGAAGATAAATTCCACGGCAAGGGCGTCTCCTACTGCGGAACCTGCGACGGCCCCTTCTTCAAGGAAAAAACCGTTGTGGCCGTAGGCGGGGGCGACACCGCTGTCCAGGAGAGCCTCTACCTCACCAAATTTGCCAAAAAGGTCTACCTCGTTCACCGACGTGACCAGCTCCGGGCAGCCAAGATCCTTCAGGAACGGGCCCTGGCCAATGAGAAGATCGAAATGGTCTGGGATTCCGTGGTCACCGGCATGGAAGGATTCTTCGGCCTCGAAGGCGTCACCGTCAAAAACGTGAAGACCGAGGAAGAGACCAAGATCGCCGCAGACGGCTGCTTTATCTGGATCGGGATCCTTCCCAACACCGACTTTCTGGGCACCGACCTGGAGATGGATGAGTGGAACTTCATCAAAACCGACGCCAACATGGCCACCAACATTCCCGGTGTCTATGCCGCCGGCGACGTCCGCAGCACCCCCTTGCGCCAAATCGCAACGGCAGTGGGCGACAGCGCCATTGCCGCCACCTCGGCTGAACACTATCTGGAAGGGCACTGATCCATGAAGCGTTTGATCTCCCTGGCCCTCATCGCCTTGACAGCGCTGACCCTTGTCTCCTGCGGTCCCAAGAACAAGGAAGAGAAACTGGCCCCCGAGCTGGCTGAAGATGCCAGGGTCCAGTTTGAAAAAGAGCGCTACGATGAAGCCATCAAGATTTACACCAAGCTCAGGGACTGGTATCCCTTCGACAAGCTTGCCATTGAGGCGGAGTACAACATCGCCGAAGCCCACTTCAACATGGAAGCTTACGACGAGGCCGCCCTTGCCTACGAGGAGTTTGAAAAGCTCCATCCCCGGCATGAGTCCATCGACTACATCATCAACCAGCAGGCCCTTTGTTATTTCAACCGGCTGGACACGGTGGACAGGGATCAGGCCCAGGCCATCAAGGCCATCTCCATCTTTACGCGGCTGATCAGGCAGTACCCCGACAGCGCCTATGTGGAAAAGGCAAAAGAGAAGCGGGAACTCTGCTTGAAAAGCCTGGCCGGTCACGAGATGTACGTCGGTCGTTTTTATCTTAAAAACAAAAAGTACGAGAGCGCCCTGCACCGGTTCCAGACGGTGATAGACGCTTACGCCGGTCTCGGGTTTGACGAAGAAGCCCAGGAGCTGGCCGCCCGATCCCGGGAAAAACTGGCCGAAGAGAAGGCCGAAGGCGCTGAATAAGCCGCCGTCTTCTTTTCACCAGTCCCCCATAGCCATGCAGGAAGAAAAAAGGGCAGGCGCCAGAGCGCCGGCCCTTCTTCCTGTTTGATTCGAAGCGATAAAAAGGCTTTACACGGCCTGACTTTTGTTTTATACAGACTCGTTATTTTTTTACGTCACCTGACGCCTTGACGGGTTCGTAAAAAAGAGCCGGTAAACCACTTGTGTCTTGCCGAATGGATATCCGGCCCTACCGGCCGTTTTACAAAGCCATCAACGTGAAAAAAGGAGTGTGCAACATGTCCAAGATGTGTGAAATATGTGGTAAAAAACCCATGGTTGGCAACAACGTAAGCCACGCCCACAATGTCAACAAGCGCCGTTTCAATCCCAACCTTCAGAGCGTTCGTGCCATGAAAAACGGCGCCGTGAAGAAGATGACCGTCTGCACCAACTGCATCAAGTCCGGCAACGTGATCAAAGCCGCCAAGTAGTTTTCTGGCACGGCTTGCATGATCGGTTCGTAACGCGCCCGGTTGATGTGCTCCGTCACAGCGCGGAGGTGTTGCCGCACGGGTAGTTTCACCTTGCAGACCCCGGAACACAAGCAGACACCGCCCGGTTACGCTCCCCATCATCATCCCACGTACCGCCGCAGAAGACCTCAGGCTCTCTTGACGCCCATCGGCACCTGTTCGAGAGAGCCTGCAGTGTTTTCCGCCCAAGAGCCCGCACCACCCAACCCGTCGTTATGTTTCACGATAGGTACCTGCCCGCACCATCCCCACAAAAAAATTGCGAAAACTTCAAAAAAGGTTATGATACCGAAACCGGAGCGCCCCAGGCGGCCATCCCCTGTGCTGCCTTCGTTATGAGGCCTGCCTCACGAGGGTCCCCACTCCGGCATCGATAAACCCCACGGCACATGCGGCGTGCGCCGCCCTTGCCGGATTTATCCCTTGAGTCAAAAAACCATGAATCGGATTTTCTAGGAGCGTTGTTTCACCGCTATGGACATGGATGTAAAACGATATGATGCGGATGCCATTGAGGTCCTGAAGGGCCTCGACCCCGTCAGGCGTCGACCGGGCATGTACACTGACACCGATCGCCCCAACCACCTGGCCCAGGAGGCCATCGACAACAGCGTGGACGAGGCCATCGCCGGCTACGCCGACAAGGTCTCGGTGGTGCTCTTCGATGACGGCTCCCTGGAAGTGAGCGACAACGGCCGCGGCATGCCCGTGGACATCCACCCCGAAGAGGGAATCACCGGTGTGGAGCTCATCATGACCCGCCTCCATGCCGGTGCCAAGTTTTCCGGCAAGAACTACACCTTTTCCGGGGGCCTCCACGGCGTCGGGGTTTCGGTGGTCAACGCCCTGTGCACCCGGGTGGAAGTCGAAATCCGGCGGGAGGGCAAAAAATACGCCATCGCCTTTGAGCACGGCAATACCGTTGAGCCCCTGACCCAGGTGGGCGAGGTGGGCCGACGGAACACGGGCACCACCGTCCGCTTCTGGCCCGATGCCAGCTACTTTGACTCGCCCAAATTCTCCGTCCGACGGCTGATCCACATTTTAAAGGCCAAGGCGGTCCTGTGCAAAGGGCTCACCGTCTGCTTCCGGGACATCCCCGGAGGAGAAAAACACCAGTGGCACTACGAAGACGGCCTTTCCGCCTACTTGACGGAGAGCCTGGGCGACGTGGAGCAGGTCCCCTCGCCCCCCTTTGCCGGGGAACTCGAAGGGGACAGCGAAGCGGCCTCCTGGGCCGTCACCTGGCTCCCCGACGGCGGCGGTGTAATCTCCGAGAGCTACGTAAACCTCATCCCCACGGCCCAGGGCGGCACCCATGTCAACGGCCTGAGAAGCGGTCTTCTGGCCGCCCTGCGCGAGTTCTGCGAGATCCACAAGCTGCTCCCCCGGGGGGTGCGCCTGGCCCCTGAAGACATCTGGGAGAACTGTGCCTACGTCCTCTCCGTGAAGATGGCGGATCCCCAGTTCTCGGGCCAGACCAAAGAACGCCTCTCCTCGCGGCAGGTCGCCGCCTATGTCTCCGGCATTGCCAAGGACGCCTTCAGCCTCTGGCTCAACCAGAACACGGCCGAAGGGGAGTTCCTGGCCGAACTGGCCCTTGCCAGGGCCCAGAAGCGCATGAAGGCGGGCAAAAAGGTGGCGCGCAAGAAGATCACCCAGGGCCCGGCCCTTCCCGGCAAGCTGGCCGACTGCGTGGAGACGGACATCAAGCGGACGGAGCTCTTCCTGGTGGAGGGGGACTCGGCAGGCGGTTCGGCCAAACAGGCCCGGGACCGCCAGACCCAGGCCATCATGCCCCTGCGCGGAAAGATCTTGAACACCTGGGAGGTGGAAGCCGAAATGGTCCTGAACTCCAAGGAGATCCACGACATTGCCGTGGCCCTGGGCGTGGACCCCGGCTCCGACGACCTCAAGCAGCTTCGCTACGGCAAGGTGTGCATCCTGGCCGATGCGGACTCCGACGGCCTGCATATCGCCACCCTGCTCTGCGCCCTGTTCCTCAAGCACTTCCGCCCCCTGGTGGAAGAGGGCCATGTCTATGTGGCCATGCCGCCCCTCTTCCGCATCGACATCGGCAAAGAGGTGCACTACGCCCTGGACGAATCGGAAAAGCAGGGCATCCTGGACCGCATCGCCAAGGAGAAAAAACGCGGCACGGTCAACGTGGTCCGATTCAAGGGCCTGGGGGAGATGAACCCCCTGCAGCTCCGGGAGACAACCATGGCCGAAGACACCCGGCGGCTGCTCCAGCTCACCACCGGAGACGAGGACGACGCCCCGGACGCCCTGTTCGACATGCTCCTTGCCAAAAAACGGGCCGGAGACCGGCGCAGCTGGCTGGAGACCAAAGGCGACCTCGCCGAGGCCAACACCCTGGTGGTATAGCTTACAGCCATACCTCCGGCGGCCCTGCCGGGGGCTAAACTTTTGAAAAGTTTAACAGACAGCGCTTAAGCGCCATATTTTAAGTTTTCCCCGACACAAATACGGATGTGATCGAGGGGTAAAGCGCATTCGTCACCAGCGTTCAAGGTGGCACACCTTGCCGCCGGAGGCTTTTTTTAGATCTGAATAGTTCCCCCGAGGGGACAGGGGTTACCGACATACTTTTTGTGGTTTGTCACACCGGAAGCAACCAGGGCTGTGAAACCACCTCAACGACGAACCTGGGGCGCAGGGGATGTATCCCTGCCCGCCGGAGGCATTTTTTGGAATGAAACACGAAACGCATTTCACCGAAGAGGGTGGCGAGCAGCAGCCCATCAAGCACTTTGCCGAGGACGCGTACCTGGAGTACTCCATGTACGTCATCCTCGACCGCGCCCTGCCCCATATCGGAGACGGGCTCAAGCCGGTCCAGCGCCGCATTGTCTACGCCATGAGCGAGCTGGGCCTCAAGGCCACGGCCAAATACAAGAAATCGGCCCGTACCGTGGGCGACGTGCTGGGCAAGTTCCATCCCCACGGGGACTCGGCCTGCTACGAGGCCATGGTGCTCATGGCCCAGGACTTCTCCTACCGCTACCCCCTGGTGGACGGCCAGGGCAACTGGGGAGCCCCTGACGACCCCAAATCCTTTGCCGCCATGCGATACACCGAATCCCGCCTCTCCCCTTACGCCCAGGTGCTCCTGGATGAAGTGGGCCAGGGCACGGTGAGCTGGATCCCCAACTTCGACGGCACCCTGGATGAACCCGCCGTGCTTCCGGCCCGGCTGCCCAACCTCCTGCTCAACGGCACCACGGGCATTGCCGTGGGCATGTCCACGGACATCCCCCCCCACAACCTCCGGGAAGTGGCCGATGCCTGCATACACCTCCTGGACCACCCCGACGCCGACACCCGGGATCTCCTGGACCACGTCAAGGGTCCCGACTTCCCCACCGAGGCCGAGATCATCACCCCGGCAGACGACCTGCGCAAGCTCTATGTCACGGGCCACGGCTCCGTAAAAATGCGGGCCGTCTGGTCCCAGGAAAACGGAGACCTTGTCATCACGGCCCTGCCCTACCAGGTCTCCGGGGCCAAGGTCATCGAGCAGGTCGCCGCCCAGATGCAGGCCAAAAAGCTCCCCATGGTGGGGGACCTGCGGGACGAATCCGACCACGAAGCCCCCACCCGCATCGTGGTGGTGCCCCGGTCCAACCGCATCGACAAAGAGGCCCTCATGGACCACCTCTTTGCCACCACGGACTTAGAGCGCAACTACCGGGTCAACATGAACGTCATCGGCACCTCGGGCAAACCCCAGGTGAAAGGGCTTGTCCAGCTCCTCTCCGAGTGGCTGGAGTTCCGAAAAGAAACGGTGACCCGCCGCCTCACCCACCGCCTGGAGAAGGTGAGAAGGCGCCTGCACATCTTAGACGGCCTGCTGGTGGCCTTCCTCAACATCGATGAGGTCATCGCCATCATCCGCAGCGAGGACAAGCCCAAACCGGCCCTCATGGACCGATTCGGCCTCACCGAGCAACAGGCCGAGGCCATCCTTGAGCTGCGCCTGCGCCACCTGGCCAAGCTCGAAGAGATGAAGATCCGCGGGGAGCAGGAAGAGCTTGCCAAGGAGCGAGACGCCCTTGAAAAGGTTCTGGGCTCCAGCAAGCGCCTCATCAAGCTCATCCAGAAAGAGATCAAGGCCGACGCCAAAACCTACGGCGACGACCGCCGCTCCCCCGTGGTGGAACGCCAGGAAGCCCAGGCCCTCTCCGAAAAGGACCTCATGCCCACGGAACCCGTGACCCTGATCCTCTCCAAGAACGGATGGATCCGCTCGGCCAAGGGCCACGACGTGGACCTCTCCCGCATCAAATACAAAGCCGGGGACGAGCTCCTCTGCGCCGCCGAAGGCAAGAGCTCCCAGTTCGCCGCCTTCATCGACTCCACGGGCCGGAGCTACAGCCTGGAGTCCCATACCCTGCCCTCGGCACGGAGCCACGGAGAGCCCCTGACCGGCCGGTTTACCCCGCCCTCAGGGGCCACCTTCCATCACATGCTCATCGGCAGGCGCAAGGACAATTTTCTCCTGGCCTCGAACGCGGGCTACGGGTTCATCGCCACGTTTTCCGACCTGCTAAGCAAAAACCGCGCGGGCAAAGCGCTCCTCACCCTGCCCGCAGGGGCCCTTCCCATCCCGCCCCTTTCCGTCCCCGAGCTGGACGAAACCCTGCTGGCCGCCATCACCAGCGAAGGGCGCATGATCATCTTCCCCTTGCGGGACCTGCCCATGCTCCCCAAAGGCAAGGGCAACAAGATCATCAACATCCCCTCGGCCAAGGCCAAGGCAGGGGAAGAGCTCCTCATCCGCCTGTTCACCCTGCAGAAAGAGAGCAGCATCGTCATCTACGCCGGCAAGCGCCACCTCACCCTCAAACCGGGCAACGTGGCCGAATACATCAGCTCCAGGGGCCTGCGGGGCAAAAAGCTCCCCCGTGGCTACCAGAAGGTGGACCGCGTGGAGGTCAAGGAACCGGAACAACCCATGCTCATAGGGTAAGAACGACGCAAAAAAGCGGACAAAAGCGCTGCCTCCGGCGGCGAGGTGAGCCACCTCGAAAGCAGGTTGCGAATGCGCTTTCCCCTTCGTTCCTCAGGGAAAATCACATTCGCCTATGGTTCAGATTAAACTGAATCTGTTTTTTTAACCTGTTAATCAAACTTTTCAAACGTTTGGCCCCCGGCAGGGCCGCCGGAGGCATCTTTAACGTGGCTGCCTCCGGCGGCAAGATGAGCCACCTTGAAAGCTGGATGCCGCTGCGCTTTAACCCTCGTTCCTCGGGTCAAACCACAGCGGTATATTATTTAGAATCGTGGTTTTATTTTATGCGTAGCTTCGCAAAGGCCTGCCGCACAGGAGTGCGGTACCCCAGCCCCCTCCAACCAAAAAACGCCCTGCCGACACACCGGCAGGGCGTTTCTATTTCCCTGTTATCTGTTCCCCTTAGCCATTCCCCCTTCACCCCTCCCCCAAACAAAAAATGCCCCGCCGACACCGACAGAGCATTTCTATTCCCTATTACCTAATTCCCTAATTCACCCTTTGCCTTTTACCCTTCCCCACCTTCCACGTCTCCGACACCACCATCCCGAACAGAATGAGAGCCGCCCCCCAGAACTCCATGCGCCCCATGGCTTCCCCTGCCAGGGCCCAGGCAAACATAGCGGCAAAGACCGGTTCCAGACAGAAGATCAGGGCGGTATCCGACGGTGAGACCCACTTCTGGACCGTGGTCTGGATGAGGAAGGGAAGGACGGTGGCCAGAAACGAGCACAAGAGAAGGGCCACGGCGATCTCCGGTTTCCAGGAGAACAGGGGCTGCCCCTTGGCAAGGGCCGTTGCCCCGAAGATCACGCCGATGGTTCCAAGCTGGACCACGGCCAGCCAGTAGCTGTCGCACCGCCCGGCATAGCGGCCGGTGTAGAGGATGTGCAGGGCAAAAAACAATGAGCAGCTCAGGGCGTAGAGATCCCCCCGGTTCACGTGGCCAATGCCCTCCCCGCCCAGGAGCCCGCACATCAGGTAGATCCCTCCCACGGCCAGGACCGCGCCCACGGCCTTGGGGGCTTCCAGCCGGCGCTTGAACAGGGGAACGGCAAGGATGGGCACCCATACCACGTTGAGGCCCGTCAAAAATGCGGTGTTGGATGCGGTGGTATCGATAAGCGCCACGGTCTGCAGGCCGTAGCCTGCCACCACAAGGCCCCCCAGGAGCATCCCGCGCCCCAGGGTGTAGGGAGTCAGCGGGGCCTTGGCCAGGGGCCGGGCCAGAAACAAAAGGCCAAAGGCCAGCAGGAACCGCTGAGCCAGAAAAAAGGAGACCGACACATCATCCAGGGCCCCCTTGATCACAGTAAAGGTCATCCCCCAGAAGAAGGCCACCAGGACCAGCCCGCCGATGCCCACAAGACGTTTGTTGCCGTTCATTCATCACTCCCGCAATTCAAGCAGCTGTAATCACAGGGCCCGCCGATGTCGGGTGCCCCTGGGGCCAGCCTGCCGCCCCGAAGGCGGCCCGTAAAACACTCCTGCGCCTCTGCCACACACCATGGAAAAGGCGCAAAAGAAAAGAGTCTACACCATCTTTGCCCATGGCCGGTAACCTATTTTCACCATGGCGTCAATCCTGGGGGACAGATTGACACCAACATGCCGATCTGATAGTTTATTTCCTAGTATATCAACCCGCAGATCCTGCCGGTCAGCCCAGGATTTCGAGCCCATGATACACCGGGACGAATTCACGCCAGAATTCCTGCATCGTAACCCACCGGGATACCGCTGCAAAACCGGATATTTTTTCAATCACCCCGAGCCACAAGGGGATTCACGCGTCATAAGGTGGTAACCGAATCGATGAAGATTGAAGTTGGAGGCCAGATACAGGGAATTTCCCTCAGCTCGTTTTTGCAGATTGTCCAGATGGACAAGACGTCCTGCACGCTGAAAATCTATGCCAATGATGACGTCGGCTACCTCTGGCTCAGCGACGGCAACCTCGTGGCCGCGGAATCCGGTGACCTCCACGGCCTTGATGCCGTCTACGAGATCATCTGCTGGAACGACACCGTCATCGTCATCGACAACGCCCCGGCTCCGGCCCACAACATCACCACCCCCCTTCTCACCATCCTCATGGAGGGGCTCAAGCTGCGTGACGACAGAGCGGCCAAAGCCGCCGCCGAAGGCCCCTCCCCGGCAGCTGCCCCACGCAAAAAAACCACGGTGGACGACCAGATCGCCATGCAGTTTGTCATGGAGGAGAAGCCCGACCTCACCGAATCCCCGGCAGAGATCCCTCCCCTGCCTGATCTCCCCACCACCCCGGACACGGCACCGCCTGCCATGTCGGTGTCCACACCGCTGCCTTCCGCCATCGACCTTGATCTCGATGACGCGGACCGGGACGAGGAACTCAACGGCGAAAACGACGGGGCATGGATCTACGAGTACGAAGACGAGGACACCGCTGAGCCCTCCAGCCCCATCCGCACGATCCTTATCGTCTTTCTTCTCTTTCTCGTCATCTCCGGCGGTGCCTTCGGTGGCTATATCTGGTACCGCGCCCATGCCCTGGAAACAGAGTTCAACACCCTCATCACCGACCTCTCCGCCATGAAAAAGTTCCGGCAGCAGAAAACACTGCTGGAAACCTATCTGGACAGCCATGTGATCAATCGATTTACCCTCCAGGTCACCGAGCACCTCAACGAAGCCAACGACCTCATCGAGCTGACCCACCGCATCGATGCCCTCCCACGTAACGGGGAGTTTATCGGCACCTCCGTGGGCCTGTTGAAAAGCCACCTGAAGGAGAACCGGGGCACCCCCTTTGCCACGGCCATTGGCGTCAAGATAAAAAGCCTCCCCGCCCAACTGGACGACCTGGACTACAAGAAACTCCGCCGGGCCGAAGGCCAGAGCACCCAGGCTCGCCTGGGCCTCTACCGGGCCTACCTCAGCGACCACCCCCACGGCAAACACACCCGACAGGTCACCAACCTCGTGGCATCGGTGAGCGATGAGTACTACCTGATGCTCAAAAGCAAGGCCCCGTCCTGCTACAAAACAGAGAACTGGGAACCGTGCATCTCCCTTGCCGACACCTTTACGGCCGAATTTCCCGAGGACAGCCGCTTCAACGAGGTGTGGCTGATGCGCGGAGAGATGATCGACCTGGTCCAGTTCAAAGGGATGCGGGAGCAAGCCGCAGGCCTCTCCTTTGCCGATGCCCGGACCATGTACATCACCTACCTCCAGAACACCCCCCACAGCACCCTGACCTCGGAGGTCAGAAAAGAGATCGCCTCCCTCACCCAAAAAGCCGAGCAACAGGGGCAGTGGAACGAGGTCCGCACCGTTGCGGACGACCCCAAAAAGCCCATCAACATCCGCATCCAGGAAGTGTCCCTTTACATGGAACGCTACCCGGACGGAGCCTTTATCAAAGATGCACGGGCCTTGAAGCAATCCCTTGAATCCCAGCGGGGCCGCCTCTTGGAAGAAGAGAAGGCCTCCCGCCAGGTCCTTTTGGCCCGGCAGGCCGAAGCCCGACGGATCGAAGAGGAGAGAAATCGCCTCCTGGCCCGGCAGCAGGCGGAAACCGAAGCCAAGCGCAGGCAGGAGATCGCCGCCCGCATCCGCGCCCGGGAAGCCGAGATCCGCACCCTTCTCAAGGGCAAGGGGGACCGCTTCGTGGACCACAGAAACAGCACCTTCACGGACTCCCAGTCCGGCCTCACCTGGATGATCCTGGACTCCAAAAACTTAGGGTTTGCCTGCATGCCCTTTGCTTCGGCCAAGTCCTGGGTGGAAGCCCTCACCACGGGCGGGTTCACCGACTGGCGTATTCCGTCCCCCAACGAGCTGGCCCTGCTTTACAACGGCAAGCCCTATTACCCCACCAGCGGTGCCTCGTGGTACTGGACATCCGAGCTGGAAACAGGCGCCTGGGGTACCAGCACCGAAGCCTTTACCTTCAACCCCAACAACAAAGAGACCTACACCAGAGAATCCCACCCCCTGTCCGGCTGCGGCTTTGTCCACGCCGTGCGGACCCCTTAACGCTTTTGTTTGACACCCTCCTTTAAGTGTGAAAAAGTTTTTGCCCAAGGGCCTTGTCCCTGCGCCCCTTTTCCCCGGTCAAGCCGGGCGAAACCACGGGGAGTTCCCACCGAACGGTCTGTTATGCGAAGCCGCCATTTATAAAAAACCAGGAGGGTTGCATGCCACACGATCACGATCATCATCACGACCACCACCACAGCCACGATCACAGCCACAGCCATGACCACGACCATCATAACGACTCCGCCCCCCTTTCCCTGAAAGAGCAGCTGACGACCCTGCTCGGCCACTGGGTCGACCACAACGAAGCCCACAAGGGCAACTACCTCACATGGGCCGAACGGGCCCGGGGAGGAGGCTACGATGGCGTATCCGATCTGCTTAAAGAGATTGTAGGGCTCACCGAAAGCGTCACCGAGAGACTCAAGAAGGCCCAAAAGGAGATCGACACCGCCCCATGACGCCTCCTGTTTTTGACACAACAAAAGCGCACCCGAAGGCCTCGGATGCGCTTTTTATCTATTACATCGAAGGGGTGATCCATCCGGCTACGCCCGTGGATCATCCCGACTTTCTCGGCAACTGGGTTGAGGATGCCTCCACCTTTCTCTTTTTCGGAAGCCCCGCCGACGAGGTGGTAAAATACCTTATCCAAAAGGCTCCCCACCTCACCCTCATCGACCGCTACGACATGACCTACGACCAGTGGCAGGGGGGAGACGCCGAGCCCTTTACCGCAGGGCCCCTTACCATCCGGCCCTTTCGAAAAGGCTCACCGCCTGCGGGAAGGCCCGGCCCCGACGAGATCTTCCTCGACGCCGGGGTGGTCTTCGGCAACGGAGCCCATCCCACCACCAGCTGCTGCCTCTCCCTTCTGGCCGACATGGGCCCGGCCCTCTCCGGCAAAACCGTCCAGGACCTGGGCACAGGAACCGGCCTTCTGGCCCTGGGCGCGGCGCGCCTGGGTGCAAAAAGAATCCTGGCCGTGGACCTGAATCACCTAGCCGTGCGCACCACCCATGAAAACGCCTGCATCAATGGACTCTCCGGCCACATCCTGTCCATCCAGGGACGCGCCGAGGAGATAGTCCACGCACCGGCGGATCTCGTGGTGGCCAACATCCACTACGACATCATGAAGCACCTGGTTGTCTCGGAAGGGTTTCTCTCGAAAAACGAGGCGATCCTCTCAGGCCTGTTGACCACCGAGGCAGGGAAGATCGAAACGCAGCTAGTCTCGCAGGGATTCCGGGTGGCCGCACACCATGCTGAAGACGGTATCTGGCACACCTTTCATGTAAAAAGAGGATAATACTGGTCGTTGCTGTCGGCCATCTCATCGAGCTGTTCGGCGGGAATTTCAAAAAAGAGGCGGGTGCCCTCCCCCGGGGCGGACTCGATGCGGGCGCGGCCCTTGATCAGCCGCACTCTGTTCTCCATGCCCCTCAGCCCCATGCGCTTCTCCCTCAACCCCTCCTCCTTGCGTTTTGCAACGTCAAACCCTCTGCCGTCGTCATCGATGCGAAGGATCACATGGGGATGAGCCGCCACCAGCCGGATGATCACCCCCTTGGCCCGGGCGTGCTTTCGCACGTTGTTCAGGGCTTCCTGGATGATTCGCTGGATATGGTGCTGGTGCTCTTTTTCCAGGGGCACGTTGTGCATCCCGGCCGTGTAAAAATCCACACAAATGCCGAACCGCTCGCTGAACTCATCGCAGTAGTTGTAGATGGCGTCCACCAGTCTCATCTTGCCCGTGGTGGGGGGCTGAAGTTCATAGGCCATTTCACGGACGGTGTTGATGGAATTCTGGAGGACCCCGGAAAATCCGCCCACGGTCTTTTCAAACTCTTCCGGTGACTTCCGCGCGGCATCCACCAGGGTGTCGCAGCTTATCTTCAAGGTTGCAAGCTCCTGGGCCACGTTGTCATGCAGGTCATAGGCAATGCGCTGCCGCTCGCCCTCCTGGGCAAGGACCAGCTCCCCGGTGAGGGTCCGGATGCTCTGCTCTGCGTCCTTCAGCGGGGTGATGTCATGGGAGTAGAAGGCCACCTGCTCCACCACGCCCCGGATGTCGAACACAGGGTAGATCACGTTGGACAGGACCAGGCCGTTGTTGTCGTCTTCAAAGCGAACCGGGTGCCCGCCCCTGACCACCGACGTCACCTGATTGCGCCGAAACTGGGACAGGGAAGGGGAAAAAAAATCATAGAAGCTTTTTCCCTTGGCGTGGCTCTGGCTGATCTTCAACCGCCGTGCAAAAGAGCTGTTAATGGCCAGGATCTTGCCTTCGGTATCCATGAGCACCGCCGAATCCGTGGTGGCGTTGAGAAGGGCCGAGGCAAGGGCCTCCCGCTTTTTCAGCTCCATGGTCAGCTCCACCTGGCGCATGGAGCTGATGAAGAGCCCCTCCACGGTGCGTAAAAACCGCGAGATCAGCTCCTCGGGCCACAGGTACTCCTCCCCGGGCCCTCCAAAGAGAAAAATCCCCCCTTCCTTGCCGTCCCGGCTGTTGAGATAGAGCCCCACCAGAGCCCGAAACCCATGGCTCAGCAGGAACTGCCGCTGCTCAAAGTCCAGGTCGGCCATGTCCTCCTTCCGGCTCAGGATAATCAGTTTCTGGTCGCGCATGGGGGGAAGAAAAATAGAAAATGCCTGGGGCGAGATGGGTTCAAAACTCCCCTCGGGGTCTTCCTCGGAGATCCATTCAAAAAACAGGGCGCACTCCTCCTGGCCCCGTGGCACCATAAAGGCAATGCCACGCTTGGCCCCTGCAAACCGGGCCACCCGTTTCAGAGCCTTTTCGATGACGTCTCCGGTCCACTCTCCCGTCACGTTCATAAAATCGGAAGAGACCGCGGCAAGCATCCGATCCAGTGCCCTTCGGTCCTTAAGCTCCTCCTGGAGCTTGTCATGATGAGCAATGATGTCGGCCAGGGCCTGGCCTGTCGGCAATTGAATCACTTCCGTCATGATTTCCTCCAACTCGTGTCGATGTCAGGGGGCCATCGGAAGGGGAAGGTACAACACTCCCATCAGCCGTAAAAACGGAAACCGGCGAACCGGCAAAAACGAAATGTCATCTGGAAAGACTCGATTCGAGGAGACAATATGAAACACACCTGAGGTTCTTGTGATGCACACAGACATAGTACATAATCATCACCATGTCAACACGCCATCGACTGGTTAACCAATTTAACATCCTGATTCAAATGAAGAATCGCCATTCGATTACGGATTAAAGCCTCTTCGGCGGGTTTCAGGGAAATACGTGACGAGCAATTCACCACCATACCACGCCGGAATTTAACCTTCTGAAAAGGTTAATGATGGAGACCATGCCATCAAAATCAAAGTTAGAATATTCATGAGAACTCGGGCTGAGAATCAACCCACGGGCATGATGCCCCGCAATCACCTTGTCCAGCGCAGCCGTCGAATAGGCGTTCTCACGCCCTGAACAATCTGATATAATTTCAGAAATATACCCACCACTTTTATCATAGCCCCCACTCTGGCAGTCCCGAGAAACAAATCTATCCGCCGGGCATCCACCCAACAACCCGCTTTATGCTCCCAGCCCAAGGAGGGTACACCATGGTCCACCCTACCATCGGTCTTTGGTTCTTGCCCTTTGCCTAAAACATCATGAAAAAAGAATGAACCGGAGGAAAATGCAATGACCATCAAAATTGCACAACGCAAGTCCGGTGGAGCCGCAAGGCGTTTCCTGCTCCCCACAGCAAGGACAATCTTCCTTGCATGCATCCTGATGGGTGTCCAACTCCAGGCAGCCATGGCGGAGTCAGAGGAACAGGGCCAGGCCGAGGCGTCCGATGCCAGCGCAGAGGCACAGGCCAACAACCCTCTGGCCAATATGAAGGCTTTCAACCTCCAGAACTATTACATCGGAAAGTTGACCGAGTCCGACGAAGACGCCAACCAGTTTGTTGTCCGTTATGCGCAGCCCATCAGTATCGGGGACACCTCCTGGCTGATGCGGGCCTCGCTGCCGATCAACACCTTTCCGACACCGCCCAATGGAAGCAAAGAGACCGGTCTGGGGGATTTCAATATTTTTGCAGCCTATCTGTTCGACACCGGAAACCCCGGGATCAGCGTGGGCCTGGGGCCTCAACTCACCATTCCCACGGCAACAGACGATGACCTGGGCTCCGAGCAATGGTCGGCCGGGCTGGCGCAGGTCACCTTTGTGGCCACCTCCCCTGTGTTCCAGTACGGTTACCTGCTGACCTGGCAGGCCAGCTTTGCCGGTGAGGACGACCGGGATGACGTCAACATCGCTGTGATGCAGCCCTTTGCGTTCTTCCAGCTGGGGCACGGAATCTACCTGCGGGCGGCGCCCCTGTGGGTCTACAACTTTGAAAAAGACTACTATTCTGTACCTATGGGCGTCGGCATCGGGAAGGTCATCAAAAAAGGGACCACCGTCTACAACTTCTTTGTCGAACCGCAATATTCCGTGGCCGACGACGGCCCTGGCCAGCCCAAGTGGCAAATTTTCTTTGCCCTGAACATGCAGTTTCTGGGCGGATAAATCGCCCATGGGCGCCCCTACTTGACAACACAGTGTCAATATGACACCTTGTTGTCAAAAAAAAGAGGGGTCGCATGCAACACACAAAAAACGGACGAACACTCACAGATCTTATTTTAGAGATATTTCGGGTCAACGGGGCCATCATCAATACCGGAAATGACCTCATCAAGGACCTCGGCTTAACAAGTGCGCGATGGCAGGTATTGGGCGCATTGACAGAAGGGCCCGCAACCGTTTCTGACATTGCAAGGCACATGGGGCTGTCTCGCCAGAACGTGCAACGCATAGCCAATCAATTGATCAAAGACGGTTTTATCGAGACGAAAACCAACCCGGCCCACCGCCGCGCAAAGCTGTGCTCGCTCTCCCCATCCGGCAAAGAGGCCATGAACGAGATAACAAAAAGGCAAATGGCCTGGGCCAATGAATTTTCAAAAAACATGAATCTTGAAAAGCTAACAACGGCAGTATCGGAAGTGAAACATATCCGAGAAAATTTAACGAAATCTCATGAGGTGATTGAGTGACTGGCCCTAAAACCATTTACCTGTTTCTTTTTGACACCCTTTCAGATTGGGAAATAGGGTATGTCACCACCGGATTAAACAATCCCATGATGCAAATAACCCCTGGCGCGTATCAGCTGAAAACCTTCAGCACCGATGGCCGCCCTGTCCGTTCGGCTGGCGGGCTCCAGATCACACCGGACCTCGGCATGGACGAGATAACGCTTTGGGATGCGGAGATGTTGATACTTCCCGGAGGGGCGAGCTGGGAGGAAGGCGCCCATCAGGACGTGGCTGAGCTGGCGAAGAGATTCCATGAAAACCACCTGAAGGTGGCGGCCATCTGCGGTGCAACGTACGGCCTCGCACACATCGGGTTGCTTGATTCCATCCGGCATACAAGCAACGCCAAAGCGTACCTCGAAGCGTCCAATTACAAGGGCGGCAGCCAGTACGTCGAAGCCCTGGCTGTTCACGACAAGAATGTGATTACGGCTTCGGGAACGGCACCCCTGGAATTTACCAGGGAGATATTCCAAGCGCTACATCTATACAAAGGCGACGTACTGAGGGCCTGGTACGACCTGTTTAAAACCAGTGCACCAGAAGCGTTTCCTGCCCTTATGAACGCATTGGAAGCATAAAGACATCTGCATCAACAGGGCTGTCTCCTCCCCTGATAAACCAACGGGAGGCGGCACCCCACCACGCCGCTTTAAAGCCCCCCCTCAGCCACAATCCCGAAACTCTTCACGTCATGGTCCGGGACAGGTCTTCCGGTTGGAGGACAGAGCACCAGGCGTGTCCATCGTTTCCTGTAAAAGCGTCTCCACCTCCAAAATGCCTTTAACAAAAAGGCCTCCACTTTCATGCCGCTTGCTATGGCGTTGGACGCATGACACCGCTCTTATCCCGCTTTAACGGGTGGGCCTGGACAGGAAGCGGGGCGCCGGGAACCTCCGTTACCGAAACGCCATGGGGCCATTGCTTTGGAGCAACGGCAATGTAACGCGCGTAGCCACCTGTGCCCCCCTTTGGCTTTGCAAACCCGATAATGATCAGTGCGCCTGCCTCCGGTACTTTATCGAGGTTGGCCACCCCTTCTGCCTGGGCAAAATGGTTGTGCATCAGCCAGTACTCCCCTTCAAGGGTCGGCGTTGTATCCGTGTCCAGGGGCTCATGGCCGTGAAACAGGATGTGCCGTTCCAGGTGAAGAAACTTCAGTGCCTCAAGGCCGACCCCGGGGAAGGGTTTTTTGTTGAACCGCTCGGTATCCGACCACTGCTTGTGCCAGTCTGAACGGACCATCACCACAGCCCCTTCCGGGATGCGCCCATACGTCTTTTCCCAGGCTTTGATGTCCTCAACTTGAAGATGGTAGCCCTCGTCTTTTCCTACTTTGTCATGGATATCTATGACCACCAGGGGGCGAATAGCATAGGTTGCCGGGATGTCGCTGATGGTTGCGCCGAGTTTGTCCCAGTGGGCCGGTGGATCAAGCTGGGTTCCGTACTGATCCGTCGTCAACTCATAGGCCGTGGCCACGAAACCGTGCTTGTCATAGGTGAATTCCTGCCCGGCCGCCACATACCCTTCGATGCCTTTGCCCGCCCTGGCCGGTTTGAATGCTGCATTGGCAAACCCCGGCCATACGGGCTGCGCAGGTTCAAAGGCATGGGTGAGATCAATGTACTTGGCATTTTTAAACACATCAGAGTAGACACCCCAAAGCCCCGGAGCTGCCCCACCGGCAGACGCAGGAAGACCGACAGACAGCACGACACATGCAACCATCACCATACAGGCCAGCTTTTTCATGATGCTTACCCTTTCAAAGTTAATGGATATGGAAGGTATACGCCCCCTGGTCGGAATAATTGCTCCCCACCACAGATTGTTCACGATCATCCCCGACAAACCCAATGCATGCCTTTCACTGGCAAGGTGGGCAAAGCGCCAAGTGTAGCCATCTTTCCCATCAGGACTCCCCCAGTCGTTTCAACAGCAGATCCCCTCGAAGGACATACCCCGGGTACCTCACAAATCGAGTGCACAGCTATTCAAGACATCAGGGCTGCAGATGATGTGGTTTAGCTCAACGTCCTGATTACGAAGAAGACGGGTGCACCTGACTCGGCCGAAGGGTGAAAAAACTGAGCAATAAACGGTACATTACCGTTTATTGCATTGGCCGAACCGTTTTCTGATGAAATATCCGGGTTAGAACCGCTTCACAAGGCCAAGGCGGAAGGAATCCGCTTGAAAGTCTACTTTATGATTGAAGCCATCAAGGGTATTGGTCGCAAGCCTGCTCGACACATCAAAAATATCGTCAAACTTGTAGTAAGCATATTCCGCCTTAACCCCCCAACCATCAGAAATTTGGTATTCATAGCCAGCACCGACTGTCCACCCCCAAGACGTTTCACTTTCATCAAGCCGAGTCTGTTCAACTGGGTCTTTGAAAGAAAATTCATATGAAAACTTGGAAAGTGCTACGCCACCCATCACATAAAACAGGGAATTCTTATACGCGTACCCGACTCGGGGTGCGAGGCTCATCATCCAGTCGGTTTCAAACGTTGAAGAAAGAGAAAAGGGATCTCCATTGGTGTCGTATATATCGCTGAATGACTCCTCTTCAGAAAATGATGAATACATAATAGTTGCTTCCAACCCAAGCACGACAGAATTTATCTGATAATCCCCACCAAAAAAAAGACTTCCAGACATATTTTGCCCATCAATCTCTTGCGAGGCTGCCGGATCGAGTTGAGCTGCATCGCGGATCGGCGTGAAATATGAATCCGCGATTGTGACCACAGAAGGATTCGCCTCTCCGCTAAGGGCACCAATCGAGGCCCCTGCATAGAACCCTGTCCAATCAGAATCAGCCAGAGCGCACGTGGCTGTAAGGCAATACAGTATCAAGATAAAAGAAAGAGACTTTGTCATGCGAAAAGCAGGCGATGAGAATTGATTCTTCATTATCCCTCCTTGTGGATAGTCCTTAAAAGTCTAATTTACTCGATTTCAAATCGTCTCACTTGAGTTGGAACGGACACCACCCCTCCCATTTCGGGGAGAGGCCCCTATGGATTCTACTGAACCAGCGAGAAAGGGAATAGATTCACCCCCGAAAATCCATAGTGGGATTAACTGTACGAGGACCCCATGCACGCTTGGCGGAGCCTACCCCATATCTAATGGGATTATAAGTATCATAGCATAATCATGGCGAAGTGCCTGTAAAGAAAGGTTCCAAAGAAAAGAAGAAAAGGGGTAAAAGCTGGCTCCTCAGACATAATCCGATTCTTAGGGCTGTTGAAAACAGTTAAGCAGCACCAGCCCCCAAATAGCAATCTCAAATCAACTGCGCGACAGAGCAAAAGGGTACGCAGATGGGTTTTCAGATCTTTTCTGAGTAGTTTTACAGGGTGTGCTTCAAAAATTCTGAGGACGATGAGGACTCAACGCGTCCCTTAAGAGCAGAAAATGTACATTTCAGTAGGGTCGCTAAAAGTAGTGAGGGAACTGCCGCAATACACAGGCGCTCCCTCACCAGAAATTCATTAATACGAAGCTTATGACTTGGCGATAATCCAAGTTTTAAAAGAACTATGTGACACGACTTTGCTGATCAAATTTTGCACTGCCGGCATAAACGCTTGGGCTGTCTGATTACAACCAGTTTCTCCATACCAGCTTGGTGTGAATGCATATGATTCAGAGACAGTAAAAGCTGATCCGTTACTAAATGAAATTGTGAGTTTTAACGTCCAAAGGCCATTCATTGAGTCGAAATTAATATCATCAAGATTACCTTTAATAACGACAGAAGAAGAGGCTGAGTATGCATCTGACATCTTGAGTTCATCTATCAATGCATCACGAATGTAGGCTTCAAACGTCTCCCCATCCGGTGTCTTGATCGGGCCAACAGCACGACACATAATATTATTTACGCTCGGTTTACTTGAAGTAAAATCACCTACGGCAACATGATGATATGGTTGAGACTGAATTGTACTTTTAATAATTTCAATATTGTCAACCGACATAGCGTAACGCTGTCCTGAATACGTAGAACAACCAAAAAGAAAAAACATCGAAAACACAGTTAAAATACCTCTTTTCATGATACCCCTTAATTCAAATATTCTTTTAAGTAATAAACTAACAAAGTCTTATTACACGATCATACTTCCAGTTGCAACACCAGTACAATAAACAAACCTTAAAGGATACTTTTTTAGACCCTTATTAAGACATCCTGATGCATCGCAGACAAAATTCATCGAGTTAGAAAAAAACGTCATATCTAAATTCGACACCGATGATTAAAAACACCACAGCTATCAGTACAGAACCCCTATCACCTCATAACCCCAGAGACGCATAGAGCTCTAATATTCATACTATCAACACGTTACCCGCCATCATCAAATTCAATAACGAATTTTTTAAAACCCTTTTCGCTAAAGCAATCATTCGAAACACCATCAATTTGATTGAAAGGTGAAAGCTCCTCAATACATCTCACTGCACTTTGATCAAATTTATCAGATCCACTACGCTTGGTTATTTTCAAATGACTGACTTTAGACATTGAATCAACTTCAAATGATATAATTGTTTTGAGATCAAGGCTTGTATCACCTGAAAAATGCCAATTCTCCCTTAAAGCCGTATCCAAAAGAGTTAAGCAGCTAATGGCAGCATCATTTTTAGTGTTTGGCACTGCTTGCTGCGTGACACAACCTACAAGTATTATAAGAATAATAGATGTGACTGACGTTAGGACAAAAAACCCATTATTCGCACATAAAATTCGTGTAATATTTTTTTCCATTACCAAAAACAAGGGCCTGTCCCCTTTGTTTCCTTTGTTTTCTGCAGGCCGTTTAAGGGCCTGAGGTAGGTCCAAAAGTAAGATGGACAAAGCGCCAAGGGCGCCCATCTTTGCTCCGAGCCCCCCAGGCAGATGTCTCAAAAGATGCATCTATTCAAAAGACTTGCTCTGCCATGTCATTCATTTGCGGATCCGCTGGCACAGCGTTGTGGAGAAATGCAACGCAACCCATCCCCATCTTAACCAATCACCCCAAAGGCACCGGCGGTAAAAGGAGCGACAAGATGCACGTATGCCCCGGCCTTAGTTGTTTCAACCATGTGCTCTTTATCTGCCGGTTCGAACACTATCAAAACGGGCAGGTTCTTTAAGTCTGGGACCTTACGAACCTCTTTGAAAAATTCGAGTCCATTCATAATCGGCATATTCCACGTTGTAGCAACGAAATCATATGCCTCCTCTTTCAGCATGGATAAAGCGGTATGCCCATCATCGGCTTCAAATGTATTTGTAAAGCCATTATCTCGCAACAAGTCCTTGATAAATCGTCTCTTTGTAAAGTAATCATTCACAATGAGAATCTTCATATCCTTGTCCAAAACAATCCTCCCAGTAAATTTTCAAACTGTCCGGCCATACCTCCGACGGGGAACATGTAAACAAAATTCCGAAAACGTTTTACGTTGCCCACTTGTGCCGCTCGGCGGGCCTGGCCGGCACAAGGGAGCATGATGGTTAGAAGCCTGGTTCCAGAGGGTAACTCAGGTTAGCCCGGATATTTCACGAGTCGAGTGCCCCCATATTCAAGGCATCAGAGCTGCAGATGTAGTGTTTTACCTCAAGGCTCTGATAACGCAGAAGATGGGTGCACTCGGCTCGCCCGAAGGGTGAGAAAATCAAACAGCAAACGCTGATTTACATTTTGCAGTTTCAAAATAGTTGACATTTGTATTGCAGCCATCCGAAATCATGTCATTTTCCTTTTGAATGGCTGTTTTTACATGAAAGATCAGGTTTAGTTGGGCCGTGCCTTGTTTGCGGCCTGCTTTAACGTATCCATTGCCACATTCATTGCTTTTTGAACGGCTGATTTAGGAGCGATTTCCAAAGAGAGCATTTCCGCCTCAAGTATCGATTTTTCTCTTTGCAGCTCAACATCAAACTCTTCTTCAGTAATGTCACCACAGCTGTATGCTGCCGCCAACTCAGAAAGAGACTCCCTGTTCATATTAAGTACGCTTAATATCTCACCCCCCAGGGAACCCACTTCGCCTTGAAGAGCATTGTCAGCAGCAGCTGCCATTTCCTTGAACACGTTACCCATATCCAAATTCATAACACCTTTCCTTATTATTCCTGTCATTATGGAAATCCCATCCACAAGCCCCACGAATTCGGTGTCCCCGGGGCTATGAAATAGAATGACGGTTGCAGTGGCAGGTCATCAGACTGCAAGCATGAATGGTGGCCTCATAGCCCGGAGATTGGCCTCACCGCATTCATTCACTCGTTACCTGTGGTCTTCCCTGGACGTAATCTGCAAGGGGCTGGCTGGGTGTGCGGTTGTAAAAGGACAACAGGAGGGGAAATAAAACACACTCAAATCAAAGGATTTGAAATGTTTTGTCGAAGCTGTAAGCCTGAGACCTTGTCTCTCTATCAATCATGCCACGTTTCTGTTAGCAGCTTTTCCAGCCTTGAATAACTACCCTCAGTATGTGCAATGGCATTATTGATCTGATCCCAGTTTATAAGCCTGTTCTGTCTTTTATCAGGTCGACTTGCTGCCAGTTCAAGAATCCCATTGGCTTTCTTAACGCTTTCTTTGAATTTTCGTTGGTATGTGCGCCATTCAGAGATATATTCCGCCGACTTTTTAGGGAACGGTATCATCTTCTCGAATTTCAGCGGCAATCCCACCTGCAGCATGATGAGTTTATTGGTTTTAACAATCCTTCCATTTTCATATGAAAATTTTGCACTTACCCATATCTCTTTTTGATATTTTTGAGCTGCCAACAAATACGTTGTGTAATGACCTATTTGTGCCTCTGTGAGAGACTGATTCAGAATTTCCCAAAACTCGTCATGCGTTTCCCTGGTAAGAGAACCATCAAGGGTAGTTGTCTTATAAAATATTTCTTTCAGCTGAGGCGGATAATCTATAGCTTCTGATTTAGCTTGAGGCAAAAAGACGAATAGTGCCAAACACAAGAATACTTTCCTAAACAACTTTTCATGTCTCCATTACACATACATAAATAGGGGCCAGAACAACTCATGTAATTAATTGAGCCTGTCCCCCGCGCCCTGCTTCTGGCAAGAAGTTATATACTTGATCTTATCCACAAGCTGAACACAACAAAAATTTAAACTAACTGAAAAACTTTCCCTTAAAAAAATTCTCATGTCCAAGTTTCTTTGCAGTCATCCTAAACATAACGCAACCGTCCGGGCATACAATGTCTTTGTTATATTTGCCACTCCCACCGATATTCTCTAAATTCCCACCACTTCTGACCGCCTCCATGGCTGGAAACATCATCATCATTACTTTGGAGCAGATACCCTGACCATCCTTATTTACTGGACAGCCATATGTGCAGCTGTACTTATCTCCAATTTCCTCACCGTTTCGGCAATATCCCTCTGTTTGATCACCTCGAAGAAACCCTGTCACCTCAATTTCCCATTCATATTCTTCATCATACCATTTTTTCATAATCAACCTCCAAGCTATTGTTTGTAAACCTGAAAACTTATTCCATTTGATGTACCCTGAGATGAAATTTAAAACCGCGCAGACTAATGAGGTCAGGCTTACTCACTTAGCACAAACCTGTTTTCTAAGTTTTTTTTTGCATTTCTACTTTTGCCAAACACTGTCTCAGCAAACCGTATCCTTGTAAAACGCCGCTTTTACGTATAAGGTTTCTGCCTGTTTTTCAGACACAATCAACCATCATTCAACACACCGTCACTGTCTCGGCTTTGACACTGATGTGATGATCCTCAAAGGTATAACTCACGAAATGATTCGCCCAGCTATCAAAACAGTACTTCCACTCTTCGGCATCCTCCTGGCCACTGCGATAGTGGTTGCCGACCCCAACGATCAAATCCTTCACAACACACCGGAAAAGGCCCTGCAGTGGGCTCCTTGTTCCCATCAGGATGTTTCAGGGTCCCCCCGAGCGTACTACACAGGAGAATCGGGCCAGCGCCTGTTGAATCCCGCCACAACGCAGGCGTTTCCCACCACCCGTCAGGCCGTGTGGAAAAATCCGCCTCTGAGAAGCGATTATCCGAACTAAGGCCCATCCCGAATGAACGCCTGCACGTCCCTCAATGCTTACGCTCAAGCCTCGGTCAGTCGCTTTAGAGAATACATCCCTTCAATTCCATTGACACGCTGCGGGATCTTTTCCCGCGTCGTCTGGAACCGGTCTTTAAACGTTTCGTAGCGGGTTTCGACAAATGCCCTGGACCCAATAATCCCCGAATCCGTAAAATACCGGGACCTGTATCGAAGGCGTCTGACGCGATTCATCTCGAACCCTCGCACCGTCTCTTCATCCAGAACCCTTTTGGATATCCGCGCCTTTCCCCTCTTCTCGATGGCTCCGGCATGATAGAGATACTCCCTGTAGGTCCTGATCTGCGTTGAGTCATCGTCAACACCGAAGTCAGGAGTCCCCAGGTCCGACGAGAGAAAGCCATCCTTATTGCCGGTCTGTATATGATATCCAATGGAGCACCAGCGATAGTCCTCCGGCCGTTTGACGATACCGGCCCTCACCGCATTCAGATCGATGTAGGCAAGACAGTGGATCAAGGTTTTTCCCTGCTCAACAATCACGCTCTTAAAGCGCTCTCCCCAGAGAGTCCCTTTTCGCTTTTTGCGTTTATTAAAAAAGCAGGAGAACCGCTGCTTGATGTCCTTCACATAGGCAGAAAGGCTGCAAAACCGCTCCCGATATTCCTTCAACCGCCCTTCGGGAAACACCGCCTCTTCACCATAAAGGACCTGAAACCGCCGACGCACCTCGTCATCGGAAATCATGTCGCAAGAACTCACCTCAACCAGCAGGTGAAAGTGATTTCCCATGATGGCAAACCCCAGGACATCCACACAATAAACCGATGAAAATGTCTGAATGATGCGAACCAGCTCGTCCTTTTCAACCTTGCCGAACGGAAGGCCGTCCAACGCGGTGCGGCTGATCACATGATAAGCGGCCTTTTGGCCTGGATCCGTCACGACCATACGGGGAACTCGCGGCATAGCACCCTCCTTCCCGGTCTTACAGAATTTGATGTGGCTTTGATTTTGATGAGTCGATTTTGATATGATTACGGAGTGATATTGATTTGGAGAACTATCTCACAGATGGGTATGAGAGGTCCAGCATAAAAAGCCTGTCCCCTGTTTACTTTGCAAATCGCCTCATGGATAGCCTAACACATAAAAATTATATACAATTAAATTTAGTCAAATTTACATACCTATCCCCTTTCGTCTTTTATAGTCTTATGAGATAAACCCGGGTGGACATTCCTATACATTTTTCCATTTTATGCTAAATAATTAAAAATTTCAGGCCCAAACCCTTATTCTTTGTCAAATGAATCACCACCATGAGTTTTATGAACAAATATTCCACGGTAATTTGACATCCATCCAACAATGAAAAATACGATTATTCGTCATAGCATTACTCAAATAAAATGGTTACATTATTAATTCAATATAAGAGGTATAGAGCCTGTCACCCTTGTCCCTCGTTGATGACACACGAACGAAGCGAGGGGACTGAGCGGTCCTTTAAATCGACTTGTTAGAAACGATTTAGGATTTTCCTAAAAAATAGAACAAAATCAGAAGACCAATAACCCACCAGATGATTTTACTTTTTTTCTTTGGTTTTGTTATTTTGGTTCTTTTCTTTTCTTTAGTAGAAGTAATTTCATTCAAATCGTTGGAATCTTCTTCAAGATGCCATGTTGGTCTGTAGCTTCCAATTACATACCCATTTATTTTTTGAATTATTGGCTTAATACCAACAGCAATATCTTGGTATTCACCTTTTACTTTTTCATATGATGTTCGGTAATCCCATTTTGGGTCTTTTTTTGGGTTTATGCTGTCTGGAAGTTTTTCTAACGTTTCAAAAACAGATTGCCTGTTTAGGACAGGGCATAGACCGTAATCATTGATCGCAATTTCAAGATCATGTTTGATTCTATTTTTGTCAAAATGCCACTTTCCAGAATTATCGAATTTGCCATAATCAAGCCAGCCACCACCCCATTGGCTTATTGGCATATTGAGCTTTTTACACCCCCAAATATTAGCTTCATAATCTCTTTCTCCAAAGCAATATTGGTCAGGTTTATAGGCTTTTTGTCTGTTACGATAGCAGCCCACCCCATGATATGTGAGATCCTTCTTTGAGGCTGGTTGCCCAGCAATGAGCATTTGAGAGGATTTCCAAGAGCCAACCAAATCATAGAGATTAATAAGTAAATCAACCTCTGTTATAGGTAATGAAATTTTGTATTTAGTTTGTTTACCTTCTCCCGAAACAACATACGAAGGAAGATTTTTACAAATTTGAATGGCTTTATCAAAATTTGAAGATGAACTTTGCCCAAATGTTATTTCAACATTTGCAGTATGATCTTGTTGAATAGGTGACATAACTCGATCTGCTTCTGTCACAGGATCACCACATTGAGAACAAAATTTTGCTCCTTCGTTAATTCCTGCACCGCATTTGTCACAGACTAACATTTCATCTCCTTAAACGTACGTATATTGATTAAGTTTCTAACGCCGCAAATAATCAACGCTAACGGAACGCCAGCGAGTTTACCGTTCAGGTTAATTTGTATTGTTAGGCCTTTTTTTCTTTTTACGAAGACTTGACTCAAGCTGCGGAACTCCAAAAGTAAAGGTTTCGTCATCTATCTTAAAATGAGTTGGAGACATAGGCTCCTGCATACCAGATGAAACATCAAGCTCACCTGTTATCATTTGAGTCATCATTCTATTTATAGTACTCCAAAACGTATCTCGTAATTTTACTATATCTAAGCTACTTGGTTCGTGAGGATGAAAACCATAATTAACAACTGTATCGAATCCATTTGTCATCGTCCACGAGCTTATAACGATAACATCAGAAATTGAACTAGTGTCCTTCTTGGCATATCTTTCTGCCATTGATACAAGCAATTCATGAGGTATTGTCAAATACCCCGTATTTAGAAGAATCACACCACCAGTATAATTTTCTTCTCCAAGTCTTTTTATTGTTGATTTAACTTGTTTTGATGCAGCCTTAATTCTTTTCTGAACAGGGATACCAACCACGTTCCAATACTCTTGAAAGTCACTTTCGTTGAGCTGATATGGGTCAATCTGCTGTGCTGGGCCACTAGATAAATTGCTATCAAAGATTTGGGAAATCTTTTCTTGGCGAGTCGAAACCTCAAGACCTTCTTGTTCAAACTGCTTAAGCTCTAGGATGTAAGTTCCTAATACATAATCAGCGTTCTTTTCTTTAAAGTTACCTGCTTCCTCACGAGTAACACGATGCCCACCGCTGTCGATGATTAGTGAATCTATAAAGTCCTCATTTAGCTTTGGCCCAGTACCCCATACTTCACTTCCTTTTTGGGTCATAGCTAAATCATCAAGACGTTCATGCCAGTATACCCCTCTATTTCCGGCCTCTACATAGGCATTTAGAACAACTCCACCTTCTTCCCTTACTCGTTCTTCAATGAGGATATCCTTAAGTTCATACGACTCGGGAGCCCATTTACGTTTCTCCAACTCAAGCAAAGATTTTTGCTCCGCTGAATAAGGATCGGACGCAGAAATAAGAAGGACCAGCGTTGCTTTTTGCCACTCGTGAAATTGTGGGTGAGTTGATGCGGGATAACCCCGAATTATAAAACGATATATATCCATAGCCCTCTCCTAAATGGCCTAACGTTCGCTTCAGCCGAGCGAGAAACGAGCTTCGGCTGGAAGCGAATTGTTATGTACTATTTTCTTTAGCTCATCAATTGATAAAGGCAAATTTCCACGATGAATCATTGCGTGGCAATTAGGGCATACCGGGCGAAGATCAGCTATTGGATCTACTTCATACTGCTTTTCTAATTGAGCAACAGGAAGCAAGTGGTGAACATGGATAAATCCCTCTCCCAACTTCCCATACACTTCACTAAAATTTATTCCGCATACCGAGCACGATGTTCCATAATGTTCAATACATTGGGATCGTGCCTTGTGATTTCGTTCATAAGCATTGACAAATACTTTTTTCTTCTGACCCTCCAATAACAGTTCTGGTTTATCGACCTCATCAGGATATATCTTTCCGTCTATTTGAAGAAATGTCTTGTGCGATTTTATAACACCTCTTATCGAATTCAAGTTACCACGGCCTAAACCCTCATAATATTCAACGTGAGCAGTAGCAGCTTGTAATGCATTTCTTAACGCACCTAAACCATAATCTTTAAAAATATTTGTTAAGTAGTAATCTGTTGCATCGGTATTAAAAGTACGTGTATACTTTTCACCTTCCATCATTTTCTTGAAGCCTTGAATGTAGTCATTAGCTGATCCACGATTCATTCCGCAATCGTTTTTGAGATAATCTAAGGCTCTGCTATGCGCCATTCTCCCTGCATATACTTCCTTTGCAGTTGTATAGGCTGAATGTGTCATTTCCTTCGTAATTTTCATATCATACATTCTTTCATACAGTCGTGGTAGGAATACCGGTTGCCCAATACCCCCCACACAGATCCGGACGTGAAGTTTTCCCTCATCCGGCTCCTCGGTTGTACTCGCTTTCGC
>NZ_FMUX01000013.1 GCF_900101345.1 Desulfoluna spongiiphila | reverse complement strand
ATTGTAACGCCAGCCAAAACAGTGCTGGGTACAGCAAAAGCTAATAAAATAATGATTGAAAAGAGTTTCAACATGATGAATTCCTATCGCCCAACGCTGGAATTCACCGTGCGGGCGACGAGCGCCGACACTGGTGAATAGGTTTAATTGTTTGAGAATCGAAAGCGCTTGGGAACGCCCAGCTGTAAGCCCGTCCGGTGAAATGACTTGTTCTAAAGCGCTCTTGAATTCATGATGTTTCGAGAAACCAACGGCCTTTGGGGCAACTAATTGAAGAAGACCTTTCGACATGAAAGAAAGGAACCCGACAGACTACGAGTTGCCGCAACCGGTCACGAATACGAGAGCCTTTGAGCACAAACGAGTTACGAGCCACCCTGAAATCCAAAAAGCTGGTTTTGAGGTGGTTGCTGGCATAGTTTTGCCCGGCAATACCTTTATTGGAAACCGCGAGAAGCTTCAAAGAGCGACACCCTTCGACGAAGGATGGGCTGAACACAACCCCTTAATGTTTTTCAATGTACGGCAAGCTTTAGAACGCTACGCTCAGGGGCGTCAAAAGGCGGAGCGAGGAACGAGCGCAGCTTTTTGGCGTCCCTTGCAGCGTGTAGTTAGCATTTTAAAATGAAGAATTAGCTCTCCATTGTACGTGCTTTTGTGATGTACAAAACTCTATTACATAACTCTATTTCATATTGGTTCAGATCAGCGTAACTCGAAGCCATTTTTGGGTAGTTCTCAAAAGACATTTTTAAGTTGTTTTCAAAAATTGGAAGTGTTTTATCTAAAATTTTGTTCACACTTTTAAAAATTGAGTTTAAATCATCTTTAACTGAATATGTATAACATGGAGGCCAATTCTCTTTTTCTCCGTAGAGTCGAAAGAAATTATCTGACCAGATATGACCTAATAGAGGTTCATCAGTATGCTCGATATTTAAGCATAGCGTAAATGCTTTACCTAAACCCAAATGGTGTACTCTTTCGAACCCAATCCCTAACTTTATAAACTCGTTAACTTGTTTGAAAAATACATAAGTTCCATCCGGTGTTTTTTTGTATATGAAATCAGGAAAAGATAATTTAATGAACTTTTTGGTAAGAGGTAATAAATTTATACGTTCTTTTATTCCCTTCTCCACAGCTGACATACGCATATCAAATGATTCATCACGAGAATAAATGTCTGGAAAATCACGCCACTTTATATTTTGTTGTTCTAATTCGTTTCTCGTTTTATCGAACGATTCTTCAAAAAGTGCAGCTGATAAGACTAAATTCTGTTTAGATTTGTTATTCAACTCTAAGTCTTTGTTAAACAAGTAATTATTATACATATTTCTCAAAGGCTCCTACTGCACAGATGCTAACGCCGCAATTCAGCGGCGCGGCTTTTTGCGTCCGCTGAAATTGCATTGTTATAAACGAATTTCAGCCCAATTTTTAATATTTTTATATTCCACTTCAGATTCAGTACCTCTGCCTGTAGCAGCATATTCTTTAATATATATTAATCGATCATTTAAGAAATTAACTTTTCGTAGAAAGCCTTTGTTTATTATTTTAAATGCAGACATTTTGTTGTTTTCTAAATCAAATAGAAGCAGTCTTGTAACAGGCCCCTTTTGAGAGTCCGTTGTCAACCATTCCTCTACAGCGAGGTATTTTGAATCAAGGGACCAAAAAAGTTTGTCACCAAATAGTTTATCAGAAATTATTTGGCCATTTAATTCAAGTTGAAAGTACGCAGGACCAAAGCGTATTTCCCACTCGTATATAAATTTCACTTGGTAGTTTTCATCGGGAGATGAGTATATTTTGTTCATAGTTTATAACGCCACACTTCACCCGACGGGCGCCGAAGCATGAAGGTGTTTGATTTTTGACAATAAATGAATAGCCAACAGGGCCGAAAAGCCGCACTTGCGCCCGGTCGGCGTGCAAGTGTTTGTTAGCTGCTTGTAATACCGATTACCATTAATTCAAGAGCATATTCATAGACGCGTTCAGATAAATCTGTGCTTGACCCAAGTAATTTCATTACCTCATTCCTATGCTTTGTGTAATTTGGATTGTAATAATCATTGAAACTCCCCATCCCCCCATAAACAGATCTAATCGAAGATGATAGATCGCTTAATTCCTTTTGAGTGAATTTAGAGTTTGATAATGATTTTGCATTTTCAAGTTGTCGTTCAAAATGATCAATCCAAGGACAGTCCTCGTCTAAACGCAAATGAATACACAAATGTTCGAGCGATTGTATTAGTTTATCGAGCTGATTTTTTCGAATAGATAACTGAATTTTCATAGTCCTCGATCATGTTGAATAGCAGCTAACGCCAGCACTAACGGGCCGGGCGGCGCAAGGCGACGGAGGCCAGGAAGCGAAAGCGGTTGATTGACGAAACCGTTTGGAAACGGGCAGCAGTAGCCCGGACCAGTTAAGTGCTTTGTTGTAAGGCGGGCTTCAATTCAAGATGATCCGAAAACCCAAGGCCTTGGGGACAACTGAATGAAGAAGACCCTTCGAACTGAAAGAAAGGAAATCGCCAACCTTTGAGTTGCCGAAACCCCTCACGAACACCACAGCCTATAAACAAAACTGTTGAACGAGCCACCCGAAAACCAAAAAAGCTGGTTTTATGGCTATTTTTAGCACTGTTTTGCACGAGGATACCCTCGTGACAAACAGTGGACAAATTCAAAGAACGAAACCCTTAGGCGAAGGGGAAAAACCACAACCCCTTACGTTTTTTGCAAGTACCGATAAGGCTTACAACAATTATTATTGGACAATTTTGTCCAGTAACACCCTCCCAGAGGGAAATACGGACATTATTGTCTAATATTCTATCCATCCCTGGGAATATGGGACCATCATGTCCCGTATTCCATTTATTGGGAACCGATCTGTCCCATAATACCTTCTCACAGGGAAAAACCGACAGCCTTGTCCCATAATCCGCATCATGTCGGAATACAGGACTATTTTGTCGCATATTCTTATATTTCATGCATTTTCAGACAGTCGCACATGAACAATTGGCGTTTTTCACCATTAACAATGTTACCCTTGGGGTTATGCTACTATATTTAAACATTCAGCTGAGTGCTCAACCCAAAGTCGACTGCCTGCTTTTCGTCAAACTGGTAAATTCTTACTCTTTGGATTGAACAATTGCAAGGAGGTATTTAGCGGTCCGCTCTCCAACCCTGGCGGTTTGACTAAGTGCGTGACAAAGAGCGCCTGAAACACAACGCCTGCCTGGAGGAAGAGCCTCACCCGGATAGTTTCTGAAAAACGACAGCCTCAGATATATAAGATGTAATCCATCGATTTTTTAGTGCTCTTCTCACCTTTTGGGCCAGTTGATTGCACCCACCATATGCGTTATCAGCGTGTTGAGGTAAACCACGACATCTGCAGCCCTGATGCCTTGAATAGGGGTGCACTCGATCCATGAAATATCGGGCTTGTTCAACCTGGATCACGCGTTGCATGAACCGGTACCTCCCGGCACACGTGCGAGAGATAAGAAAATTCCCGGTACAATTAGGTTTCATCACCGGCCTCGGAGATTCGGCGGTGCGCAAGCACACCCTACCTTTGCCCCCGTCGCATCCGGTCATGTGAACCCCATAAGGTGTGCTTGCGCACCATCAAACAAGCTCATTATACGGCGTGAAGGGACGCCAAACGAACGTGGCACCATGGCCGATTCGAAACATCAAAGGGTTGCGGGCACCTCTCCCCCATAGCCCTATCCCCCGAATATGATCCTGTTATTTTCATTTGACGGGGGCCGTTGAGGGTGGTAGCCTTAACTTGTCTGACAAGTCGACAAGTATACAAGTTCATCCATCAACAGAAAATGGGAGCCCCCATGAAACGAGCCAGGTTGTCAGAGCAAATCGTAAACGAAATCCAGAGGATGATCCGGGATGAAGGGTTCTCCGACGGAGATCGTTTCTATTCCGAAAACGTGCTGACAAAAAAACTGGATGTGAGCCGGGCCTCGGTGCGCGAGGCCATTCGCATCCTTGAAATATCGGGCAAGGTAACGGTCCGCCAGGGCAAAGGGATCTTTGTGAGCGATCCCATCAGCAAAGGGGTCAACACCTTTGCAGCCTGGCTGCAATCCAACGAGGCAGACCTGCGGGATCACTTTGAAATGCGCCGGATTTTAGAACCCAAAGCCGCGTCCCTGGCTGCGGAAAAGGCCGATGAAAAAGACCTTGAAGCCATGGAGGGCACCCTGGACGCCTTTTCCCGACAGGTAGCCTCGGAAACACGGGAGGGGATCATCGAGGAAGACAGGATCTTTCACCTGGCCCTGGCCAAATCCACCCGGAACCGCCCCCTGTATATCCTGATGAAGACCATGGCCGAGAGCCTGAGCGAAGGGTGGATCTCCAGTTTGAATATTCCGGGGCGGGCCGAGCGCACCGTTGCCGAGCACAAGGCGATCTTTGATGCCATCAAGGCAAGGGACCCAAAACGCGCCGAAAAGGTGATGATGGCCCACCTGGAAAACGCAGAAAAAGAGATTCTGGATTACATGCAGCGCCAGGGGTAACACCCGGGCCGCAAAAGGAGTACCGATGGGCGTAGTCATTACAACCCTTGTGGAGAATGGCCAGGGCGAGCACCTGGGGCTGACCTGTGAGCACGGTCTTTCATTTCTTATCGAAAAAGACGGGCAGAGCTTCCTCTTTGATACGGGCAAATCCGATGCATTCCTGAACAACGCCAAACAACTTAACCTGGACCCCTTCCGCGCCCAGACCATCATTTTAAGTCACGGGCATTACGACCACAGCGGCGGCGTCCCCCATTTCCTGAAGAGCCCCTTTCGGCGCAAGGAGGTGGAGCTGGTGGTGCACCCCCATTTTTTCCGGGCAAAATACAGCACGGACGGGGCGCGCACCGAATTTTTGGGCAACGGGTTTACACGGGCCGAGGTGGAAGCGTCCAAGGGCAGCATCCGGTTCGCAGCCCCGGGCGTGGATGAGATCGCCCCGGGTGTCTATGTCATCTCCGATTTCGACAAAACCCATCCCGAAGAAAAGGCCAACCTCCGCTTTGTATTCGAGGAAGCAGGGCAGCTCGTCTCCGATACCTTTGCCGATGAGCTCATGGTGGCCGTGGAAACCGACAAGGGCCTTGTGCTGATACTGGGCTGTGCCCATCCGGGGATCATGAACATGATCGACACGGTGAAAGCTCGCCTTCACAAAACGATTTATGCGGTGGTCGGGGGAACGCACCTCGTTGAGGCCGACGACCGACGCATGACTTCGACCGTTTCCTATCTCAAGGGGCTGGATTGCGCCGCCATCGGCGTGTCCCACTGCACCGGCCCCAAGGCCATGGCAGCCCTTGAGAAGGCGGACGGTCGGTTTTTTCACAACAGGACGGGGAGTTCCCTGAGGATCGGGTAACGCCCCGGGTGATGAGGGAGGTTGAAGTATGGCAAGCGGTTTGTTTCTATTCGGTATTATTTTTGTCGCCATCGTAGGCATGATCGTGCTTATCTCAAAATTCAAGTGGCACCCGTTTATCGTGCTCATTCTGGCAGCGTATTTTGTGGGGCTCCTGGCGGGCCTTCCCGTAGACAAGACCATCGGGGTGATTAAAAAAGGATTCGGAGGGATCTTAGGCAACATCGGCATCGTGATCATCGCCGGTACCATCATCGGCACGATCCTGGAAAAAACCGGCGCGGCCCTCACCATGGCCAACGCCATTCTGGCCCTGGTGGGAAAAAAGAGAGCGCCCCTCACCATGAGCCTCACCGGGTATGTCACCAGCATCCCGGTCTTCTGCGACTCCGGCTTTGTGGTCCTCTCGCCCATCAGCCGGGCCCTTGCGGAAAAATCGGGCATCTCCCTGGCGGTGATGGCAACGGCTCTGAGTTCAGGCCTCTACGCCACCCACTGCCTGGTGCCACCCACCCCCGGCCCCATCATCATGGCCGGAACCCTTTCAGCGGACCTCGGCCTGGTGATCCTCATGGGATTTCTCGTCTCCATCCCCGTGATGCTGGCCGGTTACGTGTACGCCATGAAGGTGGCAGTGAAATACCAAATCGAGGCGAGTCCCGAGGTCTCCCTTGAAGACCTCCTGGACAAATACGGGAAACTTCCCGGGGCGGTGCACAGCTTCTCTCCCATTGTCCTGCCCATCGTGCTCATTGCCTTGAAATCCATTGCGGATTTCCCCGCCGCCCCCTTTGGCTCCGGTGTGGTAAAAACCTTCTTCGACTTTCTGGGCAACCCGGTCACCGCCCTTCTCCTGGGGGTCTTTCTGGCCACCAGTCTGATCCCCAAAGAAGAAAAGGGCGCCTCCTTTGCCTGGATCTCCGAAGGGATCCACCACTCGGCGTCCATCCTGGCCATCACCGGCGCGGGCGGGGCGCTGGGACTCGTGCTCCGCGAGCTGCCCCTGGCAGACGTGTTGAGCAACTCCCTGCTCCAGATGAACCTGGGCCTGTTGATCCCCTTTATCATCGCCATGCTCCTCAAGACCGCCATGGGCGCATCCACAGTCTCCATGATCCTGACCTCGGCCATGGTGGCCCCCCTTATGGTGCAGATGGGCATGACCTCAGAACTGGCCAAGGTGCTGGTGGTGCTCTCCATCGGCGCAGGATCCATGACCGTGTCCCACGCCAACGACAGCTACTTCTGGGTGGTCTCCCAGTTCTCGGACATGGACACCTCCACGGCCTACAAGTGCCAGACAGGGGTCACCCTGGTCCAGGGCATCGTGGCCATGACCGTGATCCAGGCCCTGGCCATGGTCATGTTGTAGCCTCCGGCGGCGAGAGTGGCGAAAACACCTCGAAAGCTCATTTCCCTTGCGCTTTTTCCTTCGTTCATCTGAAAAAAGCGCAAGGGCCTTTGGGTTAACCGTGATGACACCGACGGATCGATTTTTTACATGGTTCGCCTGAATGGACTTTAAAACCTGTTTATCAAACTTTTGAAAAGTTTGGCCCCCGGCAGGGCCGCCGGAGGCAAAGATAAGGATAAGGCATGACATTCATTCGTCTGTTTTTCTACAAACGATTTGCCCTCAACGCCTTTGTGCTGCAAGACTATGAAAAGGCCCTGACATACTTCGGTAAAATTGCAGCCCTTTGCCCGGATACCCCGGGAGCCTATTACAACATGGGGCTGTGCCTTATGGGGCTCAAACGGTTTGAGGAGGCTGAGGCTGCCTTTAAAGAGGATGTGCGAAAAAACGGCATGAGCCATGAGCGCTGCAGGGCCTTAGGGGACCTGGGCTACCTCTGGGGAAAAAAGGAAAGCGCCATCACGTGGTATGAAAGATGCCGGGCCCTCTCCGACGACCACCCGGATGCGCCCTGGCTGGATCGCCGCCTGGCCCTGCTCGCCTCCGTCAACGACATGGCCCCCTTGCAGGAGTCTCAGCGCCTCCTTGAGGAGGGCATCGCCTGCATGGCAAAGAAGAAAAGCGCCGTGGCCGAAAGCGCCTTTGAAAAGGCTGTGGCCAAGGATCCCACCAACATCCAGGCCCTCAACAACCTGGGGGTGCTTCGCATGGAGGTAAACCGGGACCCCGAAGGGGCGGCCGCCTGTTTTCGCAAGATTACGGCCCTGTCCGGCGCCCCTTTGTATGCTGAAAATCTCAAAAAAGCCCTGAAATCCGAGTCCTGAAAACTATGGAGGCCGCACACCCATGAACCAGACCATCCAAGACGCACAAACCATCTTCCAGGCCGCCCTCTCCGATGTGGACCCCGAAGGGCTCATCCACCAGAAACTCTCCCTTGAAGGAAGCATCCTCACCGTGCAGGCAGATGGCGAGCCCCTCACCTTCGACCTGGACCAATACCACCGTATTCTGGTGGTGGGGGTGGGCAAAGCGTCGGCCCGCATGGCCCTGGGCGTGGAGCAGGTTCTGGGAACGCGCATCACCGACGGGCTGGTGGCGGTGAAATACGGCCACACCGAACCCACCTCCCGCGTGCGCCTGATCGAAGCCGGACACCCGGTGCCCGATGCAAAAAGCGTGGAGGCAGCCCGATCCATCGTCTCCCTCTGCCGCGATGCCGACGAAAAGACGCTGGTCATCAACCTCATCTCCGGCGGGGGTTCTGCCCTTATGTGCTGCCCCTATTCGGAAAGCGGGCTCTCTCTGGAAGACAAACAGCAGGTCACCCAGGCGCTGCTGGCCTGCGGGGCCGAGATCCAGGAGATCAACTGCATCCGCAAGCACCTCTCCGGGGTCAAGGGGGGCCGCCTGGCCCAGGCCCTGTACCCGGCAGACTCGTTGAACCTGATTCTCTCCGACGTGGTGGGGGACCACCTGGACGCCATCGCCTCGGGCCTCACTGCCCCGGACCCGTCCAGCTTTTCCCAGGCCGTTGCCATTGTGGACAAATACAAAATACACGACGCCCTGCCCCCAAAGGTCCTCGACTTCCTGACCAGAGGGAGCAAGGGGGAAATCCCCGAAACACCCGGGGCCTCAGACCCCGCCTTTGGAAAGACCCGAAATATGCTCATCGGCTCCAACTTCCAGGCGCTGAAAGCTGCTCGCAGCAAAGCCCGGGACCTGGGGTACAACGCCATCATCCTCTCCTCCCAGATGACAGGAGAGGCCCGTGAAGCTGCCAAATTCTACCTGGGCATCGCATCGGAACAACTCAGGAACCGAACCCTGGCCCCAACCCCCGCCTGCATCATCGCCGGGGGAGAGACCACGGTGACCATGAAAGGAGACGGCACAGGCGGCCGCAACCAGGAGATGGCCCTGGCCTTTCTCAATGAGCTCAAGAACCGACCCGAGCTCCACGACCACGTGGTCTTCCTCTCCGGTGCCACGGACGGCAACGACGGCCCCACGGATGCTGCAGGGGGCATCGCCTCGGCCCATGGCCTGGAAGCTGCCCGGGAAGCCGGGGTCAACCTCCAGCGGTACCTGGACACCAACGACAGCTACAATGCCCTTGAGCAAAGCGAAGCCCTTCTCAAGACCGGGCCCACCAACACCAATGTCTGCGATGTGCAGGTGCTGATCGTGACATAGAACGTAAAAAAACCAAAAACATGCCTCCGGCGGCAAGGTGAGCCACCTTGAAAGCAAATTGCGAATGTGCTTTCCCCATCGCTTGTCACGCCGTAGCCCACAGACGACGGAGGCATGGTGAAACGTTGACAAGGGCGTAGGCGGATTCCTCGGGGAAAATCACATTCGCCTTTAAAGCACCATCTATTCAAGCCGTTTTCTGTTCAATTTTCTCCCCCTTCGGACCTATAGCCTAAAATCTGGAGCGCCGCACTCCGGTGCGGCAAAAGCGCCCCCCAGCCAACAAGCCGCACACCCCAACACATCCTCCTTCCCCCCTCCAGAATGTCGTTAGCCCTTATATTTCATGCAAAAACGGCCAGATCAAAGCAATGCTTTGTCACTACGCATCAAAAAAAACAGCCTCCGGCGGCAAGGTATGCCTCCTTGAAAGCAGATCGCCAATGCGCTTTGGCCATCGGCCTGTTTACATTCCCCCCGCCCCCCTTGTCCCCTGGGGCGCCGCACTCCTGTGCGGCTCGGGTCGCGACGGACTAAAAAGCCGCACCGGAGTGCGGTGCTCCGTTTCGGTCGATTTTTCTCGATTTTTTTGAACGTCGTGGCCAAACGATAACCAATGCCCACACGTCATTCAAGAAGAACGATTAAGGCCTGTTTGTTAAACCCATTTTTATGATATTGGGCAAATGTTTAGCAACTGGCGATATAAGCTGAATAGTTACAAAAAACCGCACACACCAAGCCGCACATCGCAACACCTCCTTTTTCCCCCCAGCCTCCTCCAAGAAGTTTGCCAAGACTAAAAAAGCAAATAACTCTTAAGAATCCGCAACAAAGTAAAAGGTTTTATTCTGCCGCGCTGGTATCTCTGAATCACATCCTTGCCTCTTCACCATGGACGCATCGTCCCTGACTTTAAAAGGACATCGCAACCGCTGCAAAACCAGGCAATCCGAACCAATAAAACCATTGCACAACCGGCGAAACGCTCCGGGCGTCGTCGTTTATGTCACCCGTTTCTAAACGCGTGACGAAAGAATCCATTCTAATTTCGGAGGAAAGTATGAAACAAAAAGCCATTCCCAGAATGATCCTTGCCGCCCTGTCGTGTGTGTTTCTCTTCTCATCCCATGCCGTTGCCGGCCTTACCGGTGAAACGAATTACGATGTCTACGATTCCACCATGGCGACCATGAGCGGAAAATCCTACTCCGGGGGCATCGATATCGTGTACTCCCAGCAGGCAACCGGCACGGCAGCTGCCAAGACCCGAAGCATTCTCAAGTGCGAAGACGGCACCTGGGTCGGCTCCAACAAAAGCGTTCAGGTCAACATGTACTCCTACCTTGGTGGTCACCTTCTGACCCTTGCCGATGTGAATCCCTACGGATCAGGTATCTACTGCCAGGCCGTAAAAGTTGACCCCACGCCCCTTGCCAACGGAAACCGTACCGTCTGGTTCTCCATGAGCGGCAACGGCGCAGGGGACGGAGACTGGTACTCCGTGGTCGTTGATGAAGATTTCACCTCGGTTGAGGTTGCGGCAGCCTCTGAGTTCTCCCAGCCGGGATGCTGGGAGGTGGAGTGGAGCACCGACACCACCCTTGGAAGCATTCCCTTTTTTGCGGGCAAAGAGACCAACGCCTGGACCGAGCCCCACGCCATCTACATCCACTCCGGTGGCTCCCTCCAAAAAGTCGTGGACGTAGGCGGCTACTCCTGCGGGTTTGCCTTTGACGACGAAGGCAACCTTTACACCGGCACCTACACCTCCTCCGGCCCCACGGACAGGCAATACGTCCGGCTCTACTCCACGGCACAAATTCGAAACGCAGTAACCAACAGCACCACCCTCACCGCCTCGGACGCCATCAGCACCATTCCCATCCCCGCCGGAGGCAACTCTGCCGATACCTACCTCGGGGCTAACGATCTGGAAAGGGATCCCGACGGCAACATCTACGTCACGGCCAACGGGTCATGGAACGCCAACTTTAACTCAGACCTGGGCTTTGTCTTCCGTATCGACGCCTGCACGGACATCAACAACCCGCCCACATCCATGACGAAAATCGCAAGCGGCTCTTTTGATTCCACCAAAACCGACTGGCAGAAAAGTCTCGCCTACGACGGAGCCTCCAACCTCGCCTCAGGAGGCCACTACAACCCCACCAGCTCATCCATGACCGGCAACCGCCTCTACGTGGACCAGGACTTTGCCTGGGGCAGCGGCGGGCCGGACGTCGTGAGCGGGCTCGGCGACGATGCCAACAGCGATTCGGACAGCATCCCGGACTGCTTTGACAACGCCTACCTCACAACCAACGCCAACCAGATCGATGCGGACCTGGATATGTACGGCAACATGGCGGATGGGGATTTTAACAACGATAACAGCTGCAATGTAATCGACGAAGCGTGGCTCAACACCTATATAGGGACCAGCAACCCTGTTTATGACATGAATTCTGACGGAACAGTTGATTCAGCGGATGAATCGCTATTTCTTTCCAGAAAAGGATCAGGCGCACCTTATTATTGATTTTTGGTAAGCCTTCTCCAGGATTAAATCTAATCAAATAGTCTCATCCTTACCAATGGTGCATCCTGTCCAGCATCTTGAACGGGGTGCACCATATAAACAAGCTCTCCCCCAAAAAGTCTGAATGCTTGCCGATTGATTCAGCGTTAATATTTTCTTATGTATGGAGTCCACTTTATGAAATTCTGCATCTCACAAAAAATGAGTCTATGTATATCGGCCCTGATTGTTTTTGCTCTTGTACTCGGCGTTGCAGGGTTCCTACTCGTCAGTCCCCCCCAGCATGATACCACCAAGGAAACAGAGACAGTTCAGGCCCCCCTTAAGCAACCAGAGATGAATTCCCACCTTCCGGCCCAAGCAGAAACCCTTGTGGAAAAAACGCACGTCCAAATCCCCCCCCTCTCCCCCTTGAGCCGACCTTGCTTCAAGACCTGTCCGAAGAGTTCACAACCTATGCCCTGAAAACAACGGATGCGGAAAAAATCCGTGTGGAAACAAGCCAGGCCGACGGCAGGGGTTACGTGGCATTTATGGCTAGGCAGGAAGGCTTTGAGCGGGGTATTCCCACCGTCATGAAGGAACTGGCGCAGGTTTACCTGGATACCTTCACAGACGCCCCGGCCATTACCCTTTCCCTGGTGATCGGAGGCGGCATCAAAGGGCAGATGACCTTTCTGCGCGATGAGGACGGCGCGGCGGTCCTGCCGGAGCACCATGGAGCCCAAACCATGGAGTAAAAGCCATCCATGCGCAGCATAAAAAAGTGCACCACCAAGCAAATAAGTCCGTATCATCCGCAAATTATTAAAAGGTTGCGTCTCGGTTCTCTGGTATCACTGAACAACCCGAAGACAGATGAGAAGGATGCGCCTGGCCAAGGCGCATGCACCTTAGCAAACCGCCGTCACTGCATGAACGCCCATGGTTTCCGGCAAGCATCTGCGCAAGCAGTTGATGATGCGTGTTCCTTTAATAACCGCTGCCTCCGGTCTCCTCCCCCCAGGCAAAGCGTACAGAGACGCCGTGATTGCGGATTTTTATTCTGCAACCGGCCATGATCCACATATGTCGGACGAAAATTTGGGAGGTGCCCCATGAACCCCTTCAGTCGCCTGTTCTTCCTGTCCACCTGTTTCCTGTTTTTCTTATGTTCCCCTGCCTCGGCAGCCCCTGTGCCCGATACGAATCAAACCCTGTGCTATGACGATGCCGGTAACGAGATTGACTGCGCTGGCTCAGGGCAGGACGGATCTGAATCTATCAACCCCATGTCCTACGAAAAACTGGATGATGAGGGATATGTGCTCTCCCCGGAAGCAACAACCTGGGTAGCTGTCCGCGACAAGGTCACCGGGCTTGTCTGGGAAGTAAAAAATGAAGTGAACAAAGATGTGAAATACTGTTGGGGCTCTAAGCCTTCCGACTCTTCGAAGCTCTTTATTGATGATTTCCTTGAAACCCTAAACACTGAACAATATGCAGGGCGTAACGACTGGCGCATTCCCACCATTAAAGAACTTACCTCCCTTGTAAGGTATATTGACAACCCGGAAGATGTGTTGAAAATCGACACAGATTGTTTCCCAAACACGGCCCCTGATGGCTCCTATTGGTCGGCCACTCCATTCGAAATAGCGGAGGGCATGAGCTTCTCATATTCACTGAATTTTAAAGCCTTTACACAACACGCAAACTGGAATAATAGTTCATTCCCCAAATCATACTTACGCGCGGTCAGTGGACCGAAGCAAACTGGAGAGTATCGCCTCAAACCCAATCACGAGATCCCAGGGACTGTCACCGATACGGAAACGGGATTGATGTGGGAACAAGAACTTGCGTCCAAATATTTACAAGATGATATCCCGATAAAATATACTTGGGGCGAAGCTCTTTCATATTGCAACACCCTCGAGACTGGTGGCTACCGTGACTGGCGCCTGCCCACAGCCAAGGAACTTCTAACCATCGTCAATTTTGCTGGTTCAAAAAAATTGGTTTACCCATCTGTTTTTTCTAACATTAGAACAGAATCCGACGAATCCTATTGGACATCAACTTACGCAAAACACGAATCGAACGAAAGCCCACTTACCGTACATTTTTCAACAATTATGGAAAGTCTCAAATACTATTCCGACATGGCAAAAGCAGCAAAATCGACAACATCGGTCCTCGCCGTCCGAGGCGGCCAACCCATCAACGATGGGCACCTTGTGATCACCTCCCCTCGCCAAGGCGCCGACATTGAACCAGGTGAGGAGATCCTTGTTAAGTGGATAGGTTTCCATCAAGCCACACAGGGAAACGTGGTCATGGACTTTTCCACCGACGGAGGAAAGCACTTTACGACGATCACTGATTCGGCTGAAAACACAGGACTCTACGCCTGGCAAATCCCGCCGGACATCTCTTCCGTGAACTGCATGCTGCGCATCACCCCAACGGTTTCGGGGCATGAGCAAGAGGGAACGACCCAGAGCCTCTTTCGCATCGGGCCCCAGGTAAAACTCCTCCTCGGTGATCCATCCGGGCACACGAGTGAAAGCGGATTAACCGCAACGGTTCCCGTCTGCCTGAACACACAACCCGACGGGACGGTCGTTCTCTCCATTGAAAGTGACAACCCTTTAGAAGGAATTGTCTCCCAAGGCGGCACCCTGACCTTTGGGCCCGACGATTACGACCAGCCGCAACTCGTGACGATCACAGGGGCCAACGATCATGTCGTCGACGGATCGGTTGCCTACCATGCCCTGGCGACGGTCGACCAGGTTCACACCACGGACACAACAGGCTACACCACCCTTGAGCCGACCCTCATAACACTGATCAATGACGACGACGACACAGCAGACTTCGTGGCCACCCCTGACAAAATTATTATCTCCGAAAACGGTACCTCAGCAAACATATCCGTTCACCTCACGTCAAAGCCCACAGGTAACGTAACCATACAATTCAAAAGTATCCATTCCGACAAATACGAACTCAACAAGGCAGAACTGGTTTTTTCCCTTACAAACTGGGGTCTTCCCCAGAAAATGGTCGTAACCGGTAAAAAAGACGGTGTCCCGAAAGCAGACGAGCAATTTGATCTCTCCGTGGAAGTGGACATCGACAAAACCACGGACCAGAGTGGCTATAAGGCGATCAAATCAAAAAGCATCCATGTCACCTGCCTCAACACCGACCCGGGGCTCTTTGTCACAGACTACTGGACCGAGGGATACAACCATCTGCGCCTGACAGAAGATGGAGGAACTGCACAATTCTCGGTTCGGTTACTGACGCAGCCTTCCGCCAACGTTACCGTCGATATCGAATCTACGGATACAACCGAGGGTGTAGTCTCTCCCCAAAAGCTGGTCTTTACGCCCCTTAACTGGAAGGACGAGCAATTTGTCACCGCCTCCGGCGTGGACGACTTCATCATTGAAGACCCCATGGTTCCCGAAGATTTTCAGATAATCGTCCGGCCAAACAAACCGGAGACAAAAGACACCACGGGGTATGCGGATGCTCCTGAACACATCATCTACCATGTCAAAAATGTCGACAACAATGACTGGGAACGAATCGCTCTCACCGTAGGGGATATCTCCGGAACCGTGACTGAAAACGGCGGTTCCGCAACCTTCCACGTGGCCTTGGGCACCGTGCCCGACGGAGACGTCATTGTAGATGTCACGAGCAGCAACGAAGCCGAAGCCTCCGTCTCACCTGCTACCCTTGTCTTTGCCCCCGAGACCTGGAATGAAAAAAAGACGGTGACGGTCACCGGTGTCCCGGACAGCAAGGAGGACGGTGAAAAAGAGGTGACGGTTCAGCTATCCGTCAACGGAGCCTCCTCAGACACCACCGGGTACAAAGACACCGCAGCCACCAAGGTCCCCTTGAAGAGCAGTAATGCGCAGTCGTCTGCCGAAAAAGCCACCCCCAGCCCCGAAACGCAAGGCGAAAACACCGAAGGAGGTTGCTTTATCCAATCACTGCATCACGGTCTGCCGTAATGCGTGACGCCATGAGCCCTCCGGTGACACAACCGAAGGGCTCATGGGCGCTCCTCCCGGTACAGCGCCGATACCGTCTATGTGACCATTCATTTTCACTCACTCGTTTTAGGTTTCCCATGAAGAAAAAACACATTGCCCTTGCCCTGATTCTCTGGAGCCTTCCTTTGCTCCCCGTATGGGCCTTTGCCGTGCCGGACACCGGACAGACCACCTGCTTTGACAATGAAGGAAACCCCATTGCCTGCCCATCTCCGAGCCAGCCCTTTTACGGGCAGGACGGCAACTTCCTCATCAACCCACCGTCCTTTTCTAAAACAGACAGCGACAAAACAGTCACAGACCATGCCACCGGCCTGACCTGGGAAGTAAAAACAGCGGCCAGCTTAGAAGAAACCGTCACCCAGACCGAGGCCCTGGCGTACATCGACCAGCTCAACGCCGAGGCATTCTGCGGGCACCGGGACTGGCGACTGCCAACCATCCTTGAGCTTCACGCCATGGCCGACTTCGAACATGACGGCCCGGCAGTCGACACCGACTTTTTCCCCAACACCCAGAAGACGCGTCACTACTGGTCGTCAACCACCAGCGAAGTGGAGGGCGTTACGAAATATTACCTCCTCAATTTTGATCTCGGACACGTTTTCAACACCACCAACCCGGACACGGCGGCCACAGTCCGTGCCGTAAGGGGCACCCCCCTGACCAACCCGAGCCGATACCACCTGAACATGGACAATACGGTCACCGATTTCAACACCGGCCTCATCTGGGAACTGAAGACCCAGGAGAACACCAGCGACAAATGGCGCCAGCACATGGCGGCAGCGTACTGCAACGATCTGGAGATCGGCGGTTACACCGACTGGCGACTGCCCACGATCAAAGAGCTGCTGACCTTGATCGATTACACCAGGACAGAGCAGCCCATGCTCCATATGCCCGTTTTCACGAACTCAGTCATTGCCTTCCACAGCGAAATATCGGCGTGTTACTGGTCCTCCACAACATCGGTTACGCCTGTTATCCAGACAGGGAAAAAAACCATGGCATGGGCCGTTGATATACAGCACGGTGTCACCAAACGTGGTTTTAAAACCTCCCAGGACAACAGCGGGGACGCCTTCCGGGTTCGAGCCGTCAGGGGAGGACAGGCCTTGCAGCCAGGGGGCCTTGTCATCACAAGCCCTAAACCCGGTTCCACCTGGCACAAAGGGGATACCATGCTCATCACCTGGGAGAACCCGAGCCCGGAGATCCCCGGCAATGTCGCCATTGCCATCTCCTGCGACGGTGGAAAGTCCTTTGCCTCCATAACGGATGACACCCCAAACGACGGAGCGTATTCCTGGACCGTCACCGAACAGGACGACGTCAACGGAGTCCTTAAGATCATGCCCCTGAACGGGGCTTATGCAGCCAGAGGAGCCAGCACGGGCATCTTTTATACGGAGTGCAGAAAATACCTCTGCGCCATCCCCCATGACGATACAACCCGGGAAATCGGGTCCCAGGCGGTCATCGATGTCAAGCTTAGCACAGCCCCTGAAAACACCGTGGCCTTTGATGTGACCTGCTCCGACGACACCGAAGCCAGGGTCACGCCCAAGGCCCTCTTTTTTTCATCGGAAAACTGGTGCGATACCCAGTACGTCACGGTCACCGGCAAAGACGACACCGAGGCCGACGGCAACCAGGATTTTTACGTCAACGTCTCCGTCAACACAGAGTTCACAAAGGACACCAGCGGCTTTGCTGCTCTGGCGCCCACACAGGTATCCTTTACAAACATCGACGACGACACGAAGCAAAGCGATGGGGAAGGGTCCGTGAAGGCGGGAGATGGGGATACATCCGGGGGGTGCTTTATCCGATGCGCTGTAACGCCCTGATCATATCATGATCTCTTTACCGGCCACGGATTGCCCAGTCCGGGGCCCGGATGTGGCGACGCCACGTTGGCTGCAAAGCCCTCGGCCCCCGGAGCATCTGACTCCGGGGGCCCTGCCGGGTGAACGCCATCATGACTCCCCCCGACGAAGAGAACCAACCCCGCAATTTATTCACAACATACCGCAACTATGTCCCAGCTTTTTACTCAAAAATTGACTATCTTGAGCGCCATGCACCTCACACACGACGAAGGACGCATCATATGATCAAACTGATGAGTACATTATGGAACGACGAAAGCGGAGCCACCGCCATTGAGTACGGGCTGATTGTCGGGGTCATGGCCGCGGTGCTCGTGGGCGCCCTCAACCTGTTCGGCACCCAGCTCACCGAATTGTTCACGGCGATCTCCGACAAGCTGGGCAATGCAGCCCAGACAGTGGCGACCTCCGACGAGTCCTCCGGGACGTATTAGCCGCCATGAACAGCGCATGGGCATGTGCCGCTCTCTTTACCGCGGCCCTCTGCACGGACCTGCAGGAAAGGGTTATCCCCAACACCCTCACCCTTTCTGCAGCCTTAGGGGGGCTTGCCTTTCACACCCTTCTGTCAGGAGTGCCGGGGGCCCTCTGGAGCGTGCAGGGGGGTCTGACAGGCCTTGCCTGCCTCTTCATCCCCTTTGTGTTGGGGGGTGTGGGCGGGGGAGATGTCAAGCTGCTTGCGGCCACGGGAACCTGGGTCGGTGCCCATGCCCTCTTCTCGGTCTTTCTCTACGGCGCCATGGCAGGAGGGGCCATGGCCCTTGTGCCGTATCTTAGACACCGACGGAGCAGGCGGCATGGTGAAACATCGGCCGTCACCATGCCCTATTCCCTGGCCATGGCGACGGGATACGCGGCGTACCTGCTCATGGGAAAGGTCCCCCTGGGATGATGGGATACGCAGACAAAAACAACAACCGGGGCGCCGTGGCCGTGGAATTCTCCCTGCTGCTCCCCATCCTGCTGGTGATTCTGTTTCTTATCATCGAGTACGGCTGGTATTTCACCAACCGGATCGTCCTGACCGATGCCGTGTACACAGGGGCCAAGGCCGCCGTGGAAGCGCGAGAGTGGAATGCCTACGGAGAAGATCCTGAGGAGTTTGCACGCCAGGCCGTGGCCGACGCGTTCTGGGTCTTTAAATTGAACCGGGACAAAGACATCCGGATCACCATTACCCCAAGGGACTCAACCGGCCCCCGGCGAATCGAGGTCAGCGTACCGGCACTGAAGGTCAGGCAGCTCACGGGATTCCTCCCGGAATTCATGGTGCCCAGGAAGCTGAACGCACGGGCCGTCATGGTGTTTCACGACATTTAGAAAGAGAAAGGCAACCTATGCGACACATTCGAGGCATCATCGCACTGATCCTGGCCGTGACCTTGGGGGGTATCGCCTCGGTGGTGGTTTTGAGAAACTTGAGCAAATCCGTTGCGGCCCCGCCACCGGTCCATGCAACAACCACAGCAAAAGCGCCCCCCTCCTATACCCGAAAAATCCCGCCGGGACTTCGGGCCATCAGTGTTCAGGTCACCGCCACCTCGGGGCTGTCCAAAAAGCTTAAATACGGCGACATCGTCGATGTCATCGTCACAAGCAGCGACCCCGGGGAAAAATTCGCCCACCTCTCCCGGGTCGTCCTGCAGCGGGTCAGAATCCTCAGCGCCTACCCCGAAACCGAGACCACGACCAAGGCGCGAACCTTTACCAAGGCATGGAACGTCAGCCTGATCGTCACCCCGGAGCAAGGGGTGGCCCTGAGCTCGGCCGCCGCATCCGGGGAGATCTCCCTTCTGGCCGTCAACCCGGAGGACGACCAGCCCGTGACCAGGTACAACGCCGGGTATTCTCTCCACTCGGGAGTCCACCTGCTCTCTCCCCCCGCCGACCTCAGCGCCGAGATCCCCGAAGGCCTGAGGGCCATCACCCTCACCGTCAAGAAAGACGACGGCATCTGCAGTGTCTTTGAACACGGGGACCGCGTGGACCTCATCGGGACAAGCAAAATCGGCGGGTTTACCGGAGACACCGACAACCCCGGCTCCGAAGGGATGACCACCGCCTTCCACCACTCCTCGAAAACCCTGCTCCAGAACATCGAGGTGCTCAACTCCGAAAAGGTGCTGGACAACCTGCCGTCCCCGGGCCAGTCGACCCAGCGGGTCACCCTGCTGGTAAAACCCCATGAGGCCGAAATGATCGCAGCGGTGTCCGATGCATCAAAAAAAACCGTTTTCCGGCTCATCAGCCGCAACCGGTCCGATACAACGCGCACCGACACCCAGGGAGCGTACGTCATCGACATGCTGGCCCATAAAAAAGAGGTCCACCGCGTCACCATTTACCGAAAAACAAAATCGTCCAACAAAATATTTTATACCCACGATTAGCGGAGCCTGATTTGAAATATTACCTGTTTCTGTTTCACGCCCTTGTCTTTCTGACCTGTATCCGCCCCTGCGCAGCCTCATCGTGTCAGGATTTTGCCGACGGCGGATGCCGGATCATGGTGGAGGCCAACAAGTCCTTCGTAAAACTCACGGACAAGAAGGTCACCAGCATCTCCGTTGCCAACCCGGAAATTGCCGATGTCAAACTCGTCACCCCCCGCCAGGTGCTCATCATCGCCCAGAACCCCGGGTCCACGAACCTGGTCCTCTGGTACGGGGAGGGCGAGGAGAGCCGGGCCGATGTCTACGAGGTCTCCGTCTACCTCTCGGAGAAAAAGATAGCCTTCATCCGCTCTCAGTTAAAAGCCTTCGTGCCCCATGCCAGGGTGACGGTAGGCCAGAGCCAGGATGGCGTCATCCTCTCCGGGTCCGTGGAGAGCCAGCAGGAGCTCGACCGGGTCCTGACCATCGTCTCCGCCCACGTGCTCAAAATCACCAACCTCATCGAACTCCATTGCGCCCAGCAGGTGCAGCTGGAGGTGACCATCGCCGAGGTCTCCCGCACCGGCCTGAAACGCATGGGGCTTGGTTTTCTCGTGAACCAGTCCCTGGGGATCAGCGTCTTTGAAAACGGATCGGCTTCGGCCAACATGGCCCGAACCAACACCGGCTCACAAATCTCCGCGTCAACGGCCAGCATCGCCTCCCCCTTTGCCTCCGCCTTTCAGATTGCCGTCACCAATGAAAAGGGAAACGCCTCGGCCATCTTAAGCATCTTAAAGGGCCAGGAGCTCATGCGTTTGCTCGCCACCCCCACCCTGGTCACCACCTCGGGCCAGACAGCCAATTTTGTCGTGGGCGGTGAGTTCCCCGTGCCCGTGGCCGGAGAATCCGGGCAAATCTCCATTCAGTTTAAAGAGGTGGGGGTCAAGCTCAATTTCACCCCCACCATCATCGGCAAAGAGGTCATCTCCCTGGTGATCAAACCGGAAATCAGCTCCCTGGACTACACCGTGGCGGTGAAATCAGGGGGCGTGTATGTGCCGGGGGTCAAAACCCGGAAAGGCTCTGCCACCCTTTCCCTGCGGGACGGCCAGAGCTTTGCCATGGCCGGACTCCTCAAGGAGGAGAGCAGCCGAAGCATCAAAAAAGTGCCTGTACTCGGAGACATCCCCGTCATCGGCGGAATCTTTACCAGCAAGGAGTACAGCAAGGAAGAGACCGAGCTTGTGGTGATGGTCACCCCAAGGCTGGTCAAGCCCCTGAACAGCGATGAGCTGCCTCGCCTGCCCGGAGAGGATATGCATGACTGCATCAACGACATGGATTTTTTCATGCTCAACCGGCTCTCGTACAAAACCTGCTCCCCCGAGCCCTCCCCTAATAAAGGAAAGACTGAAACGGGAGACACTGAACTCATCCATGTCACACAACCGCCCTCACCCGTGTTCGTGGGGGACTTAGGGTTCGCAAGGTAATTATGGCAAACAAACTTAAAGGATTGATCATAGGCAATGGAAACGGAGCTGAAATTGAAGATGCCTTTGCCGCAGAACTCAACCCCCTGATCCAGGTTGAAGTCGCCCGTGGCGATAGCGCCCTGGCCTCCCTGATTCACACCGTCACCCCGGATGTTCTCTTCTTTTTCGTGGGTGGGACACAGGACATGGAGCAAAGGAAACTGGCCGAGGTCATCCGGGAGTTCCCGGGCCTCGTCACCTTTCTCATCGCCGGAACCAAAGACCCGGACCTGATCAGAGAGGGCCTTCGCATCGGCGTCACGGACTTTCTGGTCTACCCGGATGAACGGGAAGCCCTGCTCCCGGCCATCCTGTCGGCCCTTACCCCCACGGGAAAAGAGTCCCGGGCCGGCTCCGTGCTCTCGTTTTTCAGTGCCAGGGGCGGCCAGGGCACCAGCACCCTTGCCCTGACTGCGGCCGATCTCCTGGCCCGGGACACGGACGCAGGGGTCCTTCTCCTGGACCTGGACCTCTATTGCGGCAACACCTCAGGGTTCATGGAGCTCAAGTCCCACTTCTCTCCCTTCGACCTCCTGGACAACATCGAACGAATGGACGCCAACCTGCTCTTCTCGTCCGTGCCCAGGCACGAAAACGGGTTCTACGTCCTCAGCACCTCAAAGGAGATCGGAGACGCCGAGAGCCTGAGCGCATCGGACATCGACAGCATGCTGAACCTGCTCACCCACTATTTCGACCACGTCGTCGTGGACCTGCCCCATGACTTTTCGGAAAAAACCGTGTGCGCCCTCAAACAGACCGACCACCTGATGCTGGTCACCACCCAGGACATCCCGGCCATCAAGGGCACCGGCAAAACCCTCCGGCTGTTACGGGATCTGTTTTTCGGCGAAGAGAACCTCCACGTGATGATCAACAGCCACAGCCCAAGGCACGACATCTCCGTGGCACACATGGAAGAGATCTTTGACTTCCCGATTCGGGGCACCATCGCACAGGATAAAAAACTCTGCCACGATGCCCTGGTGGCAGGCAAAACCCTGCATGCCATGCAGCCTAAAGCAAAAATCTGCCGCGACGCGGAGGCCCTGGTTCACCAGGTGCTTCAAGGCGAGCCCCCGTCCCGTCGCCCTTCGAAAAGCCCGTGGTCCTTCAGGTTCAGACCCACGGCCCCCCTGCGCCCCGCCCGGTCAGGAGCCGCATCATGACCCTCCGGGACCGCATCAGACAAGGGACCTCCTTTGCCGGTTTAGACGCCGCAACGCCCAACCCCATGGGCTCCGAAGCGTTTTATGCCCTCAAATCCGGCGTCCACCGGAAACTGGTGGAGCGGCTGGATCTCCACACCCTCACCGACCTGCCCAAAGACGCCCTTGCCGCCTCCGTCAAGACCGCGCTCTTAGACATCACCGCCTCGGAAAATGTCCCCTTGAACGCCCGGGAGCGAACCGTTCTCATCTCAGACATCATGGACGAGATCATGGGCTTCGGTCCTATCGACACCCTGGTCAACGACCAGACCGTCCAGGACATCCTGGTGAACGGCCACGACAAGGTCTACGTGGAAAAAGAGGGGATGCTGCACCTGACCCCCATCACCTTCCGCGACAACGACCACCTCATGCAGGTCATCGACAAGATCGTCTCGGCCGTGGGCAGGCGCATCGACGAAGCCTCCCCCATGGTGGATGCGCGCATGCCCGACGGCTCCAGGGTCAACGTCATCATCCCGCCCCTTTCGTTAAGCGGGCCCCTTCTCTCCATCCGAAAATTCGGGGCCGTGCCGGTATCGGAAGCCATGATGCTCGCCAACCTGACCTTCACCCCAGAGATGATGGCCTTTCTCAGGGCCGCCGTCCACGCCAAGCTGAACATCCTCATCTCCGGGGGCACCGGGGCCGGAAAAACCACCCTGCTCAACGTACTCTCCGCCCACATCCCGGCCCATGAACGCATCGTCACCATCGAAGACAGCGCAGAGCTCAGGCTCAACCAGCACCACACCCTGAGCCTGGAATCCCGCCCCGCCAACATCGAAGGCAAAGGCGAAATCACCCTCACCGAGCTGCTCAAAAACAGCCTGCGGATGCGGCCGGACCGCATCATCGTGGGGGAGACAAGGGGGGCCGAGGTCATGGACATGCTCCAGGCCATGAACACGGGCCACCCGGGATCCATGAGCACCATCCACGCCAACGCCCCCTCCGATGCCATCTCGCGCATGGAGATCATGGCCGGCATGACCCACGCGTTTTTCTCCGAGGTCTCCATCCGGCGGCTCATCTCCCAGGCCATCCACATCATCGTACAGCTGGCGCGCCTCGCCGACGGCAAGCGGCGCATCACCTCCATCTCCGAGGTCATGGGCATGAAAGGCGACACCGTCATCACCCGACCTCTGTTTACCTTTGAACAGCAGAGCATGGATGACCTCGGCGCCATCCGGGGAACCTTCAAAGGCGAAGGCCACACACCCCGGTATGCCGACCACATCAAAAGCTTCGGCATCCGCCTGGATCCCGAAGCCTTCACCATGACCCTTGAGGTGTAACCCCATGACCCCATGGATCCCCGTCATCCTCGTAGATACCGCCCTCTTTGCCCTGGCGTTCTATTTTTTTAAAACAGACCGAAGCAGAGGAAGGGCCCGCACCCTCATCCGCTCCCTCAAAGGGGATTCTGCTCCCCCAGGACCCCACGCCTCTGCCCTGAAAGCCGAGTCCGGAAAAATTGCCGTGGAAGAGCTGGTGGCAGCCCTCGTTGACCTCTCCAGGCTGGAGTCGGCACTCATCACCGCAGGCGTCACAACGTCCCCTGAACGGTTTGTGCTGTGGACCGCAGGGGCCGGAGCCCTCATGTTTCTGACCGCTTTTCTTCTCACCGGCCAGCTGGTGGTGGCCATGGTTCTGTCCTGCGCGGGGGTGGCCCTGCCCTTCGGGGTGATCATCTGGACAAAAAGAAAAAGGGAACGACGCCTCGTTGAACAACTCCCCGATGCCCTGGACATGATCGTACGCTCCCTCAAGGTGGGCCACAGCGTCGACGGTGCCTTAGAAGAGGCAGGCAGGAACTTTCCCGATCCGTTGGGGGACGAGATCACCCTCATATACGAAGAGATCGCCATGGGCCTTCCCTTTAAACAGGCCCTGAACCACCTTGAAGAGCGATTTGTCGACGTGCCGGATATCCGGATCTTCTGCGCCGCCTTCATCCTCCAGCGCGAAACCGGCGGCAACCTGGCCGCCATCCTCTCCGGCCTGTCCACCACCATCAGGGAACGCTTTCAACTGGAGAGACAGATCCAGGCCCACTCCAGCGAAGGACGGCTCAGCGCCCTGGTCATTGGGCTCTTGCCCCCTGTGTTCGGACTCGTGACATGGGTTCTCAACCCGGATTACATCAGAACCCTTGTCACACACCCCACGGGGCAGCGCTTTCTTGTGGCGGCCGTCTTCTTTGAAATCACGGGGTTCATCGTTATGCGCGCCATGACAAAACTCGACGTCTGAAGCAAAAAAAACGGGCAGGAAAAGCCTGCCTCCGGCGGCCAGGGGATGATCCCCTGAACCCCAGGTTGCGACCTTGGTCATCGTTTGGGCCATTAAGGTGTTATCGATGACACTGCCCCAAAAGACCGACAGCCCGTAGGGTGCACTCTGTGCACCGTGTCCGAGTCCCCCAAGGTTCTGATTTTACATAGGCGGATGGGGCATGAAGGCCCTTGATTTTGGTGCACGGAGTGCACCCTACGAGTCGGCCCTTGGCAGGTCATGGCCCATTCAGCTTATACATATAGCGACCCTGCCGGGAGCTAAAAATTGCCCCGAGGAACAAACGCATTTGCAACCCGCTTTCAGCGGTGGCTCACCTTGCCGCCGGAGGCATTGCTTTTGCCCTTTTATTTTTTTGCCACACCTCAAGACACTCACGGAGCTATACGCTGTGCCCGCTTCAATCATGGCAGCCATCACTTTTTTATGCGTTACCGTCCTTTTGATGATTCTCTATCTCAGGCTTGAGGAGGCCTACCTGCGCATCCGGATCAACCGTCGCTTCAACGGAAAAAAACAGAGCCCGAAGCACAGGAGAAAAAGCCTGGAGGAGAGGCTCTGGTACAAACTCGCCTACCCCTTAGGCCGCCTCACCACCCCGGGCGATCAGGAGACCCTGTCCGCCCTTCGCATGCGGCTCAACCACGGGGGCTACCGCGCCTCCTCAGCCGTGGCCCTCTTCTTCGGGCTCCGGGCCGGACTTGCCGGGGCCTTGGGCATCCTGACATTGGGCTGGGTCCTGTGGAGCAAAAGCTCCCCCCTGCTCGCCTTTATCCCCGCAGGAATCGGCTACCAGGCTCCGGCCTGGGCCCTGGCCTGGAGCATAAAAAAGCGGAAAAAATCCATCTTCCGGGAACTCCCCGATGCCCTTGATCTCCTTATTATCTGCATCGACTCGGGGCTGGGCTTTGACATGGCCATCGCCCGGATCAGCAGCGAGTTCTCCTCCATCACTCCCACCCTCGCCAAAGAGTTCGAACTCTACGTCATTGAGACACGAAGCGGGTTGCCCCGGGGCCTTGCCCTCACGAACCTTGCGGAACGAAACGGCTCCTTTCCCTTGAACAGCGTGGTGACCGTCCTGAACCAATCCGCGCGATTCGGAACGGACATTGCCGACGCCCTGCGAACCAGCATCTCGTCCATGAGAAAACAGAGGAAACAACTGGCCGAAGAAAAAGGGGGCAAGGTCGCTGCAAAGCTCACCTTCCCCCTTGTGGGTCTGATCATGCCCGCTCTGATGATCATCATCCTCGGCCCGGCCATCATCAACCTGATCGAAAGGTTCAAGCATGGATTTTAGCCAGACAAAAATAAAACAGACAAAAAGCGATGCCTCCGGCGGCAAGGTGAGCCACCTTGAAAGCGGCTTACCGCTGCGATCTGCCCCTCGTGCCTCGGGTCAAATCACTGCGGCATCTTTCGTAAAAATCGTGCATTTGTTTTTTGCACGAGCCATCACAGGCCACCTTCTACGTACCGGCTGCCTTCTGGTTACCGGTTGTCTTCTGCTTACCGGCTGCGCCGCCAAAACACCCCCCGCCTACACACCGGACGACGCCATGGGCCATGGGCTTCCTCCGGCCCTCACAACCACACGCCCCGAGCCCAATCACCTCGCCCTGGCAAAGGAGATGATCGGCAAGGGGTATCACGACATCGCCCTGGTCCAGTTGGAAAAAGCCCTGACGATGAGAGGAGAAAAAGCTGAAATATATCACCGCATGGGCTGCTGCCACCGGGAAAAGAAAGCCTATGAAGAGGCCAAACAATGCTTTGCCAAAGCCCTTGCCATGGAACCGGACTACGCACCGGCCCACAACGATCTGGCCATGACACTTGACCTTACGGGTGACCCGGAAGCAGCACAGCGCCACTACAAAAGGGCCATTGAAATCAACCCCGCGCGTCCTGATTTCTACAACAACATGGGTTTTTCCCACCTGTGTGCCGGACATCTCGACCTTGCCCGGGACAGCTTCACCCGCGCCATCACTCTGGACGACAGCTTTTTCCTGGCCCGGCATAACCTTGCCCTCTGCCTGGGATTTGCAGGCAAAGAGGCCGAAGCCATGGCCCTGCTCAGCGAAATCATGGCCCCTGCCGAGGCCCTGAACAACATGGGCGCCATCCACACCCTGACACACAACCCGGAGCAGGCTGCAGACCTTTTTTCAAGGGCCCTTGCCATGGACCCAACCCTGCCCGCCGCCCGGAAAAACATCGCCGCAACCAAAGGAGCACCCAAAAAATGATCCCCTTCCGCCCAGCCTTTCTGGTGCTGTTGTCCCTTGTCGCCATCCTGCTTGCAGGCTGCGCCACTCCAAAGCACTTCTCCAACGAGTTCGGCCAGGCCTTCACCCAAACCTTTCACGCCCAGGTCATGAACCCCGACGCACCGGTCAATCGCGCCCCCGTCACCACCATGCCCGGAACCCTTGCAAACGCCATCTACAAAAACAAATACGAACATCCAATGAAAGAGGTCGACTCAGACTCCGATGCCAAGGACAGCGACGCCGACATCATGGCTGACTGATATGCATGGAAGAAAGCCTCCGGCGGCAAGGTGAGCCACCTTGAAAGCTGGTTGCGAATGCGCTTTCCCCCTCGTTCCTCGAGGAAAATCACATTCGCCTTTAATTTAGATTGGTCTTAATCTTTTCTCAAAAGATATTTATCCAACTTTTCAAACCTTTAGATCACACAAGGGCCGCCATAGGCAGTTCTTCTGCAAGCGTTCTCGGGGCATTCGCGTGATGTGTGACATGTGGCAACCAATTTTGAAGGAGATGCCCATTTTGGCCTTGATCATCGTTTCTGCCGCGACCTGCAAAGAGCCGATTTGTAGGGTGCACTCCGTGCACCAAAATCAAAGCCCGTCATACCCCGAACACTGCTGTAAAATCGATATCTTGGGCGACCCGGACACGGTGCACAGAGTGCACCCTACGGGCTGTCGGCCTTTTGGGACGGTGTCATGACATCCTGGCGGTGGCTCAAACGATGACCAAGACCGGATATTTCATGAGAAAACAACCAGCCAAAGCGGAAATTATATGATTTCGGAAGGCTACAAAAAAATGTCAGCTATTTTGAAAAAGCAAACTGTAAACAAGCGTTTGCTGTTTGATTTTCTCACCCTTCAGGCGAGCCGGGCAAGGCCCCCATTTCATTTCTCTGGAAACACGATGAAGGGCATTTGGGATTCGCTTGACTTTAACCGGAATAACTCCGGCAACAGCTTTTTAAGAGCTGAATAGTTACGCTTGTATGAAAAAAACACCTTGAAAGCGGATGACCATGCGCATGGTAATAAAAACAACAATAAATAGTCCCCAAGACCACGAGCAAGGCTCCATCGTCCTTGTGGTGGCCTTTTTCATGACAGCCCTGCTCATGATGCTCGCTCTGGTCATCGAATCCGGCTATCTCTTCAGCGAAAAACGAACCCTCCAGAACTGCGTGGACGCCGCTGCCATGGCAGGGGCCCTGCACCTCTGCGACGGAGACCCCGAAGCCCTTGCCCGCAAGGTCCTTGTCCAGAATCTTTTTCCGGAAAAAGAGGCCATGGAAGATCCTGCGGTTGATGAGGACTTCCCGCAAAATTACGAAGTGGAGATCACACGGGGATACTACGATGAGAACGACGCCTACGGTGATTTTCTCGCCTACAAAGAGTTTGCAGCCGAAGGAGACCCCGATTTTCCCGCCGACGAATACGTCAATGCCGTCAAAGTCGCCCTGACTGTCAGAGAAGCCCTTCTTATGGGGGAATTGGAAAAGAAAAAAAACGTCGACGTTCACGTGGTTTCCGTGGCATTTCGGCGGCGTTTCGGTATCCTGGCCCACGGGGGAAATCAGGGCTCGGACATTCGAACGGATCAAAAATGGCGTCGAAATCAATTGATTTTCGAAAACACGGGCGGTGTCCATGCCAACAGCGACATAAAATGCATAGAACCGGTGGAGGTCACCGGCAACACCCTTGTCAGCGCAGGAGGCCACATCGTCAACTGCCGTTCAGGAATCCAGGGGGCATCGCTAGTTAGGGATGTTCGCCCCATTGACTGGGAATATCTCAATAACAACGGCACAGTGTATACCGTAGACCAATGGCCGGGGCATTATGGGAGTAACGCTGCAGACTATGCCATACCAACCGAACACGGCAACAGTCTCTACAACCATGGCAATGGGAAATGGCCCCAATATTCTTTCGGTCTCCATGAGGGAGACCATCAAGGCCGAATTTACTACTTCAGTGATGCAAACGCCCCTGCCAATGCCACGTTATTTCTCAAATCAATCTCCAATGGGCGACACTACAATGCCCACAATTTCACCATAGCATCAGAGATACATATCGGTTTTGACGGGTCATTCGACTCATCTTCTTTCTCAATGGGCGGAGAAAACGAAAAAACGGTATACATATACTGCAAAAAGGATATTGGGGGAATAAACTATGCCGATAAATGGAGCCATTTATCATACAAAGTGTGTAAAGGGATCATCTTTCGAACAGAAAAAGACTTTCACCTAAGGATTGTTTCCAACGAAAACTCTACTGATTTCGGGAGAATACTATACTATTTTCTCAATATCATCGCAGAAGGCTCCATAACGTTCTATGGACTCAACACACACCTTGTTTCGAACACCTATGCCCTCAACGGCACCTTCGGCCCCCCCTGCAGTGCGGCCTTTCTCATGCACGGCCGACTTGAGCTATCCGACGATAAGAGCCGTTAACCCTAGCCAATACAAAAAACCACGACCCGTAGGGTGCATTTTATGCACCATGATCAAGGCACAGCAGCCGTCCATATTCCATCAGCATAAAAACGCCCGAAGTCTCCGGGCCAAAGGTGTTCCCTTATCATTCAAGTCCGCCTCCTCCCAGCATTCACCCCGACACCACCTTGGCATGGGATTCTCCCCGTTTCCGGGAAGGAAATCGGCCGGTGCAGATCTTTTTGAACTCCGACGGGGTGTAGCCTTCGAGTTTGCGAAAGACCCGGCAAAAATAGGATTGATCGTTGAATCCCACCTGGTAGCAGGCCTCCGACACGTTGAGGTTGTCTGCCACAAACAATTTTTTCGCCACATGGATTCGCCGCATGTTGAGGTATTCCTTAAAGGACATGCCTGTCTTGTCTTTGAAAATCCGCGAAAAGTGAAACTTGCTCATGCCGTTTGCCCGGGCCGCCTCCTCCAGGGTGATGGGGTTCATGAAGTTCCGGTCGATGAAATCGATGGATTTCTGCACCTCCAGGGAGACGCACCCCGGCATGACAGGGCTCGGGCCCTCTGAGGCTTTCCCCTGGTACAGGCTCTGGTAAGCCGTCCACACCCTGTCCAGGGACATTTTGTAAAAATAAGCCTTTAAAACAGGATACGTCTCCAGCATCTGGTGGAAGGCATCCCGCCTCACCATCAAAACAACCCCGGGGGTCGCCCCCACAGCGCTGGCGATGGATACCCCCTTGGGTTCAAAGGACATCAACCCGAAAAAATCTCCCCTTCGAAGGGAGCCGAAGGAAAGATCCCCACCCGTAAACTGTTTGATACGAAGTTCGATGCTCCCGGACACCACAAACCCCACCCAGGTCGCCACCTCATCCTGCACCACAAGCTTCTCCTGTTCGGCGAATCGATAGGACTGAAACGCCGAGACCACACGGTCAAGGGCCTCCGGGGAAAGCCTGCCGAAGGGCAGGTGCCGTTTCAACAACTCTCGCTCATTCATAGTGATACCTGTTTCATGAATCCCCATAAAAAAACCCCATACCGATGCATGCATCGATATGGGGAACCGTATTCATCCTCACCACAGATTCACATTCAGCAAAAGACCTTCCTCGAGGCCCTGGGAACGTTCGGGCAGACGGCGCCGAAAATTCCTCATCATGCTAAATCCATTCAGGCAGGTCTTCTGACTCCTCCCCCCTTTTAACGGCCTTCCCGGTTTGACCCAGTGGCACATCACGTTAAAAGGCATAACGAGAGTTACAGCGGCGGGACCGTTCCCGATTTTCACGGGATTCCCTCTTAGCCCGGGTCTCGGGATGTCACGAGATCAGGGCACCTGAACGTCTACCTAATTTTTTGGGTTGTTTCATTGTAACAGTATTAAAGATAAGACATCGGGAGCCTACCCCTGATACGTGCGGAAACTCTCCTCCGCCAAGGCTTTATTCACAACAGGCTCTCTTTTTCCAACCTGAATAGTTGATGTTATAATGATCTACACTCTTATTTGTCAAGTATAAAAGCAAACCCCGAACATGTTCTAAACTTCAAGAAAAACAGGTCAATTCCAACATTCACCAACAAGAGAACCCGAATGCTTTACAAGGCAAACCGTTTATAGGGGAAATCACGTGACGAAGGAGTCCCTCCCACCGGGAGACAACGCATAACGGCATGATAAAGATTCCGTATCGTCATGAACAAAAAGAGAAAATGAAGAGTACGTCTTGACGGCCCTGAGTCATCGGCCCGGAACATCGATCCTTTTTCTCTTGCGCTGTAAGATCAACACGCCCTATATAGGAACAACCGCTTTCGAAAACCCTTTGACCCGCAGGAACCCTTTTTCATGCACACCCCCCTTATGTATACCCTGATATTGTCCATTGCCCTTGCGCTCATCCCGCAATCGGCTTTGAGGGCTCACCCCCATGTCTTCATCACCAGCACCATGAATCTCTGTTATAAAGCTGAGCAGCCTGTGCGCCTGGATGTGGACTGGGCTTTTGACGACGGCTTTTCAGCCATGATCCTGGAAGACTACGACACCAACGGAGACGGCTCATTCTCTCCCAAAGAGCTCAGCACGTTGAAATCCGAAGCCTTTGACTACCTTTCCGAACAGCATTACTTCACCTTCATCACCCACAGCGGCACCAAAAACCACCCCGTCACCATCGCCTCCTTCCACTGCGAGGCAAAGGATGGCATCGTGGTATACCGATTTTCTATCCCCATTGCACCGCTACAGAACAAGGGGGAACCCCTGCGGCTCAGCCAGTACGATCCCACCAACTACTCGGCTCTGTTCCTCTCCGAGGACAACCCCGTCACCTTTTCCGGCGATGTCCCCCAGGGGGTCGGTTTCACTTTGAGGGAAAACACAGAAGAAACGTACTACTTCGGCATGCTTCACCCCATTGAAGCCGTCATTTCCCCCGGCGGAAAGGAAACACGCCCATGACCTCCCGCATGCGCACAGCGGCCCTGGCCCTCTTCACGTGGATCCTGTTGAGCCCCCTTGCCGCCCACGCCTTCGGCCCCCCGGACACCGCGCCGGGCCTTGGGACGCGCCTGGTGCACAAGCTCATCCTCATCCAGTTCCAGATGCGAAGCGAGATGGCCGCCACCTTGAAATCCTTTGCCGCCTCCCCGGACCTCTTTGCCCTGGCACCGCTTTTGGGGCTTGCCGTCCTCTACGGAGCCGTCCACGCAGCCGGTCCCGGCCACGGAAAGGCCGTGGCCACGGCCTACATGCTCCACGGAAACCGCAAAACCAAGGACGGAGTCCTCTTCGGCAACATCGTCGCCTTCAGCCACGGCCTCTCCGGGATCCTCACCGTGCTGTGCATCAAATGGTTCCTTGAAATCCGCATGACCACCGGCCTGAAAGACGCAACCAGGCTTACCAGCCAGGTCAGTTTTTCCCTTGTCATCCTGCTCGGGCTCTTTCTTTTGATCTCCGGTATCTACGAAGCCGCACGCCCCAAGCCCCATCAGGAGAGTGCCCCGAAAGCCGGGGGCCTTCTGGCCGCTGTGGCCTTCGGCATGGTCCCCTGCCCAGGCGTCGTCACGGTCATGCTCCTTGCCATGGGCCTTCACCTCACCTACCTGGGCATCCTCATGGCCTTTGGTATTACCCTGGGCATGGCCCTGACCATCTCCGCCGCCGTGATCCTCGTGGTGGCAGGAAAAAACGCCGGGCTGAAAGCCTCCACGACCCGGGGAAGACGCCTCCCGGGAATCCTCACCGCCGTCTCCGGCATGGCGCTCACAGCCCTGGGAGCCTTGATGCTCACCGGACTTTAACCCTGATGAGGAGCAGAGCCCATGGACTCTTTTCTCTCGAAACGCTTAGAAACTTATGACAAATGGCTCAAGGCACGACGGATCTCCCACTCATCACGGGTGGTTCCCGTCTCCGAATCGGTTCAGGAAAAACAGTGGGTGCTCCCCACAGAGCAGGTGACGGAGATCGTGCGCACGGCAAAAACCGTGGCGGTTCAGGCATGCGAATGCAGGGCCCGCTACAAACGGTGCAACAACCCTCTCGAAGTCTGCCTGCTATTCGACGAAATGGCTGAGGCATGCATGGATAAAGGGGAAGCCCGCCGTGTTGAGTTTTCTGAGGCCAAGGAGATCCTGAAACACGCCAACCGGTGCGGCCTCGTTCACTTGGCCCTGTACAGGCCGGACCATGCGCTGTATGCCCTGTGCAGCTGCTGCCCGTGTTGCTGCCATGAGCTGCAGATCATTCGCGACTCCGGGCGAAGGGAACTCATCGCCCATTCAGACTATGTCGCCGTCACCCAGGTGGACGATTGCGTTCACTGCAGGGAGTGTGTGGACCGCTGTGTGTTTGGAGCCCGAGAATTTGAGAACGGGCATATGATATTTCATCCCCACGCCTGCACAGGCTGCGGCCTCTGCGTCACCACCTGCCCCACCGGGGCCATCTCCTTGAGCGAGTCAACACGGCCCATGCCCCTTTCATCCCCCCGAAGGGGGTAAACAAAAAAACACCTCCCCGGGCCCCATGCCCGAAGAGGTGTTTTTTGTGCACGGGGCCGTAAACAACCGGCCCCGAGGGAGGGAATCATGTCTTGTTGTTCAGCGTCAGGATGCTCTCGGCGATCTTGACCTGCTTGTCGATGCCGCTGGGGTCGCTCACGATTTTGTAGAACTTAAGGGAGACGCTGGCCGTGCCCGAGATGGGCAGGTCCCCGAGCCAGATACAAAAATCCAGGTCCGTGTCAAAGGTCGCCGTGGTGCTGGCGTTGAGTTCCTTGTTCTCCACGGGCCCCCGGTTGACCTTGAACCCGTCGAAATTGCTGCTCCCGATCTGGAACTCCCCGTCCATGGGGTACTCCCCGCTGAACACAACCTTGAAAACCAGGTTTTCCGGAGCCGAGAGCTGGCTGTAGGCGTAGTGGGCCTGAAAATCCGGGGCGTCGCTGATCTGTGCCGCGATATCGATGGCCACATCCCCGTTCTCATCCGGGGCAACAGATGTCACGGCTGCGTAGCTTGCCGTCTGCTTGCCGGCCAGGCTGTAAAAACTTCCCGTGGCCCCGGCGGCCACATCGATCCCCTTGAACCTGATGGTTGCGTCTATGGTATTCATGGCCTTCTCCTTTGCATCTTATATGGTCGAAAGAGTCATGGCATGCCCATGGCCGTGCCTGTCGTTAAACCAGGTCAAAGTTGATGTTGCCGCACTCCACCTCCTTGCCGATGGGAATGTCCCGGGACGTGGCGTGAAGCTCGTTGTGGGCCAGCCACTCAAGGACCTTGGGATGGGGCTCGTCGTGCATCATGATGGGCAGGGCCGTTGTGTAGAGGCTCAGGGTGTCGTCGTCGGTGACTTCGTTGATCTTCAGCTGCCACTTGGTGTCGGAGTTGGGGGGGATGCCGTTGAACCACACGCTCACCGAGATGTTGGTCATGAACTGGGCGGGCAGGTACCAGTGCCCCCCGATGTTGTCGTTGGGGTTGGTCACATCGGCTTTGGGCTTTGTGAGGGTGTCCACAGGGTTGTCGTAGCCCGGAGGCAGCTCGATGACCGTGCCGCTGGTAAACTGGAAGGACCATCCCACGGGCACGTTGGTGCACTTGATGTACAGGTTGTACAGGTGCGGAGGATCCACGGGGTCCCCGGGAATCTGGATCTTGTGGCCTGTGGTCTGGGTCAGGTCCGGGCTGTCCGATGCCACGTAGACCGTGTTTCTCCAGGCCCAGTTGCCCCTCTGGGCCAGCCAGTCGGACCAGGCCGCGGCGCTCTCGAAGTTATCCTCCGGCACGCCCTCGGAGGGATCAATGGAGTCCGATGCCTGGGCCACGATACAATAGTGGGTATCGGGGTCCGGCGTGGTGGGCTCCCAGCGAAAAGCGTCTTCGGTGTTGGCCACGATATCGCCCTTGTTCTCCGCCTTGACCTTCACCCCGTCCGCGTTGGAGGAGGTGCGCATGTAGTTGTCCTTCCAGATGGACGGCAGCAGGATCAGGTTGCTTTGGGCCCAGTAGGCGTGCAGGTACTTCTCCTGGGCCGTGCTGCTGATATTCTTTGCCCGGATATAAAAGTAGTTGCTCACGTTGTTAAAGATCTTATTGGAGTACCCGTTGCTGTAATTGGCCGGGTCCACGTACTGTTCGGGGTTGTCCGGGGGAACGGAGCCCGAGCAGATCACGTCCGGGGAGCTTGAAGTCACTTTCCTGGGCAGGCTCCCGTCGTCGGACAATGAGGTTCTCAGGAGCAAGCCATCCCATGTTGAGTCTGCCATTTTGACGCCTCCTTGGTTGTCTGTTGGTGGGGTGAACCCCACATCACAATTGGTCTGCTTCGTACTTCTCGATCATGTAGCGCAACAGGTCCTCCCTCAGGGTGAGCAAGGCCTTGTACTCCTGGGAGCCGTAGGTCTCCGCTGCGGTAAGAAACGCCGTCCACCAGGGCAAAACAGTCCCCAGCACACCGACATCCGAAGAGTCCGTGCCCAGGGTCCGGGCCACGGCGCTGCCGATCTCTTCGGGGGTGGGCGTGTCCGTGTCCACGAGCTTTTCCACGATCTGCGTCAGCCACACGTTGAAATCCAGGTTGGCCGGGGGATCGATGTTGGGAGGCTGGGTCTCGGACTTCACGGGCTGGAATTTCGCCGGGATCCGGCTCACGAAGGTCACCCGGTACAAAATGCGCCAACAGCCGTTTTCGGCCACCGACGCCTGCCTCAGGGCCACGGCGTTGGCATCCACGCTGTTGTGGAGCCAGTTGGGATCCATCACCGTAGAGAACAGGGTCTGGAAATTTTCCTCGGACGGGGTGAGGTAGAAGGCGAGGTACCGGTAGCCGTCCACCTTGCCCGGTGCCAGCTCGGAGGTCATGCCGTCGAGGTGGGGGTTGCCACCCTGCTCGCTCACGATGGGGGCCACCAGGGTGCTCTCCGCGTTGGCCGAGCAGCTCAGGTCAAAGGATTGGGACGCCTCCTTGGCCTTGGTGGCCGTTTTTTCAAGGCTGACGTTGAACATCAGGTCAAACTCGGCCAGGGGACCGATGGGCTTGTTGATCTTGGTCTCCACAAAGAGCCCGCCCCCGTTGTCCACCAGTTCCACCCCGGAGAAGGTCTCCGAATACGTGTCCATCACCGAGGTCTGCTCGGCGTAGGTGGCACCGCTGGACGACCAGACATAGGTGTTGACGATATTGCGGTTGGAGATCTTGCGGGACCAGTCAAAGGCCGGGTTGTCCTTGATCTTGGCCGTAAAGTCCTCGATGGTCATGCCGCCGTCCGTTGCGAACTGCTCGTAGTAGCCCTCCAGCTCCTTTTCCTTACGCTCGATCTTGCGCTTGAGGGAATACGCCTCCACAGGCTTGAAGTAACTGCCCCGGACCAGGTTGGCGTCCGGGTAGTCCGGGTCGTTTTCCAGGCCGATCTTGCCGTCCAGGGTGCCCTGCTTGATGTAGCGGTTGTTGATGGGAAAGGGGATGAGATTCATGTCCTCGGGAATGTCTTCGTTGGGCACCACGCTGTACCGCACAGGCGTCCGCGTCCCCTTGATGGCAAGCATATAGAGATCCGCGGTGCCGGACTTGACGATGGCCACCCCGGCGTTGTCCGTGATAAACCGGAGCCCCACGGCATCGTTGACCATATCGGAGATGCTCTCCCAGGAACCCCCGGGCCGGAAGGCGCTGATCTTGCTGATGGAGGTGCGGTTCTTAAGGGAACTCTCCTGGATCGTGGAGTTGGACAATTCAAAGCTGTGCTTGCCGCCCCCGGAGATCCCGTATTCGAACAGGGTGGTCTCCGCCTCCACGCCCAGGCCCACCGAACTCTTCACATCCCCTTCGCTGATGATCCCCAGCTTGCTCCCGTAGGTCAGACGCGAGCCGTCGTTCTGGGATGCGGAAAAGCTGTACTCCACCTCGCTGGCCTCGGTCATGTCCACGGAGGTGGCCCCGGCATAGTTGCTGTTGTCCGAGGCAGGATAGTTCCAATAAGGAAAAGTCTGGTTCTCGCTGGGCAGCGGGGGCGCTCCTTCGATAAACCCGATCACCGAGGGCTTTGTCTGCACCTGGCCGATGTAGATGGTGTCCAGGTCCCCTACCTTGAACCCGGTGTAGAGCACCTGCTGGCCGCTTCCTTTGTCCTCATAAATATAGGCCCGTTTCATGACGCTGAACACATCGCCGTAGGCGTTGACCTGGAGATCGCTGTACTCAATCACCGAGGGCTGCCCCGTGATGCGGGCCAGGGCCAGGGTCTTGATGCCGTTCAGGGCATTGTAGACCACGGGCGCCTCATTGCTGATGGGAGCGTCCGAAGCAATCCAGGCCGGGCCCGTGGCCACATCTGCCGGAACAAAGGTGCCGGTGTTGCCCCGGCCGGTCCGGTCCCCCACCTCCAGGCCCGACCCGCTGTCAAAGCGCCAGTAAGCGGCAAGGTTCGTCTCCGCGCCGGAGAGGGTGCGGTTCATGTTGTCGGAGATCTGCTCCCCTGTGAGCTGGGCCTTCCAGATCCTCACCTCGTCCATGCCCCCTTTCAGGGGATACCGGGACGCATTGCTCACCAGGGAGGTTCCCAGGGTGAAGGTGCCCTGGTCGCCGTAGCCACCCAGGTCCGCCACCGGCACGTTCTCCACGTTGGACTCGCCCCCGTCCACATAAAAGACGGTGGTGGCGATCTCGGGGAAGAGCTGCCACAGCTCCCCGCTGGTGATTGTGGCGTTGTTCACGTCCTTGCTGTCAAAGGCCGTCTGGCCCTTCATCTCGGAAAAACGCCAGTAGGAAATCAGGCCATCGGAGTTAACGGGCGGCCGGTGGGTAAGAAAGGCCTCACGGATTTCATCGGCCTCCAGTACCCGGTTCCAGAACCGGACCTCGCCAATCTTGCCGTGGTAGATCTGGTTGAGCTTAGGGGAACCGCACAGGTAGAGATGCTCGTCGGACTCCCTGGTCTGGACCGGCTTGTCGAAGTCCTCTTTTTTAAAGGAACCGGACAGGGCGCCGTCCACGAAGAGATTGAGGTAGACCCCGTATTTCTGGGGCTTGGCCGGCTGCCCGTCCACATACTCCTGGTCGATGCTCCGAATCTCGGCGGTGGCCGTCAGGTAACCGGTCTGCCCCCCCGCGATGGCCGAAGAGGCCTTGACGGTGAGGGTGTGGGCTGCATCCCCCGACTCGATGGAGAGCTCGAAAAAAGCGGTGCCGTCGGGGTAGAGCCCCAGGGTGTAGCTTCCGTTCTTGGAGGCGATGATCCGGTAGATCCCCGCTTCCACGGCCGGTTTCACCCAGGCTTCCATGGCCCCTTTTTCAACGATCTTGAGACTGGAGTCGCCGCCGCAGTCCACGTAGTTTTCGTCGATCATTTCAAGGCAGAAACCCTGACGGAAAACAAAGGCCGAATGGGTCCAGGCCTTGCTGCCGGTGTCCTTTGCCACCAGGGCTTCCTGCTCGTTGGCCGCAAAGGGGCTCATGAAGAGCCCCCCGTCCTGGCTCCAGGAGGAGTTGTCCAGGTTCTGGTAGGTGCCGTTGTATTCGGAACCCAGGTAACTGGAGTTACTGGCCACCATGGTGTCCAGGCCGTCGTTTAAGTTCAGGCAGACCAGGGGCGGGTTCACCACCTGGGAGACCCCGCTATCGGCCAGACGTTCCATGGAGATGGGATCCAGGGCCCGGGGCCAGAGGGCGAGCTGGTTGATCTTCATCTGCATGCCGGTATCCAGGTACCCGCCTCCGTAAAGCGTGCCCAGGGAATCCGTGAAGTTCTGGGTCACCGTGGCCGAGCCCTGGTTCTTCCCGTCCACATAGAGGATGATCTCCACCTCGGTGTCGCTGACGGTACGCAGGGTCATGCCCACGGCCGTCCAGGTGTCGGTGGGGGCCGACCCTGAGATCCTTTTTGTTCCGGCAAAGGAGACGCTCAGGCTGCCGGAGGTATCCGAATAGACCCGCAGGTACTCTTTCACCAGCTGGTTGGTGGTCATGCCGAAGAGGTCGCCGTCGTCCCGGGCCGACGAATCGATGCGGACAAAACCGTGGAGGGTGATGTCGTTGGGCGTGCCCTCGTTGAGGATGATGGAGGAGTAGACCGTGGTGCTGGCCCGAAAACTCGGCACATACCAGTTCTCGTACCCCATCATGTACTGAAAATCCTTGTCCGGGTTGTCCACGTTGCCGTGCACATGGTAGCTCAGCAGCTTTGAAATGGTCTCACCGCCCGTGGGGGGAACCGGGCGTCCCCAGGCCTCCAGGGTGACATCGCCGTCAATGGCCAGCACCTCGCTGGGCATATGCCCCCTGGAGACATCAAAGGAGACGTAATTGGGGGACGAGGTTGTTTTGTTGACCTCCAGGGCAAAGCGGTTGGGCTCTTTGATCCAGCCGCCGTCGGTACCCTGGGTAAGGGCCGGGGCCTGGGCGGTGTTTTTCACCACGGCCACGGCGCCGTTGGTGGGCGTGGTGTCGGCCACGGCGGCAAAAAGCCCGGAGCCCTCGGAGAGCACCGTTACATCTGAGCCTTTCTGGCTCTTGCCCTGCTGCTGGATGGTGGCAGTGGTCTGGGCAAGGGGAACGACCCGGGATTCGGAGTCGATGTTTCCGGTGAAAAACTGGGCAAAGAGCATGGCCCCGGCAAGGATATTCTCGGTGGGGGCCTTGCTGTCCTGATTGGACACGTGGGCCAGCAGCCCGTCGGTGACGGCCATGACCCAGGGCGCCACGTTGGCCAGGTACCCGTCTGGGTAGTGGCCTGCCTCCCCCTGGCCGTTGAGCAGGAGCGCCATCTCGTTCTGGTCCCGGCTGATCCCTGGAAACGCATAGCTTGCCCCACCGGCCGTGACGGTCATGTCGCAGTCGGCCTGGCCTGTCCCGGCGATTTGCACCGCAAAATCGCTGATGTGGCTCTTCTGGACAAACACGGTCAAAAGGTTCGAGGCTTCGGCCCTCAGACTCAGGCTGGCATCCAGGTACTGGACGTCGCAGTTGGAAAAACCGGCATCGCTGTAGTCGTAGGAGGAGGCGCTGCCGTTCATCACGTCCACGAACTGCCTGGCCCCCACGGGCACTGCGGTCCAGGCCTGGGTGATGGACTGGCTCCCCGAGGGGTTTGCGGCCCAGTGATCGGGGTTGATGGTGAGGTTGACGTTCACCGTACCCGGGACAGCCGAGGCATTGTCGAGGATCTCCACCGAGCCTAAGGGCAGCCCGCTTTCAAAACGGGTCATAAAGACAAAGTGCTCCGGGGAACTCGCATTGTCCGAAGGAGCCCAGACGCCGGGATAAAGGCCCGCGTAATCAAAAAACACCGTGGCCCCGGAACTCAGGGTGCTGTCGTTGGGCGACCCCGAGGCATCCCCTGCAAAGACCGACACCAGACGGTCCAGGGACCTCGGGACCCCTTTCCAGGTCTCGGTGGTACCCGACACGGTATGGGTCATGGTGACATCGCAGTGTGCAGTGGAAAAGGAGTTGGCAACAGAAATCGTGGCGCTATTCACGTAGGAACCCGGCCGCACGGCCATAAAGGTGACCAGGCCCTCCTGACTGTCATGGGCGGCGTCCGCGGCCCAGTTGGCGTAAAAGGAGGCCCGGGAGGTGTCCAGGGCGTAGTGCGCCACGGCAAACTCATCGGTATCGTGGTCGGCATAGTAGAGGTGTACCAGGCCGTCTGAGCCCTCCATGAGATAGGGAGACGATGCCGGGGTCAGAAAATCCGCCACCCCCGCGTAGATGCTCAGGTTGTCCTTGTCGATGACCAGCTCCCCGGTGGTGTTCGTGCCCAGCGGGCTGTTGGACGGTTCCAGGGTGGCGCCGTATACTTCGCCTTTCACCGTGGACCCCGAGGTGCTGTTGGGCGTCACCGGCGGCGACTGCCCGTAGTCGACCTCGTTGAACTCAAAAGAGCAGACCTCGCTTCCGCCCACGGAAACGACAGTCCTGTCGATGAGCCCCACAAAGCCGCTTCCCTGGGCGCCGATGGATGAAAGGGCCGTGCCCGAGGGCTCGGCATCGACGGTGACATCGCTTAAGGGAGCCCCGCTGCTGTTAATCGTCAGGGTAAAGGGGTTGGCCCCCTTGCCACTGTAGGTCACCTCCACATGGAACCAGTTGTTGACCGACACCAGGGGCTGAAGGGTCTGGCAGGAGATGCGCTTCGTGCCGTCACCGAACCCCACCTCCAGCCGGGCCCCGTCCACCAGGGCGAGGTAGGGGGCGGAGGATGCCTCGGCGCTGGCGTCGATGCTGCCGATGATAAACTGCTTTCCCGCGGTGGCGGCCTTGGGATAGATCCAGGTGTTGAACTGAAACGCCCCCCTGATCTCCAGGGGGTTGGGCGAAGGAGAAGCAAGCCCCACCCGTGCAATGTCACTGAAAGCAAGGGTGTAGTTGGCCTCGCTGATGAGGGAGGCCGTCAGCTCGTCCGGGATATCGGCCAGGGTCCCGGCCGCCGACACCGCAGCGTCCACCAGGGCCGTGGAGACCGTGCCACCGTGGGTCCCTGCAAAGGCCATCATGAACCGGCCGGAGCGCTTAACGGAAGAGGTCTCCCCTTCGGGGCCCACCACCTTCTCCTGCTTGGTGTAAAAAGAGGCGGCCGGAGCGCCTGTCACATCAAAGGAGACATCCGACCCGTTTGTCACCTTCACCGAAAAACTCTTATCCGGGTGCAGTTTGTTGTCGGTGCCCACGGTTTTCCCGGTGAGGTCAAAGAGGTTGTTTCCATCGGCGGGAATGTTGTAAAGGTCGATTTTTTTGGAGGTGTTGTTGAGCACGGTAAACTGCCAGCAGAACCGATCCGAATTCATCACGGGCAACAGAGAGACGTCAAACTCCCCTGCGGTCATGTCCGTCACCATGCTCAGCTCGATGGTGGGCTCAAGGAAGGGCTTGCCCTCGGGATCCAGATACGCCTGGATGTCTTTTTCGTTGGCGGGTACATCCTCCTTGCCGCTCTTTTCAAAGCGCACCTCCCATGCGGGCTGGAGGGAGAACTCTGTGACATCGGGGTCCCGCCGCGACGGGCTGCTCACCAGGGTAAACCGGTTCACGTAAAGGGTGCCGTAGGTGGACTGGCGAAAAATGGAGATGTACTTCTCATCGGAGACCACGCGAAAAGGGGCCTCGGCAGGCGAAATGGACAGGGACTCGGATTCGTCCAGGGTGATCAGGCTCATGCCGGCGGGCCGAAGCTGTGTGGTGAACACAACGGGCTTGAAGCCGGTCCAGTCAAAGGCGTCGTTTTCAGAGGTGGTTTGAAGGTCCAGGACGTTGAAAAAAATCTCCGTGGAGCTCTCATCCGCCGTGTTCCTGTTTCCAAAAACCACGACCCGGCCCAAGTACGACAACGTGACAAGATTCTTGAAATAAACCGCCATGCCTTTGCCCTCCATAGAAAGAGTCCGACGTTGGGTTGTGGGTGTGCGTCGCAACAGTCCCGTCGCGTGTCGGCGCAGGACGGCCATCGCCCCTATGTTCCATACACCGGCGAATTTCGCGAACAGATTATTTTTTAAGGATATTTCTCAAAGCAGGACACCGAATCCCATCCCGTAAGGACCACCTTGGATAGCGGACACCAACCCGTCGCCGGCAGCCCCCCGCCCCTATCGTACCGGGGCGAGGAGCCTTCATGGCAAGGCATCAGGAAAGTCTGCCGGGGGGTTTTATCTTATCCGGGATATACAACCGCAGGGATCCTCCATCATGGTTCGCAGATGACATCGCGACAGAAGTAATTTCTGCGAAACAGGGAGCGCAAAGAGCACCCAGACACCACAACAGATCAAACAGCATTTAAAAAGGTTGGATATAAAAAAAGCACGAAGCACTTGGTGTGAAATTCACTAATTCTCGTAAGCATTAACATAGATTATTTAACGAATCAATCATTAATCACAGACAGAAATCAAATACGTCATTCAGGTTGTACACCAGAAATACTCACCGTGCCCATCAGGGGTCGAAAATTATCATCACTCAGAAGGGAACATCCCGCCAAACAATAAATCCGGCTGAGCACAGGTTTCTACAGATCAGGCAATGCACAAGTCAAATATTCAGAACATACCCTTGCTCCACACTTTTTTAACATGTTAGCTTTACAGGCATAAAAAAAAATAACTCTCCTGCGATTCCAAGGAGAGACAAACGACAACATCACAGGGAGCAGCACCCATGACAACGACAAAAAAGATACTGTTCGCATCGGGCATCCTCCAGTTTGCACTGGCGCTTTTTCAAGCGGGAATAGCCTTCTCCCCCTCCCTCAGCCTCTATTTCGGAGCCCCGGAGTCACTCGTGGGCAGCAGGCTGGCCCTCATGGGAACGAGCTTTTTCGTGAGCGGGCTCCTTATTCTTTTCGGGCTGTACGCCCTGTCCGGAGCCGGAGCCATCAGGCCACTGCCCTGGTTACGACAGGTGCTGGCCGTCATCGGCGGGATCTACCTTCTCCGGGGCCTTGTCCTCATCCCCGAGGTTCTCGTCATTGCGGGTGTTGTGGTGGCCGCAATCCCCATCGCGCCGAGATTCGTGGTCATGTCGGCCTGCGCCCTTGCAGTGGGGAGCCTTTTTGTGGCGGGAACCGTCGGCGGCTGGGCCAGCCTCAGCCCCGGCGGCGATGCGACTCCATAACAGCCACAAAAGAATCCAGAACACTGACGCCGCCTTTGTCCGCCCAGACCGCCGCCACCTCAATTTCCGGTAAGGGCTCTACGATGGGCAGGTAGGTCACCCCTTCGCGACCCAGGCGCCGGGTGGACTCCGGCACCGGACTCACCCCCATGCCCGCGGCCACCAGAGCAATGGCCGTAAGGCGCCGGTTGGTCTCCTGCACCATACGGGGCCTCATCCCCGCCCGGGTAAACGCTCGGACAATTTCGTCATAGAGCGCAGGCAGGTTATCACGCTTGAACATAACCAGGGGCTCGTCGGTGAGTTCTCCCAGGCTGATCTCGGTTCGCCCGGCCAGGGGATGCCGGTCCGAGAGGGCCAGCACGTAATTTTCCTTGATGTATGTCTTCTTGCAGAGCCCGCTTAAGTCCTGATTGTGATACCGGATAAACCCGATATCCAAGGTCCCGTTCCTTACGGATTTCAATTGATAGTTGGTGGTCATCTCCTTGAGCTCCAGATGAACCTTTGGAAACCGTTGCTTATAGTCCAGGATCACCTCCGGCAACAGGCTCTGGTTGATGATCACCACAAAACCGATGGACAGCGAACCCTCCTCACCACGGGCCATGGCCCGCACGGTATCGCCCGCCCGCTCAAGCCTTTCCAGGATGGCTTTCGCTTCTTCCTTAAAAAAAACACCCTCCGGGGTCAGGGCCACCGACCGACTCGTCCGTTCAAACAGCCTTGCCCCAAGTTCCTCTTCCAGCTGCTTGACTTGCTGGGACAAGGGGGGTTGCGAAATATTCATGCGACGGGCCGCGTTGCCGAAATGCAGTTCCTCGGCCACGGCCAGAAAGTATTTCAGTTGCCTCAGTTCCATACACGATTGCTCCTTCGCTCCCTTTAAAACCCAGAGAGGTTATCTCAAGGGGAGATCGATTCGAAAATCATATGAATCACAACACAAACATATATTAGACATATCAATACAGCACATTGTATGTAAGGAAGCAACCCAGCCCGGTTATTTCATGAGAAAACGATCAGATAAAAGCAATGAGGCATTGGTGCATTCGGTATGACCGAATAAATCAAACGCCCCAAAATGCAATTCTCGGTTTTCTGCTCTATTTCCTCACCCTCCGGGTGAGTCAAACGCGCTTATAGCGTTGCGTTATCAGGTCCTTGATGTAAATCGCTACATCTGCAGCCCTGATTCCTTACAGATAAGCACACCCAACTCGTGAAACATCCGGGCCAAGACCATGAAATGAGGAAGACAATGATCAGTTATTCACGCTTTGCCACACGCTGCTGTTTTCTCCTGGGCCTTGCTGTTGCCTGTTCTTCCATCACCCTGTCATGCCGTGCCGATGAATCGTCTCCGGCCCCACGGCCACCGGCTGCCAGGGTCTCTTTTACCAAGGCAACCCAGGCCCCGCCGTCTGCCGTCACCATGGATCGACGCGGGAACCTTTACATCGCTGATCCGGTGAACGGCCAGGTGGTCCTGATGTACCCTGATGGTTCGCAGGTCCTTTTTGCCATGGGCCTGCGGACGCCCACCGGCATGGCCGTCGATTCAAAAGGGCGGCTCTATGTGTCCGAAGGCTCCCACGGCACCATCCAGTGCATCCGCCCCAACGGAATAAAAACCCTGGTGGCCGAAGGATTGTGCAGGCCGTCGGCCATTGTCATTGATCGTGACGGGGATCTCATCGTGGCCTGCCCCGGAGATGGAGCCATCGCAAAAATCAAGGGAGTCAGCGCCATCCTCGCAGACGCTCTGTAGCGAGGTCCCTTGAGGACCTCCCGCGGCCTGTGCTAAGAACTGAAGCAGGGGTGCCCTGCAATGTAAACGGTACGGCAGGTGCACCCCGATACCACAACGTCATAAGCGCACAGGACGCAGGAAAATGGGACCAGGCGATAAAAAGGTCAAGGAGTTAAAGGACAAGATGGATGCCCTGGGGATCAAGCCCGGTGACATCGACGAGACATTCATCCGCTCATCGGGCAGGGGCGGGCAACGCCTCAACAAGGTGGCCTCCTGCGTTCACCTGAGACACCGGCCCACCGGGATCATCGTCAAATACGGTGCGAAGCGGTCCCAGAATCTCAACCGATTCTTAGGGCTCAGGCTCCTTGTGGAAAAAATAGACGAGACCCTCCACGGCACGTCCCGGACCGATGCGGCAACGGAAAAATTAAGGCGTCAAAAGCAGAGGCGAAAGCGTCGAAGCCGATCCAAGTACACGTCGTGACGCCAAACCACCATGCGCACACCGTATTCTGTACGGCCAATACCGAACGGATAGCATCCACCCAGGCCACGTTCTTCACGCTGCAAAAGCGAATCCCTGCCCCATGAAGTGGCCGTTGAGCGGCTTTCATTCGCCCTCTTATCATTGAAATTTTCTATTTATCATCAACAGAACATCAATATAAGCGTTTTGACATCCCCTCCCGAGTTTTCTATTTTCCTCCCATTCCACAGGCAATCACCCTTGCAGAACCGCTTTCAGAACCCTGTCCCTTCGCCGTTGTGCGGAAGGGGTGTTGGTCTCGAATCGCTATGTAAGGACAAAACCGCCTGAAAAAAAACCAACACGCAGCTCTATCTACGTCCATACACGAATGGAAGCACCCTTACCCATGACCGGAGGCATACAGATGAACAGCCGTCACCTTACACGAAAAATGATGAAAACAGCTGCTGCGACGCTGCTGATGGCCCTTTGCATAGGATCAGCGGTCCATGCGGCCCAAAAAAAACTGCCGAGCCTTTACATGGGGTACATCTTCACCACCCACCACACGCCCCTCATGGTGGCCGCCATCAAAGGGGAAGCTTTCAAAGCCTCCGGTGCCTACCTGGCCCCCATGGTACCCAAGCAGAAGTACAAGCTCATGGCCGCGGACGGCACCCCCCTTGCGGTGATCAACCTCATTGTGTCCAAAAACGGGTCCGAGACCGCCACCCTGTTCGCCATGAACCGCCTTGATTTAGGGCTGGCCTCGAGCACAGCCTTTATGAGCGGCATCGACAAGGGAACAAAGGTCAAAATCCTCTGCCCCCTGCACGTGGATGGCCTGAGCATGGTGTTTCCCAAGGGTCGCAACATCCACGGATACGACGAGGTGGCCGCCGCCATCAAAGCGTCCAGGCTCCCCTTTAAAATCGGCTACCACTCCCCCACCAGCGCTCCCCGGATTGTCTTTGAAGGGGCCTTTCGCAAGGCAGGGTTCACCACCACGGGCAACCCCAATGATATCAACGCCGACATCCTCATGGTGGACCTCAAGTCCACCGCCAACCTCATCCCCGCCCTGGTCAGCGGGCAGGTGGACTGCTGGGTGGGCCCCGCCCCCCACCCTGCCGTGGCAGCGTTCAGGGAGGTCGGTTATGTGGCCCTCAATTCAAGGGATCTCCCACCCCGGGGCCAGTGGACGGACTTTCCATGCTGCGTGATGGGTGCCAGTGAAGAGCTCATCGCCACACGCCCTGACGTGGTCCAGTCCATAACAGGCCTCATGACGGCCGCCTCAAACTGGAGCAACGCAAAAAAAGCAGAGACTGCCGAAATTTCCGCAACCTGGATCGGTGTGCCTGCCCCGGCCGTTGAAAAATCGTCCATCATCTACACCACAGACCCGACAAAAAACTGGCTCAAAGGTGAAGCCATTTTCCTTTCCATGCTCAACAGCATGAACAAATTCAGCGGCGTCCTTAAGGGTACGGACCTCAAAACCGCCGCTCCCATTCTTTATGATTTTTCTTTTATAGAAAAAAACCTGGTCCATTAACTCCCCATACCAACGGATCCGGCACCACCTGAAATGACGCCGGATCCTACGCCTGGATTCAGCATGAAAAAAAATGCATTTTCCCTCTCCCTGCCCTTTCTTGCCCCGGCCCTGTTTGCCCTTGCCTGGGTCGTGTTTTCCCAGCGGGTCGCCAACCAGGTCATCCTGCCCGGCATGGATCAGGTGGCAAAGCTTCTGGCACACCCCACCCATGACCTGATCAGCATGGGCTCCCTGACAGGCAACGTCCTGGTGAGCCTGACCCGGGTGGCCATCGGGTACACGGTTGCTGCCGTCATCGCCATCCCCTTAGGTATCGTCATGGGGTACTACGCAACCGTGTTTCGATTTTTCAACGGTTTTTTAAACCTCTTCCGGCCCATTCCCCCCCTGGCCTGGGTTCCGCTGGTTATGGCGTGGTTCGGCGTCTCCAGCCTGGCTACCCTCACAGGGGTTGAGATGGGCCAGCTCTTTGTTACGCTGAACAACATCACATTTGCCATGCTGTTCATCATCGCCATCGGGGCGTTCTTCCCCATCCTCACCGCCACCATCCACGGGGTAAGGCATGTCAGCCCCACCCTCATCGACTCGGCCCGGGTCCTTGGAGCAAGCGAGGCCCAGGTATTCACCCGGGTCCTCGTTCCCGCCGCCATGCCGGCCATCATCACCGGCATGCGCATCGGCCTGGGCATCGCGTGGATGTGCCTTGTGTCCGCAGAGATGCTTCCGGGCTCCCTTTCCGGCATCGGGTACATGATTACCCACGCCTTTACCCTGGCCGCCACAGACATCGTCATCGCCGGCATGGTCTCCATCGGTGTTGTCGGGGCGTTGATGGATATGATCTTTCACCGCATTGAAAAGAAAAAATTCAGCTGGCAAAGGCAGTCCAACCCATGACCCACACGCAACAGAACATCGTCACCATAGAGAGCCTGTCCAAAACCTTTACCACGAGGCGCGGAGAAACCGTCACAGCGGTCACCGACATCAACCTGGCCATGGAGGAGCACTCATTTACCTGCATTGTGGGGCCTTCGGGGTGCGGCAAGTCCACCATCCTGCGCATCGCATCGGGCCTTGAAAAGCCCTCGGAGGGAACGGTTCACTACCGGGGTGTCCCTGTCACCAAGCCCTGCGAGCACATCGGCCTCGTATTCCAGGAGTACTCCCTGTTTCCCTGGCTCACGGCCCGTGACAACGTCGCGGCGGGTTTGAAATTTGCCGGTATCGACAAGGCCACCCGTCACCATGAAGCCATGGCATTTCTTGGCATGGTAGGCATGAAGGACTTTGCCCGCGCCTACCCCCACGAGCTGTCCGGGGGCATGAAACAGCGGGTGGCCATTGCCCGGGCCCTGGCTACCAACCCGGACCTGTTGTTCATGGACGAGCCCTTCGGCGCCCTGGACGCCCACACCCGCATCCTCCTGCAGCAGGAGCTGCTCAATGTCTGGGAGATGACCCGCAAAACCATTGTCCTGGTAACCCACAGTGTGGACGAAGCGGTCTTCCTGGCCGACCGCATCGTGATCATGACCGGAAGCCCCGGAAGGATTCGAAACACCCTGGACGTGGACCTGGAGCGCCCAAGGCGCCGCTCCATGCCCCGCTTCGGAGAGCTGACGGATCATATCCTCAAAGAGCTGGAGCCCGAGCGATAAGAAGTTAAGAATTAACAAAAATGCCTCCGGCGGCAAGGTGTGCCACATTGAAAGCTGGTTGGGACACCTGGGTGTAGTAGAGTGCATTCCATGCACCAGAACCGAGGCGAAACGCTTAGCCAGCGTCGACAGCAGCATGTCGGCCTTGGGGTCACCGACCATGGTGTACGGAGAACCGGAATCGTCGGGCTTGCGAAGGCATCCGGGTCCTAACAGGCCTTCGTTCTCCGGGCACCAAGTTATTCCGACGTCACTCTATTGAAATCTTAAGTGCATGGGCCACTCACCTTAAAAGCAAATTGAGAACCGTCACTGGTATCGCCGGAATCATCACAAAAAAAAGCCGCCCCCTTTCTCTCAAAGGGTGCGGCTTTTTTGTTTGTCTCTCAGCGTCCCGAAGGAAAATGCTTATCCTCCAGAGGTACTTGCAGGCTCGGGCTGCTCAAAGGGTTGTTTCTCCTTGGTCAGGTCCTTTGTGCCGGTTCCGGGCATCAACTCAAACCCCAGGTCAAACTGCACCAGCATGGTCTTGAGCTCATCAAAAGGCTTCTTGTCCCCCACCAGCTTGGCCTTGCCGTTTGTGATCTGGTCTTCGAAAGAGACGGCGCCCATCATGACCTGTACCAGGTCTTCCCGGTTGATCGTAATGGTCAGGTCGGGGTCTTCGGCCTCATACCCCTTAATGTTGGTAAGGGTGGCATTGCTTAACTCCACGGCAAATTTCTCGTCGTTGTCCGGAGTGATCAGGTTGATCGTAAAAGCTTTGCCAGCCGCTTTGGAGCTGTCCAGCCGGATGGCGAGAAAATCGAGCCAGAGCTCGGTGGACATGGCCTCCACCACATCGGGACCGGATGTGGAGGGAGTCGCCCCTTCGGGGATGCCGTTTCTCAGCTCATAGGCTGCAGCCAGGAAACTGTTTCGCACGCTGGGGCTCTCCTTTTGGTACCCGATCTGCTCAAACACATCCGCCAACAGGTCTTTGGCTTTCTGGTTCTGGGGCTCGGCGTAGACCAGCTTGTTCAAGATCTCCTGGGCGTGCCTGTATTTTCCTTCGTCAAAAAGGGCCTTGCCTTTGACCATGATGGCCTCTGCACCGCCCATCATCTCCACGTACAGGGGCGCAGAATCCTCGGGGGACAGGGGGATCAGGGTGGTGGGGTTGGCGTCCCAGTAGCCGAGGTACCGGTTCACCACCGCACGGCTGTTATGCTCCACCGACCCGTGGTAACTGCGCGCCGCCCACTGCATCTCCAGGCTCTCGGGGACTTTGTACACGTTATGGATCTGGTTGATGGTGACCCCCTGGTTGGCCAGGTGAAGGACGCCGTTGTTCAGGTTGGCATAAGTATCCCGCTGGGTCCGCATCACTTCCTGGATGCGCTCGTTGCCCCAGCGCGGCCAGGAGTGGGCGGAGAACATTACTTCGGCTTCCTGGCCGAACATGTAAAGGGCCTTGTTGATCTGCTTGGACCACTCCAGGGCGTCCCGGACCAGGGCCCCTCGCAGGGTGTAGATGTTGTGGATGGTGCCGGTGATGTTTTCGGCAGCCCAGAAAGCCTTCATCTCGGGGAAATAGGTGTTCATCTCGGCGGGTGCCTCGGTGCCGGGGGTGTTCTGGAACACCATCTTCACCCCGTCCACGGTCAGCTCTTCAATATCCTCCTTGATGATCACATTGGGAGGAATGAGCCCCAGGGTACCTGCCGCCGTGTTCTTGCCGATGGCCTGGTCCACATGGCCGAAGGGACTACGCGGCAGCAGCACGCCGTACTGGAAAAAAAGGCGCCGGTTCATGGCATTGCCCGCATACACGTTCTCTGCAACCGCGTGCTCCATAAAACCGATGGGGGCGATTACCTTGACCTTGCCGCTTTGAACGTCCGCCTCATCCACCACCCCCCGCACCCCGCCGAAATGGTCGGCATGGGAATGGGAGTAGATCACGGCAACCACCGGGTACTCACCCAGCTGCTCGGTGACCAGTTTCAACGCGGCTGCGGCGGTCTCCTTTGCCGTCAAGGGGTCAAACACGATCCACCCGGTGTCCCCTTTGATGAAGCTGATGTTGGCCAGGTCAAAGCCGCGGACCTGGTAAATTTTATCCTTGAGGATTTCATAGAGCCCGTAGTTCATGTTGATGATGGCCTGACGCTGAAGGGACGGGTGGATGCTGTCGAAATCTTCCCCGTCAAGGAGCCACTGGTAACTGCCCATGTCCCAGGCAATATGACCGGCCTCGGCCTTGATCTGCATGTAGTCAGGGGCTGCGATAAACCCTTTTTTCGACTCTTCGAAGTCCCGGGTGTCGTCAAAGGGGAGCATTTCGCGCTGCTTTTTCTGGTGCTCAGCCGTAAATGTGGACGGCTGCTTGCCCTTGGGGTCGAAATGTCCCCCCTCCCCCATGGCCGTTTGACCGGCTGCCGCGGCTTCTGTGGCTTCTGCCATCGACATATCAGCAGTTTCTTCACTTGCCGCATCCATGTCAGGGGCGTCGGACTTTCCCGACGAACAGCCCGCAGCAAAAGACAGGCCGGTAATCACCAAGCACACCAGAGCAGCACGCCAGATAAAAACAAAACGATTCCTTTTCATTGGGTTCTCCTTTTTATGGGGCCGGATGGCAGGACGTCACCGGGGCTCATGCACGGAAGGAAGGGGATTTTTTTCGTATCAGCGTTGAGGGGCACCGGGGTAACATGCTAAATTAAATTAAGAATACATTACACATATCCGTTTTTCAACACAAAACGCCCTCTCCTTCGCCTGGTTCACCGCCCCGGAATCCCATGGACACAGACTCACCGAGTGCCACATCAACCCCTTGCCCACAAACACCCTGAACGAAGGAGCCCCAATGAGCAGCTCAGGAAAACAACCCCCAGGAAACGACGACTGCGGTTGCCCCGTCCCGGCCATGAACTCAAACCATGAAAAAACCATCAATTTAGCCCTGCAGGGAGGCGGTGCCCACGGAGCCTTCACCTGGGGGGTGATGGACCGGCTCATTGAGGATGGGCGACTGAGCATTGAAGGCCTGTGCGGAACAAGCGCCGGGGCGATGAACGCCGTGGTGTATGCCTACGGCAACATGATCGGCGGCGCCGACGGCGCGAGGCAGGCGCTTTACGACTTCTGGAAGACCATCAGCGACACGGCCCGGCTCATGAGTCCCCTTCAACAGGCCCCCTGGGAGGCCTGGACCGGCACCTGGAACATGGACACCTCCTTTTCCTTCAACATGTTTGAACTCATGACCCGGGCCTTTTCCCCCTACCAGTTCAACCCCATGAACATGAACCCCTTACGGGATATCCTCGAAAAGGCTGTGGATTTTAAGGTGTTGAACCGGTGTCAGGAGACCAAATTGTTCATCAGCACCACAAAGGTGCGAACCGGCAAGGTCCGAATCTTCACAACCGATGAAATCACCCTGGATGTCGTCATGGCATCGGCATGCCTTCCCCAGATGTTCCAGGCTGTCAAGATCAACGGAGACCACTACTGGGACGGCGGTTACATGGGCAATCCGGCTATTTTCCCCCTCTTTTACCATACAGACACGCGGGATGTGGTGATCATCCACATCAACCCCATGGATCGGGAAGAGCTCCCGACAGATGCCAGCGATATCACGGACCGCTTAAATGAAATCACCTTCAACGCCTCCCTTCTAAAGGAGCTGCGCTCCATCGCCTTTATCACCAAACTCATTGAAGAGGGCTGGCTCAAGGATGAATACAAGGGCCGACTGAAGCACATGCTGATGCACTCCATCCGGGCGGACAGGATCCTGTGCGACCTCAAGGTCTCCAGCAAATTCAACAGCGACTGGGGATTCCTCACGGACCTTTTCAACAGGGGCCGGTCCACGGCAGAGGCCTGGCTCACGGAGAACTACGACGCCATCGGGACGCAGTCCACGGTGGATCTGAAAAAAGAGTTCTTCGACATCGGCAGTGAGCACGCCGGGTAAAACGATCTCCCTCATTTAATCATACACCCTGATGTCCTTTATAAAAAAACAGGTTTATTCAAGGGTTCATTTTAAGGTATGGAAGAAAGGATCAAAAAATCGGCACACCTGCCCGGCAGGCCACACGTAACGACGACAAGGAACGACAGTGGAAGTTAAGATTGCAGACCCCTCGGATATCGAAAGCACGCTCCGCCTTCATTACAGGTACCAGATCGACTCCATCAACGAAGCAGACAAAAAGGACGGATTTGTCACCACACCGTTTACCGAAGCCCAGTTAGACGCCTTGATCGCACGGGAAAACGGTCTCTTTGTTGCAAAAGAGAACGGCGAGGTGGTCGGCTACGCCATGGCAGCCTCCTGGACGTTCTGGTCGGTGTGGCCCATGTTCGCCCGCATGATTGAGGGGCTCCCCGAGTTGAGCTACAACGGCCGGGCCTTGAGTGTGGACAACTCGTTTCAGTACGGCCCCATCTGCATTGACAAATGCCTCAGGGGCCACGGCGTTCTTGAAAATATCTTTCAGCTCGTGAAAAGCACCATGGGAAAACGCTACCCGGTCCTGATCACCTTTGTGAATAAAAACAACCCCAGGTCCCACGCAGCCCATACGCGCAAACTCGGCCTTGACGTCATCAACAAATTCGAATTCAACGCCAATCACTATTATGAAATGGCGTGCGAGATACACGCATGACCAACGTACACACATCCATCCCATCGGATCTTGAGGCATGGATCGCCCTGGCACGGGAGGTTGAACCGCTGTTCGGACCCATGGCCGGCGACGCGTCCTTCCGGGCCGCCTTGAAGCAGGCCATACAAGACGAACACGCTTTTTGCCTCCGGCAGGAGCCGGATGCCCCCCACAAGCCCCTTGCAGGGGGCATTGTCATCTCACCGGACACCAATGAGATCGCATGGCTTGCCGTGTCCGCAGCCAGTCGGGGAAAAGGCATTGGCACGGCCCTCCTTGGCGAGGCACTGGCCCACCTCACCCCACAGGAGGCCATTGTTGTCCAAACCTTTGACGGGTCGGTACCTGAAGGCCAGGCCGCCCGATCGCTCTACGCACGCTTCGGGTTTGTCGACCTGAAACATGGCGGCGACAACCCCGCCGGCCTCCCCACGGTCATCATGGAGCGTCCGGCAACCGGTAACAGCGCATAGCCACCACCGGATCAGGCAGAATCCCCACAGTGCAGGACAGAGGCACGACGCAAACCGGTCACACGCCAGCACACAGAATCGAATGGGGAGCCTGGGTACAGAAGGCCTGGGACAACCATCCGACGAACCGGGCCCGTACCGGTACCTGCCCCACGGTTTCTATCCCCTCCTGCCCCTCCACATCACCACGGACGCATCCGTTTTTCAACGGCAGCTATCTATTGAAATTAATAGTTTATATCTTGACCCTCCGTCAAAATAGCTGTAAACATTTACAAACATATCACACCACAGATCAACCAGATCACGCCATTTTCCCAGTCGCTTCAGCTGTCCGAGATCTTGAGATGCATCATCCTGGCCACCATGCGGATTCCAATTCATCCGATGCCATTGACAAACCACTGCAAAAAAAGAGATGAACAGCGATGAACCGATCAAAAAACGTGTTCCCCATCGAATTGATAATGCTCCTTTCCGTCCTTGCCCTTTGCCTGGTGTCCGGTCCCACAGTCGCATCGTCTGCGGAACCGACTGGCCTGTCCATGGCCCAGCGCCTCAACGGGAAGTGGGTAAGACGTGACGCGCCCTATCGCCTTGCCATCACGGATATCGGCCCCAACGGCGCCATGCACTCCTCCTATTTCAACCCGCGCAGCATCCATGTCCACGAAGCCAATTGGACCATTCAGGAAAACAGGGTGCACCTGTTTATCGAGTTCCAGGACACACACTACCCTGGCTCGCGATATCTTCTGAGATACATCAAAGAAAAAGACGCTCTGGAGGGAGAGTACTTCCATGCCATCCAAAACACGACCTATGACGTTGCCTTCGTGAGAATGCCTGCTCAATAGCCCGAAGGACAAGAAAATCGCATAGAAAACGGTGGATTACATTTTTTAGTTTTGGATTCATCGGTTTCGCATGAAATATCCGGGCTGACGCCACCGTCCCTTCTTTGCACTGATATCCCCGTTGTCCCTTCACGCCCCTGAGAAATAAGCCGCGAACCGAGGCGCTCGCCTTGCCCCCTGAAGGCTCCCTGCTCGAACGATTCCGTGTAATCTCCGGCGCCCTTTTTCCCCAGTATAACGTTGCCCGCGTTATGCTTTTTGCATACCCCCGTGGACTCAGGAAGGACCGATCAACCGACACACAGGAGGATGGACCATGAGCAGGCATAAATTCTTAAATATCGTTGTTGCCCTGAGCCTTTCCGTGTTGTTCTGCTGCGGCCCGGCCAAGGCCAAGTCCAAAGCGATCATTCATGACGCAGAGTACTACGTTCTGGAAGCGCAGCATGGAGAGAAGTGGGCCACCGAAGACGAAGAGCTGGACAAGAAACTGGCTGAGTTAAAGGAAAAACACGGCACCCCGCCCAACATCATCCACATCATGTGGGACGACACCGCCGTAGGGGAAATCGGTGTGCCTCAAATTCAAAAAACACGCGGCTGGGAAACGCCAAACATGAACAAATTCTCAGCAGAAGGGATCTATTTTGCCAGGATGTATACCGAGCCCTCCTGCACACCGAGCCGTGCCGCAGTAATGACCGGTCGGCACGCGGTGAGAAACGGCATGTACAACGTGGGGTTCCCATATGAATACGGCGGGCTGGCAGCTGATGAGGTGACCATGGCAGAGGTCCTGGGACAGGCGGGATACGCAACGGCCTTCTACGGCAAGTCCCACCTCGGGGATATCGAGTCCAGCTACATGACCAAACAGGGCTTTGATGAAGCGCTCTGGACGCCTTACAACCAGGTCCCCAGCATGTACACCCCGGACCTGGAACGGGCGGGTGCCATCCGGCCGGGCAGCCTCAATGACGGGGTTATTCCCGAAGACCCTTACGACATCGATAAAGGGTGGCGGCCCAAGGGCTATATCTGGGCCCTTGAAGGGGTGAAAGACGGCCCGGTGAAAGAGTGGGGCACGCCCCCCAACCTTGAAGACTACATTGCCATGGACGGCGAATCCCAGAAGCGACTCAGTGCGTTCATGAAAAAAAGCATCGAAGCCAAAAAGCCCTTCTACGCTGCGTACTGGCCGCAGATGACCCCGTTTACGGGATTTCCGGAGAAAATAACCGCATCAGCCGGAATGTTGCAGGAGGCCATCGCGCGCTTTGACGTATACGTCGGAGAACTTATGGAGGAGCTGAAAACCCTGGGGATCGAGGAGAACACCCTGGTCATTCTCATGGCCGACAACGGCCCCATGATCCACAACGGCCCCCCCGGCATGGTGGAGACCCTCCATCGGGGCGGCAAAGGAGACTTCCTTGAAGGGGGCGTGCGCGTGACCGCCCATGCCCGATGGCCCGGCGTCATCGAGCCGGGCCAAATTGTGGGGGATATCATCCACGAGACCGACCTGTTCACCACCTTTGCAAGTCTCGGAGGGGCCACAAAATACATCCCCACGGACCGCATCATCGACGGGGTGGACCAGACAGCACTTTTCTTGAAAGGGGACACCCACAGCAGGCGGGATTACGTTTTTATCTACACCGGGGACGAGCTCGCCGCAACGGTGAAGGGACGCTACAAGCGAGACTGGCGCAACGCCGTGCCAGGCCTCAGCGGAGCCGAGTTCTACGACCTCTACAACGACCCCCGGGAAGTGTACCCCATGATGCTCCAATTGTTCCCGACCAAGCCCATGTTCAGTATCATGAAGACCCGCCACCTCATGATGAAATCGGCGTACCCGGACAAAGGGCAAAATCGCGACTTCCCCTTTAAAAACATTGAAAATGCTCGGCCTGAGTCTGTCGAAGCGTCCAAACCCCGCTTTGACGCCGAAAAGCTTCCCTTTGACCCGCGTGAAGCCATCATGCAGGTGCCCGAGTGGGATAACCTTGACCGGAACTGGGGGGCCGGTAATTAGCAGGCACTCGCCCAGATCAAACAGGATCCCCAAACCACGGCGCTCCGGGCATTCCCATGGAGCCTCCCTAAACGAACAAAGCCCCCGGCTTTCCAGCCGGAGGCTTTGTTTTTTAACAGCGCAACAGAAAGGGATTTGCAGCGCACACAACAGCTAAAACCCCATCTTCCTTAAAGAAGCCCCCCGACTACCCATGTCGGTGAATAATAAAATGCCGCCCCTTGATCTTTTTCACGGAGAGGGCTTTTTCGGCCTTGTCGGCAACGGTGCGCTCGATGGCGACATACGAGTAAAAATCAAAGCAGTTGATCTTGCCCACGCACTGCCCGTCGATGCCCGCGTCCTTGGTCAGGGCCCCTAGGATGTCTCCGGGCCGAAGCTTGCTTTTGCGCCCGCCGTTGATGGAAAGGGTCACCATGGCAGGGGCCGGTGCGTCCCCGACGGCAGGGGGAAGCTCCGCCGCATCGGTGGCCTCAAAGGCCGTCTTCATCATGGCGTTGATATCTTCCAGTCGAAACCTCTCCTTGGGGGTCAGCAACGAAAAGGCCAGCCCCTCCTCCCCGGCCCGGCCTGTACGGCCGATGCGATGGACATACACCTCGGGTTCAAAGGGCAGATCATGGTTGATCACCGCGCTGAGCCCTTTGATATCAAGACCCCTTGCCGCCACGTCCGTTGCCACCAGGATCGGGCAACTGCCGTTGGAAAACCGCACCAGCACCTCGGTGCGCTCCTTCTGTTCGATGTCCCCATGGATAGCCAGGGCCGAGAACCCTTTTTTGCGCAGAAAGGAGGCCAAGGCCTTGCAGTGGAGCTTGGTGTTGCAGAAGACAAGGGTCGACTCTGGCTTGAAGGCGGCCAGGATCCCGGCAACGGCCTCGGGCTTTGCATCCCAGTCGGTTTCATAGAAGTGCTGACGGATGACGTTCTCTTCATGGGCCACATCCACCGCCACATTCTGTGCGTTCGTCTGAAACCGACGGCTCAGTGCCAGGATGGGATCCGGGAAAGTGGCTGAAAAAAGGAGGGTCTGACGTTTGGAAGGCACATGGGCCATGATGGCCAAAATGCTCTCTTCAAACCCGACATCAAGCATCCGGTCCGCCTCATCCAGAACAAGGGTGGTGAGGTTGTTCAACGAGAGGGTCCCACGCTGCAGATGCTGCTCGATGCGCCCCGGGGTTCCCACCACGATATGGGCCTGGTGCTCCAGGGAGATCTGCTGGGGCCTGAAGGGGACGCCTCCGCAGATGGTCACGATCTTGATGTTGTGCTTGAAACGGGCAATGCGCCGCAACTCTCCGGCCACCTGCTCGGCCAGCTCCCGGGTCGGGCACATCACCAGGGCCTGCACCCTGAATCGTGCCACGTCAAGGTTATGGAGCAGCCCGATGCCGAAGGCCGCCGTCTTGCCGCTCCCCGTCCTGGCCTGGGCCAGGAGATCCTTGCCCTTCAGAACATGGGGCAAACTGGCGGCCTGGACCGGGGTCATCTCGTCATACCCCATGGTCCCTAAATTTTTTATCATCGACTTGGTCAACGGCAACGCCGTAAATGCACTCATCAAACCCTTCCTTTGGTAGATAAAGCGGCTCCCTCCTTATGAATCATCGCCTGGGGGGTGCCGCCTGTTAAAAACCTCGCAGGTAGATCATAGATTCCTGTAAAAAGCCATCAAATTGTACCATTGACAAAAATCCCGGAGCGTTCAACATATTCGTTGAGCCTTGTTCGCAGCCCAGCTTTTCGTATATCCTTTTTTCCATTCATCCGGGGAGACACACTGCCCCACCAAAAAGGAACCATGCCCATGGAGACCTTCACAGCCCCCAGACCACTTGTGGCCAACCCGGATTTTCCCGAGCAGCGGCGGCGTGCCCTGGCTGGCCTCACCGAATCCATGATCGATGCGCCCCTGCGCGGGATCGTCGCCGATTTTAACCGATTGCCCTGCTGCTTTACCCTCCAGTGCTGCTACGGCCACTTCCTGTTTTCCGGTCGGAGGGACCCGGAGAACCTTGTGCCCCTTCCGGCCATTCCCCCTGTGAAAACCGTGGAGTACCGCATCGCCTACCTTGCCCTGTGCGTTGACAACACGGCCAGAGGAAAACAGCTCATAGAAGCCCTGGCCGTCCTTCCGACCCTTGACCCCGGCAACATCCAGTTTGGCTGCGCCGACTGGTTTTGGGAACGTCAGGTCAACTCCTATGCCCTGCAGGTAGAGCCCCACCGGTTCAGAAAGGAAGACAAGGCCGTGCTCCCCTACGGGGAAGCCCTTGCCATCGAAAGGACACGCGATGAGGTCTTTCGCCGATTGAACATGGACCTCGCAGGCCCCGTTTTCCTGTGATCTCATCTCAGCCGCCATGGTCCGCGGGTGCCTCGCAAGGTTGGCGGCAAAAGTCTCGCAAGCCATGGGACATACAGCCGTATCCAAATCAGCATCCTGAAGGCAGGTCAATTGACTTTGCAGGTAAAACATGAAATAATCGTTAAAATTCAACATATACAGACCTTTTTTTATCCGTATCCCCTCCATACCCAAATCAGCGTAACCTATACTCACACATCCGCCGGCACCATCCAGGGCCACAAGGCTCGGCATGGACCGTATTGAGATGAAGGGCACCGCCAAATCGCGAATTCGCGACATACGAGTAACCATCCACCACAATGGTGACCCTGTAATACGCAGGAAACATCTACACCAACATCATACCGGGGCTGTTGCTACGGACTGAGCCTTTGGGCCGGACCCAGCCCGTTTGACCATGACGGTATCACATCCGGGTATTTAAAGCCGGAATGAACCAGGCGGAAAAGAGCCCCCATGGTACGGGAAAGGGAATATGGCAAAAAATCGAGCATGCGTTCTGACACTTCTCCTTATAGGGTTCCTGATCCCGGTCACCGTTCCCCCTGCTGCCGCCCGGTGGGGTGGTTCCGTCGGGACAGGCTATTCCCGGACCCAGAGGAGCGGAGACCTGGGCCTTGGAACCCAGGGGTTCGGCCCTGTCCTTGTAGATGTGGACCTCTCCCCGAGTGATTTCGATGATGTGACAAACGCCTCCTTCGGCATCGACCTTGGCCTCACCGACGGCACATGGACCATAGATTTTTCACTGGACCTTCTGGAACTGGAAGACAACGCCCCGGAGCGCCTGGCAGACGGTATCACCGTCCGGTCCAAAATGGACTTTGACACGACCTCCGTGGAACTGACCGTGGGGCGCAGCGTTTACAAAACCCGATGGGTGACCCTGGGTCTCCATGGGGGCCTGCGCTACGATCGACAGAAACTCTCGGTTCATCTCTCCCAAGGGACCACCAGCGAGCAAACAGAGGTGGACGAAGCATGGCTGGATCTTCTCATGGGTGGATCGGCTGACGTGCCCTTTGCTGAAAAATGGCTCTGGAGCAACAAGACCAATGTGGGATTCGGGGGCTCCGAAGGGACCTGGTTTGCCTCCACCGCCGTCACCTGGCGCTTTCACCCGCACTGGTCCACCGAAATATATGGTGAATTCACGGCAGCAGACTATGAAAATGGCGGCGAGGAAGACACCGACTGGTACCGCTACGATGTGGACGAAACCATCTGGGGAGCCAACGTGCTTTTCCACTGGTAAGGCGTCCACTTACACATATACCGAAGAGGGGCCCACACGCCCCCCCTCTTTCTCAGGTGCTCATGATTCATACAGGCCCTCTCAACAACCAAGAAAAAAAGGTGAAAAAATGAAACGTTCATGGTTCCTGATCGCACTGGTATTTTTCCTGGCAGCCATCACCATGCCGGCCTACGCCATCCAGCCCATCCCGGAAGAAACCGGTTTCTCCGGGTTCGTCAACGTCGGTATCGGCGCCATGGAGTTCGAGACCAACATGATCGCCGGTAACTCCATGGGCGATACCGGAGACGATACCATCACCTCCCTTACGGACAGCCCCGACTCGGAAAGCAGTGCCACCCCGGTTCTGAACTTTGAAGCATCGTACACCTTCGCCGAAACCCGAACCCAGATCTTTGCGGGCAACAGACTCGAAGACCTGGTCCGGTACGACCTGTCCACCCTTGTCGGCATCCGGCAGGAACTGCCGCGCAAGAGTATTGTCAGCATCGCCTATGTTTTCACTTCCTTTCCCACCGAGGTGTGGGAGGACCCCTATGTAATCAACCAGAAACGGGAGAAGACCGACCGGACCTCCGACGGCCTTCGCCTGGGCTACGACAAGATCCTGGGCTCCAAATTCGAGGCGGAGTTCACCTGGCGCGATGTGAACCTGGACGACGAAACAAGCGGACAGACCCAGCTCATCAGCAGCGGGGACATCACCGCCAATGAAGCCAAACTCCTGGACCGCAACGGAGACGTCTATGTCGGAAAACTCTCCTACCCCTTCGTTCTGAGAGAAAAGCGCCACGTTATCGTTCCCACACTGGATTACACCATGTACGACCTTGATGGGGACGCCATGTCCTTCGACCGGTATGGCCTACTCCTCTCCTATCTTTTCAACACCGAAAAATTCAACCTCATCACCAACCTGTACCTCGGCCTGTCCGAGTTCGATGAAGAGAACCCCATCTACGACAAAACCCGGGAAGACGACGTTGCCGGCGCAACCTTTTCCGCCTTCTGGAAAAAATTCCTCGGGGTTCCCAAGATGAGCCTGGTCGGAACCATCGCATACTACAACAGCGACTCAGACATCGATTTTTACGATACCACCATCACCATGGGGACGGTATCGGTCCTCTACCGTTTTTAGGCAGATCTACACGGCTCACGGAATGTTGAAGATAAAGGAACAACACCCGCCTGTTCACCTACACGCACCGACCGGCATGAGATGTGGTCGGTGCCGCTCCCTTACCCGCAGGGTGCACGGAATGCACCCTGCGGGGCCTGCCGGTCATGCCGGTGCCCCAACCCATGAAACCCCAGGCATGCCGGCCCCCACAAACCACCCCCATCATCGTCTATTGCTTTAACCAAAAAACTATGCTTTGTTCCTGTAGAATTAATTGTCAACCCGGCGCATGTGCCCCGTCACCCCCCTGGGCCTGCTCCGGGATTCATCGGAGATGTGCATCATACAAGCCTTTTTTGTTTGTGCCAGGCCCCCAAAGGGCCGTCGATGTTGTGATGAATTGCCAAAACCATACATTTTATTTAAGGATACACCATGTCTGCTTTACCTGAAAAAGTCAGCAAAGCCTGGGACGAGCACCAGGGCCCCGTCATTTTAACCACCGTGGACGAAGCCGGAACCCCCAACGCCATCTACGCAACCTGCGTCTCAAAATATGACGAAGAGACCCTGGTTGTGGCCAACAACTACTTCTCCAAGACCCTTGAAAACATCCAGTCCGGAAGCAAAGGATCCCTTCTTTTCATCACCAAAGAGGGGGCAGCCTATCAGGTCAAGGGCGCCATCGAGTACCACACAGACGGTGCCGTCTTTGACGACATGAAGAACTGGAACCCTGAAAAGCACCCTGGCCATGCGGCAACGGCGCTCAAGGTGGAATCGGTGTATTCAGGTGCCGAAAAGCTCCTGTAAGACGAAAGACATACCGACCCAGCCACAAAAAAAGCCCCAACCGGCGACTGCATGTTGCCGTTGGGGCCCTTTATTAATAACCTCATCCCGGTGCTTTTCCTCCCCTTCCCGTCCCAACACACCACGCCGCCCGATGCGCTGATTCCCCATAAGGGATCCCAAGAAGGTTGCATGCCACGCCACGACCACGTATGAATGGCCCCTACAGACATGCGCGCCACGCACCTTGTGGGTGGCACTTCACTTCAACGACGCCATATCACGGGCCGCCGGACCGGCTCCCCGAAAGAGCGGCCCAACCCGGATACCAGCGCTATGATCCCCTTTGACATGAAGACGTCCATCTTCACCTACATCCTCGTCAACCACATTTACAGCATTGTGCTCGGGATTACCTGGTACCGGAACAGAACGCGCCGGTGGGGAATTGGCTTTTTTTTCGCCGATTTTGTCTTCAAGTCGGCGGGCATGACCCTGGCTTGCCTGCGGGGCGCGCTGCCCCCTGTCATCTCCATTGTTGCGGCAAACGTCCTTATGTTTTCCGGAACCCTCTTTATGCTCTTCGGCATGGCCCGGTTTCTTAAGGTCCGGCTGCGCCAAAGGCCCTACGGCCTGTACACTCTTTTATTCACAGTGCTCTACGCCATCTGTGCCCTGGTTTACCCGGATATCAGGGCCCGCATCGTGATCTTCTCGGGCATGCTCGCCCCTGTGGTGGCGCACACGGCCTGGCTTGTTTATACCTCCCCCCATAAGGACCTGAGAAGCCATGCTAGTCCGGCGGGGATTGCCTTTGCGCTGTTCGCCGTGGTCTTTGGAGTACGCGTTGCATGTGCCCTCACCGGAGACCCCATCGCCAGCTATTTTCATGCCCCCATCACGGACAGTTTTCTCACCATCCTCTGCCAGGTCCTCTCTGTGTACCTGGCCTACGCACTGCTGCTCATGATCAGCAACAGGATCGCCGACCTTCCGGACAGAGGGACGGTGCCACTCACACCGCAGGGGCCTGGGGCAGGTGCCCCGGGCCCCTGCGTCTGCTACCGCTTGTATCGTAAAATTTTTCCCCGAAAGGGGCTCTTCAGGTAGGACTCGGAATTGACGGGTTTGCTGTGGCTGTGGGAGTACCCCAAAAGGGCCATTTTTTTGCTGAACCGGCCCTGCTCGCCACGGCCCGGATCCACGAGGATCACCTCACAGTGCGGCTTGGCGTGCTGATCGATAAAACGGGACAACAGCTCGGCATGGTCTCGCTCATACAGGAGGTCGCTCCCGGCAATGAGGTCGAATGATCCCAGCCTCGTGTCGTTGTCCTCCCATCCCGTACGGACAAAGGGAATCTTTCGCCCCTTGTTGATTCTCACATTCTCCAGAAGGAAATCAGACACCTCAGGGTGGTAGTCCGTGGCGGTGATGTCCGCGTGACGATGGTTCAGCACCAGGCTCGTCAAGGCAATGCCGCAGCCCACCTCGAGAATACGCTTCCCTTCAATTTCAAAATCCTCCATGAAATGAGCAAGGACCTCACTGGAAGGCCAGATCACACCGAACAGTGGCCATGTGGCGGACGATATGCCCAAGTTTTCTGCGACTCCGCCGACATCTTCATATTGCTGTTTATCACGTAACGTCCGTATATGAATATCCATACCATCGAATTCCATGGTTTGATAACGAACACGTACCGAAGACATAAGGCTCCTACTATATGGATGATACGCAGCACGCTGATCTTGATCGCCGTTTGCTGCGCTTATGTCTACCCTACACCCATTGAAAGTATTTAGCCAATGAATAGCCAAAAGAATGCCCCGCCCGGTATCCGGGATAAATCCCGGCCCAGCCGCCCGAAAAAAACACGTACAGATACCTCACAACAACAAACAGTTACACACAATGCACCGCATATAAACGGCCGCAACACTGGTCCGAGGCTGTTTTCTGTCACCCCGGCGATCAATTACTGAATGTCAACAAACCAGGCACACGTACCATCGTCAAACAGCACACAAAAGCAAGTATTGTTAGACATCACACCGCCCAGGAAAGTCAGCCCCCCCCCCCATGGAATGGTCACACATTTTCTTTGAAAACGCGCAAAGGTTCGGGATCAGCCCCTCACACTGTTCCGCCGGGCCGCCATGAATTTTGCCGCCGGCTCTGTAAAACCGAAGCGGCCACGGCGCCTTTGGACTCCGCAGGGCGTTTCCTGCCCGGGATAAAAAAAGAAAAAAAGCGACCGGTAACACTCAATGCGGGTATGGCGGGGAAGCCCCTGCCTTTTCAAGGAGCTGCCACCGATCTTCCATGGGCCGGGCCTGTGCCCTTGACATCCTCACCTGCCGAGCTATAGTTTCCAAAAAATAGGAATCAAAAACACCAACGGCAGTGGTCGGGTAACGATTTTTCATGCAGACACATGGAGCTGCCGTATGAGCCCTCTTCACTACCAAAACCATACACCGGCCTCCAGGCAGTCCGGTCATTGAACCGTGCAAAGCCAGACTATGAAATACGTTGTTCGTACTGTGTATCTCCTTACTCTCCTGTTACTCCTCATGCCTTGTTCCGGATACGGTTCGGATCTCCCTGTGGCCTTACGCGTGGGGATCTGCGAGGCCCGCCCGTTTTGTTTTACAGATGCAGACGGCACCCCACGGGGCCTTTACCCTGACCTCATCAACCACATCGCCGCCCAGGAACAGTGGGACGTCACCTTTGTTTCCGGCACCTGGGAGCAAGGGCTGGAGCGATTGCAGAGGGAGGAGATCGACCTGATCACCGCCATTGCCTTTTCCCCCGAACGCAGCCTCACCATGGACTTCAACCGGGAATCGGTATTTGAAGAGTGGGGACAAGTCTTTGTAAAACAGGGCAGCCCCATCCGCTCCATTGAAGACCTCAAGGGAAAACGCGTGGGTGTCACGGCCAGGGATATCAGCGGCATCAACTTCCGAAAGACCGCCCAAAAACTGGGCATCACCTGCCATATCAAGGAGTACCCCTCCTCCACAGCGGTCTTTGCCGCAATAAGAGCAGGGCAGGTTTCTGCAGGGGTTGCCACGCAGCTTAACGGTCTCTACCGATCCCACGGGCCATCCCTGGCCCCGAGCCCCATCCAGTTTTCGCCATTTTCCATCGCCTTTGCCGCCAAAAGAGGCCTCCATGGCGACAGGCTTGCCACCCTTGACCGGTACCTGTCCCGCTGGAAAAAAAGGCCTGACTCCTACTACGACAAGCGCCTTGCACACTGGACAGGCCTGACGGCCTATGAAAAAACCGTCACCCCGCGCTGGCCATTCCTGGCGGTGGTGGTCATTGCCATGGGATCTGCCATGCTGGTCTACCTGAACAGGGCCCTGAAGCGTACGGTCCAACACCGTACCCGGGAGCTCCAGTACCGGAAAAAACAGTACAAGGACCTGGTTGAAAGCGCCAACAGCATCATTCTGAGGATGGACAAGTACGGCCGCGTCCTGTTCCTCAACCGATTCGGCCTGGACCTGTTCGGCTATTCCAGGGAAGAAATTTACGGACGCAATGTCCTGGGAACAATCCTCAGCCCGGAGGCGGCCCGGGCCCTTCATATCACCGGCCACGATACAGAAGCCTTCGACCTTCTGGAAACCCAGGCCCTCATTGAAAATGAAAACACCTGCAAAGACGGACGCACGGTCTACATCCAATGGAGCAACCGGGCCATCACCGATGACCTGGGCCGTTTCCAGGAGATCTTGAGCATCGGCATCGACATCAGCCAGCGCCGGCAGCTGGAAACCAGCCTGTACCAGGCCCAGAAGATGGAAGCCATCGGGACCCTTGCAGGGGGAATCGCCCACGACTTCAACAACATCCTGACGGTGATCTTCGGGTACACGGAGCTGGCGCAGTTGTATATCCACTCCCCCGAAAAGATAAAGGAGGCCCTGGAACAGATCTCACAGGGCGGAATCAGAGCCAAGGAGCTGGTCTCCCAGATCCTGACCTTCAGCCGGAAATCGGAACCGGAAAAACAGCCCCTCCAACCCCTTCTGATCATCAAAGAGACCGTCAAGCTGCTCAGGCCCTCCCTTCCGTCGACCATCAGGATAGAGAGCATCATCAAATCCAAGAGCATCATCCACGCAGACCCGACCCAGATCCACCAGGTCATCATGAACCTGTGCACCAACGCCTACCATGCCATGGAAACAACGGGCGGCACCCTGCGGGTCGCCCTGACGGACACCAGCATCAATGCCCCGGGTACCATGCCGGGAGAGCTTCCCCAGGTCCTTGGAGAGTACATCCTGCTTGAAGTCACCGATACCGGCTGCGGTATCGAACCGGGACTCATGCCGCATATATACGATCCGTACTTCACCACCAAGGAGAAGGGCAAAGGCACAGGCCTCGGGCTCTCTGTTGTCAAAGCCATTGTCAAAGAACATCAGGGACACATCTGCGCCAAAAGCCTTCCCGGCAAGGGAACCACCTTTAAGGTGTTCCTGCCCCGTTTCAAAAGCAAAGTAAAACCCATCCTTCCCGGTACACGCCGTGCCCAGGTCTCCGGGGACAATGAAACAATCCTGGTGGTGGACGATGAAAAAAAAATCACGGACAGCCTCTCGGACCTCTTGTCCCTTCACGGGTACACCCCCCGCCCCTTCACCGACGGGGCCAGCGCCCTGGCCTGTTTCAAGGAGGCCCCGGACACCATCGACCTGGTTCTCAGCGATGTCACCATGCCCGGCATGACCGGCACGGAGCTGACCAGGCAGATGACCGCCATCCGGCCGGAACTTCCCGTCCTCCTCTTCTCGGGTTACAGCGAGCCCATGGCTCGCGACGAACTGACGGACCTCGGCAATGCCGACTACCTTCAAAAACCCATGGACACCGACACCCTGCTGACTAAAATCAGGACGCAGCTGACCCGCGGAACGGACGCCACGGGCACGCCCCCCGTAAAAACGGCATCCTGACCACCCTCGGGCTCCACCCCTTTTCGGCAGCACAAGCCATACGACCTACTCCGTGGCATTGCCGATGGCGCAGAAAAGGATTGACTATGATTAGGGCCCTAACTACAATCACCCCATGTTTAACCTACGAGGCTTTCCCAACGACCAGATTTTTTCCCGGATGCAGCAGGACTACCCCCAACTGGACCCGGATGCCGTCTCGGCTTTTTTGCGCCTGCTCGTTGCAGGCAGCGACTTTCTGGGGCGTCTCGATGCCCTTCTTTCCGGTCACGGCATCATGCACGGAAGGTGGCTCGCCCTGATCCAGTTGCGACGCAGGACGATTCAACGCGCCCTCCCCTCGGAACTGGCCCAGGAGCAAGGTGTGACCCGTGCCACCATGTCCGGGCTCCTGCGTCAGCTTGATCGGGACGGACTCATCCGCCGACAGGAAGACCCCGCCGACGGACGAAAGGCCGCCGTGATCCTCACCGACAAGGGGGTGGCCCTTCTGGACCGCATCATGCCCGAGTACTACACCCTCGTAAAGGAACTCATGGCTCCCTTAAAGGCCCCTGAGAAAAAAGCCCTTGCGGGCATGCTGGACAAGCTGCTGATGCGCCCGGCATCCCCCTCCCCGACGGACCCGGCCACCTGAAACACGCCCTAACCCGAATATTTCATGAGAAAACGACCAAGCCAAGTCAACAAGATGTCATTACAAGTAATTATCTAAAAAAAAGCAGTAACTATTCAGCTCAAACAAGCCTCCGGCGGCCCTGTCGGGGGCCAAACGTTTAAAAAGTTTGACAAACAGGTCTTAAGCAAGCCTTTCCAGGCTCAGCCGAAATAATTTCCACTTTTTCGCATTAGAAACGTTTTTTGCGGAGCTTTTTTTCAAAAAAGCGACCCGCCGGAGGCAAGCTGAATAGTTACAAAAAGCAGGCATTTAAATAACACAAATGCCATTTGTCGGGCTAAGCGATATGGCAACACAGGGCCTTTGAATCACTCGACAGACCGCATTGGCTCTGGTCAGCATGGCCAAACCCGCATTTTTTCACTTTGATAGTTAGGGTCCTAATTACACAACCATCCATAGTCCAAACAGAAGCGCCCCCAAAGCGTTTCCGAACACCCTCAACCGGTGTGGTGACGGTCCCGTCCCCACACCCGAATCACAGGAGACTCACCATGATGACACAAGTTGCCTTAGGCAGGACACCCATCCGCGTATCCCGCATGGGACTCGGCTGCATGGGCATGTCCGAATTTTACGGGCCGTCTGACGACACCAACTCCCTTAACGTACTGGAGCGCGCCTTTGAACTCGGCGTAAATTTTTACGACACGGCCGACATGTACGGCCACGGCCACAACGAAAAGCTCATCGGCAGGTTTTTGAAGGGCAAACGAGACCGCATCGTCCTCGCCACCAAGTTCGGCATCGTCCGCAAGGAAAAAGGCACCTATGAACGCACCATCGACAACAGCCCCGCGTACCTGAAAAAGGCCTGCGAGGACTCCCTTGCGCGCCTGGGGGTCGACCACATCGACCTGTACTACGCCCACAGGCTCAACCCTGAGCAGGATTTGGATGCCATGATGGGGGAACTCTCCCGACTGGTGGAGGAGGGAAAAATCCGCGCCGTGGGCCTAAGCGAGGTCTCGGTCGAGCAATTGCGACGGGCCCACGCCATCCACCCGGTGGCGGCGGTGCAGAGCGAGTATTCCCTGTGGACCCGGGACATCGAAGAAAACGGCCTCCTTGCCACCTGCCGGGAATTAGGGGTGGGCTTTGTCCCTTACAGCCCCCTGGGACGCGGGTTCCTCACCGGGACCATCACCGACACCAAAGAGATGGACAGCGGAGATTTTCGGCGCATGTCCCCGCGCTTTGAAGAAGAAAACCTGGACCGCAATCTTGCCCTGGTGGCCTCGGTTCGGGAACTTGCCCGAGAGAAACAGTGCACACCGGCCCAGATTGCCCTGGCCTGGGTCATGGCCCGTGGCGAGGACATTGTCCCCATCCCCGGAACCCGCAGGACCCGCTACCTCGAAGACAACGCAGGTGCCCTTGAGATCATCCTCGAAGCCTCGGACCTCTCCTTTCTCGACGGAATTTTCGTCTCAGGCGCCGTTGCCGGAGAGCGGTACCCCCAGGAGGGGATGAAGGGCCTCTCCTCCTGAATTGTAACCATTCAGCCTGCCGTTGCCTCCGGCGGCCCTTCCGGGGGCCAAACGTTTAAAAAGTGTGACAAACAGGTCTTAAGCAAGCCTTTCCAGGCTCCGCCGAAATAATTTCCACTTTTTCACATTAGAAACGTTTTTTGCGGAGCTTTTTTTCAAAAAAGCGACCCGCCGGAGGCAAGCTGAACAGTTACTAATTATTCAGAATTTCTTCCTTTTCTGCAAAACTGAGTCTACCCTCCATACACGAAAGGCCGTTGCAAACCGCAACGGCCTTTCGTACACAAAATATCCTGATTGTTGACTCAAACCCGTTGGGACGAGCTGAATCGTTACACCACCATCGTCATGAATGGCCGCAGCCCATCAGCACATGTGACGACCCTGAGAAACGAAGGGGCGGAGCATGTGCGAACCTGGGTTCCAAGGGCTCAGCCCTTGACCGTCGGGGGCACCCTTAAGCCAGGGCTTTGGAGACAATTTCAAAAACACCGTTGGCAAGGTTTTCGGTCCCTTTGATCCGCTCCAGTCTTGCCTTCATGAGACCCTGGCGTTTTTCATCGTAGCGTTTCCAGCGGTTGAAGCCGGAGGCCATGCGGGCGGCGATGCTGGGGTTGATGGTGTTTAAGGCGATGACCGTATCGGCGAGGAGGTCATAGCCTTTGCCGTCCAGGCGATGAAAATGCCAGGGGTTGGCCTGGCAGAAAGCGCCGATGAGGGCGCGCACCTTGTTGGGATTTTTGATGTCGAAATCGGGATGTTCCATGAGGGATGCCACCCGCTCCAGGGTCCCGGGACGGTTGGAGAGGGCCTGGGCGGTGAACCATTTGTCCAGGACCAGGGTGTCCCCTTTCCACGCCCCGTAGAACCGGTCCATGGCCTCGTCGCTCTCCGGGGAGTCCATACCGACAAGAACCGTCAGGGCAGCCAGCTCGTCCGTCATGTTGGCGGCCGAGGCAAAGGCGTCCATGACAAAGGCCGGGGACTCCACCCGGGAGAGGTAAGACAGGCAAAGACCCTTGAGGCGGCGCTTGGCCATGGACTGGGTGTCCGGGCGATAGGGGCCGACCTCTTTGCACGCCTCGTACACAGACCGCCAGCTCTCCTTGAGGGCCACGGCCAGGGTGTCTGCCACAAACTCGCGGGCCGCGTGGATCCCGTCCACGTCGATCTCGGCCATGCGGTCCCCCAGCTCGGTTTCCGACGGCAGGGTCAGGGCCTGGGCGATGAGGGCCTTGTCCAGAGTCGGATGCGTGAGGGTCGTTTGGACAGCTGCCACCAGGTCGGTGCTCAGGGCCAGGGGCTCCCCTTTTTTCAGCTCAGCCACCATACCCAGAATGGTATTGGCATAGAGCTGCTGGGCAGCATCCCATCGGTTGAAGGAGTCCGTATCGTGGGCCATGAGGAAAATCAGCTCGGCCTCGGTCAAATCCGTGACCTGGTTAATGGGAGCGGAAAATCCCCTGAACAGGGAAGGCACCGGTTCTTTCTCCACCCCGGTAAAGGTGAAGGATTCCAAATCCGAGGAGAGGCTCAGGACGCGCTCCAAGGGACCGAGAGAGGTTTCCCCTTCAAGGGTGAGGGAGACAGGGGCCCCGTCGTCGCCCAGAAGCCCCATCCTCACAGGGATCTGCATGGCTTTCTTGTTGGCCTGACCAGGGGTATCGGGCACCTTCTGGGAAAAGGTGAGGGTGTAGCGGGAGGTCTCCGCGTCGAAGGCGCGGGTGACGGTCACCTTGGGGGTACCGGCCTGGCTGTACCAGAGACGGAAACGGGAAAGGTCCACACCCGAGGCATCCTCCATGGCCGCGATGAAATCCTCGCAGGCCACGGCGCTGCCGTCGTGGCGGGCCACGTAGAGGTCCATGCCCTTGCGGAAGCCCTCGGGCCCAAGGAAGGTATGGATCATGCGGATCACCTCGGCCCCTTTGTTGTACACCGTGGCTGTGTAGAAGTTGTTCATCTCGATGTAGGACTCGGGCCGAATGGGGTGGGCCATGGGCCCGGCGTCTTCGGCAAACTGGGAGGCCCGCAGTCCCCGGACGTCTGCGATGCGCTTCACCGCCCGGGACCCCATGTCCGAGGAGAACTCCTGGTCCCGGAACACGGTGAGCCCCTCTTTGAGGGAGAGCTGGAACCAGTTGCACAGGGTCACCCGGTTGCCCGTCCAGTTGTGGAAATACTCGTGGCCGATGACCCCTTCGATGCCCTGGAAATCCATGTCCGTTGCCGTCTCGGGCTTTGCCAGCACGTACTTGGAGTTAAAGACGTTGAGCCCCTTGTTCTCCATGGCCCCGGCGTTGAAGCTGTGGGTGGCCACCACCATGTAGGTGTCCAGGTCATACTCCAGGCCGAAGGTCTTTTCATCCCAGGCCATGGACTTTTTCAGGGACTCTATGGCGTGCCCGCACTTGTCTGCGTCCTGGTGGTCCACATAAAACTTCAGGGCCACCTCTCGCCCTGAGGCCGTGGTAAAGGTATCCTCCCGGCAGGCCAGATCCCCCGCCACCATGGCAAAGAGATAACTCGGCTTTTTATGGGGGTCTTCCCAGGTTGCAAAATGACGCCCGCCGGAAAGCTCCCCTTCGTCCACCAGGTTGCCGTTGGCCAGGAGCACCGGGTATGTCCCTTTGTCTGCCGAAACGGTACAGCGATAGCTGCCCATCACGTCCGGCCGGTCCGGGAAAAAGGTAATGCGGCGAAAGCCCTCGGCCTCGCACTGGGTCAGGAAGGTGCCGTCGGCAAAGTAAAGCCCCTCAAGGGAGGTGTTGGTCTCGGGGTGGATCTTCACCTTTGTCGTGAGGACAAAGGCATCGGGAGCCGCCGGCAGGGTCAGGACTTCCCCTTCAAGGGTGTACTCACCGTCGGTAAGAACGCGGCCATCCAGCTCAATGGAGACCAGGTCAAGCTCCCTGCCGTCCAAAAGTAAAGACACGCCGTCTGCTGCCTCGGGACTTTTCCTGACGCCCAGGCTGGCGGTCACAAAGGTTTCGGTTTCGAATATATCCGCATGGAGTTCAACGGTCTCCACATTAAAATCAGGGCGCTTGTAGTCCTTAAGATGGGTTTCGACAGGTTCGGTCATGGGGGTTCCCTTTCGATGGGCAATGAATCATCAGCACACGGGCCTGAAAGGCGGATACGCCCTTCACGGCCTTCAATGATCCAAAGATAAGGAGATTCCGTTAAAAATTCAAGGCTCAGAGAAAAAAACCAAACCATGCTTTCTATGGCTAAAGTGGGACAGGAAAAGCAAGCCTCCGGCGGCGAGGTGAGCCACCTTGAAAGCATATTGCCATTGCAGCTCAGCCTTTCCAGCATGAAACGATATGACGCTGGGGTGATAGTCTCAGGTAGGAGGGATTGTATCAGGAGTGGAGGAAAACCTCCTTGAGACGTCCCCAGGCAGAGCCCGGGGACGAGAGACAAGTAGCCTTCTGGCTGAACGAAATCGTGTAGAAGACCTCAACGGTCCCCCACGGGCGCAACCTGGGGTCCAGGGGCTGTAGCCCCTGGCTGGCTTTTCCTGCCCTTTCTACTTTTTGGCGTTCTTCAACGACGCCCGGATGAAATCCACGAAGAGGGGGTGGGGTTCCATGGGGCGGGACTTGAATTCGGGGTGAAACTGGCAGCCCACGAACCAGGGGTGGTCGGGGACTTCCACGATCTCCACGAGCTCGCCGTTGGGGGAGGTTCCTGAGAGGATGAGCCCCTTGTCGGTGAGGGCCTTTTTGAACTCGTTGTTGAACTCGTAGCGGTGGCGGTGGCGCTCGGAGATGGCCTCGGTGCCGTAGGCGTCCCGGGCGTGTGTTCCCTCTGCAAGGGTGCAGGGGTAGGCCCCGAGGCGCAGGGTGCCGCCCTTTTCGGAGTTCACGTCCCGTTTTTCCATCTCGCCGGTGCGCTCATTGACCCACTCGGTCATGAGGTAGATGACGGGGTGGCCGGTCTTGGCGTCGAACTCGGCACTGTTGGCGTCATCCATGCCGGCCACATGGCGGGCGTATTCGATGACGGCGATCTGCATGCCAAGGCAGATGCCGAAGTACGGCACCTTGTTCTCACGGGCGTAGCGCGCGGCAGCCACCTTGCCTTCGGTGCCCCGGGAGCCGAAGCCGCCGGGAATGAGGATACCGTCGGCATGGCCGAGGAGCGAGGCAGCGTTGGCGTCGTCCACGGTCTCGGAATCGACGAAATCCAGGTCCACACCGCAGTTGTTGGGAACCCCGGCATGGTAGAGGGCCTCGTTGAGGCTTTTATAGGACTCGGTGAGATCCACGTACTTGCCCACGATGGCGATGGTGATGCGCTTTTTGGGGTTCTTGAAGCGGTGGGTGAACTCTTCCCAGTTCTCCAGGCGGGGGGCCCGGGTCCAGATCTGGAGGTATTTGATGATCTTCTCGTCCAGGCCCTCTTCGTGGTAGACCTGGGGCAGCTCATAGATGCAGTCCACGTCCCGGGCGGTGATGACCGCGTCGTCGTCCACGTTGCAAAACAGGGAGATCTTCTTCTTGAGCTCTTTGGGGATCTCGCGATCGGAACGACAGATAAGGATGTTGGGCTGAATGCCGATGCTCCGGAGCTCTTTGACGTTCTGCTGGGTGGGCTTGGTCTTGAGCTCGCCTGCGGCGGCGATGTAGGGCACCAGGGTGAGGTGAACGTACAGGACGTTCTCCTTGCCGAGGTCGGCCCGCAGCTGGCGGATCGCCTCCAGGAAGGGAAGGCTCTCGATATCGCCGATGGTGCCGCCGATCTCAATGAGGGCCACGTCCACGTCGTCCCCCACCAGAAGGATGCTGCGCTTGATCTCATCGGTGATGTGGGGGATCACCTGCACGGTGCCGCCCAGGTACTCTCCGCGGCGCTCCTTGGTGATGACGGAGTTGTAGATCTTGCCGGTGGTGAAGTTGTTGTTCCGGCCCATGCGGGCCGTGGTGAAGCGCTCGTAATGGCCGAGGTCGAGGTCGGTCTCGGCGCCGTCGTCGGTCACGAACACCTCACCGTGCTGAAAGGGGCTCATGGTACCCGGGTCGACGTTGATGTACGGGTCCAGTTTCTGGATCGTGACCTTCAGGCCACGTGCTTCGAGAAGTGCTCCGATCACTGCGGAGGCGAGCCCCTTGCCCAGTGATGAAACAACCCCGCCGGTCACAAAAATATACTTGGTGTTATGCCCCATGAAGTTACCTCTAAAAATCGCACGAGATGCGTTGGATATGGATTATACGAACAGAAACCCGACCCGTCAGACCGACGGGCCCGGAACATCGTGTATACCGCATGCCGGATGCATCAAAAAAAAAGATAAGCCACGGGCGGATCACCATCACCTGCTTATCTTTTATCACAACGGAAAAGGGGTCCGCCATGGATATCACCCGGCTTGTTTTGTTGCACCGGATAGTATCCAATCACCTGGCCGAACGCAAGGTTTGAAAGTCCAAGCCCGTGATTTCCCGCATGATTTTCAGGACAACTCGAAAAAGTACACCAAACTTCAGTTTAAACCAACCCCCCGACCCCATTTGACTCGCCACCGGGAGGCCCTGTCCCTTTAAAACGCCAGGGGGTCGTTGGAAAGAATCCGCTCCAGCTCTTCCATCTGGCGCTGCTTCTCTGTGGCCTCGGGGGTTGCGGTCTCCTCCCTGGGCAGCTCTTTTTTCTTCTCCGCATACCGGGCCGGCTCAAAAAGCTTGGCGGCCATGGACTTGCCGGCAGACACGCCCTTGACGCGGATCTCCCGGAACAGCCTGCCGTCGGCGTAGAACTCAATGCGTGCAGGGTACATGGCCTTTCCCTGCTTGAACCAGTCGTGGTACCAGATCTCCACCCGGTGCGCCCCTTCCTTCTCAAAAAGGATCCAGCGCATGGGCAGGAAACTCTCCTTGTCCACCCAGAACTGGGGCCGGACAGAACCGTCCGTGGACTTGGCACCCATCACCCAGGCGATGCGCCCTGCGTGGCGATTCAGGGAAGTCACCGACAGATCCACGCCGGCTTCGGTAAGGCGCTTTGCCATCAACGAGTCACGGCGGAACTGCAGGGGATCCCGATAGCGATCCGCCGCCCGCTCAGGCCCCTTGTCCAGCACCCCGTCCACCACGCGGAACCAGGTATCAAAGGTGGAAAACTGCTCCACCTTCTTCTGCCCTGCCGTCACCACGGAGTGAAAGCGATCGGGCACGGAAAGGGTCACGACCTCGTCAAAGACCAGGTTCTCCTCCTCGGAGGCCTCGGTGGCCGCGCTGCGGAAAAAAAGCTCTTTCTGCTGAAGGGTCGCCGTCACGGGCTTGCCCAGCTTTTTCACCATTTGGCGGGTAATCTGCGAAGAGGAGAGAAGGTAGGCCTCGGCCGAGCCGGCACAGGCCAGTAGAAAAAGAAGAACAAAGGAGAGAACTCGCCTGTGTGTCACTTGCGTCATCACGGCACCTTTATAAAAAAGCCCTGCGCCCTAAAAGAAGGTCCGCAGGGCTCGATATGTCGCTTAAAAATCAGGCAGTTTCCTACCCGAAGATACGTCCGTTGTAACGTGCGGCAGCCCCCAGCTCTTCCTCGATACGGATCAGCTGGTTGTATTTGGAGACGCGATCGCTTCGGGAGATGGAGCCGGTCTTGATCTGCCCGGCGTTGACGGCCACGGCGAGGTCGGCGATGAAGGTGTCGGCGGTCTCACCTGAACGGTGGGAGATCACCGTGGTAAACCCGGCCTGGGCGGCCATTTCGATGGCATCCAGGGTCTCGGAGACGGTGCCGATCTGGTTCAGCTTGATAAGGATGGAGTTGGCTGCAGAATCAATGATGCCCTTCTCCAGGATGGCGGGGTTGGTGACAAAAACGTCGTCGCCCACAAGCTGAACGCGATCCCCGAGGAGTTCGGTCATTCGGATCCAGCCTTCCCAGTCGCCTTCGGCGAGGCCGTCCTCGATGGAGACCACGGGGTAGTTCTCAATGAGGGACGCATAATAATCGACCATCTCATCGGCGGTGAGGCTGCGGCCTTCGCTCTGGAGCTGGTATTTTCCGTCTTCGAAGAATTCGCTGGCTGCGGCGTCCAGGGCCAGGGCGATGTCTTCGCCGGGGACGTACCCTGCCATCTCAATGGCCTTCATGATGAGCTGGATGGCCTCTTCGTTGGAGCCGAGGTCCGGGGCAAAGCCCCCCTCGTCGCCCACACCGGTGGTGAGGCCTTTGTCCTTGAGGATCTTCTTGAGGTTGTGGAAGGTCTCGGCGCCCATGCGAACGGCCTCGGCAACGGTGGAGGCGCTCACGGGAATGATCATGAACTCCTGGATGTCGAGGTTGTTGGTGGCGTGGGAACCGCCGTTGATGATGTTCATCATGGGAACGGGCATGTTCCGGGCATTGACCCCGCCCAGGTACTTGTACAGGGGCAGGCTGAAAGCGTTGGCGGCGGCGCGTGCGGCAGCCATGGAGACGCCGAGCATGGCGTTGGCGCCCAGGGCCGACTTGTTTTCGGTGCCGTCGATTTCGATCATGTGGCGGTCAAGGCCGGCCTGATCGGCGGCGTCCATGCCCATCACTTCGGGGGAGATCTTCTCCATGATGTTGGCAACGGCCTTGGTGACCCCTTTGCCGAGGTAGCGCCCCTTGTCCCCGTCCCTTAATTCCAGGGCTTCACGGGTGCCGGTGGAGGCACCGGAAGGAACAGCCGCACGCCCCATGGCGCCGCAAGCCAGGGTTACATCCACTTCCACGGTGGGGTTGCCACGTGAATCCAGAATCTCTCGTGCCTTCACATCAACAATAGCGGTCATCTTTTCCTCCAGAAATAGCCCCTTCATCCGTTGGAAGGGGCAGATAAACCTCGTGCACGCACCCGGAGACCGGGTCGGCCGATGTAGTAAAAAAACCTGAACGTTAACACGGGCCTCGAACCATTGGGTTCAAGGCATATCAGCGGTCCCCGCAATCAAGCCGGGCTGGGTGGCGCACCACCTGATGCCAGGCGCATAGGGGACCGACGTTGTTACGTATGCATCTTGGTTGCGGGTGATGATCTCCCGGCGGGACGTCTGATGATGGTTCCGTTCGCATCAAAGGCCCTGAACGGACCAAAAGTAACCTACAACTCCCCTTACGCTCTGTCAAGTCGCCTCGTCCGTTGCCCCTGGGGTTCGCATGATCAGCTCGCGCACCAGCTCTGCGGTGATGCCCCAAAGGGTCCCGTGGGACGTCTCCCAGAGGTACACCTCACGGGTCAGGCCGCCCCAGGGCTTGTGGTACCGTTTCGGCAGGCCCAGGGCCTCAGCAGGAAGCAGGGTGACACGCCCTTTTTTCGGGTGGTCGTAGTGGGGCTCCACCATCAGGCGCACATGATGAATCACCGGGTCCGTCTCCCTGAAAAAGGAGAGAGGCAGGGTAAACCAGCCCGCGACCTCGTCTTCATTGACGGTCATGGTCTCCAGGATGCCGTCTTCAAGCACCCCCACGTAGCACGACACCGTCACGCCCACCGAGGTAATAAGGGTGTCCAGCTCCCCGATCACCGTCACCTTGTCCGGTGCGATGCCCATCTCCTCGCAACACTCCCGCAGGGCCGTGGCCCGGAGGTCCTCATCCTGAGAGGGGTCGAATCCGCCCCCGGGAAAAGAAATCTCACCGCCCTGGCGGATCCCCTCGGTGCGTGTCTGGAAGAGGAGGTGAAGCTCCCCGTCCACCCTCACCACCGGGGCCAGAACCGCGGAATGAATGAAACGGTCCCACCCCAACACCCCGGGGCGACCGGAAAGAGCCTGTCTCAACTGGTCAACGGCATCCATGAACCTTTTTGTCTCCAAGCCTAAATAGTGGTACCGGAAGGGTTTATAAAGCCACCCGGCATGTCTCGTTTACCTATAGGGATGCCTACGTCCTCACCCTTGGATCTGTCAACACAAAACCCGCACCCGACGTTGCGTCGCCCGGCCTGCCGTTCCTCCCCCCCTCCCTTTTTTCCCATTGCCATCTGACGGCACTCTGTGTATTTTTTATCAGATTAATCCAGTAAAAAAGACAGTTCATTCCTTGACAGCCAAGGCTTTCCGGTGTCATGCACGCCTGTTTTGCGCCCTGTCCCGCAAGGAACCATCACGGTACCGTCACCGTGGGCATTTTTTTTATGGGGATGACAGCCGGCAGGAGACACATGGACGTTCAAGAGCAAGCCCTGATCCTCGTGGTCGACGACGACCACCTCTTTTTTGAAAGCATGAAAAGCCTCATCACCCGTATGGGGCACCGGACCCTGGGAGCAGGCTGCCTGGCCGAAGCCCATGCCTGCCTGGACAAAGAAGCCGTGGACATCGTCCTGCTGGACCTCTTCCTCCCCGACGGCCTGGGGGTCGACCACATCGAACGCCTCAGGCAAAGCGCCTCAAACCCCGAGCTCATCATGATCACCGGCAAAGGAGACCCCGATTCCGCCGGACAAGCCATCAAAAAAGGGGCCCTGGACTACCTCGTCAAGCCCTCGTCGGTGCAGGCCACCCGATCGGCCATCACCCGGGCCCTGACCCATCGAAAGGCCATCCGGGATTACCGCAGGCCCAGCCTCTGCCTGGATGCCATCATCGGGCAAAGCGCGCCCATCCGGCGCTGCTTCGACATGGTGGCCCGTGCCGCCGGATGCCACTCCGGGGTACTCATCACCGGGGAAACAGGCACCGGCAAAGAGCTGTTTGCCCGCACCATCCATGAGAACAGCCCGAGAAAGGTCCACCAGTTTATTACCGTGGACTGTGCGGCCCTCACCGAAACCCTGGTGGAAAGTACCCTCTTCGGCCACAGCAAAGGCGCCTTTACCAGCGCAGACCAGGACCGCACCGGCCTGGTCAAGGCCGCCGACAAAGGCACCCTCTTCCTGGATGAGATCGGCGAGATGCCCCTGGCCCTCCAAAAGAACTTCCTGCGGGTACTCCAGGAGAAACGCTTCCGGCCCGTGGGCAGCACAACGGAGGTGGAGAGCGATTTCCGGGTCATCGCCGCCACCAACCGGAACCTCCCCCGCATGGTGGAGGAGGGCCGGTTTCGGCGGGACCTTCTTTTTCGCCTCCGCGCCTTCACCCTAAAACTCCCCCCCCTCCACAAACGCAAAGGGGATCTCATGCCCCTTGCCGTCCATCACGCCCGGGGGCTCGCCGCCCGCTACGGCATGGCCGAAAAACAGTTTGAGCCCGGGTTCTTCGACCAGCTTTCCCGCTGTGTCTGGCCGGGCAACGTCCGGGAACTCTTCAACGTCATTGAGCACGCCTTCTTCGCCGCCGGAGAGTGCCCCATCCTCCGCATCATGGACCTGCCCGAGGAGATCCGCATCGAACTAGCCCAGCTCGCCGTCACCCAAGGCCAGGCCACCGAAGCCGAAGGAGAACCCCACGACAGCCTCAGCCACTTCTTCGCCCAGGGCGAACCCTCCATCAAAGAGGCAAAAAGCCGCCTGGAACAACGCTATCTGGAAGAGCTGATCCAGTACACCCAAGGGGATGTCCAGCGCATGCTCGATATCTCGGGACTCTCACGCTCCCACCTCTACGCCATGTTCAAACGCTTCGAACTCACCCAGTATTTGAAAAAATAAACAGAGAAAAGCCAAAAAGATGCCTTCTATGGTTAAAGTCCGGTGAACCACAGGGCCAGGGATAAAAAACAAAAGCGATGCCTCCGGCGGCGAGGTGTGTCACCTCGAAAGCAAGTTGCGAATGCGCTTTCCCCTTCGTTCCTCAGGGAAAATCACATTCGCTATTGATTCAGATTAAACCGAATCTGTTTTCTAAAACTTGTTTATTAAACTATTTAAAAGTTTAGCCCCCGGCAGGGCCGCCGGAGGTATCTTTAACCGCACTGCCTCCGGCGGTCGGGGATGATCCCCTGAACCCCAGGTTGCGAATGATTATCGCAAAACTAACCACGACCTGTTTGTCTAACGTTTCAAAAGCATGATTCGAATGGCCTTGCCCTCTTTACTCTGCTATTGGTTTGATAGTACTTGTGGTATGTCTATATAAATATATTTTCAAAGCCAACCACAAACAAAGATGAAGGCACAATGACTGCACCGACAATCATCATGGGCATCCTCGCCATATGCCTCGTAAGCTATGGATACACAACGGGAGCGCATATTGAAGGTATGAAAAACACCTTCAACATGTCTATTCAGATTATTCCCCTTCTGTTTTTTTCATTTACCATTGCAGGCATGATGCAGGTGTTGGTTTCCACTGACGGCCTGACCAAATGGGTAGGTCCGGAATCGGGATTCAAAGGAATTTTAATCGGCACACTCGTGGGCGGCCTGACACCGGGCGGACCCTTTGTCAGCCTCCCCATCGTTGCAGGATTCATTCATTCAGGGGCAGGAATCGGAACCGTTGTGGCCTTCATGACATCGTGGTCCATCTGGGCGGTCATGAGGCTCCCGCTGGAAATAGGCATCCTGGGTTGGAAGTTTACTATCGTCAGACTGGCTTCAAGCGCCATACTTCCGATACTGGCCGGTGTTATCGCAAACGTGTTCTTTTCATGGGTTCACATCAACTAAAAACGGACTATTTTTCTTTGTGCATTTCACAAAAAAAGCCCCCACATCATTTGATGCGGGGGCTTTTTCATGTCGACGCAGGACACACACGATGTGTTCTATCCAGCAAAGTAGTGATCCACCTGCTCGGCGGCAAGCCCAACATACCGGGCGGGGGTCAGGGCCTTTAAGCGGGCCTTGGCCTCGGCCGGGACCTTTTCCAGGGAGTCGATGAAGGCGCCGAGTTCGGCTTCGGTGATGCGCACACCGCGGGTGAGGGCTTTGAGCTTTTCATAAGGGTTTTCTTCCCCGTAGACCCGCATGACGGTCTGGATGGGCTCGGCGAGAAGCTCCTGGTTGGCATCGAGGTCTGCCAGCATGGCCGCTTCGTTGAGCTCCATCTTGCCCAGGCCCTTGATGGTGTTCTTCAGGCCGATGATCACATACCCGAAAAGGGCGCCCATGTTGCGAAGGACCGTGCTGTCGGTCAAGTCCCTCTGGAACCGGGAGTTAAGAAGCTTCACGGCAAGGTGGTCCATCATGGAGATGGCGACGCCCAGGTTGCCTTCGCTGTTTTCAAAGTCGATGGGGTTGACCTTGTGGGGCATGGTGGAAGATCCCACCTCGCCTGCCACGGTCTTCTGCTTGAAGTAGCCAAGGGAGACGTACCCCCACATGTCGCGATCCAGGTCAATGATGATGGAGGCGGCACGCACCATGGAGTGAAGGGCCTCGGCAATGTAGCTGTTGGGGTTGATCTGGGTGGTGTAGTACAGGGGGCTGATCTTCAGGTAATCGCGCACGAAGCGTTCCCCGGCGGCAATCCAGTCCACCTCGGGAAAAGCCGCGGTGTGGGCGTTGTAGCCGCCCGTGGCGCCGTTCATCTTGGCACCGATGTCCACGGAGGCGAGATGGTTCATCTCACGACGGATACGCCAGGCAAAGTTCACCAGCTCTTTTCCCACGGTGGTGGGGGTGGCGGGCTGCCCGTGGGTGCGGGACATCATGGGCTTGTCGCGCCAGTTTCTGGCCATGGCCTCCACATCGGAGAGGAGGTCTTTCATCACGGCAAGGACCTCTTCGCGCCCCTTTTCGATCATCAGGGCGTAGGCGGTGTTGTTGATGTCATCGGAGGTACAGGCAAAATGGGTCCACTCACGGATATCGGCAAGGCCCTTTTCGGCCAGCTTCTCCTTGATATAGTACTCAACGGCCTTCACGTCATGGTTGGTGGTGCGCTCAATTTCTTTAACGCGCAGGGCACCCTCTTCGCTAAAGGTATCGGTGATCTCCCGAACCGCTGCCTTCCACTCCCCTTCGGGGGCGGCAAATTTCAGGTCATCGATGATGAATTCCAGCCACCTGGCCTCCACCAGCACGCGATGACGAATCAGTCCGTACTCCGAAAAAATGTCCCGAAGCGATTCGGTGAGCCTTCTGTACCTGCCGTCTAGAACGGTCAATGCCTTCACTTGATCCATGGTGCCTTGTCCTGTTGTGGTTTTGTTATTGGAAGTGTCCGATCCATTCATGGCAACCATGGGGCGGGCCATGGAACCTTTCCGCGATGACAGGGCGATGGTTTTCGAGCCTGCTGCCGGGTGTATGTTTTACGCCTGAAGCTTTAACCCGGATATTTCACATAACAATCTGTAATAATCTTTTTTATTACTTTGCCTTGATCGGTTTTTCATGAAATATCCGGGTTAAGGATTACGCGGGATGTCGTATCACAAGATGCGGGGAAGAGACAACCGGTTTCAAAAACATAGCCGGAGGGCATCACCCGTCCAGGCAGCTCTTCTTGAGCTCCCGCCAGAAACGGCGGCTGCGAAGGGCCAGCTCGTCTTTGTCCCGGCAGAGATGGGGCAGGCCGAGCTCCACGGTGACGGAGCAGTCCACCCAGACGGAGAGATCCACCTGAAAGACAAGCTCGCCGTTATGGGCGGCAATGCCCACGTCCTCCACGTCAAAGGACCGAAGGGACAGGCCGTGGGCCAGGAGCCCCTGCAGTGCGTCTCCGTCCAGCCCTTCCCGGACCCGTTCGATCATGGCCTCTTCGCCGATTTTTATCTCAGCAGGATCTGCTGCTGCGATCATGCCCCCCTCCTTGACTCTCCGGGCAGCCCCCCGGCAACGGTGTGCGTAACAGCGACGGGCTGCACCACAGCCCGGGCAAAAAATCCCGCAAAAAAGTTCCGGGGCAGCTGCATCAAAAGCATCTGACCTCCGGACATCTTCCTTGGAGACTCCCCCACAAAACCACACTTGAAAAATGAGGTCAACTCTGTTAGCCCTTTCCAGTGAAAGGCCCGTCACCCTATCCGATTCCAAATTTTCAGCAACCGGGAGAAAGAGCAGTGCTTCACATCGGATACCTCAACCTCTCCTCCCACACGGATCTGCTGGAGATGACCCGCAACAACCCCTTCCTCGCCAGCCACATGCGCCCCATCAAGTCCGGCAGTACCCGGCGCATCGCCAGGGGCATCCTCAAGGGCTGGCTCGACGGTGGGCTGCTCCCCCTTCCCTTTGCCCACGTGCTGGCACGCTGGCAAAAAGGGATCTGCGTCCTTGCCGCCGTCCAGAACACGGGAAGCGCCCTTGTCACCCCCGGAGCTGAACCCCTTGAAGATTTCCGCGATCTTGCCGGCACCCGCATGCTTTTTTCCTGCATCGGATCCATGGAGTACCTCCTGGCCCATCGCCTCTTCCGGGAATGCGGCCTTGCTTTAAGCCCCGATGCCGGCCCCGACGGAATCCTTGCCGAACAGATGGCCCCGGAGATGATCCCCGAGGCCCTGCGGGTCAACCCGGACGGATCCATCGGCGCTGCCGTCCTGGAAGAACCGGCCCTGTCGGCCATGCTTGACGAAGGCACCACCTCCCAGCTCATTCACTGCCGGGACCTCTGGCCCGAGTACACGGGTGCCGTGCTTGTGGTACGAAACACCGAAGGGCCCGCCCGGGCGAAACTCCTCGACAACCTGGCAAGGGCTCTTATCACCACCGGGCCCGCCCCGACAGCACCCAACGCCCCCAAACTCATCCCCCCCTGCCGTGCAGATTTTCTGACAACAGGACGTTACCTGGACGATGAACAACTCTCACCCATGATCGCCTCCCTCCTCTGACGGTGTTTTTTCCCGACGCTTTTTTTGTCCCGACCTTTAAAAAAGGCTTAAATATTCCCAAAAAAGTGACGATGGTATAGAAAAGTTGACGTGGTTTGGTTGGAAAAGGAGACATAAATGTCTATCGACATGGATATGAACATATTGGCAGTGGACGACTCCGGAACGATGCGCGTGATGTTCCGGCAGTACCTCGAAAAAGCGGGTTTCACTAAAATTTCACTGGCGGTTAACGGAGTGGATGCCCTCAAAAAACTCGAGGCAGAGGGTCCCTTTGATCTCATCATCAGTGACTGGAACATGCCCACGATGGACGGCCTGGAACTTCTCCAGGAGGTCCGCAAACGCGAGGCGCTGAAAAAAATCCCCTTTATCATGGCAACAGCCCAGGGGGACAAAACACAGCAGGAGATCGCCCGAAACGCCGGAAGCAACGGCCACGTGCCCAAGCCCTTCGATGAGGTGGAACTCAAAACCGCCATCGAAAAAGCCTTCGCGCCCACCGAAGAGGCAACCTCGGCAGAAAAACACACCCCGGAAGTCCGGGACGGCAAGGTGGTGATCCGCCTGGGTCACATCCAGATCACCGACCACCTGGCCCTGGGGATTCTAAAGCACTGGATCGACAAGGGCGAGGTCAGCCCCGAGCGTTTCATCCTGGAGACCGATCGCCTCCCCGGCTGGAACCCCGTGCAGGAAAAGCTCGAAAACGGCGAAGTGTCCGGCGCCATGGTGCTGGCCCCCATCGCCATGGACCTTTTTGCCTACAACGTCCCCATCCGACTGGTTCTCTTCGCTCATAAAAACGGCAGCGGGTTTGTCCGCAGCTCCCGGTACGAAGAGGGCCCCTTCAGCGACAAGGCGGACTTCTACAAATACAAGGTGGTGAACATCCCCCACAAGATGTCCATCCACAACATGCTGGCCCACCAGTACCTCACAGGCCTGGGCCTCAAACCCGGCGTGCCCGGCCAGAAGGCCATCAACGTCCGCTTTGAGGTGGTCCCGCCGGTGAAAATGCCCCCCATCATGAAAGAAGACGACTCTGTCGGCGGCTTCATCGTGGCCGAGCCCATCTGTACCCGGGCCGCCTCGTCAGGCCTCGGCTCCATGGAGTTTGTCTCCGGAGGCATGTGGCCCGACCACCCCTGCTGCGTGGTGGCCCTGCGACAGGAGCTTATCGAATCAGCCCCGGAGGCGGTTCAGGAGCTGACGGACCTCCTGGTGAAAGCCGGACGCTTCGTGTCGGAGAACAAAAAAGGCGCCGCCGAGATCGCCCTCTCTTTCCTCGACCCTGAAGGGAAAATGGGCCTTTCTCTGCCCGTCCTCCTCCAGGTCCTCGGCCAGAAAAACGGCATCACCATGGACGACCTCTACCCCTCCGTCGAAGACCTCGATAAAATCCAGAACTACATGTACCACGACATGGGGATCGGCAAGCTCATCGATCTCAACAAATTCGTGGACCTCCGGTTTGCCGACAAGGCCACAGGGCGAGGAGACGCCGCCTCCGGCGCCGCCTGATCCCAGACACCAAATACAAAAAGCCCCGCACCTTTCGGTTGCGGGGCCTGTCATTATCAGGTTCACCCTCTAAAACGGGGCCTCGGACGCGGATGCACACCGCGGAAGATGCCCTGTTTTTTTATGTCCTCTCTTTGGCCGGCCTCAACTCCGAAGGACGCCACCGGAGCGTTGCGCCACCTCCCCTTCCAGGGGCGGTCCCACGAGGAGCCGGATGCTGGAGACAAGGTCCTTCATGGACACCGGCTTTTCCATGACGGCGTCAAAATGCCGGGCATCGGCCTGCCAGGGCGTACCCGACACCCCGATGATGGGGATCACACCCTTTTCCGACCGGCGTATGTACTCTGCCACGCCGTTGCCGCTCATCCCCCCCATGACCAGGTCTGTGATCACCAGGGCGTAGTCGCCGTTTTCGAACATGCGGATACCGGTCTCACCGCTGGCCGCCGTATGGACTCGGTATCCCTGACGCTTAAGCATCAGGCGATACAGGTTCAAGAGGGCCTCGTCATCATCAATCACAAGAAGTGATACCATGCTCACCCCGTTCCAAGGAACAACGTAGAACAACCGTTTATATTATAAACTGAATACCACTCACGAAATCAATGTTTACGAATTACTTCCCAAATATCTCACAGATTCCTGCTAAAATCAAAAGAAATATTCACCCCGCCCCTGGGAAAGGGGTATCGTTGACGGTACGACACGTCTTGAAAACAAGTGTAACTCATGGAGCCACTCCTTAAAAAGCATCGTGTCCAAACCGCTTGCCATGGATGAGTAAGGGCTATGACAAAAATAAAATATACACGTATTGGCGTGTATAGCATTCCATGAATGCCTTACCGATCAGTAAACTCCCGCCACCGACCAAACGGACAACATGTCAGGATGTATAATCATTTTACGGCCGAGCCCTAAACGCCATCAACCCCGCGTCAGAAAAGCCCTTGCATTGGCCTGCATGGTCTCAAAGGCCGACTCGGGAAGGCCCGCCCCTGCGATCACCTTGCGGGCAAAGGCCTCGTCGATGAGGTCCCCCGGGTCGTGGGTGTCGGTATCAATCACCATGGATGCACCGGCCTTGAGCGCCGCCTTGCCCACATGGCCGTTGGTGAGGCTGTGGCCGCCGCGGGCCGTGATCTCCAGAAGCACCCCGTTGGCTGCGGCCAGGGCTGCCTCCTCGTCGGTGATCAGGCCGGGATGAGCCAGTATGTCCACCTTCGCTTCGATGGCGGCCCGGTTGGTCCCCGGGGCCACGGGCTCCACCACGGTCTCCCCGTGGACAATGACGACACGGGCACCCAGGCTGCGTGCCAGGGCCGCCCCTTCGGCGATATGGGCCGGGGGCACATGGGTCAGCTCGATGCCGGGAACCACCTCAAGGCCCATCACCTCGTTGAGCTTGTCGGCCACGGCCACAATGCGGGGAACGATGAAATCGATGTTGGACAGGTCACCGTGATCGGTGAGGCCCAGGGCGGTGAGCCCTTTGGCTTCGGCCCGCCGGGCGAGTTCCGAGGCCACCAGGACACCGTCGCTGAAAAAAGTATGGGCGTGAAGATCAATCATGGTCGCAAGGCTCCTTCTCGTGGAAATGGGGTCCACCCCGCCCTTGCTTAAGGGCCGGGAATACGGGTTACCCATACCACGTCAGGGGGGCCATTTCATGGAAAAAATAGCCCCATGTCCCGCTGCCGAATCAAAACAGGGGGGCCTCACACCTTGTATTTCCCGAAATCTTCCGGGGACAAGCCTTCCAGGTATTCCGCCCAGCGCTTGCCTTCGCTGCTGTCATCGGCCACCTCCACAGAGTCCGCCTCCCTGCGTGCCTCCTCAAGGACATGGTCCTCAACGAAGATGGGGGCGCGAAAGCGAACCGCCATGGCAATGGCGTCACTGGGGCGGGAATCCAGCTCAAAACGCTGCTCCCCTGCGGTAAAGACAATGCGGGCATGGTAGGTATTCTCAACGAGATCGGACACCACCACACGTTCGACAGCGGTGTCGGTCCGGCCCAGGTACTGACAGAAAAGATCGTGGGTGAGGGGACGCTGGCTGGGGGTCTCCTGGAGACCAAAAACGATGGATGAGGCCTCGAGAAGGCCGATCCAGATGGGAAGAAGCCGTCCATCCTTCTCGGACTTGAGCACCAGGACCGGGGTCCTGGTGGTCTTGTCCATCGAGATGGAGGCAATGGTCATTTCATGTGTCATGGTTCACCTCCCTTGGGCGAAACGCGTTGCCTTGTTTCGCTTCGGATGCCGCCGTAATAAACTGGCGACGGGGGTTGGACCCGACAACATCACTCATGGCCGGGTCAGATGCCATGCACCGATAACCGCACGTAAAACGCTTAGACCAGCACCCCCCTTAATGAGTGCGGCAGTCCCACTTCAATATAAACCGGAACCACTTTTCCCACAAGGTTTGCATCGGAGGCCTTGTCCCCTTCGGTAAAGTTCACCACCCGGTTGCAGGAGGAGCGGCCCGTCCACTGAAGGACCCCTTTCACCTCTTTGCGCCCCTCCACAAGAACCTCCACGGTGGTCCCCGCATAGGAGAGGTTGCGCTTTTCCGAGAGCTCCTTTTCAAGATCCAGAAGCGACGCCAGGCGGCGGCTCTTGTCCTCTTCGGAGACCTTGCCCTCATACCCCACGGCAGGGGCATTGGGACGATCGGAGTATTTAAAGGCAAAAATTCCGGAAAAGCCCACAGCCTTGACCAACTCCAGGGTTTCGGCGAAATCCTCGTCGGTCTCCCCGGGAAAGCCCACAATCATGTCCGAGGTCAGGGCGATATCCGGGCGCACCTCTTTCAAGCGATCAATGCGCTGCATGTAGTCTTCGCGGGTGTATTTCCGATTCATCTTCTTGAGCACGGCATTGGAGCCGGACTGCACGGGAAGGTGAATGTGGTTGCAGAGCTTGGGCAGGTCCCGGTAGGCCTCCACCAGGCCGGGTGAGAGGTCCTTGGGGTGGGAGGTGGCAAACCGGATACGTTCCAGACCCTCCACCTCGCTGACACGCCGGAGCAGCTCGGGAAAATCGCAAAGGTCCTCTTTCTTGCCGTAGGAGTTGACGTTCTGGCCCAAAAGGGTCACCTCCCGTGCGCCTCGCGCCACAAGTTCTTTCACCTCCTGCACAATGGCATCGGGATCCCGGCTCTCTTCACGACCCCGGACGTAAGGAACGATGCAGTAGGAGCAGAAGTTGTCGCACCCCCGCATGATGGTGACGAACCGTGAGACCTCCACCTCGGCGTCCATGGCAGGGGTCGGGATCTCATCGGCAACGCCCATGGTCATCTCCACATCCACCACGGGGACCCGGTCGTATTCAAAGGTCTTCACCATGGCCGCAAGGCGGGCATAGGCCCGCGTACCGAAGACGAGGTCCACATAGGGCATGCGCCGGAGAATGGCGGCGCCTTCCTGCTGGGCCACGCACCCCCCGATGGCCACAATGAGCTCCGGGTTCTTCTTTTTCAGGGCACGCATCCGGCCCAGGAAGCTGAAGGCCTTCTCTTCGGCTTTTTTTCGAACGGTGCAGGTATTGACGATCACCAGGTCGGCATCCTCCACCTCATCGGTGGGAATGTAGCCCAGGGGCCTCAGCACTTTTTTGAACATCTCGGAATCGTAGACGTTCATCTGGCAACCGATGGTGTATATATAAACGCACTTCATATTCATCTGACTTATTTACCTCTTGTGGACGCTCCCTTGCGGGGCTCCTTGCTCACGTCGCCTTGCAGGCTCAACGGCTCTCATGAAAATCCGGGGCCTCAATCTCTTCCAGGCAGACCGTGCCCTCAAAACTTTCAAGGACCCTTTCCACCTCATCTTCACACCCCGGCGCAATGCGAAGCACGATGATATCCCGGTCCCTGTTGACGGTGGTCACCACCAGCAGGTTGTCCAGGGCCTCAAAGGTGTACTTCACAAAGACGATATCCCCACGCCTGAGCTTGAAATATCTTTCGATGCACCCCACTTGCGCTCCTTACGTTTCATGACGGGCTCTTCATGGCCCCCGACCCCTGCGGACCGACAGACCAAACCATTGGAAAACGTTATCCTTTACCACATCGTCTTGCCCGGCACCACCCCTTTGTCCCCCTGCCCCCGCCTTCCGAAACCCTTTGAACCCTCCCGGTGGATGGTGTATGGTCTCCCCAACCCGTTACAACGCAACGGCATGCTCGGCTTATGCCAGGCCGCCGCTCCATTCGATCCGGATACTTCCGATTCATCAGAGACACGATTTATGCACACAGACTGGACCACCACCGACATTGACGACTCCCGTGCCAGGGAGCTGGGCACCACCCTCGGCGTCTCACCCGTCACGGCGAGCCTCCTCATGGCAAGGGGTCACGAGACCCCGGAATCCGCCCGGGCGTTTCTCACCCCCACCCTTGCAGGGCTCCGTCCGCCCCAGCGGTTGTTCGGCATGGACACCGCCGTTAAGCGGCTGGTCCGCGCCATCACCGAAGGCGAAGTGATTTTTATCTGCGGGGACTACGATGCCGACGGCATCACCTCCACGGCCCTTCTCGTCACCTTTTTAAGAAGCGCCGGGGCCCATGTGGCCTGGCACCTGCCACACCGGGTAGAAGACGGATACGGGTTCCACGCCTCCCAGGTCACCGACCGCGCCGTTCCGGCACAGGCCAGGGTCATTGTCACCGTAGACTGCGGCTCCACCTCCTTTGAGGCTGTCAACGCAGCCAAGACCTGCGGCATCGATGTCATCATCACCGACCACCACACCACCGGAGACACCCTCCCCGATGCCCTGGCCGTCATCAACCCCAAGCAGCCGGCCTGCGAGTCCGGCATGGAGAACCTGGCCGGGGTGGGCGTTGCGTTTTACCTGGCTGCGGCCCTTCGCACCGCCCTTCGCGACATCGGCCACTGGAAAAAGGGGGGAGAACCCAACCTGAAAGCCCTGTGCGACATCGTGGCCCTGGGCACTGTTGCGGACATCGTGCCGTTAACCGCAGAAAACCGAATCCTTACGCGGGCAGGCCTTGAGATGATCAACCGGGACACACGGCCCGGCATCGCCTCCCTGCTCACCGCGGCCAAGGCGAATAAAGAGAGCGTGGACTCCGAGGACATCGCCTTTCGCCTGGCTCCGCGCATCAACGCCGCCGGTCGCATGGACCACGCCCAGGTGGGCCTGGACCTGATGCTGGCCCCCAGCAAGGCCCAAGCCGCCCCCATCGCCACCGAGCTCTGCCGCCTCAACAGCCATCGCCAGGAGACCGAAGCCCGCATCTTCGATGAGATCGTCACCTACATCGAGGAGAGCCCGGCCATGCTGGACCGGAAATCCCTGGTCCTGGCCAGAAACGGCTGGCACCCCGGCGTGTTGGGAATCGTCGCATCCCGGGTGGTGAGGGAGTACGGCAAACCGGCCTTTGTCATCTCCGTGGACGAACGGGGAATCGCCAAAGGCTCCGGCCGAAGCATCCCCGGCGTGGACCTCTACAAGGCCCTTTCCGCCACCTCAGACACCCTGGAACGTTTCGGGGGGCATCGCCAGGCCGCAGGCCTTCAGCTCCGGGCAGACCGCATCGTGGACTTTCACAGGGAGCTGGAGTCGCACCTGACCGAAACCACCACCCAGGAAGACTACCTGACGGCCATCCCCGCCGACGCCCGCCTGCCCCTCTCCGAGATCAGCCCGGCCCTCATCGACGAACTGGAGACCCTGGCCCCCTTTGGCGAAGGTAACCGGGAACCCCTGTTCATCGCCGAGGACATCCAGGTCCTCTCCTCCACGGAGGTGGGACGGGGACACCGGCGATACATCCTGGCCGCAAAGGGAAACCCCCACCTGGCCAAGTGCATGGCCATCCGCTTCAACCATCCCGGGGGACCACCGGAAAAACGCATCGCGCGATGCCTCTTCTCCCTTCGCTGGAACCGATGGAACGGCGGCAAGAGCCCCCAGATGCAGATCCACGACATGGAAACCTGAGGCAAAAAAAGGAACTATTCAGCTCCAGAAAGCGGCCTTCGGCGGCAAGGTGTGCCACCTTGCAAGCAGGTTGCGAATGTGCTTTCCCCTCGTTCCTCGGGGAAAATCCCATTCGCCTTTAATTTGGAATGACCTGAATCTGTTTTCTAAAACCAGTTTATTAAACGTTTTAAAAGTTTAGCCCCCGGCAGAGCCGCCGAAGGCATAAGCTGAATGGTTACGCAAAAAACGCCCTTCACAAACGTTCGAAATGGCGCTGTTTTCAGGCCTTGCGCCCCTTCAGACCCCCTTTGGAACGGCCCGACAATTCCCTTGATTTCTTCAAGGAGGAAAGCTATGATCCTTGTGCCGAATCCAGAGGAGCCCCAGCCCTATCGGGCCCTTGGACCAAGCCCGCCTGGATGCCGGAACGGGTTGCTGCGAGCACCACGCATCACGGCTTCGCAGGTCCCTTGAAAGGGCCCCGCACCCGTCAGCATCTGCAACACAGTAAATTCATGATGGCTCCGCGCCCCCGGTCAGCGTGCCGTCGCCCGCGACATCAATACCCCATCGGATCCATCAACCATAGACAGGAGGGTGAATGGGAAAAGTATTCCGTACAAACAACAAGGAGTCCATGCTCCTTTCGCGCATAGAGTCGTCCAAGGAGAAAGAGCGCCGCGTTTCCATCGAAACCGCCCGCGACAACCTTGAACCCATGAGCAATGCCATTTCCCAGAAACTCGTGGAAAACAGCCTTGTGGAGACCACAAGCAAAAACTCCCTTCAGGACCAGATCGAAAAGAAGCTTGAAAAGCTGGTCAAACTCGATGACTTTGAGATCGATTACCAGATCGCCCCCTTTCGTGAGCTGGTGCAGAACCCCAATGTCATCAGCCTGGTGGTGACGGCTTTTGTCCTTGAAACCCTCATCGACCACAAGGATGTCATCGACATCTACGGCTCCGACGATGAAATCTACAACTGCATCAACACCCAGGTGCAAAAGTTCATGCCCCCCATGTAATACGGGGAAAAGCCCCTGGACCGGTGCGGTGCAGCACCCCCATTTAAAGCGCACAAAAAAAAAGCCGACCTCCATCGATTAAGGATGGGGACCGGCTTTTTGTTTTTTTGCCTGTGGCAGCCCTTTTTGCAGGGCCGTAAGGGGTCTTTTCGCTACCCCTGTCTTTCGAAAAAGAAACGATCCTCTCCGAAGGCGGGCTTGAGCCCATCCAGCCAGACGGCCTTTTCGTCGTATTCAGCAAAAAAAAGTTTGTTGACCCAGTCAGGATTCCGAGCCTGGATAAACTTCAAGGCCATCACCTTCTCACCGCCCACCTCAGCGATGCCGTCCACCAGCACCTTGCCGGGGGTCGCGCTCATGGAAGGGCCCCGAACGGTCCGGGCAAGCCCCGACACCCTGCTGTACGCCTCGGTGAAGATCCGATAGGCCTCGACCAGGGGCACGCTGAAGTACTCCTTGGGACCGGTATCACGCTCCACAAACATGTAATAGGGAATGGCCCCTAAGGCGACCTGTTTCTCCCACATGATGCGCCACACCTCGGGGTCGTCGTTGATGTGACGAATCAGCGGTGCCTGGCAACGGATGTTGGCCCCGGTTGACAGGATCCGGGAAATCGCGGCCTGCACGGCGTCTGTCTCAAGTTCCCTGGGGTGGCTGAAGTGACTCATGACGGCCAGATGAAACCCGGCGGCAACAATCTCATCGAAAAGCCCCATCAAATCATCGGCATCCTTGTCCGTCAGGAACCGGTAAGGCCAGTAGGCCAGAACCTTGGTGCCGAAACGGATGGACCGGACGTTGCCGGGTCGCTTTTCAAGAATAGGTTCCACATAACGGCGAAGGATCCGGCTCGTCATGATCATGGGATCCCCCCCGGTGAAGAGGACGTTAGTCACCTCGGGATGTGCTTCGAGATAGTCCACCAGGGCCTGGGGATCGCCACAGGCAAACTTCAGGTCGTCGACACCCACAAACTGGGCCCAGCGAAAACAATAGGTGCAATAGGCATGGCACACCTGCCCCTGGGTGGGGAAAAAGAGAACCGTCTCTTTGTATTTGTGCTGGATTCCGTTGATGGACTGACCATGATCGCATTTGGGAACATTAAGCTCCATCTGTCCCGCAGGATGGGGGTTCATCTTCAGCTGAATGTCCCGTGCGGCCGCCTGGAGGGCCGCCTCGGGTTCACCGGCGGCAAATTTCGCAGCAAGGGCATCGTAATCCTCCACACCCATCATCCCCTTCTGGGGGAAAATAAGCTTGAAGATCGGGTCCCCTTCGGGGTTGCTCCAGTCGATGAGCTCATCGATGACGTAGTTGTTTGCCCGGAAGGGCATCACGCGCGAAACGATTTGAATGGCGTCGTGAATCTCGGAGGGAAGCGCTTCAAACTGCGGAATGGTATCAATGTTACGGGTTGTAAACGCTTTATAGTTCTTGGGTTTTATGTTGAATTTACTCAATAGACCTCCTTATGCCTACTCTATTCCTGCGGAAGTACGGAAGGTTACCCTCCTTTTATCTGTGTGTTAACGGAAATTAAACATAGTCGATCAATGACTATCCCCCGTCACCCCGCAATTCATTTTATATTTTCTCTTAAACGCCGTAATATAATAAATTTTAAGGAATTTGTCAATTCCTCCGGTCTCCGATTCACAGACAGCGGAGACCTTTGCTATGGCGCGATTCCTTTCTTCGCAAACCGTCACCCCAAGCGCCTGCCCTGCCACGTCGCAAGCACCAACAGACACAGCTTTACACTGCGGCTTCCCGGTAAAACAAAGGCATACACCTCCACCGGGGGTCGTTACGGGCGATGGTCACGCACCATACGAATTGTCTATATCTTGTTCCTGCAAAAAAACGGGCAGCCCCTGTGATGATGGCAGGCGCCGTCGGCGCCTGCCTCTGGAAAGGGCCCTGCAACGTGAAGGGTGGGCACGCATCCCGGTTTTCCGGCTAATCCCGGCGTTTTTCCAGTCGGGCCACCGCTTCGATATGAAAGGTGTGGGGAAACATGTCAACGGGCTGCACTTCACAGATCTCGTACTGCGCCTTGAGCATCTCAAGGTCCCGGGCCAGGGTGGCCGGGTTGCAGGAGACATAGACGATGCGATCCGGGCTCAGCTCCGCGACCCGCTCGACCACCTCTTTGTGCATGCCGGCACGGGGAGGGTCGATGATCATCACGTCGGGCTTGACGTCTACCCCCGGAAGGGCTTCCCGGATATCCCCCAGCACAAACCGGCAGTTCTCCACCCCGTTTCGGCGGCAGTTCTCGTTGGCGTCTTCGATGGCGCTGGGCACAATCTCAAGGCCCGTGATCTCAGAGGCCCCCTTGGAGAGCCAGATGGGAATGGTGCCCGTGCCGCTGTATAAATCGATGACCCGCTCGGTCCCCGTAAGGCCTGCAAACTTTTCCACCGTGGTGTAAAGGGCCTCGGCACCGGGGGTGTTGGTCTGGAAAAAGGAGTTGGCTGAAATGTTAAACGTGTAATCCCCCAGGCGATCGGTGATGAAGGGCTCACCTGCCAGGCATTTTTCACTCTCCCCAACGGCCACCCCGGCCTTGCGGCTGGTGATGTTGTTGACCACGGATGCCACCTCGGGAAAAGCGGCCACAAGCTCGTCGGCCAGGGGCTGGACCACGTCGGGCCGATCTTCGGCCGTGACGATATTCACCATCCAGCGGTCTTCATGGTAGGAGTGCCTCAGCATGACGAACCGCCAGAAGCCTTCGTGGCTCCTCAGGCCGTACACGGGAAGATCCGACGCCTTGATGTACTCCCGGACCTTTTCCAGGAGGCGGTTCCCCGTCTCCGGCTGGATATGGCACTGCTTGATGTCGATGACCTTGCTGAAGGTGCCGGGGACATGCAGCCCGATGCCCAGCCCTTTTTCAATCTCGGGGTCGTTGAGTTCATGGGGCAGGAGCCAGCGGCTGTCCGAGCAGGAGAACTCCATCTTGTTCCGGTACCCGAACAGATGCGTGGACGGCAGGGTCGGATGAACCGTCACCCCATGGATGTTCCCGATGTGCCCGAGGGACTCCACCACGTGGTCGCGCTTGTACGCAAGCTGCGTCTCGTAATCCAGGAACTGCCATTTGCAGCCGCCGCACCAGGATGCATACTCGCACCGGGGCGCAACGCGGTTTTCCGACGGCTCCAGAAGCTCCAGCGTCCGCGCTTCGGCAAAACTCTTTTTCTTTTTAAAGACCCGCGCCCGAACCGTATCCCCGGCCACGGCGCCGTCAATAAAAAGAGCCATGCCGTCTACCCTGGCAAGGCCGCGCCCACCGAAAGCCATATCGGTGACCGCTATGTCGACCACTTCACCTTTTTTTACCGCCATAATACAAAACTACCCTTTTTGGCTTTCACAAAGCCCTGATGATTCCGATACTCAGACCGGCCCGCAGTGATTTTCGGGCACACGTCACCCCTTTCGTACCGAGTGCGAAGCTGATTATACTATCCGATGTATACAAATCTTGGCAAGGTTTTTCGATCCGGAAAGGACCGGAATGGGAACATCCGACAAGGAGAGGGGCCGTATGGCCCCTTTAAGGAAAGACTCAGAGCAGCCCGGAATGAAAGTGGGCAAGGGGCCCGTGGCCCGAGCCCAGCTGCTGGGATACGGCGCCTTGAAGCGCCCCTGAAGTATACGTTTTGGCCTGTCGGGCCGCCTCGCAAAGGGAGAGACCCCGCGCAAGGTACGCGGCCAGGGCCGAGGCCAGGGTGCACCCGGTGCCGTGATCGTTTCGGGTCTCGATGCGGGGCGCGGCAAAACGGGTGAGCTGCCCCGTCTCCCCTTCAAAAAGAAGGTCCGGGCAGTCGTGCCCGCCAAAGTGCCCCCCCTTAAGGAGCACATTGGAACACCCCATGGCCACCAGGCGCCGGGCCGCGGCTTCCATGCCGTCCAACGAGGCGACGACAAGGCCGGTGAGTTTTTCCGCCTCGGGAATGTTGGGGGTCATCACCGTTACCCGGGGCATCACATGGGCCAAAAGAGCCCGTGGTGTCTCTTCGGCGTTCAGCCCGTCTCCGCTCTGGGCGGCCATGACGGGATCCAGAACCACCGGGACCCCCTTAAGGGTTCCCAGGATCTCACCAACGGCTTCGGCGTTTTCAGGAGAACCCAGCATCCCGATCTTCACGGCATCTGCCCCGATATCTTCAAGGACCGCCTCCATCTGGGCCCGGACCATGTCCGGGGGCACCGGCATCACCCGGCTTACGCCCCGGGTGTTCTGGGCCGTCACCGCGGTCACGGCGGTCATGCCGTAACAGCCCAGGGAGGCCAGGGTCTTCAGGTCGGCCTGAAGACCGGCCCCTGCGCAGCTGTCGGAGCCCGCAACGGCAAGAACCCTGGGCGGCGTCATGGCAGCCGGTTCCCGGCAGCATCGATGATGCGGGCCTGCTTTTCGTTTTCACGACGAAGTTTATCGATCACTTTCTCATTTTCCGTCACCTGGTGCATGTACCCGTTGGTCTTCTCTTCGAGTTCTTTGACCTGGCGATCCAGGGTGTCGATCTCACGGGTGAGGGATTCACACTTCTTCTCCAGGAGCTTTTCCCGGTCTTTTTTCTTTTCCAGGAGTCCCATGTATCGGATGCGTGTGTTCTCTTCGGCCTTGCGCACCACCCGGGCGGAAACCACCAGGTTCACCACCTCCATGGAGATCCCGAGGATAAACCCGTAGATCAGGCCTTGCCGTCCGAAGTTCGACGCCACGAGGAGGGCCAGCATTGTCGAGATAAAGACCATTGCTCACGTCCTGTCTGCTTGTACATGAGAATCGTGTCCGGCCCCCACCACCCATGAGCGGCACCCACGAAGTGTTGAATAGCGAACCTTAAAGCCTGCAGGTCCGGATATCTGTCGCGATCACCCCTTTGGCCCCCACATCCACCAGATGGTCCATGATGGTGTTGAGGTCCTTTTTGGGCGCCATGGCCTTTACGGCAAACCACCCCTCGCGCCGCAGGGGAGCTACGGTGGGGGCTTCGATGCCGGGAGTCACGGCGCAGGCCTTTTCAAGGGACTCTCCGGCCACGTCGTACTCCACCATCACGTACTGCCGGGCCACCACGATGCCCTTGAGACGTTCGATGAACATCTGCTCCGGCGCGGTGAGGGTCTCCAGGCGGCCTTTTCGGGTCACCAGAAGGGCCTCGGAGTCCATGATGGGCTTGCCGCTGATGCGGAGTCCGGCCTCGGCCATGGTGCGCCCGGTCTGCACCACATCGGCGATGGCATCGGCCACGCCCAGGTTGATGGAGATCTCAATGGCACCGTCGAGCTTGATGATCTTTGCATCGATGTTCCGACGCTTCAGGTCCTGGCCCACTATACCGGGATACGAGGTGGCGATGCGCTTGCCGTTGAACCCTTCCGGGGTAAGCAGGCTCTCTTCGGGCACCGCGTAGCAGAACTTGGATCGTCCGAAGCCCAGGGACAGCAGTTCGTCGAGTTCGGACTCGCTGTCCATGGCCAGGTCCCGACCGGTGATGCCCAGGTCGATGATCCCGCTCTGCACATAGACCGCAATGTCTCTGGGGCGAAGAAAGATGAACTCCACCTGGTTTTCCACATCCGTCACTTTCAGTTCACGGCTGTAGCGGCGGCAATTGTACCCGGCTTCGGAAATAAGGGCCCGGGACTCTTCGGAGAGAGACCCCTTGTTGGGAAGTGCTATTTTCAACATCTGACGGTTTTCCTTACTCAACTGACGTGATGCGCTCCGGCGGGCGGAAAGCCATCACAGATATTTGTAGACATCCTCCAGCTCCAGATCACAGGCAATCATCATCACCTGGAGATGGTAGAGAAGCTGGGAAATCTCTTCGGCGGTCTTCTCTTTGCCTTCATACTCGGCGGCCATCCAGACTTCACCGGCCTCTTCGATGACCTTTTTGCCGATGGCATGCTTTCCTGCATGGAGCTCTTTGACGGTCCCGGAATCGGGATCGCCGGCCGCCACTTTCTTCTTCAGCTCCGCAAAGAGCTCTTCAAATCGTTTCATGGAGTGTATCTCGTGGTCTGTTGTCATGATGATGCGCATAAAACACCGGAACGATTCCCGACCAGCGCATGGGGGGGCGGGCATTCAGCACATGTTCTCCGCAATAAACCTTACGCATGGGGTGGCGGAAGGGCTCTTTCCCTTGCGGATTCCGGCAAATTGAGACCATAGCACCTTTTTTCCGCAAACAAAAGGGGACGGCCGCCCTTCGGGCAGCCATCCCCTTTACACTGAGAAGCCCTCACCCCTGTCCCCTGACGGGGAATCGGGGCTCATGGATCAGTAGTTTGAATCCGCATAGCCGACCCAGCCCCCCGCATGCACCAGGGCGCGGTCGAACTCGGAAATCTCAAAGGGAACCTCAAGGGTCTCGCCTCCGGCGGAAAAGCTGAACATGCCCTTTTCGAGGTCGGTGACCAGCTCGGTCTCTTTGCCTGCAAACCGTGCCACCAGATCGTCTAGAACCTCGGCGGACAGCTCCACAGCCATCATGCCGCAGTTGAACATGTTCTGCTTGAAGATCCGGGCAAAGCTCTCCCCGATGACGATGTTGATATCGTTTACCTCTAAGGCCCAGGGCGCATGCTCGCGGGAGGAACCGCAGCCGAAGTTGGCCCGGGTTACCACCGCACCGGAGGGCGCCACGTCCCTTTCCGGGGCAAAGCCTTCCATCTCGAGGTCCTCCAGAAGATAGGGCTTCAAGGCCTCCTTGGTGATCTCGGTTAAATACCGTGCCGGTATGATTTCATCGGTGTTGATATCGGACCGATCCAGAAACAGGACTTTTCCGTTGAATGATTTCATGGCTTACTCCCCGCCCGTGTAGATGTGTGAGTTGGTGATAACGCCGGCAAGGGCCGTGGCCGCCGCCGATGCAGGGCTCATGAGATGCACCATGCCGCCTTTGCCCATGCGCCCGTTGAAGTTCCGGTTGGTGGTGGAGGCACACACCTCCCCTTCGGCCAGGACCCCGTTGCTCATGCCCAGGCACGCCCCGCAGGTGGGGTTGGTCACGCAAAAGCCAGCGTCCATGAAGACCTCGATGATCCCCTCCTTCAAGGCCTGTTTGTACACGGCAGGGGTCGCAGGGGAGACCACACCGCGCACGCTCTTGTGGATGTGCTTGCCCCGGAGCACCTCGGCCGCAACGCGCAGGTCCTCGATGCGTCCGTTGGTGCAGGAGCCGATGTAGACCTGATCAACCTTGTCCCCACCCATCTCGGCGATGGGCTTCACCTGGTCGGGCTTGTACCCGAAGGTGGCCATGGGCACCAGCTCGCCCACGTCAAAGACCATCTCTTCTGCGTACTCCGCATCGGCGTCGGCGGAAAACGCGCCGTACGCCTCAAGGGCCGCCTCTTTTGAGGGGAACTCGTCCTTAATAAAGGGCCAGAGGTAGGAGACCGTGGTCATGTCCGGCGCACAGATACCGCAGGTGCCACCGGCTTCGATGGCCATGTTGCACAGGGTCATGCGGGCCTCCATGCTCATGGCGGAGACCACCGGCCCGGTGAACTCGATGACGCGGTTGGTGGCACCGTTCACCCCGAGCTGGCCGATGACGCCCAGGATCACGTCCTTGGCATACACACCGGGCTTTAAGTCCCCGGTGATGGTGACCTTCATGGTCTGGGGGGCGTGAAAGGCGCACACCCCTTTTAAGATCCCCACCTCCAGGTCCGTGGTACCGACACCGGCGGCAAAGGCGCCGAAGGCACCGTGGGTGCAGGTGTGGGAGTCCCCCATGATAATGGTGTACCCGGGACGCACAAACCCCTTCTCCGGAAAGAGGGCATGGCAGACGCCGTTGTCACCGATGTCAAAAAAATCGATGATGCCGTGGCGCAGGGCCCATTCGCGCAGGATCTTGCCCTGCATGGCCGTCTTGGAATCCTTGGCCGGGGTCACATGGTCGATGACCGCCTTGATCTTTGACGGATCGAACACACGGTCCATGCCGCGGGCCTCAAGGTCCGTGATGGCAATGGGGGTGGTGATTTCATGGCAGAAAACCGCGTCCAGACGAATCACCTGGATGTCGCCGGACGGATTGTCCACAAGATGCGATTCAAAAATTTTCTCCGCGATTGTCTTTCCCATATCTCCTCCGGAAAATGTCTGGTTCATGTGCAAATGGTTTATTTGTGCGAGGCCTGTCGGGGCGGTGAAACGATCCACACCGCCTTCAGGGTAGCCTTGCCGCGGTTTTTTAAAATATGAGGGATTCGCGAGGCAAAAGAGACCGTATCGCCCTTGGCCAGGGCGTAGGTATCGTCCCCGTACAACAGCTCGGCTTCACCGTCTAAGATGATCCCGAACTCGCGGCCGGCGTGCCCGTACTCCAGGTCGCCGGTCTGGCCCTTTGGCGCCACCTCCAGCATAAACGCTTCCACGGTGTGCTCCCCGGGAATCTCCTCCCGGACCGAGAGGCGGCTCATGGTCACCAAACCGTCCCGGGTGACGCTTCGCTCTGCGGTACGGATGATCTCAACCTTGCCCTTCTTGCGGTAGTCGCTGAACAGGTACTCGTAATCGACCCCCAGCACGTCGGCAATGGAGAGAAGGGTGTCTATGGACGGGGAGACCTTGTTCCGCTCGATCTGGGACACCAGGCTCTCGCTCACCCCGGCCCGGCCGGCCACCTGCTTCAAGGTGACGCCCCGGCGCTCCCTGACCGCCCGCAACTTGCCTCCGAATTGATGTTTAGGCTCTGACTTTATCAATACTGCACCTCCTGAAGCATTTATAAAGTCCTGGCCCCGCACTGTCAACCCTTTTCCGGGAAGATTCCAGTGCAAGACCCCACATCCCCGGGTAAAAACAATGAACGCATGCCCAGGATCCATCCGCAGGGCGCAGCGAAAAACGCCAGGCAAAGGCCATCGCATTCACGCTTTTTGCCTCCGGCGGCCCTGCCGGGGGCTAAACATTTAATAAATTTAATAAACAGGTTTAAAAAAACAGACTCCGTTTAATCTGAATCAAAGGCGCATTCGCAATTTGCTTTCAAGGTGGCACACCTTGCCGCCGGAGGCATCTTTTTGGTTTTTTTCTGAGCCCTCTGTGACTCTGTGGTTCATCCGACTTTAACCATAGAAGGCATGATCTTGACCTTTTGACTGGTTGCCAACTACGCTCGCCCTGGCGGGAGCCCCGCCTCCTTTGACAGACCTGAGGGCCTTCCATTATAGTGACCGATACATGTGGGGGACGGATACCCGTCGCCACGACAGTCCCCATAAAGCAAATCCCATAACGAACCCAAAGCGACGCGAGGCCCCATGAACCACACCCATTACGCAAACCTGTCCCTGCCCGACACCTTGAAACCCTGCATCGACTTCCACGGACACCTCTGCCCGGGCCTGGTCTACGGCTACCTGGTGGCCGTGGAGTCCCTTCGCCTGCTTGGCGAAGACCGCAGCGACGACGAAGAGCTGGTGGCCATAAGCGAAAACGACGCTTGCTCCGTGGATGCCCTGCAGGTCCTTTTGGGGACCACCGCCGGCAAGGGCAACCTCACCATCTCCAACATCGGTAAAAATGTGTACACCGTGTATTCGCGTCAGGCGGCAAAGGGGTTTCGCTTTTCCCGCAGGAGCACGTACGCGTACACCGGGGACAACCCGGAGGTCTTTCTCGAACTGGAAAAAAAGGTCTCGGCAGGAACTGCCACGGCAGCCGAAAAAAAACAGCAGAAGCTTATGAAAACCCTGGACCTGCTCGCAAAACCCGTGGAGGAAATCTTCGAAATCACCGACGCCGCCATCCCCGAGCCAGCCTATGCGGAACTGGCCCCTTCGGTGGCCTGCGCCGTGTGCGGAGAGCTGACCATGCAGACCAAAATGATCCGCCAGGGCAGCGACCTCCTGTGCCGGCCCTGCGCCGAAGGCGCACGAAGGGAGTAACCCGCGGTTCGCACCCAGGCGAAATCAATCGCTCCGGTGAATCGGGTCGGCACTGCCGGCAAGATCAAGGATGGGCTTGCATCCTGCGTGTCCCTTGGTGCGGTATCGGGACACGCTCCGGAGTTGAGAGGCGATCTCTTTGATGCGTTCCACCTGGCCAGAGAACCGTCCCACGGTCTCAAGGAGGGACTCGTTGCACGGCCCTTCCTTTGCCTTGAGTTCAATGAGCTCCGCATACCCCAGGGCCGCCTGAAGGGGCTGGCTCAACTCATGGCTGGCAGCCCCGGCAAGGGCCAGGGCTCCTGTGAGGCGCTCGGCATCCATAAGCGGCGTGATATCGGTAAAGACCGTAACAAACCGCTCCCCTCCGGCATAAAACACATTGATGTAAAACCACATCTTAAGGGCATCGGAGTATTCCTTGAGGGTTTTGCCCTCTCCGGTGCGGACCACCTCGGCAAAATGGTCCAGCCATCCCGGTTCGTCCTGATCCACCCCGGGAAACACCTCCGAAAGCCGTTTGCCCTCCACCACCCGCCGGTCCATGGAAAACATCGCCTCAAACGCCGAGTTGACAGCCACATAGAGAAAATCCACAGGACTCCCGCCGTCATCGTACATCATCTCGCCCATGGCGTAGGCGCCGGTCATGTTCTCAAAAAGGTTTCTGTATTTTTCCTCTATGGTCTCAAGGCGCCTGATCTCACGTGACTGTTTCCTGCTTTTTCCAATAAAAATCCCCAGGCTCAGCAGCCACAACACCAGAAAGAAAAACCCCACATAGACAAAGGCCGCGTTCTCCATTCCCACCTCCTGTAGTTACCCCGCCCGGCCACCGCCACCTTAAATACGGCAGGCGATCATCCCTGCTCCGCCAGGGCAAATCCCGCGGCACGATGCGGGCGCCCTGCAGTGGACATCACGTGACCAATACAGTAACATAGTATACGACTCTGGAAAAACCCCACCCCCTTACCCATGCGCCCCAAAGCCTTTGACGGCTTCCCCCCTTTCACCTCTCCGCCCCACCTACCTTACCCAAGGAGCCCCCATGCATGTTGAATCGCCGTTAAAAACAGTAGCCCGTTCCGTTGCGGATGACCAGGGACCGGAACCATCCGCCCTGCCCCTTCTCATTGACCTGCTCTTTGCGGACACATCCATGCCCTTCTGGCATGCGATGAGACGCCCCATGAAAAGCCTTCTCAGCGAAGAGCTTGCCGCACGACAATGGGACGAACTCGCAGCCCCTTTAGCCACTATCGGTGGCCTTCTCAGGGACACAGAGGACGTCGAAGACCCGGCCCTTTCGTCGCGGATATTAAACGCCCTTGATATCCTTGAAGCACACCGCCCCCTCTTTTTCCTTCCCGACGCCACCACGGAAGAACGCCTCGGGCGGTTGCCCCTTTTTGCCCCCATGGCGGTGCTCCACCTCGCTATCCTGGGTCATCTGCACACCCTGGCGTACTCCTCCAGCATTCCGGCAGCGGCTTACCTTAGGTACCTCTGCAACAGCACCGCCCTGACCTATGGGGACTATGCACGGCAATCCGTGGCCGATGCCCTGGCCTGGCGTACCGACCAGCTCAAGATCACCTGCACCCCCATGCGAAGCGCGATCCCCGGCGGGCCGAACCTCCAGGTCACCTGCGTGGACTCCCACACAGGCCGCACCATTGTGGATGAAATGTGCACGGCCTATCCGGGTGTGATAAACACCCTGCTGCAGCGCACAGTGGACCAGGTGAGCCTCTACGAGGAGCAGCTCCACTGGAAAATTGTCTTGTTCTGGGAACATGAGGTGCTGGATGTATTGTCCGAATGGACCGAAGAAAAACCGGAGGAAAAACGCCCCGCCCCGAACGACATGATATCCGAGCGATTAGACGATGCCCTCTTCCTGATCATGCAGGATATCGGCAATGCCATGACAGGGCAGAAGTAAAACACTTAAAAAAGGGACCATTCAGCTTTTAAAAAGCAGCCTCCGGCGGCAAGGTGTGCCACCTTGAAAGCAGGTTGCGAATGCGTTTTTCCCCTCGTTCCTCGGGGAAAATCACATCCGCCTTTAATCCAGATTGGCCTGAACCTGTTTGTTAAACTTTTTAAAAGTTTAGCCCCCGGCAGGGCCGCCGGAGGCATAAGCTGAATAGTTACAAAAAAAAGAGGAAGGCGCACCCAGGTGCCCCGCTTAGGGGCCGGCAGGGTCAGGACCCTGCCTCGGGTGCAATCACCTTTTCCGGGGCAAACTCGCCGACAAACTCGCTCACCCCTTCCCGGGTGGATGTCACCACGACCTTGACCACCTTGATATCCTGGAGGTGGGAGCCCAGGTAGGGCGTAAGGATCCGGATGAAATCAGCCCGGACCTCGTGGAACCGTTTCAAGCTGCGCACGTCCCGGTACGAGAGGCGGCTCATGTGCAGCACCAGGGCTTCAAGGAGGCTCGGGTGCAGGCGGTAGGCGCCGGGGGCCCCTCCGACCGACGTGTCCTCGGGCTCCACATAGCGCAGGCCCTCGACGTCATTGACCGTAAGGATCAACTGCACGCACAGGTAGCGGTTATCCTCATTCAGGCGCTCTTTGGTCAGCCCCACCACGAGCGGCCCGGTGGGCACCTGCGTCAGGGGTATGCCGTCCTCTTCCTCCGGTGCCTTGGTGCTTCTCAGACGATCCCAGGTGATGCGCTCACCGCCGGACGGGCGAAGCAGCATGCTGTTCCGTGTGAGCCGCTCGATGAGGTAGGTCACCGGAGTGTCCACCGCCCAGGGCGTATCGCCCACCACCATCTCCGGTGTCATGATCAAAAGCAGGGGGTCCCCTTCCATCTCCGGCGGCAGAAGCTTCCACTTGCCGTCGACTTTCACCCTCTCTGCCTTCTCGTCAATCTTGGAATGCTGCCCTTCCACGAGCCTGATGATGCCAAAGCTCCCGTTGGACCGAAAGGAGATGATGGTGTGATAGCTGGCGATGGTGTCTTTCCACGGCCCCACAATCATGTCGCGCTCCGGGGGCTCTTTGTCGCAGGCAACAAGAACAAGGGCCACCAAAACCCACATCACCCGCCTTGCATCACGCTTGAATCCGTTTTTCATACCCGTTCCCATACCCTTTCCCAAGGCATCCTGATCAATTAAGGGGCACTCACCTGCTCTTCTATTTTATCGCCTTTCCTGAACAAAACTTTAATGGCCCGTCCCCGCCTGGTGTAAACGGGCCGGGGGACCGCATGTACCGGGTACCATGGCGCCCTGCAGCTTCCCCGGAAAGCAACACAGGGCATGTCACCTGCATTTTCCTCCGGCAGGACCGGTTCGTCACCGCCCAGGGAACCTGCCGCCAAAAACAAGTAATCACTCATAAAATCAAATCTTTAGAGCACCATCACCACCCAACCTTTCCCCAAAAAAGGAAAAAAGGCGATACCACAGACGGCATGTATTGTGAAATACTGGCAAAAGGTGGCCGATTCCCCGCAGGTGGGGCCATCGCCACATCCGTAGCGCAAGAAGTCAGGGATCGAATACATACACATCACACAGAAAACATGGTGACCAAGATGAGACTCTCCGACGAAGAACGTACCCGCTATCTGTCCCCCACCCACCACATCGACTGCGACTCAGAGACCATCGCCAGCTACGTCAGCCCCCGTATCAAAGGGCTCACGTCCGACAAAGAGAAGGCCATGGCGCTCTTTGATTCCGTTCGCGACGATGTCCTTTATGATCCGTACTACTACGACCTCAGCCCGGACGGCATGCGAGCCAGCTCCGTCCTGAAAAAAGGCCGGGGATACTGCGTTGCCAAAGCCCTTGTGTTCACGGCCGCCGCACGAGCCGCAGGGATTCCCGCGCGCCTGGGGTTCGCCGACGTAAAAAACCACCTGAGCACCCGGCGCCTGAGGGAGCTCATGGGCACAGACCTGTTTGTCTACCACGGCTATTCGGAAATTTTTCTGGACGGCCGCTGGATCAAGGTCACCCCGACCTTCAACGCCTCCCTGTGCTCAAAATTCGGTGTCCACCCCCTGGAGTTCGACGGGGAAAACAACTGCCTTTTCCACCCCTTTGACTCAGAAGGCCGTAAACACATGGAGTATGTCCTGGACCGGGGACCCTACGACGACATCCCGGTGGATGAGATCATCAACGCCTCACTGGCCGCCTACCCCACCCTGTTCAAAACCCTGGAAAGCCTGGGCGGAGAAACCGTCCTCGGTGATTTTTCAAGGGAAGCCGAAGCGGAGTAGCCACTCGCCAGCGTGCCTTACATGGCCTGAAAGCAGGCAAAAACAAAAAACGCCCTTCAGGACCCGTCCTGAAGGGCGTTTTAAGGTTGTCGTGGTGCGGTGCGGCTACTCAGCCCCTGAAGGCGGGGCCTCTTTTTTCACCGCAGAGGCCACCGAGCTGTAGATCTGTTTGAACGCCTCGTCAAAGCCCGTGGGGGAGACCCGCCCCACCTCAATAAATTTTACGACAATTTCCTTCGCTGCGCGAAGGATCTGCTCATCCGTCGATGCCATCTTCATCAGCTTCCCTCCAGTGTTCGTATCGCTCTACTGAGAGGCACCAGAAGTTCCTGGGCCCTGGTCCGCAGCCGTCACCGGCTGCCCGTTTGCGTACCTGACAGACTGGGTGGTCCCGTCCGATGTGCGTGACGTCATCACCCCGTCGGGCTTCCCTTGAACCCACGTTCCGCTCAGTTCGGTGCCGTCGATGAGTTTTCGCGACCCCTCCCCGTCAAAGAGCCCCCCGGCAAAAAGACCGGTATAGCTGCCCCCGTCGGCAAAGGTCATGGTGCCGACGCCATGGGGTTTCAAGTCTTTGACCTCTCCGGAGTATCGTGCCCCGTCGGAATAAAAGACACTGACCACACCCCGCATAAGCCCCTCATGAAATGAGCCCTCATACCGTGTTCCCTCCGAGGTGGTGAGGGTGCCCTCCCCCTCGAAGAGGTTTTCATGGAAACGGCCGTCGTAGCGGGTCCCGTCGGGCGACGTGTACACGCCCTTGCCCTCCATGACCCGGGCGTCTTTCATGTACCCGAAAAACCGGGCTCCGTCGGTAAATGTCCACTGTCCCTTGCCCGCAATTTTGTCTTCAATAAAGGGCCCGGTAAACGTGGCACCGTCCGGATAGGTGACGGTGCCCTTCCCATGGAACCGGTTGTCCTCGAACATCCCTTCGTACCGGGTACCGTCAGGCTCCACAAGAACCCCTTTGCCCTGCATCTTCTCATTGACGATGCTGCCGGTATAAAGGGTCCCACCGGGAAAAGCGATCTCCCCTTCTCCCTCTAAGTGCCCGTCCACGAACTCCCCTTTGAGGGTGCTGCCGTCCGGAGCGGTCAAAACGCCGTTCCCGTTCATGGTGTCGTTGGTAAAGGCCCCCACGTAGACATGGCCGTCGGCATAGACAAGGGTCCCTTCCCCCTCCATGCGCCCTTTGTGGAACTCACCGCTGTAAACGGCGCCCTCAACAAAAAAAAGCACGCCCTGCCCCTGGGGCACCCCCTCTTTGAAGGCACCCGTCAGGCGCTTTCCATCTTTAAAGATGAGGGTTCCATGCCCGCTGGGCCGACCGCCGGCAAAGGAGCCGGTGAACCGCCTGCCGTCTCCGTAGACCACGGTCCCGTGGCCCACCTGCAGGCCGTCGTCAAAGCCCCCCATGTAGCGGGTGCCGTCGGGAAAGATCATCTCCCCCACACCCTCGGGAATGCCGCCTTCCACCTGACCCACGTACCGGGTACCGTCCTTGAACACCCGTACCCCGCTGCCCGAGGCGACACCCTTTTTAAAGGCGCCCTCATAACTTCCGCCGTCAGCGTAGTGATACACGCCCTGCCCGCCTTCGCAATCACCGCTTTCACAGGTACCGGAGCCATCGGCGTATGCGGCGGAAGCACCGGCAAGAAAACAGATGGCCAGTGCGTTCACCGTCAATTTTTTTATCATCAATTGTCACCCTTTTGAGGTTCTGCCCTGGATGAAGCCCCGCATGCCCCATGAAAGCCATGCACGACCCATTGGGCTGGCATAAGTAAATTCGTTTTAATATCCCATAGGCCAAGGGTTTGTCAAACCGCCAACCGTGCCGACATCTCTGTATCCTTTGAATTCCGGCAGACTCCGTCTGATACCTTCCCCATTCTTTTATTGCCATTTATCACTGCATGAGGTAACGTCTAATCTTTTTTGAGTTTCCAACCAGCAATACACTCGGCTGACAATGCCTGACATCCATAACAATCTTTGGTGGCTTGGAAGAGAACCGTTCAGCAGTGCGGAACGGACCGACAGCGGTGTGTGCCGCGCCAGGCCCCTTCCTTCGTACGCTTCCCGACCGACCCCAAATCACCAAAGCGACCGATACGATAAAAAGGGAGACCGCTTTGACCGAGCTGATCATCACCCACCCGGGTTCCTCACATTTTGACGAATTTTTCGCCCTCTGCCTTATTCTGGCCGCACACCCCGACACCGACTTTACCATTGAGAGACGAGAGCCCACAGCCGAAGAGGTGGCCGATCCCGCCACCTGGGTGGTGGACATCGGCGAAGACTACGACCCGGCAAAACGCAACTACGACCACCACCAGAACATCGAACTCTCCGCAAGCTTCGTGCTGGTGGCCGAGGCCCTGGGATGCGCATCCTCCCTTTCCGCCCTTCCCTGGTGGCGTTTTAAAGACCGCATCGACCGCTTCGGCCCCGCAAAGGTTGGGGCAGAAATCGGCACCACTGAATTGCGCACCACCTACAGCCCCATGGAAGGCTGGATGCTCGACATGTTCGCAGCCGACCCCGACCCTCTGATTCCCATCATGCGCCGGTTCGGCCGAAAGGCCCTGGACAGCGCACAGAGGCTCACGGACCAGCTGGCCCTGTGGTCCAGGGCAAAACGGGTAACCATCAACGGTTACGGAATCCTCATCGGCGACACCGACGATTCGGAAGGAGCCCAGGAGTTCAACTTCCGCCAGGCAGACCCGGCTGCGGTCTGCATCACCCGGGACAGCCGGGGGGACGGCTGGAAACTCATGCGCTTTGACAACGCCCCGGAGGTCAACTTCGCCAAACTCCAGGGACGGCCCGATATCCGGTTCACCCACAAGACCGGCTTTGTGGCCAAGACCAACGAGAGGCTCCCCGAAGCAGAGGTCCTTGAGCTGGTGCGTCTGGCCCTGCCCGAATAAAGACCTGCACAACACCAAAAAAGGCCGCAGCATATGCTGCGGCCTTTTTCGTCTTCCGGGCACACCGTCAACGCACGACGTCCCGGCTCGGCAGGCAGCCCGCCAGGGCCACGGCCAACAGCCCGCAGCCGCCTGTCAAGAGAACAAGCAGGAGGTCTTCGGGGTGACGCGCCCCCCGATGTTGCCTGACCCGCCACCCCATCATCAGGGCAACACAGAAAAGAGACATTGCCCACGCCTCAAGGCTCCAGTTGAAATCCAGAAGCGCGAAGCCACTCTCACCCGTTGCCCGGACAACCCGGAGCGGAAAGAGGCGCTTCATGAGCTCCCGGCCCTTTTTCTCCGCCAGAAGATATGTATGGGAGGCCGTGGGGCGGTACTGCCGATCCGTCACCCAGACCCGCACGGCCTTTTTGTCCGTCACCACAAAGCTCCGCTTCAGAAGGTCGCAGTACACGGCAAGGCTCATGGTGTCCGGATCGTAGCCTTTAAGGGGAAGCACAATGGGCGTGTAGGTATCCCAGGAGAGAAGGCTTGCCGTGCCGTTGCCCTCGATCATCAGGCCGTAAAATTCCCGCCGGGGGTTTTCGTCCATGCCGATATAGCGAATGCCGCTGGAAGGAGCCAGGCCGGTGTTTTTCACCCAGGGGTTGCCACCCACCATCTTCAGATGAAACAGGCTCCCCTTTGCGTCGGTGATAAAATACCCCTCGTCAAAGGGCTTCCGGGCCGTGGGGTTGCCGAAAATGCCCTGTGCAGGAAAGACAAACCCCTTGCCTGCCAAGGCCCCGGTAAAACGAGCCGATCGGTTTTCATCCACCGCGTTGGTCTCGGCATCGATGAACTCAAAGGCCCCTGTCACCCTAAACATGGAATCGGGTTCCTCCAGCTGGGTAAACCCCGAGGCGGACTCATACAAAGGATAAAGGGGCGCCACCGGACTGTTCAGGGTGCGCGGCCGAAGACTCAGCACCTGGCGATTCATGGCCACCTTTTTATAGGTCACCTTCACCCCGTCCACGGATTCAGGCAGGCAGCCCCAGGCAGCCAGATCCTTATAGAAAAACATGGGCAGGGCCGTCTCAAACTCTTTTCGGGTGTACTCCTTTCCGGAGAGATCTGTCATCCGGGGCTGCCCGGTGTCTTTATCCCTGTCACGAACCAAAAATGTCTTCAGGGGTGAACTGTAGAGGATAAACGGAGAAAACGACCTCTCCACAAGCAGCCGCCGCACCTGCTCCGGGACGTAGATGGCACACACCAGCGTCATGAGAAGGAGTATGGCAATTCGTGAAACCTTGAGCATCAGACAATCCCCCTTTTAAAACGATGGGCGGGCAGAAGAACCGTGGGCAGGTAAAGGGCAAACGCCAGGGCATACCAGCCCAGTGACCATTCAAAAAAGCCCATGGTCTCTTTCATCATCAAAAGCACCAGCCCGTAAGCCACCACCCCATAGACCACTTTGCGCCACCAGGCCGTCTCCACCATGGCCAGCACCGTCCCGAAATAGGCGGGTACCGAGGCAAGAAACCAGGGTGCGGCAGTCACCAGAGCGCTCATGACGAGCTCCGGGGGAAAGTAGGTCCCCATGGTCACGGCAAGGCACAGCGCGCTGACCCCGCAGAGCCCACCCACCCAGAGGCACCCCACCCCCAGCATGCAGACAAGGGACACATCATGGGGCAAGGGAAGATGAAAAAGAATGCGAAGCCGACTTTTACCCGTCTCCGGCACGAATTGCGCAAGGGCAGTCACCAGCCCGATGAAAGGCGCCAGCCACATGATGTCCCCGTAAAAAACGGCCTGCTTCACGGCTGCCATGTACCAAAGATGGTACGCCCCTTTGGCCACCACGGCCGACCGGAGCATGATGAATATCTTCAAATGAACGGCCAGGGTAATTCCCAGCATGATCAGAAGGAACCAGCGCAGCTTGATCCACTCCTTATATACAATCGCCTTGTACATATGTTTTCATATCCTTGTTTTATTGGCACCTTCTATGGTTTAGGTGCATGGAAAAGCCTGCCTCCGGCGGCCCGGGAAGGATCCTCTGGGCCCCAGGTTGCGGAAGCACTTTACCCCTCGTTCCCCGGGTCAAATCACATCCGCCTTTAAATCAAACGTCGGCCTTCATCATCGTTTGGACCATCGGCATATTTCCATAACCGCCCAACCCCCCTTATCCCCTGGAGCGCCGCACTCCTGCGCGGCACGGGCAGCGACGGACTAAAAAGCCGCACCGGAGTGCGGCGCTCCGTTTCAGTCGATCTTTCTCGGTTTTTTCGAAGGTCGCGGCCCAAACGATGCCCAAAACCCCAACGTCATTCAAAACGGACCATTAAGGACTATTTATTCAACGTTTAAAAAACTTAACCCCCAACAGAGCCGCCGGATCATACGTTTAATCGCTACCTGCGAATCAATATTTCCCGGTCAACCCGATAAAGGCGTCCTCCAGGGTCATGGAGACCGGCGCAAGCCCTGTGGCATCCATGCCCAGGGCGTCCAGATGAGTCCGCACGTCATTTTCGGATTCAAAGCTGTAGAGATATTGCCGATCGCCAAGGCTCTCCGTGCGAGCTATGACCCCGTCGGCTGCCATGGTCTCTCCCCCGTTGCCGGGAAGCCCGTAACAGCGAAATCCTTGAGTAAACCGGTGGAGGCTGCTGCTCACAAGGGTGCGTCCCTGGTCCAGGATCACGATATCGTCCACGAACCGCTCCAGGTCCTGGACAATGTGGGAGGTAATGAGAATGGTGGTGCCGTACCGTTCCGCATAGGCCACAAGGTAGTCGAGAAACAGGCGCCGGTACCCGGCGTCCAGCCCCAGGGAGTAATCGTCTAAAATCATCAGCTCAGGCATCTGGGCCAGGATAAGCGCCAGGGTCACCTGGGACCGCTGGCCGCACGACATGCGGTGGATCTTGCGGTTGTCCGGGAGCCCCAGCCGGTCCATGAGATCCCGGAACACCCCGTGGTTCCACGTCGGGTAAAACGAGGCGTAAAATCGTTCGGCCTGCCCGATGGTGAAAAATTCGTACTGGAGAAAGGTTTCGTGCAGCAGCCCGATGCGGGCCCTTGTCTCCGGCCGCAGGCTGTGGGAAGGCTCGCCAAAGATCCGGCACACCCCCTCTTTGGGAGACAGAAACCCCATCATGATATTGATGGTGGTGCTCTTCCCCGCCCCGTTCTTCCCGAGGAGCCCGAAGATGCGCCCCTTCTTCACCTCAAAAGTCAGGCCCCTTAGCACATCCTTGCCCCCGTAACTGTGGCACAGGTTGTCCACCTGGATCACCGTGTCCGACATGGTCTCGTTGCTCCTTTTCATTAGAAACTCACCTCACCACCCAGCCAGAACTGGCGGCCCAGCTCGTAGTTCTTGCCATCGGCCAGGACTTTTTTGTTAAACAGGTTGTTTACCTCCAGGGTGCTGGTAAAAACACTCTGCCCCCACAAGGGAAGCTTCCAGCGGAGCTTGCAGTCCACCACCACACTGGAGGAGCGGTCCCGCTCTGCATAGACGGGAAGATCTTCAGAGACCTTCTCCCCCGTCAAAGGGTTGATCTGGGCCTGATCATCGGGCACCTCTCTGGTATTGCCCGTGTTCTCCACCTTGGTGTAGGAACCCCGGTACCGGGCGATGGTGGTCAGGGTCATGCGCGCGGGCAGGGAGACAATGGCCGTGGCGTTGGCCATCCAGGGTTTGTTGAAGGTGCTTCTGGGCAATTCGGCCTTGTAGGTCACCTCGTCCCCGTACCAGACGCGATCATCGTCCACCTCGCTGTCGTAGGACCCGTTGGAGGCGTCGGTATCCTGATATGTCATGTTGAGGTTAAGGCTGTGGGCGCCGAAACGGCGTCCCCAGGCCACGCGATGGCTTTCGTGGTCGTAAAACCCGTCGTTGGTCATGGTGTAATACTTCAGGCCGTCGGGCTGCACCGCTCCGTAGGTCCGCGCGAACTGATTTCGCCCTTTTCGGCGGACATACTTGTACCCCAGGGTCCCGCCCCCGACTCTCTGGTCCACACCGACCTGAAATTCATCGGCATAGGGGGTTTTAAGGGACGAAAAGGTCTCCACGTTGTTCCCGGCATCCGACACCGGCCACCAGAAACCACCCAGGGTGCCCGAGGGATCGCTCCCGGAAAAGACCATGTCCTGATACGGTTTTCGTACCTCGGTGCGGTAGGGCTTTTTTGCCTCTCGAAGCTTGTAGGTAATGAAGGTGGCGCTGTGGTACCGGTTAAAGCCCGAGGTGAACACCGTACCGCCGTCCCCGAAGCTGTCCCAGGATGCCGACATCCTCGGGGCCAGGTCCAGATTGTCCATGAAATCGTTGGCGGCCACGCGGAGCCCCGGCCTCAGGGTCACGCGCCCGCACACCATCTCGTCTTGACCATAGAGGCTCAGGGCGTTGACCACAGCTGACGAATCATCGGCGTCATAGACCTTGCGCATGCTGAAGTACTGCTGGTTGTCATCGCAGTCGTAGCTGTTGCCCGGGGAGATCACCGTATCGGACGTCACCGGGTCCGTGTAGATCATGGAGGTCTCCTTGCGGTCGAAGGTCCCCTTGGTCAGGTCGTAGGCAATGCCCGTGCTCAGGGTATGGCGCCCACCCCACCCGTTAAAGGAGACCTCCGACAGGTCCGCGCGGGTGGTAAAGCTCTCCTGGGTCTTGGAGATATCCCCGTACCCGCCCTCCTTGGAGTACTTCGAATTGGCATCAGCCCCCCAGGGCTTTGAGGCTGTGGCGGCCCATTGGCGATAATCCTTCGGGGCCTCCCGCTCGTTCACGCTCTTTCGAAACGCCCCGGTGACCTCCAGGGCCCCGAACCCAAGCCCCCGGTTCCACCGCCCCTGGATGCGATCCCCGCCCCCCTTGATGGTATAGTCGCTGTTTTTGATATCCGAGAGGAAGCGCTCCTCTTCATAGGGAGAGTGAAACAGGCTCAGCTCAAAGGCGTTCAGGTAGTCCGGGTCCCAGGAAAGCTTGGTCATGATATTTCTCAGGTGCCGTTTTTCATCCTTCCACCCCTTGAAATGACGTTTGGAGATGGTGGAGCGCACCTCGTTCACAGACCCCAAGACCCCCAGGGTATCGCCCAAAGGCATGCTGAGGCTGCCGCCGTAGATATGCTTTTCGAACCGGGGGTCTTCGTCGACGTCGTCGTCGGATGACGGCGGGGCAGTAGAGACGTCATCTTCGTCTTCGGCCTCCTCCTCTTCCCACTGAAAAAAATGGGTCCACTGGCTCCGGGTGGTCCGGTAATAGAGCTTGCCCTTGGGCTTGATGCCCGCTTTAACGGTCTTGGCATCCACCACCCCGCCGGAAAAATCACCGAACCGGGCAGGGACGTTGCTGTCGTATACCGCCACCTCTTCGACCAGGTCCGAATCCAGGAAAATCTCCTGGGGGTGGCCGGGCACATCATTAACCACCTGGTGGCGCTCGGACCCCGGATCCAGAAGGCTGTTGTTGGAGATCCCGTCCACGGAAAAATTGTTCTGGTAGGCCTTGCCCCCGGAGATGGAGATATTCACGGGCAGGATCTCCCCGGCTGTCTTGGCAGAACGCCAGGAGTCGTCCGGCTGGATATCCGGAAGCACCAGGAGAAGCTCGTTTAAATCCCCGTTGCCGCCTGAGAGGTGCCGAAGCATCCGATTGTCCATGATGGACACGCCGGAGGCCTTGCTCTCCAGGGTGCCCGTCACCGTAAGGACCTCTCCTTCAACCGCCACCTCATCGTTCTTTTTCATCTCTGTTTCATTTACGTCTCGGCCTGTTGTTTCAGGGGCCGAAACGTCCATCGGGGCCTTTGCAGTGGTGTCTTCAGCCCATGCCGTTGCCGCAGCACCAGCGACCATCAGAGCCATGGCCACCACCAGCCACGCAGCACGCCCGCTGCCCGGACGACGCCCTCCGTCGAGGCCGACGCATCGCCTCACACATCCTCGTATCATTGCATTACTCTTTCATCTGAAAGGGGCCCTTCCCTGGGAAGGTCTCCTTGGGTACAACCGGTAAGCCGCCCCGCCGCACATGCAGCGGCACCGCATAATTCAACCAAACACTCGACAGGGGATCTCAATCGGCATACAGGGGCCGGGTGTCCGTCGTATCCGGTATGCCGTCTCCGTCGCTGTCCGGGTCCAGGGTCAGGCCCGATGCGGCGATGTCCTCAGGGGAAGCCAACGGGCTGAAAAAATCGGGCAGACCGTCACCGTCGGTATCGACCTGGGCGACCCAGTGTTCAGGTTTGGGGCTGTATGTTGATTTTTCAGGGAAATGATCCCGATCTGTCAAGCTAGCCGCAACCGCTTTGACTCCCCGATTAATTTCCGAGATCACACCAAGGCTCCTGGCCGCGTCAACGGCCTTTTCAACTGCACCAGCACAGGCATAGGTATACACAAGACAACCCTTATCCGCAGTGCTGGACACCTTGCCGACACAAAGATCGACACATTCACCGTCATCATAAAATGCCTCTTTAGTGGCGATGACACTGTCCAAAAGGGCCTCGGCGTTATCTAATCGTTCGAATGCAATCAGTACCTTTGCCGCCTTGATAAGGTTTCTTCCCTGATCTTCCAGAAGCTTGTCGTGCTTTCCATAGCTTCCCGTGGCCCACTGATCGTCTGTTAGAGACTCGTCAAAAATGAGCCCGCTCTTGGCCGAATATATATTGGCTACCTCCGAGGCATCCTCTCGGTACCCGAGCCTCTCGTAAGCCTTCATTAGCCAATAGTACGTTTCGGCTAACTTTGTTGCGTCGACCTCACCCTCACGCACGGCATCGGCCGTAAGCCGGGCATCGTGAAGGCACAGGGTCACCCGCGAGTTGTTGCCGAGCCCATGCCAGCCCTGGGCCGTATCGCATAAGGCCTGGACCTTCCACAGGGCACCTGCGGTACTTCGGGCCTGGCATTCCGCTTTTTCAAGGTTTGCCTTCTGCTCGGCAATTTTCCCCATCAGCCCATAGAGATACGCCAACTTAACGTACCCCCGCTGCACCTTGATCTTGTAGTTAATTTCCCCATCATCCGTGGTAAACGTGTCCAGAAGCCCACCAGCTCTTTCAAGGGCCTGAACTGCGTGGGAGTATCGATGGGAGCCTTTGGCAATAAGGCTGGCCGCTATGCGCTTCACCTTCGAGTTAGCTGCACAATAAGTCAACGCATCGACTTTGAAAGCCACCTCATCTTCAGGGTCCTTGTCTGTGATCAGGTCCACCACGGCAAAGGCACCGTCCATATCCTCACCAGCCACGGCTTTGCTGGTGGCCTGCGAAGCGTAGACCTTCTTCCGGTATTTTGAAGCAAGCCCATCGGTGAGGGCCAGGGCAATGCCGTCCTCGCCAATAGCAAACAGAGAGGGGATACCCCAATTTGCCAGGTACAACTCGGTTTTTTCCGCTGTGAAGGGATAGGTGTCCCGCAACTCTTCAATCACGCAATAAGCCTTCAAGGCGCCGGCTCTGTATGAGGCATCTCCGAAATTCTCATATAGAGAGCCGTAAATCTCTAACGTCCTAATAAGGTAAAAAACCTTGGAACGATAATAGTCCACTACATTGGGATCATCCTCCTTTCCGGGGTAATCGGGGTTGGCCGCATCATCGGCTGGAACTTCTTTGGCTAACGCGAACATCACGCCGGGATACAATGCGGCCTGGGCCTCGTTGCCCTCTTCGATATAGGCCTCAGCCGTCTTTTCCATGGAAATAATAATACGTGGAAGGGCCGACTTGTTTGACTCCGACATGGCGGCGATACACTCTTCCATATAATCGGTCAGGGTATCCGCCCTGTCCATCTCGCCCGCATCCCTGTACCCCTTAATGAGACACTGCAATCCGCTCGAGTCTTTATCATCGAAAAAGGCCTTTCCCACGGACTCTATCTTTTTTTTATACAAGAATTCGGATTTCTCAAAGGCTCCCACCACTGTCTCTTGGGAAATGCTTCCGGTACGTTCCTTAAATTCAAGGAGAGACTTTCCCAGCCGCCGTAACCCTTCTGCGCGATACCAAGTGGAAAAGATCTTCGTGTCCAAGATGGGTTCCGCCTCGGAAAAAAAACCGGCTTCGGCCAGTCCGAGGGCGACACGTTCCAAAATGTAGTCATTGACCGTGTCGTCCCGCACCGTCTCGATGAGCTTTTCAGCCTTGTACAGATGGGAGGCATCCGAATTAAAGTAGTAATCCAACCGTTTGGCATTGTCGTCCCCCAAGAGCTCACCCGCAAACAAGGGCTCCCTGATATTGTATTTTGACGCCACCGGGGTGATGATGGATGCGATCTCCGTGTTGTCCCTGACCCAGCCTATGAGGACGGGAAAAGTGTCTCCCAGAAAGGTGTCGTAGGTTTCGATACCGGAGGTCCTGAGCACCCAGCGGATGACACGTTCGGGTGCCATGCTCTCAAGATGAATGGGCCGACCGCCTGCCGCAGCCAGAATATCTCCGATGAGGCGGCTCGCACGGGTTTTGAATGCCGGATCTTCCTTGGAAGAAGACGGACTGTTGGCATCCAACACATCTGTGAGACATGACAAAAGCCGCTGCCTTACAAACACCTCACCAGGCGCCTGTCCCCTTTCCAGGGCGCCTTTGATGACTGCAACGGCCTCGTCAAGTTCGGGATGATCCGTGGTGTCGGGGAGTCCGTCCACTGAAAAGGTAAGCCCCTCAAAGGCGCTTCCCTTACACCCCTTGGTTCTTCTTGCTGTTGCAACCAAGGAGAGCATCATGGTCTTGGCGTGAAAGTGGCCCCCTTCCACCGAAGGCCGGGCGGTGAGCTTCTCCTCGGAGACCTTCAGCATACCGGCCACGGCAGTGCGGGCAGCGCTCAAAGACGACCCGTTTGCCACATCAAGGCCCACCAGGGTGGTCACCGGGCTCACCACAACGGACCGTGTCTTGCCTTCATACATCTCCAGGGGAGCCATCATGACCATCCCCCTGAAATTCAAGCCATCGGGCCCGGTGGTGCCGTCTTTGCCGCCCCGGGCAAAAAGCATGAGCGACTTCAGGTCTACCCCGGCGTCCACGGTCACGGTAAACCGGCCCTTCTCATCGGTGACACAAGGCCCGTAAAGCCCGTCGCTGCCGTCCCTGTTCAGGGCGTAGACCGTGGACTTGAAAACGGGGCCGTCTTCCACCACGCCGGAGAGGGTGATCCCCGGTCCGGGGGCTGCGCCTCCTCCGCCTGACCCGCCGCAGGCAGAAAGGCTCAAGGCTGTCACGGCTGCCAGGAACAGCCTGATCCACATCACATGTTTCATCGATACATCCTTCGTGTTGCAAACGGTTCAATATCCGGGAACCCGGTATTCCCTTCTCCCTGCTCAAGGCACTGCCCGGGCGGTCTGCGAAGGATGGATATTGAAACGCCATCGTTCATCACAGCCGTTCGTACGTCTCACCCCACCTGAGGACACCATGTCCCCGTCATGGGCTGCGCCCATTGATAAGTTCGGCAAGACTAACTTTTCAGCGAAGCACAAGGACTACTACAATCAGCAGGATATCTGTCAAGTTTTTTTTGGGATTAAATCATTTTTTAGGAATACCAAATTCGCCACATCGATCCGGATTAACAGGAAATTAATTTCATAAACCTAAATTAAACAAAAATGAAACCTGTTGACAATCTGCGCAAACGCCAGTAGTCAGAACCTTTCTTTTGGAGTGCCTAAAAAAAAACGGGAGTCAAAACTGGCCTTTCACAGGCAGCACCAGAGAGACCGGTGTGGTCGACAGGGACCCAGTTTTTTTCCGAGCCCTTATGATTCACTTTCTACGGAGTAAACGGCCCATGATGTACACCCCCGAGACTGCTCACCCCTGCACCTTCCTGCCCCCCGGCGGGAAACGCAAAGCCCCCTTTTTGTTCTTTCTCATCGCCCTTTTGACCCTGGGCGGCGCCTGCGGGACCCTTAAGCCGACCCGTCAGGCAACCGCCCCCCTGCCCATGAGCGAGCAGGTGCTCACCGGTACACTGGCAAACGGCCTCCGGTACTACATCCGCCAAAATCCCACCCCCAAGGACCGTGTGGAACTGCGACTCAACGTCCGCACCGGCTCTCTCAATGAAACCGAAGAGGAGCGAGGCCTGGCTCATTTTGTGGAGCATATGGCCTTCAACGGGATCCGCCACTTTGAGCACAACGAGCTCATCGCATTTCTTGAAGAGGCGGGCCTCACCTTCGGGGCCCACACCAACGCCTACACCGCCACCGACGTCACCAACTACCAACTCAGCATCCCCCTGGATCGGCCGGAGCTTCTGGACAAAGCCTTCCTGGTCCTGGGTGACTGGGCAGACGGTCTGCTCTTTGACGAAGGCGAAATCGAAAAGGAAAAGGGCGTGATTGTCGAGGAGTGGCGCATGAGGGACGGGGTAAGAAAGCGCGTGGGCGACAAAAGCCGGGCCGTGCTCCTTTCAGGGTCACGCTACCCCTTGCGTGATCCCATCGGCCTGATGCCCGTGGTGAAGGGTGCCAACCGCCCCTTGCTCAAGGGCTACTACGACGCCAACTACACCCCGGACCGCATGTCCGTGGTGGTGGTGGGTAATATCGATGCCACCGAAATGAAGGAGCGCATTGAAAAGGCCATGGGCGGTATCGCGCCCCGCAAGGCCCGAGCCGCCGCCTCAAAGGAGGTCCCCCTCACCCCGGGCCTGCGTGTCACCACCATCACCGACCCCGAGCTCACCGCCGGAACCGTGGCCATGGACCACTTCTTCCTGCGTAAGCCCACCACCACCTGCGAAGGGTTTAAACGGGATCTCACCGAGCAGCTGGCATTTGCCGCCTTTAACCGGCGCGTCCGAAAAAAAATCACCGACCGGGAGCTGCCCCTGCTTCGAGCCTTCGCCCGCGTAACAAACATCCGGGGTGACCTGCACACGGCCCGGTTCATGGCCCGCCCCGTAAAAGGCAATGTATCCGAAGGGCTTTCGGGCCTCTACGCCGAGATGGAACGGGTCCGCAGGTTCGGGTTCCTGGCCGAAGAGCTCACAGAGCAAAAAAGCGCTTTTAAAAAAGCCCTCACCGAGGCAGCACGGCCCGATCGTCGGGTGGAATCCTCTGACCATGCCGCAGCCATCTGTGAATTCGACACCTACGGCGGCTCCCTCACCGACCCCAACCAGGACCTGGCCCTGTACCTGAAGGCTGCCGGCACCATCACCACAGCCGACCTCAACCAGGCTTTCAGAAGGCTCCTGGCCCCTGACAGCCGCTCGGTCATCTTCACCTTCCCGGAGAAGCGAAAAGCCGAAACACTTACCAAGCCGGAGATCATGAACCTGGCCGCCAAGGTCCAAAGGAAAAAACTGTCGCCCTACACCTTGGCCCCGGCCATCACCGCCCTTGTCACCACGCCCCCCAAAGGCGGAGATGTCGTGAAAGCCGAAAAAATGCCCGCCATCGAAGGGCAGGCCTTTACACTCTCCAACGGGACCCGGCTCGTGGTAAAACCCACGGCCAACGCCCCCGGTGAGTTTTTAATCCGAGCCACGGCCACAGGGGGGCTCTCCAGCGTCCCGGATGCCGACTACAAGCGGGTGAGCATGGCCGCGGGCCTGGTGAACCAAAGCGGCTTTGCGGGCATCCCCCAGACAGAGCTAACCCGGTTCCTCGCCGGACGGGACATCAACGTCTCCCCCTCCATCGGGGCCAACGCCACCCTCTTTTCCGGAGGCGGGGCCACCAGCGAGGCGGAAACCCTTTTTCAGATGCTGCGCCTCTATTTCACGGCCCCGGAGGTCTCCCCCAAGGCACTTTCCATCCATAAAGCACGGATGACCCAGACCATCAACGCCAGGGCCCACGACAAAAAATTCTGCTTTACGGCAGACGCTGCCGAGGCCCGCCACAACGACAAATTCCGGGACCAGCCCCTTGCCATCGGCGACCTTGCGGGCCTCACCCCTGAGGTCCTCCTTGCCGATTACACCGGTTTTTTCGTCTCCCCTTCAACCTTTACCTTCACCGTGGTGGGAGATGTAAACCCCGAAAAGATCGCCAACCTGGCAGCGCGCTACCTGGGCGACCTGCCTGCCGCAACAAACAAAAAAAACAAAGTTGACCGGGGCCTCAGGCTTAAAGCCGTTGGCGGCCCCGAGAGCATCCGCATCACCGGCAAGGGAGACCTTGCGGACCGAGCCTCGGTCTCCGCCTTTTACGAATTCGAGGCACCCTTTTCCCACAAACAAAGCGTGCAGATCTCCATTCTCAGGCGAATCCTCTCACGCAGGCTCAGACTCTCGGTTCGCGAAGAAAAAGGAGGGGTCTACTCCATCTCGGCTAAACTGCGCTTCCAGGCAGAACCGGCTGAACTTTTCAAGGCCTCCCTCTCCTTTACCTGCGATCCCCAACGCGTGGATGAACTCATCCCCCTCACCGAAGGCATGATCCGGGGCATGGGCACAACAGGGGTCACGCAGCAGGAGATGGAACTGGCCGTCAAGCAGAGCCTCACCACCCTGGCCCAGGTAGAGAAAAAAGACCGCTACTGGCTGAACACCATTGCAACGACCCTGGACCACGGCTGGGACTTGGACGAGGTCCTCAGCCGGGAGCAGGTACTCCGAAGCACAACCCGTGACGAACTCAACGCCCTGGCCAAAGAGGCCCTCACCGGCATCAAAGGATACATCACCGTCTATACCCCCGACACCAGGGAGGCTTCATGAAACGCCGCCTGATACACGTGGGCGCGGCGGCTCTCCTTTTTCTGGCCGGCACCCTGCCGGCCATGGCCGGGGAACGCACCACACACGCCGTCACCCTCATCGGCACCCCGAACTACGGAGAAGACTTCACCCACTTTGGCTACACCAACCCAGGCGCCCCCAAGGGAGGCGCCTACCGGCGAGGCATGGTGGGCACCTTCGACAACGTCAACGACGTGGCTGTCAAAGGGCGATGCGCCGCAGGCATCAGCTTCATCTACGACACCCTCATGGAGCCCTCCAAGGACGAGCCATCCACCGCCTATGGCCTCCTGGCCGAAACACTCACCGTGGCAGACGACAATGCCTGGGCTGTCTTCCACTTGAGAAAAGGGGCGACATTCCACGACGGACACCCCGTCACGTCCAAAGACGTCTGCTTCAGCTTTGCGGCCATCACCAGGGAGAGCCCCTTTTACAAAAACTACTTCAAAGGGATCGACCGCGTGGAGGCCCTTGGCCCGCACACCGTAAAATTCTACTTCAAACAAGAGGAGCGCAGCCGGGAACTGCCCTATGTCGCAGGACAGCTCAAGGTGCTCCCCGCGCACTACTGGCAGCACAGGGACCTGTCCAAAAGCACCCTTGAGCCCCCCTTGGGAAGCGGCCCCTATCGCATCGCCTCCGTGGAACCGGGCAAACGGATCACCTATGAGCGGGTTCCCGGCTACTGGGGCCGTGACCTGCCCGTAAACAAGGGGCGCTACAACTTTGACCACATGGTGTTTGAATACTTCAAGGATCGGACCGTGGCCTTTGAAGCCTTTAAGGCGGGCCACTACGACCTTCAAGGGGAGAGCGCAGGAAAAAACTGGTACCGCGGATACACCGGAAAAAACGTGGACATGGGATGGATCCAAAAAAAGGAGATCCCCCACAGCATGCCCTCGGGCATGCGGGGAATCATCATGAACACCCAGGTGCCCCCCTTGAACGATCGAAACGTCCGGCGGGCCCTCACCCGGGCCTTTGACTTTGACTGGATCAACAACAAAATCTACTTCGGCCAGCTCAAACGCCACACCAGCTACTTCTCCAATTCGGAGTTCGCCTGCAGCGGACTGCCCCGGGGCAAGGAAATGAAGGCCCTCGAATCCATAAGAAGCCTGGTGCCCCCGGAGATCTTCACCACCTCCTTTGCCCTCTACAAAGGAGACGGCTCGGGCATGGACCGCAATCGCCTACGCGAGGCTGCTGCCATCCTGGCCGAATCAGGGTATGCGTATAAAGACGGGGCCATGCGGGACACACATGGAAAGCCCTTGAAACTGGAAATCCTCATGGGCTCCAAGGCCACCCAGAAAAAATTCCTTCCCTTCAGGCAAAACCTGAAACGCCTGGGCATTGAGCTCACCCTGCATCTGGTGGACTCCACCCACTACACCCAAAAAGTCCGGAACAGAGAGTACATGATGATCTTCTCCCGGTTCCGCCAGTCCCTCTCCCCGGGCAACGAGCAGCGCGGCATGTGGCACAGCGAAACCGCCGGGGTCAAAGGGAGTCGAAACCTCTGCGGCATCGCCGACCCCGCCGTGGACGCCCTGGTGGAGAAAGTCATCGCCGCCCCGGACCGTAAGACCCTGGTGGCACGAACCCGAGCCCTGGACCGGCTCCTGCTCAACGGGTACTACATCATCCCCGACGGCTACAGCGACCGCTTCCGCATCGCCTACTGGGACCGATTCGGCAGGCCTGAAACCCTGCCCACCCACGGCCTGAGCATCGACGCCTGGTGGGTCGCCCCGGAAAAGGACGCCGCCATGCCCGGCTGCCTGGTCTCTAAAACACATAAATAAAAAAAACCACGGCGGCCTTGCCGGGGGCCAAACTTTTGAAAAGTTTGACAAACAGGCTTTAAACAGCATCACATTTTTACGTTAAACCAAAGGCGTATGTGATTTGGCCCGAGGAACGAGGGACAAACCGCATACGCAATCTGCTTTCAAGGTGGCACACCTTGCCGCCGGAGACAGTCCGGTTAAAGATGCCTCCGGCGGCCCTGCCGGGGGCCAAACTTTTGAAAAGTTTGATAAACAGGTTTTAAAGACAGACTCAGTTTAATCTGAACCAATGGCGAATGTGATTTTCCCTGAGGAACGAAGGGAAAAGCGCATTCGCAACGTGCTTTCAAGGTGGCACACCTTGCCGCCGGAGGCATCTTTTTGGTTTTTACCCTGAGCCCTCTTGCCCCTGTCGTTCATCCGACTTTAACCATAGAAGGCAGTTTTTTTACTTTCGGAGTCCTTATGAAAGAGTACATCGCCAAACGGGTGTTTCTGATCTTCCCCACCCTTTTGGGCATCATCACCATCAATTTTTTCCTGGTTCAGGCGGCCCCGGGAGGGCCGGTGGAGACCATGATCGCCCGGCTCAACGGCACCGAGGTCTCGGCCGTGGACCGGGCCACGGGCAGCCAGGAAATGAGTGGCCCCTCGGACACGGACGAGGCCCTGGGGGAGTCGTCTTCACCGTACAAAGGAGCCGACGGCATTCCGCCGGAGGTGATCAAGGAGATCGAGCGCCTCTACAACTTCGACAAACCGATCTTCACCCGCTACCTCCTAATGCTGAAGGATTTTTCATGCTTTGATTTCGGCGAGAGTTTTTTCAGGGACAAGCGTGTGGTGGACCTCATCAAAGAAAAGCTGCCCGTCTCCATCTCCCTGGGCGTCTGGAGCACGGTGCTCATCTACCTCATCTCCATCCCCCTGGGGATCGCAAAGGCCGTTCGCCACGGCAGCCGGTTCGACCTCTGGAGTTCCCTTGCCGTCATCGTGGGAGATGCCGTGCCCATGTTCCTCTTTGCCATCGTGCTCATTATCTTCTTTGCCGGGGGCAACTACCTTACCCTGTTTCCCCTGCGCGGCCTGGTCTCGGACAACGTTGCCCAGCTCAGCACCTGGGGAAAGATCCTGGATTACCTCTGGCACATGGTGCTGCCCATCACCACCATGGTCATCGGCGGATTTGCCTCCCTGGCCATGCTCACCAAAAACGCCTTCCTGGACGAGATCAGCGCCCAGTACGTCACCACCGCACGGGCCAAGGGCATCACGGAAAAACGTATCCTCTACGGACATATCTTCCGAAACGCCATGCTCATTGTAATTTCAGGGTTTCCCGCGGCCTTTATCTCCATGTTCTTTACAGGCTCCCTCATGACCGAGGTGATCTTCTCCCTGGACGGCATGGGGCTCATGGGCTTTGAGGCGGCCATGGGGCGTGACTACCCCGTGATGTTCGCCACCCTTTACATCTTCACCCTCATGGGACTGGCCCTGAGCATCGTCAGCGACCTCACCTACACCCTGGTGGACCCCAGGATCTCCTTCGGGTCGTCGGGGAGCTGATAAAAGCTTGCCTCCGGCGGCCAGGTGGGGGCACCTGGAAACCCTATGGCGAATGCATGGAGGCAGCTATTATGCCATCGTTCTCGGGGCATTCGCGTGATGTGTGACATGGGGCAACCGTCTTTGCAGGAGAGACCCGTTTCATTCTCATGGAAGCCACAATTCGAAAACGTATTGCCCTTGCGCTCTGTCCCTCGTTCCTCGGGCCAAAGCGCAAGGGCCTTCGGCTCGGGCTTCGCCCGATACAAAAGCAGGTGGTTCATACGAACAGACTCTCAGGGACCGGGAGAAAAGCATACGTTGTCGCAACATGCCCTTTGTCGGTTTAACCGTACTACCTGCAGAGGCCAGGAAAGAATATTACCGGAACTTTTTTCAAAAAGTGTCTTAGCGGAGGCATAGCTTTATAGTTACAAACAAATAGACAAGCCACGAATACCTCAGTGATTTACCCTGAGGAACGAAGGATAAATCGCTGAGGTAACCAGCTTTCAAGGTGGCTCACCTTGCCGCAGGAGGCAGCTTTTTGCCCAACCATAGACTTAAACCGTGCACATGGATACACGCTGCATCATGAAACTATCGCCCCTTACACGCAAACGCCTGTCTGTCTTCAGAAGAGACCGGCGCGCCTTTATCTCTTTGGTAGTCTTCGGCGTTCTCTTTGCCATGAGCCTGGCAGCCGAGATCATCGCCAACGACACGCCCCTTTATGTTCACTATAAAGGGAAGCACTATTTCCCCCTTGTGGTCACCTACAGCGACCGGGAATTCGGAGGATTTCTCCCGTCTGAGGCCTGTTATTCCGACCCCTACCTGATCCATGCCATCGAAGAGGACGGCTGGATCCTCTGGCCGCCGGTGCGCTACAGCTACGACACCATTCGCTACGACCTGCCGGTTCCCCCCCCCACGGCGCCCTCCCTTGCCAACCCCCTGGGCACCGACGACCTGGGCCGGGACGTCTTTGCCCGCATCCTCTACGGGTTTCGCCTCTCGGTCCTCTTCGGGTTTGCCTTCACCTTTGTCACCTCGGCCCTGGGCATTGCCGCAGGGGCCGTCCAGGGGTATTACGGAGGCCGGGTGGACCTCTGGGGCCAGCGCCTCATGGAGGTCTGGTCGGGCATTCCCATGCTTTACCTTCTCATCATCATGAACAGCTTCATGACCCCGGGATTCTGGTGGCTCCTGGCGCTGATGGTCCTCTTCGGGTGGATGCGCCTTGTGGGCGTGGTCCGCGCCGAATTCCTCAGGGGAAGGCAGCTCGACTACGTCCAGGCGGCCCGGGCCCTGGGTGTGAAAGACCGGGAGATCATCACCCGCCACATTTTGCCCAACGCCATGGTGGCGGCCATGACCTTTCTTCCCTTTATCCTCTCGGGCTCCATCGGCATCCTCACCTCCCTGGACTTTCTTGGGTTCGGTATGCCGCCGGGCTCTCCCTCCCTTGGTGAGCTGCTCGCCGCGGGCAAATCCAACCTCCACGCCCCCTGGCTGGGCCTTTCGGCCTTTGCCATCGTGGCTTCCATGCTCACCCTGCTGGTCCTCACCGGAGAAGGCGTACGAAACGCCATGGACCCCAAGCACACCCAAAAGGAGACACCATGACCCTTCTTTCCATCCGAAATCTGGCCGTGGATTTCCAGACAAGCCAGGGCGTGAGCCCTGCTGTTTACGATATGAGTTTTGATGTGGGCCAGGGCGAGGTGGTGGCCCTCGTGGGGGAAAGCGGCTCCGGCAAATCGGTGTGCTCCCACGCCGTGGTCCAGCTCCAGAAGCACCTGGGGGCACAGGTACGGGGCTCCATCGCCTTTGACGGCACCGAGCTCACCGGCCTTTCGGACAAGGCGCTGCGCGCCTACAGGGGCCAGGAGATCGCCTACATCTTCCAGGAGCCGGGCACCTCCCTGAACCCCTTGCACCCCGTGGGTCGGCAGATGACTGAACGGGCCCGCATCGTGGAAGGCATGGAGTCCAAGACAGCCATGGAAAAGGCGGTGCGTCTCCTGGGCGATGCCGGGATCAGGCACCCGGAGGAGCGCATCGGCCATCTGCCCCACACCTTCTCCGGCGGAGAAAAACAGCGCATCATGATCGCCATGGCCCTTATGGGAAACCCCAAGCTCATCGTGGCCGACGAGCCCACCACAGCCCTGGACGCCACCCTCCAGGAACAGATCCTCACCCTCATCACCGGGGTTCGGGACCGCTACGGCACGGCCATCCTCCTCATCACCCACGACCTGGCCGTGGTGCGGTCCCATGCCGATCGGGTGGTGGTGGCCAAAGGGGGGCGCATTGTGGAGAACGCCCCGACAGGGGAACTCTTTGCCGCCCCCAAAAGTCCCTACACCAGAATGCTCCTGAACAAAAGCCACGGCGGACCGGTCTCAGGGCCCCAGACGAGGAGACCTCTCCTTGAGCTCGAAGGGGTCGGCGTCACCTACACCCGGCAGTCCCGATTCAAAAAGGAAAACCCCGTCCGGGCCGTCGACGGGGTCTCCCTGACCCTCACCGAGGGCACCACCCTGGGCGTCGTGGGAGAGAGCGGCTCCGGCAAAAGCACCCTGGCCAGGGCCATCCTTCGCCTCATCCCCTCCACCGGCACCATGCGCTTTGACGAAGAGCCCCTGTCCGAACTCACCGGCGAGCCCTTGAGGCAACTCAGGCGAAGCATCCAGGTGGTGTTCCAGGACCCCCACAGCAGCTTCAACCCGAAGATGACCGTAGGCGATATCGTGGGCGAAGGCCTCAGGGCCTTTTCCATGCCCGGCCCCTATATCGACAAAACAGTGGATCGCTGCCTCACCAACGTGGGCCTCTCCCCTGAAGACAAGATGAAATACCCCCATCAGTTCTCCGGGGGCCAGAAGCAGCGAATCGCCATCGCCAGGGCCCTTGCCCTCTCCCCCAAGCTGGTGATTTTAGACGAACCCACCTCGTCCCTGGACCGCAACATCCAGTTCCAGATTGTCTCTCTGTTAAAAGAACTCCAGGATAAACTCGGCCTTTCCTACCTCTTTATCAGCCACGACCTGGACGTCATCCGGGCCATCAGCCACGACATCGCGGTGATGAAAGAAGGAAAACTCCTGGAGTACGGCCCGGCCGACACCGTGTTTGACTCTCCAGATCACCCCTACACACAGATGCTGATGAAAGGAAGCACCATGGCGGCCTGACACAGGTGGCGGTGCGCGTGCAATCCACTGCCCGCCGGGAAGCCATCTGCTTCCGGTATCTCACAAGGAGTCACAGTGAACGACAAAAATCAAAAAGCAAGGGTAAAACACCTCACGGCTGGAAGCGTGGCTATCGCCGTTGTGTTTCTCTCTGCGTACACCTGGACAAACCATCACCCTTCCCAAGCCGTTGCCCCATCCGTCGACCTCGCAGGAGGCACCGTGGAAACCAGCCCACCTCCCAGGGTTACGCCCCTGGGAAGGGACATGGAGCACGCAACCGCCTCTTCTCTCCACGGCCACACACCCAGTACCCGCCAAGAAGAAAAACGATCCGACCCGGAGCCCTCCCCCTTTGTGGCAAAACATCACCTCAAACGACTCCGGACATTTGTCGGGAAAAACGATCTGGATGGTTTTTTAACCTATCTGTCTGATCATGACATGGATCTCAACACGCAAACAGATGATGAGAGCCGGACAAGGCTCTTTGAGCTCTGGTTCCCATTCACCGATGACATCGGAATGGTAGACCGGCTCAAAAAACTTATCGATGCAGGTGCCATCCTCGATCCGCCGGACCACAACACACTCTCCTCCCTTCTGTTTACGGGAAACACCGATATGTTGATATTTATGGTCACCTTGAGGCCCTCGCCCACCACGCCAAGGTCATCCCCTTAGAATTTCTCCGAATCGATGGGCAAAACGCCCTGGATATCGCCCTTGAAACCCCAACTACAAATGTTTCCATGATTCGTTTTCTTGAAACCCAAGGGGTTGACATTGCACCCCGACACCTGAAAAAGGCAAAACAGAACATTGATGTTGACGGCGTTTACACTCTGGAGGTAAAAACCGAAGGATTCTGCGGTAGCTCAACCTATACGGGATTTCCCTTTGCAAAAAAAGTCGCGGCATATCTGGAAAAAAAGCTGGACGCCCCATCTCCTTGAACGGCTCAAGGAGCTCACCATTCTCCCGCCCCTTTTGCCCATGGAGGCTGCCATCATTCATTCTGATGATGACATCGTACAATCTTCTTGTTTGGAAGAACCAATAATGTTAGCTTATCACAAACAAAAGTTCGCATGACACGCCTCCGGTTTATGCGGCAGCATGTTGTGTCTGTTAATCGTGTCAGAACCATGGGGATACAACCCAGATAAGAAGGAAAAGAAGCATGACAATAAATGAAGAGACAATTGTAATGACGCCCCTTTGGTTGGCCATTGAAGAGAATCTGCTTGCCCTTGAGGGACAAAGCATCACCGAAGAGGACAAGGAAAAAACAGTCCGGAAGATGGTTGGCGATCTGGATGGCAAAGGGTATGCGGTTTCAAAATCCGGCATCAAAATGATGGCACTGAGATGGGCTTTGGACGACATGCTGAAGGTCGGCAGACCCATGCTCAAAGACCTGAACAAGGCACTTTCCGCACTGACCCTTGAAGACTTGGCCAACCCTTGCCATGCCTCTTACAGGGTCACGGATGATCTGGGCAAAACCTGGGAAAGGATCCAGAAAACGGACAGGCGAGAAGCCCTGATCTGGATGTTTGAAGATGCCAAACTGGACCTGCTTATCGAGAAGGCCCAAGGCATGGACGGTGACCTGGGTATTCGGCTCTTGATAGACGAAAGCGTCGAAAGCCCGGTGATTTTGGAGCGCATGGGCATTCCCCAGGAAAAACTGAATCAGGTGAATGCCGATATCGCAGCAGAAATTGCGGCAAGAAACAATGTGCTGTCCCTGCTTGAGACGGTGGAAGACAAGCCCGACCATGAGAAAGTAAAATTCCTTTTCAGCAATGATATCCCGGAAGATCTCATCATTGAGGTTGCCCAGATTGATCAGGCAGACATCGACAAAGCCAAAAAGGCCATGGAAGAAGAGCTGAAAGAGCAGCAGCGCTTAGCAGATGAAGCCGCGGCCAAGAGAAAAGCCGAGGCAGAAGGCCCGGCTCTCGAAGACATCCCCATGGAGCAGGTGGCTGAGCACATCTATGCCATTCGTGAAATCCAGTATTTCAGCGAGGTGGAAAAAGAGATCCGCGCCATGTGTGAGCAGAGCGCCATTCCCAAGGCCCTCGTGGACCTCTCCTTTTCAGACCCAGATAAGTTCGATGAGCTTGAAAAACAGTGCGAAGGGTAGCCGCTAACAAACGGTCCACCCCTGGCCACCTGAAACAAAAAAGATAAATTCGTAAATGTCCCCGATACCCACAAAAAAGGCTCCGAAACCCCGGAGCCTTTTTTGTAGGGTTCAACCCGTAGGCGGGCCGCTTCGAAGGGAAGGCTTTAAACGGATGGATCGTTTGTGAGCCTGGTCTTTTCCGACGGTGTTCAGAGCCACGGAGACATTCCGGAAAAAAAATGTATCGGAGGACAACGGAAAACGCCCGCTTCCAAACAGGCGCGCCGTTAGCCAAAGGCCCCGGGGCCTTTATCGCCAAACGTATTCAGCCAGCCATCATTCCCCGCGCTTGGAGGCCTTGATGGGGTTGAGTTTCCTTTCGGTGGGTCCGTTTTCGGCAAGGGCCGCAACGATGTGGCGGTTCTCGTTACGGATCTTTTCCGTGTCGTACCCCAGGGATTCCAGGGTATCGAGGTACTGTTTTCGCTGACCGCCGTAGCGGTTCACATCGGCCATGTTGCGCCCCACCCTGTCGGGGGTTGTCAGGTAAAGGCCCTTCTCGTCAATGGCCATCACCTGCATAACCCCGTTCACATTGATTTCATCGATCACCATCTCGCGGCTCGTTCCAAATCGGTTGGGTTCCATGGATTCATCTCCTTGTGTTCATGGGGAGGTCTGCCGTGCAGACTGTCGTTAATCACACCCCGCATCGTTAATGGATTGGCGACTTTACTGTTAAACGCCACTCTATTTTTATATTAATCTAAATATTTTTGGCAAGCCTAAAAATCAAACCGCAACGATTTTTGCGCTTCTGTGGCATGCCCCCTCTAAAGCTCCCCCAAAGAGGTTCAAGGCGAACCGGCAGTATCCTGTTCTGCTCCCCGGGGACCGCCCTGAACCAATGGGCCTCCATAGGATGGAAAATCTACGGTATGAATCACTTCCTTTCTGGGCAGGTAAAACGACAAGGACTGATTCAAGAGCGTGTTCAGCTTTATGGCGACCTGCTCTTCTTGGCCGGCGACCGTATGGAGGACATACCAATTCTCAAATCCATGAGAATAAATCATAGCACCCTTAAAACACATGGTGATCTGCACATGTTTTCTTTCTGTTGAATCGACGGGTTCTACCCAGCCGCGTGGGTTACGTGGGTCTGAAACGTCAGGACATCACCAACCGATTGCGCCTCACGTAATCTCCGGGGTTCACACCGAACACGGTGCGATAGGCCCTGATAAAATGGCTGACATTGGCATACCCTACGTCATAGGCGGCTTCACTGACATTTTTCCCACCCTCTTCCAGCCAGATGCGTGCCACCTCCATTTTATGGCGCCTCAGGTAGTCGAAAATGGTTGTGCCGTAGACGCTTCGAAAGCCGGCCTTGAGCTTGGTTTCGTTGATGCCCGTTTGCCGGGCAAGCATGGCAATGGTGGGAGGATGTTTCAGGTCGGAGATGAGACAATCCCTGGCGTCATGGATCCTGTCGGTGTCCCGCCGGGTAAGTCCTCGGCCGGACGCGTCAGGGGACGACGACAGGGCGTTCACCTGCAGGGAGAGAAGTTCAAGGGCTTTGCTCTCCAGAAAGAGGTCCCGACACCCTCCGGTGAAGGGGCAGGTAAGGATCTGATGGCAGGCCGACTGCATGGCCGGGCAAAGGCTCCCTTTCAGTGTAAACTTGTCCCTGACCCGGCCTTCGGAGGTGGGACGGAGCCGATGGGGAAAGCCGGCGGCATCGTCCCCCGCCAGGGTGTAAAGGAGCACCGGATCCACAGAGAGCCCCACGATGCAGATATCCGCATCCCCCACCGACATGCAACGCCCCGATGTATCCGGGGCGTAGCTGGCGTTCATGGCTCCGGCACCGCTTTGAAGTACCGAGGGGCTCGGCCCCAGGCCCTGCAGCCGGCACTCCCCGGATCCGCTGAGCCAGTATTCGAAGTCAATGGGCGCACCGGCGATTTCAAAGTCCAGTACCAGCGGCCGGCTCGCACAGAAACGCCCCACGGTGAGATAGAGTCCGCAGCGGATGGGAATCACCTCATAGCAGCCAGAGTCCCCTTTAAGTCCTGCAAAGGAACTCGTCACCTCCCCATAGGGAGACGTCTCTGAGGTTTTGCGATAATCACTGCAAAAAAAAGCGGCGTCGTCGTCTTCTGGTCTCTCCTGAAACATGTCTCGTTCCATCGGTGGTCTCATGCGGTTATAAGGACATCCATCGGCACCATGGGGCACATAAAAACCGTTTGGTTTTATGGCGCCACTCGTGCGGCAATGTCCAGGGTGTTGTCATAGGAGCCGTCTTCGGGTTTTCTCACGGTAAAATCGCAAAAGCCGGCCTCGGTAAGCGCCTCGGTAAGGCGTGCCTCTGAGATGGCATGGGTGGGGTACCCCCCGAGGCGGGTCATGTACTCCATGATCAGCTGGCTCTTAAGATCCTCCCCCCTCACATCCAGGGTCATGTGTCTGGAGACAAACACCCCGCCGGGGGTAAGGGCGGAACGGACACGCTTCAGAAAATCGACCAGGCGGTGATCGAGGCTCCACTCGTAGAGGTAGTTGGAGACAAACACCAGGTCGTACCCCTCACCGAAATCCCCGCCGGATGCCAAATCCACGCCCCGCGCCTCAAGGCGTCCTTCGTAGCCCGCCTTTTCGATATACGATCCGGCAGCTTCGGCAACCTCCGGAAGATCACACACAACCGCGGACATCTCAGGGTGGCGGTCCAGGATTCCCATGGAAAAATACCCGAAGCTGCCCGCGATGTCGCACATGCGACGCATGGATGAAAATTCAGGAAGCGATGCGATAAACGCTGCTGCGCTCTGTATCTTGCCGCCCCGACCTCCCTGCAGCATGGTCTCCATCATCTCCTCGTTGGCCCATAGTTTATCATCGTGGGCGGGCCCGCCCTGGGTCATGATCTCCCGAGCGTTTCCCAGCAGACCGGACATGTTGGCCATGGCCGTCAGCACCCGTCCCTGGAACGCAGGGGAGGACGACACGAAAAACTCCCGGGCGACGGGGTTCAGAGAATAATCGCCGGCCCTTTCGGCCAGATAGCCCCCTTCACGAAGGATCTCCAGCAGCGACAGGGTCATATCGGAGTCGGTGCCCAATTCACGGGCAAGATGCTCCGTCCCCATGGGCTCTGCGGCCAGGGCGTCAAAAAGGCGCAGGTCAACGGCCGTGCCGAGGATCTGCGGCATGTGAGCGATGAACAGCATGTTGCACGTATCTTTAAAATCAACGGTAAGTTCCGGAAAGTTCATAGTGTGTTCCTTATTAGTTAAAAACGCATCGTTTATATTTCTGTCTATGCTACGGAGGAGATAAAGGCATGTCAAGCTCTTTTTGGGTTGACAAACTTTTTAAGCCTACGCAACAAGACATCATTAAAAAATCACTGGGCGATGGCGCCTTCTCTATCCACCAAACATCTGGAAAATTAAATGGTTAGCAAATCAAAACAGAAGAAGCCCCACACGATAGGCCAGCACGCCCCACACAAAGGAGAGCAGGGAGTAATACGCCACGGTGCCCACAGTCCACTTCATGGATTTGGTTTCAAAATAGATCACCCCCACGGTGGAGTAACAGGGGATGGAAAACAAAATGGCGAAGACAAAGGCCAGTGCGCTGGGCCTCGAAATGGAGACCGCAAGGAAATCGGCGAGCTGGGTGTGGCTGGCAAGCTGTCCCTGGGCGATGCTCTCCATCACCACACTCATCAGGGATCCGTCCGAGGCATGCAGGCCGTAAATAACCCCCATGGCGGCAAGGGCCGCTTCCTTGGAAAAAAAGGCCACGCACAGACAGGTCAACAGCTTCCAGTCCATACCCATCAACTGCCCCAGGGGCTCCAGGGCCTTGCCCATGGCAGCGAGGTAGCTGTCGTTCATGTTGCCCGTCGGAAAATAGGAGAGGGCCCAGACCATGAGAATAATGGCCGCGATCAACGTCCCCCCCTTCTTCAGGTACCCCTTGTAGTGAAGCCATGCATAGCTCCAGATCGTCTTTGCATTGGGCCTGTGATAGGGGGGCAGCTCCATCACCATGCCCGTTGAGGTACCGGGCAACACCGTTCGCCCCACAAGCAATGAGGTGAGAATCAGCTGAAGAAGAAGGGCGCCGCCCATGGCCACAACCACCAGGGAGGCAACATGACCAAAAAAAATGGTCACGATAAAGGCGCAGGTGACCATCACCCCCGGGCAGGGAATCAGGGACGACAGAAAAATCGTCAGGAACCGTTGCCGCGACGAGTCGATGACGCGGGTTCCCATCACCGCGGCGATATTGCACCCAAACCCCATGAACAGGGGCATAAAGGACTTGCCATGGAGTCCGATCCTGTTCATGAGGATATCCGCCACATAGGCCATCCTCGGCAGGTACCCGATGTCTTCAAGGAACCCGATCAGCACCAGGATACCGAACACAAAAGAGGACATGCAGAACACCATGAACACCCCCGGGATGACACCCTGGGTGATCATATCGCACAACACGGGTAGCGCCCCTGCAAACGCCGCCTCCACCGCCCCGATGGAGGCGGTGGTGACGGGCTGCAGCAACCCCACACAAGAAAAACCGATGCACGCAGCCAGAAAAAAGCCCACCAGGATAACCCCCACGCTGAACAGGGCGCCCCACACCGGATGGGTGGCAAACCTGTCAAACCGCCCCCTTCCGGGGTGCCCGTCATTCGCTTCCAGCGTGGTCACACACCCGTGGAGACGCTTCAGGACCCAGTCATAGCGTGCCTCTGCCACAGCAGTCAGGCCTGACATTCCGGTGGCCATGCGGTCACGGACAGCACCCCACCGGTCTGCCCCCATGGCCTTTTCCATCACCCCGCCCAGCTTCGCATCATGCTCCAGGAGCTTGAGCACCACCCAGTCCGGATGGTACCCGTCGGGAAGGTGATCCGCCACCTGCCCCTTTACCTCGCCAAAGGTATCCCGAAGCGCCCCGTCGATGCCCCAGGTCCCGGTTTCCATGGCGTCCCCCCGGGTGCTGCCCGCTTCGATGGCTTCGATCAAATCGGCAACCCCCTCCTGTCTGGACGCTGTCATGGGAACCACACGAACCCCCAGGGCCGCCTCCATGTGTCCGACATCGATGCGCTTGCCCTGGGCGTCGGCCACATCCATCATGTTCAAGGCGATGAGAACCGGTACGCGCATGGCCATGACCTCTGCCGCCATATAAAAGGAGCGTTCCAGCTGGGAGGCATCCACCACAACCACGATAAGATCCGGTCGCTGCTCCACGATAAACTCCCGGGCGATCAGCTCTTCCTGGGAGTTCGCAGAGAGGCTGTAGGTCCCCGGCAGGTCCACCACGTTGTACACAGCGTGGTCTGTCTCAAAAATGCCGCTCTTTTTTTCCACGGTCTTGCCCGGCCAGTTCCCCACATGCTGGCTGGAGCCGGTAAGGGTATTGAACAACGTGGATTTTCCCGTGTTGGGCTGTCCCGCCACGGCAACGGTAAAAACCGGCTCGTGCGCAACTGCTGCTATATTCGACATGACGTTGGCTCTTTCCCTACAATGATTTTTCGCGCTTCACCGCGCCCGATGGCCACCTGGGTATCCCGCAGATAGACAATAAGCGGCCCCACCTTGTAATTCTGGAGGACAACCACCAAGGCACCCGGCGTAAAACCGATACCGGTGGCCCTGCTGATAAAATGCCGCCCCCCGTTCAACTGTTTGATGCGTACCCGATGGCCGGTCCCGGTTCGGTCCAGCGACAGCTCCTGACTGTTTTGCGTCATCTTCAACCCCTTTCACTAAAAATCGGGTTGCGCCTCCCACGGAGCCGCCCCCTAAAGCCGAACGCTCACTTCCGCCCCCACCATGAGGGGATCCCCTGCACGGCCCGCGCCGTTGAAGTGATGGACGTAAAACTCCTCGTCCAGAAGGTTTTTCCCGTACACCCTGGCCGTCCAGCGCTCCGTCTCGTACCCCACGGAAGCGTTCATGAGGGTATAGGGGTCCTGTTCGACCTTGTTGTACTCGTCAAGATACGTTTCCCCGACAAACGAGGCGCACCCGTTCATGAAGAACCCACCGTTGAAAAAGTAGGTACTCCCCAGGGTAAACTTGTACTCCGGTGTGTTGGGGATCTTGTTTCCCTCGAGGTTGGTGCCGGTGGATTTGTTGATCTCGTAATCGTCAAACTCAATGTCGATGATCCCTAAGGCGCCATAGAGTTCAAAGCCCTGAACCGGACGGAAGGAGACGTCGGATTCAAACCCGATGCTGTGGGCCTCACCGGCATTTTCCCGCCGGGAAATGGCCATGCCGCCGTCTCCTCCTGGGCTGGTCACATTCACCTGCATGTCCCGCCAGTCCGTGTAGAACACAGCCGCATTGGCCCTCAGGCGCTTGTCCATGAGATCGCTTTTCCACCCGATTTCATAGGTGACGGCATATTCGGGGTCCACCACCTGCTCCACCAGCTCTTTTTTCACCTGGTTGGCCGAGTAGTCCCCGGCATGGTAACCGGTGGAGATGGCTGTGTAGACATTGTTTTCGTCGTTGACGGCAAAGGTAAGACTCGTGGCGGGAAGCAGGGCAGACCAGTCCTCGTCCATGTCCAGGCTGGTGTCCATGGGGCCGTTCCAGTCCAGGTCCTTTTTCTCATAATTCGCCCGCAGGGACCCCGCCCACTGCCATCGGGACGCAAAATCCCATTTCACCTCGCCAAAGGCGGCAACGTTGACGGTATCGACGGTGGACATCTGCTGCATGGTCATCCCCTGGCTCTGAGGCGCATCCTGCCCAAAGGTCATGTCCGTCTGGAGGTCCAGCTCCTCGTACATGCCGTAGATTCCACCGAGCCAGCTGACATTGCCAGTCTTTCCTGCCAGGCGGGCCTCCTGGGAGAAGGTGTTGTAATTTTCCTCGTAACCGAACACAAAGATATCTTTTTCCGTGAAGTCAAAGTCGGCCAGGATCTCGTACTCCGAATCGGTGTAGCTCGTGACGGTGGTCAAGGTGCCGATGCCCATCTCCCGGTTGAAGGTGAGGATGGGGGTCACGTGGGAGCCCTTGTTTTTTCCGGTTTCATTGTTTCGGGTATGGTAGGAAGGGCCTTCGGAAAGGGGCACCAGGGTATCGTACCCGGAATCGTAGCTGTCGGCGAAAACCGACAATTCGATATCTGAGTCTCCGGCACGGTGGGTGTATTTCAATGCCCCCGTGTACTGGGTGTCATCGTTGGTGTCATCGGCGTTGTAAAAATCGTTTTCAAAGTAGCCGTCCGATGAGGAGGCCTTAAACGAGGCACGCAGACCCGACTGGTCGGTAAGGGAGGTGCTGAAAATCGCTCGGGCCTCCATGGTATTGTAGGACCCATAGGAGATCCCTCCCTCGAACTCGGGCGTCTCGCCGGGGTCTTTTGTGATGATGTTTACAACCCCGGCCTGTGTGTTCCGGCCGTACAGGGCCCCCTGTCCTGCCCTGAGCACCTCCACCCTCTCGGTATCGAGGAAGGTATCCAGGGCAACGTAGGGAATGGCCACCCCGTCCACATTGATCAGCCAGACCTTGTTCATGCTCGGCAGCCCCCCGATACCTCGAAAGCTCAAGGTGGTCTCGTGGGTGTTGAGCTTGTCAAAACTCAGGTTGGGGACAAAATAGGTCAGCTCATCGATACCCCCTATCTTGTTGTCCTTGATCATCATCCCGTCAAACACGGAGAGGCTTGCAGGCACATCCTTGACCTTCTCTTCCACCTTCCGTGACGTCACTGTGATTGTCTCTCCTTCATACGATTCGGGGGAATCTTCCCCCGCATACCCTGTGGAGCCCATTAAAAGAATGCTGGACAAAAGGCCCAGGAACACCAACCCAGAAAACCGACATGTCATCATACCGTCACTCCTTAGACTGCAACCGTTACGCTGCATCGACACAAATCAACCATTTTCGAACACACGGGCACGCCGGGTACCGGATGCCCGTCCGCCGCGCTAAAAGCGATAACGCCTAAAGGAAACTTTTTTGCTTCGGCAAATTTATTACGGAAACTCGACACACTTCACAAGAGCTATGACGGTTTCCTGCGTCCCGGGCTATTCAAATGTCGGATCGGGGTATGCTGCGGTTTCTGAAAAAGGAAAGGAGTGGGGGTCTCCCGTGTTGGGGCATTTGATAAGGTACGCACCGCGTTCAACACCAACACGGGCAGCGATTCCAGTGGAGGCAGGGCTCTCTGCCCCCCCCTCCCCGAAGGGATACATCATGGCCAAAGGGGATATACCCCATTGCCTGCAAGCCTTTGCCGTCCTTCACAGGGCGGCGATTTTCACATGCACGGACACGGCATCTGCACCCAGGGCCATTGCCTCCTCCACATCGCAGACAAGCATTTTGCCTGAAGGGTCAGACCCGAGGCTGGTGGATAGATATCATCGCCCCATCGAATGAATTATTTTCAGGCGGTCATTCCCGCCTGAATCAAATACTCCAAAAGGTTTTTTTTATGCCCAATTCTGAAATATGAGTATTCGTTATTTGACACGTTAGTGGCCCCACTATAGTTTTAGATCGATTAAATTTTTTCGCCTTGCCATACCTCTTTCACTTCGCAACCACACCTAAACAACTATCTTCAATGAGGTATCTATGACGCCTGCCCAGAGCCTTTCAAAATGGTTCATCATCAAGCCCGCGGCACACACAGAACGTGTCCGGTTCTTCGCCCTTCCCTACGCCGGCGGCGGTGCATCTGTTTTTCATGGCTGGGAGAGGCTCCTGCCACCCCATGTCGGGATGTACGCAGTACAAACACCCGGAAGGGAAAACCGTATTTCCGAAGCGCCATACACCTCCATGCCCTCGCTGGTAGAGGCCCTCGCCGAGGCAATGCTCCCCTATCTGGACATGCCGTTTATTCTCTTCGGACACAGCCTTGGAGCCCGGGTGGCCTTTGAGGTGGCCAGGGCCTTGCGAAAATCGTGGGGAATCGAACCTCACCACCTGATCGTGGCGGCCAGCAGAGGACCCCATACCCCTGAACCCAGACCCCTTCATCACCTCCCGGACAAAGCGCTCATCACCGAACTCAAACGGTTCTCCAGGACTCCCCAGGCCGTTCTGACCAACCCGGAACTCACGGGCCTGTTCCTTCCCATGCTCAGGGCCGATTTCACCGTAGACGAAACCTACCGACTCAGGGAGTCTTCACCACTACACTGTCCCATCACGGCATTCGGGGGAAGGTCCGATCCGGAAACGACCCGAGATGAACTCATCACCTGGTCGCGATACACCTCGTCTTGCTTCACCCTTAAAATGGTCGACGGCGACCATTTTTTCATCCTGAAAAACAAAGAGAACCTGCTCAGCAAAATTGCCACTCTGATACACGAAGAAGTGTATCTCCTCCGGACGGATCGCCATGCGGCCGCAACGACGCCTTAACCCGGATATTTCACGAGTCGAATGCACCCATACTCAAGGCCCGGTAACCCAGAAGAAGGGTGCACTCGGCTCGCCAATAAATACCTGGTGGAGGGAGAGCTCAATGTCAGTGAAACAGCCTGGGAGGTGGGCTATACCAATGTGAGTCACTTTATCCGGTCCTATAAAAAGCAGCATGGCGTCAACCCCGGAGACGTCTCCCGGTCGAGCAAAACGGCCTGACCGCAGGATTCAAACAGAAGAAAAATCATCACCTCACGCCCTTCAATTCGCCATGCCTGACATCCGGGATGGCGCCTCCCCCATGTCGGCAGCCCCTCCTTCTCCACAAGCGGGTCAAAAGACATTTCGCATTGACACTTATAATGACTTACACTAACTTCTTTGGAGCCAAAAATTAATTTGGCAGCCCAACAAAGTCATCCCCCCAACCAACAACAAAACCAGAAGACAGAGGTGTTGACACACACCCGGGGGCTTCCAAGGCTGATCAGGGATCCTTTTCCTCATTCCAGCATCAAATTCCGGTTCTGCCGGATAAACGAAGGACTTCGTACTCATGCGCACGCGTAACATTCCAATGGCTTTTCTCTGTTGCCTTCTGGTGTTCGGCAACGCCACCGCTTATGGTGAAAAAGGGCCAGAACCTCGGGCATTGAAAGAGGTGGTAATCACCGCCCAGAAACAAAGTGAAGATCCCCAGAGCATACCCATCAGCCTCACCCTTCTTGACGCCATGGACACGGAAGACCGCGAAATCGGAGTCCTGCGGGACGTTGCCAATTACGCCCCATCCCTCATGATGTTCGACCTGGGGTTCTCCACCACCTCTCCCCCTTCCATCCGCGGCCTTTTTGCCGATGCCATTACCCTGGAGAGCACCATGGGTGTTTACGTGGACGGGATCCCGATGACCATGGGCATCGGCATCAATGACCCCATTCTTGACATTGAGCGCATCGAAGTCCTCAAGGGCCCCCAGGGAACCCTTTACGGAAAGAACACGGAGGCCGGTGTCCTCAACATCATTACAACGGAATTGAGCAACGAACCGACCCGAAAGGTGAGCGTGCGGGGCGGCAGCGACAACCTGCGCGAGGCCTCTGCGTCCGTCGGCGGGCCCCTCATCGAAGACAAACTCTTCCTGGGCGTCTCACTGCACCACTATGAAAAAGACGGGTACGTCAAAAACATCCTTACAGGGGACGAGGTGGATGACCGGAAAAACAATTATGGAAAGGTGAACCTGCGCCTTACCCCCACCGACACCCTGGACATCACCCTCATCAAAAGCATCCTGGAATATGACGACGGCGCCGGGAGCCTGGGGAACCGGTTCCAACCCGACCGGGAGGTCGCCTCCGACCTCGATGGAGAGAACACCTCCAGCAATGACCTCACCAGCCTGAAGGTTCATGGTGACATCACCCCCGACGTTGCCATCGATTCCGTCACCACCCACCGGAGATTCCATGGTGAACAGGTCCAGGACAACGACTTTACCTCCAACCCCATGCTGGAGAGGCACCTTTTTCTGGACAACGTCTACACAAAGAGTTCCCAGGAGCTTCGCCTCAGCGGCACATCTGGCGCCCTCAGCTGGCTCATGGGCCTTTATGCCGACATCTTTGAAAACGAGATCGATGAAACGTGGACGGGCAGCATGCCCATGGCCATCCTGCAGACCATTGACGGAGACTCCCTCGGCATCTTCGGGCATATCAACTATGGGGTAACCCCCCGCCTCAACATCATCGCCGGTCTTCGATACGACGACGAAAAAAAAGAGCTCGACGACAAAAACAGAGACCTGGACGAGAAAAACACCTACAACGAAGTGTCTCCCAAAGTGGCTGTAAATTATGACATTACGCCGGATATCATGGGCTATATCACCGTAGCAAAAGGATACCGCTCCGGCGGGTTCAATCCTTACGCCATCGCCGGCTATCCGAAGACCTATGACGAAGAGACCCTCTATTCCTATGACATCGGTTTTAAATCACGACTCCTTCAGCGACGGCTCACCCTCAACGTCAACCTCTACTACATGGATATTTCGAACATGCAGGTCACGGCAAATATCTCCACATCAAACCCTGCCCATACCTACACGTCCAACGCTGCCGAAGCCACATCCCAGGGAGCAGAGATCGAATTTACGGCACTTCTGGGGAGAAGCTTCACCCTCTTCGGGGGCATCGGTCTCAATGAAACCACCTTTGACACCTTTGAAGATGCCCTGGGCAACTACAGCGGAAACGAAAACCGGTTTGCCCCCGGGTACAGCTTCAACTGCGGTCTTGCCTACCGGGACGCGCGGGGCCTCTTTGCCCAGGTCGATGCCACCGGCTACGGGGATATGTACCTGGATAAAACCAACACCACAAAACGGGATGCCTACGAACTGGTCAACGTAAAATGGGGGTATGAAGCCCAAGCCTTTGATGTCTATCTTTACGGGCGCAATGTGTTTGACACGACATACGACACCTTAAACTTTGCGGGGGTCTACAACATCTACTCCCCGCCAGCCGAGTGGGGCGCCCGCGTCACCGTCCGATTTTAACCCCCGAGCACTTTTCCCAGCCCTCGTCCCCCCATGAAAGGGGACAGGGGCCTCTTGCCCATGTCCTCCATACGATCCCTCCAAGTCATCAGTATTCCGGTCCCCATACCCCTTCAGGAAGTTTAAATACCCCGAAACGGCGTATACGCACTCCGCATATTGACGGCCCGTTTTAACCCCTGTTACGAAGACCATGCACAATAAGTTAGCCTTGGCAAATAATTTTCATACACCGAAAAAGCGAGGTAAATAGAATGACCCGACCCTGCACAAAAAAAAACAGGGCACTTTGCGCCTTTGCCCTCCTGGCAGGTCTTCTTATCCCCCTTTCAGATGCCCAGTGCACAGCGTATTCCGGCCGGGACATCATGGTGAGGGTAGACGAATGCCCCGACGGGGACGACCGCATCTCCGAACTGTCCATGACCCTCATCAACCGGCGAGGGCGCCAGCGCATCCGCCAGGTTGTCTCCTGGCGCAAAGACTACGGCAAAGACACCCGAAAGCTCATGCGTTTTAAAAAGCCCGCCGATGTGGCCGGCACCGCCTTCCTGAGCTGGGACTACGACGACCCGGACAAGGACGACGACCGGTGGCTCTACATGCCCGCCTTGAGAAACACGCGACGCATCAGCGGAGAGGCCACCAACGACTACTTCATGGGGACGGATTTTACCTACGACGACATGGGTGACCGGAACGTGGACGAAGACACCCACCGCCTCCTCAGGGAAGAGACGTTTAAAGAGGTTGACTGCTGGGTGGTGGAGTCCGTGCCCGTGGATCCCACCGACATGTACACGAAAAAAATCAACTGGATCGACAAGGAGAAAGACCTGCCTGTCAAGACGGACTACTACGACAAGGACGGGCACTTAAAAACCTACACCGTGGACACCGTGGAAAAGATCGGGGGCTTCTGGACCGTCACGGCCATGCGCATGGAGAACCACGTGGAACACCACACGACCCTCATGACCTTTCGGGATGTACGCTATGACACCGGTTTGAAAGACAGCCAATTCAAGGTCAACGCCCTGTCCAGGGGCCTGCGTCGATGAGGTTGCCTCCCCTGGCCGTTGCCGCATGCGTTCTGCTTCTGGCCACGGCACCGGCAGGAGCAGGGCCCCTGCCCTTTGCGGGGTACCTGGAAACCCGCCACGCCGTTCAGGTGAAATCCCCCCACGAATTTCTCGCCTCGGAGACGCGACTGAGACTGGAGACCGAAGGCAGCCGGGATGAGGCCTCTTTTTTTGCCTCGGTGAATGCCTCGGAGAACCACATCGACGAGGAGTCCTCCGAGGTCCGACTCCACGAAGGGTACCTGGATTACGCAGGGGATGGCTGGGATGTCCGGGCAGGACGGCAGATCATCATCTGGGGCAACTCCGACGGCCTCCAGGTGACCGATGTCCTCTGTCCCTCGGACCTGACCGAGTACGCCACCCGGGACCTGGATGAAATCCGCATGCCCATCGACGCCGTAAACCTGAGGTACACAGGCTCGGGCGACCTCACCATAGAAACCGTTCTGATTCCCTTTTTCGAGCCGGCGAAGCTCCCCGAAGCGGACAGCCCATGGCGCGTGGGCACAGGTCCCGACCCCACCCCCACCGAGCCGGAAAAAACGCTCGAAAATGGCGAAGTGGGGGTTCGGGCGAGCTGGTTCCTTCCCGGGGTGGACCTCACCTTTTCCTGGGCCCGCCTCTGGAACGACCTGCCCGCTCAGGTCGCCGCAGACACCGACCCCGAGCCCTTGGGCTACCGCCGCACCTCCTTTGCGGGCATGACGGTCTCGGTCCCCTTGGGGTCCCTTGTGGTCAGGGGAGAGGCGGCCTGGTTCTCCAGCGGCTCCTTTCCCGTCGCAGAGCAAGGGGCGCCGGATATTGAAAAGCCCCTTATCAAAGCCCTTGCGGGCTGCGATTGGTACCCGGGGGAGGACTGGACCTTTACCGTTCAGGCCCTGGGAGAGCACATCGTCCGACACAACGAAGACACCGTCCAGGACGAAACCAGAGGCCTTCTCACCCTGCGGGTCGCCAAAAAGCTGTTCCGGGAAAAACTGGAGCTCTCCAACATGGGCTACGTCACCCTCAATGATCAGGACCTCTTCAACCGCTTCGAAGCGGACTACGAGATCACGGACGGCTTCCACGCCATGGCCGGGGCAGACCTCTTTGCAGGCACCCGAAGCGGCATCTACGGCCGCTACAAAGACAACACCCAGATCTGGGTCAAAGCCAAGTACAGTTTTTAACATCACCTCAGGAGATTATCCCATGCTCAACCTCATCAAAATCAACCACGCGTTCCACCGCATGGCGGAGACCATCGTCCGCCTGAGGTGGATCAATATCCTTCTTTTCTTCCTTATCACAGGTTTTTGCGTCAGCGGCATGAAGCATATCCAGTTCGACACCTCATGGGACAACTGGTTCCTGGAAAACGACCCCATGAAAATTGCCGACGACGAGTTCAAAGCCATCTTCGGCAACAACGAATACGTGGCCGTGCTCGTGGAGGTGGATGATGTGTTCGCCCCCGAGGTGCTCACCCTGATCCGGCAGCTCGGGGCAGAGCTCAAGGCCAGGGTGCCCTTTTCCGACGACTTGCTCTCCATCACCGACGGCGAATTCACAGAAGGGACCCAAGGGGGGCTCACCATCTCCGATCTGGTGCCCGACCCGGTGCCCCAAAGCCGGGAAGTGCTGGAAACCATCCGCGCCAAAGCCCTGTCCCGGGAACTCTTCGTCAACCGCATCGTCTCCGATGACTCGCGCCAGACCTGGATCCTCCTTCGCATGAAGACCTACCCCGACAAATGGCGCAACGCCGACAACATCGGCCCGGATATCGCCGCCGGCACGGTGGCCAGCAAGATCATCGCCCAGGCAAAATATGCGTCGCTGAACCCCAGGGGGGCGGGGCTGCCCGTCCTTGCCTTTGACAAAACCGCCTTTTTCAAAAAAGAGACCGCCCGGAACATGGGCCTCTCCCTGATCGCCACGATCATCGTCCTGGCCCTTGCCATCCGAACCCTCACCGGCGTGGTGCTCCCCATGCTCATCGCGGCGTCAAGCATTGTCATCACCTTCGGCATCCAGGGGTACCTGGGGGTGAAAATCGACCCCTCCATGATCCTTGTGCCCATCTATCTGGGCCTTGCCGTGGCCATCGGCTACGCCATCCACCTTTTCGGCTTCTTTAACCGCCACATGGCAGAGACCGGAAAACGAAAGCCGGCGGTCTTTTTTGCCGTATCCGAATGCGGATGGCCCCTTTTGTTCACCGCCCTCACCACCATCGGGGCCCTGCTCTCCTTTCACTTCGTCCCCGTAAGACCCATCCGGTGGTCGGGATCCACGGCATCGGCGCTGGTGGGCATCACCTTTCTCCTCACCCTGGTGCTCATCCCCTCGGTGCTGAGCTTCGGCAAAGATCGCAAGCCCAAAAAGGGCAAAGCCCATGCCCACACCACGGCACTGCTCAACGGCCTCAGCAGCAAAGTCCTTGCCCGTCCCACGGCCATGGCCATCGCCTTTATGAGCATCTTCATCCTCTGCAGTGCAGGCCTTCACCGCTTTGAGGTCTCCTTTGACATCATCAAAAGCTTCGGCCTGAAAATCCCCTACGTGGAAAAGATCTTCCATGTGGCCAACTCCAAGGTGGGGTCCCTCTACTCCTACGACCTCACCGTCACCTTCCCCGAGGCAGGCGACGCCAAAGCGCCTGCCAACCTGGACACCTTTGCAGAGCTGATCCGAGAAGCCGAAGGGTATGAACTCACCAAACGGGTCACCTCCCTCATCCCCATCATCAAGGACATGAACCGCTCCCTCCACAGCGGAGACGACGCCTTCCATACCATCCCGGAAAACCGACAGATGGTGGCACAGCTCCTCCTGCTCTATGAAAACGCCGGCGGGGCCGAGGCGGAAAAATGGGTGGACTACGACTACCAGCGACTGCGCATGCAGATCGAGATGGGGGATTACAACTCCGCAAAGGCCAAGCGTGAACTCGAATCCCTCAAGGCCCATGCCCAGAGCCTTTTCCCCGATGCCACCATCGGGATGGCCGGTTCCATCGCCAAGTTCACCTTTATGCAAACCATTGTCTCCAGGGGCCAGCTCATCTCCTTTGCCATCGCCTTAGGGGTGGTTACCCTCCTCATGATGCTGGTCTTCGGCAGCATCAAAATCGGCCTCATCGCCATGATCCCGAATATTGCCCCTGCCATGGCCATTGGCGGGCTCATGGGGTGGGGGGACATCCCCCTGGACATGATGACCATCACCATCATGCCCATGCTTTTGGGCCTTGCCGTGGACGACACCATTCACTTCATCAACCACTGCCGCCTGGAATTCCAGAGGACGGGAAACTACGCCACTAGCATCCGTCGCACCTTCAACACCATCGGGGTTGCCATCTGCATGACCTCGGTGATCATCACCGCCAATTTTTCGGTTTATACCACCTCGGTGGCCAAGGTCTACGTGCACCTGGGGCTCCTCACGGGCATCGGCATCTTGACGGCCCTGGCCGCCGACCTGTTCGTCACGCCGGTCCTTTTGCTTAAAGTCAAACCTTTCGGCAAGGAGACAGCAACCGATTCGCAATTCGAAAGCCATGCGGCGTAAAAAAGAGCCTCCGGCGGCAAGGTGGGGAATCTTGAAACCCTATGGCGAATGCATGGAGGCAGCCATTATGCGATCGTTCTCGGGGCATTCGCGTGATGTGTGTTGCGGAGTTTTTTTCAAAACAAGGACCCGCCGGAGGCAAGCTGTATAGTTACCAGATTGTTGACCTTTTCTAAAAAACGCACAAATGGTCTCACCCCGAGAAAAAAGGGAGAGACCATTTGCAACCTGGGGTCCAGGGATCATCCCTTGACCGCCACATGTTTTGTCCTCTTTTCAGAGCCTTCTGTGGCTCTGCAGTTCATTCAACGTTGACTATAGAAGGCTTCTTTTTCAACGTTAGCCCTTAGAAGGTATACTTCGCCCCGACGAACCAGGTCCGTCCAAAAGCGGGCCAGACTGTTGAGGATGAAGAACCACTGGCCACGTAGTGGTAATAGGTTTCGTCAAAAAGATTGTTGACCCCACCGTACAGGGTGAGACCACCGGCCATGCTATAGCGCAGACTCAGATCCGTGGTCTCGTAACTATCCACCAACTCGTCTTCAGGCTTGTTCGCTTCATCAAAATAATTGGCGTACCCGCCGGTGTATTTGTACTTCACTCCGGCCGTCAGATGGGAGGTCAGGTCGTAATCGGCGGTGAGAACCACCTTGTGCTCCGGCACCTTCTGCAGTCCGCTGTCACTCCAGTCGATCTGCTTGCCCTCCTCGATGAGTGCCTTTCCTTTGCTATTGTAATCGGTTTTTCCCATGGACCAGGTATAACCTTCCGTGAGCCTGAGCCTTCCGAACACGTGTTCAGCAGAAAAATCCACACCGTAACGTTTCGTCTCCAGTAGGTTCATGGTTTTTTTGTCTTTTTTCCACGAAGACCCGGAGATGTCGCTTGCAATAGAGACTCGATTCAACTCGTTGTCCGTGGTGGTGACGTAAGCGGTGGCGGCGAGAAAGGTGTTGAGGAAATAATCCCGCATCCCGATCTCGTAGGTGTCGTAAATCTCATCTTCGGCTTCGGTGGGCAGGTAGAGTTTTCTCTTGCGGTCTACATACACATCATCGGTCATCTGGATACCGTCCGGCGTGGTAAACCCTCGTTCGTACCGGGCAAAGAGGCGTCCTGTATCCGAATAAAGCCAGGCAGAGGAAAGTTCATAGGCTTCGTTTCTGCGCTCGTTATCGAATGTCGCTGATGTGCCAGCAAATTTGGTACCGGCACCTTCTGGTTTGGTGGTGATCCAATCCGTCATGTCCAAGCGCAGCCCTTGAGTGAACTCAAAATTTCTCAACCGGTTTTTATTGTGGATAAAGACAGCTTTAATCTCTTTTTTATAGTCAAAGATGTCCTTGGTTTTCTGCCTGTACTTGGGCACTGTAAGGCACGCCTTCTGGTCGATACGGTCCACGCCAAACAAAAGGTTTTGTTGTTCACCGTACCCCCAGTTCAGTTTGAGCTTGGCTCCCTTCGTCTCATAGTCCATGTCCTTATCCTCGTAATGAGAATTTCGATAGGAGCCCTTCTGGGACATCAGATCGGTCATAAGTGAAAGGTTTTCGGTAAAATTAATGCTGTGGGAGGCCTTAAAACCCTCGGATTCCCTGTCGCTCTGGTTGTACCGTTTCTTTGTCTCGCGGAGGTATTTTCCAGCCTCTTCATCGTAACCGACAGTCACCCGAGTCTCGGCGGGCACATAATCCTTGCCGTATTTCTTCAGGTTCTCTGCCGTAACGTTGTAGACGTATTTGCCCTCCTCCTCATAATGGGTGTACTTGAGGGACATCATCTGATTATCGGTGAGGCGGTATGCCCCCCCGAGCCCCACGTATTCACCTTTCTTGAATGTATCTTTAAAATAAAGATCCGAGTCATCAGCGGAATAGTTGGCCTGGAGCACGAGCTTCTCCGTGGGCTGAAGTCCTATATTGGCAAACCAACGATGCTGGTCTTCAGATCCGTACTCATACCCCACGGAGTTCTGGGGTTTATTCATTCCCTTGAGGTTTGTGGTTATATTGATGACACCGCCTGCAGTACCGCTACCGTAAAGAACGGCGCCGCCTCCCTCGATGATCTCGATTTTCTCAATCTGATCAACGGGGATGATGTTGTAGTCTGTTTTGTACGGGTGCTGTGTCAAAATACCTATCGGGGCCCCATCAACCATGATTTGAATGTTCCGTCCAGCCGTACGGCTTCCCTGGCCACGGATGTCAATCTCCCCGTACCCCGTCTTGGACACGTTGATTCCCGGTACATCGTCCAGAACCTCAGAAAGATTCTCATACCCCTTATTCTCCATGTCTCCCCGAGTGATCACCTTAATATTCTTGGTGCTGCTAATAGCCTCTATCTCTATGTATTCGCCCCTGACCGTACTCTCCTCCAACGTCACTTCTTTTACCTTTTTTTCGGAAACCGAAACATCCTGGTTCCCCTCAAGGGCAAACACCCCCGATGAACACATCATGCCGATAAGGGTACCGGCGATCACCAAACGCAAAAACATCATGTCTGATACAACTCCTGCAATAACTCGAATAATGGGCAGGGCCCCATCCCACCGTTGCATGGCGTTATGGCAACGGCAGCCCCTGCCCCAACAGGCTCAGGTTTCGGTGGCAGCGCGTGCAGGTCAATACAGCGGCCCCCTGTTCCGTTCCATTCGGTCCGGTACAGCCACAGGCCCTGCCGAATAACGGCACGCCCCCCCTCCCCTGAGAGAATCTACATAAAAATACACGCTCCCTTTCTACTGTTTCGGAAAGCTATAAAAATTAGTCAAGCCAAAAACACTATGAGTGTTAAGGGATAAAGTTAGAGTTGTCAAACTTATTATTCACATCCAAAACCCCGCATCAAAAACACAACACCTAACGCACCCCGACAAAATAAAAAAAAGGCATACGACATGAATATGTGGGTTCCTTATTTTTTCTTGGTATCCCCAACTTTTCGAGAAGAACTAAAAAAAATCGGTTGACACACAACTTATCAGCCGGTAAAAATTTGTGCATTCAGGCCCTGAGGCGTACGTCATCGTTGCGTTCTTTTTCTTTCAACAAACAATCATCAAAGAAAATTCCCCCATGGTTTCACATTCCACACCTACAAAACGCCAGAGGCGCCGTACGGCAAAACGGGTCGGAACGCTTCTCCTGTTGTCCCTGGCGGTCGGTTTCACAGGACCAGGCCTCACATGGTCCGACTCCCATTCATTGGATGAGACCGTCCGCCAGGACATTTCCCTTGCCCACACCACCCAGGAACGGGAAGGGGCCTGGGAAAAAGAACGTCTCGCCCTGGAGACCAGAATTGCCCGCATGCAAGGTAAACAGAGAAAACTCCAGGAAGAGGTAGACGCCCTGCTCTGGGCCAACGGGAGAAAAGAGGAGGAGGCAGCAAGGCTCGACGAGGAGATCGCCAAGGCCTCTCACCTGACCGAAGGCCTCTCACCCCTCATTGCCTCAGAGACAAGACGCGCGGCACGGGTTGTCACCCAGAGCCTGCCATTTCTCAAGAGCGAGAGGGAGACTCGCCTTTCGGCCCTCGCCGAATGGGTCAAGGCCCCGGCCACAAAGCAGGCGGAAAAACTTGAGCGACTGCTGGAGCTGTTCACCATCGAGACCCAGTTCGGCCACACCAGCGAAGCCTGGCAGGAAGAGATCGAGGTGGCAGGCGAGCCCATCACCGTTCAGCTGCTGAAAGTCGGGCGTCTCTCCCTTTACTACCTCACCCTCGACGAAAAAGGGTGCGGGGTCTTCAACCCGAAGACCGGCGCCTTTGAGCCCCTGCCCGCCAACTGTGTCACGCACCTTAAAAAAGCGGTCGCCCTTGCTCAAAGGGAACGAAGCGCAGAACTTGTCAGCCTGCCCATCGGAAGGATAGTGGCCCCATGAAACGCATATTGATTGTTACCGCCCTCTGCCTTGCCTTTGCCACCACGGCGTGGACAGCAGACCTTCGCCAGGCCATGGAGAGCGCCGAAACGGCCCTTGCACAGCGCCAGGCCACCGACAAAGCCTCCCGCACCCGCATCTCCGGTGACCGGGAGAGCCTCACCCGCGAAATCCGGCGCCTGGCCGGCGACATCAAACGACTCAAGGCCCAGGCCATTGACGAAACAAAACGGGGCGAAACCCTTAAGACCCGGATCACCGACCTCACCGAACGGCGGAACAAACTCGACAAGGAGGTGGGACGCATCGTGGCCATCGTGCGCACCGCAGCGAAAAACCTCCGGGATCTCTCCCTGGCGTCCCCTTTCTCCGCCTTTACCCCGGAGCGCCTGGCCCACCTGGAAACCCTGGCCGACGGCACCCAGTTCCCAGGCCTGGAAGACCTGACCAGCCTTTTCGCCTATTTCACCGATGAGATCGCCCGGTGCAGCGAGGTGGCCATACGCACGGCGTCCGTCACCGGTCGGGACGGCATCTCCAGGGAGCTGCCCATCCTGTCGGCCGGACCCTTCATGACCCTGGCCGTCAAGGAAAAGGACACAGAGCCCCTTCTCTATGACGCCGCCACCCTTTCGTTCAAGGAGCTGCCCGCTCCCCCCGGACGCATTTTCAGGTGGAGGCTTAACCGCTACGTGCAGGGCAAAACCGACACCCTGGCCCTGGACCTGAGCGCCGGGGCGGCCCTGGACCACCTGAGGCGCACCCCAAGTTTTGTGGAGCGCATCCAAAACGGCGGCCCCCTGGTCTGGCCCATCGTCCTTATCGGCCTGGCCGGGCTCTTCATCGGGCTGGAGCGGACCCTGTTCCTGAAAAAGGTCCACGACAACACGGACAACACCATGGGCAAGGTCAACGAGCTGGCCGGGTACGGGCAGTGGGAAGAGTGCGACCTCATCGTCAAGGAGCAGAAGACCACCCCGGTGTACAACGTCCTGAGAAAAGGCCTCCAGGCCAGGGGCGAACGGCGCCAGGTGCTTGAGACCATTCTTCAGGAAGCGATCTTAAAGGAGCTTCCCCGCCTTGAGCGATTTCTCCCCTTCCTCGGGATGCTCGGCGCCGTGGCTCCCCTGTTGGGCCTTCTGGGTACGGTCACCGGCATGATCGACACCTTTGAGGTGATCCACATCGCCGGCACCGGCGACCCGCGCATGATGTCCGGGGGCATCTCCACGGCCCTTATCACAACCATGCTGGGCCTTGCCGTGGCCATTCCCATCATGCTCCTGCACACCGTCTTGAACCGACGGGTGGAGCACATCATCGGCGACATGGAAGAAAAAGCCGTGGCCCTGACCAACATCGTCCACCGGGAAACCATCGGGTGCTGCGCCCAGGGCTGCACCAAACAGGCGAGGGCCTGATCCATGGAGGACCTTCTGACGGCCATTTTCGGCTACATCGACAGCGGCGGCGCGGTGATGGTCCCCATCATGCTCTGCTCCCTGGTCCTCTGGGGCCTGATCTTCGAACGGCTCATCGTCTATCGAAACGTTGAAAAACACGACCTCGACCTGGGGGCGGCCCTTGCCCTGGTCCGCAAAGGAGAAACCGGACCGGAGCTGCCGGGCCTCCGGCGGGACCTGGTCCGCTTCATGGCGGAGTACGGCACCGAGTCGCCCAAAGTGAACCGGGGACTGCTGCACCAGTACCGGCTCCAGAAACGGCCCCACCTCACCCGGCGTATCGGCCTCATCGCCACCCTGGCCGCGGTGGCGCCCCTTCTGGGGCTCCTGGGGACCGTCAGCGGAATGATCACCACCTTCGACGTCATCGCCCTTTTCGGCACGGGCAACGCCCGGGCCATGGCAGGGGGGATCTCCGAATCCCTCATCACCACCCAGAGCGGCCTGTCCGTAGCCATCCCCGGCATGTTCATGGGGGTGCTGCTCATGCGGCGCGCACATCGCCTCTCCGCGAAATTAGACGAAACCATCAGCATCATCCAAAGGAGCATGACGTGATACGGGTCCGGGACTCCCTGAGACGAAACAGCAGCACGCCGGAGGTGAACATCTCACCCCTTATCGACCTGGTGTTTCTGCTTCTCATCTTTTTTATGGTGACCACCAGCTTTGTCAAAGAGACCGGTATCGATATCAACCGGCCCCAGGCAGAAACTGCCGTGGTCTCAAAAAAAAATGCCATCCTCGTGGGCATATCCGAGGAAGGCTCGGTGCACTACGACGGAAAACCCATTGATGTACGAAGCGTTCGCCTCCACATCGCGCGTGCCGTGGCCGACAAGCCCGACGCCGATGTGGTGGTGATCGCCGACAAGGCCTGCCCCACCGGAACCCTCATCCGGGTCATGGACCAGTGCCGCCTGGCCGGGGCCACCCGGGTCAGTGTCGCCACCCAGAACAAGGGGGAGAAATGATCGGCGCCCGTACCCGGGGCCCCATGGCCCTTGCGGCCCTGCTGGCCCTGGGGGTAAACATCTTCCTTTTTGCCCTGCTGCCGGGCATGCGCACCGCTCCCAGACGAAGTGAGGACACCCTTCGCCTGAGACCGGTGACCATGGTCCGACTGCAGGAGATGACCCCACCGCCTCCCCCCGAGGCAGTCAAAGAACCGGAGAAACAGGACAAACCCGTAAAGCCCCGACTGGACCTGCCCATCGACCCCACCCCGGTGCACACCTCGGCCGCCCCCACCCTCAAGGTGGGCCCGGGCCTTCCCGAGTTGGACACCACGGCCTTTAATCCCGGTCCCGTGGACATGGTCTTTGGCGAGTCCCAGCTCGACAAGCCCCCCATGCCCACCCACAAGGTGGCGCCCATCTACCCCTTTCGGGCCAAGCGACTGGGCATCTCGGGAAGTGTCACCGTCAAATTCCTCGTGGAAAAAGACGGCAGCGTCCGCGAGATGGAAATCGTGGGTTCCACACCACCCGGCGTCTTCGACAGGGCGGTCATAGACGCCGTGGGCCGCTGGACCTTTAACCCCGGAGAAATCACCGGGGACAAGGTCAGGGTTCGCGTCACCAAAATCATCCATTTTAACCTGCAGAGCTGAACCATGGCCCCTTACCTGATACACAACCGATCATGTGCAACACACCTCGTGGGGCTCTTTGTCATTGCCGGGCTCATGGCCCTGGCACCGAACTGCTTTGCAGGCACCTGCGACAAGCAGCCCTCCCCCTCCGTCACCCTGGCACTGACCAAAGCGTCCAAGGCCATTGAGGAAAAACGGCCAGAAGAGGCCCTGGCAACCCTTGCCAAGGCCTCGAAACGCGCAGGCGAGAGAAGCCACCATATTCTGGAGTTCCACTTAGGGGTTCAACTGGTGCAGGCTGAGCAACCGGAACAGGCCATTGCACACTTTCGCCGGGCCACCGCCCTCTGCGACACCTACGCCCCGGCATGGCAGAACCTGGGACGGGTCGCCTACGAAACCAAACACTACGGCGAAGCCGCCGATGCCCTGGGCCGCGCCTTTGTCTTAACCGGTGAGACGCGTCCCAATCTGCGCTACTTCGAAGCCCTGGCCCGATACAGGGACGAATCCTGGCAGCCCTGTGTCGCCCTCTGCCTGGACCTGTTCTCTCGCTTTCCGGACTGCCGAAACGCCGAGTGGGCAGAGCTGGCTGCCTCAGCAGCCTCTCCTGCCAAGAAAAGACCCCAGGTCATCGACGCCCTCACAACCCAGATCCCCCGCATGGGTGAAAAACCCAAGTTCCGGCGATCCCTTGCCAACCTTCTCCTTTTGGAAAAGCGCTACCCCGAGGCCATGGTACAGCTCCGAAACCTGGATCACCTGGGCGCCATCAACGATGCGGAACTCATGACCTTAGGCGACCTCTTCCGCACGGAAAACCTCCCCCTGGATGCCGCCGACTGCTACCGGCGCCTTGCCGACAAGGGAAAAAACACAGCCGAGCTCACCCGAAAACAGGCCGAATCCCTCATGGCAGGATTCAAGCCCAAAGAGGCCCGGTCCGTTCTCGAACAGGGCGTTACCGCCTGGAACACCGAACGTCTCTGGCTCCTCACCGGCCAGCTGCGGTTCGAGGCAGGGGAACTTTCCGGGGCCGAAGAGGCCTTCCGCAGGGTCCTTGACCTCACCCCGGACCAGGGCCACGCCCTTATGATGCTGGGTTATGTCCTCTTTCAGCAGGAGAAGCCCGAAGAGGCCCTACCGTGGCTGAACAAAGCGGTAAAACGCGCCCCGAGGTGCCAGGCAAAAAGGCTGCGGGATCATGTGGTCCGGCTCCTTGCCGAACGAAACAAGGACAAAAGTGTGGCTCCGGCAGCCAGGGGATAAAAGGACAAAATGCATCGAAAAAGCCTTCTATGGTTAAAGTGCATGGAAAAAAGCCTCCGGCGGCGAGGTGTGCCACCTCGAAAGCAGGTTGCGAATGCGCTTTCCCCTTCGTTCCTCAGGGAAAATCACATTCGCCTTTGATTTTGATTGGCCTGAATCTGTTTTTTTAAAGCCTGTTTGTTAAACTTTTTAAAAGTTTAGCCCCCGGCAGGGCCGCCGGAGGCAGTTTTAACTTGGCTGCCTCCGGTGGCAAGGTGTGCCACCTTGAAAGCTGGTTTCCGCTGCGTTTTAACCCTCGTTCCTCGGGTTAAATCACAGCGGCATTCACGTGTGACTTGTATATTTATTTTAGTTACGCCTGATCTTGTAAAACAGGTTCTACCCCGCAGCAACGCACACTTTTTGAAACCGGCGTCATCCACTCCCTGGCACCCGGCGTTCCTGTTTGCGCCCATTGATTTCGGATAGCCTAACTTTTTAATGATACCCAAAAAATAGGAAAACCCCCCATGCCAAACCTTCAGGTACCCGTACCTACCCCGCCCCGCAACATGATTCCGGAGGAGACACCCGTGGATGCCTTCACCCGTTTTTTTCGAAAAGCCAAATCCCTGGGATGTTTCCCCCAAGCCACGGACACATCGTACGCCTGCGCCTTTTCGGGGGAAGAGACGCCCCCCTATGCGGTGGGCAGCCAGGCCCCGGTCACCGGGCAACGGGCCCGAGCCCTCTGGAGCACCCTCATCGACGCGCCCCTTGATCAAAGCCTGGCAGCAACCATCTGTGTGCCCTTTGGAGCAAGCGGGACCATGGATAAGGGCGCCGATGCAATCCCCGCAGGCGATGCCCTCAGTGCCGCCTACGCCGATGCCGTCATCTGCGATATCATGCGGGACGGGGCGCGGATCCGTCAGCAGGACAACCCCATCCACGCCCTTGTGGTGAGCGGGGAAACCCCAACGGCCCTGGCCGCCAGAGACCTTGCACGCATCATCGAGGCCGCCCGGCGCAACCTCACCCTGGCCAACGATTGTGAAATCACCGTTGAAGGACGCATCGCCGACATGACCCCTGAAAGAATCCGCGCCCTGACCCGCGCCGGAGTCAACCGATTCTCCCTTTCCCTGCTCAGCTTTCAGACCCCGCTGCGACAAGCCGCCGGGCGGCGGGCCGACGGAAAACATGCCGCCAACATCCTGTCGGATCTCATAGAAACCGGCCAGGTCACCGTGAATGTCGGGTTGACATACGGCCTCCCCAACCAAACCACTGCGTCGTTTCGGAAAGACCTGGAAACCCTTGTGGCCATGAAACCCGACGGCATCGACCTCGTGCCCCATGCCCCCATCCATACCCATGGCCTCGATCAATACGCCCTTTTTGAGGAGGGGGCTGCGGTCATGGCCGCCACCACCTGTCGCCGCATCTCCGCAGGGCACTGGGCATGCACCCCCAGGGAACGAAACCTCTCCGCCCTGCTGGCAGGACGGCAGACCCCGTGTCTCCCCTTTGGTTGCGGTGCCGAAGGCTTGGTGGAGGGCCACCGCGTCCTGGTCACGGACCGACTCGAGGACTACCTGAGCACCGCGGGAAGGGAGAAACCTGTGGCCATGGTCCTTCCCCCGACCGACAACCACCGCCTCGCACATGTCGTCACCTCCCAGATGCAAACCCTTGCCCTTGACCTGGCCGGGCTGGGCCGCAGCTTCGGAGACTCTCTTCCCATGGCCCTTCTGCCCCTGCTTCACTGCTGGGTAAACGCCCGGCTGGTTCGCATCGAAGGCCACATCCTGCGCCCCACAACGGCCGGTGAGTACTGGCATGCCACCCTCACGCACGGGCTCATTGACTACCTCTCCCTCTACACAGAGATGGGCTGCCCGGAGCCGTGCGTGTAACGCGGGCTTCCGTTCCGCATCCTGCCCCTCCCTTCGTTCACTCCAGAAACGCGACAGACCCCAAAAAAGAAAGCACCGGGTGCGCCCACCGGTGCTTTTTTGTTGCCTGACCCCATCCCCGCCACCTATGTATTCACAGCATTCAGTAATAAGTATCTACCAGAAAAGTTCCTGCCATCAAGGCTTCACAGACCCTCTAAAAAGGGGACATACGCATACCGATTCGACGAGTTAGAAAAAACAAAATGACTAACAAGAGAGAGAAATCGACTTGAAATACATGGGGTGGTGATGTAAAAAAGTCCTTTGGTTGCAGAATGAAGGGCCCATGCATTCGCAACCTGGGGTCCCCTGGTCGCCGAAGGCAGGCTTTTCCATGCACTTTTACCATAAAAGGCTGTCCTGGCTTGGATGGTGCCTGAACAGTTACAAAAAAATCAGTTTTACGTCCCACCGTCATTTCAGCTTTCAGGTATGGCAACATGCATTGCCTGAAAAATCCAGATAGTGTTCATTAAAAATCATATGGAGGATTCATGAAAGCGAAGGTGTTTTTGGTGTCGATGTTCCTGTTCTTGCTCACCTGCGCCGCCCCGGCGGCGGCCCAGCCCCCGGACCTGCCCCAGGCCATCAGCCTGAGGTCGCCCACCCGGGCCTTCAACGAAGTCTACTATTTTGCCATCCACGACGGCCTGATCTACATCAAAGAGCGGGTTAACGGGGCTTCGTGGCAGCTCCTCGGGGACTCCGGGTCCCCTGAAAACCTCCTGGGCACCCCGATCACCTCCGATGCCATGGAGGAGATCTCGGTGGACGGCCCCATCCTCATCGCCGTCTCGGAGACACGCCAGATTTACTACTGCAAAAACGGCTACGCAGCTCCTGGTGCCATATCATGGACAGACCACTGGGGAACTCCCCTGGGCGCAGGCCAGGGCGTCTCGCTGCCGGAGGACATCCGCGGCTGGGCCCTCTCCCAGGACGACCTGCTGCGAAACAGATTCTATTACGACCAGAACGGCAACGCCTACCCCTGCATGGTAACGACCATATACGCCCTTTTTGAAAACGGGCGGGAGATCCACTTCACCGACCCCTGGACCCCGCCGGACTGGGGCTACCGCATTGCGGGTCCTTTCAGGGACAGGTTCATCGCCGAAAGCCTCAGCGCGGCAGCCTCCACCCTGTTTGTCATCAACCGGTTCGGGGACATGTACACCCACCAGAACGACTTTGATATCGGCGGCGGCAACCCCTTTTTCAACTACACCTACGAAGACGATGTCCACTACGACACCAACGATGCGATCCTCAATTTCTCCCTGGTGAGAAAACGCAGGGTCCCCGATCAGGTGTGGTACAACCAGCCTAAAATCCACGGACGCATCACGAAAAACATCACCATCTTCTTTCCGGAGGACGGGGCTCCCGGAGAAAGCGATCGGATTTTGCGGGTTGAAGGGGTCAGCGAAGAAGGGATACCGGGGTATTTTGAAAAAAATCTGGAAGGGCTGTTCTGGCACTTTATGGAAACCCCCGGACGGATCATTCCCGAAGAGGATTTCATCGACAACCCGCCGGAGAACATGTCCCACCTTACCCTGGGGGAAGCACCGGAATACACGTTTCCCGGCACCATGACCAACCTGATATTCGGAGCCGTCGAGGCAGAACTCACCGACTTCAGCCTCGTCGCCTCCCCTGCCAACCTCAGGCTCAAGACAGAAGACGGCACCTGGATCGACCTGAAACTGCACCACCACTTTACCTTGCGGAACACCCCCCGGGAACACCCCGGAGAAGACGGCGACTACGTGGACCTCAAAGGGGCCATCGAGATCCCTGCGGAACTCAGGGCCTCCGAAGACAAGGCTGTCACCGACCTGCTGAGGCACTATTTTTACGTGGGAAAAGGAGAAGAAAAACGGTTCGCCAAGGTCTCCATTAAGGCAAAAACCGATTCCGTCACCCTCCAGACCACCTCCCTGTCCATGAAAATGGCGTTTTCGGCAGAATCGACACGTTGATACCCGTGATGTAAGCCCCGGGCAACACGCCCGGGACCACCGTTAAAGATGCCTCCGGCGGCCCTGCCGGGGGCCAAACTTTTGAAAAGTTTGACAAACGGGTCTAAAAATTTTCTTGAATAAATTTCGCATGAAAAGCGGATGTGATTTGGCCCGAGGAACGAGGGGCAAAACGCATCCGCAACCTGCTTTCAAGGTGGCACACCTTGCCGCCGGAGGCATCGCTTGTGTATTTTTTCTACCGGCCCCTACTTGCCCGCTTTGATCACCACAATGGAGGGCCGAATCCAAAAGTAATCCGTTTTCTTTTCACTTTCCGGGTACTCCCTGTCCAGCGGGGACGGCTCTTCCACCTGCCTGATCGTAAAGCCACAGGCCATTAAGGCGTTCAAGACCGTGGAGAGTTTTCGGTGGGTTTTCCGCACCCCGTCCACGAACCAGGTCTGAACCCGTTCGCCTTCCTGAAAGTAATCCGTCAGGCGCCAGAATTTTCCGCCCTCATCCTCGCTGTACCCTGTTGGGTTTGCCGTGCACACAGGGTGCTCCATGGAAAAAATCAGCTGCCCCCCTTCGGTGAGATCCCGATAGCACTTGGCAAAAAACGGGGCCAGGTCATCGACATAGTGAAGGGCCATGGAACTCACAATCAGGTCGAAGGCCTCCCCAAAAACCTGCTCTTCATAATAACCGTGTACAAAGGTGATTCCCTTGTCGCCATGCAGGGCTGTGGCATGGGAAAACATGTTTTCCGACGGGTCCAGGGCCACCACCTCCCCGGCGTTGTGCTCTTTTAACCACACTGCCTGATGACCGAAACCCGCCCCGATATCAAGCACCCTCAAACCCGAGACATCCCCCATCATGGGTCGCATGCAGGGCTCTTCCATTTTTCCGTTCAAACCGGTGTCGTCAAGTCTCAATCGCTTATACTGCTCAAAAAATTCATCGTTGTCGTAAATCATTGCCATCCCTTACGGCCCCTTGTGGCAAGGAGCCCCCATGATCCCCTCCACAATGTCCCGAATCTCCCCTTTTGCCTGCATGGCCGCGAGAATCCCGTTCAATTGCGCCAGAAAATCAGTTTTAAAATGGTACCGCCCGAAATCCATGCGGGTCACACCCAGGTGCCCCCACTCCTCATGGATAGAGATGGGCTCGCCAAGGGAAGCATGCTGCCCCCCTTCGTCCAGGAGGCCCTCGTTCCTTAGCTGATCGAGTTCCCAGGATATGGAGAGACCATCGTTCAGGTAGCAGTCCGTTCGTCCGAGCCCGAGCTTCATGAGGTTGATCCGGTTGCTTTTGGCCTCGGAAAGAAAAATGTCCCCCCGCGCCACGGCCTCATTGAAGACCGTCCCACCCGTTGCATACCCCGCGTTTTTGCCGATGGTCAACCCGTAGAATCCCTCGGGCCAGCGGTGACCATTTCTAACGGCAAGGACACGTTCACGACAGAGGAGCACCTCCTCCTGCCGGAGCACCGGAATGCTGTACGGCCAGATGTATGGACGGAGCTCCGGTTTGTAGTAGACGGGTGCAATGGCAAAGCCTTCTCCGCGTTTCAGGTAGTGCAGCCCCCTTTTCCAGGGAATGGAGAGCAGCGTCACCCGGTACCCGTCCATCCGGGAAAAGGCCCGCCTGAAAATGGCGGGATAGATCCCCTCGGCCCGGCCATTGACCTCATAGCTGTAGGGAGGGTAATTGTCTATGCAGAACACCACCACTTCCGTCTCAGCCATGGCATCATGCCACGCCGTAAGCCAGAGGATACTGGCCGCCGCAAAATAAAGGCACCACCGGCGCATCAAATCTGCCCCCGCTGCGTTCATGGACGTTGTCCCATGCCGGTGCGCCTTCCAGCCCCCCTGCATGGGACACATCTCAGGATTATACCAAAAGGATCACAAAAGGTGGAATTTATGGCAACGCACGATGACTCATCCGTCCGACAAGGCGCCCTGGTGTCGATGCAACACTCAGCGCTGTGTCGCGCAGGACATAAGGGGCTGAGGCTCAGAAACGGAGCTGTTCCGGTACCCCATGATAACCCGCACAAAAAGAAAAGAGTTCACAAGGGCTACGGCAGTCAGGCCCGCGGCCATGCCCATCCACAGCCCGGCGGCTTCCAGGCCTTTTACGTAGGCAAAAAAGCAGCCAAAGGGAAACCCCATCCCCCAGATCCCCAGAAAAATGGTCACCATGGGCCTGAAGGTGATCTCAAGGCCGCGCAGACACCCCTGAATGGTCACCTGAACAGCGTCGGGAACCTGATAGACAGCGCCCACAAGGAGGAGACTCACGCCGTAACGGATCACACGGGAATCGGTGGTGGCCAGAGACAGTATGGATTCGGGAACAGCGTAAAACAAAAAGCCCATCGCCGAGGCGGACATGAGCCCCAGGCACAGGGTGGCCAGGGCATAAGAGGTCACCTGCCCAAAGTCCCTGCGCCCGAAGGCCCCGGCAATCTTTACGGAGGCGGCCCCGGCAAGGGCATAGGGCACCATGTAGGTAAGGGACGAGATGTTGATAAGGATATTGTTTGCCGCCGAGGCGGTCACGGACATCTTTCCTGCCAGCACCGTCACAAGGGAGAAGATCAGGCCGATCAACAGCCCGTTAAGGCCGATGGGAAGGCCTTTTTTCAGGAGATGCCCCATCATTTTTAAGGAAACCTGCCGGGTGATGGTCAGCTCTCGTGCAGCATGGGCGTAAAGGATCACGGCCATGAGGGTCCGAGACAGGGTGGTTGCCACGGCGGCCCCTGCGATGCCCCAATCCAGGGTAAAGATAAAAAAGACGTTGGCCCCGACATTCACGAGGTTGAAAAACAGGATCAGGCTGTTGGCAAAGAGGGTCTTTTCCCGGGCCTGGAGGTTCTCTTTCAACACCTGAAAGATCATGACAGGGATCATGGACCCCGCACAAATCATGAGGTACGTAACCACCAGTTTCTCGATGGCGGGGGCAAGCCCCAGGGCCTTTACACAGAAGCCCGAAGCCACAACCATCAGGGCCAGCACCGTACCGCTGGCAAAGCCCAGGGCCAGGGTGGTCCCGGGCACTGCGCCGACATCCCGGTTCTGGGCGATCATCCGTGCCTTCAGCGGACTGACGGCAAAGGTAATCCCTGTTCCGACAAGCAAAAAGGGAGAAAAAATAGCGGTGGCGATGCCGAGGGCGGAGAGAACCTCGGTGGAGTATCGCCCGGCAACCACAATGTCCCCGATGCCGAACAGCATCTGGCCCAGTTGCCCTGCGATAATGGGAAGTGAAAAAAAGAAGATCTCCTTTAAGGATCGACCAAAGGCAGGCATGTGTGCTCCTTCAAAAAAACAGGGTGAACGCGTCAATTACCGGGAGCACGAACGGACAGGTTGAAGGGCCCCGATAATTTGGATGATTATCAGGATTCCTTCGAGAAAACGCGGTCACACTCTAAAAGAGGAGGAAGAAATCCAAAAAGTAACCTCTTTTAACAACACATCGTTTCTATTTTTTTGAAGTGGCTCTTCTTACACGCACCGTCGTTTTTTTGTCAATGAAAATTCCCCTCTGTTTTTTTGCCCGCGGGCAAGGCAAAAAACGGTCTTCTATGGTTAAAGTGCATGGGAAAAAGCCTCCGGCGGCGAGGTGTGCCACCTCGAAAGCAGGTTGCGAATGCGCTTTCCCCTTCGTTCCTCAGGGCCAATCACATTCGCCTTTGATTTTGATTGGCCTGAATCTGTTTTCTAAAGCCTGTTTATTAAACTTTTTAAAAGTTTAGCCCCCGGCAGGACCGCCGGAGGCAATTTTAACTTGGCTGCCTCCGGCGGCGAGATATCCCACCTCGAAAGCACGTTGCGAATGCCTTTCCCCTTCGTTCCTCAGGGAAAATCACATTCGCCTTTCGACCAAACGTCGACCTTGATCATCGTTTGGTCCATCGGCGTATTCTCCCCCAAAGCCCCTTATCCTCTGGAGCGCCGCACTCCTGTGCGGCACGGGTAACGACGGACTAAAAAGCCGCACCGGAGTGCGGCGCTCCGTTTTGGCCGATTTTTCTTGTTATTTTTTTTAACGATCACGGCTCAAGCGTCATTACAAAAATGAACCATGAAGACCTTTTTTGTTCAATCCGTCTTTTTTAAATCAGACAAATGCTCAGCCCCCGACAGAGCTGCCGGGGTATTGGACCGTCAGGCACTGATACCTGATAGAGAAACGTCCTATAGAAACAAGCCGCCGCATTCACAGGATCAATTTGACTTCGTTCCCCGTCAGGACTACACATCACAGGTTTTAGGACATTGCCACACAAGGGCCCCACCTGGGGGCTATCCACACAGCAGGAGACAGATTTGAGATGAAAAACAGATACGCAAGCTTAGCAGCCCTGCTGCTCTTCCTTTTTGGGATGACCGCCGAGATCCGGGCGGATCAGGCCGTGCCCGTCATGGACACACCCCAGGTTGTTGCCGCCATGGGCGCCGATGACTGGATCATCGTGGACACCCGGCTGAACAGTGCCTACAACGGCTGGAAGCTGAACGGTGTAAGCCGGGGCGGCCACATCCCGGGGGCCACGGACTTTTCTGCCAACTGGCTGAAAGTGGGCGGAGACCAGCGTGACGCAGCCCTCGACGAGATCCTCGCCACCAAGGGCATTACCCCGGACAAAAAGGTGCTTCTCTACGATGCCAACGGGCAGGACGCGTTAAGCGTTGCAGCCTACCTCACCTCAAAGGGCTACACCCGCCTGCACCGCTACGATATCTCCGCCTGGGCAAAGGACAAAAAACTGCCCCTGGAACGGTACCCCAACCATCAGCTGCTGGTCCCGGCCGTGGTGCTCAAGGAGATCATCGACGGAAACCGTCCGGAGAGCTTTGAAAACAGCGGAAACATCATCGTGGCCGAGGCCAGCTGGGGAGAAGAGAAAAACTCCTATGCCAAGGGCCATATCCCAGGGGCCTTTCACATCAACACGGACCGCGTTGAGCCGCCCACGAAAACCAAGCCCGTCATGTGGATGCTGGCCGATGACCAGACCTTGAAGGAGATGGCCCTCTCCTTCGGATTTACACGGGATGCCACCGTCATTGTCACCTCGGGAGAACCCCTGGCCGCCTTTCGGGTGGCCACGGTGCTGCGATACGTCGGTGTTACGGATGTACGCGTCCTCAACGGCGGGACCCTGTCCTGGACACTGGCCGGGTTCGCCCTGGAAACCCGACGCCATGAGCCGGTTCCGGTTAAAGACTTCAAGGGACCTGTCCCCGGCAACCCGGACGTCATCGACACCATGGAAGAGACCCGGGCCGGGCTCCGTACCCCCAAGACCTTCACCCTGGTGGACAACCGGACCTGGGCCGAGCATATCGGCGAATCCTCTGGCTATGCCTACCACAAGAAAAAGGGGCGAATTCCCGGTTCGGTCTTTGGCTACGCAGGCAAAAAGGACGCCTACAGCATGGAGTACTACCGAAACCCGGACAAAACCATGCGAAACGCCGACGAAATCCTGGCCCTGTGGAAGGGCCAGGGTATTGACACCGCCACCCACCTTTCGTTCATGTGCGGCAGCGGCTGGCGGGTGGCCGAGATTTACTACGACGCCGATGTCATGGGGCTCAAGGACATCGGGATCTTCAGCGACGGCTGGATCGGATGGAGCAACACCCCGGGTAACCCCGTTGAAACCGGCCTGCCGGATAAAAGATCCCCATTGGACGCGCCCTGACTCCAAGGTGAGGTCGTACGTACGATTTCGTATGATCGCAAACGGTCGATAGCATCGTTTGCCGGGTAAAGGGACTGGGCTGAAACCGTTTTCATACCATGAGGGTGGCCGAAGACCGATATCATGGATGCATCGTACGCACCGAATATCGCACGAAAATCCGACACCGACTAAGGGCTCAATCAAAAAAATGCCGCTGTGCTTTAATCCGAGGGACGAGGGTTAAAGCACAGCGGCAAACAGCTTTCAAGGTGGCTCACCTTGCCGCCGAAGGCATCGCTTTTTGTATGTTTTATTTTTATCCCGTCCCTAATCCGGGAGCTGGTTCAAGAGGTGCTCGACAGCCTTATGGTGTTGGGCGTCCTGACCGCTACAATAGGGAACCTCAAAGGGGACCTCGATATCCGGCTCCACCCCGACTCCTTCCAGGTCAACCCCGTCGATGCGGCATCCCTGGACGGCAAGAAAAAGAAGGGCTTTGTTGGAAAGCGGAAACAGTCGTCCTGCCAGGCTCTGACCTGCCGTGCGCTCCCCGATGACCGTGGGCGCGCCGTATTTTTTTGCGCCAAAGGCCAAAAGCTCCTTGCCGCTGCGGGTGTAACCGTTCACAAGGTAGACTGCGGGCTTGCGCCACTGGGTGTCCACCCTGTTTCTGTTCCCCTTCCTGTCGATGACCTCCAGCACCGGAATGTTTCGGTTAAAGATGTTGAGGTACGAGGGCCACGCCCCTCCAAGGCCATAACGCAGATCGATGATCAAGGCATCGGCATCTTTCAGCGGGCCCCAGGCCAGGGCGTCTCGCAGGGCCTTGTGGTACTCTTCCCCGGCGTAGGAATAGATATGGATATACCCGATACGCCGACCGCCTTTTTCCATCACGCGAACGCTGACCTTCTGCGCCGCCAGCATCTCCTCTTTGGGATTCATGAGCACCGGCTGCATCGTCACCGAAAATGGTGCCGTGCCTTCTTCTCGCCTCACCTCAAACACGGCATCGGTTCCCACCAGGGGCCTTAAGGATGCAACTGGGGTAAACGACTCGCCGTTCACGGAGAGGATCTCGTCGCCCTTTAAAATCCCGGCTTTTTCAGCGGCGCCCCCGGCAAGGAGGGACACCACATGGAACCGCCCTTTGACCCGTTGGGTAAAGACCCCAACCGTGGGGTAGATCACCCCCTTGTGGGGGAACAGGGCCCCGATCTCCGGTATCCTGGAAAAAAGTGCGGCCAGGTAGTAATACTCGGGATCATCCGGCGTTAAATAGCTGGTATGGGAGGCGTTGAGTTCACCCAGCATGGCGTTGACAAGACGGGGAACCGCCTCGGGGGAAGCACCCAGGATCTGCGGCCGGTAGTGCTCTTTAATAACCGGAAACCTCTGATCGATGCGGTGGGGATCAAAAAAATGCGTCTCCACGATGCCGGTAATCTCCGCAAACAGTTTGCCCTGGGAGGAGGAATCCCCAGCCCCAGAGGCCCCGGCACAAAACAAGACAACAAAGCACGCCGTGGCCGCAAGGGCAAATCGTCTATGGCTCCGTGGATGTGTCATGGTGGCTTCTCACCCCTGTGTCAGGATAGATGTCGTCACTTAAGTCGATAATGGCCGATGACCTGCCACTTTCGCACCGAAATCCCCAGAAACGAAATGCCTTCAAGAACATCCTCCTCCAGGGTGACTCCTGCAGATACACAGGGAACGTAGCGCATGTTGTGAATAACGTATGGAAACCCGTCCCGGCGTTTTTTATTGCCTGCCATGCCGATGTGAAGATGCTTCTTCGACCCCGTGTGCCAGATCACGACATCCCCGGGCTGCCAGTCGCCGGGATTTTTCAGATCCGTTGAAAGGGATGCCCACTGCCGCTTAAAAAAGGTCCGAAGGATCCAGACCCGCCTGTGGTCGCTGTATCTGTCGGGGGTCTTGACGCCGTAGTCCCCCTTGTGGGCCGCCACATCCTCATGGACAGCCTTCTGCAGGTCAACGCCCCCGTGCCGAAGGGCTCGCACCACCAGATCCGCGCAGACCCCTTCCCCGGGGTTGACATCGCCCCCGGGATACACCGGGGCCCCCGTGTCTTCTCCCCCCTTGAAGGTGGGAGGAAAATAGCGGGTCAACATCTCCGTGTTGTACGCCGTCTTGTTTGCGATCTCCCCATAGGCCCCGGCAAGCATGTCGTCCACGGGTCCGGCCATCCCATCCGCCGTAAAAACAAGAAACAAAAAAAGAACCGACAGATATGTCTTGATACGAATACCATCTTGCATGCTTACAGCCTTTCCAAGGTCTCAACGGTTCGTTCATTTTTCACATTCCCGGTGTTGAGGACCGTTTTGGGCTCAAAAAGCATGACATGGCATTCCTCTTCGGCAACCGGCAGATGGTCCACGCCACGGGGGATCACAAAAAACTGCCCTTCGGTCAGATCGATGACTCGATCCCTTAATTGAATGGTCAACCGGCCCTTTACAACCATGAAAAGCTCGTCCTCATGCTCGTGTTGGTGCCAGACAAACGCCCCTTTTAATTTGGCGAGTTTGACGTACTGCCCGTTGAGTTCCGCCACGATTTTCGGTTTCCAGAATTCATCAAAAAGGGAAAATTTTTCACTTAAATCCACAGGGTTCATCCGATAACCTTATTCATTTATACGTCAGATCTCATCTGCTCGTATGATACCAAACGTTGATTCAGCGTTTCTGTATGTATTTCAAAAAGGTGGTTGTCATGGTCGAAAAAATAAAGTGACCTTCCCTCTCCCGCAACCCGATCCCGGCCTTTCAATATGTCCACCCCAAGAACGCGTACGCGCTTCACGTACAGATCAAAATCTGCATCAGCCACCTTGAAGGCAACATGGTTGTATGACCTTTCGGATATGGGGCTCCCCTCCATGATCGCGACCCAGAGGCCATTGATCAAAAAAAAACGCTCTTTGGAAAGAGAGAATTCCTGCCCGTTGCTGTCGTAGATTTCTTCGGCGTCAAATATCGCCACCAGAAAGTGCGACATCCGTTCGAGGTCCGAAACAACAAACGTTATATGACTTACGGATTCAATCATTTATGCGATCCACACAAAGGGTTGTTCCTCTCGGCTCCAGGCTCAACCCACCAACACCCCGGCAAGCTCTTCAGCCTTCGCCAGGATCTCTTGGCGGCTCATTACATCATCGGGACGGGTAAGGCCGCACCCTCGAATCGAGTACCCTTCTTTGAACCCATGGGTTTGGAAAAAGAAATGGTATTTGGGAAAGACATCGGCAAACATGTTTTCATCCGGTTGCCCCTGGGTCGAAATCATGACGAATTTTTTACCGGAGGCCAGCCTGCTCGGCCTTGCCTTGGTGTGAAACTCAGGGACATAAAAAGAGTAGGTGCGGTCCATAAAGGCCTTCATCTGGGACGTCACATCCCCGTAGTAAATTGGGGATGCCATGACCAGCACATCGGCTGTGGAGACATCGTCCAGGACCTGTTTCATATCATCGCCAAGGACACATGAGTCGGCTTTGGTCTTGCACCCCATGCAGGCCTGGCACCCTTTGTACGTCAGCTTGTTGAGGGCATAGGTCGTCGTATCGGCCCCATGTTTATCCGCTGTTTCCATGAATCGTTTTGCTATGGCTGTACTGTTTCCATGGTACCTCGGGCTTCCCGTCAGGCAGACAATTTTCACTTGGTATTCTCCTTTCACGACTTAAGGAAAAACGGTTCTTGTGGGCATCAGAGCAAAAACACATCCGTCTGTTCACCAAGATACACGTCGTACACTTTTTTCATAGGAGAAAATGATTACTCATTAAAAAAGCCGTTATCCTTTAAAAAAACAAGCCCCAGGAGCCATTGCCACCCATGGCACAGCACCACCAGACAAGTAAAGCCGGAGCACGGTCTTCCCGTACTCCGGCTTCCTGATGCTTTGTACCATGGGGCTATGGAGACAATTTTCTACTGATTAATCAGAAAAGATTTTTTTGATCTGATTGTACAGAAGTATCCCGGTCCAGAAATCCCTGCTCAGGGCTTCGGCAAGGCTTTCCGGGCTGAAATTCTCAAGTCCGAAAGCCTCCTTGAAATTTATCAGGCCTGCAACACGAATCTCGTTTGCGGCCAGAACGATATCCAGCTTGTCCTGATCCCAGGGTTGGGGATTTCTGGGGGTTGAAAAAACAAACCCCACGGTTTTTCCCTCACACCAGACCTGATCCCCTGCATCGCTGTACCCAAGCCTGTAGAGAGCCTCTGAAAAGGCTTCGGCCATGCCCTCCGAGTGAAACGTGATCTCGATGTCTTCAAGGGTCAGCTGGTCGGGGCGGGCAAACACACCGGGCTTGAATCCGGTCAGCCACCAGTGACGTCCGCTCACCGAGTATTCGGGGAGACCCCGGTTCTTCATGGTAAAGGCGATGTCGAGTTCCTCTTCGGTGTCGGCGCATCGATAATGGTCTTCCCCGGCGATATTCAGCCTTGTGCCCACGTAAAATCCTATTTCCGCCCCGATGGCCGAAAAATACTGCCCCTTCCAGAGTTCAACCATGTACCCCCGGCCGTCGTATTCAAAACGTACCGGCTCCACATCAATGACCATCCCCAGAGGTGCCGCGCATTTGTCGTAAATGTTGTTGTAACCGAACTTGCGCTGGAGGGCGTGGTGCCTTGTCATGTAGATATCTTGATCATCATTGTACTCAAATCCGGCAGCGTATACGGTGCCGGCCACTAATTTATAGGTACACTCTGAATTTTTGGCGCTTGAGATACCGGGAACCAAAAGAACGAACACCGCAAACAAACACATCAACCGAAATCGTTTCATCACAACCATGCTCCATAGACGTTTGACATCAACGTGTACACCCGGGCACACGTCACACAGACCATATACAAGGAGAGCACCGGCCTGCCGACCCCATGATTTTTCTCACACGGCAGTAAAGTACGGCACCTTCCATACCCTGAAATACTCCTCTCAACAACAGTCCACACCTATGCGACAATTACTCTGACATGTCAACGACAGATATATTTTTTTTACTCAACAAAAACACAAAGAAACATCACCCCGCCAGTGCTGCCCCCCATCGAATAGCATCAGGGACACACCCCCTTTTAATGGAGCTTTCGAGACTCAGCGTGTGGCTTTCTTAGCCAAACAGGCATCCACATGCCCCGCCATAATTTACTATACAGACATCTATAAAAAAGACACCATATTGCGCTATTTGATTTAACAGGGATATTTCGCAAAAACCACCAACCCAAAGAAACAGCCCTTGCTCACAATAGCTCACCCGTTAAAACCCAGGAATCTCAAAAACACACAATGCAATTCACGATTTTCGCGTCGCTTGTCTTACCCTTCGGGCGAACCCGGCTCGTAAAACATCAGGGTTAAGGCCTGATCTGTTCCACCCAATAAAAAAGCGTGACAACAGGGCGAAAAACAATTGCCCTGTTGCCACGCGGCAACCAATCCCTCAACGGCCAGTCAGATGAAACGTACCTGATGCATAAACAGGTCCGTGTCGGCTGTCATGCGAAAGCCGACCCTATACGGACGGCGTAATGTCTCTGACGTCCTGCTCTTTTTTGGTATCGAGGGTGACGTGCCAGATCATCTTTTTTGAAAAATCAATGCGATCCAGCTCGACTTTTCGCACGCGCCTGTTGTGCTGCGTATGAAAATAGAGAATTTTTTCGTGCTGATCCCAGGCCGTGGTCCAGAGGGTGGCACTTCTCATGCCCTTGAGATTGACCCCGTCACTGTCCGACCCTTCCGCGGAACCCAGGGGCAGGTTAAAGTTGTCGAGGATCCGGAACAATTCATAAACCGTCTCTTCGGAGTTCTTGGTCGGCCGGGCGGTCTGGCTCCAGGCCACGGCCCGAACAAAGCGGGAAGGCGGAGTAAAATCACCGGGCAGCCCGATCATCCCGCTACCACCGCCCAGGGGAGTCGAATCAAGGTCCTCAACCGTCTTGGGGGGAGCCGCAGCGGGAGAAAGATTCACATAGGTCCGCAGATTGGTCATGTGCCAGTCATAGGTGGGGGAGTTCGTGATGACGCCCAGGGGGTTGTCGAAAAAGCGAGTCTTGCCTTTCAGGCATTCGATGACAACGGACTTGCCCGAGGGTTCGGTGACGATCCAGTGGGCCTCCACGGGGATGCCCAGGGCCTCTTCCACCACAGGGACGATGCGCACCGTCTCCAGCCCCTTTTTGACCTCGTCCACGGTGGCGTATTGGGAAAGGATGTAGGATGCCACATCCACGGCGGTGATGGTGTTTTTTGCTTTGTCCCGCTCATAGGCAGCGTACTCTGCGGTACCGGGATGGTAAAAGAGCCCCACGGAAAGCCCCTTCTCATTCATGCCGTCTGAAAGCAGGTCCTTTTTCAGCATGTCCAGGCCGACAAATCCGTATGTTCCTGTCCACATTTTGCCGTTATCCCCGTCAGGCGTCAGTCCTTTGAATGCATACCCCCGGGGAACAATGGCGACCCTGGAGTTCAGATCAAAGGTACCCCACTCCATGGAGCGGCCGTAAACACACGATCCATCTTCTGCCATCAATCGAATACCGGTGCATGCCTCCGCCGATGCGAAACAACAAGTCACCAGCAGCAAAGCTCCAACCAACCATCCCGTCTGTCTTGTTCCAAACATGAATCGATCTCCCGTTTATTGATTTATATAGCGCCCGAAACCACCCAGGCACCCGTTCACACCAGACTCACCATTAAAACCCGCCCCCCCAAATCCCCCTTTCAACGTCGAGAAACGCTCACCATCTCAACACAAGCTTTTCTTAGCGGAACAAAAATTCAGGCAGCACGAAAGAGCCCCAACTTGCGGGCCCTGTTCAATGCATCGATACAACCGTCCGCCCCGGTGTGTTGAAGCCGGTGAAACACCGGCTTCATGTGCCATCGGAAACACGTCCGGCCCCAGATAATCGTCAAAGGCCTTTGGTGTATAAAACCACATGCTGTCCGCGATGCCGGAAAAAGGGGCCATGGGATTGTGCAACACGGGCGCCTCACCTTTCAGTGTGGCATACGCTCCCGAAAGGGCCGCCACAGACTTCGGTCCAGCGACTGCCAAGGGGACTCTTTCCGTAACCGACCGGTGCGGTGATCAATGCCAGCGATCGCTGTCGTACATAGCCAAGTAGAGAAAGCAAACGGGTCCCCGGCACAATATCGGGAGCAAGGGACATCCTTTGAAGTTTGGTGCGCAGCAAAGCATCCTGCATTTTCCTAATCAACCATGGAGTAATGGCAAAAATGACAGGGAAGCCCCCGGCACATGCCCCAGAAAAACACGTAACAGAATGAACCGGATCTGCTTTTTTCGCATCAACAGGAAGGCTATCCGAAAAAAAGAGGTGGGGGAGAGGATACGCCGTCTTCTGACCTTTTTCGGTCCTGAGCATCCAGAAACGACAAAGCTCAACGCTTTTCGCTTGCGTGGTATCTTCTGGGACTCAGATGGGATGCGCCATAAAAGAAAGGGCTGCAAAGAGATTCTTTTACTCTTTAAGTAATAAGCATTTCACAAGAAGAAGAAGAGGTCAAGCCCATGTTACCTGTCCTCTTTTTACTTTCTTTAATTCTCAACCACGACGTGCGTCCACACTGAATCTGACGCAAGACGTCTTGAGCTTTCAAAATTTTAAAACCCACGGAAGAGTTTTTTAGACTTTATGAACCAATGCCAGCGATGGCCGCATGCCCACGGGCCCGGACACAAAAAGGCAAGACCCAGCTGTTGTTTTTTTGTATCAGGTACTGGTGGCTGATCCTGGGGATATTTGGAGCCAATACGACGGAAGTCGATGGCACCATGGCATCCAGTGGCGTTTTCACTCAACACCGTATCACACCATCCAAAGCGACAGGTGCCCGCTCAAATACAGCAGCCCCCGTCCCCTCATGGGGCTACGTTTAGACATAAAGACTGATCGTACGTAACAGAGTCATGCTGCCGGGGCGAAGGCTTCAGACACTCTCTCAAAAGCCCTATTTGCCAGGCAGATACCTTGAAAGTTCGTCCTCAAGTTCCTCAGGAGAAAACCCATAGGGACTAAGGCCGCTGTCATATTTCACCCGTCCCTCCTTATCTATGAAGTAAATGTCAGGCGACATGTAAAACTGCCCCCCTAACGACATCTAAAATTGACCCCCTCCCACTATGGAGGGACTCATGGAAAATGTGAGATACAAGGTTCTTCATTCTGCTTCCACAACACGAAGGAAGGACCTTATGCTACAGCCTGATGAAGTCGCCGCTATACTGCGGCTTAAAAAACTCGGATGGGGTTCAAAAACGATTGCCCGGGAGTTGGGCATCAGCAAAAACACGGTTAAAAGCTACCTTAAGAAAAA
>NZ_FMUX01000016.1 GCF_900101345.1 Desulfoluna spongiiphila | reverse complement strand
AGTTTAATAAACAGGTTTTAAAAAGCAAATTCAGGCCAATCGAAATCAAAGGCGAATGTGATTTTCCCTGAGGAACGAAGGGGAAAACGCAATCGCAACCTGCTTTCGAGGTGGCACACCTCGCCGCCGGAGGCATTTTTTTTGATTTTTTACTGCATTTCTTAAATCCACCGTGGGACCTTTTGGCAATAGTCCCGGTAGATCTCCCCGAATAGTTCTTCCAGTAGTTTTTCCTCCCCGCAGATGACAAACCGGTACAGGACCTTTTTGAGCACCCAGACAAAGGGCAGGGTGGCGGGGTTGCCCAGCACCGCACACCAGCCGGTCATGACCATGAGGGCCACCACGTACATGGGGTTCCTGGTCTGGCGGTAAGGGCCCCGGACGACAAACGCCCTGGGACGGGTGAAGGGGTGGGTGGGGGTGTGGGCCTGCCGGAACTTTCGGACGGCATGCCAGAAGATCCAGAGGGCAGGCACCCAGAGGATGGGGCCGGTAAGGTAAAAGGGGCTTTCCGGAAGCCTCAGGCCCGGGAGCAGGCGATCGGTGACAAAGGCCAGGGCGGCCATGAGGGTGAGCCAGGCCGGTGGCCAGATGCGTAGTTGCATGCAGGTGTTTCCTTTCTAACGTGTCGGTGCGTTTGCGTGCCGTGATTGGTGAATAGAAAATGATGATCAGTGAGTGGCACGAACACACATGGGGCGCCACTCACGGGCGTAGCCCGTCAGCACATGTCAAGGGGTTCAGTCCCTTGCCGCCGGAGGCATGTTTTTGGGTCCGCCGTTGACCTCAGACGGCACGGTTTTTAATGTTCGGGCGCGGTTGATGACGGCGGCGAGTTCGAGTTTTCGAAAGGCGGCCAGATCGCCCCGCAGGATGTCGGAGAGGGATTCGAGGCCTTGGGTCGCCACTGTCTCCATGACCCGGTCCAGGATGTCTGTGAGGGTTCGGGCACCGTCCATGAGGGGGGTTGCCATGGCAACGGCCTGGGCCAGGGCGCGGGTTTGGGAAGGTTCCACGATCTGCTCCACGTCGTCAAAGGTGATGCGGGTGGTGCCGAGGACCATCTCGTGGCGACCGTAGGTGGTGATTTTGACCCGTCCCCGCCGCTCCTCAAGGGGGATGCTTTTGGGACGCGGGCTGCGGTGGGTCACGGGGCGCAAGGGGCCTGTTGTCTCCACCATGCGTCCATCGGCATGTTCCTTTGCGATACCGTGGGCTTTTTCGGTGACGTCCTCGGGGGCATAGTCCGTCATCTGGATAACATGATCGGCCGTGGCAAAGTAGTCGCCGGAGCCGCCCATGACAAGGATGGTGGAGACCCCCTGGCTGTCGTGGAGTTCTTTGACCCGGTCGATGAAGGGGGTGATGGGTTCGTTTTCCGAGGCCACCAGGTGCTGCATTTTTTCATCGCGGATCATGAAGTTGGTGGCGGAGGTGTCCTCATCAAGGAGGAGGAGCCGGGCCCCTGCTTCGATCCCTTCGCAGATCCCTGCGGCCTGGGAGGTGCTGCCGCTGGCGTTTTGGGTGTGAAAGGCCGTGGTGCTTCGTCCGAAGGGGAGGTTGTTGATGAAAGGCGAGATGTCCGTCCCCGAGATGCTTCGGCCGTCGGCTGCTCGGATTTTCAGGGCGTCCGGCCGGGTAACGACCAGCTCGCGGCCGTCCCCGGGGATGTGGTTGTAGACACCCAGTTCCAGGGCGTTTAAGAGGGTGGATTTCCCGTGGAATCCGCCTCCGACGATGAGGGTGACCCCCTCGGGGATGCCCATGCCCGTCACCTTGCCCCGGTTGGGAAGCTCCACCTCCATGCGCAGGGTGGCCGGGGAGGAGAAGGGAATGGCTCCTGAGCCAAGGGGGCGGGGGTCGATGCCGCTGGCCCGGGGGAGCAGGGCTCCGTTGGCCAGAAAAGCTACTCGATTTAGGGCGGAAAGTTTTTCTCTCAGGGCATCGGCGTCTTCGCAGCATTCCACGTGGGCGGTGAGGGCGGCGCGCCGGTCTTCTTTGAAAAAGAGGGCTTCGGTGGCGATGGCCGGCAGTTCCGAGAGGAGCATCTCCATGGCATCCCGTCCGGCGATGCGGCGCCCGAAGGCGGGGAGCCCCAGAAAGAAGCGGGCCTCCACGTGATTATCTGTGACGGACATGGCGGTGCGGGGCAGGATCTCCTGTGCCGGGGTGTCGATGAGGATGAGCCCCCCCTTGCCTGTGCCTCGGATGCCTTTGGTTACGCGGCGCGCGGTGCGTGAAAAGAGCCGTGTCAGGTAGTCGCAGAGGGCCACGGTGCGGCTCGGTCCGGAGGTGAAAGAGGCGTCAAAACCGGAGGCGGTTCGGTCCACCCGGACCCGGAGACGCGAGGGCTGGGCAAAGGGATCTCCCTGGACATGGTCGATGAAGAGGGTGAAGGCCTCGAAGGCGTAGGTCCCTTGAAGCTCTTTGTACGCTTTGTACCCCCTGCCGTCGATACGGCGGAGGGTCTCCCGGAGTGTCTGTGCGTCTTTCATGGATGCGTCGTTTTCCTGATGCGGCGTATCGGGTCGCCTGGTTGCAGAGGGTGTGTGCAAGGCCCCGCGTGGGGAGGCCTTTCTTGACGCTCAGGATACCCCATGGGCGGCCATACTGACAAGGTTCGTCGGGGGCTCAAACGTCGGTGTATGTATTTTTTCTATGAGGTTTGTGGTTTGTATAGTGAACGTTGTTAATAACTCGTTGACACTGCAAAAGGGACACGGTACATCCTTTAGGGTTTTCCCCCCTGTCATGACTGTTTGTCATTGTGTCCCGAAGCGGGACATGGCCCCCTGGATGTGCCTTCAGCAAAGAGGTCCCATGAATCGACTTATCGATGTTGCGGTGTCACGCTATCGCCTTGTCCTGCTCCTGGTGTTCCTGGCGACGCTCCCTTTTCTCTGGTTTTACGCACACCAGAGCTTTCGTAACCATATCAACGATTTCTTTGAAGATGATGATGCGGACATCGCCTATTACACGGCCTTTCAGGAGGTGTTCGGCAACGACGAGGTGATGGCCGTGGTGTTCAGGGATACGGATATCTTTACCCCCGAGACCCTGGCCTTTATCCGGGGTCTTACCGATATCATCGAACGGCACGACGGGGTGCAGCGGGTGCTCTCCCTTACAAACGCCGAGGTCGCCCTGGGGGAAGAGGACACGGTGGCCTTTGAGCCCGTTCTGCCCGACGGGGAGGTGACGCCCGAGGTGGCGGAGGCGTCCCGGGCCATGGCCCTGTCCCACGCCATCCTTACCGGTCAGGTCATCTCCGCCGATGGCACCACCACCTGCCTTCTGGTGGAGCTGCTTCCTTTTGAGTCCAATGAAGAGAAGGGGAAGGTCATCCGGAGCATTCAGGCGGCAGCGGATGCGGTTTCCGGGGGGCGGCGTCTCCGGTATTCGGGCGGTCCCTGCGTGGAGGTGGAGATCAACGCGTTGACGAGGCGCGACAACATGCTCTTTACTCCCGTGACCTTTCTGATTATCATGGTCATCGTTTATCTCATGCTGAGAAATACGGCCCTGTCGCTTCTCGGTCAGGTGAACATCGTGATCATTGTTTTATGGGGCGTCGGGCTTCTCGTGATGTGCGGAGAGGTTGTCAACACGGTAACGGTGGTGATCGCACCGGTGCTTCTGGCCATCTCCATTGCCGACTCCATCCATATCCTTTCCCACTACCGCACCCTGTACACCCGTAACGGCCGCGATCATCGGGCTGCGGTGGGGGAGGCGGCCCGCAACCTCTGGCGACCCTGTCTGTTTACCAGTCTCACCACCGGCATGGGCTATCTCTCCTTTGTCACCACCACGGTCAGGCCCGTGAAGATCGTGGGGGTGTTTACGGCCATGGGCGTGATGATCGCTTTTTTTATGTCGGTGCTGGTCCTGCCTGCCTTTTTGATGGGGTTTCGCAAATCCGTCGTGAAAAGAAACAGGGAAAAGGCCCCTTTGGCTCGGGAGTCGGGGGATCCTGTCATCGGTTTGCTCTCATGGCTGGGGGAGTGGGTGGTGAGCCACAGCGGGGCCGTGATGCTCTTGTTTCTTGTGGCGGCGGCCGGTGTCGGGTACGGTATGACCCGCCTTCGGTTTGACACGGATTTTGCCGCGTACCTGAAAGATGGAAACCGGGTCAAAGAGGATATTCGTTTTGTGGAGAGCAACATCAGGGGGACCGTCCCCGTGGAGATGGTGATTGAGGCGGTGAGCCCGGAGACGGATTTTACCCATCCCCACGGGTTGAAGGTCCTGGATGAGGTGGCGGAAGAGATTATGGCCCATATGGCAGGGCAGTATACCCATGTGTTTTCCGTTGCTGATTATATTGCCGAGATCCATGAAGCCTTTACCGGCGGGGAGAGCGGAAAAGGGGCCCTGCCGGAGAGCCGCATGGACCTTCGGGACTATTACGAGCTGGCAGACCCCGAGGTGCTGGAGCGGACGGTGTCCCCGGATTACCGCATGGCGCGCATCTCCTTTGCCTCCAAGTTCGGGTCCAACGCCAACGCCGAAAAGGTCCGGGCCTTTGCCGAGGCGCGGGTGGGGCAGATCCTGGGAGATGGCTATCGGTACCGGTTCACAGGGCTCTCCTCCCTTTACAACACCATGGACAGGAACCTGAAAATCAGCCAGATCCGCAGCTTCGGCACCGCGTTTGTGCTGATTTTCGTGATGATGTTTTTTGTGTGCCGGAGCCCGCTTCTGGCTGTGATCAGCATGGTGCCCAATCTGTTTCCCATCTGCACCACCCTGGGGATCATGGGATGGGTCGGCATTCCCCTGGATACCTCCACCATCATGATCGCAAGCGTTACCATCGGCATTGCCGTGGATGACACCATCCATTTTGTCACCTGGTTCCGGCGGAACTGCGAGGCCGGTCTCTGCACCCGGGAAGCCCTTCTCAAAACCTTTCGGGACACGGGCAAGCCCATTGTGATGACCTCGGTGGTCCTCTGCACGGCTTACTTTGTGTTTATGACGGGCTCTGTGAAACCCGTCATCGCCTTTGGGGCGCTGGCGGGGCTGTCCATGTTTTTTGCGTTGCTGGGGGATCTTCTGATCCTGCCGGCGTTGATTTATCTTGTAAAACCTGCGCTGTGCAGGGAAGAGGCTGAGGCGATGCCCCAGGGAGATGTGTCTGATGCGTTGTAGGGTTGTGGTCTGTGTTGTGCTGGTCTGGGCCGTGTGTGTGGGATGGGTTTTTCCGGTGTGTGCCTGGTTGCCGGACGATGTGGAAGCCGAGTGGACCATCGGTGCCAAGAGCATGGCACCCATGAAAAATACGGAATATGTCGAAGACAGCATGATCAGCAACGAGGTGAGGGTGGAAGGAGCGCTTTTCTGGGCGTGTGAGGGGTTTTCCGTCTATGCAACCCCGGAATTGAGGATCAACGATGCCGTGAGCAGCGACTCTCCGGGAGGGGAGATCCGCTACAGCGACAGCGGGACCACCCTGAGGCGAAACCTTACCCTGTCGTCCCGGGGGGCGGAGCTTTCGTTCCGGGAACTCTACGTGGAAAAGGAAACGGACACGAGCCGCTGGCGGGTGGGCAACCAGGTCTTTGCCTGGGGAACCGCTGATTTCATTAACCCCACCAGCTACTTTAACCCCGAAGATCTCCGGGAGCTCTTTTTGAAAGAAGAGGACGCTTTGCTTCAAGGGGTGCCGGCGGTCTCCATGCTGCGGTTTATCGGGGACTATTCCGTGGAAGCGGTGCTGATGCCCGTGGGGGTGGCACGCCTCAATGCCTGGGAGGGAGATTATTTTTACATCGAACCCGACAACTTTTCCCTGCCCGTGAAACACACCGAAAATGAAGAGCCCGATGTGCGAATAGAAAACGCGGGGGTGGGGATGAAAGCCGCCCGAAGTATGGGCAGCTGCGACCTGTCCGTGAGTGCGTACCACGGGCCGGACCGTGAGCCCCTCATGGCCCCGGACCGGGTGACCATTGCCCCGGGGGAACCGGTGACCGTTGTGGCCCGGTCCTTCCATGGGGATGTGACCTCCGTGGGCGCCGACGTCTCCGCTGACCTCGGCCAGTGCGTGGTTCAGGTGGAAGGGGCCTGGAGCTTCGATAAACAGGGGTATGTCACCCAGGGCACAAGTGATCCGTCTGCCATTGTGTTTCCTTACGAGATTGTGGACTCGGATTTCTGGTCCGTGTCGGCCGGGTTGAACTGGTTTCTTCCCGTGGTGGACTGGTTTCCCGCCCATGAAGGGGAGTCCGTGATGACGGTGGAGGCCCATCGGTCCGGCTACACGCGGAGCGGGCTGGGGGACCCTTTTTACGATGAAACCCTTGCCTTCAGGTATCAGGACAGTTTTTTCGGCAGCCACGTCCCCGTCTCCCTTTTCTGGGTGATGGACGGAGAGGCCGAGGGGCAGATGACCTGGGCCAAGGTGGGGTATGATTTTCAAAACGGCCTTTTGGTGGAAGGCTCTCTGGTCTTTTACGACGGGTCGGCTCCGGATCTGAACGAGGTGGGGTCCCCTTTCTGGTACCTGAGGGATCGGGACCTGTTCATGGTGACGGTGGATTACCAATTTTAATAAAAAGCAGCCTTCTATGGTTAAAGTCGGATGAACCACAGGGGCAAGAGGGCTCAGAGTAAAAACCAAAAAGATGCCTCCGGCGGCAAGGTGTGCCACCTTGAAAGCAGGTTGCGAATGCGCTTTCCCCTTCGTTCCTCAGGGAAAATCACATTCGCCTTTGAGTCAGATTGAACTGAATCTGTTTTTAAAACCTGTTTGTTAAACTTTTTAAACGTTTAGCCCCCGGCAGGGCCGCCGGAGGCGCTTTCGTTGATATAATTTGAATAGTTACCGTTTTTTTAACGTTTCCGGTTACAGTAAACAAAGGGGTGCCGCGGGCAGCACAGCGATGCACGTTAGAATGAAAGAGAGGACGATATGAAGACCGTACAAAAAGTGATGGTTTACGCAGTTGCAGGGGTGATGATTCACACCGGGGCCTTTGCCTTGACGGGGCGCGAGGTGGTGGACCGGTCGGAGGAGATTGCCAGCCCGGACACAGCCACCAGCGAGGTGGTCATGGAGATCCAGAAGAAGGGCAAGGTGACGGAAAAGACCTTTACCCTCACCGCCATGGATGATGAAAGCGGGGAGGACCGTGCCCTTATTGCCTTTCACAAGCCGTCTCGGATCAAGCTGCTCACCCATACTCACAAGGCCAAGGACGACGATCAGTGGCTTCAGATGTCGTCGGGCCGGGTCAAGCGCATCAGCCAATCTTCGAAAAAGAAGGCCTTTGTCAACTCCCACTTCACCTACGAAGACATTTCGTCCCGGGACGTGGACGATTACGCCTACACCCTTCTGGGCAAGGAAACCGTTGCCGGTGAGCCCTGCTACAAGGTGGAGAGTGTCAGGACCCGGGGAAAGAAGGTGTATGACAAGACGGTGCTCTATATCAGTGAAAAGGACTGGTTCCTGCGGAAAATGGACTATTATTCCAAGGGCAAGCTCTTAAAGTTTTTGGAGAACAAGGACATCCGGACCGTTGACGGCATCCTGACCCCCTATGAGGTGGTGATGAGCCGGGCACCGGAAGGGGGACAGACACGCCTTCTCCTCCAGGAAATCCGGTACAACCTGCCCATGAAGCCGACGGATTTTCGAAAGGAGTCCCTGCGGTAAGTCAGGCTTTTGGCGGTTTCGCTTTAATAATTCCTGAACGTGTGGTAAAAAAGTTGCTCTCTCCTTCGGTGAGGGAGACGCCCGTGTTTTGTCGTTTATCATTCCAATGACCATGAACCCGATGGAGACTATGGATACATCCAAAGCAACAGGGAAGAACGCTCCCCGCAACCTGACCAAGGGAGAGGCCACCCGGCGGCGCATTCTGGACGCCGCCAGAAAGGTTTTTTCAGAGCACCCCTACCATGCGGCCAGTGTCCGGATGGTGGGGAAGGCAGGCGGTTTTGATCATCCGATCATTCACTACTACTTCCCGAAAAAAGCCGGTCTTTTCGAGTGCGTCATGGAAGAGCATGTGGCGGAGTTCCGCGTGTTCATGGAGCACTGGTTTGACGGCCTGGACGCCTACACGACAGACAAGGGCCTGGCCGTTTTTATTGAGCGGATCATTGCGTTCCATCTCTCCAACAAGGATCTTTTCCGGACGCTCATGCAGAACACGGCCCATGTGGAGAATTTTGATCAGTTTCCGGCCTCGGCCCAGTATGCGGTGTTCCATGACAGTTTCCTGAAGACTTTCAGGCAGAAAGTCCACCACAACGCATCCGACGAAGAGGTCAGTAAGTTCGTCTACAGCTTCACCGTTCTTGCGGCCAATTACCTTGGTGCAAGCTCCACCTATGCACGGTTCCTGGGCATGGACGGAGAGTGTGATGCCTACTGGGCGTGGGTTAAAGAGACCATTCATTACCTGTTTTTACCGAGAATGGAAAAAATTATTTTCGATTACGAGCCCCGGTAACAAAGGTTCCGGGGCTTTGCCTCAATAGGGTAGGCCCGCTTTGGTGGGGGCAGACGATGATGCAGCAACCCGGCAACGGATGCCCCAACCGCAGGGTACGCAACCACCCCCATACAACCGCCGGGTTCTGTCAGAGACGTCATGGCAAAGAAAAAGAGATCAAGCAACTACCCCGAGCCGAAGCGGCTCTCCTATCCTGAAGCGGAAACCTCCCACTCGTGGCTTTCCATGCTTCTGGACGCCTACATCATTGCCGACAAGGGTATCCATGCCAGCGTGGAGGCACAACTCAAAAAAGGGCGGCGGCTGGCATGCGCCAAAGGGTGCTCCACCTGCTGTTCCACACACGTCACCATCCCTGTGTACCCCCTGGAACTTGCGGGCATCTACTGGTATGCAATCGAGTGCCTTGAAGGGGAGGCCTTTGCGATCATCCAGGGGCAGCTGGCCCGGTTTCAACCGGGGGCCGGGTGCCCGTTCCTTGTGAACGGAGGCTGCGGTATTCACCCCATGCGTCCCCTGGCCTGCCGTCACTTTAACGTCTTCGACACCCCGTGCGCCGAAGGCGAGGATCCGTTTTTTACCCGGCGGAGCGATGTGCTGACCCCGGATGAGAAGGCCAAGGACAAAGCGCTCATGGCCATGCTGCCCTACCACGGCATCACGGATCGGGCCGAAAAGCGCGAGACCATCAAAAAGGGGTTGATCCACAACACCGTCCAGAATCTTCAGGAGATCGAGTGGGTGAAATTGGCCCAAAGGATGGGGGTAGGGGGAACAGGTGACAGGTCATAGCGCAGCGGCAACCAGCTTTCAAGGTGGCTCACCTTGCCGCCGGAGGCATTGCGTTTGTATGTTTTATTTTTGTACCGCCCCTTACATAATCTGAAATTGACCTGCAAAGATGGCGACCAGGGCCAGGGCGTAGCCGGCCAGGAAGCTGATGTAGCTGAGCTTGAGCAGTTTGAATTTCGGGGTGAGGATCACGGTGCTCATGCGGTAGAGGTCCCGGGCCACCATGGTCCCGATGGTTGCCGAATCGTCCAGCATTTCGGCCATTTTTTCGATATAGGCCTCTTCGGTGTACTCGGCAATGCTTGAAAAGTGAAGCAAGGGGGGCTTTTGGTCCCCTTTTCTCGTGTAGCGCCTGGGGATGAGGCTCAGCACGGCAAAAAAGATGCTGAGGACCGAGGCGGAGACCCCGAAAAGGATGCCCCAGTGCCAGTGTGGCCGCACCAGGCCGGACAGGGCGATGGGGATGAGAAATGAGTTGACGGTGATGACCGTTGCCGCCCGCCTGTCGGCAAATCCCACGTAGTTGACCTGCTTTGCGATGACCGCTCCGAGGATGGAGGCCCGAAAAACCGGCGGCCAGATGGTTTGCTTTAAGGGCTCGTGTTCGGGGGGCTTGGGGTCGGGCATACCGCTCCTTAGTTTTGTTATCACGATTCAGTTCGCCGGCGGCCCGGGCAGGGTCAGCGTCTGAGGGGCCAATCGGTTCAACAGGGCCGGTTGTGGGGCATCCGTCAATTTAGAAAACCATGTTGTCATCCCATTGTCAACGCAGGGGAGCCCTCCCTTGACTTGCCCTTGCAGCTGGCTTAGTCTGGAACAGGTGCGGTGCTTTGGAAACCGGACCCTTGCAACTGGAATCTGTTTTTCCGGTTTTTTTTGCGCAACCGGCAACCGCATGAGAAGAAAAACGTCAATCATCGACATCAAATGAGGACTCACCATGGTGATACCTGTTATCCTTGCCGGCGGATCAGGAACCCGGCTCTGGCCCCTTTCCCGCGAACTTCATCCCAAGCAGCTCATCGGCCTCATCGATGAGTACACCATGCTGCAAAATACGGTACTGCGACTCGCAGGGTTTGAGGGGGTGGGACGCCCCATTGTGATCTGCAACGAGAACCATCGGTTCATGGTGGCAGAGCAGCTGCGCAGCATCGGCATCGACCCCCTGGCGATCATGCTGGAGCCCGTGGGCAGGAACACGGCCCCGGCCCTGGCCGCCGCAGCCTGCAAAGCCCTTGAGATTGACGAAAACCCCACCCTCCTTGTACTCCCGGCAGACCACACCATCGCCCACACCGACAAGCTTTACGATGCCATGCGCGAGGGGCTCGCCTTGGCCGAAAGCGGACGCCTCATCACCTTCGGGATCGTTCCGGAGTCTGCTGAGACGGGCTACGGGTACATCCGCAAGGGCGCTCCGGTGAACGGAGGGGACGCCGTGATCATCGATCGATTCGTTGAAAAACCGGATCTTGACACGGCCAAGGCGTATGTGGACTCGGGGGATTACTGCTGGAACAGCGGCATGTTTATGTTCGGCAGCCGGGAGGTCCTGGGCGAGCTTGAACGGTTTGCCCCGGAGATCGTGACCTCCTGTCGGGAAGCCGTGGCAAAAGGGGCCGCAGACCTCGATTTCTTTCGCCTGGACAGCAACGCGTTTTCCGCCTGTCCCGAGGACTCCATTGACTATGCGGTGATGGAGAAGACCGACAAGGGCGTGATGATTGCCCTTTCCGCCGGGTGGAACGACGTGGGCTCCTGGGATGCCATCTGGCATATCGGGAAAAAAGATGAAAACGGCAACGTGGTGAAAGGGGATGTCATCACCCACGATGTCTCCTCCTCCCTGCTCCAGGGAGAGAGCCGCATGATTGCAGCCGTGGGCATCGAAGACATGATCGTTGTGGAGACCAAGGACGCCGTGCTGGTGGCACCAAGGGACCGCGGACAGGACGTGAAGAAGATTGTCAGCCAGCTCAAGGCCGACACCCGCCCTGAGGCGCAGCTCCACACCGTGGTCTACAGGCCCTGGGGGTCCTACGAGGGTATCGACAATGCCGACCGCTTTCAGGTAAAACGTATCACCGTCAAGCCCGGGGCCGAGCTCTCCCTTCAGAAGCATTTTCATCGCGCCGAGCACTGGGTGGTGGTTCGGGGAACAGCCATCGTCACCCGGGATGAAGAAAAAATCCTTCTCAAGGAGGACGAATCCACCTACATCTCCCTGGGCACGGTCCATCGATTGGAAAACCCGGGGAAGATTCCCCTGGAACTTATTGAGGTGCAGTCGGGCAGCTATCTCGGGGAAGACGATATCGTCCGGCTGGAAGATAACTACGGCCGATAAGTTGCGGCTGGAAGGCGCATGGTGGTGAGCCGCGTCGTGATGACAACAGACCATTCAGAAGGTGGGGACCAACGATGAGCGGAGATGCGTTTCAATCCTTTAAGGGGCACTTTCTCCTGGCCATGCCGTCCATGAAGGACCCGAACTTCTCGCGGACCGTGGTCTACCTCTGTGAGCACACCGTGGACGGGGCCATGGGGTTTATCGTCAACCGCCCAAGTCACCTGATGGCGGCCCTTGACGTCTATAAGGAGTTTAAGCTGGAGCATGTGGATACCGCCGCAGGGGTGCCTGTGTACACAGGCGGGCCCGTGCAGCTCGATGAGATCTTTCTCCTGCACGGCCCTCCCTTTGACACCGAAGGCACCTTTCCCATGGGAGGGGAGGTTGCCCTGTCAAACTCCATGGCGACCCTGTCCGCTGTGGCCAAAGGAGAGGGGCCCGAGAAGGTGGCCATCTTTCTCGGCAGCTCAGGCTGGGCCGCCGGCCAGCTCGAAGGGGAACTTGTGGGCAACGTGTGGCTGACCGTGGAATCCGGAAGCGACCTGATTTTTGATGTCCCGGCGGAGATGCGCTGGGAAAACGCCCTGGATCGCCTTGGTATTGATCCGGTGCTCCTGTCGGGAGACTTCGGGCGAGCTTGATTTTTTAAATCTGTTTATCAACGGTTTTTAACCGGTTGGCCCGGGCAGGGCCGCCGGAGGTTCTTTCGTTATCGTATGGGCTGAGTCGTTGCCTTGATCTTACGCGAAGGGGACGTGTTCTGTGTGAACACGTCCCTTTTTTTGTCTATGGTTCCGCAGGACCCGGGGATGAGGCGGAACGTTGTTTCTTTTCTGTATTGACATTGCAGAACTTTCATTTTAGAAAACACCGCGCATCGTGCCGTTGACAAGTGGCGATGGCTCGACGCATCGTCTAACAAATGGTTTTTGGCGGATGATATGGTCTTGTGGTGCTGTTGCAAGAGCACATCCGTTATCTGGGAAAGCGATTCCCCGACATGCGTCCTGAAAGGGCCTGGGGAGCACGGCGACGGTCAGGGAGAGAGGCTGGCTGATTTTTTTTGCGCCAAACAGAACATTTGTTTTGATATGGATCCTGTGTTTGAACCGCCGATGTCCGGGGGGGACCCGCTTTTTTGAGGCAAGTACGCTTCTGTGGGGCGATGGAACGGCATACTGCAAGGCTTGTGTGAGCCTTGGTTTTCATCATGAAGGAATATGACGTGTTGACTAAAATGAAATTAAGAACCCGCATGCTTTTGGGCATATGTTCGGTCATGGCACTGGCCTTTACGGTTACCATCGGGATCGTTGCCATGATGTCCGGTAACCTTGCAGAAACGGAAGCGCTGGAAAAAGCGGAGCAGATGGCCCACCGGTACGGCGGCGTGGTCAAAGCGGAAGTGGAGGTCGCAGCAGACTCGGCACGAACCCTGGCCCAGGTTTTTGGCGGGGTGGTCACCGGCCTTGACAAGATGGAAGGGGACCTGCCCCGTCGCGAATTTTTGACGCACCTGATGAAACAGGTGATCGTCAAGAACCCCGGTTTTTACGGTGTGTGGACGATTTGGGAACCCAACGCCCTGGACGGCAGGGATGCCGATTTTGTCAATGCCGAGGGCCATGACGCCACCGGGCGATTCGTACCTATCTGGAGCCGCAGTTCAGGCTCCCTGCAGCTGAGAGCCAGCCTGAACTACCAGCGGGAGGGGGACGGGAACTACTACCTTGTCCCGAAACGAACCGGCAGAGAGGTTCTTGCCGAGCCCTATGCCGTCAACATCGGTGGTCGGGATCACCTGATGACAACGGTGAGCGTCCCCATTGTGGTGGGCGGCAGCGTCCTGGGTGTGGTGGGCGTGGATATTGCCCTGAAGACGTTTCAGGACGCTTTTGCCGGAATAAAGGTTTACGGGACGGGGTATCTGTCCATTATCTCCAACGGGGGCGTGTATGTTTCCCATCCCAACGGGGACCGGCTCGGGAAAAATTTTTACAGGGCAACCTCCTGGGGCGGGACGTTTGAGCAGGATATCAAGGGCGGGAAGGCCTTTCAAACGGCCAACTTTTCCGAGACCCTGGGCCGCGAGGTGGTCCGGACGAGTGCCCCCATCTCCATCGGCAGGACCGATACGCCATGGACGGCCATGATCAGCATCCCCAAGGCGATGGTTTTGAAAAAAGCGCATAACATACGGTATGTCTGCCTTGCGGTTGCCCTGGTTGCGATGCTGCTCCTTGTGGCCACGGTCTATTTTATCACGGGGCGTGCCACCCGGCCCATTGTGCGGGCTGTGGACTTTGCCGAGACAGTGGCAAGGGGCGACTTTAGCCGAACCCTTTCCACCCGGAGGCAAGATGAGATCGGTACCCTTGTGGGAGCCTTGAATACCATGGTCGGCACCCTTGGTGACATGTTCCGGGATGTGTCCGCAGGGGTGAGCCAGCTTGCGTCGTCCTCCTCGGATCTCTCCGCGGTTTCGGCGCAGATGTCCTCCGGTGCACGTGAAACCATGGAAAAGACAAACACGTCGGCCGCTGCAGCTGAAGAGCTGAGCACCAACATGACCTCTGTTGCCGCGGCTGCGGAGCAGTCCTCCCAGAACATCAGCCGGGTCGCTGCGGCGACGGAGCAGATCACAGGGACCATTGAAAAAATTGCCGGCAATTCGGAGGAGGCGCGCCACGTCAGCAAAGAGGCGGTCTCCAGCGCCAAACGGTCGTCCGAGAAGGTGAAGGCCTTGGGGGCCGTGGCCCACGAGATCAACACGGTGACCGAGGCGATCACCGAGATCTCTGCCCAGACCAACCTGCTTGCCCTGAACGCCACCATTGAGGCGGCCCGGGCCGGAGAAGCCGGCAAGGGGTTTGCCGTGGTGGCAACCGAGATCAAGCACCTGGCGCACCAGACCGCCGAAGCCACCCAGGAGATCAAGCAGAAGATCAACGGCATCCAGGTCTCCACCGATGACACCGTCAAGGAGATCGAGCACATCTCCGAGGTGATCTTTCGGACCAATGAAATTGTCTCTTTTATTGCAGAGGAGGTGGACGAGCAGTCGGTTGCCACCCGTGAAATAGCTGACAGCATTGCCCAGGCGTCCCAGGGGATGACCGAGGTAAGCGACAACGTGGCCGAGAGTTCCGGTGTCGCAGTGTCCATGGCTCGGGATATTGGCAGTGTCAATGATGCGGCCGAAGAGATGTCCGGGAGCAGTGCCGGGGTGAAGCAAAATGCCGAAGATCTCCACGACCTGTCGGATCAGCTCAGAAGGATGGTCGAACACTTTAAGCTGTAGGGGATACGAAAAACGGTGAGAATCTGGTCCGGGGAATCTACAGGGTTTGCCGGGCCGGTTTCCTTTCCGTGGCCTGCCCGGCTGCTTACTGCCGCACGTGGGCCAGGATCATGTCGATCATCATCTCGACGGTTTGCCGATCGGTCCCGCCTTTTATCATGATAACCATGCCGATAAGTTGACAGAACAGGTGGTTGGAAAGGATGTCGGTGTCCTTGTGCTCCGGGATGTCTCCACGCTCCCGGGCAGCGTCCAGGCAGAGCTTGAAATCTGCCTTTTGCAGGGTCCAGTGATGCTGTACGCGGTCCAGGACCACCTTGTCCACCTGCTCTTTTTCAGCCACCGTGGTGAGCAAAAGGCACCCGTTGCCTTTGCCTGAGTAGGCGTAGTCGATGCGGTGGCGGAAAAAATCGTCGATGTTCGTCAGGCCCAGGGGGTGACGGCGAAGGATATGCCCGAAGCTCCGGTAGACGGTCTGTACGTAATTGTCGATGCACGCACAAAAGAGCCCTTCCTTGTTGCCGAATTCCTGATACATGCTGTGTTTGTTGAGCTTTGTCGCTTTGACGAGGTCGTTGACGGAGACGCCTTTGTAGCCCTTGTCCAGGAACTGTGAGGTGGCCGCGTCCAAAACGTCCTGATGGTCGTACTCTTTGCTGCGGGGCATGGTCCTGTCCTTTGGGGTTGGCAATGGGCTAAATTAAAATGACTGTTCTGCCATGTCAAGCCCAAAAGCCAACGGACCACCGAGGCTGGGAGATGGGGCTGGCGTCTGCCAATACATCTGATATAATGAAGCATCCTTTCACTTTTACGCCTCGTAGGTAAATCCCATAAAAAGGCAGGCCCGCATGACCCATGACACAGCCGTGGTCCATACGATCCGAACCCTCCTTGAAGCCCAGCGGCTGGGGGTGCTGAGCACCCATTGCCAGGGGCACCCCTATGCTTCCCTTGTGGCCTTCGGGTTCACGGAGGATCTTTCCCATCTTTTTTTCGCAACCCCCCGTTCTACGCGAAAATACGGCAACATGGCCGTTGACGACCGGGTGGCAATGCTCATCGACAGCCGGTCCAACGGGGAAACCGACTTCCATGAAGCCCGCGCCGTGACGGTGACGGGCCGGGTGTCCGAATCGTCGGGCCCCGATGCCGCTCCCTTTAAAAAACTCTATCTCGCACGTCACCCCTACCTCAACGACTTTCTGGCGGCCCCCACCTGTGCCTTTATGGTGGTGACGGTCCGGCGCTGCGTCCTTGTGGAGCGGTTCCAGAATGTCACCGACTACGAGGTGACGTCATGACCTTTCTTGTGGATCTTGCCCGGATCGGTGCCGACTCTGCCGGGACGGTGGGGGGAAAGGCCGTGGCCCTGGCCCGTATGAAACAAAGCGGTGTTCTGGTGCCGGATGCCGTCTGCGTGACCTCCAATGCCTATGGTGTGTTTGTTGCCGAGGCCGGGCTTTCCGAGCGCATCCTCATGGAGCTGGAGCGCAAGCCTTTTTCCGAGATGAGGTGGGAAGAGGTCTGGGACGCGGCCCTTCGGATCCGCAACCTTTTCCTGACGGCCCCCTGGCCTGCGGCGCTGCATGAGGCGCTTTCCGACGGGTTGGCCGCTTTTGTGGGCGACGGGCCCCTTGTGGTGCGCTCCTCATGCCCCGAGGAGGACTCTGCAGGGGCCTCCTTTGCAGGGCTGCACGAATCGTATGTCAATGTCCGCGGTCTGGGGCCCACCCTTGAACATATCAAACGGGTCTGGGCGTCCCTCTGGTCGGACGGGGCGCTTCTCTACCGTCGGGAGCAGGGGGAGGCTGCTCATTTCGGGACCATGGCTGTCCTTGTTCAGCGCCTGGTCACGGGCGAGGCCTCCGGGGTAGCCTTCAGCCGAAGTCCCCAGGCAGCCTCCGAGGGCGTGGTGGAGGCGGTGTATGGCCTGAACCAGGGGCTGGTGGACGGCACCATCGAGCCGGATCACTGGCGGCTGGATCGTGCCACCGGAAGGGTCCTTGAGCACCGGGCTCCCGAATGCAGGGCCGCATGCCTCGGGGTGGGAAATACGGGGGTCCGCACGGTTTTGCTCCCGGACGCCAAGGCGTCTCGACCCCCGCTGGCACCGGAAGAGGTGGCGGATCTTTTTGCCGTGGCATGTCGCATGGAGTCCCTGTTCGGCGCTCCCCAGGATATGGAGTGGACCCTGGCAGGCGGACGGGTCCACGCCCTTCAATCCCGGCCCATCACCACCCTTGACTCCAGGGAGGCCTCGGATCGGCAGGCATGGTACAAAGGCCTGCATCGAAGTTACGACAACCTGTGCCGCATGCGGGAGAACATCGAGACCCGGCTTTTGCCGGAGATGACGGAAACCGCAGAGGAGCTTGCCCGGGTTTCCCTTGAGGCCCTCACCAACCTGGATTTGGCCCATGAGATCCGGCGGCGCCTTGAGATCAACGAGCGGTGGGTGGGGGTGTACTGGTCGGAGTTTATCCCGTACGCCCATGGGATCCGGCTGTTCGGCCAGGTCTACAACGATGCCGTTAAACCTGATGATCCTTTTGAATTTACCCTGCTTCTCACCCATACACCCCTTGTGGGAATGGCGAGAAACAGATGCCTGGGGGCGCTGGCGTCCCTGATCCGGGAGCATCCCGATTGGAACGGGGGGGCAGGCTTTCACGGTGACTCGCTTCCCCCTGAGGTCGAGGCCGCCGTGTCGGCGTTCATTGAGGACTACGGAGAGCTGTCCTGGGCGGGGGCAACGGGCGCTTCGAACCTGTCGCCCCGGCAGGCCCTGGTGTCACTGCTGCTTGAGATGGCGGCTCACCCGCCCGTTTCCGAGGCCATGGTCGGGGACACCTCACACCTGGAAGAGCGGTTCCTGGCCTCTTTTCCCCTTGAAGACGGGGAGTACGCCCGAGGGGTGCTGGCCCTGGGACGGTCCAGTTATCGCCTCCGGGACGATGACAACATCTACATGGGCCGCCTTGAAGCCGAGCTCTTTCGCGGGGTGGAGGAGGGGCGCAGGCGACTTGACCTGAAAGGGCCGGGGACCGATGTGGAGCCTCTTCGGGAGGAGCTGGAGCACTTCGGGCGTCGCCCCACCATCCAAAGCGCTTCGGCCCTGGGGGCGGGCGGTGCCTCGGCCGCCAAGGCCCGTCAGATCATGGGGCAGCCCGCAGGGCAGGGGCTGGCCCGGGGAAAGGCCCGGGTGATCCGCAGGCCCGGGGATCTTGCCGACTTGAAATACGGCGAGATTCTGGTGTGTGACGTGGTGGACCCCACCATGACCCATGTGGTCCCCCTGGCCGCAGGGATCGTGGAACGCCGTGGGGGGATGCTCATCCACGGGGCCATCATTGCCCGGGAATACGGCCTGCCGTGCGTGACCGGGGTATCCGATGCCACGGCGCGTATCGATACCGGGGATTATTTGACCGTGGACGGGTATCTGGGCATCGTGACCCTGGGGGAGGCCGGGGCCATGTTTGAGGAGAGCCCCTGATGAATCGTGAAAAAAGATTGCTGATTTAAGTGCGATACGTTATAAGCAGGCGTCGCATGAACCACGGGTTGGAACGACCCGTGGTTTTTTTATTGTTCAAATTGAGGAACCATCTATGATCAGCGCATCCAACGTGGCGCTTGCCTATGGCAAGCGTGTTCTGTTTAAAGACGTCAATATCAAGTTTACCCCCGGCAACTGCTACGGCCTCATCGGCGCCAACGGTGCGGGCAAATCAACCTTTCTCAAAATTCTCGCCGGTGAGATCGAATCCGACAAGGGGGATATCAGCGTCGGGCCCGGCGAGCGTATTGCCGTGCTGAAGCAGGATCAGTTCGCCTTTGATGAAGAGACGGTCATCAACACGGTGATCATGGGCCATCAGCGGCTCTACGATATCATGGTGGAGCGGGATGCCATCTACGCCAAGGCGGAGTTCACCGAAGAGGACGGCATCCGTTCCGGTGATCTGGAGGCGGAATTTGCCGAGATGAACGGCTACGAGGCCGAGGCCGAGGCCGCGGTTCTCCTCAACGGGCTGGGCATCTCCGAAGAGATGCGCCATTTGAAGATGAAAGAGCTGGAAGGCGGGGACAAGGTGCGGGTGCTCCTTGCCCAGGCCCTGTTCGGCAACCCCGACGTGCTGCTCCTTGACGAACCCACCAACCATTTGGACCTGAAGTCCATAGCCTGGCTGGAAGATTTCCTGGACCGGTTCCAGAATACCGTCATCGTGGTCTCCCACGACCGTCATTTTCTCAACCAGGTGTGCACCCATATTGCCGACATCGACTACGGCAAGATCCAGGTCTTCGTGGGCAACTACGACTTCTGGTGCCAGGCCAGCCGCCTGATTCAGAAGCAGAAGCAGAACGAAAACAAGAAAACCGCAGACAAGGCCAAGGAACTCACCTCCTTTATCCAGCGCTTCAGCTCCAACGCCTCCAAGGCCAAGCAGGCCACCTCCCGTAAAAAGCTCCTGGAAAAATTGACCCTGGAAGACATGCCCGTCTCGTCACGGCGATACCCCTGGGTGGCTTTCAAGCCGGAACGCCCCTGTGGCAACGTCATCCTCGAAATCGATAACCTGAGCAAGACCATCGACGGCCAGGAGGTGTTGAGTAATTTCAGCATGGTGGTCAACAACGGGGACAAAATTGCCTTTGTGGGAGACAACGGCCTTGCCAAGAGCACCCTGTTCCAGATCCTTTCAGGGGAAATGGAGCCGGACTCCGGCAGCTTCCGCTGGGGACAGACCATCAGCCCCTCTTTTTTCCTTAAAGAGAACCGGCAGTACTTCGAGACCGATATGACCCTGGTGCAGTGGCTGCTTCAGTACGCGCCCCCCGACGAGGGCGAGAGTTTTGCGCGGGGTTTTCTCGGTCGTATGCTTTTCTCCGGGGAAGAGGCCATGAAAAAGACCGGGGTTCTCTCCGGCGGGGAGAAGGTGCGCTGCATGCTGTCGCGCATGATGCTCTCCGACGCCAACGTGCTGGTCATGGATGAGCCCACCAACCACCTGGACCTGGAATCCATCACGGCATTGAACGAAGGGCTCATAGCCTTTCCCGAGGTGATCCTCTTTGCCTCCCACGACCATGAGTTTGTTTCCACCGTGGCCAACCGCATCGTGGAGCTCACCCCCCGGGGCAGCCTGGACCGGCTCATGGATTTTGACGACTACCTGGCAAGCGCCGATGTCGCAAAGGAGAGGGAAGAGCATTTTGGTGGTGAATGCGCCATGGCGGTATAGCGAAAAGCCTCCGGCAGTTGACCTAACCGAGTAACGACTCAAAACCTGTTTGCCAAGCGTTTCAAGATGGTTGGCCCGGCAGGGCCGCCGGAGGCAGTTTTTTACGTCTCGTGCCGTTCGAAGGAACCGGGTGGCGAGGCTTTATGGGAGAGAGAACATGAACATCAGCACCATGCCCATCACCGACTTGAAGGTGGAAGAGCCCTTTTCAACCCTTTTTCCCGTGGGGGAAGACACCCTTGAGGGAATCCGCCTGGATATGGAGTCCAACGGGTACGACGACGCGTTTCCCATTATTGTGTGGGAAGAAAAGGGGATTGTGGTGGACGGGCACACCCGGTTTACCGCGGCCCTGGCCGTGGGGCTTGAAACGGTCCCCGTCCTGATCCGGAATTTTGAAAACGAAGACGACGCCATCCTCTACGCTTTTCACCTCCAGCGAAACCGGAGGAACCTGGCCGATGAGGACATCCTGCGCTGCCTTCAGCTTCTGGATACCATCGATGAGGCCCGTGGGGAGAGTGACGGAGAAAAGCGCACCAAAAGAGAAAAGATCAAGGAGCGTGCAAGCGAACTGGGCACCAGTGAAAGCAAGATCGACAAGGCCAAAAAGGTGATGGAACACGCCGACGATTCCATTCGCGAAGCCGTGGAGTCCGGGGAAAAGTCCATCAACCAGGCCTTCAACGAGATGCAGGAAATAAGGCGGGAGAGCGGAGAGCTCAAGGGCCGAAACACCTCGTCCCTTGCCTGTGGTGCCCGGTACAGCAAAACCCTTGGCAAGCTCATCGAAGAACTCACCCGGATCCGCGACGAAGGGTGGGAGCAGATCTCCATTGAAAAAGCCCTTTTAGACGTCGAGACCCTGAAAAACATCATCGAAGGCTAAGCGACAAAGGGCCCGGGCACAAGACATTCCAATGTTCGTCAGCAGGCGTGATTCGTTATGGATCGCGCCTGTTGTGTTTTAAAAATCCGTGTCGCCGGAGGCCGTTCGGTTAAAGATGCCTCCGGCGGCCCTGCCGGGGGCTAAACTTTTAAAAAGTTTAATAAACAAGTTTTAAAAAGTAGATTCAATTAAACCTGAATCAAAGGCGAATGTGATTTTCCCTGAGGAACGAAGGGGAAAGCGCATTCGCAATCTGCTTTCGAGGTGGCACGGAGGCATCGCCTTTGTGTTTACCTGAGCCATCTTGCCCCTGTGGTTCATCAGGCTTTAACCATAGAAGGCATCTTTTTGGCTTTTTCTTACGGTGTCACTGTTCCAGGGTAAAAATGGTCTGGTCCACCGAAGGGTTGACGAACATGCGGTCGATGCGGATGGTGGCGCTTACCCCTTTGGCCGTGGTGAGCTCAATGGTGCGGAACCGGTTGGTGCCGCCCGGGTCGGCCTTGGGGGTGAGACGAAGGTCGTAGATCGTTTTACCGGCCTTGGAGAGGGTGGCGCGGGTGGGGAGGCGGTGGGCATTGAGGGTGATGGTTTTGGTTCGGCTGCGGTCGGGCCGGAGAACGAGGGTTTCGGGGCCCTGATCCGGGGTAAGGAGCCGGGCGGACTCAAAGGGACCCACCAGGAATTTGCCCGAGAGCAGGGCGTGGATCTCGGACAGGGTCAGGGGAATGCCCGTTGCACGTGCCAGGGAAGGGTCTTCTACTTTTTTTGCGTAGGGTGCGTGGCTTCCCACGTTGGACCGAAGCCTGAGGCGCGTGCCGTCGTAGGCCAGGGATTCAACGGGGGTCGCCGAGGCGATGATCTCCAGTCGCAGGAGGTTGGGCGCGGCACCGGCCCAGGCGATGCGAAAGCGCCGGGTTTCACCCTTGTCGGTGGTGACCACCGACCCGGTCCCCTTGAAGGTGGTCACCCCTTCATTGAGGCGGGAGAGGCGCATGAGCTCCTCTTCGGCACCGTCTTGTTCAAAACGGACGGGGTGGGGGCTGAAGAGGGAGCAGGCTGAAAACAGGGGCAGGACAAAGAGCACGATGAGGATCAGAACGGGGCGTTGCATGGGTGATTGCTTTCTCTGGTTGAGTGATAAGGGCGCGGGCAACGCCATGGCACAGGCCTATGGCCTCAGCCGACATCTTAATATGGACGGCGCAAAACCAAAACATACGAAAAAACGATGCCTCCGGCGGCAAGGTGTGCCACCTTGAAAGCAGATTGCGAATGCGCTTTTAATATTGTTAGCCCCCGGCAGGGCCGCCGGAGGCATACGCTGAATGGCTACCATGATTTTTACATCTATTTTTAGTGTGACCCCTTAGTCTTTGGCTGCGTCCTTTGTTTCAAGGGACCGGATTTTTTCATGGATGGCCGGGGCGTCTTCATGGCCCAGTTTCAGGGATTCCCGGTAGTAGTTCAGGGCCTCCTGGTTCAGGTTGTTCTGCACCAGGGCGTCCCCCAGGTGTTCCATGACCACGGGGTCTTCGGGCAGGAGGGCCGCGGCCTCCCTCAGGGTGCTCAGGGCTTTGGAATACTGTCCCTTCTGGTAGTAGACCCATCCCAGGGAGTCGGTGATGTAGCCGTCTCCGGGCTTGTGCTCCAGGGCTTTTTTAATGAGCCGTTCCGCGTCTTCAAGATTGATTCCCTGGCGTGCGTAGGTATAGCCCAGGTAGTTCAACGCGTTGGGGTCTTCAGGATCCAGCTCCAGGGCCTTTTTCATGGCGCTGGTGGAGGCTTCGCTTTTGCCCCACTTGTCGTAGAGGACCCCGATACGGAAGTACAGGGACGGATCCTCGCCATTGATCTCAATGGCCTTGACGAGGCAGGCTTCCGCTTTATCGTAGGCCTTTATCTCCTCATAGAAGGAGGCCAGGTAGCTGAGGATCTCGATGCTTTCGGGTTGCTGCACGCGGGCCTCCTCAAGGGTCTGGATCGCCTCTTCCCGCCTGTCCTGTTCCCAGAGCTGGACGCTGACAAAAAGAATTGCCCGTTCGTAATAGTCCGATGCCGGAGAAATGCGGGTGAAGCACTGGATGGCTTCTTCGGAGTCTCCGAGTTTTTCACAGACAAACCCCAGCATGTAGTTGAACTCGGAGTTGTCCTTATAGGCGTCCATGACACCGGTTAAGAGCCGGTGGGCTTCGGAGTATCTCCGGCGTTCGATGTACTGCTGGTTGATGAGGGTGTAGATCTCCGGCCAGCGGTCTGCGGATTGGGTGAGCTCCGCAAAGAGCTCCCGGGCCATCTCCTCTTCCCCTAAGGCCTGGTGGAGAAGGGCCATGGCAAGGCTGGCCTGGATGTCCCCCGGTTTGTGGGTGAGGGCCAGTCTGTATTGCCCCTTGGCCTCATCGTATTTTTTTTCGGCCACAAGGATGTCGGCCAGCTCCAGGCGGGCCTCCATGAACTCCGGTGCGATGCTCAAGCTCTCTTCGAGATGGGACACGGCCTTGTCGGTCTCGCCTTTATCTTTGTACAAAAGGGCGGCATAGTAGTGGCCTGCATAGGCGTACGGGTAAGCTTCAAGGAGTTTCAGGTAGGTCGCAAGGGCTTTGTCCCGTTTGCCGATGGTGGTCTGGAGCATCCCGAGCCGGTAATAAGCTTCTTCCCGCGTGGGGTCCGATTCGATGACCCGTTGCAGGAGCTTTTCGGCTTGCCCGGCCCTTCTTTCGGCCAGGCGGATGCGGACCAGAAGCAGAAGGGAGTCTGCATCATCGGGGTTGGTTTCGAGGATGCCGTCGATGACCTCCATGGCTTTGGCCTTGTCGCCTTCCAGGAGATACACCACGGCCAGCTCCCGCTTGAGGATCAGGGCCGAGGGATCTTTTTGGGAGGCGGCGGTGAGGTACGCCGCAGAAGTGGCGTAGTCTTCGGCTTTGCGGGCCAGCATCGCCTCAATGTAGAGGCGGTAACCGGACCAGGTGTCTGGGCTGTCGATCTCTTCGGCGGTTGCTTCTCCGGGGGCCATGGGGGGGGATGTGGCGGAGGTGAGCCCGCCCCGGGCCGAAGGGCTGCACCCCGACAGGAGAAGTACCGACAGAATCAGGGCCGACATCAAGGCCGGGGCGTGTCGAAGCCCCCGGATCGTGGCTGAAAAAAAGTTCATAAATTCCGTTCCATGTTGTTGAGGAAGGGAGCTATTCGGACCGATCGGTGTACAGATGAAAATCAGGAAGTTCGCTTTGAAAGAAGTCCTTCATCCGTCGGGTGATGTTTTTTTCAATTTGACGGACCCGTTCCCGGGATATGTTGTATTTTTCACCGATCTCCTGAAGGGTCAGGGGGTCTTCGGAGAAGATACGGGAGTTGAAGATCTCCAGTTCCCTTTCGGCAAGGTCTTTCTTGAATGCCTCCACCTTATTGTGGAGCAACGATTCCAACTCCTTCCGTGCAACCTGATCTTCCGCCGAGTCGGATTCGGAGTTGAGGAACTCAATCCGCTCCGTGTCGGAATCCTCCTTTAAGGGAGCATCCAGCGAGACGTCCCAGCCGTCCAGGCGCTGGTCCATGTCGATGATCTCCTTCGGGGAGACGCCGAGCCGTTCGGCAAGAAGCTTCGGTTTGGGGTCAAAGCCCTGCTCGATGAGTTTTTGTTTCTCCTTTTTCAATTTGAAAAAGAGCTTTCGCTGGCCCTGGGTGGTGCCGATTTTGACCAGGCGCCAGTTGTCCATGATGAACTTCAGGATATAGGCTTTGATCCAGAACGAGGCATAGTAGGAAAATTTTACGTTTTTATACGGGTCGAATTTTCGTACGGCCTGCATGAGGCCGATGTTGCCCTCCTGAATAAGGTCAAGCAGGTTTTGCATCCAGACGCGCTGGAAATCCAGGGCAATCTTGACCACAAGGCGCAAGTTTGCGGTGACCAGCTGGTAGGCAGCATCGGGATCTTCGTGTTCCTGAATGCGGATACCCAGTTCAATCTCTTCGTCACGGGTGAGCAGCTTGTACTTGCTGATCTCCGAAAGATAGCTCTGGAGCGGGTCAAATTTCGTGACGGCATTGCCGCCGGACGACTTGACAGGCAGATTTTTATTTTTTGACGCAGGCTTCTTCTTTGGGGCAGCCTTGGCGATGACCTCAGGTTCAGATGTCATAGGATCTCTTTGCGAAGCGTTTTTATCGGTTTTTTCGGAAACGCTGTTGTTGTCTCTTTTGATATTCATATCGGAACATTATCACTAAAAATAAAGGGGAATCATCGGCTTTCTTTCATGCCGCCTGTGCGTGGGGCACCTCCCGTGGATACCGCCGTAAAACCGTTGAGCATTTCTCGTTGTGGATGTCGCCTTTTCTGAATGTATCATGAAATGATGATTATGTGAAAAGTCTGCATTCCCCGATCCCCGATATATCACAGTGGGGCAAATTGCCAACCTTGGAAACACCGCTCCCTTGAAGAGGTCGTGATTTCCATCGGTTGACCGGGCGAATTCTTTTAACGGACCGGATTTTAACGAAAGCGAGCACCCATGACCTCCCAAGGTACCTTTTCTGTGTCGTCATCTGATGTGTGTGGCCGTTTCGCAACGGGCCGACACGCCTCGGTGGAGGCATGAAGGCCCGGGAAGGGGCCTTTTTCGGGGGGCTCGGTTTTTTGTGTGGACAAACGAAATACCGTCTGCTAAATAGCTTCTCGCATCAATTAATGCGCCTGTAGCTCAGTTGGATAGAGCATCCGCCTTCTAAGCGGATGGCCGCAGGTTCGAATCCTGCCAGGCGTACCATAAAAAAAGACAAAGGCACTCCATTTTGGGGTGCCTTTTTTTGTCTGGTCGCGCACCGGCATTCACTATATAAGCGTGATCCCAAAAAGAAAAATGAATTATCGCCTGCCCCTCCGCTCATCCTTGTCCCTGGTTTTCCTATAGTAAAAAAGGGTTGTTGTTTCTCCTGGTCTGCGTGGCCCCTCTTTGCCCAGTTACGGCGCCCAGCAAGAGGGCCTCGCCCCACAGCGTAGTAAAGCAACGGCCATGCCAGCAGGTATGGGCTTTTTGAATTGCTTGTGAATTCAATATCGGATCGCTGCCCAGGGTGTCGGGGAGGCATGGGCACGGGACAGGCGGTGTGTCGTTTGTATGCATCCCGGGAAAGGTGTGTATAAAAAATATACGGGTCGGTCACGGCCTGCCTCCCTTTTTTGCCAGGCGTCGCACACCATCACAGATCACCGCACATTCCAGCCCGAAGGGGAGGTAACCGCCATACCCCAGAATGGGCATCTCAAAGAGGTGGAAGCGCCCCACATACGGAATGGCGTATTCCCAGTGTGACAGGCTCAAAGCGTTCCACAGCTCCCACAAAAACCCACAGGCAAGGGCGGACACCGCCATGAGCCAGGGCTGCGTCCAGTCTCCGGTTTTCAAGGGGCTGAAGATGGTCTCGTACCCGGCCAGGTGTTGTCCCGCCACACCAAGGAGAAGGGGGCACACCCACAGGGCGGGGAAGAGAAGGTCCGGCCGGATGCCGATGCCCATGAGAACGGCGCAGGACAACAGAATCATAAGCCAGGGGGAAAAAGGGTTTCCATGCACGTCTATTTTGACAAAACGGTCCATACCCGCCCGGGTGCGGGGAAAGGACGCCAGGAGATCGCAGGTGCTTGCAATTCCGGGAAGGACCGTTGAAAAGGCGAGGCTGGCGTAGGCTTTCAAGGCAATCGGTTCGCCCGGGCCACGGTAATAATACCAGTTCGTGGCAAAGCGGTTCAGGTACTCAAAAAACCACCAGAACAAAGCGCTCGCCACGAAAAGGCAAAGCAGGGCGACCGGCTCGTGTGTCAGCAGGCTCCGCCCGGTTCTCTTGTGGGTGTATCCGTTTGCCACCAGGATAAAGGAGAGCCAGAGAGGCTCAAAGGTATGGGCCTGAAAGGGCTCAAACCACGGGAACCGGGTCCAGGCAAGCACCCATGACCCCAAAAGCAGAAGAATGCCGAGGCGTCCCCACCAGGGCAGTGTACCGAGGGGCGTTTTTTTTTGCCTGGCAACGCTCCCCTGAAACCTGACCAGATGCCTGAGAAAGGGCGCCAGGGTCAGGGTGAGAAGGATGACAAGACAGACAAATGCCGTGGGGGAAAAGGGGGCCGGAGGGATGTACTCCGGTATCGAGGTCAGCGACAGGTAGGGGAGAAGCGGGCTTCCGTTGAGCCAGGCCCCAAGAAGGGGCAGAAAGATCAGGAGAACGGCAATGGCGCCCGCCGCAACGATTGGATTCACCGGTTTTTTTATCACGATATGCCCTGTGCGGTTCATGCCGGAGAGGCACCCATGTCAAACGGTTGAAGGTCAGTCTGTTGAGTCTCAGGGGAGGGTGAAAAGGCGTGTGAATTTTCAGGATGCTTTATGGGGCACTGAGCGCCGCCCTTCGGGAAGGGCAAGGGCTCAGCAGCCCATGGTGCAAAGAACCGGGCATGAATAACGTATTTCAATGCTTCATTATATGAGGTCAGGGTCCAATGATCAACAACTGCCTCTCATCTGTCAGGCGAAGCCAGGGTGACTTCCAACTCAGCCTTCAGGGGTGTTGCAACGCTTCTCGATCGGCCCCTGCCGCCCCGTCCCCCTTTGCGTCCCGATTTTTTGTCTCCTGATCTGTCGGCAGGGCTTGTCTCAGGAGACTCAATGCCAAGGGTGATTTTGGTCTCTGGTGTGGTGTTTGCCATAAGGGCCATGGTCTTGAGGTTGAGTTTGGCCTCCATGACCAGTCGGTCGAACCTGTCTTGTGCCATCCGTGCATCAATGCCTTTTTTGCGGGCTTCCGACGGCGTAAGGGCCATGGAGATCCCGGAAGGGGGTATCGTGATCGCGATGGTGGCAGGGGAGGCCATGGTGTTTCGGGAGCGTGAAGGATCCTTCTTTTCATGCGCGTTTCTTTCAGGAAGGTCGGAGGGCTTGATCTCCAGCGCCACATCGGGCTCCTGGGTGTCATCCAGGTCGAGGGTGAGGGTCAGGCCGCTGTGCATAACCTTCCTTGCCATGCTTCTCGATCCCACGGTGACACAGATAAAGAGGCTGTCGGCATTGTTCATGGTTCGGACGGCGAGACGGCTGTCTTCGTCATAATACTGGGGCCGTACCTCTTCCCACTCGTCAACCTGGCCGTCTATTCTGAGGGTGTCAACGGGTTGCCAGGCGCTTTGGATTTTTTGGGGCGAGCTGCATCCCATGAGGAGAAGAGCAAAAGAAACGGACAGGATGCCTGTGGTGAGGGGCCGGAGGGGGTGTCTATGGTGCATGGGGATCGGGTTCCTTGTGTGAGAGTAAGGGGCGGACCATGGTGACCGCGCAGGGTCACACAGGCCCGCCGCGGAGGCGATTGGCTGCCGGGCGTGAAGCCATGATGTCAGAATGAGTAGCAACGGGCATGCCAGTTGGGGAGATGCCCGGGGAACCGTCTGAAATTCTATGGGAGTGGCCGTGGGGGGGCCGGTATGGGTGCCCCGTGGTGGTCCCGGGGAGTGGGTGGTTTCGGGACACTGGGGTGGGAGTGTGGGTAAAAATACCTCACACCCGCGGATTTGGAGGGTGGTTGTTACGCGGCGCGCTGGCTGAACACAACACCTATCAGCACAGCCCCTGCCATGAGAAGCTGCAGGGAGGAGAGGGCTTCTCCCAGTATCACCCACCCGATCAACACCGCATTGACGGGGACCAGGTTGATGAAAATCGATGCCCTGGAGGCCGGTACATGGCTCATCCCCCAGTTGTAGAGGCCGAAGGCTCCGAGGGTTACAAAGAACCCGAGAAACGCCATGGCAAACATGAGCTCCGGGGTCCAGGCCGACGAGGGTGTCTGAAGGAGAAGGGGCAGGCCGGGTGTGAAAAAGAGGGTGCCTGCCAGCAATTGCATGCCGGTGAGGCTCCAGGGATTGTAGCGCTGGCACAGCTGCTTGACGATGACCATGTTGATGGCCGCGCTTACCATGGCACAAAGTTCAAGGCCGTTTCCCAGAAGAGGGTTTTGGGCCTTGCTGCCCGGGGAGTCCAGGATCGTGAGGGCGATGACGCCGGTGATGGTGATCCCGAGGCCTGTGATGAGGTGGCCGTTGATCTTTTCCTTGAGGAAGAGCCAGGCCCCGAAGGCAACGAACAGGGGGACCAGCGCCGAGATCACGCCGGCCTGGGAGGATGTCGTGTAGGTGAGGGCGTAGGATTCCAGCAGAAAATAGAGGCAGGGCTGAAACAGGACCATGGGGAGAAGCAGTTTCCAGTCCCCGGTCCGATAGCCCGCAAAGGCGGATTTGCCGACAAAAGGGGCCAGCAGGAGCAGGGCCGTGGTCATTCGGAGCCACATGACAGACCAGGGGTTCAGGACCGCAACGGCAATCCTCATGGCGGCAAAGGAGCCGCCCCAGAGCAGGACAGCTGCCAGAAGTGCCGCCACCGGCAAGAGAAGGCGTTGCGGGGAAGGGGGTGTGAGGGGTTCGGTGTGCAAACGGGCCTGGGCTGTCTCCATGGGAAGCTCTCCTGTGTGTAGGGTTGATACAAACCCTATCGCATCGGAAAAGGAGGGTATTGTATGAAATTGCGGTGGGGCTGGCTTTGTGCCGGGTCCATTATAGATTTGTCATATATTGCCTGGGGGTTGCCCCGGTGAACTGTTTGAACCGTTTGGTGAAATGGCTTTGGTCGCTGAACCCGGTTTCCAGGGCGACCTGGGAGAAGGGCATCCCTTGCCGTATCAGGCGCTGGGAGAGGTCAATGCGGCGCTGGGTGCGAAAGGCGTGGGGCGCAATACCCGTGGCATTCTTGAAGACACGGAGGAAATGGTATCGGCTCAGGCCGACGGCTTCGGCCACCTCGTCCAGGGACATTTTACGGCCCAGCTCCTCGGAGAGATACTCCTTGGCACGGCAGACACGGTGTGACTCACCCCGAAAGGCTTCGGGGGTTTGAGCGTTTCCGTAACGAATCAGAAGATGCCCAAGGGACTCCAGCAGCGCTGTTTCCAGGGACAGTCGCCCCCCATGCATGGTCATGCGGTGGAAAAAATGCAGGAGATGACCCTGAAGGACCGGGTCACGAACCACCATGCGTTTGAATTCCGGTGCTGCTGCGTCTTTTCCGGAGACATCCCGGAAGGATGCGGTCATCACATCAAGCATGATGTTGACGGACCAGTACGAGAGTTGCTCCCGGCCGATGGGAATGCCGGAGTGGACCTGGGCCGGGTTGATCAGCGCAACGCTTTGCCTGTCGACGACGGCCTCGTGCTCCTCAGGCCCCACGCAGTAACTTGCCCCCCTGTCCGCGAGAACGAGGGTATAGGTGTTGTCATGGGCATGCTTGGGGAAAATGTGATGGCTCTCAATGGCTCGTGTGACTTCAATTCCCTTAAGCTCGTGATGGCGATAAAACGTTGTGTTTTCAGACTTTCTCATGGGGCAGACACCGGTTATTATCTCGTGTTGGTCAAGGTCTGCCGATTCTATCAGGTGTCTGACCATATTTCTTGTAGAAAATTGCGGACCCGTTTCCCTCTCCCCAGTTTCCGGGTGGGAGCGGCAGGATCGGGGGCTTGGGATGGATGCGCGTTCTGTGATAGGATACCAGAGTGACTTCGATGTGTTCGGCCGGTATCTCCCGGCGGGATTCCGGCTTCTCTTCCTGATAAACCCCCTGTTGGTGTCGCGGTCCTTGTACCGCGGGCAACGTGTTGGCGTGCCTGTTATCTTATTTTCCAGGAGGTATTCATGAAAAATACATGGTTTTGGATGGTCGCGATGGCTCTTGTGCTGGGCGGGTGTTCGGGGATCCGGGTCAATCAGGACTACGACCCGTCCAACCATTTCGGTGGGCTCAAAAGCTATGACTGGGCTTCGGAAACCCAGGGCATGACCGGTGACCCCCGCATCGACAACCCCTTGCGTGACACCCGAACCCGGGCTGCGATTGAGGGCCAGCTCAAGGCAAAGGGGCTGAAGAAGGCAACCGACGGAAGCGCGACGTTTTTTCTCCGGTATGAGTATGTCCTTCGCATGAAAATCCAGTCAAGCGGATCCGGCGGCAGCGTAGGGTTCGGCAGGGGCAGCCATGGCCGTTACGGCGGCATCGGCCTCAGCACGGGAACCAATGTCAGCGATTACGACGAGGAGTCCCTCACCATTGATTTCGTGGGCAGCGACCCTTCAGTCCTGTACTGGCGGGGGACCGGCGCCCAGCGCTACGCCGAATACAAAGACCCGGACAAGGCCATCAAGTCCCTCAACAAGCTGGTGAAAAAAATCCTGGATCAATTCCCCCCGAAGTAAGATCGTCGCACTGCCGAATCCGTGCCTCGACCCATTAGACCGGATATTTTACGAGTCGAGTGCACCCATACTCAAGGCACAAGAGCTGCAGATGTAGCTTTTTCCTTCAACGCTCTGGTCACGCAGAAGGAGGGCACCCGAAGGGTGAGGAAATCGAGCAGACAATTGTGAATGAAGACCTGCGTGGAGGCTCTCTCAAGGGAAACGTGGGCCTGTCTGGGTAGAAATGGTGAGCAGGAATGTGAACAATGGTCTATTTTGATTGCCAGCATCAGGAGGGTTCTGATATAACCCATCGTTATTTTCCGTGAAGAGAATGAAGGTGCCGACAGGATAAACGACAGGCGGTCGCCAAATACGTGAGACCCGTCCCAGACGGGACGAAAGCGGTAAGGCTTCCCTGTCAGAGTGTATACGGCATATAGGGTGAGGCACCGTGGCCGCAAATCCCTTGGCGGGACACCGGACGTGACGCAACGGACGGGCCCATTGTCCACGTGCAAGGGCGTGGTTTCGGCGTTTTAAAAAGAAATGGAGCAACAGGCAGGTAAGGAGACACAGATTCATGAAGGACAATGCTTTGGCAAACCCGGGACCTCTGGGGTTGATGGGTTTTGGAATGACGACCGTTCTTTTAAACATTCACAACGCAGGTTTTTTCCCCATGAGCGCCATGATCCTGGCCATGGGCCTTTTTTACGGGGGCATGGCGCAGATCATCGCAGGGATCCTTGAATTCAAAAAGGGCAACACCTTCGGGGTGACCGCCTTTATCTCATTCGGGCATTTCTGGCTCACCCTGGTGGCGCTGATCCTCATGCCGAAATTCGGATGGATTGAAGCCACGGAGCACCATTTTATGGGGTGGTATCTTTTTATGTGGGGGCTTTTTACCTTTTTCATGTTTTTCGGCACCCTCAAGGCCAACAGGGGGCTCCAGTTTGTATTCGGATCCCTGACCATCCTGTTTGTCCTTCTGGCCGCCCACCACTGGACCGGCTCCGAGCGCATCGGCGTGATTGCCGGTTTTGAAGGCATCATCTGCGGCCTGAGCGCCATCTACCTGGCCATGGCCGAGGTGCTCAATGAACAATACGGTCGTGTGGTGCTTCCCATCGGGTAAATCACACAAAAACAAAAACGTGCCTTCTATGGTTAAAGTGGGTGGAAAAAGCTTGCCTCCGGCGGCGAGGTGAGCCACCTCGAAAGCAGGTAGCGAATGCGCTTTCCCCTTCGTTCCTCAGGGAAAATCACATTCGCCTTTGGTTCAGATTAAACGGAATCTGTTTTTTTGGGGGGGCTGTTTATCAAACTTTTCAAAAGTTTGGCCCCCGGCAGGGCCGCCGGAGGCATCTTTAACTTGGCTGCCTCCGGCGGCAAGGTGTGCCACCGTGAAAGCAGGTTGCGAATGCGATTTGCCCTCCGGGATAAATCGCATCCGCCTTTAAAGCGATATTCAAGCAAGAAGATTTTCTAAGGCCTTCCACTGTGCGTGTTTTAACGGTGGAAGGCTTTTTTTGTTTCTCCCCCTTCCTGGCAGGCGCCCTGCGTCACGATGCATTTTGTTTCTCGCCGTGCGAACAGAGGCGCGACAGGGGCCCGGGCCCATTCGCAATTCTGGCGTTCAAGGTGGTTCACCTTGCCCTTGTTTGCTACCGGATGAGTATGGTAAGACAAACCAATTCTTATTGACGATGCAACCTCACGGAGAATCCCGAGCACCATGAAAGTGATAAAAATTGGCGGCGGCTGCCTCAAGGGCAAGAAGACCATTGAATCGATCCTCGATCTCCTCGCAGGTCGGGTGGGTGGCGATATCATCGTTGTTTCGGCGTTGAACGGCATCACCGACATGCTCATCGACGGCATGGCCGATGCCCTGGCCGATGAAGAGAACATCCCTCCGCTGATGAGCCGCCTGCGGACCAAACACATGGCAACGGCACGGCACATCATCGCCGATGCCGACCTTCAGAAGGCGTTTTCCAAAACCTTTGGAAAGGCCCTTCAGCGACTGGAGCGTTACTACTACGGCCTGAGCTATACCGGTGAGAGCACTCCCAAGATGCGCGATCTCATCAGCAGCTACGGAGAGCGCTTCAGCGCCGAGCTTCTGACTTGCGCCATGAGCGCACGGGGCGTCCGGGCCGTCTGCCGGATGCCCCAGAATATCGGGATGATCACCGACGGAAAGTACGAAGATGCCACCGCAGACCTTGAGGTGACCCGGACAAATTTTCAGGAGCACCTGAGCCCATTGCTTGATGAGGGGACCCTGGTCTTTATGCCCGGGTTTTACGGCATCAGCGAAGAGGGCAACATCACGACCTACGGCAGGGGAGGCACCGATTACTCTGCGGCCGTGGCTACCGTGGCCATGGAGGCCGAGGTTCTGGAGTTCTGGAAGGATGTGGCCGGGTTTATGAGCGCCGACCCGCGCATGGTGCCTGAGGCGGAGTTGATTTCCGTTCTCTCCTATGCTGAAGCCGCCGAGTTGTGTTATTTTGGAGCAAAGATCCTTCACCCCCGTGCCGTGGAGCCGGTTCGCCGTTACGGCCTGGACATCGCCATCAAGAGCACCTTGGACCCCGATGCCGAAGGGAGCCTCATCACCAAAAGCAGCCCCGAGGCACCCCATGTGGTGAAGAGCGTCACCCAGAATACCGACGTGGGCATCATCAAGGTGTACGCGTCCGGCATGGGCGCCCGGCCGGGCATGCTCTCCGAGGTGACGGGCTGCGTCACCGACAGCGGCATCAACATCCGGTCCGTGGTCACGTCCCAGACGTGTATCTCCATTCTCCTGGACAAGAAAGACATGGACCGGGGGTACGGGGCCCTTGAAAAGCTCACTCCCAATCCCTTCCGCAAGGTGGAAAGAGAAGATGACGTGGCCCTGATCAGCATGGTGGGGGAAGGTCTGAACGCCCGCAAAGGAGTCGCCGCCCGCTGTTTTTCCGCCATGGACGATGCCGGGATCAACGTGGAGATGATCGCCTTCGGCCCCTCGCCGGTGGCTCTGTATTTCATCGTCCGTGAAGAGGATTTAAAGGCCTCGGTACGCGCGTTGCACGCAACGTTTTTCAACGGCGGGGCGTAAGATAAAACATTCAAAAGCGATGTCTCCGGCGGCAAGATGAGCCACCTTGAAAGCAGCTTGCGAATGCGCTTTCCCCCTCATTCCTCGGGGGAAATCACATTCGCCTTTGACTTGGATTGGCCTGAATCCATTTTTTTAAAACCTGTTTGTTAAACTTTTTAAAAGTTTAGCCCCCGGCAGGGCCGCCGGAGGCAATACAGGCCGTTCTGATCCAACGCCAATGGTCACTGGCGGTTACCCGGACGGACGTAGACACCGCTTTTTTCCCTTTTACCTCATTTTTACACTTGCTAAGGAGCCTCCATGGGTCTTTTCTCTCTTTTTGTCAAATCACCCGAAGACCTCGAAAAAAAGGGTGACGCCCTTGTCCTGTCCGAACATTACGGTGCTGCCCGCACCCAATACGCCAGGGCCCTGGAGAAGCTGGCCGGGAAAGAGGCCGGCCAAGAAGCGCTTTTGGCCCGCATCGAAGAGAAGCACGCAGGCTGCGGAGAGTCCCTGGCCAAAGCGCACCTGGCAAATGCTGCAGACCTTCATGAATCGGGCATTGACGCCGAAGCCCACCACCTTCTTCACCTAGCTGGTCAGCTGGCCCGGGAAGCCGAGACCAAGGAGGCCATTGAGGCCCTTATAGGGGAGTTGAGCAGCTCCATGGCACGGGAAGGGGAGGAGTGGGACGACGACGAAGAAGAGGGCGGGGGCGATGCCCCTTACAGTGAGGCGGATCAGGCCTTCGAAGCCCTGTGCATGTCTCTTCCCGAGGAGCAGGGCGATGCCTACATGGGGTACGGCGATGCCTTCAGGAACGGGTACAACGCATTGAACTCCGGTGAATTTGCCGACGCAGAAGCGGCACTGGATGCGGCCCTTGGGGAGAACGGCGAAGAGGGGTACGTTCCCCTGGAACTTGCCGCCGCCTGCCTGAACCTTGGAAAAAGAGACAAGGCCGAAGCCCTGCTGCTTACCTTTTTATCCCATCACCCCAGGCATACCCACGGCGTGGAGCTTTTGTGCCACCTCTATCTGGAAGGGGGGGAGCCCGAAAAAGCCCTTGCCACCCTGGATGAAAACCTGAAAGATCTGGAGGGGTATCCCGTGGACCTCGCCCTGCTGAAAGGCCGGCTGCTGGCTGAGTGCGGACAGGCAGGGGCGGCCGAGGCCTGGGTCGGAGACCGACTGGAACACAACTGGGACGACAACCTTGCCTTTTTTCTCGCCAACCTGAAAAAGGGAAACGGCGATGCCCCGGCAGCCCGGAAGCTCCTGGAAAAAAGCATGGGTCTGTGCACCGGCTGCGGAAAACGTCCCCCCTCCCATATTCAGCTTACCTACGCCAACCTGCTCAAAGAGGACGGCGATACCTCCGTCTCCCTTATCGAGCGTTACTTAAAGCTTGCCATGGAGGACCCCGCAACGGCTTCTTACGCATATCAGGCCGTCAGCGACATCTATCGAAGCAAGGGGGATGCCCCCGAAGCCGACCGGTACGCCGCCATGGTGAGTTAACATGGTGTGAGCCGGATCATGGCGGCAGTACCGGCGGTGTGGTAGCTGTGGAAACGAATACCTTACGTTTTTTAAGCTGTTTTCTACACGAAGGATTCCACCATGAAACGATTCGTCTGTCTTCTGTTCAGTCTGGTAATGGTGCTGTCGGCCTCGGTTTCCCTTGCCGCCGACAGGTTTCGGGTGTTGGACATCGGCGAGCGGGAGTATGAAAACGGCCCGGCGCTGTCCGTCCTCTTTTCCGATCCCCTTGCCCGGGATGTCCTGCAGGGCGGGTTTCTCCGGGTAACGGTGGGCACTGGCCTTGCCGACGGGGGCTGGGTACTCTCGGACGACGGGCGGCGGCTCTGGTTTCCCCATGTGGAGGCCGAGACCACGTACACGGTCTCCGTTGATGAAGGGCTGACCTCCGCCGCAGGAAAGACTCTGGGTGAGCCGGTTGTACGTCAGGTGGAGACCCGGAAGGTGGAGCCCATGGTGGGCTTTGCCGGAAGCGGCCTGGTGCTGCCCCGGGGGCTTACCGGAGGCCTGCCCGTGGCCACGGTGAATGTTCAGGCGGTGGACCTGGAGTTTTTCCGTATCAACGAAAAGGGGTTGAGATCCTTTGCCCAGTGGCGCAACCCCACTGACAGTATGGGGCTTTACCAGCTGGAGGACATGCCCCAGTACGGGGAGCTGGTCTACTCGGCCCGCTTTGACCTGGACCCTGTGAAAAACCGCCGGGTGGTGCGCCATATTCCCATCCGCGAGATCGCAGCCCTTTCGGAGACCGGCCTCTATTTTGCCGTGATGAAGCGGCCCGGCACCTTTGCCTACGCATACCAGAGTACCTTTTTCATGGTGACCGACATGGGCCTTTCCATGCGGTCCTACGCAAAGGAGACCGTGGCCACAGCCTCTTCCCTTGCCTACGGGACCGCCTTGTCCGGGATTCGGGTCTCGTTTTTTGATGACAAGGGCCGAAAGCTGGGAGAGGGGCGGACCGATGCGCTGGGGTTGTACCGGACCCGGGACCCACGGGCCAAAAAGACCGTCCTCATTCGCGGAGAAAGCGATAACGGGGACCTTGCCTTTCTCTCCACCCGGGCACCCCGAAACGATCTCTCCGAGTTTGAGGTCACCGGTCGCAAAGACAGCCCCGTGGATGTGTTCGTCATGGCCCCGCGAGATCTTTACCGGCCCTCCGAGACCGTCCCCCTTTCGTTTCTGGTGCGGGACAACGACGGCAAACCCGTGGACGTGAAAAACCTGTTCATTCGCTGGGTCAAGCCGGGGGGCAAGGTGTTCGGCAACGTGAGCCTGGCACCTTCGGGCACTTCCGGATATTTTCAAACCACCGCGACACTTCCCGGCAACGCCCCCACGGGGCGCTGGCGTGCCGAGGTGCGGCTGCGACCCGGCAAGGGGAGCCCGGTTTCCACCTTCGGGTTTCAGGTGGAGGAGTTTCTGCCGGAGCGCATGGCCATGGATCTCTCGTCCGACAAAGCCGTGCTGGTTAAAAAGATGGCCCACTCCCTTCAGGTGGCCGGGCGGTATCTGTACGGGGCCCCTGCGGCTGGGAACAGGGCCGAGGGCCGGCTCACCCTGCGGACCCGGAGAGCCTGTTTTCCGATGGCGTTAAAGGATTTTTCCTTTGGCCTGGAAGAGGACGCGGACTTTCTCTCCGTCTCGGAGCTGGGAAGCCTTACCCTGGACGCCAGTGGTAACGGCGCCTTTGCCGTGGACGAAGAGGCGGGAAAGAGCCGGTCGCCCCTCTCCGTGACCTCGGAGGTGAGCCTGTTTGAAAGCGGGGGACGCCCGGTAACCCGGCGCTTTTCTCTGCTGTGGCTGCCGGACAGGCGCATGCCGGGGATTCGGTACCAGGGAGGCCAGGGCGGGGCAGGGGAGATCGAAACGCACAGCCTGGACCTTGTGGTGGCAGATACCGAGGGAAAACCCCTTGCCGTAAAGCAGCTTCTTCTTAAAGTCATCCGCAACGACCGCAACAGCTACTGGGAATTCACCGAAGGGGCCGGGTGGCAGCATCGGGTCACGGAGAAACGCTATACCTTTGCCGAGTCCTTCATTGACCTGCCCGCAGGAATCCTTACCCATAACCTGACCCTGCCCTCCGGCGAGTACACCATCGAGGCCGTGGATCCCGGCACCGGTCTCTCCACAACCCTTTCCCTTTCTTCCGGCCATGGTTACGGCGGCACCGACGGTGCGCCCCATCCCGCCAGGGTCAATCTTCTCTTTGATAAAAAAAGCTACCGGGCCGGAGACGTGGCCCGGGTGAAGGTGGTACCCCCCGATGAGGGGGAGGCACTGGTGATGGTGGAGGGAAAGACCCTCCTCTGGGCCCGGCGCACGGCCGTTGAAAGGGAAGGCACCGTGGTGGAGATCCCCGTTGACGAGTCCTGGTCGAGTCACGACATCTATGTAAGCGTCGTGGTGTTGCGCAAAACAGCCCCAAAGGAGCCCGAGACCCCCTTGCGCGCCATAGGTGTCCTTCACCTTCCCCTGGATCGCGACCCGCGGGCCCTGGATGTGGAGGTCCTTGTGAGCCGTACCTGGAAGGAGGAGGCGCCCCTGCCCGTCACCGTGACGGTGAAAAAAAAGGGGCAGGCCCACTACGGCCGCGTCTGGGTGGCTGCCGTGGACGTGGGGATCCTCGGGATCACCAGCTTTCCCACCCCGGATCCCTATGGCTGGTTTTTTGCCCGGAGGTGGTATGACGTGCAGAGCACGGACCTCTTTGGAAAGGTTATCGAGACCGATACGGCCCTTGGAGCAGCCATTCGCTTCGGCGGTGACGGGGACATCTCCCTGGGCGGTGGAAAGCCCCAGGCGGAGGTGACGCTCTTTTCCCGCGTCATGGGCCCCTTTGAGACCGACCGCAGCGGAAAGATCACCACGGAGATTCCCCTGGACGACTTTTCGGGAACGGTTCGTCTCATGGTCGTGGCCTTTGACGACACGAGCTTCGGGGCCTCGGAATTCGAAACCACGGTAACCCCGCCCCTGGTGGTGCAGCTTTCTGCCCCGAGGTTCCTTGCCCCCGGGGATGTCTCTACCCTGACGGCAGACTTGACGCGCATGGTGGACGGGGAAGCGGAGTATACCCTCACCATGGAAGCCAGGGGGCCTGTCTGCATCGACACCGAGCCCGAAGAGATAAGGCTCTCTGCCGGAAAAAGAGAGATCCGGTCCTGGTCTGTGGCGGCGGCATGTGACGAGGCTCTGCCTCCCTACGGGGTGGGGGAGGTGGTGATGACGGTGAAGGGGGACGGGATGGTGAAACGCGTCTCCACGCAATGCCCCGTTCGCCCCGGGTACCCCGGCGAGGCCCGGGAGACACGCCTTCGCCTCAACCCCGGCGAGAGCCTGACCCTTGACTCCCGGTCCATGGCAGAGCTTATCCCCGCCACCGTGGGCGGTGCCGTTGCGGTTTCCACCAAACTGCCCCTGAGCAGCGACGCCTATGTTCGCGACTTGCTCCAATACCCCTACGGCTGCCTGGAACAGGTTGTCAGCCGTGCATTTCCCCAGCTCTGGCTCCTGCCTGAGCGGGCAAAGGCCATGGGCATTGAACCCTTGCCCTTGGAGAAACGTCGGGAGATTCTGGATGATGCCGTTGCGCGGATTGTCTCCATGCAGCGATACACCGGCGGCTTCGGCCTCTGGAATGCCATGGGGCCAGAGGATCCCTGGCTCTCCTGCTATGCCGTGGATTTTCTCCTCTCCGCTCGGGAGATGGGGGTGAGGGTGCCCACGGACGCCCTGCGTCGAGGGTTGGAACGCCAGCGGACCTGGCTGGTGAAAGGGCCCACCGGAGAGTTGCGAAACGATCGGGCCGCCTCCTTTGCCGTCCGCAGCTACGCCGCACACAACCTGTCCCGGGTTCGAAAAGGGCAACTGGCAACCCTTCGCACCCTTGCCGATAACCATCTCAACGACGCGGCCGATGCCCTGGCAGTGGCCCGCCTCGCCCTTGCCCTCAAAACCTCCGGGGACAAGAGGCGAAGCCGGATAGCCTCAGAAAAAGCCCTGGCCCTGAGGGCCGATGCCGGGCTCTGGCGAAGGGACTACGGCAGCAACCTGCGGGATCTGTCCATGACCGTGGCCCTTTTTACGGAACACAAGATTTCGGTGCCTGCCATGGCAGACATCCTGGATACCCTGGAGACAGACCTCAGGCAACGGAGGTGGTTGAGCACCCAGGAGCGTTTTGCCCTGTTTCGCCTGGCCCTGGCCTTTGCCGAACACGACGATACCGTCTCCCTTGCTGTGGCCGAAGGCCCGGATACCCGGGACGTCAAGGGCAAAGGCCCCTTTGCCATGAACCTCACCGCCAAGACCCTGGCCTCTGGGTTGTCCCTCACATCCAGGGGCAAGGCCCCCCTGTTTGCCTCGGCCGTGGTCACGGGCTACGCCAAAACGCCTCCGTCTCCCATGGATGAGCGTATCCGTGTTGTCCGTGAGTATTTCGATTTTGAAGGCCGAAGCCTGGATCCCGAGATCCTGCCGTCGGGGACCCTCATGCTGGTGAATCTTCGCGTGACAGCTGCCGAGGCAGTCCCCGATGCCCTTGTGGTGGATTTGCTTCCCGCCGGTTTTGAGATCGAAAACCCCAACTTTGAGCACAGCATCCGCGCCGATGAAACCGTGGTGCGGGGCCGGGCGGTCTGGCGCCATGCAGAGCAGAGCCCCCTGGTCCACGCCGAGTACCGTGAAGACCGTTTTGCAGCGGCCGTGTACCTTCACAAAGACCGTGAGTTCAACCTGTTTTACGTGGTTCGGGCCGTGTCTCCCGGCACCTTCACCGTCCCGCCTCCCTTTGCCGAGTCCATGTACCGTCCTGGGATTCGAGGGATTGGGCAAGGCGGCCGGGTGATCCGCGTGGAGAAGTAAGGATCGGTACAAAAATAAAACGAATAAAAGTAATAGCTTCTATGGTTAAAGTCGGGTTAACCACAGAGCCACAGAGGGCTCAGGAAAAAACAAAAGCGATGCCTCCGGCGGCGAGGTGTGCCACCTCGAAAGCAGGTGCGAATGTGCTTTCCCCCTCGTTCCTCGGGGAAAATCACATTCGCCTTTGATTTTGATTGGCCCGAGTTTGTTTTTTTATCCTGTTTGTTTAACTTTTTAAAAGTTTATCCCCCGGCAGCAAGGTGGGGGCACCTTGAAATCCTATGGCGAATGCATGGAGCCAGCCCTTGTGCAAGCGTTCTCGGGGCATTCGCGTGAGGTGTGACATGTGGCAACCGTTTTTGCAGGAAAGACCCATTTCATTCTTCTGGAAACACGATGACGGGCATTGGGGATTCGCTTGACGCTAATCGGAATAACCCCGGCGGTAAGGTTAGCCGCTGTGAAACCTGTTCGCCGTTGCGTTTTAACCCTTGCCACTCGGGTTAAAGTGCAGCGGCATTTTTGTGCCTGAGACCTGTTCCGGATATTTTTTCGAGGTGGAAGTGAGAAAATCGAGCGGAAAACCGTGAATTGCATTTTACATTTTATAAATGTCTTGTTTGTTTGTGGTAACTACCTGTAATGACATTTGTTGCTTTGGCGTGATTGGATTTTTATGAAATGTCCGGGTTAAATCAAGGGCAGACGGTACGGGGGGCCTTGGAGTTGACGCAGATATGTCTGCCTCAACTCCCATCCCATGGGGTTTCGGCCCTGTTCGTCGCTTCCGCGTTCTGTTTTTTCAACATGGTGTGGTGTGTTGCCATGTTGAATTTCCATAGCGAATTGTTCGTTAACATATAGTAAAATTAATGATATTTTTTTTGTCGGTAAATCTGCTATAATAAGCCTATATAACATGCGACCGCATTCTGCGCTCGAACCCCCGGGCCCTTGAAACAGGCGCTTGGGAAGACGATATCCCATAACCTGAGGGCTTTTTCGGGTGCATCCCCGGAGGTGCCTTCGCAAAAAGTCACCGTTGAACGACCCTTCACAACAAGGTGCGCATCATTCGATCCGAATTTCAATAAACCGCCCCTTCCCCTTACCTGCGCACGATTTTTGACGAAATCTGATTGTGTCTGTGCCTGATTGCTTTTTTTTGGGTTGGCCCTGACCGGTTTTCGTACTCTGCTATCCGTTTTTGCTTCATCGTTCGTGCAATATTCCACTGACAAAAAGGCTTTCATCGTTTTTCGTCCATATCAGGGCGGTCCCATGACTCACTACCTGTCGCACCTTTGCCTCGCAGGTTTTCACTGCGGGGCTGTGTGGGAAAAGGAAGGAAACATGAGCAACAGCAGAGGGATGACTCTTCTTGAACTGATGGTGGCGGTTGCGATTGTGGCCGTTCTGGCGGGTATTGGTGTGCCTGAGTTCAAGCAGTGGGCCGCAGGACAGCGTCTCAACTCTTCGGCCCGGGACGTGCATCTCGTGTTGCAGGTTGCCAGGGCCGAGGCCATCAAGACGGGGGACAACGTGGTGGTCGCTTTTACCGAAGGGGTCGGGGCATCCGGGCAGTACCTGGCCTTTGTGGATGACGACGGCGACCGTACCCTGGATACGGGGGAGACCACCCTTGAGTCCGGGAGCTTTCCAAACGGTATCGATATGTTCCATGCCCGTTTTGACCTGTCGGGGTCCGGCACCCAGAACAAGGATCGGACCCATTTTGGCCGTCACGGACTGACCACCGGGCGCAATGGGGAGGTCAAGTTCAGAAACACCTACGGAAAGGCGATGCGTGTTGTGCTCAACGGGGCCGGAACCAGCCGCGTGGAAACGATGTAAAGGGAGGTAATACTCATGACGATGCAGCGGGAACCACAGGGGTTTACCCTCTTGGAAATCCTGGTGGCCATGGCCATTTCCATCATTTTGATCTCGGCGGCCTACTTTTTTTACAACTATCAGCTTCAAGCGCGCATCACCCAGGAACGGGTCACCGACATGCAGCAGAACCTGCGTGCTGCCATGCTCCTCATGGAGGACGATATCCGTATGGCCGGGTATGATCCCAACGGCACCACGGGGGCTGCCATCACTGTTGCAACTGCCTCTCAATTTTCTTTCAGTTATTCTCTGGACGGCGACGCCAACGGCACGGACGATGACGGGGACGGCACCGTGGACGAGGCAGACGAAGCGCTGCTTACCGAGACAATTTCCTATGCCCTTTTTGACGAAGGGAGCAACGGCTCCACCGATCTTGGCCGCACCGTCGACACCGGATCGGCTGTGGCAGTTTCGGAAAACGTGGAGGCCATGGCGCTCACCTACATGCTTGAAGACGGCAGCTTTACGGAAACCCCCACCGACCTTACCCAGATTGTGGCGGTGCGTTTTGCCATCCTGGCCCGGACCCGTGGGGAGGAGCAGGGGTTTACGAACAACGCCACCTACTCATACGATCCAACCGATACAAGTAAAGTGTGGGGACCTTACAATGACGGGCACCGGCGGCGTCTCCTGCGTCATATGGTGCGGTGCCGGAATCGGGGGATTTAAAGTATATGGAAAAGCATCGGAACACGCACGAAGAGGGCACGACCCTCATTGAGGTGATGGTGGCCAGTGTGGTTCTCCTGGTGGGTCTTCTGGGTATCGCTGCCCTCCAGATCCATGCCATGAGGGCCAACGCCAATGCCTTTAATATGACCGAAGGCGCTGTGACCATTGGGGATCGCATTGAACAGGTTCTTTCAGAGACGTGGACGGATAAAACCACGGGAGGCGACCTGGCGGAAGGCCCCCATACTTCGACGGAAGGAGACTACACCGTCACATGGCAGGTGGAAGACTCGGACAACGGTCGGAGCAAGACCGTGAACCTGAACGTGAGCTGGGGGAGCGGGGACGATTCCCATTCCATTTCCCAGGTGATGGTGCGGACAAAACAGTGATGGGACTGAATGGGCTCTTCATAAAAGCGACATGGCGGCGGTTCTTTTTTCAATAAAGGAGACACGCATGAAACGGTTGGCTGAAAAGAGCAAAGGACGAAATGACGAGGGCAATGCGCTTTTGATTGTGATGGTGCTCCTTTTTCTGGTCACCATGATCGGGATCGCCTCCATGAACAACTCCGTGGTGGAGTTGCGCCTTGCAGGAAGCGACCGGGTGGTCAAGCGCAACTTTTATAATGCCGAAGCAGGGCTTTTCGAAGCGGTGGCCAATTTTGAGCGTATCTATGCCAATGAAGCCGATGCCGATGGGAACCGGCTCTACCCCCTGGACAGCGCGACCTTTCCGCTGCGGGACCGAGACCCGAAAAAAGGCGGGGTCTCCTTTGCCTCCCCGGTCCTTGACGGGGACGGAATCCCCGTGGCCTGGATCGAGGTGCGCGCCATTGTGCTGAAGGTTAACCGGGAAAGCAGCACTCTTTCGTCCGACGCCGACGAGGTGCCCTCCATCGCCCATATCGGGCCGGCACCTCCGGGATTTGACAAGGCCACCTACCGAACGCGGCGATACGCTGTGACGTCAACGGCCATCGATCCCACAACGTACGATGCGGCAAACCCCACGGATTCCCTTACCGGGCCCACGATCCAGTGTGGCGTGGATATTGGGGAAGAGTTTGACAAAGTGGTTCATCTGGTGGGGCTCTGATCCCAAAGGGAGGTTGGTATGCGTATTCGACACACATGGTGGCTGGTGACTCTGGTTCTCTTGATTTCAGGCCCGGCCCTGGCCGATGACACGGCCATTTATGGGACCCAGCCTGTGACCCTAGAGCCCAATGTGCTCATCATGTTTGATAATTCCGGGAGTATGTCTACGAAAGATGTACCTGCGGAACCTTATGACTCGGCAACGGTTTACAGTGGCGCTTACGAGACCCATGCCGTGTATCATAGAAAAAACCAAAACTGGAAAAAGCTGACAGATCATGTGGACAATATCGTTTGTGAACCAGTAAAAAACGATTTGAAAGAAAACGGTTTTGACAAGGATAATTTGCGCACAAAGGACCTGACATGCGGTGGTAATCAAAGAAGGATGCGAACCGGGAACTACATGAACTATGAGAATAGTTCCTTTTCGGAAAACCGGACCCGTTTGTCTGTGGCAAAAGAGGTGGTGACAGGTCTTTTGAGCGATGTCACGAACGTGCGTTTCGGGTTGATGGTGTTCCATTCCAGCCAGGGTGGGTACGTGAGGGATACGTGTGGAACGACCAACAGCACGATATCTTCTCATATTTCCGGACTGACAGCCGAAACCTGGACGCCTCTGGGGGAGACTCTGGCAGAGGCCGGGCTCTATTTTGCCGGAGCCACAAGTCATTTCAACAACGGTGTCGCCTACACCAGTCCCATCCAGCACAGTTGCCAGAAAAACTATGTTATCATCATCACCGACGGGCAGCCTACCAAGGATGACAACAGTATTCTTTACACGGCCAACTATTACGACAATAAAAAAATTGGGGATTACAACAACGACGGACGTGAACTTGATTCCGACGGCAACGTCAAATATCCCTATAGTTATAGTGGCACCGATTTTCTGGATGACGTGGCCGGGTTTTTATACGACACGGACATGCACGCCATGGGGGCAGGGACCTCCTTTGAAAAGCAGAACATCATCACCCACACCATCGGTTTCAAGCTGGACCATGATCTGCTCTCCCGCACGGCCATCCTGGGCGGGGGGAGCTACCACACGGCCAATACCGCTGACAGCCTCAAAGAGGCCTTTGATGACATCATCAGCACCATCGTGGAGGAGTCCACGGTGTTTGTGGCGCCAGTGGTGCCGGTGAACCGGGTGAAGCGCACCGCGGACGGGGGATTCATCTATCTGGCCTTTTTCAAGCCCCTTCAGATCGGAGAGTGGCTGGGCAACCTGAAAAAGTATGGCCTTGATTCGGTGGGTGATATCCTCGATTCTACTGGGGCCGCAGCGGTGAATGCCGACGGTACCATGAAGGACAACAGCCTCTCCTATTGGACCCAGTTGACCACGGATGGGGCGGATGTGACCAAAGGCGGGGCCGGAGAGCGGATCCAGACCCAGTCCAGCCGAAATGTCTACACCTACACCGGCACCAGCAACGACCTCACCGATGCCACCAATAGCTTTGTGGAGACCAACACCGCCATCGGTGTGGACACGGCCCTTATCACAGAGGTCCTGAACGGCATCAATGACTGGCCCATCGGCTCCATCATCCACTCCGAGCCCACGGTGGTACACTACTCTTCCTCTTCCACAATGATTTACTTCGGGTCCAATGACGGTCTGTTCCGGTGCATCAACGACGCCAATGGCGAGGAGGTCTGGGCTTTTGTGCCACCAGGTCAGCTGAATCGCCTCAACCTGCTCCAGGACAACAACAACGACTACTACGTGGACGGGCCTCCGGGGGTGGATTACGGGGTACGCCTTACGGGCACGGATCTTTTTACCCCGGAAACCGTGCTTGTGGGCGAGCGTCGGGGCGGATCAACATATTACGCCCTGAACATTACCAACTACAACACCCCGAGGTGGAAGTACGACATTGAGAATACGCATCTGGGGGCCGGGGCCGAGGTCCTGGGGCAGTCGTGGGGGACACCTGAGGTGCGAACCATTACGGTTTCCGGGGGTACCACGGAGGATGTGTTTATCCTTCCCGGCGGTTACGACAACCAGCAGGATTCGGATACGCCTGCCTCCACGGACAGCGTGGGACGTGCCCTGTTTGCCGTGGTTGCTTCATCCGGGGCCCTTACCCCCGTTAAGGTCCATGCCGGGAACTGGAGCAGTATGACCCATAGCATCGTGGATGTTTCGGCCGTGGATCACAACGCCGACGGCATCACAACCCGCATCTACGCCGGGGACATGGCCGGCCAGGTGTTTGTCCTTGCCGACGACGTTGCCATCATTGGTACCGGGGCAGACCGAATTGCCGAAGAGGTCGCACCGGCTGGTACCTGGTCGTACAAAAACCGCCTGTTCCGTAGCGGCCTGGGCAAGATCTTTTACGCGCCCGTGGCCTCGGACATTGAGGGTAGCATCGAGGTGCTCTATTTCGGCACCGGCAACCGGGCCGATCCCCTGGACACCACCGAGTCCAATCGGTTTTACGGCGTGTATAACCACTGGTTGGACACCGACCTGACGCCAGCAAACGATCTTCTCGATGTATCGGATCCCACAGGCTCCTACGACGAGGCCCTCAAGGCTACGAAGGGGTGGTACATGAACCTGACCAATCCGGGGGAAAAGGTTGTCTCCCAGGCCTTGGTGGATTCGGGTGTCGTCTATTTCACCACCTACACGCCTGTGGTGACGGGGGTTGCAGTGCCCATCGACGATCCGTGCGGAGGCACCGGTGCTCGCGGGACCGGTCGCCTCTATGCCGTGAGTATGCTGGACGCAACGCCTGTCACGGATTGGGGTAATTCCTCTTCGGGCAAGGTACGGTCGACGACTTTGCCTGCAGATCTGCCCATAGCCGTGCCCATCATCAAGAACCGTAAAATTTACGTGGGGGCCAAGAGCTGGGATTTGCCCGAAAACGATCGGGTGGAATACTTTTACTGGAAGCAGACCCGTTAGGAGGACTAACCGATGAAACGATTAATCCTGGCCGTTGTGTTCATGGTGTGGGCGATAGGATCGACTGCTTGGGCCGGAGAAATGTGGAGTGAGGAGGAGTACGAGGTCTTTGATTTTATCGAGATGCAGGCCCGGGTTCTGGAGGTGGCCGGGGACTGTTCCTGGGTGGTCGTGGGAGAGACTCGCTTTTATGTGGGAGCTGCGGTTTATGATGGCAACAGGGTCCAGACGACATGCCTGGATGCCAATGGGAACCCTTTGAAAAATGCCTGCCTTATTAAGGCCCGTGACCGTGTGTACGCCAAGGGAGTGATCCTTGAGGATCGAACCATCATGGCTGTGACCATCCGGAAGCGCGACCCGTAGTGGCGTTCTGCGCAGCAAAGTGATAGCTCATTACGGATAAGCAGCCGTCAACGATTTCTGTTTGTCCTTTCCCTTTTTACTTTTATGGGCCACCTGACATGACCGCCATACGGTCTGTCGCAGGGTGGCCCTTTTTTTTGTCTGTTGCATCTTTCTTTTCGGCGGTGGTATGGGTACTTGAAGATAACTTGTGAAGTATTGTGGAAGTTAAATGAGCCAAGCCGACATCCGGATATTTTTATGAACACGGGTGGGAGGAAAGAGACCATGCCGACTGAAACCAGCGCAACCCGGGATATGTACCTTACACCGGTGGGGGTTATCCGAAGCAGCTTGTCCAATCCGGAGCTTAAAGCCGGAGTAGACGGTATTGAACTGAAAAAAGGCGACGAAGACGTCAGGGCCCGTGTGAAGAAGATTGCCGACCTCGTGTCGGAGCTTGTCATCGACGATCGCTTCGACGGCATTCTGGAAGGCGTCGAGGAGTTTTCCCATGTCCTCGTTCTCTATTGGCCCCACCTGATCCCGGACGAGAGTCGCTCGGTTCTTCAGGTCCACCCCATGGGGCGAAAGGACTTCCCTTTGAAAGGGGTTTTTTCCACGTGCAGCCCGGCACGGCCCAATCCGGTCCTGGTGACGGCGGTGCGTCTTTTGTCCCGCGAGGGCAACGTCTTAAAGGTCCAGGGACTGGAAGCCGTGGACGGCAGTCCCATCATCGATATCAAGCCCTACATGACCCATTATTATCGTCCTGAAGGCGTGGAGATGGCAGGCTGGATGCAACGGGCCCTGGAGGAGGTGGAGGGGTAGGGATGGCCTCTGGAGTCCGAATGTCATGTGTCGCTCCAGAAGATTGAAGGGCATGGGATTGGCCGGATACTTTCGCGATTTTGAAGCGTCTGGCCACCCACATATGGAGCACAGAGAGCACCTCACCTTGCCGCCGGAGGCAGCCAGGTTAAAGACGCCTCCGGCGGCCCTGCCGGGGGGCAAACTTTTGAAAAGTTTGACAAACAGGTTTTGCTCAATTTAACAGAAACCTTCGCGGAAGCCCTCACCCTGAGGAACGAAGGGGGAGGGCTTTGGCAACCTGGGGTTCAGGGGATCATCCCCTGGCCGCCGGAGGCAGGTTTTCCCTGCCCACTTTAACCATAGAAGGCAGCCAAGTTAAAGCTGCCTCCGGCGGCCCTGCCGGGGGCTAAACTTTTGTCTGATTTTAGAACGACGGGTTTAATAAACAGGCTTTAAAAAGCAAATTCAGGCCAATCAAAATCAAAAGCGAATGTGATTTTCCCTGAGGAACGAGGGGGAAAGCGCATTCGCAACCTGCTTTCAAGGTGGCACACCTCGCCGCCGGAGGCCTTCTTCCATGCACTTTAACCATAGAAGGCTGCTTTTCCCTCTAACCCGCAAGGGGCAGTTGCCTCAGCGTATCCGGTGCGGCCAGGGTGTAGAGGGTATCGGCGGTGTGGATCATGTTGCCCACGTCATGGGTGACGTGGATGACGGTGGTCGCCTTTTTAGAAAGGGCATCTTCCAGATGTTCGCAGATGGCGTCCCGCAGGTCCGGGTCCAGGCCGGTGAAGGGCTCGTCCAGGAGGAGGAGGTCCGGTTCGATGGCCAGGGCACGGGCAATGGAGACCCGTTGTTTCATGCCCCCTGAGAGCTGGCTTGGGTAGTTGTGCTCAAAGCCTGAAAGGCCCATATCGGCAAGGCAGTTCATTCCGGCCTTTCGGGCCGCCTTCTTTTTTTCTCCCCTGGCGATGAGGGGGAGAATTACATTTTCCAGGGCGGTGTTCCAGGGCAGCAGGCGGGGCTCCTGGAAGACATACCCGGTTTTGCAGGTGTGGCGGATCACCCTGCCGGAGCTGGGGGTGACAAGGCCTGCGATGATTTTCAGAATGGTTGATTTTCCCGCACCGCTGGGCCCTGTCACGGCCATGCGCTGACCCTCCGGTATGGTCAGGTTGAGGTTTCGCAACACCTCCTGCTTTTTGAATACCATGTTCACATCGATGAGCTCAACAGCCGGCTTCATGATTCCCTCCACAGGTATTTCTCTTTTAACGGTTTCAACAGGAAAAATTCGATTCCCCCGACGATGGACATGCTGATCAGGGCCAGGGCGTATAGCTCCGGTGTGTCAAGGTTGGTCCGGGAGATGGCCAGGCAGTGACCGATGCCGTTGTTGGCGCCGAGGACCTCGGCCAGGACCACCACCCGGATTCCGTTTCCCACGGCAATGACCGCAGCCGAAAAAAAAGGGCCGGCAACGGTCATGGCATAGATGCGCCGAAGTTTCATGGCAAGGGGAAACCGGTAGATTTCGGCCATCTCCAGGAGGGACCTGTCCACCGAGCTCATGGCCTGGGAGACATTGACATAGACCACCGGCGCGATGGTGCAGGCCGTGATGCTGATCACCATCAGGTTCCCCATGCCGAACCAGAGCATGAAGACCACCACGATGACCACCCCGGGAATGGTCATGAGCATCCACCTGAGGGGTTCGATCATGAGCCTGAAGGGATCGAAGAATCCTGCCAGAAGGCCCAGGCTCCCTCCGACGAGGAGCCCGAACACCAGGGCCAGGGCCACCCGTTTGAGGCTCACGGCAAAGTGCCGGACGATAAAGGACGGGTCGCTCAACAGCTTGGCCGCGGCAGCAAGGGTGTCCAGGGGCGAGGCCACCACCAGGCCGGAGTAGTGGCGCGCCACAAGGTCCCAGGCCAGGATGAGCAGGAGGATGCCGGAGAGGCGTAGAACCAGGCGGGCGGTGTTCCCGTGGATGGTCCCCATCATTGCGTCACCAGAAAGAAGTCGTTTTCAGGCAGGCCGCCTCCGGTGGCTCTGGGCGCCTGCCTGGAGAGTTGATCAAGGAAAAATAGGGTGTCGGAAAAGGCCTGCGGGTCGCTGGTCACGTGGATGTCCACCCCGGGAAGGGTTCCGTTTTTTGACTGGGCGGCCAGGGCCGGAAAGCTGTTGTCCGCCATGGCCATTGCCTGTTCCGGGTGGGCCGCGATACGCTCGACGCCCCTGTCGTACTCCTCCAGGATGCGGCGGACCATGGCGGGGTTGTCCAAGGCGTCTCCAAACAGGGCAAAGCCGCTGACATACAGGGGCTTTCCGTCAAACTTCTTTTTCCAGAGCGTTCTTAAGTCCAGGTTCTTAGTAAGGAGCGGCGCCCCTTTGTCCGCCATCTCTTTGGATCGCATGACCGCCAGGGTGGCCGCCGGTTCGGCCAGGAGTGCGTGATGCCCCTTTCCAAGGATCAAAAGGTTCACCGCCTCCAGAGCGCCGCCGGTGTGGTGGCGGGTGATCTTCGGGGGCTCAGGGCCCAGAAGCGCGTTAAAGAGAAGCTCGGGCATCTCCTTGTGGCCGAAGGGAAAGAGGATCGTCCCCCCGAGGTCCTCCAGGCAGGTGCCTGCGGATTCCGCCGTGGAGATGATCCAAAGGGGCGTTTCAAAGAGGGCGGCCAGTTTGGTGTGGACCCCCTTGTGGTAAAAAAGGGAGGCCGATGCCGTGGTGACGATGGCTCCGTCCACCTGGCCCCCGGCGATCATGGCCCGGATCTGGTCGGGTGAGTGCCAGGGGGTAAATTGAACCGTCATGGCCGGGTCGTCAAAGGTCATGCCGGACATCATGGCAAAGGGGAGGCTTTCGGCCACCGGGGGTCCGGAGATTTTTATCACCGGGCGATTGGCGGCACAGGTGCGTCCCGGCCATGCGGCCGCCACACACAGGGCGGCCAGCATAAGGAACAGAAAACGTGATGAAAACACCCCGGGTCGCCCCGGGGTGCGTACAGCGTGCGTCATGGTTTATCCTCTCTGTTTCCGGGCAATGGTCAGCTCCACCTCGCCCACGGGAAGGGTCAGGGGAGAGGTCTCCACCGATTCAAACCCGGCGCTCCGCAGGTGCTCGGCGATCTCCCCTTTTTTAAATACATAGTTCTGGCCTTCAAGGGCCAGAGAGAGTCTGGAGAGCACCACATGCTCAGGGGCCGTCCCTTCGCCGGTGGTTCCCTCGTGGAGGCTGACAAAGACCCCGTCGTCGTTTAAGGCCGTGTGGAGGCGAGAGAAGAAGGCCGGGGCCTCTTTGACGTAGTAGAGGTTGTGACTGGCCCAGATGATGTCGTATCCGTCCCCGAACTCTGTGGTGTTGTAGTCTCCTTTGATGTAGGAGACCCGTGATGCCATTCCCTCTTTTTCCACCTCTTTTTCCGCCAGGCCGATGATGGCCGGCAGGTCAAAGAGAACCCCTTCCATGGCCGGGTGGCGTTTGAGGACCTCCATGCACATGAGGCCGGGGCCGCATCCGATGTCCATGATTTTTGATGCGGATTTGCATTCGGGCAGGGCATCGATGGTGTCGGCTGCAAGGGCGGCGATGCCGGCCCGCTGATACGGGGCCAAGTGCTTGACCGATGCCTGCCACTTGCTCTCGTCTGCGAGGCGGTCCTCTTTTTTTACAGGGGGAGGTCCGCCTTGGACCAGTGCCTCGATCTTGTGGATGTTCCGGTGCTGCATGCGGGACAGGTTGAGGACCATGTCCCCTAAATAGACGGGTCTCTCCGTGCGCAGGGAGGTCTCGGCAAAGGGCGAGTTGAGGTAGCTGCCTTCGTGCTTCACGGCCAGGCCGATGCCCGCCATGCTGTCCAGAAAATGGGTGAGGTTTGCAAGGTCCGTTTCACCGGGCAGGGCTGCTGCAATGTCTTCGGGGGTCGAGACCCTTGCCAGGATGTCTGCCATGCCCATCTCCACGGCCGCTTTGAGGACGGCCATGCGGACTGGGCCCTGGAGGGCTTCGAAGACGGGGGCCATGGGATTTTTACCGTTGGTATCGAATAAGGGGGTCATATTAAAGCCTCCAGTTGAGTGTCAGACCAAAGGTGAGGGGCTCGCCGTCTTCCACCATGGTGAATCCCTGCATGTTTTTGACTTTTTTGGTGGCGTACTCTTCGTCGAAGATATTTTTGCAGTAGACGGAGATGTCAAAACGTCCCAAGGCGTAGCCCATTTTAAGATTCACCAGGGCATAGCCGTCGTCTTTCAGGGTGTTGGCCGCATCAAAGTACTGTTTTCCTGCACCGGTGACATCGGCGATTCCGTAGAGGCCGTTGGTCATGTAGTAGGCCGCCCCGGCGTTCCAGGTGAACTCAGGGGCCCAGGGCAGGGAGTTGCCCGAGTAATCGAAGGGCATGCCCCCGGTGGTACCCTGCCAGGTGTCGATCTCCGTGTCGGAGAGTCCCACACCTGCAAAAACTTCCAGGTTGCCCAGGGGCAGGGCGGTGAGGTCCAATTCAACCCCCTGGCTGTGGGCCTTGCCGGCGTTGGAGAATTTCCAGATGCCTTGCCCTCCCCCAGGCACCTCTTCCCTGACCTGCTTGTCGTCGATGTCGATGTAAAACAGGGAAAAGTCGGCCTTGAGGCGTCGGTCAAAGAAGGTGGCCTTAAGGCCTGTTTCGTAGTTCACGGTGTATTCGGGGTCATAGCCGAAGGTCTCTTCGGAGTTTGCCGAAAAGTAGTTGAAGCCCCCGGCGAGCCAGCCCCGGGCACAGGTGGCGTAGGCCGTCAGGTTGTCGGCAATTTCGTATGAGGCCGAGGCCATGGGGAGCCATTCCGTTTCGGAGAGTTTTTCGTCGAAGGTCACGGGCCCCATGATGCTGGTGAAGGTCTGTGTACCTTCGGCCGTGGCGTGCTCCCCTCGCAGACCGCCGGTAAGTTTCAGCTTGTCCGTAAGCCGGTAGGTTGCCTGGCCGAAGATGGCGTAGCCGTCGTTTTCCGAGTCCGTCACTCGGTCTTTGGCCATGGCGGGGTTGACATGGTTCAATGCCATGGTGGTGTCCAGGTCCTCGGTGAACCCGAAGAGGCCCACCAGCCAGGAAAGCGGAGCTTCCCCTTCGGAAGCGATCCGGAATTCCTGGCTCCAGTTATCCTGGTCGATATCTAAGTCGGTCGTTCCCAGTTTAGCCGGGGTTCGGTCAAAATCGTGGGTAAACTCCCTTGTAAACTGGCGGTTGCTGGTGATGGATGTAAATTTGGCGTTGTCGGCTCGCCAGTTCATCTTGATGACTCCGCCCACCTCCTCTTCTTCGGCGCGGTCTTCTTCACTGGAACGGACCTTGTGTCTGTCCGAGGCCTGGGGGCCGTCTTCCAGGCGCAAGGTACTGATGCCCTTGTCCTGATCCAGGCCGTCCAGGGTTGCCACAAGCTCGAAACGTTCTCCGGGGGTCCAGCGGAGGGTTCCCCGGGCTGCGGTGGTCTCTTCGTCGGCCACGTCGTCTTTGCCCGTGACCTCATTTTCTATGAAACCGTCTGTTTTACGTCCTGTCACGGACAGCCCCAGGTAGAGGGTGTCTTTTACCACAGGGCCGCTCACCGAGGCTTCCCCGCACCAGGTGTTGTAGTTGCCGGCGGACAAGCCTGCCGTTGCCTTCAGTTTGTCTCCGGGCTCCTCCAGGACCACGTTGATGACCCCGGATTCACTGTTTCGTCCGTAGAGAGTGCCCTGGGGCCCTCGAAGAACTTCCACCCGTTTTACGTCGGTGAGCAGCTGATTCTGCATAAAGCTCAAGGGGTAGGAGACGTCGTTGATGTAAAGGCCCATGGGGCTGAACAGCGAGGTGTCGATGGTGGAGATACCCCGGGAGACAAAGGCGTCTCCGGAGGTCGTCTTTTTAAAGTAGACGTTGGGAATAAACAGGGTCAGCTCGGAGAGGTCCTTGATCTCATGATCCGTGATGAACTGACCGTCTTTGACCGAGATGCTCCCCGCAAAGTCATCCAGGGAGGATTCCCGTTTGCTCGCGGTGATGACCATGTCGTCCAGAGTGCGCTGGGACTCTTCGGATGCAGAGACAAAGGGCGTTGCCAACAGAACAACCATGCATGCTGCAAGGGCGCCCCGTTTCAGAGGGGCTGAATACGATGTTATCTTCACAAACATAACTCCTTTACCTTGGAGGACCGCCTGGTGAATGCATGGTGCCTTTCGGCATGCCGGAGCACCTGTTCTGTGGTGTCGGCCATGCATTGGTCCACCTTTTCAAAGTTCATATGGGGGATGTAGTATTGCTCCAGTTTGCCGTGGGTCTCTTTTGCGTGGATGAGGGTCTCCATGGCGGCGTCGATCATGGACGTGTAGCGGGTGTCATCTCCTTTCATTTCCATTTGTTTTGTTGCGATTCCCGATGTCAGAAAGGCGTTCAGGTCGTGCTCCTGTTCCCTGGGGTGGCCCGTGAGGGCGTCGGTTGAGATCACCACATCAATGGCCGGGATGATGACATGGCTGAGCCGGTGGTGGTCCAGGGGGTGATGGCAATATTCCACCTTGAGTCCCCGGGTCTTTGCCTTGGCCGCAATTCGCGTCAGCAGCGTGGATTTTCCGGTCCCCGGAGCTCCGTGGATCACAAAGAGCCGGGTGGCGGCGTCAACCACCGTGCCCATGAAACTGGCCTTACCCTGGGGGGTGATGGAGTTCATGAAGAGGTGTCTCTCCGGGCCGATGGTGTCGGCCAGGGGGTGGCCTGTGAAGAGGTCCGCGCAGAGGGCTTCATACAGGGCGTTAACCTTGGAAAAATCCTGATGCTCCGTGGACAGGTCCGCCTTGTTTTTTCGGATGAGGTGGGCCGCGGCCAGGAAGCGGTATGCCCTGCCGAAGTGCCGGTCGGATTCGGCGGTGATGGCCTGGATTTCCGCGCTGTGGCGCCGAATGCCCGCTTCGTCCCAGTAACGACCCAGGTTGATGATTTCGTCCACGGCCCCGGGGTGCCGGGGATCGAAGACGTGGTGACCGGTGGCGGCCGTCACCACCGCCTTGATTTCCGGGACGATGATGGCGTCTAAAGATTTCGCGTCCAGGGAGCAGTGCTGAAGTTCTACGGAAAAGCCCTGGTTGAGCATCTCGTCGGCGATCTGCGTCAGGAAGGTGGACTTGCCTGTGCCCGGGCCCCCCTTGATGATGGAGATCCTGGCGTCGGTAAGGTCATGGAAAAAATCAAAGAAGCAGTGAAATCCATGGGCGGAGTTGCAACCGAAAAAACTTTTACGTACGAGGTGTTTTTTTTGGGGTGCCGTCATGGGTCCATCCTTAGGTGTTTGTGGTTTCATCGTTCCCCGTGCTCTGGGACGGGGGGTGACATGGTATCTGTTCATTGCTTTGGTTGGTGTGCGCCGTTTAAGCCTGCATGGTCTGGAGGGGGCGCTCTTTTTTCTCATGGGCCGTCAAGAACACATGGTGGAGTCCGTGGGCCCGTACCCTGGATTCGACGGCCTTTGGGTCGGTGGTGTAAAGGCCGAGGCGCTTCAATCGTTTAAAGTAGTTTCCCCCGGAAAAGGTGTACCGGTCGTTGAGCCCTTCAAGGGTGGTGCTGGCAAGGTTTTCGTGCCGGATCAAATCCCCGATGGCAAGGCCGTCGGGCAGGGACAGCAGGGGGAGCCCCTTGGCCTGTTGCACGCCGTTCCAGCCGGCAAGGCTTCCCGTTGCCATGGCTTCGGTGTGCCCCACGAAGAGCCCCGCCTTTTCCCCAGCGCAAAAGAGGTTGGTGAGTCCCTGGGCCTTTAAGGCGTTGTCCCGGTGTGTTCGCGCCATGAACCGGACGGAGTTGGAGATACCGCCGGAAAACTCGTACATGGCCCGTTCAAGCCCTTTTATTTTTCTCAGTTTTTCAAGGGGGAAAAAGGGCATCATCATCTTGGCCCGTGCTCCGGTGTCCAGGAGGATGAGGTTTTGCTTGAATTCGGGGATCGCATACTGCTTGCAGGCCTTGAGTTTCAAGATGCCCTCATCCACGAGGTGCCTTTGCAGGGGCAGGATCGCCACCCCTTTTTCTGCGAGGCATTGCCGGATTTCCGGGCTGAGGGTCGCTTTGTTGAGTTCGCAGGAGCCGCTGAAGGACCCATAGGTCTCTCCATCCCGAAGTCCCACGCTCTCTTCGCATCCTGCCATGCGGCTGAGGCTGACCCGGGGGCCGAAGGAGGGGCACCGGAGCACGCACATGGTGCAGCCGTTGCCGTATCGGGCGCAATTGCCCATGGATCCGGCAGAGCCTGTGGTCTCAATGAAGGCATCCCCATGGATGGTGGTCCCGTCGGCCAGAGACACCGAACGGATAGAATCCGGTTCGTCCATGGATACCCCCACGGCCCGGGCCACAAAACGGATATCCACCCCTTTGTCGTAAAGCAGCTGCCTGACCGCCGGTTCCACGAGGGCTGTGTCGTAGAGATTCGCGTGCCGGTGGCCGGGGAAATCGATGTTGACGTGTCGCGACAAGGCATCGGTGAGGTCCACCAGCTCCGGAGCCCCCAGGCATTTCAGCTCTTCTGCGGCCGTGAACCGTCCGTTGTTTCGCATGATCCCCCCGGCCAGGCCGCATCCCAGGAGAAGGTCCGTCCGCTCCAGCAGTACCACCTCTGCACCTGCGTTTCGGGCTGCAATGGCCGCCGCGCATCCCGACCACCCTCCACCGATAATGACTACCTTGGGCATGATGTGATTCCTTTCTTATCGTGATGGACGCTCATGGACGTAATGAATGTGCCAGCCTCGCTCCGAGGTATCCCGGGACATGGTGTCGTCATGGACAGACGGCCTCCTCTTCCGTCATGCGTTGCGGGTCGTACTGAACCTTGCAGGATCTGATCGCCTTGCCTCCCATGGTGACCATGCAACTCCCGCAGATGCCCTCGCCGCAGCAGAAGGTGTGGTTGTTGGAGATTGCCATACCGGCTTCGGGGCAGTGCCGACTGATAAAAGATCGGACGAGTTCGTGCTGGGGCGTGCTTCCGGCGCTGTAGGCAAAGGCGATGTTTTCCTTTTCCGGAAGGGCTTCCATGGTGTCGCGGCCCTGGTTCCCGTGAAGGGGCACTTCATAAACCTTCACCTCGTCGGGCAGGTAGTCGGCGATAAAAAAAGGGCCGGGCCTGTTGACCAGGAGGGTCACCGTGTTGCCGTGGGCCAGGAGGCGTTTTATTACCAGGGGCACCGAGGCCTGGGACATGCCGCCGGTCACCACGAGGCATCGGGCGTCCCGAATGCTTTCAACGGCCCTGTTTCCCTGGAGGCCGTTCCAGTAAGGCCCCCTCAGGAACAGGCGCTGGGAGCTCAGTTCCAGAAGGCGTGTCTTCGGCCCGGTAACATGAAAAGCCAGGGTCACAGTGCCTGCCATGATGTCTGAATCCACGATGGCCATGGGGGCGTCGAAAAAAGAGCGCTCCGTGAGCCCCCTGACGAACACATAGCTCCCCGGGTGGTTGAGGGCCCGTGCCATGGCCCGGGAGACCGTAATTTTTTCCAGGTAAATCCCGTCTTCAATGCGCCGGGCTTCGGAAATATCGCACAACACGGTCTGTTTGCGTTTCACCGCTTTGGAGCCGTTACGCAGGTATCTCTGGTAAATGCAGACCTTGGACCAGTTGCAGGCGCACACCTCTTTGCCCTGGAGCAGGGTACAGACGGTGCACTCACCCGCTTCGGCCAGGTAGCAGGGGCAGTATTCGCTGCCGGCGTCGATGCATTCAAATGGGTTCATGGACAGGCTCCATGGTTGCCTTGTGGACGGCCGGTCGGGTTTTTATGATGTAAAGGCTGTAAAACCCCGAGGCGCAGAGGACGATCTCTTCGTAACATCCATAGAGTCCGAAGCATTTCGGGATGTTGACGAAGGCCCAGACCAGGAGGAGGATGAAGATGTCCCTGTCGATGCGGGGGGCTGCCGCCGCAAAAAGTATGAGGGTAAAAGCGGCGAGGGGGCAGGGGAACATGGGAAGTACCACGAAGCCATGGCCCAGGGCCATTCCTGCAAAGGGGAAGAGGTACACACACAAAAGGAGGGCTCCGGTCAGGCCCTGGTGAAGGGGCGTATCCGGCAGACGGTAGGAACATTTTCCGGTGACCAGCAGGTCCACGAGAAAGAGAAAGGAGATTACCAGGTAGAGGGGGCCCCCAACGAAGAGCGCCATGGGGCTCTTTCCGCAATAGACAAGGAAACAGGCAATGCCGTTCCAGGCAAAGGCAACAGCCAGAAAGGCAGTCATTCCTTTGTCCGATGCCTTTGACGGTTTCGCAAAGACCCCGTAAAGTGCGAAAAGTGAGAGCAGGACAAGCAGGAGTTGTACCGGCAGTGTGTCCTCGTTGAATTTCTTTAGAATCGTCCAGAACATCTCAGTTTTGTTCACGTCTCCTCCAAATGCGTGGTGTGACGGTTATCGCAACGTGCCGGGCGGGAGCCGGGGGGATCGTTGCGGGTGAGCATGATGAATCCGATGTGATCTTGCGATGTGAATGCTGGTTTAACGAGTTAAGGAAGGCTGTGGTTGGCAGGCTCTCCCTGGGTGCAAAAGGTCACATGATCGTACGGTTCCATCATGCAGGCAATCCACCCAAAGGATCTGCTGCTTTATGACTGCTCGCGTGCCCGGTGGCCGCGACGTGTCTGTTTATTTACCTGCCGTAAAAATTGATGTCAACCTAAAATTTCGCCACCCCTAACATTTTTATAACTCCCAATAGAGTTTCCGGCGATGTGAAGAGATGGCGCCCCTGGTGGTGTATAGGTATAGCTTATGGGGGATGCTTCAACTTATTGTATTTTACTATAGTTGATGGGCCAGTGTGCGCAGGCTGCAATAAAAGTGGTTGTGGTAATTGGTCTGTTGCGAAACGAGATCGGTGGGTGTCAATCTGGCATCCAACTGTCAATTTGGTGTATTGGGATGTGGTGGCGACACTGCTCAAGGGCGGACGAACTGTCTGTATTATGGGCTTTGGGACTGTATTTACTCTTTATTATTTCGAAATATTTAGAATAACCATTTTTCTATAATGAAAATTATTGACATTGTATAGCTGATCATATACTCACTCTGTTGAATAGAGATAATGTAGCAAAGTACCGAATCTCTCGAAATAAGATCCCCTTACCTCCACTGAACCCTGAATGACGGTTTCATGCGTGTAGAAAAACGTCCTTAAAGGTAAGGGCTATGACAAATTTATAATATACACGTATTGGCGTGTATAGCATTCCATGAATGCCTTACCGATCGGTGAATTCTCGCCACCGCTCAAACGGCCAACATTTCAGGATGTGGAATTATTTTCCGGCCGAGCCCTGACACCTCAAAACAGATGAGCAGAAGACTCGATAAAAAACTATAAAAAAAGTAGTAGGATCGCTAAATTAGGGCTGTTATAAAAGATAGTAGAAAAAACCGTCAGATGGTTCGAACGTTTCTAATTCAGAACCCACCAAAGCACACAGCCTCCAACGTTGCTTGCGATAGATGCATGAAGGGAAAATCGTGATAATGATCCCGCGTTGGCTTTTTAGTCGTCCGCGAACGAAACAGGATAAATGTTCTGGGGGCGTATCTTTTCGATGCAACAGCGGGACCAAATACCAAATGGTTCACGACGACACCCATCAGTAAGGGTGCCCAAGGCAAGGCAAAAATTCAGCTCGAATGATTCGAATAACCACATTTGGGCGAATCCACACGAAGACCTGAGCGCTTTGCGCGGTTTATCATTTAGCGCCGGATTCAGGGATATAGATTTCTATAGTCAGAAAACATCAATCAACTATTAGAAATAAGGAGAGATAACCAATAATGCTCGATATCATTGTGCCTTGGTGTGATAGATACGAATTACCGGAATCCCTTCCATCTCTGGTTGAAACGGCTGAGATTCTCAACGGGAAAGTATATATCGTCAATTTCGGCGGTTCTCCGGATGACCTCTATACCCTTACTGAAAACTACCTGGATGAGATTGAAATTATAACAATCAGTACTGTCAGCTATTTCAATAAGCAGGCGGCGCATAATATTGGTGTGCGTTGCAGCGGTAACCCTTTTTTGTTTTTTTGCGACAACGATATCATCGTAAATCCCAACGACATGTCCCATATTGTTCAGGAACTGGAACGCAATCCGAACTCTTTCGCAACGCTGAAGGGGGTGAAGGAATCTTCTGTCAATGCAAGGAATGCTGGGCATATCACTTCATTCGGCTACAGGCTTGAGCTGAAGACTGCTGACGGAAAAAGGTTGGAGATCATCGACTCTGAAGAAGACGCCAAGACAGGGCTCAGAAATGCTCCAGGCCTGCTTTGTGTGAGCCGCAAAAATTTTTTGAATATCAATGGGTACAACAGTGATCTGATCGGATGGGGCTGGGAAGATCAGGATATGATAGCACGGCTTACCCTTGGGCTGGGGCTATTACGCATGCAATACGGTGAAGCGATTCATATCTCTCATGATGAAGAGAGCCGCATCCGTCATTATTCGGTGGATAATCGATGGGAAAGCAGGGATAAAATGTTCCGACAGGCACTGAATCGTTACGACTGTAATGATTTTTCAGGTAGTTATGTAGACGACACAACCCGTATACCCTACAAAAGGCATCGCTATGCTTTCCAAAATTAAAGAAGACTTTTCTGATTATCGCGGCCTTGAGGGTAGGGCAAAATATCTCAGGAAAAAAATTGTCTCTGTTCTTCATCCCGACGGGGGGCATTTTGGGGGCTGTCTGAGTGTGATTGATATACTCCATACCCTGTATACTACCTTTCTGAACGTGTCACCTGAAACCAAAGATGATCCATTGCGTGACAGGTTGATCTTGTCCAAAGGGCACTCAGCGGTGGCTCTTTATGTCTTGCTTGCCGAGCTTGGATTTATTCCCGAGGATTGGCTTGAATCCTATAGCGATATCGGGTCCCCGCTCGCTGGCCATCCTGATATGACGCTTACTCCAGGTATTGATTTTTCATCGGGGTCTTTGGGGCAGGGCCTGTCTGCCGGAATCGGAATGGCCATGTCCCTGCCAAAGGATGTGAATGTCTGGGTTGTACTTGGTGATGGGGAGTGCCAGGAAGGACAGGTGTGGGAAGCTGCCATGCTTGCCGGACGGTATCACCTGAGCAATCTGTTTGTGGTGGTGGACAACAACGGGCAACAGGAATTCGGGTGGGGAAATGTTTCTCTGGAAAAAAGAAACCCGCTGCCTGATCCACTTCAAAAGTGGGGCGCCTTCGGCTGGAATACATATGAGGCGGACGGGAATAACTACTTAAGCCTCACTCATACATTCAGGGAATGTCTGGATAACTCCGTTAACGGAAAGCCTACAGTTGTAATCGCCAACACTGTCAAGGGCTACGGATCCCCTCTGTTGCAGAAAGAACCGTTGAAATGTCACTGCGGCAGCCTAACCGATGAAGAGTATAACAGGGTCTTGCATGAAATTAGCTGATTATTTGGGAATGGAGCTGGCAAGGAGATGTGACGTTGATGCGCGAATACGCGTTATTGACGGAGACCTTGCGGATTCGAATGGGGCTATGCACGTAGCGGAAAGTAAAGCGGACCGCTTTATCATGGGGGGGATTGCTGAACAGAATATGGTGTCGATGGCAGCAGGAATGGCAGAGTGCGGATTGCTGCCATGGGTATTTTCATTCAGCGCTTTTTTGTGCTACCGCGCCTATGATCAGATCCGGGTAAGTATCTGCCAGACAGGCCTTCCGGTGGTTCTTGTTGGATCGCATGCGGGGGGATGCCTGGGAAGAAACGGCAAGACTCATCAGTCATTGAACGATGTCTGCGTGATGGCGTCACTTCCGAATATTGATATTTGGGCACCTGTATCGGCAGCTGAGATACCTTACATGGTGTCTGAAATAGCTGAGCAAAACAGAGCGGCGTATATAAGGCTTCCCAGGGAGGCGGAGGGGGGCCTGGCATTCAGTCCCGGAACCGTCGTATGGCTGACCGAACCAAGCGATTGTGTCCTGTTGTCGTATGGCTATTCGACTGAAATTGCGATGGAAACTCATGGGCTACTTGCCGATAAGGGCATAGATGTGGGTGTGCTTCACATCTGCAGGCTGAAACCATACCCTGTTGAAGACATTTACGAAGCAATCAAATATGCCAGAGAGCTTTTTATAATAGAAGATCATTATTCCTTCGGAGGACTGGCCTCACTGACGCGACACCTTTTGGACAGGGTCAGGATTTCAAGGGTGTTTGCGTGGCCGGACGGCTGGACCGGCGGATCTGGTGACACCATAAGCCTCTTGGAGCAGGCGGGACTTGACCCTGCCTCCATCTGCGAATCCATAGAAGAGGTTTTGTGATGATTCAAAATAGATCGAAAGTTATGATTACCGGTTCGGGGAATCTGGCCCGATGCATCTGTTTTATCATGACCTCCTGCACAGAACATATGGATGTGGTTCTTGTGGCAAGAAACCGGAGTGCTCTGAAATGGATCGTTTCCGCATCCTCTGCAAAGCAGGCAATATTCGGATCTTCCCTCTCTTTTTCAGCAGAGGTGATTGACTGGTCCAGCCCCGGTCGTCTTGAAGAACTGATCGGAAAGCATCGTCCCGATGTTGTCATCCATACGGCATCGGTTCAGTCGCCCTGGTCACTAACTCCCGGCAGCCGGTGGGGGCGCCTTGTCAAAGAGGTGGGGTTCGGGCTGACAACCGCTTTAAACGGGTGTTTGCTTTACAGGTTGCAGAGCGCAGTCGGAAAGGAAAGCTCACAAACAGTGATCATCAATGCCTGTTATCCCGACGCGGTCAACCCGCTGATGGATTCGCAGATTCCCAATTTGCTGACGGGTATGGGGAATGTTGCGATTATAGCCGCCATGCTTAAAGCGGACAGAGAGTTATGTGATAAACGCCTTCAGGTGATAGCCGGGCACTATGATGTGGCTCAGCTTATAAAAGATGTGAAAAATGCAAAGTACCTGAACGTATGGGCAGATGGCGTGAAAACACAAATCAATCCCGAGCGTTTTCTGAGACTTCCTGCCGACTCTGAGTTGAACTGGGTTACGGCAGCCTGTGTTATCCCTCAGTTGCTGGCTTTTTTACGCAAAAAAGATCTCTTTTACGGTCATATTCCCGGTATTTTCGGGTACCCTGGGGGGTATCCGGTAGTGGTAAGGGATGGGGAGCCGGAGTTGGACCTTCCTATTGAGGTGCATGTGGATGAGGTGGTCCAAAACAATCGGGCTGTACTTGAAAGCGAAGGGATCATCATTTCTGAAGGGGGTGAGCTTTCCTATACTGACAAAACAAAAGATACACTGAAACAATACAGCCCAACTGCTTTGTCATCGTTCAAAGGCGATGATGTTGAACTGGCCGCTGAAGAGCTGATACGGTTCCGAGAGGACCTGATGTCCGAAGCGGGAGAAAGACTGTGATCGCGCATGAGTACGATATTAAGGCGAAAACACGGACTTCAGCAACCGGAGTGACGGATATCAACGATTTTGAGCTGGAAAGCGTCGGTTGCACTGATGCTCGGCAGCTGTTGAATGACCCTGGTATCTCGCTTTATGCCATGGATACGGCAAACCAAATCGCTGTGTTTGTGGCTTCTGGAACCACCGGTACCCTGTTTGAAGCTCCTTTCTATTATATGGCGCAATATGAAGCAGCCGAGCGGGTATTTACCATATCTTTTGACATCATGATCCGTCTGGCACAGACCATTGATGTAGAGAGCAGAAGACTGATCTTTATCTTTTCAACGGGTAGAGCGGGTTCAACATTGGCGGGACGTGTGTTCTCCCAGATAGAAGACGTTGTGACCATTTCAGAACCTGATGTACTGACCGCTCTGCTTGCTGCCCGTTTGAACGCTTCATGCAATGACTTGAAGTTAAAGGAACTTCTGGTTGCCTCAGTGCGACTGCTGTGCGCAGGCGTTTTAGAAAAACAGATAGTTATCAAGGTTCGGGGCAGTGTCATCGAACTTTGCGACTGGCTGATCCAATGCTTTCCCGATATGAAAAGCGTGTTTCTCTATCGGGACGCAGAATCGTGGCTGTCTTCCTCCATGAGAGCCTTTGTGGGCAGTACCGGGGACCCGGATAAAGGGGTTGTCATCGGAGAGAGGGCTTATCGCTCTCGCATGGCTCGTCTGGTTCCCATGGTGGCCCGGTTTGATGAGGGCACACACCTTTCGTATGCCGGAATACTCTCCTTAATCTGGCTTTCCGTGATGGAGCGGTATATGAAACTGCGCTCCCAGGGTATTGAAATGCCAGCCATACCATTCAAAAACTGGCTCAACTCACCGCTGGAAACATCAGAGTCCATGCTGGAATACTGTGGGTGTCGTCCTGACAGTATGAAAACCGTATGTGACGTGTTGTTTAAGGATTCGCAGGCTGGAAGTCATCTGTCAAAAAAAAATTTGCTGAATAGGAAAGCAACGGAAAAAAAAGATGTTGATGAGTTGAAAAAACACCTGTCGAGGCACCCATTTATAAACCGAGTTGATTTCGAAGTGCCGGGAAGTCTTTGTCCGTGTTGATAAATATGATTACCGATATTGGTGCGACTCCTTATGAAAAGGGGAAAATACATCTTTTAACGTCTGTTCTTTTCGTCATTTTTTTAAACTGGATGGGACCATGATACCGAATTGTTTCCGGCACAGGCACGCCATAAAAAAAGTTGGCAGGGCAGAACAGAAAAACCAAAGCCCTTGCGTGCTTTGGTTTACAGGGCTGAGCGGATCTGGAAAATCAACTTTGGCAGGAGCCGTTGATGAGTATCTCTTCGACCTCGGCTGCCACAGTTATCTCATGGACGGTGATAACGTTCGATATGGCCTTAACAGGGACCTGGCCCTTTCCGATGAAGACAGGGCAGAAAATATCAGGCGTATAGGAGAGGTTTCAAAGTTGTTTGTTGATGCAGGCCTTATTACGCTCTGTGCCTTTATCTCTCCTTTTGCCAAGGATCGAAATAGAGTCCGAAGCGTTCTGGACTCCGGTGAATTTATCGAGGTTCATGTCAGCACGCCCCTTGAGGAATGCAAACAAAGAGATCCGAAAGGGTTGTATAAAAAAGCATTAAAGGGGGACATTCATAATTTTACGGGGCTGGACGGTGTTTATGAGGTTCCTGTACGTCCGGAAATAACCATTGATACCACCGGCAGCACCCCCTTTGAATGTGCGGAAGTTATTGTGGAATACCTTAGGAATAAACGTATGATACCGGATATGGGCAACGTGTCGATGGGCATGTAAGGGCTATGGCAAACATAAAATATACACGTATCGGCGTGTGTCATAGCTCTCGGTGAGCGTTACCGATGGCTTAATTCGCCTCATCGCTCAAACGGCCAACACTTTTGGGGGTTTCATCATTTTTCGGCCGAGCCCTAATACAAAAGGCGCCATACGCATAACCATACAACTGATATAGGACGATGATTATCAAAAAATTAGTGCTCAACATAGCCTTGATATCTGCGGTTGCGACAGGTTGCACAACGCAACCGTTATTTGTGACTCCGAAAATTCCTCAAGATGCAATCGTAACCCAACAGGAAAAGGGAGAACCTGCCACACATGTATCTGCAGTTGCAACCGACGCATCCGGTTCGTTATTGCCAGGTAAAGAGATATCCGAGGATAACGTATATGACGATCTGGCAGCAATGGAACAGGAGTACAAATTACAGGATGAAGATGACCAGAGCCTTGATGCGGCCGAACGGGCCCTGGATTTGTGCCGGAATGCCCAGAAAATGTGGGAGAATGGAGATGCGGATGATGCCATCGCAACGTTAGACGCTGCCTACAGGTTTATTCTGTCAATAGGTGATTCGGCATCTCTCAAGGGACTGCAGCAGAAAGATGAAATCCGCTTTATGATATGCAAGCGGCTCCATGAAATATACGTCTCAAAACATACCGCTCTTCCCATGAGTCAAAGCGCCATTCCCACCTTGCTGAACAAGCATGTGGAAGCGGAAATCAAAAGATTTACCACATATGAGAAAAGGTATTTTGCCGATTCCCTGAGGCGTTCCGGGAAGTATATAGCTTTTATAAGAAAAGAACTTGAGAAAGAGGGGCTGCCCGGAGAACTGGCATGGCTGCCCCTGATCGAAAGCGGATTCAACTTAAAGGCGTTGTCAACCGAGAATGCACTTGGCCTGTGGCAGTTTGTTCCTGTTACGGCAAACAGGTTCAGCCTTGAGAAAAACCTCTATGTGGATGAAAGGCTGGACCCGTTCAAATCAACCGTTGCCGCTGTCCGTTACTTTAAGATACTTCATCGAACATTCGGAGACTGGGAAACAGTTCTTGCAGCATACAATTGCGGCGAGGGGCGTGTACTCAGGACAATAAAAGGTCAGAGACATAAATACCTTGATAACTTCTGGGACCTTTACAATCGCCTGCCCAGGGAGACGGCAAGGTTCGTTCCTCGCTTTCTGGCCACCATTCAAATCGTCAACAATCTTGAAAAATACGGCTTTGATCAGATTCAACCGGAACGGCCTGTCACGTTTGACGTCGTGAAAATAAACAAACAGCTGTCCCTGAAAAGCATCGCCAAAACCACCGGAATACCCTTTTCATCCCTTGCGGAGCTGAACACGGAATTGAAGCACGCTATTCTTCCGGATAGACCTTATGAACTCAGGGTACCCAAGGGAACTTCCGAAAAATTGCTTTCTGTAATAGACACTATCCCGGAATCAAGCAGGCTTGCCATTTACAGATCCGTTCGCCACCATAAAGTCAAATCCGGGGATAGCCTTTACAAAATCGCAAGGGATAACGGTACGACGGTAAGGGCTCTGTCGGAAGTAAATAACATAAATCAAAGAGACTTGTTGCAGATCGGGAACATTCTGATTATTCCGGCTGACCGATATAAACGTAAGAAAAAGAAGCAAATCAAAATATCGTCTAAGCAGTCGGTTATGTAGTGAAGTTGACGGTTCCCTCTGTCTGGTCGCCGGGAAGTCCGGGCCGCAACTGCAAAGCCTGACATAGGCAGATTTTAACAAAACCCCGGATACTCGAGCTGAGATCATAACTATTTTCAACAGTTCAGGGATTAACGTGTAATGAGTTACGATGTAGACAGCAACGTCAAAGCAAATGTGAAAATCATATTTGCCTTGACGGCGATTCATTTTATAGGTGACTTTTATACCTCTTTTTTCAGCACCATGCTTCCCTTGTACCAAGAAAAAATGATGCTCTCCATGACGCAAATCGGATTGCTCACAGGCGTTGTCAGGTTTCTTGCGTTTATCGTCCAGCCAACAGTGGGATATCTTTCCGACAGATACCAGACAAAGCTGTTCGCTCTTTGCGGAGTCCTGCTGACAATCCTTTTTTTTCCCCTTTCCTGCATAGCTCACAGTTTTTATCTGCTTGTCGCCGTAACAGCACTCGGGGCTATCGGCTCATCCATGTTTCACCCTTCAATAACGGGTATGGTTCCGCTTTACAGCGGGGCAAGAAAGGGGGTCTGCCTTTCGGTTTTCAACACGGGGGGAACCGTGGCATTTGGAATAGGGCCGCTTTTCATCTCCTGGTACATCCATGCCTTTGGTTTTGAAAACACGTCGTATACGCTTTTTATGGGCATATTTTGCCTGATATGCGTCTATCCCCTCATCCCCGTTCCAATAAGTGAAGGCTTTCAGGATCACGGCTTCCTAGGATCCATCAAGGAGTCGTTGGGAGGTGTCTGGAAGGCTATATTACTTATATGGTTTGTTATGGTCCTGCGGGCTATCGTGGGGCAATCCTTTTATACCTTTACATCCATTATGCTCTACGACAGGGGGTATTCACTCGTATCAATCGGAATTGTGAATTCACTTTTGATCACCTCCGGCGCAATAAGTGGGCTTGCCGCTGGGTATCTTTCGGACAGGATCGGGTACAAGATTATTTTTCTTATAACGCATACCCTGATGACGCCCATCCTTTTGCTTTTTATCCGCTCTTCAGGGCATTGGGTCTATCCGGGAGCTTTTATAGCTGGTTTTTTTCTGTTTGCCACCATGACTCTGGGGGTGGTGATGGCACAAGAGCTTGCCCCAAAGGGAAGGTCAATGGTGTCAAGCCTGATGATGGGGCTTGCGTTTGGGTTGGGAGGTTTCTTTTCCCCCCTCGTCGGGAAGCTGGCTGATTTGTATTCCATTAAAACAGTTCTTTTTTATATTTCCTTTATTCCTGTTCTAACGGTTTTCATCATTTTTTTCTTTCCGGAAAGACAAACCGAAATGAAGGACTACACCGTATGTTCAAACTAAAAGGACCTTCCGTGAGAGAGTCTGTTTTTCTGGCCCTGGCAAACCATCTTCCAAGGAGTGCCTGGGCAGACAGGCACCGGTATGTTTTTTTTCGCCTGGCCCGGGTGGGGGTAAAAGGCAGGTGCACCATCTGGGGGCCGCTTACCATTCGGCCCATCGGATGCGCCGGGAACGTTGAAATCGGGGCAAACTGTTTTATTAATACACATGTGCGTTTCGGTGTTCCCAGGGACAAGGTGATTATCGGGGACCGTGTCCTGATTGGCCCGCAGGTTATGTTTGAAACCGCAAGCCACAGCCTGAGATACGTTGAGGGCGTGGGAAGAGGGATGACGACCCGGCCGATAACAGTAGAAAGCGAAGCCTGGATCGGAGGGGGTGCAATCATCACTCAAGGGGTAACCATAGGCCGGGGCGCAGTGGTTGCAGCCGGAGCGGTGGTGACTGAAAACGTGGATCCCTATACGGTTGTCGGAGGCGTCCCCGCAACATACATTCGGAGTGTGGGCCTCCCCGCACAGAAAATGGCGCAGTAAAGATGTACACACGGAACAGGCCCCAGCCTGAACTCGTTTCTGAACTTGAAGTTTCGCACCTGAGCGGGCCGTTTAACCGAATGACGTTGGTGAGAGGGAATCTATTTTTATGTCCCTATGCGCCCATGTCATGGTATATTACCTGAGTTATTACAGGCTTTCGCACCCCTCCTGCCGCCGCGCTGTCCATGTCTCCCCTTTCCTGTTTTTTTGTGCTATTCCGCGAAAGCCCTTGTCTTTTAAGGACGCGTGTTGCCTTGCGTCCCAGGCGTTCTGCCTGATACCCGACACCCCTTACGAGGAACTTCATATGAAAAAACAGTGGATATCCGTGGGGATTGCCCTGTGTGTGGTTGCAGGGTCGTCCGTTTACCGGGAAGCGGAAGGGTCATGGCTGGATAAGATCAATATCTTCAAGAAAGACAGTGGAGAAAGTACGGAGGTGGCTGAGGGGGCACCATCCACCGGTGAGATCGGCGATGCGTTCAAGGAGGCGCTTCGCATGGGCACCGAGAGTGTCGTCGGCCAGTTGGGTACCGCAGATGGGTTCAACGGCGACCCGGCCATTCACATCCCCTTGCCGCCGGAGCTTCAGGCGGTGAAATCCATGCTGGACAAGGCGGGCATGGGGCATCTGGTGGACGATCTTGAGCTCAAGTTGAACCGGGGAGCCGAGGCCGCAACCCCCAAAGCGAAATCGCTTTTCATGGATGCCATCGCCGAGATGACCTTTGAGGATGTCAAGCAGATCTATGACGGGCCAGAGAACTCGGCGACCCTCTACTTTCAAGAGAAAATGACCCCGTCCCTGAAGAAGGAGATGGCGCCTGTGGTGGATCAGACCCTCTCCGAAGTAGGGGCCATCCAGGCCTACGACAAGGTGATGGATCAGTACAAGACCATGCCGTATGTCCCGGATGTGAAGGCTGATCTCACCGATTATGTCCTGGACAAAGGGGTCGACGGGATTTTTCATTATATTGCCATTGAAGAGGCTGAAATCCGGAAAGACCCGGTGAAGCAGACCACCGCGCTATTGAAAAAAGTGTTCGGGGAGTAAGGGGGAATGCACCGGGGTGACTCCCGGTGACATGTTTCTGTACCTGTCGGTCTGTTTCATGGATGAACATGGATGCCATCCTGTGGTATGGTCGAAGTCGCGTTTTGTTGCGGGTGTTTTTACCCAACGTTTCGGGAACACGAACTTGACGAGGCAGGTGTCCATGATCGAACCAGACGAAATTAAAAAGCTTGATTCCGGTTTTTCTTTGATCCTGATCATTTGGGGAGCTATCTTTGCTTCCCTGGGTGTGTACCTCGGGGTAAGCCTTTTTATCGCAGATACCCTGACGGCCGCGGTGGGGGATAAATTCCCACTGGTGACCCTTCGGTACGCGCTGTTCGGTATTTCCGCAGCGACCCTCGTGGCGGTTCATTTTCTGCGGGGGTTTATGCTGGGGCATCCGGGGGCGGTGAAGAACTTACGATCGATGCCCTCCGCCCAGCATCCGGCGGTGGCGCGGTACTCCGTCATCGTGATTGTCACCTCAGCCCTCCTTGAGAGCATCGGTATTTACGGCCTGGTCCTTTTTCTCCTGGCAAAGGATGCCCTCTCTTTCTACCAACTCCTGGGTGTTGCTGCTGTGGCCATGTTGGTCTACCGCCCGAAAAAAGAGGAGCTCCTGGCGCTGGCCCGGCGCATGGACACCATGGGGTAAATCCCGGGACGGGGTCCTTCCGGTTGCAAAAAATCCCATTTTAAGACCTGTCTGTTGACCTGTTTCAAGGGGTGGGCTCCTGCAGGGCCGACGACGGCATAGCCTGAGGTGTTACAACCGGTTTGTGTAATCAACAAGCACAGGCTCTCCTCTTGGCTGGGCGTGGGGGAGAGCCTGTTTATACCTGGTCAGGCTATTCCGCGGGAAACAGGGGGAGCTCTTCCAGAAAGAGAATATCCTTGCGGGAGGCGGCATCTCCTTCGGCGAGGATAGCCGCCTTGACGGTGACGATGCCCCCCACGGCTTTGACGAGGCGCTCAATGGCTTCGATGGATTCGCCGGTACTGATGACGTCATCAATGATAGCCACGCGTTTGCCTTTGATGGCTGCGGCATCGAGAGCGTCTAAGCAGAGGAGCTGCTTGTTCGTGGTGGTGATGGATTGCACCTCGTCAATGACCGGGTTGTCCATGTAGGCTTTCACGCTTTTTCTCGCTACGAAAAATTGTTTCATGCCCATGAGGCGCGAGACCTCAAAGACAAGGGGAATGCCCTTAGCTTCTGCGGTGACGAGGACGTCCACGTCCGGGAGTTTTTCTTTAAGCAGGGGCGCTGCGGCGCAGATGAGCTCGGTGTCGCCCAGAACCACGAAGCTTGCGATGCTCAGTGTGTCACTGATGGGGATGATGGGAAGGTCTCGTGTTACACCGGCCACTTCCAGTCTGTATGTTTTGTTCATGGGATATCCTTCAAGTAAAAAAATAGGTAACTATTCAGCTTATGCCCCCGGCGGGTCTGCCGGGGGCTAAACGTTTGTCAGTTCGTATGGGTTGAACTGCTTAAATGAACTGAGTTTTAACGGCGGATGTACTTTGACCCGAGGAACGAGGGGCAAAGCGCATCCGCAACCTGCTTCCAAGGTGGCACACCTTGCCGCCGGAGGCTGCCTTTTGTTACTGAATAATTACAAAAACAGATAAATACAGTCGGGCAACCGTCGGTGGCGTTTATTCAAACGCCGCAAGCATGTGCTGGGTACATGTGAGCACATCAGAATGGGCAAATCACATCGCCCTTTGGCGGAATCGGTTTTACGCCCTGGTGGGGCACCGTGTCAAACGGCAAGGCTGCCCTGTACTTTCGGGTCATCAGAAGCCCACCAGGGGTGAGAGGCATTTCACGATGAGGCCGGCCATCATGCCCAAAAAAGGGTCGGAGATGGCGGTGACCGCCATGGTGACTCCGCCCACAATGGTGTTTCCACCGCCAAGGGCTGCCGAGGCGTTGATGGGGACGGTGACGATGGCTCCCAGGACGAAGAGGAAGCCGGCGATGGATTCGCTGGGGACGTATTTCCCGATCTTGGGAAGGAGTCCGGCAAAGAGGATGATGGCCATAAGGGTCATCATGAGCACGCCGGAAAAGACCGGGTGCGGGGCGCTGCCCGTGGCGGAGATGATGGCTTCCACGGGGCCGCCGCCGAACAGGGAAGAGGCCATGTCCGCCAGGCTGCTGTAGATGGCCAGGTGATCCACGTTGACGCTGGCGCCTGCGATGTTGCCGGTGATTTTTCCAAAGGCGATGTTGGCCCCGATGTTGAGGCAGACCATGGCCAGGGCCCCACGGGCCACAGACAGGTTGAGGATGGGTTTCTGGAGGGAAAAGCCCTCTTTTTCAACGGCGTTCATGTCGGATTTCTGTTTCATGGCCAGGGCCACGGCGCTTGAGAGCACCACGGAGATGGTGATGGTGTAGACCAGGTCCTTGGTCATCATGTAGGTGAGAAACCCTGAGGCGATGGAGCTGAACCCCACCGCTTTGTTTTTTGTGGCCATGCCGAAGGCTACCCTGGCGAGCATGATGCCGACCCCTGCCATCATGCCGTTGGTGATGGCGGGCCCCACAAAGCTGACGATTTTTTCCAGAAAGCCGAAGACACCGATGGTGGCCATGGCCGCCGCCCCGAAGAAGATCATGGAGAGGCGTTCCTGCATGTTTTTGCCCATGGTTCCGGCCAGGGTGATGGTTTCTGCCTGAAAAGAGATGGGGGCCACGCACCCGAAGAGAAGGCACCCAGCGGCGCCAACGATAAAGGCCAGGGCCGTGGGGATGGAGGCAAAGCCGAAGGAGAGGGCGAGAAGGCCCTGGGGCAGGCCGTTGAGAATGACGCTCAGGGCGGCCAGGATATCTTTGATGTATTCCATTGTATGAGACTCCTTATGCGGTTGTCATGTTCCTGAAAATACATGCCGAACAAGGGGTCTCTCGAGGGCGCAGAAATACGAAAACAGATCACCCGGGACAACAGGAGACCTGCGGCTTTTCTTGCACTCCCATAGTCGGATGGACGGCCTTCCGGTAGAGACTCCTGACCCATGTCATCAGGATTATATGGGGTGGTTGGTTGTGAAAGAGTGTGGATACCAGAGCCTTTCAAGGAATACAATGGGGGATTACTATATTTTGAGGCGATCGTGATGCCACAGGGAACCATGGCATTCATGAAGTTTTTAAGCGATGTTTACTAACGATGCGAAACAAAAATAGAAAAGATAGGTGGCCGGGCTACGGGGAACTATTCGTTGATTATCGGTTCGGAAAGACAAGGCCGGGCGGCAGGGGACCCATGAAGGCGAATCCAACGGGTTGGGCCCCATCGCCCACGGGGCATATTTAGATAAGGCCCACAAGGGAAGGGCAATCCATGGCACGTGTGCTTGCGATCATCAAGGGAACCTGGAGGCTTGCCGTGCTGGCCTGCGCGGTAGTGCTGGCGGTCTGCCTGGACCTGGCCTTCCCGCCGGACATTCCGGCACCGGGTGAGGGCATGGCCGTGACGGTGGTGGACCGGGAAGGGAGCCCTTTGCGGGTGTTTCCCGATGACCGGGGCATCTGGCGGTACCCGGTGACCCTTGAAGAGGTCTCCCCGATCTACATCGAGGCCCTTCTGGCTTACGAGGATCGCTGGTTCTACCGGCATCCCGGGGTGAACCCCCTGGCCATGGCACGTGCCCTTGCAGACGCGATTCGGCACGGGCGCATCGTGTCCGGGGGCTCCACCCTCACCATGCAGGTGGCCCGGATTCTTCACCCCCATCGGCGCACCGTTGCCGGTAAGATCGGCCAGATGCTCCGTGCCCTTCAACTGGAGCGGCGTCTCACCAAAGAGGAGATCCTTACCCTGTACCTGAACCATGCCCCCTTTGGCGGCACCGTGGAAGGGGTGCAGGCCGCGTCCCTGACTTACCTGGGCAAACCCGCCGCTGAGCTGACCCACGCCGAAGCGGCCCTGTTGGCCGTGTTGCCCCAGGCGCCGTCCCGCTATCGGCCCGACCTGCACCCCAACCGGGCCGTTACGGCCCGCAACAAGGTGATACGCCGCCTTGTGGGGTTTGGCCGCTGGGAGCCCTGGCAGGGAGAAGAGGCCCGGGACGAACCCCTGGCCGTCCAGTCCTGGAAGCCCCCGTTTCGAGCGCCGCTTTTGGCCCGTCGCCTGAGGCGAGCCTGTCCGGGTCAGGGGGTGATCCAGACCCCCATAGATCCTTCCCTCCAGGCAGGGTTGGCCGATCTTGCGGTTAACCTGAAGGGCGAGCTGCCGTCCGGGACCTCCGTGGCGTTTCTGGTGGTGGAGAACGACACGGGGCTGGTCAGGGGGTACAAGGGCTCCATGGACTTTTTTGACGAAGGGCGCTTCGGTCACGTGGATATGGTTCGGGCCGTGAGGTCTCCGGGTTCCACCCTGAAGCCCTTCTTGTACGCCGTCGCCCTTGACGAGGGCCTTATTCATTCGGAGAGCCTGCTCATGGACAGCCCCCTGTCCATCGGCGGGTACACGCCCCTTAATTTTACACGCCATTTCTCCGGGCCGGTATCGGCCGCCGATGCCCTGGTCCGGTCCCTGAACGTTCCGGCCGTGGACCTTCTTGACAGGGTGGGACCGGTGCGTTTTGACAGCCTCCTGCGCCAGGCGGGCATTCATCTGCGCTATCCCGAGGGCGGGGAACCCAACCTTGCCATGGTCCTGGGAGGAGTGGGAACCACCCTGGAAGAGTTGGTGGCGGGGTTTTCCGCTTTTGCCAGGGGAGGCAGGGTGATGCCTTTGGGGAGGCTCTCACAGGCCCGGGGCACTGAGACCCAGGTACTCTCGGAAGGGGCAGCCTGGATTATCCGTCGTATCCTGGAGACGCCGGAGAGAAATCGGAACAGGCGGGGGCGCTTCGGCATGCGCAGCAACCGGAAGCTGGCCTGGAAAACCGGGACGAGTTACGGCTTTCGGGATGCCTGGGCCGTGGGCGTCACCGATACCCACACCCTGGGGGTCTGGGTGGGACGCCCCGACGGCACGCCCCTTCCCGGTCACTACGGTGCCGTTACGGCCGTCCCCATCCTGTTTCAGGTGGCCGACCGTCTGCCCCCGGCAGCCCCAACGGGCTCGGTGATGCCCGCAAGTGTGTCCCGGGAAACCGTTTGCTGGCCCCTGGGCGTCTCTTCGTCGGACACCGAGCCCGGCCATTGCCACGTCAAGCGGACGGCCTGGGTTCTCAACGATACCATCCCGCCAACCTTTGCCTCCGGCCGTGAAGACGTCATTATGGCGCCCAATCCCCTTGTCGTCTCCGTGAACCCGGACAACGGCAAAGGGCTTTACGGTCCCTGCCTCGATCGCTGGCTGGCAACCCACCCGGACAGGCCGCATATTCCCACCCGTACCATCGCCAGGTGGCCAGCAGGGGCCATCGCCTTTCTCCCCCCATGGATCCGGGACCGAAGCCGGTTTCCCGACCCCGATCTCACCTGCCGTGCAGGGGAAGCTCCCTTGAGCGCCCCTATCACCATCCACGGCACCCGTGACGGTGCCGTTCTCAAAGACCCCTTAAAACCCGGACAGCCACTCACCGTGGAACTCTGTGCCACCGGCGGCAGCGGTCCCCTGCACTGGATGATCGACCACACCTGGGTGTCCCGAAGCCGTGACGGGGCGTCCGCCCGTATCACCTTTCCCACCCCAGGCAGGCACACCCTGACGGTGATGGACGCCTCGGGGCGGTATGCCGATCTTTCCGTGGTGGTGCGGTAGAGCGATTGGTCCCGCCATTGCATCCGGCGGCTCTGCAGGGGCTAAGCTTTTGCCTGATCTTATAACGACGGGTTTAATAAACAGATTCAGGCCAATCAAAATCAAAGGCGAATGTGATTTTCCCTGAGGAACGAAGGAGAAAGCGCATTCGCAACTTGCTTTCAAGGTGGCACAGCTTGCCACCGGAGGCAGTGCCGTTAAAGATGCCTCCGGCGGCCCTGCCGGGGGCCAACCTTTTAAAAAGGTTGCCAAACAGGTCTTAAAAACAATTCAGTTTGATCTGAATCAGAGGCGAATGTGATTTTCCCTGAGGAACGAAGGGGAAAGCGCATTCGCAACCTGCTTTCGAGGTGGCACACCTCGCCGCCGGAGGCATTGCTTTTGTTTTTTCCTGAGCCCTCTTGACCCTGTGATTCATCAGACTTTAACCATAGGAGGCATCATTTTTGGCTTTATTGGAATACGCACGGAATAATGACACAACGGTAACCCAGGCTTAACACCGAACAGGTAAAGAAAGGCAGCTGTCAAACCACAACCCGTATGTTTCAGGAGGAACCATGAGAATCCTTGGAAAGCAGGGCTGTTTTTGGGGTATTGCGTGTCTTGTGATCGGGCTTTTCGCCCCACCGGCCTCGGCTGCAAAACATGTCATCCTGATGATCAGCGACGGGCAGGGCATGGGCACCGTCATGGCAACGGATTTTTATAACGGCAATCGGGCGGTCTATGAGTCCTTTGAGGGTAAGTATGCCATGACCACCTACAGTGCCCTGGGGACATACGAGCCGGAGCTGGGCTGGCGCCTGTTCGGTTCGCATCTGTTGAATCCCACGGACTCCGCGGCGGCGGCCACGGCCATGGCCATCGGGGTCAAGACTTACCCCGGCATGCTGGGGAAAAGCCCTCTCTTCATGGACATGAAAAACATGGTGGAAACGGCTTCGACCCAGGGGCTGGCCACGGGGGTGGTGACCTCCGTTGAGGTGAGCCACGCCACGCCGGCGGGCATGGTGGCCCACAACATCTCCCGGAACAACTACGAACAGATCGCAGCGCAGATGATTTATGACAGCGATCTTGATGTGATCATGGGTGCAGGCCACCCCATGTTCGACAACAATGGCAACCCGAGGCTCCAAGAGCGGGAGTACAGGTATGTGGGCGGCGAAGAGGTGTTTGAGGACCTCACCGATTCGGATGGTGCCCGGGCAAAGGACGGGCGTTACTGGTCGTTCATGGATGAGAGAGCCGATTTTGAGGCCCTGGCCCAGGGGACCCTTTCGGCGGGCAAGGTGTTTGGCCTGGCAAGAGCCGCCACCACCCTTCAGCAGGGGCGGGAAGGGAACCCCCAGGTGGTGAACGAGAGCAACCGGAACCCGTCTGTTCCCAGCCTTTCGGACATGACTCTGGGGGCGATTCAGGCCTTGTCCGATGACCCGGACGGTTTTTTTCTCATGGTGGAGGGCGGGGCCGTGGACTGGGCCAACCACAGCAATGAAAAGGGCCGCATGATCGAAGAGCAGAGCGCCTTCAACGCGGCCGTTTCCGAGGTGGTGGCCTGGGTGGAGGAGAACAGCAATTGGGAGGAAACCCTTCTCATCGTCACCGCCGACCATGAGTGCGGCTACCTCTGGGGGACGGACGAGAGGGCCTTTGTCCCGGTGGGGGATAACGGGGCGGGCAACCTGCCGGCCATGGTGTTCCACGCCGACACCCACAGCAACGTACCCGTTCCCTGCTATGTGAAGGGCACCGGCGCCGGGCCGTTCCTCGATGGTCTGGTGGACGGTACAGATCCCTTTTTTGCGGAGCTCTTTTCCGGGTTTGACCCGGGATTTTCCGGTGCGTTTATCGACAACACCGATCTGTTTCTTCTTATGAGCCGATGGCTGGAAGGGGAGGATGAGGGCACCAACGGCGCGGGGCACTGGTTCAAAGGGGACCTGCACGCCCACTCCCTGCACAGTGACGGCAACGCTCCGGTTGCCGCCGTTCTGAACAGCGCGGAACACAAAGAGCTCGATTTTTTTGTCCTTACCGAGCACGACACGGACATGTTTGATTCCGAGGACCCCGGCCCGGTCATGCCCACCCATTGGGATGACCCGGATTACACCTCCGAGGAGACCGTGCTCCTCTACGGCGTGGAGTGGACCACCGGCAAGGGCCATGCCAATGCCTGGGCCACAGCGCCCTTTGACTACACGCCCCTGTGGCACGCCAACACCGGTCTGGATGCCGTGGCCGCGGTCTACGGGGCCCATGACGGGGATGCGCTCTTCTCCATCAACCACCCCTCGGCCATTTTCTGCTGCCCCTGGGAGTATGATGTGGACAACGCCGTGGACACCATCGAGATCTGGAACAGCATGTACCGCATCCCGAACCTCAACGGCTGGTCCAGCCATCCGTTCTGGGACGCCGAGCTCCTCAAGGGGCGCCGCATGACAGGGGTGGGGGGCTCGGATACCCACAAACTTGCCGAGTATGCTTCGGACCCCTTTGCAAAGATCGAGGCGGCTCTCTTCGGACACGGCAACCCCACCACCTGGGTTTACGCCGAAGAGAAGACCGGGGATGCCATCCTCCGCAGTTTGAAAAACGGCCATGTCTCCTTGAGCTACGCCCCGGACGCCGAGCGCCTGGACCTGGTGGCCGACCGGGACGGCGACGGATACTTCGAGACCCTCATGGGGGACAACCTGATCCAGACCCCGGGCCGGGAGCTCTCCTTTCAGATCGATATCCGCAACCCGGCCCCGCCGGGCTGGTTTGCCGTGCCCAGGGTCAAAGAACTCACGCCCGAGAATCTGGTGAAGCTCGCGGCAGGGGAGGTGGATCTTCCGGCCCTGCTGGGGCTCCTGGCCGGGAAAGACACCTACCTTGTGGGCGTCTTGAAAAACGGTATCCCCCACAGAGCCTGGATCGTCAGTGGAGGTGCCACCCGCGTGACCTTTGACGACGTCCCGGCATCAAGGGGCAGGACCTACTACCGTGCGGAACTCATGGGAACGCCTGACCTCCTTCTTTTCCAGCGCCTGCTTTACGGCCGGGTGAAGGCGGTCACCAACCCCATCTATGTGAATTTTCCGGCCCGGTGAATGCCAAATTCTATGGTTAAAGTCGGTCCCAAAAACGTGCCTCCGGCGGCGAGGTGAGCCATCTCGAAAGCTGATTGCCCTTGCGCTTCGTCCCTCGTTCCTCGGGTCAAAGCGCAAGGGCCTTTTACTCGGGCTTCGCCCGGCATAAACGCTGATGGCTTGTGCTGGCTGGCTCGCAAGCTTCGAATGATGTCTAACCCTCGTCCATTGCGTTAAAGCGCAACGACATTCATGTCTGGCCTGTCCGTTTGGTTTTAACTGGTCAGCTCCGAAAAGCGGCCTCCGGCGTTGCATCCGTGGCGGCGAACACCTGCCGCCACAGGATCAACACACAGGACAAGCCTGCCGTGAGGTCCGAGAGGAGCTGGCTGGCGGCGATGCCCTTGATGCCGACGTGTCCGGGCAGGACCAGCAGCAGGGGGATCAGGTAGATGCCCTGGCGGGCAAAGGAGACATACATGGCAAGCCCGACGTTGCCCTTGGACTGCTCGAAGATCATGGTAATGAGCTGAACCGGGACCATGGCGAAAAAGCCCATGTAGATGGCAAGGGATCCGGACAGAATCGTGGTCACGGCAGCCTCCGTTGAAAAAAGGGCTGCAAGGGGCCTGGAAAAGATCAAAAAGAGAAGGGACGCCAAGGCGCCGTACCCCGTGCCGATTTTGAGAAGGGCGGAGAGAAGGTCTTTGATTCTTGCGGGGTCTGTGTCCACCACACAGGCCCCGATTAATGACTGGACGCCGTTGGCAAGGCCCATGACGGGCAGGGTGGATACCGTGTAAAGCCGAAGGGCGATGCCGACTCCCGCCACGGCCTCCGCCCCGAAAACGGCGGCCTGTCGATTGACCAGGATCACCGCCAGGACATTGATCGTAAAGGCCATGAAGGTGGGGATCCCGATACTCATGATGGTTACAGAGACTCGGCGGTTTACAGCCCGGATGGTTGGGTGGATACGGCTTTTATTGCTCGAAAAATACCAGATGTATGCTCCCACCGCGGGGATCTGGGCAAGTAAGGTGGCACAGGCTGCTCCCCGGATGCCCAGGTCCAGCCAGAAAATGAAAATCGGGTCGAAGAGGGCGTTGAGGGCAAAGGCAATGATCAAGGTCACCATGGAAAACAGGGTGCCCCCCTGGCTCCGCGCGATGAAGCCGAAGATGGTGTTGGCAAGCACCAGGAGGAAGGCCACTAGGATAAGCCTGCCGTACCTGTAAAAACAGGCTTCGGTCCCAGGGACGGTTCCCATGACACGGGCCACAAGGTCAAATTTCCAGAACATCACCCCAAGGTAGGCCCCCCCTGCCAGAATTCCCAGCATCAGGCCGCTGCTGGCGGCCACATGGGCGTGGGCAAGGTCATTTCGCCCGATGCTCCGTGAGGTGATGGCCGCCGTGCCGATGCCGATGCTCTGGCCCAACGCGATGAGCACAAAGGTCAGGGGGTAGGTGAGGTTGACGGTTGCCAGCTCGGACACCCCCAGAAATCCCACGAAATACGCATTGAGGACCTGGTACATGGCCTGGATGATCAGGCCGAAGATGGTGGGGGCGGAGAGCGTCAGGATTTTTGAGTAAAGGCGATTCATGGACCGGACCTTGACTTGTGTTGTTTGAAAAACCGGCATTTTTTTTGCGCTGAACAGGTCTTTGCAGGCATGGGGGGGGACGTCGCATGGTTTGTCCTGCAAGGCATCTTGCCATGTATACCCTTGTGGGAAAGTCCCGTCCACAGGGGCACTTGCTTATCTGGGCGTACGGACAATGCCTTCATGTCGCGGAGATGGCGTGTTGAACGGTGTTTGTCTGTGGGGAAGAACCGTGGTCGCGAAAGAAGATCGTGGGCCTTCACGCTCTGCGCCCGACCCGGATATCTCCTTGGATTTTGTCGTGGGCAAACCTTGCGTATTTACAGGGGATGACGGGTTTGGTAGAGTTGGATTTATGGCGTGTGTCTTTGGCATTTGGTGTATATCGGCTGTTTTCTCCTTCCTCACTCTCTGTCCGTCTCTGCCTTCATTTTCTCTCCTCTCACCGATTCCTGACTTCAGGTGATACCTGCGCGTGTCATCTTGTTGTCGGTCTTCCAGCAGGGAGCATGCCGTCCGCCGGTACCGGCCAGGACCATGTGTCGCGTCATCTCTTGTGATGCGGGCCGGGCCTTCGCCCTTCTGAAAAAGCCATCAAAATAAGGAATAGAACCCATGAGTGAGAAGCCTGTGAAATTGACAGGGGGATCCAAAAGCCCCTTTAAGGACATGGTCATGAAGCTCCTCCCGAAGGGAGGGAACCTCAATTCCTGCCTGACCTGCGGGGTCTGTGCTTCGGGCTGCCCTGCCACGGGACTGGATGACATGGACCCCAGAAAGTTTCTGCGCATGGCCGCCCTCGGCATGGATGAGGAGATCAAAAAGAGCCGGTGGCCCTGGTTCTGCACCATGTGCATGCGGTGTGTGCATGCCTGCCCCATGGAGATCAATATCCCCCAGCTCGTGTTCAACGCGCGGAGGCTTCGTCCCCGGGAGGAGATGCCCAAGGGCATTCTGGGTTCCTGCGACATGGCCCTGGCCAAGCCCACCAACAGCGCCATGGGGTGTACCCAGGAAGATTTTGCCTTTGTGGTGGAAGATATCCTCGACGAAATCAAGGAGGAGTATCCCATCTGGGAGGAGCGCAACCTGCAGGCCCCCATCGACAAGAAGGGGGCGGAATATTTTATCAACCAGAACTCCAGGGAGCCCATGATCGAGCCCGAAGAGATGGGCCCTTTGTGGAAAATCCTGAACCTTGCCGGGGTGGACTGGACCTACGGCAGCACCGGGTGGGCCGCCGAGAACTACTGCATGTTCATGGCCGACGACGAGGGGTGGAAGGAGCTCACCGCCCGCAGCGCCATGCAATGTGAGGAACTGGGGTGCAAGACGTTTTTGAATACCGAATGAGGACACATCACCTTTGCAGTCCTGGTGGGACTGGATAAATTCAAGATTCCTCATAATTTCAAAGTCGAGACCATGTACACCCTTTATGCCCGGTGGATTCGCGAAGGAAAACTCAAGCCGGATCCCAGCTGGAACGATGAGCTGAAAATTAAATTTACCCTTCAGGACCCCTGCCAGATCGTCAGGAAATCCTTTGGGGATCCTGCGGCGGATGATATGCGGTTTGTGGTCAAGTCGTGCGTGGGGGAAGAGAACTTCGTGGATATGTACCCCAACAAATCCAACAACTTCTGCTGCGGCGGGGGCGGCGGGTTCCTTCAGTCCGGCTTTAAGGAAGAACGGCTCGCCTACGGACAGATAAAGGATCTGCAGATCAAGAAAACCCAGGCAACCTATTGTGTCACGGGTTGTCACAACTGCCATGCCCAGATTCACGAGCTGGGAGATCACTTCGGGGGCGGGTATCACGCCGTCCATGCCTGGACCATTCTGGCCCTGGCATTGGGCGTTCTGGGCAGTTCCGAGCGGATTCACCTGGGCGAAGATCTTCAGGAGGTGAACCTTCCCGATCCGGGTTGATCAGCTTGCCTTCTATGGTCAACGTGGACAGGAAAAGCATGCCTCCTCGAAAGCAGGTTGCGAATTGCGCTTTCCCCTTCGTTCCTCAGGGAAAATCACATTCGCCTTTGATTGGCCTGAATCTGTTTTTTAAAGCCTGTTTATTAAACCCGTCGTTGTAAGATCAGGCAAAAGTTTAGCCCCCGGCAGGTCCGCCGGAGGCATCTTTAACCGCACTGTCTCCGGCGGCCAGGTGATGATCCCCTGGACCCCAGGCTGCGAATGCCCTCCCCCTTCGTTTCCCAGGGAGAGGGCATTCTTTTTGTGCCGGACTTCACTGATTTTGTATAAATGTCACAGGTTGTTATGGGATATTGTTCTTTCTTTTTGCGGCTTGGGGTATTAGACTTATCGCGACGATTGACCGGTGCCGATATGTCGTGACTCGGTGCGGGGCAAACCGCAGCTTTCCTTTCCATGAAATCATTACCATTCCCTGTTTTTCTTTTGAACCGTTGTGGCATGCACTCCGGTTTTCTTTGTTGGGCCCTGGTGCCTGCCCTTCGGATATGTCGATCTGTTTCAGACTGCCAACTGCAAAAAAGCAAAGGAGGAGCACATGAAAAAGCTGAGCGTGTTTTTGTCCATACTTCTGTTGATCGGGTTGGTCTGTTTTGGTGTTGCATGTCAGGGCGGTGCCGAGGCTCCCAGGGACGGTGTTTTTCTTCACATCAGCCACGGTGCGGATGATCCCCACAGGCTGTTGATGGCCTTGAACATGGCCAGCATCATGGCCGAGGACAAGGATGTCCTCGTCTATTTTGACATCAAGGGCGTGGAGGCTGTTCTCCGTGATGCCGAGGAGATCACCTTTGCACATTTTCCTTCCTCGAAAGCGTCCCTGAAATCGCTCATGGACAAGAACGCGGTCCTCATGGCCTGCCCGGGATGCCTGAAGGCGGCGGGAAAGAGCAAAGACGATCTGGCCGAGGGAATTCGGGTTGCCGATAAGAAGGCTTTTTTCTCCTTTACCAAAGGACGTATTGTGACCCTTGACTATTGATTGCTCCGGCAAGGCCATGGCGCGTCGTCCATATCGGGTGACCTGTGCCGTGTTTAACTTGCTTTGGCCTTTAGGCATGAGCAAAAACATGCGATGAAAGAGAGATGAAACTTAAAATCTCTCTTTTGTCGGTATTGTTTGTTTTCTGTTGGGTGCCACTGGCGTGTGCCTGCACGGGTTTTGCCGTGTATGGCGAGCAGATCGTCTACGGCATGAATTTTGACTATTTTTCCATCCCTTTAAAATTTTTGATTGAATCCCGTGGCGGCATGAACGTGTTTCACCTGGCCTTTCTCTATGAGAAAACCCAGGATGATCCCAGGTTCAGGAACTATTACGCCAAAACCTGCGGCATGAATGACCGGGGGCTCTTTTGCTCCTGCCAGGAGGTGGAACCCTATGTGCAGGGCCTTGAGAGTTTGGGGGAAGGGGAGGGGGACATCGGAGATCAATACGATGCGCTGGAAACCTGTACCTGCGTAGATGATGTCCGGCGACTGATCCCGTCAACGCGGTGGGTCCAGTCCCCGGGGCCTTCGGTGCACAACCTGTTTGCCGACACAGGTGGTCATGCCATGGTCACCGAGACGGACAACAGAGATCACGTCATCACTGACATGGGCGGTGATTTTCTGGTCATGGCAAATTTTCCCAATCATGCCATGGCCGGAAAGCCTTTGGACGAGGTGGTGGGCGTCGGGGCGGAACGGTACCGGCGGGCCCATACGTACCTGGCGGCGCATAAGCAGTCCTTCGGTGTGTCCCAGGGGTTTGATCTGTTGGGGCAGGTGGTCTGTGATGATCCGGGGTGCACGACCCTGTGTTCCATGGTGTGTCTGCCCCGGGAACGAACCATTTACCTGACCACGGACCCGAAGATGGAAAAGATCTGGAAGGTCTCTCTGGGCAGGAACGTCATTGAAACGGATCGGGGGTACGCTGCGAGTATTCAGCATCCGTTGGGGCACGAGGGCATCCTGGCTGCAGATTTGGAATCCATGGCCTGCCCATGACGGAGGCGGGTCGGTTTTGCGGTTTTTTTTGATGCAACATGCACATGGCCCCGGGCAGGATTGCCGGGGCCATGTTGCGTTTTTGCAAACGGTTCAGCTCAAAATGGCCTCCGGCGGCTCTGCCGGGGGCCAAACTTTTTAAAAGTTTGCCATACAGGTTTGAGGTGATTTTATGAAAATCTTCGCGGATGCTTTCACCCCGAGGAACGAGGGGGGAAAGCATTCGCAATCTGCTTTCAAGGTGGCACACCTTGCCGTCGGAGGCATCTTTTTGTTTTATCCTGAGCCCTCTTGACCCTGTGGTTCATTCGACTTTAATCGTAGACGATTTTTTCAGGCAAAGACGTAGTTGGTTCCGTGGAACTCGATGCGGGCCGCGCTGAGGCCGGAGAGGTCCAGCCCGGGGTTCAGGTCGGGGTCGATTTTGAACTGCCACTGGGTAAAGGGGCCCAGGGCCGCATATTCGCTTGTTCCCTGGTCCGCATTTTGTTCCACCCCGAAGTTGGCGTCTTCAAAAATTTTTTTGGTTGTGAGGTTGTAGGTGAACAGCTTGGTGACGGGTTCATGGGTGAAGGTGAAGCGGTTGTTCGCCTGGTCGTAGATCTCTTCCCCGCCGGTGTGGGTGATGTGGATGCTGAGGGTTTCCGAATCTGTTTTGACACCGTCCAGCCAGAGCCGCACGCGGGAGATGCGGACATCGCACATGCCGGCAAAGACGCTGTCGGCCTTGCCGGTGGTGAGGCTGGGGGCGGCAAGGGAGATCGTCATGAGGTTCAGGTACGGCAGCACCGAACGTTCCCCCTGACCCACCTCCACCATCAGCCCCTTTTCGTCGGGCTTGTCCGGGAAGTGCTGGGCGTTGGAACCGAAGTGTTCCAGGGCCTTGTCGGTCTTGGCCAGCAGGTCGCTTTTGGCGGCCAGCAGGGCGGAGGCATTGAGGGTGGGCAGGTTGCCTGAAAAGGTGCTGCTGATGATCTCAGCGTCGGACAGGGCCCAGAACCTGTAGGCTTGCTGGGTCAGGTCCATGAACTCCATGATCTGCTGTCGGGCCGTGTAATAGCTTCGGGACATGAAGCTGACCATGTCGGGGAGGGAAGGGTCCATGGTGGAGAGGACCTTGGCGGTGTAGGTGGCGTCTTCAGCGGTGAGGCTGTCGATGAGCTGGTGGTTTTTCAGGGCCACGATGACCTGGGCGTTGTACTGGAGGATGTGGTTGTTTCTCTCCTGGACCTTCTGGACGTAGGCGTCGAAGGCCTTTTTCAATTCCTTGAGATCGTCGGGGAACTGGTCTTTGAAGTCATTGAAGAACGTCTGGAACTGCTGCTCTTCGGCCATAAGCTTGGCCCCGCCCGGGTCGTCGGGTTTCAGGGTCCCGTCGTTTAAAGCCTCGTAGCCCTCCTGCAACCCTTTGACGCTGGACTGCACCGTCTGGATTTCGTCCACCAGGTAGTCTTTGTTCACCGCAATCCCCCGGCTGTCCGTGACCTTGGACAGGGAGTTGTGAAGAAACTCTGCTCCCTGGGTCAGTGCCATGAACTTGGACTCCGGGGCAAAGGCCACCATGCTCATGTTCTGGAGGAAGCTGTCGAAGTTGAAGTCAAAGTGGTCCTTGACCTTGGTCTCAAAGGTTTTGAGGAGGTCCGTCACCTTCTTTTTCAGGGTCGGCAGGATGCTCTGGTAGCTGTCGATGACCCCCGCCTGTTTGATAAGAAGGACTTTCAGCATCCGGATCTGGCTTTTTGCGTTGCTGATGAGGGCCTCGTTTTTCTGCCGTGTGGTGACCACGGATGCGATCTCCGTCTTTTTCTCTTTCAGTTTGGCAAAGTAGTCGTCGTAGGCGGCCTGGATGAGGCTGAAGTTGGCCATGAGTTCATCCAGGGTTTGAAAGAGGCTGTCAAAGGAGACCAGGGGGACGTGATCGGCGGCAAATCCGAAGAGGTCCTGGCCCTGTTTGATCTGCAGCAGGGCGTTAACCGCCTGGGCATGGAGGCTCTGGAGCTGCTGCACCGCCCCCAGGGCACCGTACTCGGTTTCATGGGCCGTGTAATAGGAACGCAGGGCCTTGTTTTCCGGGGTGGCGTAGGCAAAGGGCGCGGTCTTTTCCTCGATCTGCTGAAAAAGGACCATGGTGTCGGTGACAGACTGGGGGCGGCCCACCGGGTCCATGGTCCAGTAGGTGAGCCTGGCTTTGTCCATGAGGCGGCTCACCTGGCTGGGGTGGACGAAAAATCCCGGGGCGGTGTGTCCCGTCTCCCAGTCCAGCTGGGAGAGCCGGCCAAAGGTAAAGAGGCTTTTGCTTCCCGGGGATCCCGGGGAGCCGTTGGTTCCCGGGGTTTTGCCCTGGCCGTAGGTGCCGTAGATTCCGCCGTTGACCACCAGGTTGCCGTGGAGGGTGTTGTCGAATTGGGAGTCCATGGATGCCAACTCGTCGGCCACGGCTTGAAGGGCACGGGTGGAGTCGTCCAGGCTCTTGGCCCGGGCTGCTTTGGTGAGAAGGGGGATCAATGACGCCCATTGGGTGTCGGCTTTGTAGGCCCCGATGATGGGGGTCAGAGCCACATGCCGCCGGGCAAGGTTGTCCAGCCCGGCGACGGCTCGAAGGCTGTCCAGCAGGTTGCAGCAGCTGAGGCCCACCAGGACCTCCGCCGTGCCACCGTTTCCTCCGTCTCCCCCATCCCCCCCGTCGGTGTTGATTTTTCCCTGCTGCCCGTCTCCTCCGGCCCCCCCCGCAACAGACACCTTGAAGTTGAGCCGGTTGTCGGCCACGTTCTGGAGATAGAGGCGAAAGGTACCTCCCGGTTCTCCGGAACCTCCGGGCTGCCCTTTTTCATTGGGGTTCTGGTTGGGGGTGTCCGGGCTGGTGCCCGGTTTGCCGGAGAGATCGAAGAGCCCCGGGCCGGTGGTGGTGAGGCTCTGCAGGGAAAACAGGCTGTTCTTGAGTTTGACGGACTGGCTCAGGAGGCATCCCTGGCCGTAGAGGTAGACATGGTCGTAGGCGGTGAGGTCGTCGCCGATGTCCGTGTCTTTGCCCAGGGATACTTCGTCCAGGACGCTGATGATAAAGAGGTTGCCCCCCGACGCCAGGGTCTGGAAAGCCTCCTGGGGGTTGGAGAGCAGGTTGGTGTCGGTTTTGGGATTGCTCATGTCATTTCCCCTCGAATACGTGGTCTTTAAGGGCCGCCCGACGCTCTGCCGCCTCTTTGTCCTTCTCCTCGGCCTCTTTTTGGGCGGCTTCGTTGCTCTTTTGGGCCTCTTCGGCCGTGGTGTATTTTTCGTCTTCCGCCTTGAGCTTGTCCGTCAGGTCAGCCAGTTCCCGGGTCAGCTCTTGTTGGGTCTTTTTCAGGTCCGGATCGTCGGGTTTGGTCTTGAGTTTTTCCTCCACCTCTTTGAGCTGCTGGTTTTTGGTCTCCATGGAGGCGCTGGTCTCCTGCCTGGCTGTGCCCGCTTCGGCGATGGTGGCCTGGATGGTGCCCGCCTCCTGGGAAAGAAGGTGCTGCTTTTTCTCCAGAAGCACCTGGTCGGTGACGGTCTGAAGGTAGCCCGGGGCCCCGGACACCTTTTCGGTCAATTTTGCCAGGCGCTCCTTGACCATCTGGGATTGGAAGAGGGTGGCCACGCCCGAGACCTGAATCCGGGTGACCAGGTCGGTAAATCCCGGTTCCGGGGCGATGAGGCTCACGCCGGTTTTGGTGAGGGCCAAAGCCACCGAATCCATGACACCGTCCTGCATGGTTTTGTTCAAGTCGTCAACAGAGGTGTCAAAGGGCGTATCCATGGCCGACAGTTGGCGGTTCACCGAGTCGGCAATGGCCTTGTCCACGGTGGTGGGCTCAAAGGACCAGTCCACTTCCTTGGACATGTCCCGGACCTTTTTTTCCAGGGGGGAGAGGACCTCCAGCTGTTCGGGCAGGGGCACGAGTTTTTTGCTCTCCGGCTGGTCGAACATGGCGTTGTAAGTGAGGTCGTCCATGGTGTAGGCCTGGCGGACCACGGTGCTGCCGTCTTTCAGGATCTGGTAGCCAGAGGCTCGGCCCTGGGGCTCCACGTCCAGGACCATCTGGCCCTGGTCGCATCGGAAAATCGTGTTGAACCCGCCGAGCTCCCGCGCTGAGGAGACCTGGATGCACGGCAGGTCAAAGGCTTCGAAGGCGGCGTTGCCCACGGCCCGGGTAAAGCTGTAATCCTCTCCCAGGTAGAGATCCTTCAGGCTGCGTCCCTTGACGATGTCCGCCCCCTCCTTGAGCATGTTTTTGTAGATCAGTTGGGGATAGCTCATGGGGTCTGCGGTGAACCGGAGGTTCAGCCCGTCCTGGCTCTGGTTGAAGGTGTAGAGGAAGACGCTGCGCAGGTTGCCTGCTTTTTCCATTTTGGCTTGGGGGGCTTTGCCCGCCTCGTAGTGCATGTACTCCACCGGGGTCTGGGGATCCAGGGGCGTGTCCGTGAGGGACTGGGTCATGTAGTGCTTCATCTCGGCAAAGGTAAAGTCCGTGTCAAACAGGAATTCGTTGGAGGTATACAGGCCCTGGCTGCCGCCCCCTTTGCCGTCGGTGCCGGTCCAGCGGTTGTTGTCTTTGCTTAAGGGCTGCCAGACCTTGAGCACCTCGTTCCAGAGCTGGGGCCGGTCTGCGATGTAGCTGCCGTAGCGGTAGACGGCGTCGCCTTTGGTGAACGAGACCGTGCGGCTCGTCAGCGGGGTTTGCTTGAAGACGGTTTTGGCCATGTGGAACGCCAGATCATACAACAAGACCTCAAGTTGTTTGGGCATGGGGATTCTCCTTACGTTGACGGCCCGGCCATTTGCCGGGCCCGTTGTGTTGTTGTCGTTCCGCGTTTCCTGCCTGCGGTGTGAGCCGGGTACGGCTATCTGGCGTTTACCTGCCCCACCAGCAGAAAGTCCATGGGGGTCTTGACACCGGCGGAGGCATCAAAGTTGATCATTGTCTCACCGGGGGCCAGCAGGTTGGTCTCCATGAGGAAGTTCAACCCCTTGAGGTCTATGGTGAGGCTTTTGGGCATCACAAGGTGGTCGTCCAGGTTGTCGTAGAACGAAGGATGGGACTCCACGCAGCCCACCAGTCGTTTCCAGAAGCTGCAGCCGTCGTTGTGAAGCCCCACATGGATGTTTTTGGGGGTGATGGAGATGGAGGCGATGCTGATTTCGTCGGTGGTGGTGTTCAGGCTGATGGTACCGCCGTCCTGTTCATAGGAGAGGGTCACCTTGACCCCGCCCCATTGGTTGGAGGAGGACTGGCCGAAGGAGGAGCTTTCGGACCAGGAGGTGTCGGCAGAGGCCTGCCAGTTAAGGGACACACTGCCGTCTGCGATCTGCATGCGGATGGGGTGGTCCTTGAAGTTGATGTCAAAGCCCTTGTAGTAATGGCTGCCGAAGAACCAGTGGCCCGAGTCGTCCTTGGCAAGGACTTCCAGGTCCTTGCTCACATTGCATGCGATGCCCTTGGGCACCGATTCGTAGGTCACCGTAAACCCTTCGCCCTGAAGCTGCCTGGTAATGTAGCAGGTGGTGAGGAGCTGGTAGCCCAGGATGAGGCTGGCGGTGTAGCCATCCGGAATGGGGAGCATCTCTTTGGTGCCCGGCTGAAACGAGGGGTTGCGGTTGCCCGGAGGGTTGCCGCTCTCCTTGACCTGAATGTAAAGGCTCAGAATACCGGTATCTCCGTCTCCTTCCGAGGCAAAGACAAAGGATTTCGGCGTGAGAAGCACGCTTCCCTGGGAGGCCTTGTCGTTGTTCACCTGGGCCAGGGCGTAATCGATCTCTTTGACATGGTAGGTAAAGTAGCTCTCCACGGCGTCGACAAACTGCGGGTTGATGATGGCCTTGAGGGACGGGTCCGGTTCGGGCATGATCTTGAACTGGGTGCCCTTTTCATTGGCAAAGTGGAGGATCACGTGGCTCTGGCTGGTCTTGTCGTCATCAAAGGTGACGATGTCTCCCTTGGAGGAGACCTTGCCGGTGTCGCCCGTGACGGCCGCCAGGGGGACATAGGCATCCACGCTGTATTTATTCTCTGGGAAATCGGCTGTCTTGAAGGGCTTCTCCTGGCCTTTCAAATAGATGCTGTAGGTGCCCTTGGTGATGAGCATGGTGAGGTTGGCCTGGTCCGAGCGGCCGGCGATGAATTTCAGGGTGGGTTGGCCGAGGAAGAGGTCGTATTTCACCGTAAAGGGCTCCCCGGTCAGGGGGTCGTCTTCCTGGACATCAAAGTGCATCTCAGTGACCAGCTGTTTTTTTGCGTAGGCTGTGGCGAGAAAGTCGTTGAGCTGTTTGGTGGTGTAGGAACAGACCATGTCCCAGTTGTTGGTGGAAGAGCTTCCGTTCATGGCGTTCACAAGGTTTTTCAGTGTGGGGTAGGTGCTCATGTGTCCTCCAAAAGAGTGTTAGTGACCCGTGAATGATGAATGTTCTGCTGCTATGGCGTGTTTATGACGTTAAACGCGACGCGGGTGCGCCTTTTATGGAGAATAAGCCGTGATAAACGTACATGTTCGGGTGGGCGGTAAGGTGCCTGAGCATTGGGGCAGGCAATCGTACGGCGGTGCTGTCAGCGGGCTGAGCGGTTCTTTTCCTTATCCGGTATGTGTGTATCGCATCAGGTACGGGGCATGCGAAAACGTGTCGCGAATCTTGCGATGTGACAAACAAGGGGGGCGGAACGCCTGCCCTGGGCTGAGGTATGAATCGCTTTGGCGTCTGGCCTGTCTGTTTATGCTTTTTTCTGTGGGGTTGGAAGGGGCATGGAATCCATGGGATGGGTCCGGTACGGCCCCGTTTCTGTTTTTTATGTGTTGAACTATAAGGATTTTCAGATCCTTTGCCAAGGGAAAAAAGACCGGCCCTTTACAGCACTCATTTTACTTTTTTTTGGCGGGGTTTTGGGGCTTTCAGGCGTCATTGATTATCGCGAAGGGATGTTTTCTGGGCATCCCTCGTACTTTTGATTCGTAATGTGTCTCGTTAATCTCCTTTAATATCGCGGGCCCCGACAGGGATCTGTGAAATGGATGGCTCCATATTTTTGTGTTGAAGCATGGCGGGTTGTGTCGTATGCCTATTCTAATCGTTGGGTATATAGAATGAGTCATGGGGGCGGACATCGGGAGACCTGCACGTTCGATGCGCTGCAGGCGGGACCATCATGCTGAGGGATTGACCCGGGGTGGTCATCACTACCATCGATTCGTGATCATGATTATGGATATATGGGAAATTGATGGTTTGGGAGGTCAGGGGGATGGCAGCCCACCCGTACGATTTTTCGAAAAGGAGACGTTTGTTGTCACAAAAATTGAACAGAGATGGATTGAAGTACCTGTTTGCTCCCATTCGCTGGAGCCTCCTCATGGGCGTTGCCTTTTTTCTTGCCGCCGGGCGATGGGATATTTTCAGGGCCTGGCTTGCCTTCGGTATCCATGTGGCCGGGGCCGTTACCGGAGCCTACCTGATGCTGCGGTTCGCACCGGGACTGGCCAATCAGAGGGCGGAGGCCAGGGAGGGGACCAAGGGATGGGACAAGCTCATTTTGCTTTCCTACTTTTTGGTGTTGATCCTCGGTGTTCCCATCGTGGCGGGGTTGGATCTGGGGCGGCTCGGAGGCGTGCAGATGGAAGGGGGCAGTTGCGGGGTGGGACTTGTCCTGTACCTTGGCTTTTTCCTGTTGTTTTATTGGGCCATGTTGGTCAATGAGCATTTTGAAGGGACCGCCCGTATCCAGAAAGAGCGGGGGCATAAAGTCGTCACCCGTGGCCCTTATGGCGTAGTGCGTCACCCCGGGTATGTGGCCATGGTGTTCGTCTGCCTGGCCGATCCGTTTATCATCGGCTCCAGGCTGGCGCTGATCCTGAGTTTCGTTGGCATTGGGGCCACGGTACTCCGCACCTTCCTGGAAGACAGGATGCTGCAGGAGGAACTGGAAGGATATGCAGAGTACGCAACGACGGTGAGGTACCGGTTGATTCCCGGAGTGTGGTAACCACATTTGGCTCGTCACTGCATCCGTTTTATCGGTTATCCGCTGTGTGTTTTTATCGTTTCTTCCCACTGGACCCGATTCGCTCGGGGGCAAAGGAGGGCGGTGTGAGATCCATTGACGAGATGTCGCAGAAAGAGACGGTTGACATTGCTCACCGGTTCAATCCGGAGTGTGGCCTGTGCCTGATGCATCATCACGGGGCATGGGCAGGGGAGATTCGGTTGTTTGTTTGAAGCGCTTGCAATGTCTCCGGCTGCAGCGTTTTTCCCTGACTTACGTCTGGCTTTTTTGTGCCTTGATGCGGATCTCGAAGCTGATGAGGTCGAAGACGAGGTGCATGCCGAGGTGTTCGAAAAATTTGGATGAGCCGTAGATCACCTTCCACCGGGTGCGGTCCAGGTCGAAGTGGGCTTCGGCCGCCAGGTGGCCTTCGTCGGTGGGGGTAACGGTGGCGGGAAAGGCGAGGGGGGCAGTGACGCCGCCGAGTTCAAGCTGTCCACGGACCTTGCAGTTGGGAACGCTCAAAAAGGGCTCCGGCACGGGGGCTGCGTCTTCCATGGTGAAGCGGGCCACGGGAAAGCGCCGGGTGAAGAAGAAGTCATCTGATTTCAGGTGGTCTTCCAGGACCTGTTGCAGCTCATCTCCTTCCAGATTGATGTTGGCGATGGTGTTCATGTCGATGTCGAAGTGTCCGGTGACGGTTCCGCCCTTTGCGTCCACGGATCCCGAGGCAAGACGAACTTGGCCGTGGTGGCGGCTTGCAGGGTTCCGGCCGACCCATAGGATAGAGCTCTCCTCTGTGTCGATGCGGTAGGTACCGTCGGGAATGGTCAGCGTTCTCTGGGGGGCATGGACCACCTCCGGTGCGCTTCCCTCAAGGGGCAGCCCCTTTTCGTTCCATGCGCTGAGTCCCCCTGACAGGACATGGAGGCGGCGGTACCCGGCGCGGTGAAGCTTGCGTGCCGCCGTATCCGCGTCCATGGAGCGATGGCTGGAGCCGTAAAGGACGATGACGGCTTCCGGATCCCTGGTGGCGCCTTCGACCTGTTCCAGAAAATTGATCTCAAACACCGAAGCCCTCAATGCTCGCGGCAGGCGTATCTTGGTGTAGTGGTCCTCGGTGAGGGTATGCAGCAGGTAAAAGGGCTTTTCCTCTTCCAGCCAGCGGCTGAGGGTTTCCGGTGACAGAAGCGCGTAGGGAAGGGGGGCGGTCATGGTGTCTCCTTTGCAGCGCCCTGGTTGTTGCGCTGCGTTGTTTATGGCCGGGGTTGTCGTTAACCCGGATAGTCCACGATTAAGAGCCTTTCGTGTCCATACTGCAGGGTAAAGGGGGGGGGCCGTTGTTGCCCCTCGGCGAAATCGCCTTCAATCCGGGCGGTATTGCTCCTGTCATACGAAATCAACCTGATTTCGCGTTTTCTCCGTTTAATGGGGCCTGCCGCACATGGGTCCGATGAATATAATGCTTCGCCCTTCCTTATTATGTTTGTAACCCACGCAGGTTGTTGATATATTCATCGGGTAATCACCGGTACTGGTGAGTGTGGTGCACTGCGATACTCAGTGACATCGCAAGGCCAGTCGTCTTTCAAGCCAGTCATGCCTTTCTGTTCGGATGTCCACATATTTACTTTTTGAAATTCGGCCTTAGGACCACAGTCGCTTAGGCGATGGATTTTGTCCATCCAGCCTGTCATATGCGTGCTGTTGGCTTCTTCGGAATCCGGGAGGATGATGGAAATCATACCATACTGTGAGGCCTGTTGCATTGGTAAATCGGGAGCAGGCTGTGGGCAGGTTCCCTTATAGATGGCGGGCTTTTTTTATCGATTCTCGGAACGCTGTTTAGTTGAGGTTTCGTGCCGTTTAATGCGGCGATTCCTAACTGATAAACATAGAAAACGGGGAAAACATGGACTCAAAAAAAAGAGACAGAGGCCCGGCGTTGGCCCGGAGGTTGCCCTTGGGCACCGGGCTCATGATTCTTGTGGCGGTTTTGTTGCTGTCCTGCGGCAGGAGGGGCGAGAAAGAGCCCGAGCCGGAGGTGGTGCGCCCGGCAAAACTCTTTCGCGTCACGTCTGCTGTTGAGGAGAATCTCCGGGAGCTCCCGGGAAGGGTCAGGGCGAGCAGGCGGGCCGACCTTGCGTTCCAGGTTTCCGGACCGTTGACAACGTTCCCTGTTGAGGAGGGCGATCCCGTGAAAAGAGGAGAGGTGGTGGCACGGATCCTCCCCAGGGACTTCAAGACAGCCCTTGCCACGGCCAAGGCCAACGAGCTGGAGGCCATGCATCAGTATAATCGGTACAAGGACCTCTACATCAAAAAGCAGGTCTCCAAGGCCGATTTTGACAGGGCCAAGCGGGAGTACGACGTGGCCAAGTCCGATGTGACCAACGCAGAGAATGCCCTCAAGGATACCTATTTGCGGGCGCCCTTTGCCGGGGTGATTGCCAGGCGGTACGTGGAAAATTTTCAGGAGGTCCGCGCCAAGGACCCCATTGTCAGCCTTCAGGACGTATCGGAACTGGAGATCGTGGTGGACGTGCCCGAGACACTCATGGCCAGAGTGAGGAACAAGTCCAAGGGAGCCGTCGTGGCCGAAGTGGAGTTCTCTGCCATGGCCGGGGTCAAGCATGACCTCACCCTCAAGGAGTTTTCCACCGAGGCAGACGACCAGACCCAGACCTATCGTGTGGTCCTTGCCCTGCCTGCTCCCAAGGGAGCCAACATCCTTCCCGGAATGACCGCCAAGGTCACGGGAAAGAGTCAGGCAGAGGCAGAGGCGGCAGCGGAAACAGAGGACAAGGCCAGCGAGGATACGGTGGAAGGCCTGAAGGGCATAAAGGTAAAAAAAGGCTTTCTCGTGCCTGTCAATTCCGTTTTCGCAGATGAAACGGGCCGCGAATTCGTTTGGGTTGTGGACTCAGGCAACATGACCGTGGAGATGCGTGAGGTGAAGGTCGGCAGTGTGTCGGGGAGCAGCATCATTGTCCTTGAGGGGCTTGAAGCCGGAGAGGCGATCGTCTCTGCTGGTGTCAGCTACCTTCAGTCCGGAATGAAAATCAGGGAATTGCGGTCCAACTAGCCCGGAAGGTGAGAAAATCGCCAATATAACCGTTGATTACATTGTGTATTTTTCAAGTGACTGAGCGTTCCACAATAACGCATGCCAATCACAGCCTATTGTTATCATGTGATCGTTTTCTCATGAAATATGCGGGATAGGAGGCTGGTATCTATGAATATCGCAGAACTCTCCATCGAAAAAAAGACCGTCACACTGGTGATCTGTTTTTGCATTGTTGTGGGGGGCATCCTTGCCTATTTCGGGTTGGGACGCCTGGAGGATCCCGAGTTTACGGTGAAAAATGCCGTTGTTCTCACCCCGTACCCCGGGGCCACCCCCATGGAGGTGGCCGATGAGGTCACGGATCGTATCGAGACGGCCATTCAGCAGATGCCCCAGCTTGATTATGTGGAGTCCACCTCCCGCGCCGGAGGGTCCATTGTAACGGTGACAATCAAGGATCAGTATGACAAGCACACCCTTCCCCAGGTCTGGGATGAGCTGCGGCGCAAGGTGGGGGATATTCAGTCCCAGCTGCCTCCGGGGACCCATCCCTCCATCGTCAACGACAGCTTCGGCGACGTGTATGGCGTTCTTCTTGCCGTCACCGGAGAGGGGTACTCCTACGAGGAACTCAAGGAGTACATGAAATTTCTGAGAAAAGAGCTTCTGCTGGTGCCGGGCGTGGCCAAGATCACCCTTTGGGGACTTCAGGACGAGGCGGTCTTCGTCGAGCTTTCCCGCGCGCGCATCGCTCGTCTGGGCATCGGTCTGGACAGCATCTATTCCGCCTTGAAGGACCAGAACCTCGTGGTGGAATCCGGGGCAGTGAAGGTGGGACCCGAATACATCCGGATCAATCCCACGGGCAGCTTCGACTCGGTTGAGGATATCGCCAACCTCCAGGTGAGGGACCCCGAATCGGATCGGGTCATTTATCTCAAGGACGTTGCAGACGTGAAGCGGGGGTATATAACGCCGCCGTCCAGGGTGCTCCATTTCAACGGGGCTCCGGCCATCTCCATCGGCATCTCCGTGGTGCCGGGGGGCAACGTGGTCACCATGGGGGAGGCCATCAAGAAGAGGCTTGCAGAGCTTGAAAACCAGAGGCCGGTGGGCATGGAGATGGGGGTTGTCAATTTCCAGTCCGATGATGTCTCCAAAGCGGTGAACGGGTTTGTGAGCAACTTTATCCAGGCTGTCCTCATTGTGGTGGTGGTGCTTCTGCTCTTTATGGGGCTCCGGAGCGGTCTTCTCATCGGCGTGGTCCTGGCCTTGACGGTCCTTGCCACCCTGGTGATCATGAAGATGTTGGCCATCAATCTGGAGAGGATTTCCCTGGGGGCCCTTGTCATCGCCCTGGGCATGCTGGTGGACAACGCCATTGTTATTACCGAGGGCATGCTCATACGGATCGAGTCAGGCATGAATCGCCTTAAGGCGGCAAAGGAGGTGGTGGATCAGAATCTCTGGCCCTTGTTCGGCGCCACGGTCATCGCGGTGCTTGCCTTTGCGGCCATTGGAGTCTCCCAGGACTCCACAGGGGAGTATTGCCGTTCCCTTTTTCAGGTGATGCTCATCTCTCTGATGAGCAGCTGGGTCATCGGCATCACCATTACTCCGCTGTTTTGTACCATGTTTCTCAAGAGCAAGGCCCACTCGGAGGGAGAGGACGAGGCGAAAGACCCGTATCGCGGCGTGATTTTTGTGGGTTACAAGGCCTTTCTCAAGGTGTGCATCAAGTGGCGCTGGGGCACCATGCTGATCATGACCGGTTTGTTGTTTCTGGCCGTCACCGGGTTCGGCATGCTGAAGAACAGTTTTTTTCCGGAATCCACGCGGCCTCAGTTCATGATCAATTACTGGCTCCCGGCAGGAACCGATATTCGTCAGACCACGGAAGACATCGCCAAGATCGAAAAACGCCTGCTGGAGGACGAGCGGGTGGTCTCCACGGCGTCGTATATCGGTGAGGGGGCGCCCCGGTTCATGCTCACCTTCAACCCGGAGACTTCCAGGGACAAAGGCTTTGGCCTGGTTCTCGTTTCCGTTAACGATTACAAGGTGATCGGTGACCTTATCGAAGAGTACCTGGCCTACTTGAGCGATGAGTTTCCGGAGGCCCAGCCCATATTGGAAAAGTTCAAGCTCGGCCCGTCCAGCGGTGCCGTGGAGGTGCGGTTCAGCGGGCCTGATCCCGTTGTCTTGAGGCAGCTCTCAAATCAGGCCAAGGATATCCTCCTGGCCCACCCGGACACCTATGGGGTGAGGGACGACTGGCGGCAGCGGGTGAAGACCATCCGGCCCCAGTTTGAAGACACCCGGGCCCGCTTGGCGGGAATTTCACGATCCGACCTGGCCCGGGCCCTGGAGATGAACGTCACCGGGACCACCATGGGGATTTATCGGGAGGGCGATGAGTTGATCTCCATCATCGCGCGGCAGCCCGAAGAGGAGCGCCTGGATGTGGAAAATATCCGGAGCCTCCAGGTGTGGAGCCCGGTCACTCGGAAAACCGTGCCCGTGTATCAGGTGGTGTCCGATTTTACGACGGACTGGGAAGACTCCATGATCTATCGTCGGGATCGGAAGATGACCATCACGACAAAGTGCGAAAACAAACCCGGGATCCTGGCCAGCATCATCCTCGGGGATGTCAAGTCAAAGATCGAGGCCATTGAGATCCCCCCGGGGTTCTCCATGGAGTGGGGCGGTGAGTTCGAGGACTCTGCCAAGGCAAGGGAGAAGCTTGCTGGCTCCATGCCCGTCACCTTCATGCTGATGGTGCTCATCGTGATCATGCTCTTCAATTGCCTGAGGCAGCCTCTGATTATCTGGCTTACCGTGCCCCTTGCCATCATCGGGGTCTCCATGGGGCTCCTTGTCTTTGATTTGCCTTTTGATTTCATGGCCCTGCTGGGGTTCTTGAGCCTTGTGGGAATGATGATCAAGAGTGCCATTGTCCTCATCGACCAGATCAACATCGAGCTGGCCGGAGGCAAGGCCCCCTACCTGGCGGTGGTGGATTCGGCGGTGAGCAGGATGCGGCCGGTGTGCATGGCTGCCATCACCACGGTTCTGGGCATGATCCCGTTGCTGCCGGATGTCTTCTTCAGGGCCATGGCCGTGACGATCATGTCCGGCCTCAGTTTTGCAACGCTTCTGACCCTCATTGTCGTTCCGGTTCTTTACGTCATCTTCTACAGGATCCCTTCCCAGGGATGAACCCTATATGCCGGGAGTTCAACCATGACACGTACATCCACCTGTTTTGTCATCATGCTGGTCACGCTGCTCACCCTGGCTTCTTCGGCGGTGGCCGTCACGGGGCTCCCCGTTGCCCGCATAGGGATCGTGACCGACGGGCCCTGGGCCAGGTATCCCGATTCTCTTGAGCTCTTCAAGCAGGAAATCATCACCCTGGCTGAAGGGGAGTTCGATATCCGCTTTCCGTCAAACCGAATCCTGGACGGGGGGTGGAACGCCGGGGCGGTGACTGCTGCCCTGGATACCCTCCTTGAGGCACCGGACGTGGATCTGGTCGTGGCCCTGGGGGTTGTGGCCAGTAACGAAGCCTGTCGTCTCAACAAGTTGAAAAAACCGGTGATTGCTCCTTTTATTGTGGATGACAGGCTCCAGCGTCTTCCCTTTAAGGACGGTACCAGCGGTGTGCCCAATCTCAATTACATCAACGTGCAGAAGAGTATCTCCGAAGAGGTTAAGCTCTTCACGGACATCGCTCCGTTCAAAACCCTGACGGTCATCGCCGATCAGTTTGAAATCAATGCACTTGAGGATGTCGCAAAGCATATGAAGGCCTATGAGGACGAGTACGGCATAGGGGTCGAGGTTATCGCCTATGACGCCAGCGCCGAGAAAACCTTAGAGAAGCTCACCCCTTCAACGGAAGCGGTGTTTGTTACCTCTCTGCTCCGCATGCCTCCGGACGAGTTTGAAAAACTGGTGGCGGGGTTCATCGACAGGATGCTTCCCAGCTTTTCCTTTTGGGGCATGGGTGACGTGGAGACCGGGATCCTTGCGACCATGACCCCCAGGTCAAACATTCAGCACCTTGCCAGAAGCGTTGCCGTCAACGTCATGGAGGTGCTGCGCGGGAAAAACGCCGGAGACCTGCCGGTTTTCTTCAGCCGCGGGCGGAGCCTGACCATCAACTGGGCCACGGCAAAGGCCATCGAAGTCTACCCGAAGTGGGACATTATCACCGGCGCGGAGCTTCTTAACAACCACGTCGAGGGCGTGGGAAGGCGGATGACCCTTGAGGGGGCCGTCAACGAATCGGTGCGTGCCAACCTCGACCTGAAAGCACTGGACAGGGCCGTGGCCTCGGGTATGGAGGATGTCAAGAAATCACGGGCCGACCTGTTGCCTCAAGTGGATATCGGGTCAGAGGCCAGAATGATTGACGACGACAGGGCAAGGGCGGCCCAGGGCCAGAGGCCGGAAAAGACATGGTCCGGCTCATTAACCGGCAGCCAGGTTATTTATTCGGACAAAGCCTGGTCGGCCTATACGGTTTCGAAACAAACCCAAAAAGCCCTTGAGGAAGATCGCGAGACCCTTCGGCTCGATATCATCAACAGCGCGGCCGTTGCCTACCTCAATGTGCTCAGGGCCGAGGCGGTCCTCAACATACAGACCGACAACCTCAAGCTGACCCGCGCCAACCTGGAGCGGGCCAAGGTCCGTGTTTCCGTGGGAGCGGCGGGACCTGAAGAGGTCTACCGCTGGGAGAGTGAGCTGGCCAACCGCCTCCAGGACGCTTTGAACGCGGAATCTTCGCTTCTTGACGCCAGAAGCGAGATGAACCGCATCATGGACCGGCCCTTGACCGAGGCCTTCGCCCCTGCTGAGGCCGGGATCAGGGACCCGGTCTCCGTGGTGGGTGAACCCCGGATTTTTCCTTACCTGGAGACCCCCCGAAGGGTTCGTGTCCTCAGTGATTTTTTTCAGGAGGAAAGCCGGGCCAAGGCCCCGGAACTCAGGGCCATTGACGCCCAGATTGCCGCACGCATGCGGGTGCTGACCGCAGCCAAGAGAGAGTTCTGGCTCCCCACCTTTGAACTTGTCGGCAACGTCACCGAGGTCTTTGACACAAGCGGCGACGGCACCGAGTTTCCCCCCACCACCCCAGAAGTCCCCGACGACACCAACTGGACCGTCGGGGTTACAGCATCCCTTCCCCTGTTCAGCGGCGGTGAAAGATCGGCCGAATTGAGGCAGGCAAGGGAGGAAATCCAGCGGCTCGGCAGGGAGCGTGAGGCCGCGGCGGCACGCATCAGCCAGAGGGCTGTTGTGGCCATGAACCGCGTCCGGGCCTCCTATCCGGGGATACGCCTTTCCAAGGACGCGGCCGAATCCGCAGCCAATAACCTGCAACTGGTGACGGACTCCTATGTCCGTGGCGTGCTCTCCATCATCGACCTCCTCGACGCTCAGAACCTCGCCCTTGTGGCCGAGCAGCAGGCAGCCAATGCCGTCTATGATTTTCTCACGGACCTCATGGAGGTGCAGCGATCCGTGGGCGCTTATTTTCTCTATGCCGACCAGGCCGAGCGAGATGTCTGGTTCGACCTGATCGAAGCCTATTTCTCCCAGTGACTGTAGCTAAGGATTGAACCCATGGACCCTGTTGTCCTGACCGTGGCCTTTGCGTTGGGCTACCTGATGTACCGCCTGGGGCTGCCTCCCCTGGTGGGGTTTCTTGTGGCCGGGCTGTGCCTCAGCGGCGTGGGGTATACCTCCACCCCCATGCTTGAGGCGGCCTCGGATGTGGGCGTGACCCTGCTTCTGTTTACCATCGGGCTGAAGCTGAGGATCAGGAATCTTGTGAAGCCGGAGGTGTGGGCCGGTGCTTCCCTGCACATGGCCCTTACCGTAGCGATTATGGGAGGGGCCCTGTTCGGCCTGGGGTACTCCGGGCTTCGCTTTTTTCTTGCGATGGACATGAGGACCGCGCTGCTCCTGGCCTTTGCCTTGAGTTTTTCCAGCACCGTCTTTGCCGTCAAGATCCTCGACGAGCAGGGGCGCATGGATTCCCTCAATGGCCGCACGGCCATCGGCGTGCTCGTGATTCAGGATATCCTGGCGGTGATCTACCTGACGGCGGCAACCGGTAAGGTGCCCTCGGTGATGGCCATTGGGGTCATTGCGCTTCTTCCCGTGGTGAGAAAGGCTTTTCTCCTGATGATGGACCGCATCGGCCACGGGGAACTGATGGTGCTTTTCGGGCTGTTTGCGGCCCTCATCGCAGGGGCTCATATCTTTGACCTGGTTCGTCTGAAACCGGACTTAGGGGCCCTGATCCTGGGCATGCTCATGGCACCGCACCCCCGGGCCAAGGAGATGGCAAATGCCCTGATGAGCATCAAGGATGTGCTGCTGGTGGGGTTTTTCCTTGATATCGGCCTGCGAGGCGTTCCAGGGGCTGCGGGGTTTGCCGCTGTGGGTATCCTGGTGGCCCTTCTTCCCCTCAAGATGGCCCTCTATTTTTTGGTCTTTACCCGGTTTCGCTTAAAGGCCAGGACCTCCTTTATGACCATGGCGAACCTTTCCAATTACAGCGAGTTCGGGCTCATCGTCTGTTCCCTTGCCGCATCCGTGGGCAGGCTGGATCCCCGGTGGCTGGTGGTGATGGCCATTGCCCTGTCCGTCTCCTTTATCCTGGCATCGCCTTTGAATACTTACTCAGACCAGTTGTTTGACCGTTTGGCCTACATGCTGAAACGGTGTGAGACCTGCGAGCGTCATCCTGAGGAAGCCCCGTATGAGCGGAAATCTGCGGATATTGTGGTTATCGGTATGGGACGAACCGGGGTGGGGGCCTACGACTGGTTTCGGGCGAAGTACGGCGAGGTTGTCCTGGGTATCGATTACGACAAGGAGACCGTGGCAGGCCATGAAATGCAGGGGCGGAGTATCGTCCAGGCAGATGTGACCGATCTTGACTTCTGGCGGCGCCTTCCCACTCCGGACGGGCGGGTGAAGCTGGTGGTGCTGGCCTTGAACAATTTTGAGTCCACCCTTTCGGCCATTCAAAGGTTCAAGCAGTTCGGTTACAAGGGGACCCTGGCAGCCGTGGCCCGGTATGACGACGAGGTGGAGAGGTTGAAGGAGGCCGGGGCCGATGTGGCCCTGAATGTCTTTGCCGAGGCCGGGGCAGGTCTGGCAGCCCATGCCGTGGGGCACCTCGGGCTGCCGGAGCAGGGACCGGCCTGAGACTGTGAAGCGGCCCCTGCAAGGGCTTATGGGGTATGCTGCTCTTTCGGCCCTACAGGGCGAGCAGTTCCGGGGGCTTGGCGCATTCGAAGCCTTCTTCTTCAAACAGGCCCTCGCCGCCCAGGTGTTTCTCGTAATCCACGCCCCACTGGCGCATGTGCTGGAGGATGGGGATGATGGTGTACCCCAGGCGGGTAAGGGAGTACTCGACCCTGGGGGGAACCTCCCGGTAGACCTCGCGATGGACAAGGCCGTCGGCCTCAAGCTCCCGAAGCTGTTTTGTCAGCATCCTCTGGGTAATCTCCGGGATGCTACGGGTCAACTCCCCGAAACGCATGACCTGCTCCAGGGCCAGGTGATTGAGAATGATGGGTTTCCATTTCCCTCCGATAACAGAAAGTGTCAACTCGAAGTAGCATCGGTATGTTTTTCCATTAAGCTCTTTTATCCTGCATGGTTCCGGCATATCCAGTCTCCAAAGGTATCTTTTTTGTAAGTATGGCACAAACAATACCGTACTTGCGTAATGTGTCTCCCTTATGGATAGTTCACCTGTTAGGAACGGTCAAGGGGATGTGCTCCCTCGACCCCCGGAAAAAGTGAAAATACCCAGGGTGGACTGCTTCGGCAGCTCTGTCCATGACCCCACAAGGAGAAACAGATATGTACGCCATTGCCATCAACGGAAGCCCCCGAAAGGGAGGGAACACGGAAACGCTCCTGGATCACGCCCTCGCGCCCCTCAAAGCGGCAGGCTGGGAGACTGAAAGCATCCGCATCGGCGGAAAACCCATGCGGGGGTGCACCGCATGCGGGACCTGTTTTGAAAAAAAGGACGGGTGCTGCATTTTGAAAAAGGACAGCTTCAACGAGACCATGGCCAAGATGGTCAAAGCCGATGCGATCATCCTGGGTTCTCCCACCTACTTTACCGATGTCACCGCCGAGCTCAAGGCCCTTCTTGATCGCTCCGGCATGGTGGCCCTGGCCAACGACAGGGCGTTCAGGGGAAAAATAGGGGCCGCGGTGGTGGCGGTGCGTCGCGGGGGGGCCACCCATGTCTTTGATACCATCAATCATATGTTCATGATGTCCCAGATGATCGTGCCCGGTTCCACCTATTGGAACCTCGGCCAGGGGCTGAACAAGGGCGACGTGCTGGAGGATGCAGAAGGGCTGGCCAACATGAAGAACCTGGGGGAGACCATTGCCTGGCTGGGCAAGGCCACGGCCCCGCATCGGGATAGCTTCCCACAGACCCTTGAATTTTTTGGGTAGGCAGTCAGCCCCGGAGCATTGGCCAAGGTTGCAGGGAGTAAATTAACGTAAGGCTGGTTGAAACAAATAATCACACAATGGTTCGCTATAATACCGCTGGGATTTGACCCGAGGAACGAGGGACAAATCCCAGCGGTGACCTGCTTTCAAGGTGGCACACCTTGCCGCCGGCGGCTAAATTTTTGCCTGACTTTAGAAGGATGGGTTTAACAAGCAACGCTTAATAAATATTTCGGATGTATCCTTATGGCGAACTTACCTGAAACAGATGAAACTCCGAGATCTGTAGGGTGCACTCCGTGCACCAAAATGGCGGCCTTCCATCCCCCTGATACTCCATATGGGACCCCGGACATGGTGCACAGAGTGCACCCTACGGGCTGAGGGCCTCACGGTACGGTGTTATGATGACGGATTTGATTTAAGGGCCGATCTTGTGGATAGATCAAGATCTATTGTAACCATTCAGCTTTCTCTACCCCTTTGACCCGGAACGTGTTTATCGTTCAGGCGCCAGGATGGTGAGAAGCACCCCGGTGAGGATGAGGACACTGCCCCCGTAGCCTAAGAGCCCTAAGGTTTCATTCCAGAGGAGCCAGGCAAAGAAGGTGGCCACCACCGGTTCCAGGGTGGCGGTGAGGACGGCCCGTGTGGGGGCCAGGGTGCGCAGGCCCAGGTAGTAGAAGCTGTTGGCGCTGTAAGAGAAGAAGGCCAGGAGCAGGAGTTGGAACCAGATGACGGGTGTTTTGGGGGTGAACTCCACAAAGGGAAGAAGGCCCAGGATGCCCGTGGGGAGGATCCAGAAGAAGAGGGTGTACGGGGCGTAGGTGCCCGAGAACATCTTGCCGATGATGTAGTAGAGGGAGTAGCAGAGCCCTGCGGTGAGCCCCCAGCACACGGCCGTGGCAATGGACTCTCCGCCCATGGGACCGCCGTCGAGGCAAATGCCCCAGACCCCTGCCACGGCAAGGGCCATGGCGATGCCCTTGATTCGGGTCATGCGTTCCCCGAAGAGAAAGAAGGAGAAGAGGGCGACCCAGAAGGGCGCGGTGTAGAGCAGCACCGAGGCCAGGGCCGCACCGCCCTTGTCGATGGCCATCATGTTGGCGGCGTAAAAAAGGGAGATGCCCACCAAGCCGAAGGCAAAGAGAATGGGCAGGTCTTTTTTTTGCGCCGCCATTTGTCGTTTGGCCGCTGCATGGGTGCCGAACATGATCCAGGTTATAAGAGCTCGGAAAAAACCCGCTTCAATGGGGGAAACCCCGGCGGCAAAGAGGTACCGGGAGACCGGGCCCAGGAGTCCCCAGAGGAGGGCGGCTCCAAAGATAAAAAGATAGCCTTTGAGGCTGGGTGAGGAGATGTTCGGCACGGGGAACTCCTTTGTATCGGGTCTGACCGGATCCGCGTCAGCGGGTTGGACCAACGTGTCGCCATGGGCAGGGCCGTGACGCGAGATCAAGCTTTACGGCCCTTGGTGTGCCATGTCAAGGGCTGTCCGGGAAAGACCCAGGGTTAACGCATTTAAAAAATCAGTTGCCTCCGGCGGGTCGCTTTTTGAAAAAAGCTCCGCAAAAACGTTCCGGTAATTAAAAAAGAAGAGGGGCTATGCTCTGTAGTGACGCATTTTCAAAAAACAAAACCTGTTTGTCAAACTTTTCAAAAGTTTGGCCCCCGGCAGGGCCGCCGGAGGCAAAAATCTAAATGCGTTAACCCTGGGGAAAGCCCCCTACAAAAGGGGAGCTGTCCTTATGGTTACATGGTCCCGGCCATGATCACGGCGCCCAGGATGAGCACCGCCAGGGCAGGGAAGCTCTGGGTCGGCTTATGCTGGGTTTTGACGTGGGCGGCCACGGCTCCGACCATGGTCACGACCAGAAGAGCCGATGCCGCCAGGGTGAGGGCTTCTATCTGAAGGCCGATGGCGAGGCACACCTCCAGGCCGCCGATGAGGGGCATGGTATGTTTCGGCAGGCCGAATTCCTTGAATTGATCGGCCAGGGGTTTTGCGCCCAAGAGTTTTGCAACCCCGGCAATGAGGATGAGGGCGGAGGCGATGAGTGTGACGATGGTCATAATTGGTCTCCTTACACTGGATCGTGGGACGAGGCCGGTGGCCCCGGTTATCCGTCCTTGTTTCCTTCATTGGCCTTGAGGATGCTCTCAAGGCTGATGTGTTTTGTGTTGTCTTGCGGTTTGGCCTGTGGTTCGGTGCTTCGGACATAGAGCACGGAACCTGTCTCTTTTCCGGCGGCCTCCTGCCACTTGGGAATCAGTTCCAGGAGGCTTGCGGCCAGGAAGGCCAGGAAGAGGATTGTCGTTGCGATACGTCGAAAGGTCATGGGGCCTCCTTGGGGCGGATATCCTTTACGGTGCGACGGCGCCATTGGTTGCGGACAAACCCGATATAGTCAAAGAGAGCGGTAACAGGGCAAAAGAGCCGGCACCAGGGGCGTTTGACCATGAGGGAGCCCATGACCACGGCCAGGGTCATGGCAAAGAGGGCATCGGAGCCGGTGAAGTTAAAGGCCATGCCAAAGGGCTCGAAGCTTGCCTGGGAAGGGTTCCGGAAAAAAAGGGCGGCGCAAAGGGCTGCAAGGGCCACAAGCCGCGCCGACCAGGTCATCCATGGGGTCCGTTTGGGCGGTGAGCAGCCTGTGATGCGCCCCAGCCCTTCCTGAACCGCGCCGAAGGGGCAGAGGGTGGCGCAGTAAAGGTTTTTGCGGGTGAGGAAAAAGACCGCAACCGCAAGGATAAAGCAGACCAGGGCGGCGTAGGATGCAAGGCCCTGTGTCCAGCCGCCGGAGATAAGCAGGTGCACGGTGGCAAGGGAAAACTGGGTGCTGTAGAGGATGCCCAGCAGCAGGGTCGAGACCGTCAACAAGGCGGCGCGGCCCTTTTTTCTGGACCAGGGGAAGCGGCGCCCGGCCACAAAGAGGGCGCAGCCGAAGAGCAGCACGATCGCCATGCTTTTCATGATCTCTTTTCGGTTCACGGGGCCGGGGGCGCCTTGTGCGGGCATGGGCTCACCTTTGCGGGCAGCGGCGATGCGGGCCGCTGCCTCCTTGAGTCCCCCCAGGATCGCCGTGGAGGAGATGGTGGCTCCGGAGACAGCGTCGACGTCGGGGAGCTTGTCCAGCTTGTTGCCCGGAAAGGGATCGAGGATTCCGTTTTCCACCACCTTGGCCAGGTAGGTGGCGGTGTCGGTGCTGCTGATGATGGCCACATGCCGGATGGTCCCCTCCCCATCGGCTGCCAGGGCGACCTTCAGGGGGCCGCCGTAGCTGGGCCGGCTTGCAAGGGCGATATGCAAGGGGGCGTCCGGCGCGTTGCGCTGGTCCGCCCGATACAGGTGCTCGCTTACCTGGGAGATGTTTGTGAGTGAGTTCGAGATGTTCTGGATGTGCGCCGTGGCAGACTCCTGGAGCCTGGCCCTCCCCCCGGCCCAGGCGAGGATCAGGACCAGGAGGGAGAGGATGGCGGCTGCGCGTTCCATGTGCTGTTTTCGCATCAACCGGTGTTCCTTATGCCTTTTTCTTGAAAACAAAGAGTTTGAGCATCACCGTGCCTGCGATGATGTGGGGAAGCCCCAGAAAACCGATGAAATAAAATCCGGCACGGCGTTCGTATTCACCGGCCAGGGTGAAACCGCCTGCCACCACGGCGCAGAAGGAGAGAAAGCAGCCGTACATGAGCAGGGTCTGCCACCAGGGAACCTGCCGCCCGCTCTCTTTCAGCCAGGTGTTTGCGCTTAAGATGATGATCACCTGCATGGCCCCCATGACCATCCAGAACAGGTAGTTGAGTATCGTTGATCCGGGAAACATTGATTTATTCCTTTCAGGATTTGGTGCGTCTTTCGGTTGCGTGTCTTTGGCCGGGGCCCTTTTATTCCATGCCGTGGTATTGCCAGGTCCGTTCGATCTCAAAGAAGTCGTCGCTTCGCATCCACCAGGGCGCTTTGTGGTAGTTGGCTTCTTTGCCGCCGTCCCAGTCCGACTTGAACTCTTCGGCTTCCGGGTACTTGAAGAAGTTTGTCTGCATGGCAAGGAGACCCTTGGAGACCAGGTGGGTGGGGTCCCGGGGCTCCAACTCCCTGGAGATGGTGTGGATCCAGGTGTTCTTGCGGGAGTAAGGGCAGAGCCCGATGCAGACCCGGCACCCGAGGCCGTCGCTGGTGGGACCGCTGCACCACTGGAGGTGGCACTTTTCCTCATCCAGGCGCCAGCGCTTGAAGCCCCGTATGACGGTTTCCGGCCTGTCGCTTTTGGAGATGGCCCCGGAGGGGCAGGCATCCGCGCAGATCTTGCATTTCATGCAAAAGTCGGCCATGCGCACGCTGATGGGCTTGTCGTATTCAAACTCGATGTCGGTGATGACTGCGGCTGGCCGGAAGTTGGCCCCGAGTTCCGGTACCATGACCACCCCGGCCCGGCTGTACTCGCCCAATCCCGCGAGCTGGACATAGGGGCTCATCATGACCTCGTAATGGTGGCCCGGGAACTGGGCACGGGCAGGGTAGCCCAGCTCCTGGATAAACCGTTCCAGGAGGCCAGAAGCACACCGGGAACGAAAATAGGCGTCAAAGGAGGTGGAGTACCCCACGGCGGAATAGGTGCTGTCCCAGTACATGGGGACCCCGAAGACGATGATGCTCTTCCAGTGCTCGGGGACCTTGTCGCCCCAGGTGTCGTGGCCCTGGTTGGGCATGCCGCGCATGAGCCCCTTGAACATGAAGCGGGGGTCGAACTTGGTGATTCCCACCAGGGACATGCCGTACATGTGGGCCATGCGCTTGATGAGCTTGGTGGCATGCTTGGGGGACTTGAACTTCAGGGGCTCCTTTCTCCATATATGGCGGTAATCCCATTCTTCCGGGGGAACAGGGACGCCGGTCTGCTCGTATTTTTCCGCGGGATCTTCGGGGACCGTGGAGCCGTAGCGGTTGTACATGCCGGTGTCCCGGAAGGAGGCGTTGTAGGCGTCGGCAATGGCGTAGCGTTTGTGCTTGCCCGCTTTCCAGGCTTCGGCCCGGATGACGCTGTTCTCAAGGGCCTTCATCATGGTCTCGAACTCTTCTTTGGGCCTGCTGCGGTAATAGTTTCCCACCGGGCCGGGCAGGGCTTTAAGGCCCTTGTCGGGCGTCCACGTCCCCTCCTTGATGTAGCCCATGATGACGGCCTTGCGCTGAAAGAGATACTCTGTCCAGTCGGGGCGCTCCACCTTGCCCACGGGCTTGAAGAAGGTGGGCAGGTCCGTCCTGAAGGGCTCGCGGTTGAAGAACATGTCGCCGCCCTGGTAGGTGCGGTTGTAACCTGTGTAGGCATCGTCGGATCGTCCGATGGCAAAGCCGGCGGCACCGGCACCCCCCACCGAGGCCACGGCAGCAGTGAGGCCGCCTACTTTAAGGAAGCCGCGGCGTGAAAAGCCTCCGGGTTCTTTTTTGGAGGGCTCATTGCTTTTAGGGGCCGGGGCGGCCGCTTCGGTCTCTTCCGGCTCCAGGTACTCCGGTGTGGCGGTGAAGTTGGCCGGATCGTTGATGATCTCAAGGGCATCTTTTTCATTGGGCATGGGATTGGCTCCTTCCATCCTGTGGACGGTCTTTATGTAAAGGCTCCTGTGGATCCAGGGCGCTTTTGAAATCGGGGAAATGGTCGAGGACGCATCGGACATAGGGGGGCGCTTTATCGGGCTCCGTCTCCATGAGGTAGCGGGCACGGTTCACCAGGAATTCCCGTGCGTCGAAGTCGATGAGGGCCATGTCGATATGGCTTTGGGCCGCTTCAACGGGGTTGCCCAGTGCCAGCAGGGCGTCTCCTTTCACCCGCAGGGCTGTGAGCTCCGGCCCGAAGGTTTCGAGCATGTGCTCGCACAGGCAGATGGCCTCTTCATGACGGCCTGCGTGGAACAGGCAGATGGCAAGTCCCCGGCTGGACTCCGGGTGATCGGGGTTCAGGGCAGAGGCCTTGTGAAAGTAGGGGAGGGCGGCATCGGGCTTTTCCTGGTGGAGAAGGCACTCCCCGGCCCAGAAATGGGCCCCGGCATAGTCGGGGGACAGCACCACGGCCCGCTCAAACAGGGGCAGGGCCTCGGCAACCCGGCCGGTCAATGCATGGCAGAGGGCAGCGTTGTAGGTGGCTCCCCCATGGTCGGGCTCTTTTGCAAGGATGGTTTCGTATCTTTCCAAAGCAGCCTCAAATTCTTCCTCATACAAGGCGATGTTGCCCCGGTTGTATGCGGCCTTGAGGTTTTCCGGGTCAAGGGAGACGGCGGTGTCAAGGTGCGTGCGGGCCCAGCCCATCTCTTCCTTTTGAAGCCAGAACAGGCCCAGCTCGTTGTGGAGCCTTGCCAGCAGGCGTGTGTGGGCTTTTGTTTGCGGGATCTCTTCAATCCGTTTCTCCAGAAAAACCCGAAGCGATTCAGGGGGTTCTGTGTCCTTGAGTTTCCCTATGGCCTCCTCTATGGCCTCTTCCGACCACAGGTCAGGCTTCAGGGGAGGGCGGTTATGTGGCATGGCCGTTGGCATGGGTGTCTCCTTGAGTGGCGTGTTTGTGTGATGCGGCAACTCGACCGGCTTTTTAGGGATAGCAAGCGGTGTGCCAAAAAGCAGTGGTCTGAAATGACAGCGAATTTGAAATCACGGGGGAGATTGAATTGGCAAATAAGGCGTTTTTGATCTATATTTGTCAAATAAGATAAGTTTTTACTTTATTCGGCAATACGAGGTGCCCCATGCCCACCCCTTCCCCCACAGATGATCTGCATTTTTTCCAGGAGACCGTCTCCCATCTTTCCGGGAGCCTTGAACTTGCCGACTCCATGGTGTCGGTCTTCAATCACCTTGGGAACCATTTTCCCCTGGAAGGGATCTCCCTGCATCAGTACTCCCAGGGGCTCAATGCCTTAAAATTACTTTTTCTCGTGCGTGAAGGCCGCTTCGATTATGTGGAGACCCTGGTGGACCTCACCCCCCGCGAAGGGGCGCTCATGCTTCATTTCGAGCAGGCCGGCGACGTCATCCTGGAACGGAAAATCAGCCGGGGCGGAGGGGCCGCAAAGCACGCCCAGGCCCTGGGGCACCTGCTGCCCGTTGAACCCCGGGCGTACCTTGTGGGGATCCTTACGTCCGGCAACGAAACCGTGGGGCACCTCTGCTTTATCGGTAAGGAGGAAGACTGCTTTACCGAGGAGCATGAGCGCAAGATCCGCCTGCTTCTCACCCCCTTTGCCCTGGCCATGTCCAACATGCTTCGGTTTCAGAGGGTGCTGGCATTCCAGGAGCGGCTCAACGAGGAGAAGCGCGGGCTGGAAAGGGCCCTGGAGCAACTCCGGGACAATCGCATCGTTGGGGGGCTTGGCGGCCTGGGCAGCGTTATGGAGGTGGTCCGGCGCCTGGAAGGAAGGGAGGTGCCGGTGCTTATCTTGGGGGAAACCGGCACCGGCAAGGAGCTCATCGCCGATGAGGTGCAGCGGATTTCACCGCGTCGAAACGCGCCCTTTGTGAAGGTCAACTGCGGCGCCATCCCCGAGGGCCTCATGGACGGGGAGCTGTTCGGGTACGAAAAGGGGGCCTTTACCGGGGCCACCCGGAGTCGGCCTGGTTTTTTTGAGCAGGCCCACGGGGGTACCCTTTTTCTGGACGAGGTGGGTGAGCTGACTCCCCAGGTCCAGGTACGGCTCCTGAGGGTCCTGCAGAACGGGGTGGTGGAACGGTTGGGGGGGAAGGAGTCCATCTCCGTGGATGTGCGCATCATTGCCGCAACCCATCGCAATCTTGAGGCGATGATGAAGCAGGGGGCGTTTCGGGAGGACTTGTATTATCGCCTCTATGTGTTCCCCGTCATGGTGCCGCCGCTGCGGGAGCGCAAGCAGGACCTCGAAGCCCTGGCGTATCATTTTATCGAAAAGATACGCCGGAGGCTGAAGCTGCCCCAGAGTCCCTCCCTTTCGCCGCGATCCGTGGACGCGTTGATGCATTACGCCTGGCCGGGTAATGTGCGGGAGCTGGAAAACCTTGTGGAGCGGGCCATGACCCTGTGGCCCGGGGGGCCCCTTCATCTGGACCGGTTGTTGCCCCGGGAGTCGGAGCTGTATCAGGAAACACCGGAGAACCTGTCGGCACTGGAACGGCTGGTGGAGGAGAAGGTCGCCGCCTGCTTTGAAACTCAGATGCCGGGCGCACAGATCCGTGAAACCAAAAGCGCTGCTTCGGGACAACCTCTCCAGACCCTTGATGAGGCGACACGAAAATGCATCGAGGCGGCCCTCTCCCACTGCAGGGGGAAGGTCCACGGCCCCACAGGCGCGGCCGCCGTTCTGGGCATCAACCCCAGTACCCTGAGAAACAAAATGGCCAAGTTGCAAATCCGGGCCGACGCCTGGAAGCAGTAAGGTTTTCCATTTACGAATCCCGGGATGTTGAGCTGTAGGGAACGTTTGGCGAAACGTTGTGGCTTAAAGCCCTGATTGTGCTGTTTATATTTGATTGTAAAAAGGTTGACATTGAAAAAACGCTCATGGTATCCATGACTGAGCGCTCGTTCAGGAAACCGGTTGTTGCTGTTCTCATCCTCTCTTCGTTTTACCCTGAGCCCTCTGCCTGATTTTCCCGGTTTTTCTTCGCAGTGCTGTCCTACTTTATCACCCGCGACTATCCAACGTCTCCGACCCCGGAGGGAGCATGGCCCGTAAACGTCCCGATGAAGCCGGTGTGGTCTCCCAGGTGAAAAACCCGGAGCTGGTTCACACCCGCCGTCGCCAGATTGTGGATGCTTCCGTTCGTCTTTTTATTGAAAAGGGGTTCCACAAGACCCCCACCCGCCGGATCGCCGAAGCCGTGGGGTTTTCCATCGGATCCCTCTACGAATACGTCTCATCCAAGGACGATGTCCTCTACCTCGTCTGTGACGCCATCCACGACGAAATAGAAACGGGCATCCATCGCGACATTGCGCGGGAGAAACAGGGGCTCGACGGCCTGGAGGCCGCCATCGGGGTATACATCCGGGTGTGCGATACCATGGCCGATCACCTCCAGCTGATCTACCAGGAGACCGCGTCCCTTTCCAAGAAATGGCGGCGCCGCGTTCTTGAAAGCGAGGTGCGCATCACCAATATCTTTGTGGAGCGTATCGAGCAGGCCGTGGACGAGGGTACCCTGGCTCCCATGGAGCCCTCCTCCGTGGAACTTCTGGCCCACACCATCATGGTTATCGGCCATATGTGGGCCTTCAGGCGATGGTTTTTAAAGGGGCGCTACACCCTTGAAGGGTACATCGCTTTTCAAACCCGCTTTATCCTGGCGGCGGCACGAGAGGGCGGGGCGCCCTCGGCAGGGGCCGGTCCAGGGCCTGACCAACATGCGGGCAATCCATCCTCTATGCATTGGAGACAACCATGAAGATCCATGAATACCAGGCAAAGGAACTCTTCAGGGCCCATGGCATTGCCGTCCCTGAAGGGGCAGTGGCACGAACACCGGGCGAAGCGGCCTTTCGGGCGGCGGGTATGGGCGCCTGGCCTGTGGTGGTCAAGGCCCAGATCCATGCAGGTGGTCGTGGCAAAGCAGGGGGCGTGAAGCTGGTGAACTCGGCGGAAGAAGCGGAAGACGTGGCGTCAGGGCTTCTGGGCTCCATTCTGGTGACCCATCAGACCGGTTCCGAAGGCAAGGAGGTGCACACCCTCCTGGTGGAGGAGGGGCTGGATATTGCCCGGGAACTTTACTTAGGCATTGTGCCGGATCGCACGAGTGGCGACATCGTTATCATGGCGAGCTCTGAAGGGGGCACGGAGATCGAGGAGGTGGCGGAGAAGAGTCCAGACAAAATCATCAAGGTGCGCGTGGGGCCCCTTGCCGGCCTGTGGCCTAGCCACCTGCGCCAGGTGACCTTTGGCCTGGGGCTGGAAGGCCGGGCAGGCAAGGCCGTTTCTGCCCTGGTCCAAAAGCTTTTTGCGTTTTTTGTGGACAAGGACTGCTCCCTGCTGGAGATCAACCCCCTTGTGATCACCGGAGATGAAGAGGCCGTGGCCCTGGATGCCAAGGTGGATTTTGACGACAACGCCCTGTATCGCCACGCGGAGATTTCCGCCTTAAGGGACGTCACCGAAGAGGCCCCCCTGGAGGTGGAGGCTTCCCGTCATCGCCTCAATTACATCAGCCTGGACGGCAACATCGGAAATATCGTCAACGGGGCGGGCCTTGCCATGGCCACCATGGATCTTATCAAAATGGCCGGTGCCGAACCCGCCAATTTCCTCGACGTGGGTGGCGGTGCCACCAGTGACATGGTGGAGAACGCCTTTCGTATCCTTTTAAAAGACGAAAAGGTCAAGGGCGTCCTCATCAACATCTTCGGCGGCATCCTGCGCTGCGATATTTTTGCCCGGGGCGTGGTGGAAGCCGCCTCCAAAACCGGCATCAGCGTCCCTGTTGTGGTGCGTATGGAGGGGACAAACGTGGAGGAGGGCCGACGCATCCTGAAAGAGTCGGGCCTTGACCTCCAGACCGCCGTTGATTTGAAAGACGCCACAGAAAAGATTGCCGCCATCGTGGCGTGATATGGATCCTGCGGGAAAGGAGTGAGCTGTGAGCATATTCGTTGATAAATCCACGCGATTGCTGGTCCAGGGAATTACCGGGCGTGAGGGAAGTTTTCATACCGGTCAGTGCAAGGCTTACGGAACCCAGGTCGTTGCAGGGGTGACCCCCGGCAAGGGTGGACAGGTCCACGAGGGGACCCCGGTCTTCAACACCGTGGGGGAGGCCATGGCAGAGACCGGTGCCAACGCCGGGATGATCTTCGTGCCCCCTCCCTTTGCAGCCGACGCCATCGTGGAGGCGGCCGAGGCAGGCCTTGAGCTGGTGGTCTGCATCACCGAAGGGATCCCCGTTCTGGACATGGCCCGGGTGAAAAAGGTCCTTGACGGAACGGGGGTGCGCCTCATCGGGCCCAACTGCCCCGGCATCATCACCCCGGGGGAGTGCAAGATCGGCATCATGCCGGGGCCCATGCACAAGGCCGGGGGCCCGGCAGGCGTGGTGTCCCGATCCGGGACCCTCACCTACGAAGTGGTTCATCAACTGTCCAACCAGGGCATCGGCCAGACCACCTGCGTGGGCATAGGCGGCGATCCGGTAAACGGCACCTCCTTTGTGGATGTCCTGAAAGCCTTTGAAGCCGATTCCGAGACAAAGGGGGTGGTCATGGTGGGAGAAATCGGCGGCACCGCCGAAGAAGAGGCCGCAGAGTTCATCAGGGATCACATGACCAAACCCGTGGTGGGCTTCATCGCAGGGCTCACCGCCCCCCCCGGCAGGCGCATGGGCCACGCCGGTGCCATCATCAGCGGCAACAGCGGCACGGGCCAGGCCAAGGTCAAGGCCATGGCCTCCTGCGGTGTCCATGTGTGTGAAAACCTGGGCCGCCTTGGTGAAACCTGCTGGGAGGTTTTCGGGTAGTGGCCGGAAGGCAGAAGGCGCCACCTGCGCTGCGGGTCGGCGACATGAGGATGATAACCGGAGGCATGCATGATGGATTTCATTGGACGGATCGCCACACCTGTGGGGAAAAAAATGCTCATGGGCATTACAGGGTTGGGGTTCTGCGGGTTCCTGGTGGTGCATCTGGCCGGGAATTTTACCCTGTTCCAGGGCGCCGAGGCCTTTGCAGAGTACACGGAGAAGCTTCATTCCCTGGGCTTTTTGTTGCAGCTGTCCGAGTTCGTGCTGTTGCTGATGGCCCTGGCCCATGTCCTTACCGGGGTGGTGCTGGCCCTTGAGAATCTGCAGGCGCGCCCCGAAAGGTATCAGGTCACGGCCCGTCACGGGGGGCGAACCCTGGGCTCTTCCACCATGATTTACACCGGCCTGCTGACCTTGGCCTTTATCGTCCTGCATCTCATCGGCTTCAAGTTTTCTCCCCCTTCGGGGGCTTCGCGCTATCCGGTGGTGGTGGAGACTTTTTCCCGCCTCACGTATGTGGGTGCCTATCTCCTGGGGATCCTTGCCATCTCGTTCCACGTGAGCCACGGGTTCTGGAGTGCGTTTCAGAGCCTGGGGGCAAATGGCGAGGGGAGCACGCCTTTTTTGATGCGGTGCGCAACCTGGCTGGCGGTGGGGGTGGGTATAGGATTCGGATCAATCCCTCTGGTGTTTTTTTTGTTGTAAGGGCGATGGAAGCAGAGCCCGTCAGAACGCCTGGGTAAAATCGAAACCTTGGGTGACCCGGACACGGTGCACAGAGTGCACCCTACGGGCTGTCGGCCTTTTGGAACGGTGCCATCAATAACACCGTGGTGGCCAAACGATGACCAGGGTCATGAAATCGAACGATGAAACCAGCCTCTCTGGGGAGACGGTTGCCGGATGTCACCCATCGTGCGAATGGAACGAAGATGTCTGCATAACGATAGTCTCCATGCATTCGCCATAGGGTTTCCAGGTGCCCCACCTGGCTGCCGGGGGTTGTTTTTAGATGCTGAATAGTTACTTATTTTTTGATTTATCCAAGGAGATGAGCGATGGCGCTTGACGCAAAAATTCCGGACGGGCCTTTGGAGGAGAAGTGGGATAGGCACCGTTTTGAGATGAAGCTCGTGAACCCCGCCAACAAGCGTAAGTACAGTGTCATTGTGCTCGGGACGGGGCTCGCCGGGGCGTCGGCCTCGGCCACCCTGGCGGAGCTTGGGTACCGGGTGAAAACCTTTTGCCTTCAGGACAGCCCCAGGCGGGCCCACAGCATCGCGGCCCAGGGAGGGATCAACGCGGCCAAGAACTATCAGAACGACGGGGACAGCGTGCGCCGTCTTTTTTACGATACCATCAAGGGCGGGGATTTCAGGTCCCGGGAGGCCAACGTCTACCGTCTGGCCCAGCTCAGCTGCAACATCATTGATCAGTGTGTGGCCCAGGGCGTTCCCTTTGCCCGGGAGTACGGGGGGCACCTGGCCAACCGTTCCTTTGGGGGTGCCCAGGTTTCCCGGACTTTTTATGCACGGGGACAGACCGGTCAGCAGCTTCTCTTGGGGGCGTACGGGGCCTTGTCCCGACAGGTGGCGGCCGGGGGCGTGACCCTTTTTACCCGGCGGGAGATGGTGGAGCTGGTGGTGGAGGACGGCCGCGCCGCAGGGATCATCGCCCGGAACCTTGTCACCGGGGAGCTGGAACGCCACGCCGCCGATGCCGTGGTCATGGCAACCGGGGGCTACGGCAATGTCTACTACCTTTCCACCAACGCCATGAGCTGCAACGTCTCGGCGGCCATGATCGCCTACCGAAAAGGGGCCCTTTTTGCCAACCCCTGTTTTACCCAGATTCATCCCACCTGCATCCCGGTTCACGGAACGTGGCAGTCCAAGCTGACCCTCATGAGCGAGAGCCTGCGAAACGACGGGAGGGTGTGGGTGCCGAAGAAAACGGGGGACACGCGAGAGCCCCGGCTGATCCCCGAGGCGGACCGGGACTACTACCTGGAGCGAAAATACCCCGCCTTCGGCAACCTCGTCCCGAGGGACGTGGCCTCCCGCAATGCCAAGGAACAGTGCGACGCGGGCAGGGGCGTGGGGGAGACGGGGTATGCCGTCTACCTTGACTTCCGGGATGCCATTGAGCGGGACGGAGAGGAGGTCATCAGGCGAAAGTACGGCAACCTTTTTTCCATGTACCAGCGCATCACCGACGAGGATCCCTACGGCACGCCCATGCGGATCTACCCAGCATCCCACTACGCCATGGGCGGGCTGTGGGTGGATTACAACCTCATGAGCACCATCCCCGGCCTCTTTGTTCTGGGGGAGGCCAATTTCTCCGACCACGGGGCCAACCGGCTCGGGGCGAGCGCCCTGATGCAGGGCTTGGCCGATGGGTATTTCATTATCCCCTACACCCTTGGCGGGTATTTGGCGGATCGTCCCTTCGGGGCCCACAAGGAATCATCGGACGCCTTCACGGAGGCGGAAGCTGCGGTGAAGGCACGCATCGAGAGGCTCCTGGTGCCCACGGGCAGGCGAACCTGCGACGACATCCACAGGGAGCTGGGGCGTATTGTCTGGGAGCATTGCGGCATGTCCCGGACCAACGAGGGCCTGGAGGAGGCACTCTCCCAGGTGGAGGCCCTGGAGGCGGTCTTCCGGCAGGACCTTGCCATGGTGGGCACGGCAGATTCCTTTAACCAGAACCTTGAAAAAGCGATGCGGGTCTCTGATTTTCTTTCCTTTTCCAAAGTGATGATTGCCGATGCCAGGGCCCGCCAGGAATCCTGCGGAAGCCATTACAACCAGGCCTTTCAAACCGAGGACCATGAGGCGCTGAGGGACGACGCCCATTTTACCCATGTGGCGGCATGGAGACATCGGGGAGAAGACGAGGAACCGGAGCGGGTGGTGGAAGAGCTGAGCTTTGAACACGTCACGTTGAGCCAAAGGAGCTACAAATGACGGAAACCATCGGTTTGACCCTGAAAATCTGGAAACAGGATGGCCCAGACTCCGGTGGGCGCCTTGATACCTACGAGGTGAGGGATATCTCCACGGATGCCTCCTTCCTTGAGATGCTCGATATTTTAAACGAACGGCTGGTGGGCAGCGGGGAAGAGCCCGTGGCCTTCGACCATGACTGCCGGGAAGGGATCTGCGGCACCTGCGGGGCGGTGGTCAACGGCAAGGCCCACGGCCCCCTGAAGGAGACCACCCTGTGCCAGCTCCACATGCGCCACTTTGAAGACGGCGATGTGGTGGTCATCGAGCCCTGGCGCTCCCGGGCCTTTACCGTTATCAAGGACCTGGTGGTGGACCGCGGCGCCCTGGATGCCATCATCCAGGCGGGAGGTTACATCTCAGTAAACACCGGAGGCGCACCGGATGCCAATGCCGTGGCCGTCTCCCAGGAACAGGCCGAGCTGGCCATGGACGCTGCCGAGTGCATCGGCTGCGGGGCCTGTGTGGCGGCCTGCCCCAACGGCGCGGCCATGCTCTTTACCAGTGCCAGGGTTTCCCACCTGTCGACCCTTCCCCAGGGAAAGCCCGAGGCCAGAAAAAGGGTGGAGTCCATGGTGGCCTGCATGTCCGAGCAGGGGTTCGGCAACTGCGGCAACGAGCGGGAGTGCGAGGCGGCGTGTCCCAAGGGTATCTCTATCTCCCACATCTCGCGCTTGAACCGGGAGTTTTTGAAATCGTTTTTTAAGTGATTGATTGTGTGTGTCGTGCTCACCCTGACAACTGATTGATATTTCAAACTAAGACACTATTCATCCGGCGGGTATCATGGTATAGAGGTGCGGATGCGGCCAGAGAAGTAAGGAATAATAAAGTCAGGGATTCGGATAGAATGAAGGGGGTAGACGACACATGAGTATTTACGATTTACAGTTTGACGACTACGGCAACACCAGGGCACTGAAGGTCAACGCCAAAGGCAACGCGGTTCTTTTTCATAACTACACCAACAAAGGGGTTGCCTTCTCCGACGAGGAACGCGAAGTCTTTGAAATCAGCGGACTGGTTCCCCCTGAAGTGAAAAGCCTTTCCCAGCAGGTCTTGAACGCCCAGGATATCATCCAGGAAAAAGTCAGCGACTTTGAGAAGTTTATCTATATCCGGTCCCTGTTCGACAGAAACGTCACCCTCGCCCATGCCCTCCTTTCAAGCGATATCACCCGGTACATGTCCATCGTGTACACACCCACGGTGGGCATAGTCTGCCAGCGGTTCTCCTCCATGTTTCGCCAGGGCAACGGTCTCCATTTTTATCCCGGCAACATCGACGACGCCGAAAAGATCCTGCGCCGCTACGAGCGGGCGGATATCCGTGTGGCCGTTGTCACCGACAACCAGGGCATCCTGGGCATCGGCGATCAGGGGGCAGGGGGCCAGGCCATCTGCCTCGGCAAGTTGATGCTCTACACCCAGGGGGCCGGCATCGCACCCTGGCACTGCCTGCCCATCTCTCTGGATGTGGGCACCGACAACGAGAAGCTGCTCAGGGACCCCAAATACATCGGCTGGCACCACAGGCGCCTCACCGGGGACGACTACCTCGCCTTTGTGGGAAAATTTGCCAGGGCCTTTAAAAAGGTGTTTCCCAACGCCCTGTGCCAGTGGGAAGATTTCTCCAAGCAGAACGCCTTCACCGTCCGCGACACCTATGTGAATGACCTCATCAGCTTCAACGACGACATTCAGGGCACCGGCTCCGTCACCCTGGCCGGAATCCTTGCCGCCATGAAGATCAAAAGCGAAGGCCTTAAAGATCAGGTCTACCTTATCCACGGTGCAGGGGCCGGCGGCGTGGGCATTGCCGAGCAGATCGAGGCGGCCCTGGTGGAAGAGGGCATGGCCGTTGCCGAGGCCCGCGCCCGGATTTTTACTTTGGACTCCCGGGGCCTTGTCACCACCGATCGCAGCCTCGACCCGTATAAAGAAAAATTTGCCAAGGACCCCGGGGCGCTCCCCTGGTTCAACAGCTCCGCCGACGGCGCCCTTGAAAACGTCATCGAAAAGGCGGGCGTCACTGTTCTCATCGGCACCTCCGGCCAGCACGGCTGCTTTACCAAAGAGGTGGTGACCAAGGTCCTTGCCAACACCGAACGCCCCATCATCCTCCCCTTGAGCAACCCCACGGCCAACACCGAGGCCATTCCCGAGGACATCTACAACTGGACCGACGGCAAGGCACTCGTGGCTACGGGCAGCCCCTTTGATCCGGTGAACCACGGCGGCTCCGAGTACCGCGTGGGCCAGTGCAACAACGTCTTCATCTTTCCCGGTGTGGGCCTGGGCGTCATCGCCTCCGGTGCCACCAAAGTGCTCCCCAGCTTTTTCACCGCCGCCGCCCATGCCGCAGCGGACTGCGTCAGCAGTCACGACCTCGCCCGTGGTGCCCTGTTTCCCTCCGTGGACAGGCTCCAGGAGGTAACCCTCAAGGTTGCCAAGGCCGTGGGACGCGCCGCCATTCGTGAAGGCGTCGCCCGAAAGTGCGCCTTCAGCGCCTTTGACCACAACACGGACCCTGCGCGCCTGGACGAAGCCGTTGACCACATGATCTGGAAACCGGTCTACCTTCCCCTGGAGGCATAAATAGAGCTGCCTTCTATGAACACGCCTCCGGCGGCGAGGTGAGCCACCTCGAAAGCTGACTACCCTTGCGCTTTGCCCTTCGTTCCTCAGGGCAAAGCGCAAGGGCATTCGTCGCGGGCTACGCCCGTCGCCAAAATTGGTGACTCTACGGATATTGTGGGCTTAGTCCTCGTTATAGCCATATCTATAATAAAAATCGAAACCTTGGGTGACTCGGACACGGTGCATAGAGTTCACCCTACGGGCTGTCGGCCTTTTGGGATGGTGTCATCAATAACACCCTGGTGGCCCCAACGATGACCAATGCTGTTTTTTTCTTCCGGTTGTGGCATGGATGGTCCGTCTCCGGTATAACAGGTCCATGAACGAAACCTATGCATCCAATGCAGGAAAGGGTCTTTTGGCCTCGGGCATGTCCCGGGATTATGTGCTGATCCATACGGCCACGCTGCTCTTCGGGGTGGCCGGGCTCTTTGGGAAGCTGGTGCACCTTTCCCCTGTGTCCATTGTGTTCGGGCGGGTGTTTTTTGCCGCGCTCTTCCTGGGGCCTTTGATTCATCTGACCGGGCGTACCCTGCGCCTTGCCTCCACGCGGGATTATTTGCTGATGGCCCTTCAGGGCCTTATCCTGGCGGTGCACTGGGGGACCTTTTTCCAGTCGATTCAGGTGTCCTCCGTAGCTGTCGGCCTGCTTACCTTTGCCACATTTCCTGTGTTTACAACACTCCTCGAACCCCTTTTTGACAGGAAGCCCTTTCGGTGGCGAACCCTTGCCCCGGCCCTGTGGACCCTGGCCGGTGTCTCTTTGGTGGTGCCCCGATTTCACCCTGGAGAACCCGTGTTTGAAGGGGCGCTCTGGGGTCTGGCCTCGGGCCTGACCTTTGCCGTGCTCTCTCTCCTTAATCGTCGGTTCGGGCAGAGGTACCACGGCGCTGTGGTCTCCTTCTGGCAGGATGCCGCCGCTGTGCTGGTTCTTTTTCCCTTCCTCTGCCTTTTTCCAGAAATCCCCACGGTAACCGATTTCGGGTATCTCCTGCTTCTGGGGGTTCTTTTCACCGGGGTCTCACACACCCTTTTTATCCAGGGCATGAAAACCGTTTCGGCTCGAAAAGCGAGCATCATCGCCTCCCTGGAGCCGGTGTACGGCATCGCCGCGGCCTGTTTCTTTTTGGGAGAAGTGCCCACGGCACGGTCCCTTGCGGGTGGGGCCATGATTCTGGCCGCTGCATTATGGGTGACATTGCGGAAAGGGTAAAAAACGCCTCCTATGGTTAAGTGCATGGAGGTACTTGGTATTCAATCGCTTTCGGGGCATTTGCGTGATGTGTGACATATGGCAACCGTTTTTGCAGGAGAGGCCCGTTTCATTCGTTCTTTTTGAATGAAGTTTGGGCCGCGACCTTCAAAAAAAATCGAGAAAAATCGACGGAAACGGAGCGCCGCACTCCGGTGCGGCTTTTTAGTCCGTCGTTACCCGTGCCGCACAGGAGTGCGGCGCTCCAGGGGAAAGCGCATTCGCAACCTGCTTTCGAGGTGGCTCACCTCGCCGCCTGAGGCAAGCTTTTTCCACCCACTTTAACCATAGAAGGCAGCAATAGGCCGAGTCGTTATAACCCTGCAACATAAGGACGCATATGGCAGACATTCTGGACGCGGGGCTTCTGCTCTCGTGGTACGACACCAACAAACGGATCCTGCCGTGGCGGCAGACGACGGACCCTTACCGGATCTGGCTCTCTGAGGTGATGCTGCAGCAGACCCAGGTTGCCACGGTGATTCCCTATTATGACCGGTTCACTCGTGCTTTTCCCGACGTCACGGCCCTTGCGGACGCCCAGGACGATCGGGTTCTGAAGATGTGGGAGGGGCTGGGCTACTACAACCGCTGCCACAACTTTTTAAAGGCCATGCGCACGGTGCGGGACGAGCATGGAGGAAGGGTGCCGGACACCCCGAATGCCTTCTCCGGCTTGCCCGGCGTGGGGCCCTATACCTGTGCGGCAGTGCAGAGCATCGCCTTCGGGCATCCCACAGCTGCCGTGGACGGCAATGTCAACCGGGTGGTGACCCGGCTTTTCGCCCTTGATGGTGTGGTGACCTCTGCGGGGGTGAAGCGGGCCATCCAGGAGGCGGTGGACGTGGCGGTGCCGGAAACCCGGCCCGGGGATTTCAACCAGGCCATGATGGAGCTCGGGGCAACGGTGTGCACGCCCAAGCGGCCTGACTGTCCCCGTTGTCCCCTGGGTGCCGGATGCAAAGCCCGGGCTTTGGGAAAACAGGAGGCCTTTCCCGTCAAAGGGATCAGAAAAGCGGTGCCCCTGTATCCCGTGGCCCTGGCAGTGGTGGTCCAAAACGGAAAAATCCTGGTGCAGAAACGCCCTGCAAAGGGCCATCTTGCCGGGATGTGGGAGTTCCCAGGGGGACGGGTCCAGGCAGGGGAAACCCACGCCGGGACCCTTGAGCGGTGCCTTGTGGATGAACTGGGTATCGTGCCGGTTGTTGGGAAGATGGTGGGAAGCGTCACCCACGCCTATTCACACTTTCGGGTGCAGCTTTTCGTCTATCTGGCAGAGGTCGAAGGGGGGACCCCTAAGCCGACAAAGGGGCAGCCCGTGGACTGGATCGTGCCGGAGGACCTGGAGCGCCTTGCCTTCCCCACGGCCAATCGGAAACTGTTTCCGTTGCTGGTGGAGGCGTTGGCATAATCTTAGTGATATAGAATGTAAGGAAGGATAGTTGATGACGGACGAACGATGCCCCTGGTGCGGGGATACGCCCATTTACGTGGCTTACCACGACGAAGAGTGGGGCGTGCCCGAGCACGACAGCAGAAAACTCTTTGCCATGCTCTTGCTTGAAGGGTTTCAAGCCGGACTCTCCTGGATCACGGTGCTGAAAAAAAGGGCGCACTATCTGGAGGTGATGGACGGCCTTGCTCCGGAAAAGGTCGCCCTCTACAACGAGGCCAAGATCGAGGCCCTTTTGGCCGATCCCGGGATTATTCGAAACAAGCTGAAAGTCCGGGGTGCGGTGAAAAACGCAAAGGCATTCCTCGCGATGGAGCAGTCCCAGGGTGCCTTTTCCGGGTTTCTCTGGGGGTTCACAGGCGGAAAGCCCCTGGACAACGGTTTTCGAGCCATGGCCGAGGTGCCCGCCAGCACCCCGGAGTCCGATGCCATGAGCAAGGCTCTCAAAAAGCTGGGGTTCACCTTTGTGGGGTCCACCATCTGCTACGCCTTTATGCAGGCTGTGGGAATGGTCAACGACCATCTGGTGACCTGCCCGCGATACCGCGAACTGGGCGGCAAGGTGGGGGTTCCTTGACATCCTGTGGCAAATGCATGGAGAACGTCGTGATGTGAGTTCTTTGACCGTTCCCAGGCTCCCCTTGGGAGCGAAGCAACCAGCTTCAAGGTACTTCGAAGCTTGTGAACCATCCCGCACAAGCCGTCAGTATTTATATCGGGCGAAGCCCGAACCGAAGGCCCTTGCGGTTTGGCCCCAGGAACGAGGGACAAAACGCAAGGGCAATATGCTTTCGAGGTGGCTCACCTCGCCGCCGGAGGCTCCGAGTCGTGGCCGGAGCCTTCGCGAACCAGTGCCTCCACTCTTTGGACATACCCCTGGATATTGCATTTTCGCTTCAGCCCCGAGGCTTTCATGGAGCGCACCTTGCCGAAGCCGGGCTGCTGAGGCCAGGCGCGGTCGTGGAGGCCGAAGGTCCAGCCCACCCCGGCATAGGAGTTGGGGTCCCGTCCGTCCAGAAAGTAGCGATTGTTGAGGTAAAGGGCCGTTTCATAGGCCTCTTTCGCATCGTGTGACCATTCCAGGATTTTTTTCCCCCAGTACATTCGCATGTAGTTGTGCATGAACCCTGTGTGGACCATCTCGGCCATGGCCGCGTTCCAGTAGGTGTCGTGGGTGTTGCAGGCCGTAAGCTCCTCCCTGGTGTAGAGGTCCTGTGCCATGCCTCGGGCGGCAAGGGTTTCCTGTGCCCAGGCAGGGGCTGCGGCCTCGAAGGTGTCGTAGTCCGGTTCGAACCAGGTGTAGTTGATGGCCAGTTCCCGGCGGACGACGAGTTCTTCGATGAAGACGGCCACGGCCTCCGGGCAGGAGATACCGCCATGGCTTGCGGCAAGGGCCGCGTCCAATGGAGAAAGCTGGCCGAAGTGGAGGTAGGGTGAGATCTCCGAAATGGCGTTTTCTTCGGGCTTGTTGCGGTGGGTTGCGTAGCGGGAGAGGGTCTCCGAAACAAAACGGTCCAGGCGTTTTTGGGCCTCTTGTTCTCCGCCCTTGAACCGGTTGACGGGCGCTACGCATCGATCCACGTTAAAGCTTTTCGGAAGGCCCCTGCTTGGGTCGATGCCGCCTTTGGTCAGGAGGGTGGGGGGAAAGGGCACCTCGACGGGGGTGGCGGAGAGTCCCACCAGGTAGCGGTCCAGGAGCCTTTCGATCTTGGGCCGGAGGGTTCGGGCGGCATATTCGCGCTTGATTGATGCGCACTCCACCGGCACCACGGCATCGGATTCCACCTCAATGACGGGGCACGGGGCTGATGTGGCGATCTCCTGTCTCCAGCTCCGCTGGTGCCTCAGGTAGCCCCGGTCGCATACGATGAGGGCCGCTTCGCCTGCAAGCCCCAGTGCGACCTCCGACGGGATTCCTTTCAGGATGCGGAACCCGATTTTTCGTGTTTTCAGGTTTTTTTGGACATCGCAGAGCCCTTCCAACATGAACTGGTAGTGGCGCCAGGTGGCCTCGGGATAGCTTTCCATGAGCCCTGTGACCGTAAGCAGGGGGAGCTTTAAGGCGTTGGCCCGCTGCACCGCGTACTCCAGGGCGTGGTTGAACCGGGTACGCTGGCTTTGCTGCATGAGGTAGAGGACGTAGCGGCCTTTGGCCGGGAGCCGGTCGTTGAGGCTGTAGATTCGGGTTTCATCGATAAACGGGTTGGCGGTGATGACCATGGGGACTCCGGTGCGGTGGGGTTGATGGGACACTCTGTGAATGGGAAATGAGGCCCCTATTTTCTCACAGGCGCTATGTTTGGGCAAGGGATGCATGGGGCTGAAGAGACAGAGGGATCCTTGATGGGCGTGTCCAAGGGGTTGATTCGTCGTTATGGAAAAGGGTTTCAAGGCCGCCCGGGGTGCGTTAGGTTTACCCCCGGCAGGGCTGCCGAAGGCTATGCCCGGTAGAATAAGGAATGTATGATTTTTTAGTGACGATAAACCAGGTGGCATGTGATGAAAGAGTTCAAGGCGTGGTGTCGGAATTATATTGAGGTTGTCATTGTCCTTCTGCTCCCCGGGTTGGGGTATGTGGCGGGGCTTTTTCTTTATCTCTGGGAGTATGGGATCGAAGGGCGAAAGCCCCATCGGGTGCCGGGCCTTAACAGGAGGTCCCTGCCATGAGCACGTCACAGCCTTCGTTGCGTATTTGTCTGGTGAGTTACCGGAGCAACCCTTATTGCGGGGGACAGGGGGTGTACATTCGCCACCTGGCAAGGGCACTGGCCGATCTGGGGCATCGGGTCCACGTTCTTTCCGGGGAACCTGCCCCCATCCTTGACGACGACATCGGCCTTACCGTGTTGCCGGGCCTGGATCTCTACAGCCCCGAGACCATGGAGAATGGGGCCGCCTACAGTCGATTGAAGGACCCCCTCAACTTTTCGGAATGGTGGATCAACTCCACCCTGGGGTATCCCGAGCCCTTTGCCTTCGGGGTGCGTGCCCGGCGGTTTTTCGAGGCCGAGGGCCACCGATTTGATATCATTCACGACAACCAGTCCCTCTCCTGGGGGCTTCTTTCTGTGAGCCGGAAGATCCCCACGGTTGCAACCATTCACCACCCCATGACCCGGGACCGGGACATCGCCGTGATGAGCACCCGTAACCTCTGGAAGCGGGCGCGGGCCATGCGCTGGTACTCGTTTATCGGCATGCAGAAACGGGTGGCCCGCAAGCTTCCCGCCGTCATTACGGTCTCCAATGTGTCGAAACACGATATTGCCTCGGATTTCGGCGTGTCTTCGGACAGGCTGCACGTTATCCCCATCGGCATCGACACGTCTCGTTTCTTTCCCCTGCCCGAGGTTCCCAAAGACCCCTTACGGATCATCGTGACCAATAGCGCGGACAGCCCTTTGAAGGGGCTCTACTACCTGATGCACGCCGTGTCCGCCATGAAGGACGAAAGGGAGGTGAGGCTCACGGTCATCGGTAAGCCCAAGGAGGGCGGTATTGTGCAGCGCCTGGTGTCTTCCCTCGGCCTTTCCGATGTGGTGGAGTTCACCGGCAGGGTTTCGGACCGGCGCCTGGTCCACGAGTATGCCCGGGCGTCCGTGGCGGTGGTTCCATCGTTGTACGAAGGGTTCGGCCTGCCCGTTGGAGAGGCCATGGCCTGTGGCGTGCCCGTGGTCTGCACGGATGGGGGGGCGTTGCCCGAGGTCGCCGGAGATGCGGCCCGCATTGTTCCCGCCGGTGATGTGCAGGCCCTGAAGGACGGGCTGAGCGAGCTCCTTGACGACCGGGATGTGGCTGATGGGTTTGCACGTAAAGGGGCGGACAGGGTGCATCGCCGGTTCGTCTGGAAGCGGACGGCCGAGGAAACCGTTGATGTGTATCGCCGGGTGATGAATCGCCACTGAACGGCTGGTGCCGTGAATTGTGTCATGTAAATCATGGCTTACGGCTTTATGGGGAGCGGTGATCTTTAAGGGAACTAAGGTGTGAGCTCTCAGCTCCTGTAAGCGCTGGTATATTTGTATAGTCAAAGCGAACAGTGTTGACACGCTGTGACTATGTTTGTAGGCTATGTCTGTTTTGATGCATGGCTTCGCAAAAAAGCCCGTGTACCGGTTGCTTCTGAAGCAACCCTTGATCCGCGAGAACGTGTTGCGGTTTTGGTGCCAGGGGCAGGAATCCCGATTCGGGACGGTGCGTGGCCCATGGAACATTGCGGGAAGGTGGTGGACCTTTTTGGCCGACGGTGGCCCTTTACGGCTGAAATATGAATACCGGTTCAGTGCCTTGCTGCAAACGGCATGTGAGGGAGAGCGGGAGTGCGTTTGCTCGACGCATCCGTTTGGATATAATTCAGGTTGATCTGCAGGGAGGTATAGTTGTGAGTGAGCATAATAAACCTACGTACTACACAGATGTCACCAAGGTTGTGGACCATATCATCGAAGCGTTTGATAAGAAGATAGCCTTCGGCATGCCCATTGCCCTGGGTAAATCGTATCAGATTGCCAATGAGATCTACCGCCGCGCTAAAAGCGATCCGACCATCGAGTTGACGATCATCACGGCCCTTTCCCTTGAGAAGCCCACCTGGTCGAATGATCTTGAGAGGCGCATGCTGCAGCCCCTCAGGGAGCGTGTCTGGAAAGGCATCCCCGATTTCGATTACATGCTGGACCTGAGAAAGGGGGCCCTGCCTCCCAACGTGAAGATGAAGGAGTTCTACTACAAGGCCGGTTCTGTCAAGAACGATCCCATGGCTCAGCAGAACCATTACAGCTCCAACTATACCCACGTGGGCCGGGACATCATGAACGAGGACTGCAACGTTCTCTACTGCCATGCCGTGGCCAAAAAAGAGATCGACGGCAAGGTGTGCTACAGCGACAGCTGCAACGCCGACCTGTCCCTTGATATCAAAAAATTTATCCCCGAAGCCAAGGCCGCCGGGAAAAAGTTTCTCCATGTGGGGCACGTCAACAACTCACTGCCCTTTATGTACGGCGATGCCGTGGTTGGAGAGGATGATTACGATATCATCCTGGACAACCCCGAATACGAAACCCCTCTTTTTTCTGTTCCCAAGGCCCCTGTAACAACAGCCGATCACATGATCGGACTCCATGTCAGCTCCCTGGTTCAGGACGGCGGCTCCCTGCAGATCGGCATCGGGTCCCTGGGTGATGCCATTGCCTCGGCGCTGATCATGCGAAACACGGCCAACGCGGATTACAAGAAGGTGCTGGAAGACCTCGGCATCAATGAAAAATATGGTACCCTCGTGGATCACATCGGGGGACGGGACACCTTTGACGAGGGCCTCTACGGCACCACGGAGATGCTCGTGGATGCCTTTATCGAGTTGTACAAGGGCGGCGTCATCAAACGGAAGGTGTACGGCAACATCGAAATCCAGCGACTGGTCAACGAAGGGGTGCTCACGGAAACCCTGACCCGGGACTCGGTGAAGGCGCTTCTCTCCCAGGAGTCCTTTCAGCCCATCCTGAAAAAAGGTGATTTTGAGGGCCTCCAGCATTACGGCGTGTTCAAGGAGGGGCTCACCTGGGATGACTATGCCATTGTGGACGGCGACACCCGTTATTCCACCGATCTGCGGGACGGGGCCAACCTGGATGCGATCCTGGACAACTGCATCGGAGAGTCCCTGACCAACGGGGTTATTGCCCATGGGGGCTTTTTTATCGGGCCCAACCAGTTCTACGATACCTTGAGGAACATGAGCGATGACGAGCGCAAGCTCTTTGAGATGACCGGTGTGGCCGTTCTCAACCAGCTCTACGGTGACGAAAAGCTCCGGACCCTCCAGAGAAGGAAGGCGCGGTTCGTCAACGCCGGGATGATTGTCTCCGTCGTGGGGAACATCGCATCCGATGCCCTTGAAAACGGCACCGTTATCAGCGGGGTTGGCGGACAGTACAACTTTGTCTCCATGGCCCATGCCATCGACGATGCCAGGCTGATCATGATGATCCGCGCAGTCAAGGAGACCGCAAACGGACCGAAGTCCAACGTGGTCTTCAACTATGGGTACACCACCGTTCCCAGGCACCTTAAGGATATCGTGGTGACCGAGTACGGTATTGCAGACCTGCGCGGCAAGGTGGACCATGAGGTGGTGGCGGCCCTGATCAACGTGGCCGACTCCCGTTTTCAGGACGAGCTGCTGGAGAAGGCGAAAAAAGCCAAAAAACTGCCCCCTGACTACGAAATCCCCGCAGAGTATCGAAACAACTACCCCGAGGTCATCGCCAAAAGGCTGCAACCTTTCCGTGCCATGGGCAAGAAGTACTTCGACGTGTTCCCCTTCGGGTGTGAATTCACCAAAGAGGAGCTCGTCCTCGGGCGCTCCCTGCGTGAGTTCAAGTCCAAGATGGACAAACAGAAGATCAAGACCGTTATGGGCCTTGCCAAGCAGATGCTCACGGCCGTTCCCGCCGAAGCCCAGCCCTACCTGAAGCGGATGCAGCTGGACCATCCCGGTGACTTCAAGGAGAAGGTCACCCGGAAGCTGGTGGCCTTTGCCTTGAAAGAGTCCGGGCAGATCTGATCCATATGCCCCGGCAGGGATTGATGCACGCATGATGCGAAACGGCCGATGTGGAGACACATCGGCCGTTTTTTTGTTTGGGTTCCGGGGGCCGATTTGTCGGCCCTACAATGACTGGATAAAACATCCTCCGCCGCCACCGCCCCCCGATGACGAGGGTGTCGACTGGGTGGTAAAGCTCCAGGTCACCGGTGAGGCAAGGGCATTGCCGGCGGCATCCCGGACACCCGTGGTCAGGGTGAAGGTGTAGGAGGTCTGGTAGGAGAGGGGGACATCGGGGGTAAAGGAGGCGGTGCGGCTCGCCGCATCGTAACTGACGGTCCCCGGAAGGCCCCGGGCGTTGGTAAAGGTCCCGGTGGTGAGGCTGGACGGGTCCATGGGCTCATCGAACCGAACGGAGACGGTGCTGTTAACGGCGATTCCCGAGGTGCTGGCCGGCGGGTAGGTCTGGGTCACCGTGGGGGGGACCACGTCATAGGTAATGGAAAGGACCTGGGTGTTCGGGTTCTGGGCTGGGGCGTCGTCGGTTGCCGTCACCGTGATGGTGTTGGTCCCCGGCGACAGGCTGATGTCCGATGACCAGGACGCGGTTGCACCGGCCGGTGCGGAGCCACCCGCGGCGGGGACGCCGTTGACGGTCACCTTCTGGACACCCGAGTCGCCTCGACCGGCGTCCGACGCGGTTCCGGCAAGGGTGATGGTGTCGGTTGTGACGAACTGCCCCGAAGTGTGGCTGGTGACGGTAAGCAAGGGGGCCACCAGGTCACCGATGGCTTCGGGCATGGTGAGGGTATAGGTCGAGGTCCCGTCCGCCACGGTGTGGGAGACGGTATGGCTGAAGGCCGCGATGGAGGCGCGGAGGCGTATGGACCGGTGGGTGGGGTGAATGGCGTTGGTGAGGCCTGCGGAATCGGTGGTCGTAAAGGGCGTCTGGGTGATGTAGCTGCCGCTCGGGGCCTTATCCCCCATGAGAACGGAAATGTTGGTGACGTCGCCATAGATCCGGCCCCCTTCGAGGTTGTTCAGGCCGTCCCGGGGGGCGGCAGCATCCAGAAGGTCCACGGTGACCCCCACAATGGGCTGGCCGATGCTGTTTTCAACCTTTACCGTGAAGGTGCTTCTGGGGTAGCCGTGGATCATGGCCGCCGCATCGTCTAATTCCAGGCTGCCCTTGTCCCGTAACCCGGCGGCACCGGCCGAGTAGTTCCAATACATGGTGGCCTCTTGGAAATTGGCGCCGCATCCTTCGGAACCGGCGTTCTGGCATTGGGCACCGGCATGGCTGAGCCCTGCGCTGTGGCCGCTTTCATGGGCCACCACGGCGGCGGTATCAATGGTCCCGGCCGTACCGTCTCCCCAGGTGTACTCCTCTCCGTTAAAGGCAATGTCCGATTCAACAGCCCTGTACGAGCCGCCTGCTCCCAGGGTCCAGGTGGTGCTGATGGCAAGGATCCCTTCACCGATCCGGCCGTTGCGTGTGGCAAACTGAGGGTCGATGCTGATGAGGTTGGTGCCGTCCCTGGATACGGAGGTGAGGGGAGAGGTGCCCTGGTATGCAAAGTTGAAGGTGCTCATTACGATGGCGTTCCATGTGTTGACACCTGCCTGCAGGGGGGCCGTGAGGCTGCCCGGGGTGGTGTTGGATATGTGGTAGGCCATGGTGCCACCGGACCACAGGCGCAGGTTGCCGTCACAGCAGTTTTCGACGTAGAGCAGTGCCCCGCACCCTTGATTGGTGCTGCCCGTGTCCCGAATCCAGCACCAGGCAAAGAGGGTACCGGGCAACAGGAGAAGGAGCAGGCCCGAGACGATACATTTCGACAGGGTTGATTTCATGAATATGCCTATGGTTGTCGTGTTTCATCGGCGGGCGGGAGCAGGTCCCGGACACGCTGGAAAAAAGAGTCCAGGGCCTCGCCGTTGGGGGGCAGTGGGTTGAGGCTGAGGGCCTTGGTGTCCGCGCTTTGCGTGGTCCTGGCCCGGAAGACGGGGCCGGTGACGCTCTGGGAGGCGTCATCCGGGTTGGTTTCGATGCGGCAGAGGCCGTAGTAGAGCCCGTAGATGGTGTAATCCTCTCCATGCTGCCTGAGAAAGAGGACCACCTCTTCATCGAGTGCGAGGTCAGGTACGCCGTGGACCTCCATGCGCATGTCCCCGATCTGGCCGCCCATGGTGCGCACCACGATGGTCTCGGGGCGATGGGCGATGGGGTGCTTGAGAAACTCCATGGTTTCAAGGGTCACATCCGTGTAGATACGGCCCTCATCCCAATACGCATGGGTTTCCCGAACAACACCAGCCACGATGGTGTCGACCTTTTGTGTCAGTTGGGTCAGGCTGACAGGAATAACTGTTGTTGCAGAGGTGGTGGGGACGGAAAAGAGAAACAACAGAATGGAAAAAAACGCAGCATAACGAAAGGGAGCCATACAAGCCTCGGGTTGTGTTTTATACCATGATACGTTGGATTAATTATCTGTATATGTACCATATCGGCACACACAGGAGAATGGTTTCGTCATTTTTATGGCAAAGAGCCCCTTAAACGGCGAAACCGGTCTCATCGCTTCTGTTTGCTTCGTATGACATCCAGTCTGTTTAGTATATTGAAGAGGGTGGCTGTGGCCTGGATGCCGGTTTTTTTGTCGAAGGTTTCGTTTTTTCCGTGGGTGAGCCGCTGGGGCGTCGCCTGCCTCTGGGATCGGGTCCCGGGGCCCATGACCACAGGGAAAAACCGGTCCCCAAGGGCCGGGTCCATGGTGTTGATGATGGTGGAGGCGTCCGAGATTCCGGTGTTGTGATCAAGGGTGACGGCAAGGGGCTGGGGGCCCATGGCCTCCAGGGTCCTTTGAAGGGTGGAGCCTGTCCATCGGTCTCGCATGTCCATGCCCGGTGAGATGGAAAAGGCTTTGAGTTCCCGGTAGGTCATCCCCGAAAGCTGCCTGCGCACCGATGCGAGACTCTCAAAGGTGCGGTTGCTCAGGACCAGGGTGTGGGCTGTGGGCACCGGGGCGCTTCCCCGCTTTATCTCCGTGGGGATTACTCCGAAGCTGTCCGGGCTCCCGGCGCTGAGCAGGTCGGTGTCTCCGGCCGATAGGATGATGTCGGTCAGGCGGTTTTTGTCCCGCGGGACGGAGCACACATGGCCCCCTTTTTGAGTCAGAACCTCAGGCCAGGACTCCGGGGGCGTGTCCGGGTAGATACAGGCGGGGTTCCAGCTTGGAAGGCGATCAAGGGTACGCCGGAGTTCGGCAAGGGGCCCGGTGACCTCGATGACGAAATTGCTGCGTTCCGCCGTGTAGAGGCCCAGGCAGGGCGATTGCCCTGAGGTTACCGTGTTTTCCAGAACGAAAAGCAGGGTCTCTTTTTCGCTGACGGGCAGGGCTTTCCCTAAAGCCCGGCCGATATGGGCTGCGCTTTTGTCTCCGGCACCTTCCTCTTTAAAGGTGACGGTGAAAATGAGGTTTTCAAGGCAGAGGTGTCCCTCACCGGCCAGCTCTGCCAGGAAGAGCTGGAACGCCACACCTGCTTTGCAGTCGGAGACTCCGCGGCCCACGAGTTCATCCTCGTCTTCATAGGGCTCAAAAGGGGAAAAGGGAGCGTCCCACTCCGTTTTGTCGGCATCCACGGTGTCTACGTGGGCGCTCAGGTAGACAATGGGCTCCTGGCGGTTGATGTTGCCGGGCAGGGCCAGCAGGTTTTTCCCTTTGTCTTCACAGATGGTGTGGCCGGGGAGAACGGATGAAAGGGTCGCTTTGCAGTATGCCATGGCGTGTTCCACGTCTTCGGGCCGGGTGAAAACGGACGGAAGGGCCGCCAGCTTGCGAAGATGGGCGAAATAACGATTCGCATGGTTTAATACAAGGGATTCCATGGTCGGCACTCCTTCCGGTGAACTGCCCGGTGCAGCCCGTAAAAAGCGAGTTTTACGTCTTTTTACAGGAGGATTCTGTTGGGTCGGGATCCTTCCAATATCACAGCGGGGCTTGACTTGGAAAGGCAAGGTTTTTATTCTTGTAAACACGAACCGGGGGAAAGGGACTTTTCGTCCTCCTGCCACCTTCGCCCTCACCGGGCCGATGGGTTCATGTCACACCGGCACCCATTCTGACGTTGTTTTACCCACAGACCATGCAGACATGCGTGAGCATCCCCATTTGTGATGCTTCTTTTTTGATGTTGCCTTGTCACATACGACGACGCAAATCGCTTTTAGGGCCCTCCACCGGACGGTACCGATGCGAGTGCGTGCTAAGACACACAACCTCCTAATAGAAAGGTGCAGACCCATGACACAGACTTCACGTGAAGAGAAGAAGGCCAAGGTGATTGAGGTGTTGAACAAGGCTAGGGCCATGGAACTCCACGCCATCGGGCAATACATGAACCAGCACTACGCCCTGGACGACATGGATTTCGGGGAACTTGCGGCCCAGATGAAACTCATCGCCATTGATGAGATGCGCCACGCCGAAATGTTTGCCGAGCGCGTCAAGGAGCTTGGGGGGGAGCCCACCACCGAGCCTGCCGATAACGTGGAGCGTGGGCAGGCGGTGGATGTGATCTTCGGTTTCGACACGGAGCTGGAAGATGGTGCCCTGGCCGAGTACAACGCCTTTCTGGCGGTGTGCCTGGCCTGCGGGGACAGCCTGAGCGCCAAGCTTTTTGACGATGTCATCGACGAAGAGCAGGCCCATTACAACTATTTTGACAACGTGGCCGGTCACATCAAGACCCTGGGGGCTGCCTTCCTGGCTCAGAAGGCGGGGACCTCGTCCGCCACCGGCCTCAACACCCAGGGCTTTGTGGCACGGAAAGCCGCCCCACCAACCCCTGCCTAGTCCGATGTTTTTTTATTCCCTGGCTTCAGGTTTATCGGGAACCGGCGATATATGTGATATGCACTCGGTTGTCCCGTGGCGACGGCCCGTGCACAGGGCCATGTTGCATGGCTTTTTGAAAGACCCCGGAGCAAGGATGCACCGGGCCGGACTGTGGTGCGCAGGCACCGGGTATACCGTTGAATGACCAGGGAAGGTTATGGGACGAATGTTGATTTCAAAGATACGAGGCGTCGTGTGCGCCCTCGTCGTGTTGGGCTTCGCATGCACTGCGGCCTGGGCCGACGGTGTAAACGAGTACGGACCGGACGGCCTGAAACCGGATGCCGAGGCCATTGCCGTGGTGGCCAAAGCCGTTGAAGAGGTGTCCGCACGGCTCCTCGACGCCAAGGAACGCCTTGTGGTGCTTGCCGTGGAAGGCAAGGACACCCGACGGGTTATGCGTGAGGTCGCTCATCTGGAAGAGGTGCTCCTCAGCCACAAGCGTGAATTCTCCGATATGGTCAAGGTGGTGGCCGAGGCCGGTGGCGGTGACATACCGGTCTGGCTCAAAGGCACCATGGCCGTTGTCCTTGAAGAAGAGGGGCTGATCTCTGATCCCCGGTTTTCTGTGAAAAAGAGACGGCGTACCCTCCATGCCGATCTTGCCACCCGCATTGAAAAAAGCGAGGTGGGCACCTGGCTCACCTTGGACAAGACCACCACCGAGCTGGTGGTTCACCTGGAACTTCCCGTGATTTTTTCTGCCGACGGAAGCCGTGTCTCCGGCGAATATCGCGACACCCTCCATCGCGTGGCCCTTGTGCTGAAACCCTACCGTCCCGTGGTGGTGGTGACGGGGTACACAGACTCTGCCAGGGCCAACGCCCGGTTTGCCCTGAGCGCCGAACGTGCGGCCAATGTGGCCCGGGAGTTTCTGGACGCCGGCATGGCCTCTGACGATCTCTCCATCCGTACACGTCAGGAAGAGGCGGGCATGGATCGGGTGGAGGTCTCCTTCAGGATTTCGTCTCCCGATGAGGTGACCCCGGGGTAAGGGGCAGCCGAATCGAAGTCTTTTTGTGGCATATAAGGGCGTCGTCTGCCCGGAGCGCCGCACCCCTGTGCAGCTTTTTCTTCTGTGACCAGCGATGAAAAGTGGCATGGATCGTTAAACAACATGGCTTGTTGTGTCTTTTTTTATGGTCGTATCCTTTCCTCACCATTGTTCGGTGTTCTTCCTTGAATCCCCTTGACAACCAAAAAAGCGGCGTGGTATTTCTTACCTGACTGAGCGCTCGTTCAGGCCCTTGAACTTCGTTTCTTCTTCCTCTGCGCCGGAGTTTTTCTTATTTCTCTTTTGGTGATCTTCTTTTCTATTCCTTTACCCGCGAGCGCGGTCCATCAATGACAAACTGTGTGCCGATCTTGGCGGTGTTTTATAGTTCTCACCATGGGAGGAGATCACCATGAAGGTGCTTCACGTGGATCATATCGGTGTGGCGGTAAGTGGTATCGAGGCCGGTCGCCGTTTCTGGGAAGAGATACTGGGATTACCCTTTGACGGGATGGAGACCGTGTCCGAACAGAAGGTGACCACCGCTTTTTTCCCTGTGGGGGAGAGCGAAGTGGAGCTTCTGGAGGCGGTGGAGCCCGACAGTCCCGTGGGGCGATACCTTGCGAAAAAAGGCGAAGGGGTTCATCACATCGCCTTTCGGGTGGCGGATATCGACGAGGCCCTGTCTGAACTTAAGGCCAAAGGCATTCGCCTTATCGACGAGACACCCCGTCTGGGCGCCGGGGGCGCTCGGATCGCCTTTATCCATCCGAAAGAGACGCAAGGGGTGCTGGTGGAGTTGTGTGAGAGGGGAGGCAGGGAAACCAGGTCATAGGAAAATAGGTAATAGAGACTAGGGCACAGGGAAAATGTGATCAGGTTCTGTTGGTGGAAATAAGCAATGATGGAATAGCTCACCAGAATACCTCTGGGATTTGACCCGAGGAACAAGGGGCAAAGTCCAGCGGAAGCCTGCTTTCAAGGTGGCTCACCTTGCCGCCGGAGGCTTTTTTCATGCTTTTTGACCATAGGAGACTCGGCATGGACAGTGGCAAGCGCCTTGAGGCGTGGCGGAAGCTGGCGGAAAAAGAACTTCGGGGCAGGTCCCTTGAGGAGCTGACCCGGACCACGCCGGAGGGGATATCCATCAAGCCTCTCTACTCTGAGGAAGACCTGGAGGGCCTGGAGTGGGCCGGCGCCATGCCGGGGTTGCCGCCCTACGTCCGGGGGCCCAAGGCCACCATGTATGCCGGGCGCCCCTGGACCATTCGCCAGTACGCGGGCTTTTCCACAGCCAAGGAGTCCAACGCCTTTTATCGTCGCAACCTGGCGGCGGGGCAGAAGGGCCTCTCCGTGGCCTTTGACCTGGCAACCCACCGGGGCTACGACTCGGATCATCCCAGGGTATCCGGCGACGTGGGCAAGGCCGGGGTGGCCGTGGATTCCGTGGAGGACATGAAGGTCCTTTTCGATGGGATCCCCCTGGACGCCATGAGTGTCTCCATGACCATGAACGGAGCGGTGCTGCCCGTGCTGGCCGGGTACATCGTGGCCGCGGAAGAGCAGGGCGTGCCCCACGACAAGCTCACCGGCACCATCCAGAATGACATCTTAAAAGAGTATCTTACCCGCAACACGTACATCTATCCTCCGGCTCCTTCCATGCGCATCGTCTCGGATATCATCGGGTTCTGTTCCGGAGAGATGCCCCGGTACAACACGGTGAGCATCAGCGGGTACCACATGATGGAGGCCGGAGCAGACTCGGTGCTTCAGTGCGCCTTTACCCTTGCCGACGGCCTGGAGTACGTCAAGGCCGCCCTTGACGCGGGTTTGGATGTGGATGCCTTTGCCCCGCGTCTTTCGTTCTTCTTCGGTATCGGCATGAATTTTTTTATGGAGATCGCCATGCTCCGGGCGGCCCGGTTTCTCTGGGCGGAGATCATGGCCCGGTTCAACCCGAAGGACCCCCGGTCCTCCATGCTGCGCACCCACTGCCAGACCTCCGGGTGGAGCCTCACGCGGCAGGATCCCTACACCAATATCATCCGCACCACCCTGGAGTGCATGTCCGCCGTCCTGGGCGGTACCCAGTCCCTTCACACCAACGCTTTCGACGAAGCCGTGGGCCTTCCCACGGAACTTTCCGCCCGGGTGGCCCGGAACACACAGATCGTGGTGCAGGAGGAGAGCGGGGTGTGCGGTGTGGTGGATCCTTTGGGAGGCTCGTACTACGTGGAATCCCTGACCAGGGAGATCGTCGAAAAGGTGCGCGGGGTCCTGGCCGAGGTGGAGGCCCTGGGCGGCATGGCCCGCGCCATTGAATCGGGCATGCCCAAGATGCGTATCGAAGAGGCCTCTGCCCGGCGTCAGGCGCGCATAGACCAGGGGCTGGATGTCATCGTCGGGGTCAACCGATACCAGGTGGAGGAGGAAGAGGAGATGGAGGTGTTGGACGTGCCCGCCGCCATCCGGGAGGAGCAGGTCCGAGGGCTCCTGGAGTTGAGGGAAAAACGGGACCCGGCTGAGGTGGACCGATGCCTTGCGGCCATCACCCGCTGCGCTGAAGGGGAGGGCAACCTTTTAGAGGCGGTGATCCCGGCCATGCGTGCCCGTGCCACCGTGGGGGAGGTCTCCGAAGCCATGGAGAAGATCTTCGGCCGATTTACCGCCACCACCCGATGCATCTCCGGGGTCTACGCCGGCGAGATGGGAGACAACGGGACCATGGCGACCCTGCGGGATCGCACCGATGCCTTTGCCGAACGCAACGGACGGCGTCCGCGCATCCTCCTCACCAAGATGGGCCAGGACGGCCACGACCGCGGCATCAAAATCATCGCCACCGCTTACGCTGACTTCGGGTTTGACGTGGATCTTTCCCCCATGTTCCAGACCCCTGAGGAGGCCGCGAAAATGGCCGTGGAAAACGACGTCCACGCCATCGGTGTTTCCTCCCTGGCCGCCGGGCACAACATACTGGTTCCGGAATTGATCCGTCACCTTGCCGACCAGGATGCCGATGACATCGTCGTTTTCGTCGGCGGCATCATTCCGCCGTCGGATTACGATCTTTTATCCAAAATGGGCGTCAAAGACGTCTTCGGCCCCGGTACCCGCGTCACCGAATCCGCCAACCGGATTCTCAACGTGTTGATGGAAGGATAAGATAAAAGGGTATTCTATCACTCTACTGTATGCTTTTTATGCGTGTTTTAGCCCGGATATTTCACGAGGCGAGTGCACCCATATTCAAGGCATCAGCTGAACCTGACGACACCTTTGTAGGGTGCATTTTAAGCACCATCTTGGAACGGTGGTGGCGCCTCAATTAAACCACCGTATTCGATATGCGTAACGCTTTCTTTTTGGTGTATGGAATGCACCCTACACATCACGGTGCTTCCATGGATGTTGGTTTTTTCTTGACGCTACGACGTGTCGAAAGCGGAGACGTGCGTTTTTTACCTTAGCCCTTGGCCTCAATTAACCATTCACCCCTTACTACTCACTATCCCATGTCTTGTTTCCCTCATCCTCCAGATTATCTCATCCAGGGCGTCCTTGCCGGAAACCGCCGTGTCCTTGCCCGGACCATCACCCTGTTCGAGAGTCGGAACCCCGACCACCTCCGGTTGGCCGCCGAGGTTTTGCAAGGCCTGGCCCCCCATGGGGGCAACGCCCTGCGCCTGGGGATCACCGGGGTTCCGGGTGTGGGAAAATCCACCCTTATCGAAGGAATGGGACTTCATCTGGTTGAGCGGGGGCATCGGGTGGCGGTGCTGGCCGTGGATCCCTCAAGTCGTCTGAGCCGGGGGAGCATCATGGGGGACAAGACCCGTATGGAGGAGTTGTCACGACGGACGGAGGCCTTTGTCCGCCCCTCTCCTTCGGGGGGAACCCTGGGCGGTGTGGCCGCACGGACCCGGGAGGCCATGGTGGCCTGTGAAGCGGCAGGGTTTGACGTCATCCTCGTGGAGACGGTGGGGGTGGGGCAGTCCGAGACCGCCGTCAAAGGCATGGTTGATTTTTTTCTTCTTCTGATGCTGGCAGGGGCCGGTGACGAACTCCAGGGAATCAAGCGGGGCATCATGGAGCTGGCCGATGTCGTGGCCATCACCAAGGCCGACGGTGAGAATCGGGAGCCCGCGGAAAGGGCCCGCAAAGCCTATGAAAACGCCTTGGGCCTGTTCCGCCTTGATCGCCATGTGCCCGTTGTCACCACCAGCGCCCTTGACGGAGAAGGGCTGGAGTACCTGTTGGGCAGCCTCTTTGAATTGTATGACGCTGACAGGGCCTCCGGGACCCTTTTTGAACGAAGAAAAAAACAGCAAGTGGCCTGGTTCTGGGAACTGGTGGAAGAAGGGCTCATGGATCGGTTTAGGCATGCCCCCATGGTGGCGTCCCTTATGGAGGAAACGGTGGCGGGGGTCGAAAAAGGGGATCTTTTCCCCGGCCACGCAGCCCGGAATCTTCTGGATCGGTTTGCCGGGCAGAAAAGGTAAGGTTTGTTGCACGAATAAAGCATACAAAAACAGCAGTATATCGAGTGCTCGATACTTTGCTCCTGCGTAATCGGTTGCGCGAGAGCCCGGTGGGTACGGCATTACCTTTGACCATCCTACAATTCACGCGGAACGCATGGCGTTGAGTTAATGCGACAATAAAGGGCTCCATAGCAAACACCCTCATCGCCCCATTTGTCTATCATCTATAAAGCCTGCAGTGGGGTGAAGAACCGGTGGCATCGTCTTCTCCCCTGTGTCGGTATGGTTGTCGTTTTTTCTGCTGGGCAACGAGATGCGGTAGTGTGAGCCGTGCGCACCGATTTTCCAGTCCCAATATGGCCTCCGTTGCAGGAAGTTTCATTGCCGTGATGGTGTTGACGATGGAGTGAGTATAGCACGACGATTTATTTTATTGCTGCGTTCCTATGGATTGAATTCAGGAATTTCGAGATTCGCAATGTACAGCTTTGGGGGAACCTGTAAGTGAAATATTGAATGTAGAATAGTTTTCTATGTAGATAAGTGTTGACAATGTGGTTGAACGCTGTTTATTGTGATTTTGCCAAAGAGGAATCGGTATTAAGTACATTTTCTTTTACGTTCCTGATGAGATAATTCATTATGTCTATAATGGTCCATAACCACAAAAGCAATTCTTACTTGCCGTTATGGGTCTTCCTTTGAATACAAATTCAATGACTATATCGATGAAAAAATAACCTTAGCCATGCCAAGGTTTGGGGACAATTTTAGGTCTTCTCTTGCCATACCCCGGGGAGGACGGATGATATCTATCTTCCCGTGTTCTATCACCAGAGTGACACCATGAAATGCCTTATTTTTGTGTCCGCATCGTGTTGTGCCTCGCCGTGCTCTGCCAGTGACGATTTTTGGCAGCCTCAGACTTGCCCTGCATACCGGTACGAATTCAGAAATATCATAATCTGCGAATTAATGTGGCGAGTCTGTTGATTGGCCAAGGCAAGTCCATGGCTTTACACACATCCATTTAACCATCGGGGAGACTCATTGGCCTTGCCGATGCGATGAAATTCGTTATACGTGTCGCGTTTTCAGCCTTTAAGCGACATGCCCGATAGATCCCTCGTTTTGATATCAGTCATATGACAGGCCAGATAAGGGCCTGCATGTAAATCGATAATTCGATATTTCCAGGTATTCAGGTACAGGCCGCATGTTGATCGTGCTGTGACTGTTTTAGCCCGGATATTTTTCGAGCCGAGTGCACCCATAATCCAAGGCCTCAGAGCTGCAGATGTAGTGGTTTACCTCAAAGCTCTGATAACGCGCACTCGGTTCCCTTGAAGGGAGAGAAAATCAAGCAAAAAACGGTCAATTACATTTTGCATTTTTTGAAATGCCTCAATTTTACTCGATAACTATCTGTGATGACATTTAATAGCTTTATATCGACTGTCTTCTCATGAAATATCAGGGTTATGTATTGTCGGGAGTCATGTGTCGTGGATGATGTGAAGGTTCAGGTTGCCAGTGTAAGCCCGAAGCATGATGGGGCTGCGAAGGAAAAAAACAAAGGTTCAGGCGTGGTGCCCGGGCCCACAGAGTTTAAATCGCCTGCAGGTGCAGAGCAGGAGCTTTCTTATAGTGACGAAGCGGTCATGGCTTTTTGCATGATGCTTGCATTTATGAAGAAACCGGTGAGTCCGGAAGCGATCAAACATGAGTTTGCGGCTTCCGGGAGTTCGTTTGGTACCGATACCCTCGTGAGGGCCGCCAAGAGGCTCAAGCTTAAGGCAAAGGTTGTCACGATAAAGCAGGACAGGCTTTCAAAATTCAATCCCCCGTTTATATGCCGCGACACGCAGTCGCGGTTTTTTATTTTCGGGGGTGCAAAGGACGGCGAAGCCCTGATCCACAGGCCGGGCCAACGGCCGGAGACCCTCTCCGAAGAAGCGCTCTGGCAAATCTGGGACGGGACCGCGGTCCTTATCACCAGTCGCTCTCGAATCGCCGGGGGAGAGAGGCGGTTTGATCTCACCTGGTTTATCCCTTCCGTTGCAAAGTACCGCAAAATTTTCGGTGAAGTCCTTATCGCCTCCCTTTTTCTTCAGCTCTTCGGCCTGGTGATGCCTTTACTCTTCCAGGTGGTCATGGACAAGGTGCTCGTGCATCAGGCGTTCAGCACCCTCCATGTGGTACTTGCCGGGTTAGTGATCATCCACCTTTTTGAGTACATCTTAGGGGGGCTGCGCTCCTTTATTTTCAGCCACACCACCAGCAAAATCGATGTGGAACTCGGGGCCCGGCTTTTTGATCACCTGTTGCGGCTGCCCCTGGCTTATTTCAGCACGCGCCAGGCCGGTCAGGTGGTGGCAAGGGTTCGGGAGCTGGAGACCATTCGTTCCTTTTTGACAGGCAACGCCTTGACGGTAGTGCTGGATCTCATCTTCAGCGTTGTGTTTATCGCCGTGATGTTTGTCTACAGCCCCCTTCTTACCTGGATTGTTTTGGGATCCATTCCTTTTTATGTCATCCTCTCTCTTTTGATTACCCCGTCCTTGAGGGCCCGCACCGAAGAGACCTTTCAGCGCGGCGCCTTGAATCAGTCCTTTCTCACCGAAGCGGTCGTGGGGATGGAGACCATCAAGTCCATGGCCGTGGAACCGCAGATGCGAAACGTCTGGGAAGACAATCTTGCCGGGTACGTCGGCGCATCGGTGAGCCGGAATGTGCTGGGTATCTTCGGCAGCCAGTCGGTTCAGTTGATCAGCAAGGTGGTGGGTGCCCTGCTTCTTTTTACCGGGGCCAAGCTCGTCATCGGTGGCGAACTTACCATCGGCGGGCTCATCGCCTTCAACATGCTCTCCGGCCAGGTCGCACAACCCATTCTTCGCCTCGCTCAACTCTGGCAGGACTTTCAGCAGTTTCGTATCTCCCTGGACCGCCTTGGGGATGTACTCAATTCGCCCCCTGAATCCAGTGTAAAGCTGGATCGCCCGGGCATGCCGCCCCTCACCGGTAAGATCGATCTTGTAAACGTCTCTTTTCGGTACACCCCGAAGAGCCCACTGGCTGTGGATGACCTTTCCCTATTAGTCACTCCGGGCCAGACCATCGGTATTGTGGGTCGCTCTGGTTCAGGCAAGTCCACCCTGACAAAGCTGGTCCAGCGACTTTACATGCCGGAGCACGGGCGGGTACTCCTGGATGGCCAGGATATTTCCCTTCTCGATCCCTCCTGGCTTCGCAGGCAAATCGGCGTGGTTCTCCAGGAGAACACCCTGTTTAACCGAAGCATTCGAGACAACATCGCCCTGGCCGATCCCGGCATGCCCATGGAACGCGTGATCCAGGCTGCACAGCTGGCAGGGGCCCATGAGTTTATTCTGGAACTTCCCTGTGGCTACGACACCTTGGTGGAAGAAAGGGGCTCCAGCCTGTCCGGAGGACAGCGGCAGCGCATCGCCATTGCACGGGCCCTCTCCACCAACCCTCGCCTGCTGATTTTTGACGAAGCCACCTCGGCCCTGGATTACGAGTCCGAAGAGATTATCCAGAACAACATGAAGCATATCGCACGGGGACGCACCGTCCTTATCATTGCTCATCGCCTGACGGCCGTAAGGCATGCGGATCGCATTATCACCATGGAAAATGGACGGCTCATCGAATCCGGCACCCACAGCGAACTCCTGGTCCGTGGCGGTCGCTATTCTGAACTCTGGAAACGACAGGAGAGCGGAGGAAAAGCAGCATGATGAGCTGGATCCGTATTTTCAGGGAGGCGGTTCGCCTGGAAAAAGAGAAAGAGCAGACTCCTCGGGAAGGGTTTGAGGTGGAGTTCCTGCCCGCTGCCGTTGAAATCCCGGTCTCACCGGCGGGTCGAGCGGTGGCCTTGAGCTTGTGCGCGCTTTTTGTCCTTGTGTTGCTTCTCTGCATTTTCGGCAGGATGAACATCGAAGCCGTTGCCCGGGGCAAATTAATTCCCCTGGGACATATCAAAAAGGTAGAGAGCCTGGACATGGCCAAGGTGGAAAGTATCCTCGTGGAAGAGGGGCAATATGTGGAAAATGGCCAGGAGCTGATCCGGCTGGACCCCACGGAACGTACCAGTGACCTGGAGCAGGTAACCCAGGAATATCTTCAAGACCTCCTCATCAGCTGTCGGGCCGAAGAGGTGCTTAAAGCATTGAGGTCAGGCCTTCCGGTCCGCAGCACCGGCCTAAGGGAGGCCGTGAGACAGGTTGCGTTTTCAGACGGGATCCCCGAAGAGGAGATTCGTCTGCACCAGGTGCTGTGCAATCGCCAGGTGGGACAGTATACAGCCCAGGTGGACGACTACAAAGAGCAGATTAAAACCTATCAAGCTGAAACCGTCTCAGCCCGCGCCCGTGTCAAAAAGCTCGCAACCCTTCTGCCGCTGTATCTGGAAGAGGAGCAGGTGAACCGTAAACTTGAGGACGCCCGGCTGATCGATCATATGGAGTGGCTGCGGAGCAAAGAGACACTGGTCAATACCCGCGAGCAGCTGGCCGTTGAAGAGAGCACCATCAACCGGTGCATGGCTGAAATCAGCGCCCTGGAGAAACGAAAAACCTCATTTTGTGAATCCTTTCTCTCCGATCGCCTTACCGAACTCACCGAAGCCCGCGCCCGGGCCGCCAGGCTTCGTCCGGCCATTGTCAAAGCCCGGGAACGGGAAAAGAATTTTATCCTCACAGCCCCTGTGGCAGGCATCGTCCAGCAACTCCAGGTCCATACCGTCGGGGCCGTGGTGCAACCCGCTGTGCCTCTCTTGACCATTGTGCCAGAGGATACGCGCCTCGAAGTGGAAGCCATGGTGGAAAACAAGGATATTGGGTTCATCAAGAACGGCCAGGCCGTGAAGGTCAAAGTGGACAGCTTCCCTTACACCAAATTCGGCATGATCGAAGGCACCGTGAGGCATATCTCCATGGACGCAGAGGAGTTTGAAGACGGCCGGATCCTCTTTCCAGTCAAGGTCTCGATGGAGAAGCAACATGTTCAGGTCGAGGGGAGACCGGTGCGCCTTTCTCCAGACATGAGTGTCACGGCCGAAGTAAAAACCGGCAAACGCCGGGTTATTGAGTTTTTTCTGACTCCCTTTTTAAGGGGGCTGGATGAGAGTTTGAAGGAAAGGTAATGGGAAGTCCTATTAAACGGAATAGCAGTGTTTTGGCTAATTGAGTGTTGTGGTTTTTAAGGTTTTTTATTTGACCCGCTACTGCTAACTAATCTTTAATGAATCATATCGAAAAAATGAGTAAAATCAAATGAATAGAATTGTGAAATTGTCGATGGTCATATTTTTTTTATCTATCTGTTCGTGTCGACAAGAGAAAGCCGAAGGCCCTGATTATTATGTCATTCCAGTCGTTGATACCGGTGTAGAGGTGCATCTTTACGAAATGATGGGAATTAAAAAAGAGTATTTAAGCGAAAAAACCAAGAGAGGAAAAGAAGACGCTGATTATAATTATGATTCTAATCAGCCTTCCTATACAAAGTTAAATTCGGAAGGAGCCTCTCTCCCTGATTCTACTGAGAAATGGGCTCTTATCAGGGATAATATAACAGGCCGAGTTTGGGAGGCTAAAACAGCCGATGGATCCATTCATGACCGAAATACTTTTTTTACCTTTGAAGAAGCGCAAGATCATGTTGATTGGCTAAATAGTATTAAATATGGCGGTTTCTCAAATTGGCGAATTCCCAACCTCAAGGAGTTGTCTTCAATCATACATTTCGAAAAAAAATTTCCTTCGAGTAATACGGATTATTTTAAAAATCAATATTCATCTTTCTATTGGTCATCCACTGAATGTGTTGATGATAATCGGTTTGCTTGGGGCATTTTATTCCAAAGAGGCGTTGCACTAAACCATTTTAAAAAGGTGCGTTATTGTTTTCGGGCAGTTTGTATTGAAAACGAGGCTTTTGAGCATGTGAAGCTATTCGGTGATCAGACAATACGATTTAAAGACAATGGAGACGGAACAGTTACAGATTATTCAACCGGTCTTATGTGGCAAAAGGATTGTTCGAAAAATAAAACCGGTGAGAAGAAAAAAAATAAATTTAAATGGCACGATGCAAGAGTATTTAGTGAAGAATCTGATTATGCGGGCTATACAGATTGGAGACTTCCTAATATTAAAGAACTTATATCCATTGTTGATTATAGAAAAGAATATCCCGCTATATATAGTATTTTTAATGATACCATTGATAATGGTGATTTTATGTCGTCAACTCCCAACGGTAAAAGCCAATGCCCATATATTCTTCCCTTGAAAAATGGTGACTTTGATATAGCCGGCACTCCGTCATATATACGCCTCGTAAGAAATTTTACTGAATAATAAGTGAGGATAGAATGCATCTGCTTTGCGGCATGTTCTGTGTGGTATCAGTGATTTTTATTCAATGGATTTATTTGCTTGTTATGGGCCTGTTGGTGGGATTGCTTTGTGTTGCCATTTTTATGCCTTTTTATGCACGAATTAAAAGATCTATATCTTGTGCGTTGATTAACAATGGCGTGGCAAGAAGATCTGAATATCAAGACATTAATAAACCATCATATGGCAGACCGATAATATTAAAACAAGGGCTAATATTTCTTTCTAAGAATAAAATAAAGATGGTTTTTTGGCCGTTGTGCGTTGTTTGTGTCGTTAATGTTATAATTTATAATTCTCAACGTAACGAATGGATACGTAAGGACGCTCACCATACTATAGCGCGTGAATATTTTGTGGCGGGGCAAGTTGTCAATGCTTTCCGCAGTATGACCGTACGGTTTGTACATCCTGAAAATAAATTACTATATCCGTACAATCTTTTGCAGGAAATAATTTTTAACCGTGGTGTTAGATATTTACCGGCTAATGACGGTGAGGCTGGGGTTTGGGTCGATCTTTGGTTTGTGGGTACTTATTCGCGCTCTTTTTATTTGACTCGAGATGAATCAGGGACCGGGAAAACTCCTCATGATATGATTCGATTAATAGATTTGTCATGGTATTCGATCAATAAGTGTATGACGAATTCTTTTGAAAGTAAAAAAATGGAAGAAGTCCATTTCATGAGGAATATCCCGAGAATGTTATTTTACTATAGTCTTTATAAAAACTATAGCATTGGGATAATCTTCGGGTCTCGTGAAAGCGCATTGTCTGATGAGGTTTTGAACTATCGGATCAATAAGATTGCAAAATGGACAGGCCAGATTCGGATAGCATGGAATAATTCAGAGTATATGAAGGTCAATATTGATCAACATCCCAAGTTAGAAGCAACATTGAGTATTGTTGAGTTGCTTCAATTAAGAGATATTATTTATAAACAAATAAGAGACGGAGTTTTTGACTGTTCTGATACCTCAGTTCTCAAATATAAAGAAATTATGGAAGACCTGATTCTTAATCCAAAATCCTCTCTAAGGAAAGTTAAGAACCGCACACAAAGGAAGCGCCTTTTTGTGTTGGCTATGAAGCCATATGCTGCAGACTTTTTGAATGACTATGTATTGAAGAAACACTGTGGATATCCGATCCATAGATCTATTCTGGATATCAATCGTTTGTCTTTAAAAGAACTCCAATATAATTTTAAAGCAGAAATTGAAAAGTTGAATTAAAGATAGGATTATGGAACCTATGATTATACTAAAGTAGTAAAGCTATGGTTGCCAACAATTTGGAATCACAATTATTGATTGCATCGCGGAAATATAAGCATGGTGTTATGGTTGGTGAAGGAAAGTTGCTAAAACTTAAATGCCTCTTTATGCCGATGTGTTGACTTATACTCTGTCGAATTGTTGCGTGTTAAAGAAGCTTTAAAGTCTCTACTTTGTTTGTATTTAGCATTTTGACTGACAGAACTGTGGCTAAATGCGAGAAAAGTAAGCCTCTCATTGTATCTGTGAAGCTGGTTTGTGTATCAATACTTTCTTATTGAAAAGGAGTGGACATGAGTGCAACAGAAAATGAAACGAATTCGATCGAGAGAGTTGTTCACGAGAATCTGAGTGTTTATGACGGTATCATAGGAAAAGGGGTCGCGTCTTGACATTTGACAACTCCGAGGCAGCTCTGTAATCACGGAAGTACTCGTTGATTTTCGTGATTAGAGATCTGGTTCTGACGTTTACCATTTCATTGGGAATGATTATGGAAACAGGCTCGTGGCGTGAAGCATTGCATCCGTTAAGGTCGGGGTAATTGTTCTTAGCATTCTTTTGCTGGCTGCAGCAGCGATTGCTGGTGAGAAGGATGCGTAGCTCCATGGGTTGGTAATAAAAACCGGTAAACGCCGGCTCATTGAGTTCTTTCTGACGTCTTTTTAGGGGGGTGGGGGAGAGTTTAAAAGGAAATAACCGGTGTTTATGCTCCGTTTTTGAATGATTCAGAAGGTAATCGCAGAGTCGGGTAATGATTTTTTTCCATTGTCTAAATGGGCATCGAAAGGCGGGGTATGAATTTTGGCGGAATTCATTTTTTCGTGAGTCTTTTACTTCTTGCCGGTTGTGTGTGTGTAACTGTGAGCATGCTCTATTTGGGCTACCTAATAACTTTGTTGCTACGCACTGTCTTGTATAAGGCTCGCTATTCTGTTGCGGAAAAGAATTGGATCCAAGGCTCAGGGCCTGCTCCGCAAGACGTTTTGAGCCGCCCCTCATGGCACTGCCGCAATGGTCAGCTGGCCAAAAAATTCTTTATTGTGTGCATGGCTTTTTTAAGTCTGATTTATGTCTACCAGCGTTCTCAATGGATGCGTAACGGTAATGCCTACTATGAGGCAAGAGAGTACTGGGTGGTAGGGCAGGTTGTTAATTACCATCGCATGGTGTTGGGGCAGTATCTTCATCCTGAAAATCCTATGCATTATCCATACACTCTTTTTTTGAAAGCTGTTTACAGGATGGGGGTGAAGTATCTCCCGGAAAACGATGGGGAAAGATATGTCTGGATGAATCAATGGTTTTTATACCATTACACAAGGAAAAAAGACCGCCCTTATTTTGTGACGGATAAGAGATACGAACCCAAAATGGTCACATTGCTTGATGCCTGCTGGTCTTCACTGGAAGGTATGGCCTCTAACGAGTACCAGGACAAGCGGATGATTCGCCAGTACGCCTTGGGATACCCAAATCTTGCGTCTTATTATTCAATTCTGCAGAGTCATTATACTGGAAAATTATTTGGCGGGGGGACTTTAAGGCGAAAAGATCCTGTGTTGATGGGTAAGTTGTACGAATTGTTCGTTTGGCTGGATAATGTTGAGAGTGTTTGGGCTGAGAATGGCTATGAAGATGAAGTGAAGGGAAGGTACAGTTGGGTGTCGGCATGCAGGCAGGATGCTCTCATGAATATCCTTCAAAACCTCTCACTTTCATTGGCTATCACTGGAGAGTTCCGTTGTGATCATCCCCTGGTGGAAAGGCTGTATGAAGAATACTTGAATGCCATGTCCGATGACCCGGAACGAAATACGTTTCTACAATACAAGAAAAGAAACGTAAAACAAGCCAAACTTCTTTATAAAAGCGCTGTTTATGGGGCCATTGGATCTTCAGGGTATTATCTTCTAAAGCATATGTGTGGGCGTGAATTTCCAGAAGAAAAATATGTTGTGGTTAGTAGGCAAGGCCACTCTTGTAATTTTAAAACGAAAAGGTCAATAGAATTTGTTTATCGTGAAGAATTGATGAATATAATTGAGGCGGCGAGATGAGTGAAAAGGGGGCACGTCTTGATATTTTACAAATCAGAGGCAGCTCTTTTATCACGGAAGTACTCGTTGCTTTTCGTGATTAGAGAGCTGGTTCTTACGATTATCATTTTATTGGGAATGATTATGGAAACAGGATCGCGGCGTGAAGCAGTGCACCAGTTAAGGTTGGGGTAATTGTTCCGAGCATTTTTTTGCTGGCTGCAGCAGCGATTGCAGGCGAGAAGGGTGGACAGTCCTTTGGGGGCAAATGATTGTGCCAAGTGCTTAGTGAGCAAACCAATTCTTCAGGTCGAAGACGTCTGGCTCTTTTGTTTCTTGAGTTGATCGTCACAATGGGGGGATCGGAAAATGAGGGGTGTATTGAGTTGCTGCTCAAAATAAAGGTGTTGAATTTGAACATTTTTTCTTTTTGTCGAATGTCAAGACGCGACCCTCATTTTTCTAATCCACACATTGACCGGTGAGGTCAACAGCGCCTTTGATCAGCTGGCGTACCTGTCAAAATCCTGTGAAACCAATGACCGTCTGCTTAAAATGGTTCTTGCGCGATTTAACGCAGGCAGGACCAACAGCGACGAGGTGTTAAACAGAGAAGAGGACGCCATTGAAGCCAAAGAGGACAGGCTGGACGGATTTGTGCAGCTTCAAAAATCCATGGTGGAACTGCGTGCAGCCGAAGGTCGCCTTCTGGTTCAATACGTGGGAGACCCGGGGACTGGATTGGTGGGGGACCAAGTGGCTCATGCCGAGTGACCTCAAACATCCCGATCTGCCTTGTGGCAGGATGGGTGTTGCTCTTGCATCGGGGCACCGGGATACGGACGGTATACCGTTGCACCGGTTTTTTGGCAACAACCCATCGATGGACGGCCTTGGGTGCTGTTATTGTATCAGTGCGCCCCCTTCACCATGACGATGTAATCCTAAAATTCAATCGTCCCGGATCATGACCGTGAACTCACAAATATCATCGCCGTTTCCAATGGATTGTTTGATATGGACGTCAGCTTTTTTACATGTGACGTGTGAGAAAACCCTTTCAATCATGCCCTTTGAGCACAAACACTGAATAGGAGTAAGCTGAACAAAGCCCGACCGAACCAATGGGCAGCCGCATTCATGGAACGTTCCCGTGATGCAATCACCATGCATGACCCACTTTCCCTGAAGATTTTTCGATTCCCTGACGGTGTTCCAGCCAGTGATTAGATCCTCAAGAGAACCCACAGGATGATTCAACACGCTCTCACACAAGGCCAGTATGTCAGAGGAACATCCAACACCCGCCTCACGCATAACCATTAAACGGTCTTTTTTACTGAGTTGATTTATGGCCGTCTGCAAGCTTCCAACCCAACGTCTATTCTTTTCAATCATTTAAAGATTACCCTTCATAATACTGACGCATAAACAACCGGCATCACAACGCCGCATGGCGAGAAACGAGTGGAATCTTTCGTGACGCCTGAGAGCGTTCTGGTTTTTACACCCGGTATGGCCTGGCTTTTGCGGCGATCCGTATGTTTAATGACGGGACAGCCTCTGGACAAAAAGAACCCAGGTGATCATTGAACGGCTTAACATACGGGCTTTTGCAGGGCAAGGCTGGCGACATCAGCCGGCAAGGGCTTCGACGTCGCTTGAGGAGCGGTTTGGGTTGACAGGCCCTATGGCACTGTAGCTGTTCTGTCTTATGATGAGCGGTGAGATGTCTGCCGCCTTGCAGTCCTGCTGTGGCCGTTATTACAGCAGAAAGGATAGAGCAGGCATCGATTACGCTGCAACGGGGGGGGGCTCCATCCTTATTAATAACTGTGGTGACCATCGAACCGGAAGGGGGAATGCGTGGCAGGGCTTCCCGATGGCACATTCGCCTGTGCGTTGTCTGTTCCGGGGTTAGCCGATGTCGATGCATGAAACGTGGCCTGCCGGGGAATATTTGTCGTGTTTCTATGCGTAGGAATGAGATAAATTATTTTGATGTAACCGTCCAATTTTTTTTAAGTAAACGGCCGGGGCTTTTCTTTCCCCTTTCGTGGATTTGGCGGCGCTTGATGTCGTCGGTGGCTGAAAACAACATTAAAATCTGGACATGAAACGTTGTTTTTATTGGGGCGCGTTTTTTGGAGTTTCCCGAAATCAGAAGGTTTTATCGTATTTGTCCTTCATGGGCCGGGAAAAAAGGTTCAGGAAGGGGCTTGCTTTTTTGGAAGATTCTTGAGAGTTCCAATAAGTCACGAGCCTTAGCACCTGGTATTTCGGGTGCTGCCGACAGTGATGGTAACTCTGCACTGTGCTCGTTCCCGGAGCAGTATGACTCGACGTGTTACAGGTTCAGGAAATAGATTTTCAAGACGCATGGACTGTCTTTTGCGATTATAAAGGCGCTCCATGTTCTTTTTGAAGCCGAGGATTATCATAGTCCAATGAGAATCCCTCGGTCCTTTGGCGTGTTTAAGGTTTGTTTCCTCTTTTGAAATATTTTCGCAGTCTGTCGTGGAGTAAATGTTATGGAGAAAAGAAAGCTATTAAGTATCGTTTTGTTTTCGCTTGGAATTGTGGCTATGGCCTCACTGGTTTACGCCAGTGGGGGAGGGCATGGCGCGCCAAGTGGAGATGTTTTCCCGAGAGCCCTTGATTCTTACGGGGACGCTCATGCCTCTGGCATTTTAGAGATTCTAAAGGACCGAGTGGTCGAGGAACCCTTTAACCTGGTGGCGAGCCTCATCTTCCTCTTTGCCATCATTCACACCTTTGTTGCCAACAAGTTTCTTGCCATAGCCCACAAGTGGGAACATGAACATCAGGCAAAGATTGAGCGTGGGGACGCGAATAAGTATTCCGTGAGCCATGGGGCCGAGCTGTTTCACTTTCTTGGGGAAGTGGAGGCTATTTTCGGCATCTGGGCCATTGCCCTTGCTGTGTCCATTCTCGGGTTTTACGATTGGCACACTCTTCTGAACTACCTCGGTCATAAGGTCAATTTCACGGAGCCCATGTTCGTCGTGGTCATCATGACCCTGGCCTCCACGCGGCCTATTCTGAAACTGGCCGAAGGGGCCATGTGGAAGATCGCCAACCTTGCCGGCGGAACCCTCATCGCCTGGTGGTTTACCATCCTTACCTTCGGTCCCCTTCTTGGGTCCTTCATCACCGAGCCTGCCGCCATGACCATCTCGGCGCTTCTTCTTTCCGCAAAATTCTACGATCTGAACCCCAGCGAGAAGTTTAAGTATGCCACCATCGGCCTGCTGTTCGTGAACATCTCCGTGGGCGGTACCCTGACCCATTTTGCGGCGCCTCCGGTCCTTATGGTTGCGAGTCCCTGGGATTGGGGCATGATGCATATGCTGACCAATTTCGGATGGAAAGCCTTGACCGGTATCCTGATTTCCAACGTGGTCTACTTCCTGCTTTTCAAAAAAGAGTTCAATAAGCTGCAGGAAAAATTTGAGCTTACGAGCCTCAAGGAGGAGATCGGTAAAAGATATTTTACCCGGGAAAACCTTGAGCAGGAGTTCAGCGACCTGGAACACATCATCAGCAACAAGCTTGGGTTCACCGAGTCCTTCAACGAGGCGTGCAGCCGGATTAAGGAAAGGACCCGCACCCGGCTTCGTGAGGAGCTGGCAGAACGCATTGAACGCAGGGGCACCGATCCCGAACTGGTGAGGGAGGCCTTTAACGAGCGCTTTGAAGAGATCAAGCGCCGCGAGATGCGAAAGACCATTCCCGGCCTCATGCCCCACAACGAGCGTGCGAACTTCTACGATCCCGAATGGGACAAGCGTGATGATCCCGTCCCCATCTGGGTGATCGTCGTCCATGTCCTCTTCATGGTCTGGACCATTCTCAACGCCCACTACCCGGCGCTGTTTGTCTGCGGCATGCTTTTCTTCCTGGGCTTTGCTCAGGTGACCTCGCCTTTCCAGAACCGCATCGACCTGAAGCCCGCACTTCTTGTTGGTTTCTTCCTCGGCGGTCTGGTCATCCACGGCGGCGTTCAGGGATGGTGGATCGCCCCTGTCCTCGGCAACCTGGGTGAACTCACCCTGATGATCTGCGCCACCGTACTCACGGCGTTTAACGACAACGCGGCCATTACCTTTCTGAGTACGCTGGTACCCAACTTCACCGATCCGCTCAAGTACGCGGTGGTGGCCGGTGCCGTTGCCGGTGGCGGTATGACCGTTATCGCCAACGCCCCGAACCCCGCGGGCCAGGCCATTTTGAAGAAGTACTTCAAAAACGGCGTGAACCCCGGCAAGCTTGCCATGGCGGCCTTTTTTCCCACGGTTGTGGTGGTGCTCGCCTTTCTGCTTCTGTAGACTGGGGGCAAAGGCTTACAAAGCCGTCTGCATAATAAACGGGCCCTTTTGCGAATAAGGGCCCGCACATAAGATACGGTATAAAAAAAAGCGCTTTTCATCTTCGTGGATGGGAAGCGCTTTTTTTGTCTGGCTGGCCCATCTCCCGACCTGCATCAGGGTATTTGTCGCCTTGTCCTATGGTAGGGTTCGCTGTGCGCACCGAATGTTTTGGTAAATGCAGACGTTTTGTCTCCATTCCGACGCGTTGCCCGAGCATGGCTTTTGGGATGCAGTATATGACCATAAAGGTTCAAGGATGGTTGGTTCCCGGTAGGATGGGCTAAGCCCGAGGCGTGCCCATCATTATGCCCAATAAAATAAATATAGCACTACTGTCCAAAATAGCCTCTCAAAGAATAATTTTCTTCGAGAGGCCCCTGTGATTAGTAGATGTTGTTCAATTCTTGAAAAACAGGTCCCATTATTTTGCCTGCTGTCCAACTCACGTAAATGGGAGCATTAACTGTACTGA
>NZ_FMUX01000050.1 GCF_900101345.1 Desulfoluna spongiiphila | reverse complement strand
CAAGTGCGGTTTTTTCGGTCGTCTTCATTGAGCGTAGGTTTTCAAATATCAAACACTGTCGTGCTTCGGCACCCGTCGGGTGAAGCATGCGTTATGTCTATAGGTGACTGGAGTAAGATAATTGAAATTACCGATAGTTATCAAGTATCACAACACATACTTATATTATCTTCAGATGTTTTCTTTGTTTTTTCAGTCAGTAATTTTATCTGTACTAATAATTGGAATAACCTTTTTTTCAAAAAATCTACTGTGGTTGGCAGCTTTAGTTTTGCCAACAATACTACTATATGTTCTAAAAGTGTTACTTTTCTTCAAACCAATTTCTATTGGTAAGGATTTTTCAATTATTGACGACAAAGAATATGCAACTAAAGATTTAGACATTAGCTTCGAATATTCTATTCGTTCTCCTTTTTCTTTTTGCAAAATAACAAAAGATAATGATGTTATATCTAACTTTGTATTCTGTTCAATATTGATGGGTAATATAACAAGATTAGATTCGAATAAATTACTTGAAGCTTTGCAAAAATTGAAGGACAAATCAAAAATCAACGATTCATTTGATGTTTATATAGAAAAAAAGAGATGGTTTCAGCACCCTCTTTTACCTGTAATCATTTTTCCTCTTTTAGCTATAGGTCCTTTAATTGTTTTGCTAATCGTATTGCAATAGACAACATAACAAATGCATGGTAACGGACCGCCCTCCGCTGCGCTCCGGGTACCCTCGCTGTCGCTCGGCGGCCCCACATGCATAGCGTTAAATGAGTAGTGTAAACATGAATTTAATTAATGAAGACACGATTCTCGATGACCTTAGAGATCTGATACAACGCTTTGATGAAAGTCTTGTAAGACGCGTTGATCCAGCAGGCTTAACACTTAAGTCAAAAATACCTTTTAAGGTTCTCTCTCTAAAGGAAGTTTTATTTCACAGAATTACAATATTAGCCCAAGAGGCATTTGACTTATATCTACAAAATAAGCGAATGCCCTCATATATTTTAATGCGTTCGACAGTAGAAACATGTGCTCTTTGTTTTTCATTCAGAAAAAAATGTTCAATATTTCTTGAAGATTTCAATGTCGCTAACTTTGATTCCTTCTTGATGAAAGGACTATCCGGTGGCCGAATCGAAAAGGCAAAGTATCAATCCGTTAACGTCCTTACTTGTATTGACCATGTAGATCGAGAATTTGAAGGTTTTCGAAAAATGTATGATGTTCTTTGCGAGTACGCACATCCAAATCACTTGGGTACGCTTGATTCACTCGGTAAGTTTGACAACGAAAAGATTTGGCTTGATTTAGGAACTGAACTCAAAATGCCACCACCAGCTTTTGGGCTGGCACCATTCTGCATGTCTCTTATTATTTTTGAAGAACAATATAATTTAATTGGTGATATTTTGAGAGATATTAATAAGAATTTTGATGAAAAAATCATTTAACAATAAAATTCAGCGGACGCAAAAAACCGCGCCGCTGATTTATGCGTTAGAGCGCCAAGCAAAGCTTGGCGCATCTTGCAGGGTGTAAGTCCCTGCCGGGAAAGGTCTAACCCGCCACCCGTATCGAGTGTTGCGCCTGTTGCGGAGCTTGGAACGTCAAGCGAACAAGACAGGTGAAGCGTACACAGAGAATTGTGCAGGCCGTAGGGAGTTCGCAGCTCCTGAGAGTTGGTACAGCTTCGAAATGAAAGTCGAGATCGACGAGGGCTTTAACGCGCACCGAAGTCAATACAGAAGCATCCGTATCGTGGTGAGGATGTGGAGGGTCTCCGGAGTCATCAGACTGTGGCATGTACAAAGAGATGCGTTCAAGAACTTGGGAGACC
>NZ_FMUX01000017.1:18239-155288 GCF_900101345.1 Desulfoluna spongiiphila | reverse complement strand
ACTCCGGTGTTAAAGCCAACAAGGGCGCCGGTTTTGGTTGTCACCGTGCCAAATGGCCCACAGCCCGTAGGGTGCACTCTGTGCACCATGGTCGGGGACCGGAGGTTATCGGGATTACCCAAGCCTCCGCGTTATGCCAGGCCGTCATCCCGGTGCACGGAGTGCACCCAACAAACCCCGGCATTCCGGTGTTAAAGCCAACAAGGGCCCCAATTCAGTTTGTCACCGCGCCAAATGGCCCACAGCCCGTGGGGTGCTCTCTGTGCACCATGGGCGGAACACGGGAATTTTGGGGCGATGTGTTGAAATGCGCGGAGAGCAGGGGGGGGCCAGATCTGGAAGCGAGCGCCGAAGACATTTTCAAACCCGCTCCTTATAAATGAGGTAAAAGTGGCCCCCGGCAGGGCGCCGGAGGCCTTTTTCAATCTATGGGAATCGTTTCACCGTTTGCCTCCCTCGTTGAGGAGGTATTCCTGGATCATTTCAACGGTCCCTTTGACGCCGTCCATTTTCCCCGAGAGCCCGGCGACCTCTTCGGCCACGTCGTTGATGCGATCGTAGACTGCCGCCAGGTCTTCGTGGGAGAGGGCGTGGGCCATGTTTGTCTCCAGTTTGGTGACACGCTCGGCAATGATCGACACCTCCTGGTGGACCTCTTTGACTTCCCGGGTTTTGGCGTTGAACCGGTTGCCGAGCCACACGTACGCCCCGATGCCCAGGGTGAGGCCGTACTGGCCCGCGTCAAACCAGAACCGCAGGGCTGAATAGTCCGTCGGTTGTGTGTTCACATTCCCACCTTTTCATGCCTGGCCTCGCAGGAGACGCATCGCACGCAGCCAGGCATGGCCTGGCGTCGTTTGATGGGGATGGGTTCGCCGCAATCCACGCATTCGGTGAAAGAGTCACCGACGGGGGACCGGCCCTTTGCAAGCTGGTTGGCCAAGGCGTTGCGGTTCAGGTGATCGGCATAATCGTTTGCTTTGTCGCAGATATCCATTGCCCTATCCCCTCCCCAGCTTCAGATGGCTTGCAAGGCCCTTGGACGCCATGCGATCCCCGAACCACCAGGTCACCGCCGTCACCGTGAGGTACAGCACAATGTGGATGGTATCCGAGAGGATGCCTCCGGCCATTTCCGGGGTAAGGGCCGGGCCGTTTAACGCTTCCAGGAGCTGCCACGCCTTTGCCGTGATCCAGGTGGAGACGCACAGGAGGTAGGCGGTAATCCCGGGCCGGGCCATGGATTTAAAGGCATCGGCCAGCCCGAAGAGCAGGGCCAGGAGCACGCCGAAGGGGATGGTGAAACATTTGGCCCAGCCCTCCATGTCCAGGAGCCGGTCCATGTACCCGCTGTCAAAGATGCGCACCTGTCCGGCTTTCTGGCTTTCGGCAAAGGCTGCCACTTCGGCCACCTCGATTTCTCCTGCCACCCGGGTGCGGGTCACCTTGATGTTGGCCTCGGACTCGGCCATCATGGCTTCGCTCTCTGCCTCGACCATGGCCACGTCGTGTGCCCGCTGTCTGTCCCGGTCGGACATCTCCAGAGCCTTGATCTTGCGCTGGTTGTAAGACGACCAGACGGTGCCGATAAGCCCCGTCAACCCGCCGAAAAGGGTTGTGAAAAGAGTTCCTTCAAGCATTTTGTTTCCCCCAGGGGTCGATGATGGTGAGCTGGGCGTCCCGGCCTGCCATCAGGTTGTTGAATTGCCTCACCGTGGCCCGTGACACCAGGACGGCCCGCTGACCGTTAAGCCAGCCCATGCGCCTTCCCAACAGGACGCATCCCTCCACATGGGTCTTGAGTCCCTTGCGGATGTCCCCGGCGTAATTGCCGGAATGAACGAGGATATACGTGCGGTGGGGGACCTGGCGGATGTGGTAGGATGCACGCCTGGGCGTGACCCGCCATTCCATGGGATAGGTCCCGGGCGGAATGCACGACACGTTGGGTCGGTTCTCCCTCCAGGGCAGCTCCAGGGTGAAACAGGCAAAGCCAAGGGCAGGGACCGTCAGGATGCCTTCGGTACCCTGGTCGGACTGGGTCAATCGGGTGAGGTATAGGGTGAGTGTTTTTTCCATGCAGATATAAAAACACAGAAAAAAGAGGGGGTGGGTTTCAAAGGTTTTAACGCTTTTTTGTCCGGTTTGATACAGGTTGCGCAAAGGGTGGCGACCCATTTGGGGCCGCCATAAAAGGCTGGGAACATGACTACTCAAAGGGCAAGGTTCGCTGGTGCCGATCTTTCCGTAAGGTACGCTGCTTTCTGATAATATTATAAATCTGCGCCGTGGTTAACCCGGTCTTTCTGGAAAGCTCCCGTTGGTTGCACCCGTCAAAGAGCCGAAAAATCATGGCATCCCGGATGGCCCGTTTGAGCTTGTCATCCCTGGGCAGGTAGACGTTTCGTCCGCCCAGGTAGTGGGCAATGACCACGATGACGTTTTGGGACCACTCCAGGGCCACCTCCGGTTCCATCTTTGCCCAGTCCCGGAAATGGTCATCCACCACATCCACCAGCTCGGCCAGGAGGGTGGGCCACAGGCGCGGGTCATCCCTTACCGACGGGTCCAGGGTATTCAGTACTTGTTTTGCATCCATGGCATTCGGGTCAAATCGTTTCAGTTGCTCCGGGTCTTTTTTCATCACTCCTCCGTATTGAGCTGCATCATCAGGACAGGGCCGTCACCCCAAAGGGGCGCTTTACTTATTCGTTTGTAACGATTCAGCTTATGCCTCCGGCGGCCCTGCCGGGGGCTAAATTTTTAAAAACTTTAACAAACAGGTCTGAAAAAACTGTTTGAATGAATTTCGTTTTAAAGGCGGATGTGCTTTTACCCGAGGGACAAGGGGCAAAGCGCATCCGCACCCAGCGTTACATTCGTTTCACTCATACCGCCGCCATCGCCAGTGCCACAGGCTTGAAGGCATCCGTCTTTTCATCCCGCTCATACACCCGTAAATAGGGTTTGGTATCGGCCACCTTCATGCTGTCCGTGATGGCCTCCATGGCTTTTTTCCATTTGGGATGAACAATCTTCAGCTGGCGAAGGCCCAGGACGCGGGAGGTGCTCACCTTGCCCTCTGAATCCGTTTTAAAGGCATGGTCCACGAGGGCCTTTACCTCGCTCCGGCTTCCGTCCGTCCATTCGTGGATGCACTCGTCAATGAGCTCCTTGGCCACCTGGAGGCGTTCGTCAAAGACGATGTAATCGGCCATGGCCCGTTCAATGCGGTACCGCCCGTCAAAGGAGTGAAGGGTGACGTTTCCCTTCTTGCCGCCGATTTTTACTCCGTACTTCTCTCCGGAGAGTTGAACAAAGGCCGCTGTGTCTGCCATGGCCCTGACCTTGAAGTCAGCCAGCACCTTCTGGGTGGCCTTGGCTCTTTCGACGATCTCCTTGACCAGGTCGTCTCGCATCAGGTCCAATTCCTCCACCTGCTCCAGGGGGACCAGGTGGCCTTTCATGTCTTTCATGTATCCTTCAGGTACCTGCATCATTCTCTTCCTCCATTGGTCAATAGGTCGTTGGTCCGGTCCATGGTGCAGCCCATGGAAGCCATCACTGAATCGGACACTTCAGGCGGGTTCCTTCGCCTTTTTGGCAAAGCCTTTATCGGCGGGTCCTGACGCGTCAAGCCCTGGGAGTTCCCCCCCCTGTCTGCACAGCGGGCAGGGGGGAAGTGACAATCATCGTTTCATTCCATGGTTGTCGAATCGGATTTCCGATTTGTTTTGCCGTTTTCACAAAACACGAATTCTGGTAGGTTCGTATTTGCATACTCACTCAACTTTTTGACCTATTGTATATAAAATGTGCAGCAAGTCAATACTAAAAGTGCATTTATATGGTGTTTGTGAGGCTGAGATTTTGATTTTGTGTGCACTTATCTGGAATATTACGCAATGTACGCCACTCTTTTTTTAATTTTTATTTGCAAATGCATTTGCAGGTTCATAATATGAATATGCAAGTTGCAAAGGTGCCAAAATGACCATCGAAGATTCCATTGAGAGAATCAAAGCTGCAACCGGAGCGAAGACTCAAACAGAGCTTGCGGAGCTTCTTGGCGTACCTCATCAATCGATCTCTATTGCCAAGAAAAAGGGGAAAGTCCCCGATAAGTGGCTGATCAACCTGTGTGTTTCACACAAATTGAATCCACTGTGGGTTCAAGATGGGATTGATCCGAAATACATTGATGGAAAAAGCGAAGGGGAGGGTGCAGGCGAGCCTGACCAGAAAGCAGAACAGCAGCACCCGCCGCCATGCATACACCAGGCCGGCAGGATTGAAGAGGATGAGAACGGAGAGCTGACGGTGCCCGTCCTGGAAGCACCCGAGGTGGACCATTATTATTACATCCCCATGGTGGAGGCCCGGTTGTCGGCGGGGGGCGGATCCTTTTTGGCCAGTGAGCGGATCAGGGACTACTATGCCTTCCGCAAGGCTTTCATCGCCAACGTCACCGCATCAGTCAAAAAGCTCATCCTGATGCGCGTCTCCGGGGAATCCATGGAGCCTGAGATTCGAAACGGGGCCACCGTCATGATTGACCTGGCCCGCAGGCATATCAAAAACAACTGCATCTTTGCCCTTGGCCTCGGTGATACCATATCCGTTAAAGAGCTCGAAATGCTCCCCGGTGGCCGCGTCCGCGTTATCTCCAAGAATCGATCCGCGTACCCGCCCTACGAAGCCGATGCCAAGGATCTTCGCATCATCGGCCAGGTGATCTGGGGGGACAGGCTTTATCCCTTATAATAAAAGGGACGATCTTTCGGGGTTTGCCCGGTACCCAAAAAACAAAGGTAACTATTCAGCTTGCCTCCGGCGGGTCGCTTTTTTGAAAAAAAGCTCCGCAAAAAACTTTTCTAATGTGAAAAAGTGGAAATTATTTCGGCGGAGCCTGAAAAGGCTTGCTTAAGATCTGTTTGTCAAACTTTTTAAAAGTTTGGCCCCCGGCAGGGCCGCCGGAGGCTTGTTTGAGCTGAATAGTTACAAACAAAGTAACTATTCAGCTCTTAAAAAACGGCCTCCGGCGGCAAGGGTGGGGAAGCCACTTAGGCTAAAACACCTTGAAAGCTGGTTACGAATGCGCTTTGCCCCTCGTTCCTCGGTTCAAATCACATCCGTATTTGTGCCGGCGTAAACTTAAAACATGCCCTTAAGGCCTGTTTGTTAAACTTTTTAAAAGTTTAGCCCCCGGCAGGGCCGCCGGAGGCATATATCCCAACGTTGGCCTGGTACGTGACACGTTAAAGGAGAAGACATGCCCGCAAACGGCGCACTATATATTCAACACAGCACCATTGATCTTTCGGATGTGTTTGAGGACGTCAAAAGCGATAAAGGGCGTGTTAAAAAACCGACATTTTTTGATGTCGAGTTAGGTGGCGATGTCGTTCGGTTCAATGTGATGGACAGCGATCTTGTGCCGGCGCATGTAAGCGGTTTGCTGGGCTATATCTCGTCACGTGTCCGGGACCCTGGGGACAGAGAAAACATCTGCCATGCCATCCGTCACACGCACATCGTCCTTGGGCTTGCCATGGACAAGGAGTTTGAAGAGAACCCTGCCGTCTGGGAAAGCCTGTTTACGATCGCAGATGCATACGATGGCTTTGTTTTTACGTATGACAGCCTCTTGCTTCCGAACGGCGCTGTTTTGCTGGGGCCGTTGATGGAGGACGTCCCTTGATTACATGGTGACTGTGCCCGTGCAATCAGGCTGCCACCGCCCTTTTTTTCCTTGTAGGCATCTTCGGATCGGTTTAGTCCATTTCAGGATTTTGACCGATCATTCAACAAAAGGTGCCCCCATGATACCAGCTCCCTGCTCTCCCGATATCCCATCCATCCGAATTGAAACAAAAGGGCCGGTTACGACCCTTGTCATCGATCGACCCCATGTCCGCAACGCCATCGATGCCCGGGCTGCCGACGAACTGGCCGCCGCCTTCAGGGCCTTTGAAAACGATCCGGACGCCCGCGTGGCGGTTGTGTGCGGGCGTGGTGGGCACTTCTGTGCAGGGGGCGATCTGGCTGCCATGGTGGCTAAAGGGTGCAACCCGATCCGGGAAAAGGGAGACGGCCCGCTGGGTATCTCGCGACTCTCCCTTTCAAAGCCGGTCATCGCGGCCATCTCCGGGTATGCGGTGGCAGGAGGTTTAGAGCTGGCCCTTTTCTGCGATATTCGCATCGCCGAAGAGAGCGCAGTGCTCGGGTTTTTCAACAGGCGATGGGGGCTTCCCCTGTGCAACGGCAGTACCGTGCGCCTGCCGCGGATTGTCGGCCACGGCCGGGCCATGGAGATGATCCTTACAGGGCGCCCGGTCTCTTCGGACGAGGCGCTCTCCTACGGCCTTGTAACGCGGGTTGTGAGGGATGGGACGGTGCGGGAGGAGGCCGAAGCCCTAGCGAAAGAGATGGCGGGGTTTCCCTTTGAAGGCCTGATGTGCGACCGGCAAAACGCCATCAGCCAGTTTGCCATGGACATGGACGACGCCCTTGCACATGAACTGAAGAACGCCGCCGAGGTGTTTGATGATGAGCAGGCCCTGGAAGGGGCCAGGGCCTTTGTGTCTGGCAAGGGACGTCACGGGGTTTTCGACGGCAGGTGAACCGTCTCATCCGGCATCAAGGGCCTGTCCTGAATGCAGAAAAACACTAAAAAAAAGAAACAAGTCTTCTCTGCTTAAAAGCAGCCTCCGGCGGCAAGGTGGGGGCACCTTGAAACCCTATGGCGAATGCATGGGGTCCGTATTTATGCGTGAGCTGTAGGGGCATTCGCGCCAAGGGCGGTGCCCTGCAACCGTCACTGCAGGATATGCGGGTTTTATTGTTCAGGAAAACATGGTGTGGGGCTTTCCCGGTTTGCTCGACGTTTGCCGGGATAACTCCTGCGCCAAGGTCAGCATAAGGAACCTGTCCCCTATTTCTACTATTTCTCTATCTCTATTTAGTTTTGTTTTTACGGAGATTGTAACAATGCCCGTAATGTATAGTCACAAGCTTTAGTGGCGGGCGTAGTCCGCGACGAATGCCATTGCGATTTGCCCTGAGGAACGAAGGGCGAAGCGTAATGGCAACCAGCTTTCAAGGTGGCACACCTTGCCGCCGGAGGCATTTTTCTGGCTTTTCTCTGAGCCCACTGAACCCAAAAACGTCACCAAGGCACAACGGAACCATCGTCCGTTGTGCCTTGGCCGGGGTGCTTCAAGAGGTTTTGAAACGTCCCACCAGGGTGCCCAGTTGGTCGGCCATGGCGCGCATCTCTTCGGCGCTGGCCTGGAGGGCGCCTCCGATGCGGGTGACCCCTTCGGCGGCGGTGTTGACCTCCATGATGTCGTTGCCGATCTCTCCTGCCATGACCGTGCATCCTGCGGCGTTCTCATTCACCTCCTGGATGCCCAGGGAGGCCTGGTTCACGTTTTCGGCGATCTCGCTGGTGGCGGCGGATTGCTCTTCCACGGCCCCTGCGATGGTGGCCACGATATCGTTGACCTCGGTAATGACGGAGGTGATCTCCTGGATGCCGGTGCTCGACGCTGTGGCCGTGGCCTGGACACTGGCAACGATTGTTTTGATGCCCTGGGTCGCCTCGGCGGTCTGGGCGGCCAGCTCTTTGATTTCGTGGGCAACAACGGCAAAGCCTTTGCCTGCCTCCCCGGCCCGGGCTGCTTCGATGGTGGCGTTTAGGGCCAGGAGGTTGGTCTGCTCGGAGATCTCGGTGATGGTCTCGGTGACCTTGCCGATCTCCAAGGCTGCGCTTTGGAGGGCTTCCATTTCCCGGGAGGTGCCGTGGGTGCGCTCCAGGGCGGTGGCGGAGACTCCCCGCGCTGTTTCCGTGTTCTTGGCGATTTCGCTGATGGTGGCGGACATCTCCTCCGTGGCCGTGGCCACCATGGCGATGTTGGTGGAGGATTGCTCGATGGCGGCGGCCACCCCGGTGAGGTTTTGGGTCATGTCCTGTGTGGATTGCCCGACGCTGGTTGAGCGGGATGAGGCGTTGTCCGCGCTCTGGGCCAGTTCTGCGGACATGGTCAAAAGACCCGAGGACGCATCGTTTACCGAGGAGACCCCGGAGGCAACCTCCCGGATGAGGCCCTGGAGCTTTTCCATAAAGAGGTTAAAGCCTGTGGAGAGGGCCCCGATCTCGTCTGCGGAGCGCACTTCAAGGCGCTTGGTGAGGTCCCCTTCCCCTTCGGCGATGTCGTTCATCATGGTGGCGTTTTCTTTGATGCGTCCCACGATGGAGGTGGCGATGGCCCAGGCCACGGCCGCGAAGATGAGAAAGGAGAGGACGCCGATGGTGATGTTGGTGACAAGGATCTTGTCGGCGTTTTCCATCACCTTGTCCAGGGGCAGGGTGACGAGAAAAGACCAGTGCTGTCCGCTGTTGCCGATCTCAAAGGGAACGAAGATCCTTAAGGTATCGGTGTCAAGGCGCTCGGAGTGGTCTGTGAAGCGGAAGGGGTTTCCTTCTTTGACAGCCTGCCGGGCTTTGGCCCATCCCCCCTGTTCCCCGATGGATTGCCCGATGCGCTTTTTGTCCACATGGGCGGCGTAGGTGCCGTTGGCGGCGATGATGGCGGCATACCCCGTGCCGTAGGGGGTGATGTCCGCCACCAGGTCGGAGAGGCTGTTGAGCTGTACGTCGAGGCCCACGACCCCGATGGCCCGTCCGTTTTCCATGACCGGGGTCGTCAGGCTGGTGAGGATCACCTCCCTGCCGCCGATTTTATAGACGGTGGGAGGGGTGATGTACTCTTTGCCCGTGCGCTGGGGGATCACATAGTAGTTATTGGTCTCCGGGACCGTGTAGTCGGTGAGTTTGTCCGCGGTGAGGGGGGAGCCCAGGCGGTAGAGATAGGGAATATAGCGCCCGGTGTCGTCGTGGTTGTCGGTACCCGCGAAATCGGCGTCCCGGCCGTCCAGGGCGTTCGGTTCAAAACAGGCCCAGATGCCCTGGAGCTCGGGGTCGTTTGCGATGATTCCCTTGAGCAGCCGGTCCAGGGCCTCCCGGTCGGGAACGTCCCCCTGCTCCTTTAGTCCCATGATGCCTCGGGCCACGGTGCGAGATGCCCCCATGGGCAGCTCCAGCAGTGATTTGACCTCATTACCGTGGCGGTTGGCCATTTCGATGCCTTTTGCCAGGGCCTCCTGCTTGACCATTCGGTGTGTCTTGGTTGTCATGACCGTAATGGACACGGTAAAGGCGACGAGGGCCACCAGAGAGATGAAGAGAACGATTTTTCCCCTCAGCTTGAGTTTTTTGAACATGTGAAGTCTCCTTGCGTCGATCTGAGTGCGTGGTGCGTTTAAATTTTTTCTAATGTGTTGGTATGGTTATGGTTCTCAGGAGGCTGTTTCGTGGCACCCGGTTACGCAGGGCGCACGTCACCTGATGCTTCGCCATCGGCCAGGAGGAGTGGGGTACCCGCATGGGCGGTATCGGATTCGTTGCGGCGAAGCGGTGCGTTTTTCAAAAAAACATTGATTTTAATCATATCGGTACAAGGTTGTGTCTTATTTAGCGTAAAATCGATATTCTTTGAGAGTTAGCCATCGGAATTGCCGATGCCATGGGCCCGAAAGGAAAGGCGCAGACGGCAGGGGGCTTCGGCGCAGGCCTTTAGCCCCGCTTGTCATGCAGGCATCCCCATGAAACCCCGCAGTGCGTGGAGACAGGATCAGCCATGTCTTTTAAAGAAAACCTCCTGGAAAAATTGAGCCTGGATCGTATGAGGCAGCGGGTGCTTTCGAGTCTCGGCCCCATCGGCAGCAGCCGTAAAATAGACAAAAAAGCCATGAGGGGACTCCTCGTTGCCGCCGGGTTCCGCAGTTTTGAAATACGGGGCCTTGAACTTTATCTCCCCGACGGCACCACAGACGATGAGCACCAGGCCATCCTGGTGCTGGACAACGACCTGCCCGTCTATAAGAGCACCGTGGATGATGTGGCCATGCGAAAAGAGCCGACCCTCAAGGAGATGATCAGCATTCGAAATGCCATGCGCATCTTGAACGACTCGGATGTGGTGACCAGCCGTAAGGAGGCGTCGGTGAAGGGCGTGTACGAAGAGGCAGTGTCCCGCCTGGATCTCTCCTTTACCGAGGCAGATATCAAGCAGCTTGAGTATGAAGGAAGGGCGGCCGTGGAGTGGAAGGATGCGGACTCTGTGGTGGAAAGCGTGGCCTTGTTCGGAGAGCTGCTGACGTTTGTACCGGAGCCGGCAGCCTTTGCGATTGAGCACTGCCTGATCCGGGGGCGGCTTGCCGAAGGAAGCGGTAAAGAGAGCTTCGGGCCGGCCCTTGTCTTCCATGCCGGGGATGGTTCTCTCCGGTGGATCGAAGAGCACATCGTGCTTACCGACAGGGAGGGCATTTCCCGGTTCAAGGACAAGGCCTCAGGGAAAAGGGAGCCTGACCTTGCAGGGCCCGAGGTGATCAAGCATCTGGCAGCCGAGGTGGTGCGGGGCATGCCCTCTCCATGAGCGAAAACGCCGAATTTTTCCCCGGCCTTAAAACGGCGGGGCTCCTTTTCGGGGCAGTGTAATGTAAATCACATCCCAGGCCCCTCTTCATGGCATAAGGTACTCCATTGGATGCGCGTTTTTCGCATACACAATACGTGAGGATTTTCTTTATGCATGCACTTCGTGTTTTGATATGTCTTGCCGCCGCTCTGGTCTTTTCCGGGCAGGCACTTGCCGATACATCGTCCGGGTCTTCCACATTCAACGGAAAGACCGTTTCCTATACCTTTACAGGGGATGTGGTCTCTGCCCTGAGTTACGCCGAGGGGTCCACCTGCCGGGTGACGGCCAGGGTGGACGGTGAAACCCATCGGATCGTGATCCGCGAGGATCGGCTGGAGTGGAACGGGGCTTCGGTGCCCCTGGATGGGTTTGATACGGTGCGGATCGTCATGGACAAGACAGAGGCCCGGTTCCTGGTCGACGGTCAGGAGGTCGTGGTCAGCCCATAGTCCGGATATTTTATGGGCTTGCGGTCTGTTTGTTTAACTTTGTAAGCGTTTAATCCCGCCAGGGCCGCCGGAGGGTTTTCCACTAATGTGGTGCGCTTTTACCGCTTTGGAGCGGTGGTGAAGATGCCGTAGACCGGGTAGTGGTCGGAGACGGCTTTGGCCTCTTTTGCAGACAGGCCCAGAACCTCGTCAAAGGGGAAGATGCCTGAGGTGCCGGTGAAGTATGGGGCGGTTTCTTTTGTGATGATGATACGGTCGTAGGTGCATGCCGATCGGGCAAGGTTGGTGTCCATGCCGTTGGTGATGAGCCATCGGTACCCCTGCCCCCTCAGGGTGGAGGAGGTGTCGTCTTCATCGTAGTAGGCGCAGTCCGCGTTTAAGTCTCCCAGAACCATAAAGCGTGTTTCATCCGGAAAGTGGTCCCGGGCATCGGCCACCACGTCGGGCAGGGCGTTGATTTCCGATGCCGCGTCGTCGGGATCGGTGTGGAGGGTGATGAGGACAAAGGAAAAATCGCCTTCCCTTGCCCTGAATTGGGCGATGAACGGCTCCCGATGGAAGATGTCGTCGCTGGAATCGTCAAAGGTGTAGGCCTCAATGAACTCAAGGGCATCGCTCTTGTAAAGGTAGGCATATTGCTCTTTGGAGGATGTGCGGCCAAGGCGCGGGCCGATGACCGTGTCGTAGTCATGGCCGAGGGTGTCCACCTTCCCTTCGAGGACGTGGATGGCCCGCCCTGATTTGTCCCTGATCTCCTGGATCGCCACAACGTCAAAGTGGGAGATGATGGTCCCCAGGGCCTCCATGACCTCAGGCTTTCCCGCCTTGGAGACCCCGAACACCTGAACGTTGAAGTTGGCGATGGCCAGGGGTTTTGCCGAGGGGGCCGCATCGTTTTGGGCGCCCACAGGGGCTTCGGCCTCGCACACGCTGCAGCCCTTGGCCTGGCAGGCGGCCGACAGGGGCGTGCCGTCGGCGCAGGTTGTGATCCCGCCTTCGCAGACCACCCCGCCATGGCCGGAGCAGCAGCCCCTGCAGTCCGCACGCGCGGTGGAGGTCATGATCAGGAGAATAAAAAAGAAGACAAAAACCGGATGGGGTAAACCAGGCAGGGCGGTACGTCGAAAATCAGTCAATCTCATATCACCAACTTTTTTCCTAAAGCGTAAGACGGATACAACCATGGGATCACACAGGCACACCGAAGACGAAGAACCTTTCCCGGGCGGAAAGGGCATCGCATCGGTTTACTAATTCATATGCATATGGGATGTAAAGGGAAATGAATGTGGGGATGCTCAACCGCAAGACGTGATCAATGATAAGGAAATACCCATGCAGGATGATGTGTACGACAAGGCGTCTGAGGAGATTCGAACGGCCAATGCCTTGGTTTTGGACGAGTTTGGCCGGTGGCTGGAAGAATCAAAGCTATCAGAAAATACAATTTCGAATCATGTCTCTAATATCGATTTTTATATCAATGAGTTTCTTCTCTATGAGGAGTTGACCACCCCCGAAGAGGGCATGTTTAAAGTCGGAGGGTTTCTCGGTTTCTGGTTTATCAAAAAGGCCATGTGGGCCAGCGCGGCAAGCCTGAAAAGCTGTGCGGCGAGCCTTAAAAAGTTTTATACCTTCATGGCCGATAAAGGCCGGGTGGACAAAGAGGACCTTCGCCTGATGAAGCGGGAGATCAAGGCAGATATGCCCGAGTGGCTGGCGACCCTGGCCCGGTATGATGATCCGGATACGGACCTGGACGACGTGTGGGTTTATTAAGGGGCATGATGCCCTTACCCTTTATGTACAAACAAGGACAGCAGGATGGACAACAACGATATACTGAGGCGTATTCGCTATGCCTTTGACTTCAGCGATCCGAAAATGGCGGATCTTTTTGCTTTAGGGGGCCTTGAGGCCACCCGGGAGCAGGTGGCCGGCTGGTTGAAAAGGGAGGATGAGCCCTCCTATGAAGAGCTTTCCGACCGGGGGCTGGCCGTGTTTCTAAACGGGCTCATTACCCACCGACGGGGCAAAAAGGAGGGGCCGCAGCCCGAACCCGAGACGCGCCTGACCAACAACATCATCTTCAAAAAACTGAAAATCGCCTTGAACCTCACCTCAGACGAGGTGCTGGAAATGCTGGCCCGGGCGGATTTCGGCATGAGCAAGCACGAACTGAGCGCTTTTTTCCGAAAGCCCGGCCACAAGCATTACCGGGAGTGCAAGGACCAGATCCTGAGAAATTTTATCAAGGGAATGCAGGTCACGTATCGCGTAAAACGCTAAGGCACCGAAAAAAAACGATGCCTCCGGCGGCCCTGCCGGGGGCCAAGCTTTTGAAAAGTTTGATTAACAGGTTTTAATAAACACATTCGCAACGTGCTTTCGAGGTGGCACACCTCGCCGCCGGAGGCTGCTTTTTAATTTTTCAGGAGACGGTATGAAAAAGCAGGAGACAATCAGGAAGACCGGTGATTTCATTCGGAACTCAGCCACCGTGAAGGTGATCTCCATCGGCGTGCTGGTACTTGTGCTGTTGATTCCCATGGCCATGGTCTCTTCCCTGATGCGGGAGCGGGAGTTCAGGCGCGACGATGTGGTGTACGAGATCAATGCGAAGTGGGGCAACAGCCAGACCGTGACAGGCCCTTTTTTTACCGTTCCGTACAGATCCTATTTCCGGGATGAAGACGACGCGCTGAAGTACACCCTTCGGTACCTCCATGTGTTGCCCGAGGATGTGGCCGTCAAAGGGCAGCTCGATTCGCAGGTCCGGTACCGGAGTCTCTACGAGGCGGTGCTCTACACCGCCGAGCTGGAGATCTCCGGCTCCTTTGCGCTTCCCGATCTGGCCCGGTCGAGCATAGACCCCGAGCACGTGCTGTGGGACAAAGCTGTCTTTTCCGTGGGGATTTCGGACATGCGGGGAATCCGGGACGCCATTACCGTCACTTGTGACGGGGAGGCGTACAAAGCAGGGCCGGGGCTTAAGACCACGGACATTGCCTCCTCGGGGGTGCAGTGCGCGATTCCCCTTTCCCCGGCCAGGGCGACCACGCCCTTTTCCCTGCGGTTGAAGCTCAACGGCAGCCAGGAGCTTCACTTTATCCCCGTGGGGGAGACCACCCGGGTGTCCCTGGCATCAAGCTGGCCGTCGCCGAGTTTCAACGGTTCGTTTCTCCCGACCCGGCGAGAGGTGTCGGACCAGGGGTTTTCTGCGGACTGGGCGGTGCTTCACCTGAACCGGAACTTTCCCCAGGTGTGGTCCGGGAATAACTACAAGGTGGGCGATTCGGCCTTTGGGGTGAACCTGCTGGTGACGGCGGACATCTACCAGAAATCGATCCGCATCTCCAAGTACGCGGTGATGTTCATCGTCTTTACCTTTTCTGCGTTTTTCTTCTCCGAGATCATCAGCAAAAAGCGGGTCCATCCGATTCAGTATATCCTCATCGGGCTGGCAGTGCTCTTGTTTTACGTGCTGCTTCTTTCCATTTCAGAGCACCTGAATTTCGATCTGGCCTACATTCTGTCGGCAACGGCCGTCACGGCCCTTATTACGGGCTACTCCCGTGGGATCCTTCGCAACACCCGCTTCACCGTGACGGTGTTCGGTATCCTGGCCGTGCTCTATGCGTATCTCTATATTGTGCTCCAGCTCGAAGACTACGCCCTGATCATGGGCAGCGTCGGCCTGTTTCTCGTGCTCTCCGTGGTTATGTACATCACCCGGGGCATCGATTGGTACGCTCTTGAGAAAGAGGAAACAGCGTGATCTGATTGTGCCTCCGGCGGATAAACTTTTAAAAAGTTTAACAAACAGGTGTTAAAAAAACTTTTTGAATGAATTCCATTTTAAAAGCGGATGTGATTTGACCCGAGGAACGAGGGGCAAAATGCATCCGCAACCTGCTTTCAAGGTGGCACACCTTGCCGCCGGAGGCTTTTTTTAAGATCTTAAGAACAAAAAAGGCGGAACCGAAGGGTTCCGCCTTTTTTGTTTTTTTGGTGTTCAGGATCGCTCCGGCAAGGTGCTTAAGCGATGAGTTTTTTGTGCAGTTTCCCGATCTCTGCTTCGGCGTCGGCCGCCATGGAGGCGAGGAGCTCTTTGCAGGTAAGGACCTCGTGGATGAGGCCAATGGACTGGCCCACCATCATGGGGGCGATGTCCACGTCACCTGTTTCCCAGGCCTTGAGGCACTGGTCTCCGGTGATAAGGGGGATGATCTTTTCCAGGCCGCCGCCTTCCCGCTCCACATCCAGGACGGATTGGGTGGTCTGGTTGATCAGGGCACGGCCCTGGAGGTTCACGGACTTGCAGATCAGGGTGGTGTCGCGCTCCTGGCGCTTCACCAGCTCGTCTTTGATGTTGGCGTGGATATCGCACTCCTGGGTTGCCATGAACCGGCTGGCCATCATGACGGCATCGGCGCCGAGCATCAGGGCCGCTGCCATGGTCTTTCCGTTGGCGATGCCCCCGGTGGTCACCACGGGGATGTTCACGGATTCGACGATGCGGGGGGTGAGGAGCATGGTGGTGACGTCATCGTTCAGGGGGTGGCCGCCCTCTTCGATGCCCGCTGCAAAGATGCCGTCATACCCGGCTTTTTCTGCGTGGATGGCGTGACGGACGGAGCCCACCTTGTGGAAGAGCTTGACCCCGGCTTTTTTCAGCATGTCGATGTACTCCATGCCGCAGGCCTTGTCGATGGGCGCACCCGAGATCTCCAGGGCGGGGACCTTCTCCTCGGCGCACACCGTCAGGTACATCTTGTGGTGCTCAGGGGTGATGTTGATGGAGGGCAGCAGGGTGATGTTGACGGTGAAGGGCTTGTCCGTCAGCTCCCGGGTCTTTCTCAAGGCGCCCCGGAACTCGTCTTCGGTCTTGTAGATCGCCGCCGTGATATTGCCCATGCCCCCGGCGTTGGAGATGGCGGCGCACAGCTCGGGTTTGCAGATCCACATCATTGCGCCGCAGATGATGGGGTACTCGATGTCGAACATCTCGGTAATTTTCGTCTGAATCACTGGTCCTCCTTCCTGGTATAAATCGCCTCCGGCGGGTCGCTCTTTGAAAAAAGCTCCGCAAAAACTTCACCATTTAGCTTCTAAAAAGCTGCCTCCGGCGGCAAGGTGTGCCACCTTGAAAGCGAGCTGCGAATGCGCTTTCCCCCTCGTTCCTCGGGGAAAATCACATTCGCATTTCATTCAGGGTATGTTGAGATAGCTGTTTGGCAAACTTTTCAAAAGTTTGGCCCCCGGCAGGGCCGCCGGAGGCTGCTTTTGCGTCTCCGCGCAAGCCGTCAAAAAAGCGGGGCCCCTCTCTCCTGCCAGGCCCCGCTCCCTTGGGCATAGATGCTATGCCTTGACGGCCTTCAACTGCTCGATGAGCTGGGGAACGACGGCTTTGGCGTCGCCCACGATGCCGTAGTGAGCAAACTTGAAGATTTCGGCGTTGGGGTCTTTGTTGATGGCCACAACGGTGCGGGAATCGGCCATGCCGGTGGTGTGCTGAACCGTGCCGGAGATGCCCACGGCCAGGTAGAGCTCGGGGCGGACGGTCTTGCCTGTCTGGCCGATCTGGACGTCGTGGGAGATGAGGCCGGTCTCGAAGACGGGGCGGGTACCGCCGATCTCGGCTTCGAGCTCCTTGGCCAGCTCTTTGAGCTGATCAAAGCATTCACCGGAGCAGGCGCCCATGCCGGCTGAGACCACGCGGATGGCTTCCTGGATGTTCTGGGAGGAGGCCTCGTGCTGCTTCACTTCAAGAACCTTGACCCTGGCGTCCTCTTCTTTGGCGGTGACCTCAACCTTGATGATCTCGCCGGTGCGGGATTCGTCCCATGTGGGCATGGCCATGACGCCGGCACGGACCGTGGACATCTGGGGCCGGTGGTCGGGGCAGAGGATGGTGGCCATGACGTTGCCGCCGAAGGCGGGACGCGTGGAGACCAGGATCTTCTTGTCTTCGTCGATGTCGAGGTCGGTGCAGTCTGCCGTACAACCCGTGTGGAGCCTGAAGGAGATACGGGGGGCCAGGTCTCGGCCGGTGGCGGAGGCACCCACCAGGAGGATATCGGGCTTTCTCTCCTCGGCTTCCTTGCAGATGATGTCGGTGTACAGCTCGGTGCGGTAGTTTGCCAGGACCGGGGCGTCGGCCATGAGCACCTTGTCTGCGCCGTATTTGATCAGCTTTTCTGCCGTCTCGGCCACATTTTCGCCGAGGATGACGGCGGTGAGGTCGGAGCCCAGCTTGTCGGCGAGTTTTCGGCCTTCCCCTAAGATCTCCAGGGAGAGGGTGGAGCTGGTCAGTTTGCCTTCAAACTGTTCGATGAATACCCATACGCCTTTATATGCGCTCAGATCTTTTTTTGCAGTCATGATCGTCTCCTTAGATGGCATTGATTTCCTGAAGTTTTTCCACAAGCTTCTGTGAGGACTCTTTGGGGGTCCCTTCGAGAAACTCCACCTGGGCCTTGGCACGCTTGGGTGAAAAGACCTTGCGGAGGCGTGTGGGGGAGCCCTTGAGGCCGAAGTTTTCCACTTCGCCGTCCACGTCAGCCATGCCCAGGACCTGGATCTCTTTTTCAAAGCATTCGAAGACGAGGTCCATGCGGGGGATCCTCGGCACGTTGAGCTCTTTTTCGCAGGTGATAAGGGCAGGCATGGGGCCTTCGACGACGCGGGTCAGGTCCCCCAGCTTCTGGTGGATTTTGACGGTGCCTTCGCCCACTTCAATGTCCTCGGCATAGGAGAGCAGGGGCAGGTCCAGGAAATCGGCGATTTCGGGACCCACCTGGGCGGTGTTGCCGTCCATGGCTTCCACGCCGGAGAAGATCAGGTCGAAGTTGCCGAGTTTTTTAATGGCAAGGCCGAGGGTGTAAGCGGTGGCCCAGCAGTCGGCGCCGCCGAATTTTCGGTCGGTGAGAAGAACCGCGTGGTCGCATCCCATGGCCAGGGCCTCCCGGAGGGCCTCTTCCACCTGGGGGGGACCCATGGAGACGACGGTAACCTCGGCGCCTTTTTCCTCTTTCAGGACCAGGGCCGCTTCAATGGCGTTCTTGTCGTTGGGGTTGATGATACTGGGAAGGCCGGTTCGGATCAGGGAGCCGTTCTCGTCCCATTTTACCTCGGTTACGTCGGGAACTTGTTTTATGCATACAATGATTTTCATCTTAAAATCCTCTTCATCAGTAAAGTCGTCGATTCACGCGTGGCTGCTTCCTTGGAAAGCCCCGGTTACCTGCATGGGGGTGTCGTCCGCGGGCTGACGTTTACAAAGCCCACTATTTCTGTGTCAGAATCGTCATGCCGGCAATGGTCTTGTTGATCTCAAGGCTTGATGCGACAACGCCGACGTGCATGGCGTTTCGGAAGAGTTTTTCCACCTTGTACTCTTTGGAGTAACCATAGGAGCCGTGGAACTGGACGGCCTGGCGGCAGACTTCCTGGATCAGGGGAACGGTCAATACCTTGAGCTCGGAGGAGGCGGCTTCAAAGCCTTTTTTCTTTTCGTCCTGGAGCTTGACGGTTTTGTAGCACAGGAGGCGGCACGCCTCGACGCGGGTCTTCATCTCGGCCAGCATCCAGGAAAAACCCTGCATGTAGCCCATGGGGAAACCGCCCACGACGCGTTCGTTGCCGTATTTGATGGACTCTTCCAGGGCAGCCTGGCCGCCGCCGACGGTGGCCGCACACTGCTGAACACGCTCGCCGGCGATCCAGCGGAGCAGGATGGGGAAGCCTTTGCCCTGCTTGCCCAGGATGTTGGCCTTGGGCACGCGGACATCCTTGAAGAAGACGTCGCACGTGTCGGCGCCGTCCAGGCCCATGAGCTCATAATGGCCGGAGAAGGTGATGCCCGGGGACATTTTGTCCACGATAAAGGCCGTGGTGTCGAAAGGCTTGCCCTTCATGGAGAGGTCTTTGGTAAAAAAGACGCCGAAGCCGGGCTTGTTGGCCATACTGATGAAGCGCTTGGTGCCGTTTAAGATGAAATCGTCTCCGTCGGGCTCGGCGGTGAGGGTCAGGGAACGGGGGTCGGAGCCGGTGTTGGGCTCGGTGAAGGCCATGGACGCCCAGGCGGTTCCGTCGCACAGGGGCGGAACGAATTTTTTGATCACCTCTTCGGTGCCCCAGTGGCAGATGGTCTCTGCAACCGAGTTGTTCATGAAGAAGGGGAGCATACAGGTGGAACCGGTTTTGCCCACTTCCTCGGCAATGAGGATGAGGTTGAAGTTGTCCGCGCCGATGCCGCCGTACTCTTTGGGAACATCCATGCCGAGCATTTTGTGTTTGGCAAAGATCTCCTGGAGATAGGGAGGATAGTCCTTGTGCTCTTTCATGTAAGCATCTATCCCGGGGATCTCTGTTTCACAGAACGCCTTTGCCGTTTTGATGACCATCTTGTTCAGTGGTGATAAGTTGAAATCCATTTCAATTCCTTTCCTTCTTCATTGATGTAAGGGTATGGGCGTTTATGAAGCTGCTTGAATGAAGGCCTGGGATCGGCGGGCAATGTCATTCTGGCGACCTGCCTGCATACAGACGTCTGTTCAAGACCTCCTTACCTCAAGTCCTTTAAAAGACGTTTTAAGAGAAGCTTCTCCTCTTGGGAAAAGCTCTGCAAAATCGTTTCGTTGACATGCTCACGGGCCTGGAGCAGGTCCTCCTGGTACTCCCGGGCCTTGGCCGAGAGGTGAATCCGGATGGCCCGTTTGTCCTCGGCGTCGGTCTCCTTTGAGATCCAGTCGGCATCGGCGAGGCGGTCCAGGACCCCGGAAAGGGTGGCGTTGTCCAGAATAAGCCGTTTGCTTAAGTCCCCTGCCGTCAGGCCGTCGTCCTCCCAGAGGGCCTCAAGGATGAGGATCTGGACCGGGGTCAGGCCGTAGGGTTTGAGCATTTTCTTTAAGACCGCCTGTGACTTCTGGTTGGCCTTGGCAAACAGGAAACAGATGCAGTCTTTGTATGTTTTTATCATGAGGATTCAGTGTGTTGTTTTGCGTCAGTCTGTCGTCTCCGAATGAGGCGTTTTTATGGGGAAGCAGGGTTTAATCCGCTTCATGCCTCTTTGCCGTGGGCGTTATTTTGGAGATATGATCAATGTTCAGGTTGCAGTTATCTGACATGATGACGTCGGTTTAAAGTTTGTAAGAATAACTTTTTCTCGTTCTGGCCTTGTGCCGATTATTGGCTGTTTGGTCAATAAATCGGAAATATTATCTATGGTGTGCTGCGCTTGATGTATTATTATATTAGTTTGTATGCAAAGGTATTTCCTTGGCATACTTGTGTCAAGAAAAATGTGTACAGGCGGTAAAAAAGAGGGTGGGGCCGGAGGGTTGCACCGGAGGGCCGGGGATGCGTCGATGGCAGGCGGACTATGGATTGGCGCGGGTTGAATGGAAGGTGGGGGCGCCCCCGGCCGGGTTGCCGGGGGCGCTTGAAGATCGGCATGTATGGCGTGCTGTCTCTATCCTTAGATGCCCAGCTCGTCCATGGCTTCGTCGAGTTCGTAGAAGAAGCGGCTTTTCTTCGCGCGTTTTTTCCGCCGTGAGGAGGCGGAGGTGACGTAGAGGTGGCTCTCGGCACGGGTGACGGCCACGTACATGAGGCGGCGCTCCTCTTCGAGTTCGTGGTCGCTCTCCATGGACCGCCAGTGGGGAAAGAGCTGCTCTTCCAACCCGACGATAAAGGCCATCTGGTACTCAAGGCCCTTGCTGGCGTGGACGGTGGAGAGGTGGACCCCTTTGCCGCCCCCGTCATCGTCGTCCTTGTCTTCCCGGATGAGGTTGACGTCCTCCAGGTAGTCGTGGAGGGTCTCTTTAAGGGAGGCGGTGTGGAGGAGCTCGTCCACCTGGTCTTTTCGGGTGTTATACTCGTCCGGGGTTTTGCAGTACCCTTCGAGGTACCCCAGGTAGCCGGTGCGGTCGAGGATCTCCTGGATGGCCAGGGCCGGGGGCATCTCCTTGATGGCGTCCAACAGCTCGAAGATGGCCGTGAGGCCTTCGTGCACCTTTTTAGTAAGGACGCGCTCTTTGACCATGATCCTGGCCGACTGCTGAAAACTCATGAGGCCCACCCGCGCCTGGGCGATTTTGGTGATCATGGAGGGGCCGATTCCCCGTTTGGGTGTGTTGACGATGCGCTCGAAGGCCACATCGTCACTGGGAAAGGCGGCGGCCAGAAGGTAGCAGTTGAGGTCCAGGATCTCCTTGCGCTCGAAAAAGCCCTTGGAGCCCACCATCTGGTAGGGGATCTGGAGCTGGCGCAGGGCCTTTTCAAACCAGAGGGAGAGGGCCTTGGTGCGGTACATCACCACCATGTCCTCGTAGTCCACCCCGGTGCGGAACTCGGTGCGGATCTTGCGGGCCACCCACTCGGCCTCTTCAAACTCGTTGAAGAAGGTGCGGGTTTCGATGACGGCCCCTTTTTTTTCGGAAAAGCAGTGCTTGTCCATGCGGCTTTCGTTGAAGCCGATGACGCCGTTGGCGAGCTGGACGATCTCGTCTGCGGAGCGGTAGTTCTGTTCCAGGCGGAAGATTCGGGCGTTGGGGTACTTCTCGGGGAAGGAGAGGAAGTGGCTGACGTTGCTGCCCCGGAACCCGTAGACCGCCTGCCAGTCATCCCCCACGCAGAAGAGGTTTTCATGGCCCAGGAGCAGCCGGGTGATCTCTTCCTGGAGGTTGTTGGTGTCCTGGTACTCGTCCACCAGGATGTGCTGGAACTTTTCCCGGTATTCGGCCTGGACCTCGGGGTGGTCCCGCAGGAGGTCCCGTGTGAGGCAGAGGATGTTGTCGAAGTCCAGGGCATTTTTCTCTTTCAGGATGCGCTCGTATTCCCGGTAGATCCCCTCGGTGCGGCTTCGGGTGATCAGGGGCAGGGCATCCAGGTACTTATTTACGTTGCCCGAGTTCTTGGCACGTGAAATCTCCGACAGGATGGCCGGGGCGTGTTTTTTGTCGATGTTCTGGGCCAGGGCGATCTCCTTGATGGTCTTCTGCTGGTGGTAGCTGCTGAAGATCTCAAGGGGCATGCGGTAGCCCAGTTTGGTGCAGTGCTTTTTTAATATGGTGTAGCAGGCGCTGTGGTAGGTGCGCACCCAGGGAAAGTCGGTGTCCAGGCAACCGGTCATCTGCATGAGACGGGTCTTCATCTCCCCTGCGGCTTTGTTGGTGAAGGTGATGGCCAGGATGCGCCGGGAGTCCACGTTCCGCTCCATGAGCCGCGCAAACCGCGCCGTGAGGGTTCGTGTTTTTCCCGAGCCGGCACCGGCCACAACCAGGGCGGGGGAGCCGAGGTGTTCCACGGCGGCCGCCTGTTGCTGAGATAATTTCATGTATATGCACTCCGTGAGAACGGTTGAAGGGGATTTCAAGGCAGCGAAAGAGAGCCGTGGGGCATGGGAAGTCCCCTGTACCTTCTCACGCCCAAGGTAACAGGCCGATGTGACATGTCATCGCCGGGGTGGCCGCGCCTTGCGTCTGTACACGCTGATTTTACCGAGTCCCTCAGGGCTCCGGCGGCCCAAGACAGAACCGGCCCCTTTGGAATTCAAGGGGCCGGCTAAGGTGCCAAGACGATACGACAATGCGCCTGGGGGATCAACCCCAAAATGGGGCCGGGGGGCCGAAAGGGGGGCGTGACAACGCGTCTTCAGGGGATCAGGCGGCAGCCCCTGCTTTTGGCTCGGCGGTTTCGCTTCATGCGTCGGGCATGGGGTTGGGCGTGGATGGCCAGGATAATCCCGACAAGGGCGGTTGATGTGATGACAAAAACCATGGGGCTGCGTTCCGATGCGTGGGCGTCCATGGTTCATGGGGGGGACGAGGAGCCGGGGACGCACACGGTGAGGTTGTTGGGGGTGAACGGCGTGTTTTATTGATAGTCGCTGTTTCGGCAGGATGTCAAGACATAATTATTTTCAGGATGTTAAAGCATGTGGGCGGCGGGCGGTGGTCAGGTGCCATTCCCCCGGTCGGGGAGCCAGTCATCAAGGACGCGGGAGAGCTCGTCCTTGCGGATGGGTTTGCTGAGGTAGTCGTTCATGCCGGCATCCAGGCAGGCTTGCCGGTCTCCTTTCATGGCAAAGGCGGTCATGGCGATGACGGGGATGGACCGGTTCAACACGGTGGACCCTTCGGCCCGGATGGTCCGCGTGGCCTCGTATCCGTCCATCTCTGGCATCTGAACATCCATGAGGACGAGGTCGTAGGGGATTTTGGAGAGGGCCTGGATCGCTTCTTTTCCGTTGGCCACGGCATCGGCGTGGATGCCCATTTTCTGCAGCAGGAGCACGGCGAGTTTCTGGTTGGTGGGGTTGTCTTCGGCCAGCAGGACGTGGCCGTTCCGGCGCTGGTTTTCCTTGACCAGGCGGCGGGTGATGATGGCGGGACTCCCGCTGTCGGCACCGCCCTTGCCCGCCACAACGGCCAGGGTGTCGTAGAGCTCCTTTTGCTTGACGGGTTTGATGAGGTAACCGGAAAATCCGATCTTCTCCATGCGCCCGGCATCGCTTCTCTGCCCCATGGAGGTCATCATGACCAGCAGGGTTCCCTGATGGTCCGGGTTGGCACGGATGGCGCGCCCCAGGGCCTCGCCGTCCATTTCAGGCATCTGCATGTCGAGGATGGCCAGGTGGTAGGGGGCGCCCTCTTCCCTGGCCCGGGCGAGGCTCTTCAGGGCGTCGGGCCCACTGGAAACGGCCTGGGCCTGGACGCCCCAGGCGGAGAGCTGGGTGGTGAGGAGGCGTCGGTTGGTGTGGTTGTCGTCCACCACCAGCATGCGCAGGCCGTCGATTTCGGCGAGTCGCAGGGGCTTGGGCTGGGTCTTTTGTTTGGCCAGGCGCACGGTGAACCAGAAATTGGACCCTTCGCCCTCCCGGCTGGCCACGCCGATTTCTCCGTCCATGAGCTCCACCAGCTGCTTGGAGATGGTCAGGCCGAGGCCTGTTCCCCCGAACTGGCGAGTGGTGGACGGGTCCACCTGCTGGAAACTCTGGAAGATCATGGGCTGTTTCCGGGGAGAAATACCGATGCCCGTGTCCTTGACGGAGAACTTGAGGAGCACCTTCTGCCCGGTATCTTCCAAAAGGTCCACATGGACGGACACTTCGCCTTTTTCCGTGAATTTTACCGCGTTGCCCGTGAGGTTGATGAGGATCTGCTTGAGGCGTCCGGGGTCCCCTTTGAGGAAGGGGGGAACCTCCGGGGCCGGGGCGCAGATGAGTTCCAGCCTTTTCTCTTCGGCCTTGACGGCCATGAGGCCGGTGAAGTCATCGAGCATGGCACGCAGGTCGAAGTCCAGAAGGTCCAGGTTGAGCTTGCCCGCCTCGATCTTGGAGAAATCCAGGATGTCGTTGAGCAGGGCCAGCAGGGACTCCCCGGAGGCCTGGACCGTTTCCGCGTACTGCCGCTGTTCGTCGGTGAGCCGGGTGTCCAGGAGAAGCCCGATCATGCCGATGACCCCGTTCATGGGGGTGCGGATCTCGTGGCTCATGTTGGCCAGGAAGGTGCTCTTGGCATGGCTGGCCTCCTTGGCCTGCCCCAGAGCGTCCCGGAGCTGCTGCTCCATCTCCTTGCGTTCGGTGATGTCCCGAAGGACACAGTGCAGCACCTGTCGGTTCTGAAAGGCGATGGGGGTGAGGCTGACGTCCGTCCAGAAGGCCTCGCCGTCGGCCCGCCGGTGCATCCACTCAAAGGAGGTGGGCCCCTGGTCAAGGGCCCGGGCCAGGAGGGCGTCCATGGCCGGGGCGGTGGGGGTGCCGTCGGGTTGCTGGGTGGGGGCGAACCGTGAGGGGTGGGCCCCGAGCACCTCATCGGTGGATGGCATGCGCAGCAGGTGCAGGGCGGCCTCGTTGCAGTCGATGAATCGGTTGCTCTCAATGAGAAACACCGGGTCGGCCGTGTCCCGGAAGAGCCGCCGGAACCGCTCTTCGCTTTGCTGCAGCTCTTCCTGGGCCAGGCGGACGTTGGTGATGTCCCTTGCCGAACACAGGACCCCGGTGATTTTGCCGGTGCCCTCCAGCACAGCGGTTTTGGAGATGAGCAGGCTCTTGAGGGCACCCTCCTTTGCAAAGGTCCACTCATCGGTGACGGGCTCTCCCAGTTTCAACACCTCCCGGTCCCCCTTGGAGAAGAGCTCGGCCTGGTCCTTGGCGAAAAGCTCCCAGTCCGTGCGTCCCTCAATGGCTTTGCGCTCTTTTTCCATGAAGGCGGTGCAGGCATCGTTGACCATGCGATACACCCCGCCTTTGTCTTTCAGCATCAGAAGATCCCTGGTGGAGGCGAAGATGGCTTCCAAAAGGGATTGCTGTTTGGTCAGTACCGTGGAGACACGTTGCCGCTCTTCCAGAACCTCGTTGATCCCCACGGCCAGGTCCCGGAATTCTGCGTGGCCGTAGACCGTGATGTCCAGGGAATTGCCCTCGGAGGTGGTAAAATCCTCCTGAAAGGTCTGGAACTGAGTGGCCAGCCGGGTGGAATATCGGCGGCCCAGCCAGGTGCAGAACAGCCCCAGGGCTCCCATGGCAGCCAGCATCAGGCCGAGGCGGGCCGAAAAGTTCGTGACCATCTTCTGCCTGGCCAGGGTCACGGCGTCATCGAGCTTGTCCAGGCTGAGACAGGAGCCCACGGCCCACTGCCAGTCGTCCACGCCGCGGATGTATGCGATTTTTTTCATGACGGTGTGCTCCGAGGGGGATCGGGCAGCATGGGTGACGAACCCTCCGTCGGGGTGCTTGGCCGCGGCGATGAACTCCTGCACGATTTTCATGCCGTGGGGGTCGGTCTCTTCCCACTGGTTTTTTCCGATGAGATCGGGTTGGGTGCGGTTGACCAGCAGTGTGCCGTCGTAGTCCGTCACGAAGATATACCCTTCGCCTCCGGCGTAGGAGATGCCTTTCAACTGTTGCCGTGCCAGGGCCTGGGTATCTCCCTGGATATCATCGAGGTATTCACCGGTGCTGATGATGAGCCCCAGGGGCTTGAACAGGCGGTGGTGGGAGAGCTTCGGGCTTTGAAACGTTGCGTCCGGCGTTTTGAACCATTTGTACCGGGTAAACCCCTCCCCGTTGTCCTTTACGGCGGCGATGATGTTTTGATTCAGGAGGACCCCGTCTTCATCGGTGAGACCGATCATGTTTCGTCCTTCGAGGTCCGGCAGCAGGGGGTGGACAACCATGCGTCCCGTCAGGTCCAGGACAAAGTAGTAGCCACGCCTGTCGTTCCACCTTAAGGCGTAAAGGGCCTCGTAGATGCGCTTATGAATCTCTTTGTCCGGCCGGTCCCGATGGGTGTTGTAGAGGTGTTCGGTGATGCCCAGGGCCTCTTCGGTACGGGATTTCAGGTCCTTGTTCAGGCGGTTCCGCTCAGCCTTTCTCTGGAAGGCGATGTCCTCCATGGCACGGCCCACCTGGTAGGCAATGGTTCGGCGCATCTCCTCCATGAGCTTCAGGCGCAGGCTTCGACTGTTGTCCCGGAATTGAAGGTAGTCCTGGCCTGCCCAGAGGAGGGTGGCCAGGAACAGGACCATGGCGGGAACGGCGATGACGACCTGGGAAATCTGGGATGAGAATTGGGGAAGGGGGCCTTTTTTCCGAAGGAGCCGGATTGAAAGCAGGAGGATGTAGAGGATGGCCACGGCAACAAGAAAGAGGACGACGGTGTTGATGTAAAAGAAAGGACGGGGCAGCTCCCCTTGCGTCCCCCCTTTTACGAAGCTGCCCAGGGGCAGGTCTTTGGTGCGGATGCCGAATTTTTTCAGGACGGCGCCGTCGAACATGAAGAGATTGGGGCTTGAATCGATGACATGGAGCTGGCTTGCCTCTTTTCCCTTGAGGATTCGAAGGGCCAGGGCCGCCGCGCTCTGGCCCTGGTCGTTTGCGCTGGCCATGCGACCGCCCACCACGCCGGAACCCAGGTAGAAATCCCAGAGACCGAAGACCGGTACCCGCGACGCCCTGGCGATGAACCTGGCGCTCTCCTCGTAGGAGAAGTACTCTCCGGCGCCGTCCCGGTTGTAGAGGAGGAGAAGGACCACATCTCCCTTGGTGAGCCGCTTCAACCTCCGGGAGAGATCGTCCTGGGCGAGCCCGTCCCACCACTGGGTCTCCACCTTGCCCTTCAGGTTTTCCAAGGCCATGCGAGCCTGTTGGTTTATCGTCCTGCCCGTGGGGGTGATCCCGGTGACGACGATGAGGCGCCTGGTTTTTGGAAACAGAGAGAGGGCCAGCCTGGAGGTGCTCAAGGGATCGGGTTTTTCCACCACACCGGTGATGTTTCCGCCGAAGCCCTTGAGCATGGCGGGCTCAAATCCGTTGATGCCGCAGAAAACCACGGGGACGCCGGGAAAGATGTCGGAGCGATATTGCCTGAGGAAGTCCAGGGCGTTGTTGTCCGAACAGACAAGGACATGGGGCTGCTGGGATGCGTACTTTTTGGCGAGAAACTCCCTGACCGGTCCGGCCACCTCGGCCACGGGCCGTCGCTTGCTGTCCAGGTATTCTACCTGCAGCTCGATGTTTTTGCCTTCAAAGGCCCGGCTGATCGACCTGGTGATGCCGTCGGTCCATGAGTATCCCTGGTGGTAAGAGTTCAGCAGCACGACCCGCCTGGGAAGGCTTGAGCCGGTCACCTCGCATGGCGCGGCAAGAAGGCTCCCCCAAAGCAGCAGCCATAGAGCCATAAATTTATATGTGCGGTGTGCCGGAGACGCCATGGGAGCTCCTGGACCCCTTGAACCCGTGGGTTCAGTTTCTGGGAAATGGTGCAGAGAGGATAAGGATGCCCCGGATAGGGGCTCTATGGGGCCGGGAAAAACGCATGGTCCGGGGGCAGGTCGGTACCATGACCTGGACCGGTGCCGCCGGAGCCTATGCCTTCGCCGTGCCGGTTTTCCGGCGCCTTCTATGACGACTCAGGATTCAGGTGTGGGGATCGGGTTGGGTGCCGCAAAGGGACCATCGTATCATGCCGTGGCCTGCCTTGCTGTGGGCTGGCGGCGTCCACCTGTTGTGTGAATGATGCCGGGCGGCACAAAAGATTGATTATATGGGCGTATTCGGCCGGCGACGGCTGAGGGGCATCACGTAAAAAGGATACGGTATCGCTCCTGCTGTGTCAAGGCGCGCCCTTTCCGGCACAGGGCACCTGGTTTGGGGCCTTGCCTCGGCCGGATGACGGAAGGAAGGAGTAAATCAACGGCCTGAAGGTTGTTCCTAACCCGTCTGAATTTTGATAAAAACAGGGTTATGTGCAAAAAGTTAAAAAAATGAATGTTCATTTAAAAAGAAGGTTTCACCAGTCCTCCGGGAGAGGCGTCTACCCGGGGGATGAGGGGGACTGCACGGGTTTTTTCCGGTGGGACGATGTGTGATCCTTTGTTGTGGCCATTTTGGGAGGAGAGGGATTGCCGGGTGAAGCAGTAAAGGGGCCGTGGTTTTTCGGTTTGTGGGCCAACCCCTTGTTATGGAAAGGAAATGAGTTGTTGACAAGTTTATTGATGAATAAATGATCGTTTATTACAGAGGGCCGGTCTTTCCCCGGGGCCTGCATCGGCCAAAGGGAAAAAGGGGAAACGCCATGGCGGTTTTTGATCCCGGCAGGGGGCCCGAAGGAATGCTTCAGGCCCCTTGCAGGGCTGCGTCCCCAGGGGAGCCCAGGGGACGGTGAAGGGGTCAGCCAGGTGGTCTTTTTGAATGCCCACCGATTTCAATACATCAGTTGTCGCTCTGGTGGTTGCGCCGGAGTTCGGTCTCCACCATCACACCGTACTTATACGCTTTGGCACCTTCACTTTGGGGCAGTACAGCGTAGCCTCCCACCCAGGGTTGCTGATCGGCCAGCTCTGCCAGGCTATTGCGGATGCGTTCGGCCTTCAGGGTCTGGTCATGGGTTTTGGCCACGTAGTTTTTGGGGATGTAGACCCGGCGCTGGGAAACACGCAGGTCCCCGTTGGGCATCTCTTTGGCTCTGACTTCAATGATGCGTCCCTCACCGTTGGTGAAGTAACTGATACCCCCCAGCCCGGTGTTCAAGGCCTGGGTGCCCAGGGCGTGAAGGTCGGTGTCCGGCTGGGCCACCCGGCCTTGGGTGAAGTCAAAGAATCCGGCAGATGCAGGGCCGGCGGTCACGGTCAGGGCGAGCAGCATGAGGGCCGCTGCAAAAAGGTGTTTGGTATAAGAGGTAACGTGTTTCATGATTAAAATCTCCACTCTTGTGTTGTATTTGGATGCCCCCCAACCTGGGAGGGGCGATCCGTTAAAACGTTAAGACAGCATTGATGTTTATTTGGCTGTTTATGGATATATTCATAAAGCGTGCCATAATCTGATTCTAATTGTTTTGGCTTTAAAGTTAACGGGTTGATGGTGTATCCTGACCTCTAATCAACGTGGCGACATATCGAAAACAGAAAGGGGGTGAAGAGATGTCTTCAACACAACGGGGACAATTCTCGGAAAGACGCCTCCGAAGCCGGGGAAAGGTCACGATCATTTGATCGAATCGTTTTTTCCGGCTTTCTCACCTCATAAGACCTCTCACCTGTCATTACAGGTGGTTCTTCACCTTTTATAAGGCCGGGTTGAGTTCGTGATGAATACTCTTCATCGGCATGAAGAATAGACTTCAACCCCATTGCCCCGACAGGGCGGAACTCTACCGGTCGCGGGGATATCCTGCCTGAACTACAGACTATTTTTTTCTCGATCCAAGTTGGCATATATCCTGCTATTCACCAGGTGCAGTTCATGGGACAGCCCATGGCTGCCAGTGGCACCCGTGTGGTTTCAAAATCGGGGGCCGCCTGTAATTATTGGTTTTTTTAAGCAACAGCGAATCAGGACGTAAAAACATGAAGAAAATTATTATCGGAACATTGGCCATTCTTTTTTTGGCGTCAGCAACAGGCATTGCCTCCATGGGAGGAGGCGGAATGGGATCCGGATCTGGCGGGGGGCATGGTTCCTCGATGATGGGTGGTTCCCACAGCAACGGAGGCGCGAATCACCAGTCAATGCATGGGGGCTCCTCAGGGGAGACCATGGTGCATCACGGCCCGATGATGCGGAGTATGGGAAAGACCATGGTCACCATGGGAACGATGGTTCAGGGGATGCCGGAAAACATGACCCGCTTACAGAGGCAGGACATGACGGAGATGATGAAAGGTCTGTCCCGGCATTTTGATGCGATGGCAGGGGAGATGTCGTCGGAAACCGTCGACAAGGCACGTATCGAGAAGATGAACCGGCAAATGATTGACCAGGTGCAAGGCATGATGAACCAGATGGACAGGTAAAGGGAAAAGGGCCGGAGAGAGTTGCTCTGATGGGTGGAAGCACGCCAAAAAACCACCATCGTTTGTGCACCCGATATGTTCATGACGGAATGTAAAACCATGATGATGAAAACAGCGATTACAGCCATGTGCCTCCTGATTTGGGCCATCACCCCTGCCATGGGGTGGGAGGGGGAAGAGTCTTTGGCCGAACTGGTTTTGGAGGCGATGGAAAATAACGCCGAGATTCGTGCCGACCGCGAGGTGGTGCAGGGGCTTCTGGACGCCTCCGAGTATGCAGGGGCCCTGCCCAATCCCAAAATCGGCGTCGGGCTTCTCAACGTGCCCACGGGAAGTTTTGACCTGGACCAGGAGGCCATGACCCAGAAACAGATCTCCGTGACCCAGCGCCTCCCCTGGCCCGGAAAAAGGGGCTTGGCCGCAGAATCCCGGCTCCTCGCCGCCCGTCGGGCCGAGGCCGGGCTCAAGGCCAAGGCCTTGGCCCTTCAGAGGGAAGTGGCCGGGGCCTACTATGAACTCTGGTTTGTGACCGAGAGCCTTCATCTTAACGGAGAGCTTTACGATCTAGTGAATCAGCTGATTCATGCCTCGGCGTCGCGGTACGGCGCTGGCCGGGAAGTCCAGCAGGCTGTGCTCACCGGAGAACTGGAGTTGAGCGGCCTGACCAACGAGCGGCTGGCCCTGGACGGGAAGCGCCGTGGGCTGGAAATTCGGATCAACCGCTTGCTCCAGCGGGACGCTCATCTTCCGGTGAGCCCGGAGACCGGTCTGGCCCTGCCCCAGCTTCGGCTGTCCACGTCCTGGATGGCACAGGCAGAAAAGGGCAACCCCCGCCTGGAGGTGTTGAAGCACGACGTGGCCCTGAGTCGGGTTTCCCTTTCGCTGGCGGAAAAAGAATCCATGCCCGATGTGGACGTCAAGCTGGCTTACGGGCAGCGGGAGGACGATCCCATGGGCAACAACAGGGATGATTTTGTCTCCCTCTCGGCCTCCTTTCCGGTTCCTGTCTGGAAGTCCCGGCGAGAAGACCGGCTTGTGGCCTCCCGAAGGGCGACCGAGAGAGCGGCCCTGCTCAACTATGAGGGCTACCGCCTGGAGTTGCCCCATCTCATCGACGGGGTGGCAACGCAGATGGCCACGGCCGTGGAGCGTCACGAGTTTTATAACAGGGACCTCGTGCCAAGGGCGCGCCAGCTTTCCCAGGCCCTGGTCTCCCGTTATGAGGTGGGGGGGAGTTCCTACACCGATATGATCGAGGCGGCCATGGCCGCCATGCGGGCAGAGCTTACGGCAAGGCAGTACTTGAGGGATGCCCTGCTGGCCGAAGTGAAGCTCATGGAGCTGGCTGGGGGAACCTTTCCCGGCGTTGCGCCGCTGATGCACGCCGGTGCTGAGAACGTTCCATCCGATTCAGACCCCACACGGACCAAATCGAATCAAGGAGAGTGACACATGACACGGAAACGACATGTACCCAAGTGGGCCTGGGGCGCTGGAATCCTGATGATCCTCGCCGTGTTGGGGGTGGGGATGGCGCTGATTCTGCATCGGGCGGGGCCGGCGGACACCGGAACCACCGGCGTGGCCCATGGCGATCATACCCACGAGACCGAAGCCGAGCTGTGGACCTGCAGCATGCATCCCTTCATTGTGCTGGATGAGCCCGGGGACTGCCCGGTGTGCGGCATGGCCCTGATCCCGAAGGCGGTGGAGACCCCTGCCGCGACTCAGGACAAAGAGAGGGGGGTGGCCTACTGGCGGGCCCCCATGAACCCTGCCGAGATTTATGATGCCCCCGGCAAGAGCGCCATGGGTATGGACCTGGTTCCCGTGTACGAGGATGAACTCGTGGGCGGGGTGGAGATTCGTATCGATCCGGTGGTGGAACAGAACATGGGGGTGCGCATCCAGGCAGCGGAGCGCGCCCGACTGGCCCGCAGCGTTCATACCTGGGGCCATGTCACCTGGGATGAGACCCGCACCTACGACATCAGCCCCCGTTTTTCCGGCTGGATACAGACCCTCCACGCCAATTTTGAAGGGCAGGATGTGAAAAAGGGCGATCCGTTGTTCACGGTCTACTCCCCGGAGCTCATCGCCGCCCAGGAAGAGTATCTTCACGCCCGGCAGCGGCTGGGTGGGCCGGGAAGCGGTTACAACGAGAGGCTCCTGGCTTCGGCGAAACGAAAGCTGCTGAACTATGCCATGGCTCCGTCCGAGATTCGTCGGGCGGAGAAGCGGGGGCGGGCCCTGGACACCGTGACAATCACCTCTCCCTATAGCGGGGTGGTGGTGGACAAACGGGCCGTGGAAGGGGGGTATTTCGGGGCGGGCACCACCTTGTTCACCGTTTCGGACCTCTCCCGGGTCTGGGTGGAGGCCCATGTTTACGAGTACGAAGTGGCGCGTGTGAGGGCCGGCCAGCAGGCCTCCATGGTGCTTCCCTTCAGCCCCGGTGAGAGCCGAACGGGCAAGGTGGCCTTTGTCTACCCCTTTATGGAGGGCAAGACCCGCGACATTACCGTGCGCATGGAATTTGATAACGGCGACGCCTTTTTAAAGCCCGACATGTATGCCAACGTGACCATCGAAACAGGTACCGGAGATTCCGGGGTGGTGATTCCCGCCGAGTCCGTCCTGCGCTCCGGCAGCAAAGAGACGGTGTTTGTGCGTACCGGAAAGGGGCGCTACACCCCCCGGGAGGTGCTCACCGGCGTGACCCTGGATGACGGGCGCCTGCACGTCCTGCAAGGGGTCGCCCCCGGGGACCAGGTGGTGGTCTCCGGCCAGTTTCTCCTGGACTCGGAATCCCAGCTCAAAGAAGCCGTGGCCAAAATGATGGAGGCCTCCAACCCGCCGCCGCCCGAGGCCAGGCCGACAGAGGTAAAAGACGACGATTTTTTTGAGGATATGTAAGATCCCATGCCTCCGGCGGCAAGGTGGGGGCACCCTGAAACCCTATGGCGAATGCATGACGGTCGTCTTGGTTCCAACGCAACCTGCTTTCGAGGTGGCCCACCTCGCCGCCGGAGGCGTTTTTATTAGGCGATTATTTTCTCTGTCAAAGGCGAAAAAAGATGATTGAAAAGCTGATTATATGGTCTGTGCGGAACCGGTTCCTGGTGATTCTTGCCACCTTGTTTGTTGTGGCGGTGGGGCTCCTTGCCATGTCGCGGATGCCCCTTGATGCCATTCCCGACCTGTCGGATGTCCAGGTCATCGTCTACACGGACGTGCCCGGCCAGGCCCCCCAGGTGGTGGAGGATCAGGTGACCTATCCCCTGACCACGGCCATGCTGAGCGTGCCCTATGCCAAGTCGGTGCGGGGGTACTCCTTTTTCGGGCTCTCCTTTGTCTACATCATTTTTGAAGACGGCACAGACATCTACTGGGCCCGCTCCCGGGTGCTGGAGTATCTCAACGTGGTGGCCGGGCGCCTCCCCGACGGGGTGACCCCTGGCCTGGGGCCGGATGCCACGGGCGTGGGGTGGGTGTACGAGTACGTGCTCAAGGATGCTTCGGGAACCCTGGACAACCAGCAGCTCCGCAGCATCCAGGACTGGTACCTTCGCTACGAGCTCACGGCGGTGCCCGGCGTCTCCGAGGTGGCCAGCATCGGCGGGTTTGTGAAGCAGTACCAGGTGGAGGTGGACCCTTCGCGCCTCAATGCCTACAACCTGACCATCGGCCAAATTCGAAAGGCCATCGAGCGGTCCAACACCGATGTGGGGGGCCGCCTGGTGGAGATGGCCGAGACCGAGTTCATGGTGCGGGGCCTGGGCTACCTCTCTTCGGTGGAGGACCTGGAGAAGATCTCCCTGGGCGTGGATGAAAAAGGCACGCCGATCCTGTTGAAGCACGTGGCCCGGGTAAAGATCGGCCCGGAGCTGCGGCGCGGGGTTCTGGAGTGGAACGGCGAAGGCGAGGTGGTGGGGGGCATCGTGGTGATGCGCTACGGTGAGAACGCCTTGACCACCATCGAGCGGGTGAAGACCCGCCTGAAAGAGCTGGAGGCGGGCCTGCCCGAGGGGGTGACCATTGAGATGGGCTACGACCGCTCGGGCCTTATTGAACGGGCCGTCTCCACCCTCCGGGTGAAGCTGGTGGAGGAGATGGCGGTGGTGGCCCTGATCTGCGTGATTTTTCTCCTGCACTTCCGGTCCGCCTTTGTGGCCATCTTCACCCTGCCCGTGGGGATCCTCATCTCTTTTACCGTCATGTACGCCCTGGGCATCAACGCCAACATCATGAGCTTAGGGGGCATCGCCATTGCCATCGGGGTGATGGTGGACGCCTCGGTGGTGCTGGTGGAGAACGCCCACAAGCACATGGAACGGAGCGGGGGGACCCGCTCCCATCGGCAGATCATCATCGACGCCTCCCGGGAGGTGGGCCCGGCCCTGTTCTACAGCCTTTTGATCATTACCGTCTCTTTTCTGCCGGTCTTTACCCTGGAAGAGCAGTCGGGGCGCATGTTTCGTCCCCTGGCATATACGAAAACCTTTGCCATGGCCGCTTCCTCGGTCCTTGCGGTGACGGTGATCCCCGTGCTCATGACCTTTTTTGTGAGGGAAAAAGGGATGGCCGATGATCAACCCAAAGGGCGCCGCCGCCTTATTTACAGCCTGGCAGGCGTGCTGCCACCTGTCGGGGTGCTGGCCGCCCGCTCCTTTGGTGTGGAGATGCCCTCCTGGAGCTTCTGGGTCGCCCTGGTGGCGGGCATTCTCGTTGTCATGGTGGCGCTGCCCCAGAAGATCCTCAGCGAGGAAGAGAACCCCTTGAGCCGCGTTCTTATCCGGCTCTATCGGCCGGTGATTCACGGGGTGCTTGCCCATCGAAAGCTGACCATTATTATTGCCACCCTTGTGATTGCAGCCACCTATGTGCCTGCCTCCCGGCTGGGCAGTGAGTTCATGCCTCCCTTGAATGAGGGGGACCTGCTCTACATGCCCACGACCCTGCCGGGCATTTCGGTGACCAAGGCCCGGGAACTTCTGCAGCAGACCGACAAGATCATCCAGCGCTTTCCCGAGGTGCGCCACACCCTGGGAAAGGTGGGCCGTGCCGAGACCTCCACGGATCCGGCTCCCTTGTCCATGATCGAGACCACCATCGTGCTGCGGCCAAAGGTGGAGTACGAGACCCTGGTGGTGGACCGGTTTTACGACGGCTGGCCGGGGTGGCTGGCTCGTCCCCTTTCCCTGGTGTTTCCCAAGGAGAAACGGGGAAAAATCCTCCATGAGTGGCGCAAGCGGCCTGTGCCCCGGTTCTTTTCGGGCTGGCCCGGCTTTTTGAAAAAGCCCCTGGGGTGGGTTCTGCCCGAAGAGCGCTACCTGACCATGGAGGAGCTGTCCGATGAGCTCAACCAAGCCGTGAATTTTCCGGGGCTCACCAACGCCTGGACCATGCCCATTAAAACCCGCATCGATATGCTCTCCACAGGCATCAAGACCCCGGTGGGGGTCAAGATCATGGGGACGGACCTGGAGATTCTCTCAGAGCTGGGAGCCCAGGTGGAGGCCGTCCTTGGACCCCTTGAAGGGACCCTGTCCGTCTACTCCGAGCGGGTGACAGGGGGCAAATACCTGGACATCGACATCAACCGGGACCACATCGTTCGCTACGGCCTCTCCGTGGACGACGTGCAGGAAGTGATCATGACCGCCATCGGCGGGCTGAACATCACCTGGACCGTGGAGGGGCTGGAACGCTACCCCGTGAACCTGCGCTACAGCCGTGAGTACCGCAGCGATCTGGAGAGCCTGGGACGGGTCCTGGTGCCCACCCCGTCCGGCGCCCACGTGCCCCTGGCACAGCTGGCCACCCTCTCCTTTAAAGACGGTCCGGCCGGCATCAAGAGTGAAAACGCGCGGCGAACCGCCTGGGTCTACGTGGACCTGAAGGGCATGGACGTGGGCACCTATGTGAGGAAGGCAAAGGACGTGGTGAGCAGCCACGTGACCCTGCCTCCTGGGTACTCCATGGTCTGGTCCGGTCAGTTCGAGTACATGGAAAAGGCCAGGGCCTCCCTGATGCTTATCGTGCCTGCCACCCTGGTGATCATTTTTGTGCTCCTCTTCCTCCATTTCGGAAGCCTCACCGAGGCGGCCGTGGTCATGGCAAGCCTCCCCTTTGCCCTCACCGGGGGGATCTGGCTCATCTATCTTCTGGGCTACAACCTTTCCGTTGCCGTGGTGGTGGGCTTTATCGCCCTGGCCGGTCTGGCCGCGGAAACCGGGGTGGTGATGCTTGTCTATTTAAATGAGGTTTACACAAGGCGCCTGGGCGAAGGGCAGATGAACGCCCCGGCCGATCTCTACGGGGCCGTCATCGAAGGGGCCGTGGAGAGGGTCCGGCCCAAGCTCATGACCGTTGCCACGACCCTCATTGGCCTGCTGCCCGTCATGTGGGGCAGCGCCACAGGTGCTCAGATTATGAAGCGCATCGCAGCCCCCATGGTGGGCGGGCTCATCTCCTCCACCGTGCTGACCCTGATCATTATCCCGGCCATCTATTACGGGATCAAGGCCAGGGAGATACAGGTTCGCAAAAGCTCCGAGGCTTCGCCCGTGTAAAGTGGGCGGCGTCCGGGTAATTTGAAGGGTCGGGTTCGGGCAAAGGTGCCACGGGGCCGACAGGTAACAACCAACACAGATAGAAGGAAACGTAATTCATGAAACGACACGCATTGATCTTGAGCCTGCTGGCTCTGTTGACCCTGGGACTTTTTTCCCTTGCATCGGCTGAACACAAGGAGCACGGCTCCTCAAATCATGGCAAAGAGATGAGCATGGACCATGGAAAAGAAATGAAGGGCCATGGAATGGGGGAGGTCATCCGCACCCATACCGTTGACGACCTGACCCTCACCTACCGCCTCATCGATATGCATCAGCGCATGAAGGATATGGATGGCATGGAGTCCATGTCCGGTAAGATGGCTTCCCACCACCTGATGCTGGATGTGAAAGGGAAAAACGGGGCCATGGTCCATGATGCCAAGGTCGGATTCGTCATCACCGATCCTGACGGCAAAGAGGTCAAAACCATGGCCATGGCCATGGGCGGCGGCCACGGAGCGGACGTGGAGATGAAACAGAAAGGAACCTACACCTTGAAAGTGAAGGTCAAGGCCGGTGACAAGGTGGTGAAGGACTCGTTTACGCACATGACAAAGTAACGGGCAAAGGAGGCGAAGGGATAAGATTCAATTTGCCTCCGGCGGGTCGTTTTTTTGAAAAAAAGCTCCGCAAAAAACTGTTAGAATGCACCCGCGCTTCGTTTGATCGCCCTTCGAGGCAATTAAAACGAAGCGCGGGTGCGACATTATTTTGGTGAAGTCTTGGAAGTCATAGTCAACACGGGCGAAGCCCGTCAGGGAATGTGATGAGCCTGAGGAACGAAGGCGAAAGAGCATTCCCGAACCTGGGGTGCAGGGGCTGTAGCCCCTGCTTATAGTGGGTAGGTGTAGGTCTTGCCGTCGTAGCCTTTGACGGTGAGGCTTTTGGCGTCCTGGTCCAGGATGGACTCGGGGAGCAGGGGCACCTTGCCCCCGCCGCCGGGCAGGTCGATGACGTAGGCGGGCACGCAGAGGCCGGAGAGGTGGCCGCGTAGGCCGTTGACCACGGCAAGGCCGGTTTCGATGGAGGTGCGGAAGTGACCGGTGCCTTTGACGGCGTCTCCGTGGTGGATGTAGTAGGGCCTCACCCGGTTTTTGGTGAGCTTGCGCATGAGCTCGGCCATGACGGCCGGGGAGTCGTTGACGCCTTTTAAAAGCACGGTCTGGCACCCCAGGGGCGCTCCGGTTCGGTTCAAGAGCCTGAGCGCCTTTTCTGCTTCGGGGGTGAATTCCGCCGGGTGGTTGAAGTGGGTGTTGAGCCAGAGCTTTTCGCAGCGTGAAAGCACCGCACAGAGTTCAGCCGTGATGCGCATGGGAAGGGTTGCGGGAACCCGGGTGTGGATGCGGATCATCTCCACGTGGGGGATGGCCGAGAGCCTTTTTAATATGAACTCAATTTTGTCATCATCGACGAGCAGAGGGTCTCCCCCGGTGACGATGACATCCCGTACCGCAGGGGTCTGCTCAATGTAGGCAAGGCCTGCTTCAATGGTGGCATCTGTCACCGCTCCGGCGTGTTTTCCCACCTTTCGCTTTCGCATGCAGTGGCGACAGTAGAGGGCGCATCGGTTGGAGACGAGAAAAATAACCCGGTCCGGGTAGCGGTGGGTGAGGCCAAAGACGGGGGAATCCTTCTCTTCACAGAGGGGGTCTTCCAGAAGGGGGGAGTCCGTGAGCTCGTCCGCGCAGGGCACCGCTTGTCGCCACAACGGAGCCCCGGCCTTTTTCATCAGCTTCAGCCAGTAGGGATTGATGCGCATGGGATAGACCCCTGCCACGCGTGAGATTTCTTCAACCTCTGCCCCCGGAATCCCGGTAAGCCCTTCTGCCGATACCACCGATTTGTCCAGTATCTCTTTCCAGTTCATAGGGGCCTTGTATCACAGTTGCAGGCGAAGGCAAAGGCAGTGCCGGCCATGGTGAACCTCATCTGGAAAGGCATGATCGATAGAAAGAAGCGAGCGCCATACGAATAAATTACAATCACGCTTAAAACCTGTTTGTCAAACTTTTCAAAAGTTTGGCCCCCGGCAGGGCCGCCGGAGGCATGCTTTTGGGGTTTTCAGGTGCTTAAAGTATCCCGTCCAGCGGACCGCCTTTTTGGCAAAGGGCATCCACGCGTTTTGAGACCTCGGGGTCTTCGATGAGGGGGGGCGCGTGGTGGGGCTTGAGGCGCGCGTCGATGATAAGGGGGCCGATGCATCCCCAGTGCTTGTGGGTGAGGGTGGCGCCGACGCCGTGGATGTCGTGGCTGGGGTTGGACCGGGTGAAGGTGGTCCAGAGAAAGTTGTTCAGGGTTGCCGAGGCAAAACCGGCGTCTTCGGTGAGGACGATGAGGGCAAGGCCGGTGGTGTCGACCTGGGATAGGTGGTCGGCCAGGGTCTGGGCCGTGGCGTTGCCTTGGGCAGCATCGGTGAAGGGGGGCGCTTCCACCATGACAACGCCGGGCAGGGCAAGTCGGGGGGTGGCAAAGCCGTCGGGCAGGGAAAAATCGCGGGGAAGGGTGGTGGCGAGGTTTCGTTTTTTGTCCCCTGCGGCGGCAAAGACAACCTTGGACCCTTCGTTTAAGCCTTCAGCGGAGTAGTCGAGGGTGTCCATGGTGGCCCGGGTCTGGAAATGGAGGTCGCGGGTAAAGTCCATGCGCTCGAAAAGATGGATGAGAAAGGCCCGTTCGTCATGGATATCAAGGTGGGGATTATCCCCTTCGTCCACGATAAAGAGATACTTGGCAAGGGAGCACTGGCCGAACCCCAGGATGGCGTTGGAGAGGGTCAGAAGCTCCATGGGTTTTTTTGCGTCCCCTTTGGCGTAGGGCACGTAGGTCTCTTTGCCTATGGCAAGGAGCAGGGGGTGGACCCCTGCGGCGTCCACGGCGTGTACGGCCGACACGCCGGGGATGGAATCCGGGACGGCGGGACCGGTGAGCTCGTGGATAAGGGCACCGAAGCTGGTGTCTTCGGCCGGAGGACGCCCCACCACGGTGAAGGGCCAGATGGCGTCTTTGCGGTGGTAGATTTTCTCCACGTTCAAAAAGGGAAAAGGGTGGGTGAGGCTGTAGTAGCCGATGTGGTCCCCGAAGGGGCCTTCGGGCTTAACGGCCGTGGGGTCCACGGTGCCGATGATGCAGAAGTCGGCCTCGGCCGAGAGGGTGTGCCCGCCTTTTTTTGCGTAGCGGAAGCGCCGTCCGGCAAGGGCCCCTGCAAAGGCCACCTCGGGCAGGTTTTCGGGCAGGGGCATCACCGCTGCAAAGGTGTGGGCAGGAGGCCCGCCCACAAAGACGGAGACCTTCAGGGGCTCGCCCTTTTCAATGGCGTGGGCATGGTGGCGGCCGATATCCCGCTTGATCTGGTAGTGCAGGCCCACCTCCCGGTCCTTGACGTAGTCGTTTCCCGCCATCTGAATACGGTACATGCCCATGTTGGAGACCAGGATGCCCGGTTTTTTCGGGTCCTCGGAGTAGACCTGGGGCAGGAGGACAAAGGGGCCGCCGTCGTCGGGCCAGCAGGTGATCTGGGGAAGGCTGGACAGGTCGGTGGTGCAGGCCATCACCGGGGCTTCTTTCACCTTTTTGGGCAGGGCGCAGGCCGCGGCAACGGGCAGCATGAGGTTTTTCAACGGGTGCTTTAAAAGGGAGGCCGGATCTGACTTGGCCGCCACCAGCCTGGAGACACGGTCCAAGGTGTGCCGAAAGATAAACCGTGAGCGCTCAAGGGTCCCGAACAGATTGGATACCGCAGGAAAGGGAGAGCCCTTTACCTTCTCAAAGAACAGGGCCGGCCCCCCCGCCGCATACACCCGGCGATGGATCTCCGCCATCTCCAGGTACGGGTCCACCTCTTCCTTGATTCGAACCAGGTGGCCGTTGGCCTCCAGGTCCTCCACACACTCTCTCATACTGGCATAAGTCATCTTTCTGCTTGCCTCCGGCGGCCAGGGGGTGAACCCCTTAGACCCCAAGTTCGCCAATGCTCCCGACCTTCGCTTTCCAGGTCGATGCCATTGGCTGACGGGCTTCGCCCGCGGATATGTTAAGATCAGAGGTAACTATTCAGCTCAAAAAAACAGCCTCCGGCGGCAAGGCGTGCCACCTTGAAAGCAGGTTGCGGATGCGTTTGCCCCTTGTTCCTCGGGTCAAATCACATCCGCCTTTAACGCAAAATTTATTCAAGAAAATTTTTAAAATCTGTTTGTTAAACCCGTCGTTATAAGATCAGGCAAACGTTTAGCCCCCGGCAGGGCTGCCGGAGGCTTTTTTTATTCCTCTTGAGGAAAAAGTGCTTCCGGGTTTACTTCCACACGGTGTCCGAAACCCTTGCTGTTGTCAAGGTAGAGGACCGTCTCCGGGGTAAATCGGTACCATTTGGGTTTGCCCGCGGCAAGGAATCCCGCCAGGCTCCCCAGGTGCTCTCGCGAGAAGAGGTCCTTTAAAAAAGGGAACCGCTTCACATACCGGGAAAAGGCTCCCATGGCCCGTGGCGTCAGCCCCGCTTTGGTGATCACCCCTTCCATCTGAAGCCCTTCGATTTGCCCAAAATGAAACGGGTTTTCATGGACCGTGGCAGCGGCCGCCTCCCCTTTCCCTTCCAGGATGTGCCGGGCATCCGGGCTCGAAAAAAAGTAGAGGTTCCCCTTGTACGCCACATAATAGACAGCCGCCGCCCAAGGCTTTCCGTCACAGGCCGTGGCCAGGGTCATGATGTGTGCGCGGTGCAGAAGTCCGGCTGCATTTTCTGATGTTTTGTCCAAGGGGATGCCTTCTATGGTCAAAGTCGGTTCAAAAAGCATGCCTCCGGCGGCAAGGTGTGCCACCTTGAAAGCAGGTAACGGATGCGTTTTGCCCCTCGTTCCTCGGGTCAAATCACATCCGCATTTTAAGTGGAATTTATTCAAGAAGAATTTTTAAAATCTGTTTGTTAAATCCGTCTTTATAAAATCAGGCGTAATTATTCAGCTTGCCTCCGGCGGGTCGCTTTTTGAAAAAAAGCTCCGCAAAAAACTTTTCTAATGTGAAAAAGTGGAAATTATTTCGGCGAAGCCTGGAAAGGCTTGCTTTTAGCTTTTCCACCGTTTGACCAAGTCGGCGGCCGGGGTGACACCGATGTGGTCGAGGATGCGGGCCACCACGGTATCGGCCAGGGCTTCCAGGGTATCGGGCCTGGAGTAGAAGGCCGGGGAGGCAGGCAGGATGGTGGCGCCTGCTGTGGCTGCGACGGTCATGTTGTTGAGGTGGATGAGGCTGTAGGGCATCTCCCGGGGGACGAGGACCAGGGGGCGCTTTTCCTTGAGGGTGACGTCGGCGGCCCGGTGGATGAGGTTGGAGCCGTTTCCTGTGGCAATGGCGGCCAGGGTGGCCATGGTGCAGGGGGCCACCACCATGGCGTGGACCGGGCAGGAGCCGCTGGCAGGTGCTGCGGTGAAGTCATTCACCTCGTGGACCTGGAGGCTGGCCTGGCCGAAGCCGCGCAGGGTCTCCAGGAAGGCCTCTTTGGAGAGGCCCAGCTCCTCCTTGGCCACGAGAAAGGCGGCGTCTGAGGCGATGAGGTCGATCTGCGCACCGGCCTCGGCCAGGGCTTTCACCAGCCGGAGGCCGTAGAGGGCGCCCGAGGCGCCGGTGAGGGCGGTGACGATGCGTTTCATCTTAGATGCCTCCTGTGAGGTGGCCTGCCAGGATTCCTGCAAAGAGAACCATGGAGATGATGCTGTTCATGTGGAAGAAGGCAATGTTGACGTGGGTGAGGTCTTTGGGGTTCACCAGTTTGTGTTCCACCACGAGAAGGGCGCCGATGAGGGCCACGGCCAGGCCGTAGGGCCAGCCCAGGCTGAACACGGGCCAGAGCAGGAGCATGAACCCGAAGGTGGCGGCGTGGATTCCGGTGGAGATCTGCATCGCTTTTTTGATGCCCATGGTGGCCGGGATGGAGTGCAGGCCCTTTTCGCGATCGAAGTCGCTGTCCTGGCAGGCGTAGAGGATGTCAAAGCCCGCGATGTAGGTGAGAAGGGCCAGGCTCAGGGTGAGGATGCCCCAGGAGAATCCTCCGGTGACCGCGATCCAGGCGCCCAGGGGGGCCATGGAGATGGCGAAGCCCAGGTAGATATGGCAGAGCCAGGTAAAGCGCTTGGTAAAGGAGTAGGCCCCCAAAAGCAGCAGCACGGGAAAGGAGAGCTTGAAGCACAAGGGGCTGAGCATGGCAGCGGCGAAGATAAAGACCAGGGAGGACCCGGCCACAACGAGCCAGGCCTCTTTTTTGCCGATCTCTCCTTTGGGGATCTCCCGCATGGCCGTGCGGGGGTTTCGGCTGTCGATGTCCGCGTCCACGATGCGGTTCACCCCCATGGCGGCGGTTCGGGCGCCCACCATGGCAACAAGGATCCAGAAGAGTTTCAAGATGGTGAGGGGCGCTTCGGCGGATGCCAGCACCACGGCGGAGAGGGCAAAGGGGAGGGCGAAGATGGTGTGGCTGAACTTGATCATGCGCCCGTAAACGACGAGGGTCTCTTTGACTTTTGCGGCAGAAGGGGAGGTGAGGGCCGCTGTGATCCGATTACGAAGTCTGTCCATCAATATCAATACCGTCAATGTAGGTGCCGCAGAAGCTGCAGCGGTTGTCCTTGATATCCACGGCCATAAGCCGGTACCCCGATCGCTGGATCACCGCTTTGCCGCAGCCGTAACAGAAGGTGTTTTCTCCCGTATTGTGCGGGAGATTGCCCGTGTAAACATAGCGCAATCCGGCTTCGATTCCAATATCCCGTGCCATGAGGATGGTTTCCATGGGGGTGGGGGGGTGATCGGTCATGCGGTATGTGGGGTAGAACCGGCTCAGGTGCCAGGGGGTGTCGACCCCGGGACCGCCTGCGATGAACCGGGCGATCTCTTTGATCTCACCCGCGCCGTCGTTGAGCCCGGGGATGAGCAGGGTGGTGATTTCAAGGGCCACCCCTTTTTGTTTGAGATAGAGGATGGCGTCTTTCACCGGCTCCAGGGAGGCCCGGCAATGGCGGGTGTAGAATCCTTCGGTGAAGGCTTTTAAGTCCACGTTGGCGCTTGTGAGGTACGGGGAAAGCAGGTCGATGGCCTCAAAGGTGAGGTAGCCGTTGGTGACCAGGATGGTGAAGAGCCCTTTTTCCCGGGCCAGGCGGGCCGTATCCAGGACGAACTCAAAGGCCACGGTGGGCTCGGTGTAGGTAAAGGCGATGCTTCGCGCACCGGCGGCAAGGGCTTCGGCCACGGTCTCTTCGGGGGTGGTGGCCAAGCCTGTCTGGCCGTTTTCATCCGGTGCCAGCTGGGAGATTTCGGCGTTCTGGCAGAAGCTGCAGCTGAAGTTGCACCCCACGGAGGCCACGGAGTAGGAGAGGCTGCCCGGGGCCAGGTGCCAGATCGGTTTTTTCTCCACCGGGTCCGAGGCGGTGGCCACCAGCCGTCCGTAGACCAGGGAGGTGAGGGTGCCGCCCCTGTTTTCCCGCACGCTGCATCGGCCCCGTTGTCCCTCTTTGATGGTACAGCGATGGCTGCAGAGGTTGCAACGCACCGCATTTTTTTCCAGTCGCTCGTACAACAGGGCTTCGACCATGATGGGCTCCTTGGCCATAACAGGTTTTACCGGAGATCGGGTTTGAAGTACTGCTCCCCGATGCTCATGCTTTGGGGGCGGGGCTTGTCGGCAAACAGTGCCAGGGGACGGGTGGTGAAACGGGGAACAAGGCTGACGGACAGGCCGGTGTACGCCCCATAGGGAAGTCGGTGAAAGAGGCGGCCCAGGAGCCTGCCGCCCGTGGGCGGGTGGTAGGTGATGGTCCGGGAGGTGAGGGGCACCTTGCCCAGGAGGCCTCGAATGATCTGCCGAATCTCCCAGGTGGAGAGGAATCGTGCTTTGGAGAACACGGCGTTGCCGTGGAGTCCCTTGCCCAGGGAGGGGACGGCCCCTAAAGAGAGGCGGTTGAAAAAACCGATGTAGAGGCGGTCCTTGGCGACGCGGGCGGCTTCGGCGATCACTTTTTCCGGAGACTCCACGAACTCCAGGGTGAGGTTGACCACGGCAAAATTGAAGGCATTGTCTTCAAAGGGCAGGGCTTCGGCGGTTCCCTTGAACAGGTCGGCACGGTTGTTCAGCTTTTCTCCGGCGATATCCAGCATGTAGGTGGAGGCATCCAGGCCGGTGAGGTCCAGGCCCGGCTTGATCTGGTCCAGGCAGGCAAGGGTGACCCCGGTTCCGCAGCCGATATCCAGGAGCCGATCCCCGTAGGCCGGCTTGATGAGCTTTACCATCAGCTGGCTCTGGCGTTCGGCCGCGTCTCGGTGCCGATCCATTTCAAGCCATTGGGCATATTGCCCGGCTTCCTGAAAGTTGAATACGTGTCCCATGGATGTAAAGGTAGAAAATTGTGAGTGTTTTATCAATCTTTATTGATGGCCCCGCGAAAAAATCAAGCCCCCGGGCCGCCCTTTTTCAATCGAGGTCTTCACCGGAAATACGGATGCTGAGGTGAAGACGGCAGCCACGCTTGCTGTAGGCCATGTTGTGACAATATTTTCTCATGATTTCAATGCCGCGTCCCCCTTCCGAATCGCTGGCGGCCTGGGTGTCGATCATGGTCTGCCAGTCAAACCCCGGTCCCTTGTCTTCAAATTCCATGTGAATGGTGTCGTCGGTCAGGAAGATGGAGAATCGGACCGGGGAGTCCGGAGAGAGGGATGCCCCATGGCGGACGGCGTTGGTGAGCCCCTCACGCATGGTGATGACGATGGCAAAAAGAGAGCGGGAGATGCCGCGTTCCCTGCAGAACACCGTGACCTCATCCACGGCGCGGTCCACCAGGGCGAGGGAGGCCTGCATGTTGATTTCGAGACCGTCGTTTTTTTTCGTCACGGCAAAATGTGTCATAGGGCTCAGATCTCCAAGGCGAGGATGACCATGTCGTCTTCCTGGGATTCCCGGTTGGGGCAGAGGTGCTCGGACACGACACGTGGAGCCCTGCCGATGGATGCTGGCCTTGCCCGGTCGCAGGCTTCGAGCATCTTTGCGGTCTCGCTGTGCCAGATTTTCTTGCTGGAAGGGGATTCCACCAGGCCGTCTGTATAGATGTACACCCGATCGCCCTTGGAGACGGTGAGGGTGGTGAGGCCGAACAGAGCGCTCTGGAACATGCCCATGGGGTCTCCGTCCGCGCCCACGAGACGGGGAGGGCCTTTTTGCGGCACATAGCAGACCGGCGGGTGCCCTGAAAAGACGATGTCCATGAGCCCTTTGCGGCGGTTGAGGCGGGCGTAGCAGGCGGTGAGGTACTTTTCCGCCGGAAGGATCTCCACCAGGACCCCGTTGATGAGGTTCATACTCTCCATGGGGGTGTAGATCTGGGTGCAGTTCTGTTTGAGGAGGCCCTTGACCGAGGAGGTCAGGTAGCCGGTGCTGATGTCGTGGCCGGAGAAGTCCGCGATGAAGTAGCCGTAGATGTCATCGGAGATGTGCAGGACATCGTAGAAATCTCCCCCGGCCTCGTGGAGGGCCAGGTAATGGACGCCGAAACGGGCGCCGGGTTCCTGCTCGGGGGTGATGAGAAAAGAGGCCTGGGCTTCGGTGAGCTGGCGCAGCTTTTCTGCCTGGCTGTTGATAAGCGAGTTGGTGGCGATGGAGAGTTTCAGGTGGAGGCTGACCCGTGCGGAGACCTCCTTGGGGTGAAAGGGCTTGGTGATGTAGTCCACGGCCCCCAGGCTGAATCCTTCGATTTTGGATTTTACATCGGTGACCGCTGTAAGGAAGATCACGGGAATTGCCGCGGTGCGGGCATCGGATTTGAAGTGCTTGATCACGTCAAAGCCGCTCTCTCCGGGCATGCGGATGTCCAGGAGGATGAGGTCGGGGGGCTCGGTATCGGCGAGGTGTCTGGCCTCTTTGCCGGAATTGGCCGTGACGATCCGGTACCCCTCTTTCCGGAGCGTCGTGGCCATCAGCGCAAGGTTTACGGGGTTGTCGTCGGCGACCAGGATGGTGAAGCTGGGGGACATGGCTCACCTCAATCGGGTATGGAATACCTGCCGCGGGCCTGGGGTCAGGCTGTTTTGGCGTTGAGGGCGTCTTGTATATCGCCTTTCAGCGCATCGATGGATTCGAGGACGGGGCCAAGGCGATCCAGGGTGTTCTCGCGGGCCGCGGTTTCGATGTCTTTGGACAGACGATAGATCTCGGTAAACCCTAAGTTCCCGGCGGACCCTTTGAGGGAGTGGGCCGCTTCGGTGAGGGTCTGCATGTCACCGCGTGCGATGGCCTCTTTCAGGCGTGTGATGTCTGTTTCAGCCGTTTCCAGGAAGAGCTCCACGATTTCAAGGAATTCGCTTTCTTCCAGGCCGAGATCCTCTCCAATTGCTTTTAAGTCCATGGGTGTCAGTCCTTCGGTCGCCCGTCATGGATACTGGCCGGGCAAAACATCATCATTTCAGTTTAACGACAGGGGCCTTTTTTCTCTGAATAAAAAGCATGCGAGGGGCCGGAACAGGGCCTTTGGACGGGGTTCCGTAACGATCGCATCGCTAATTATAGCTGTGGCATCATCGGGGTGCAAGGTCATTTTCAGACGCAGGAGGCGGGCAACCACTTGACAGGAGACGGGAAAATCTATATATCAATAAATCTTGATATATGGATATTTGAACCGGCGGGGGAGCATTCGGGTATGAAAAGTCTGATCTATTTCAAAGCGATGGCGGACAGCACGCGCATTCGCCTCTACCATATCCTGCTTCACCATGAAATGAGCGTCAACGAGATCGTTACCCTCATGGGCATGGGGCAGTCCCGCATTTCCAGGCACCTCAAGATCCTTACGGATTGCGGGCTTCTCTCCTGCCGCCGCGACGGGGTGTGGGCCTTTTATTCGGCGGAAAAGGAAGGGGCCGGGGCCCTGGTGGCTACCCTGGTGGAGTCCCTGTCCGAGGGGGAGGCCCTGATCCAGGAGGACCTCACGCGGGCCGAGGCCATTGTCTTCGAGCGGAGGCTCCGCCGTCAGCAGTTCTTTGATGACATTGCCCCCCGCTGGGAACACCTGAAGGTGGATCTCATCGGTGATTTCGACCTCAACGAGGCCCTGATGGCGGCCATCCGTCCCTGCCGCATGGCCGTGGACCTCGGCTGCGGGACCGGGGCGCTTATGACCCGGCTTGCCGAACGCGTTGAGCAGGTGGTGGGGGTGGACAGCTCCTCCAACATGCTCAAAGAGGCGGAGAAGAGGCTCAAGGCCATGGGGGGCGACTTTGACCTGCGCCTGGGGGAACTCGAACACCTTCCCATGGGGGACGGTGAGGTGGACCTGGCGGTCATCTCCCTGGCCCTGCACCATCTGGACAACCCGCGGCTCGCCTTGAACGAGTCGGGCCGGGTGGTGGCCGAAGGAGGGCGCCTGCTTGTGGCCGAGTTCGGCCAGCACGCCGACGAATCCCTGAGGGACCGGTTCGGGGACCGCTGGCTCGGTTTTTCCGAGGATGAGCTCATGGGCTGGATCCATGATGCGGGGTTTGCCGTGGAGAGTACCCGGCATTTTTCACCCTCCCGGGGGCCTGCGGTGATGATCTGTCAGGCGGTGAAGGCAGGGGCTGGAACTCCGGTCTCCCCGTCTTCAACCTGATTTTTGTCTGCCGACGGGCCGGGCCCGCGGCACGTATGTTTTGTACGCAAGATCTTGCTGGGGGTGACCCAGGGCCACCGCATTTAGATTTTGCCTCCGGCGGCCCTGTCGGGGGCCAAGCTTTTGAAAAGTTTGACAAACAGGTATTGAGTGCGGTTTTGGTCCATTCAAATGTGCTCGTATTTCGATTGATTTCGCTTAAAGTGCAGGCAACAGAAACGTTTTGCGGAGCTTTTTTCAAAAAGCGACCCGCCGGAGGCAACTCACAGTTAAATGCGTTTGCCCTGGGGGGTGACCGCAGCAAAGCCGATAAGAACACCAAAGACATCAAAACAGTTATTGATCATAGACATCCTTAAGGAGGACGCAACATGGCGTTTCAGGAACTCGATTTGACCCTTACGAACAAGGTGGCCGATATCACAATGGCGGAGTGGGGCAACAAGGACATGCAGCTCTCCGAGCTGGAGATGCCCGGCCTCATGGCTTCCCGTGAAAAATACGGCCCTGAAAAGCCCCTTTCGGGCCTCAAGGTCACCGGCAGCCTTCACATGACCATCCAGACGGCCATGCTCATTGAGACCCTCAAAGAGCTGGGCGCGGACATCCGCTGGGCGTCATGCAACATCTTTTCCACCCAGGACCATGCGGCGGCGGCCATTGCGGCCAACGAATCCGCCAAGGTCTTTGCCTGGAAGGGCGAGACCCTTGAAGAGTACTGGTGGTGCACCGAGATGGCCCTCACCTGGCCTGACGGCAGCGGCCCCGATCTGATTGTGGACGACGGCGGCGACGCCACCCTTCTTATCCATGAAGGGGTGAAGGCGGAGAAAGACCCTTCCCTTCTCGACCGCGAGCCCGGCAACGCCGAAGAAAAATGCCTCCTGGATCGCCTCAAGGCCGCTTACAAAGTGGACCCCCAGAAATGGACCAAGATGGCCGCCAAGATCAAGGGCGTCTCCGAAGAGACCACCACGGGCGTACACCGCCTCTATCAGTTGGAAGAAGCCGGTGAGCTGCTCTTCCCCGCCATCAACGTCAACGACTCCGTCACCAAGAGCAAGTTCGACAACCTCTACGGTTGCCAGGAGTCCCTGGCCGACGGCATCAAGCGTGCCACCGACATCATGCTGGCCGGCAAGGTTGTCGTGGTCTTCGGCTACGGCGACGTAGGCAAAGGCTGCGCCCGCTCCATGCGTGGTTACGGTGCCCGCGTCATGGTCACCGAGATCGACCCCATCTGCGCCCTTCAGGCGGCCATGGAAGGCTTTGAGGTTCTCACCATGGAAGATGCCGTGGACAAGGGCGACATCTTTGTCACCTGCACCGGCAACTACCACGTGATCACCGGCGCCGACATGGAGAAGATGAAAGACGAAGCCATCGTCTGCAACATCGGCCACTTCGACAACGAGATCGACATGGCGTACCTTGAGGCCAACGACGGATGCACCTGCCTCAACATCAAGCCCCAGGTGGACAAGTGGACCCTGAACTCCGGCCGCTCCATCATCGTCCTGGCCGAAGGCCGCCTGGTGAACCTCGGTTGCGCCACGGGTCACCCCAGCTTTGTCATGAGCAACAGCTTTACCAACCAGACCCTGGCCCAGATCGAGCTGGCCACAGGCAACTACGATGTGAAGGTCTACACCCTCTCCAAGAAGATGGACGAGGAAGTGGCCCGCCTCCACCTGGATCGCCTGAACGTCAAGCTCAGCACCCTGACCGAGCAGCAGGCCGGCTACATCAACGTGCCCGTTGAAGGTCCCTACAAGGCGGATCACTACAGGTACTAATAGCTCAGGCCAAAAGCCAGCCTCCGGCGGCCAGGGGATAAATCCCCTGGACCCCAGGTTGCGAATGCTCTGAGCCCTCGTTCCTCGGGCTCAGAGCATTCGCCTACGGGCTACGCCCGTAAAAAACAAAAAAAGCCCGACACCATGCTTGATGGTGTCGGGCTTTTTTATTGTAACTATTCCGTTTTTTTTAAATAGTCCTCGGCAGGGCCGCCGGGGCTATCACTGAATAGTTCTTCGTGGCGGTTGAATTGCGCGGCCCCATGAAAGAGGGGTGTTACGGGCGAAGCCCGTAAGCAAATGCGCAGGGGCGAGCCCCCCTACGGCCTTGCAATGTTTCACTGCTCGCTGAATGCCACCTGGCCGGGGCGCGACAAGCGAGCCCCGGAGCATTTGCGAACCTACGCCTTGTTTTTCTCGATGAGTGCCAGGGTCTTTTCGACGATGTTGTCGGCGGTGAACCCGAACTCTTTGAGGAGGGTGCCGCCGGGGGCGGATGCGCCGAAGCCGTCCATGGCGATGACGGTGCCTTTGTCGCCGACGTATTTGTCCCAGCCCATGGAGATGCCGGCCTCGACGGCCACGCGGGTTTTCACCTCGGGCAGGAGGACCCAGTCCTTGTAGTTCTGCTGGTTCATCTCGAAGAGTTCCCAGCTGGGCATGCTCACCACCCGGGCGTTAACCCCTTGTGCGGCCAGTTTTTCGGCCGCTTCCACGGTGATGTGGACCTCGGAGCCGGAGGCCATGAGGATGGCGTCGGGGGTGCCCTCGGTGTCCTTGAGGATGTAGGCACCGCTGGGGACCGAGCCTTCGGCCTTGCTGCGGTCGGAGACGGGCAGGCCCTGGCGGGAGAGGATGATGGCCGTGGGGCCGTCGGTGATCTTAAGGGCCAGGCGCCAGGCGTCGGCGGTCTCGGAGGCGCATCCCGGGCGCAGGACGGTGAGGCCGGGGATGGCCCTTAAGGCGGCCACATGCTCCACGGGCTGGTGGGTGGGTCCGTCTTCGCCCACTGCGATGCTGTCGTGGGTGAAGACATAGATGATGGGCAGCTTCATGAGGCTGGCCACGCGGATGGCCGGGCGCATGTAGTCTGCAAAGACGAGGAAGGTGCCGCCGAAGGGGCGGACACCGCCGTGGACGAACATGCCGTTCATCACCGCACCCATGGCGTGCTCACGGACACCGAAGCGGATGTTCCGGCCGTCGTAGGAACCATTTTGGAACACGCCGCAGCCGTTCATGAAGGTGTTGTTTGACGGGGCCAGGTCGGCGGAGCCGCCGATGAGGCCCGGCAGGTTGGGGGCAATGGCGTTTAACACCTTGCCGGAAGCCGAGCGGGTGGCAATTTTGCCGTCTTCGGGGGTGAAGGCGGGGATCTCTTTGTCCCAGCCGAAGGTCAGAAAGCCGCTGACGCCGTCCACCCACTGGTTGGTGCGCTTGGGGTGGGCCTTGGCGTAGGCGTTGAAGCGCTCCTGCCACAGGTTCTCGGCCTTTTCCCCTTTGTCCATGCAGGCGGAAAAAACGGCTTTGGCCTCTTCGGGCACGAAGAAGGGCTCGGTGGAGGGCCAGCCGAGGGCCTTTTTGGTGAGAAGGATCTCTTCGTCGCCCAGGGGGGAACCGTGAGCTCCCGATGTGCCGCCTTTGTTGGGGCTGCCGTAAGCGATGGTGGTGCGCATGAGGATGACGGTGGGCTTCTCGTCCTGGGCCTTGGCTTCGGTTAAGGCCGCGTCGATGGCTTCGTGGTTGTTGCCGTCTTCAACGCGGATGGTGATCCAGCCGCAGGCTTCGAAACGGGCCGCCACGTCTTCGGTGAAGGCGATGTCGGTGCCGCCTTCGATGGTGATCTCGTTGTCGTCGTACAGGCAGGTCAGTTTGCCCAGGCCCAGGTGGCCGGCCATGGAGATGGCCTCCAGGGCCACGCCTTCCATGAGGTCGCCGTCTCCGCACATCACGTAGGTGCGGTGGTCCACGATGGTGTGCTCATCGGTGTTGTAGGTGGCTGCCAGGTGGCGTTCGGCCATGGCCATGCCCACGGCGTTGGCGATGCCCTGGCCCAGGGGGCCGGTGGTCACTTCCACGCCGTTGGTGTGCCCGTATTCGGGGTGGCCGGGGGTCTTGCTCTCCCACTGACGAAAGGCCTTGAGGTCGTCGATGCTGAGGCCGTAACCGGTTAAGTGGAGCAGGCTGTAGAGCAGGGCCGAGCCGTGGCCGCCGGAGAGGACAAACCGGTCACGATCGGGCCATGCGGAGTTTTTCGGGTTGTGGTTGAGGTGTTTGGTCCAGAGCACATAGGCGGCCGGTGCCAGTCCCATGGGGGCACCCGGGTGGCCGGAGTTGGCCTTTTGAACCGCATCCATGGCCAGGGTGCGCAGTGTGTTGATGCAAAGATCGTCAAGGGTGAGCTGGCTGTCGCTCATGGCGTACTGTCTCCTTACTGGTTATTACAAACTAAAATAGGGTGTGGCATACCGTTTGGGAAAACCGGTGCCCGCCCTCACTGGAAACGGGGGCGGGAGGCAACGTCCTTGGAACACACGCAGAAACGCTGATCAAAAGCCCCTCCCCGAGGGAGGTGCCCTTTCAGGGACACCGTTTTTCCGGCAGGCCCGGTTCGCCCGGATTATCTGTTGAGCCACAGGTTTTACAGCGGGTTTCCGCCTTTGTCAAACCAAATCAATGGATTAGAGGGCCCGCAAATGCTCCGGCTTCAGGGCCACTTTTCCCTCAAGGGCCCGATTGATAAGGGCAAGGGTCTTCTCCTTCTCTGCGGGCATTTTTGCCCTGATGGGAAGGTAGTTGGAGGCGTGGTTGGAGTGAAAGAGGCCGTCGGTCATATGGGTGGCCGCGATCATGGCACCCAGCTCACGGAGCAGCTCATCGGGTTCCAGCACCGGAAAGTTTCCTGCCAGGTGATCCTCATAAAGGGGGGTGCCCGGGGTGAGCATGAGGCTCAAGGCCCCCACGTACTCGGGATCGATGGCCGACAGGACCCGGCCGGTTTCCTGGGCGTGGACCATGGAACGCTCCCGTCCTGCGATGCCCAGCAGCACGGTGACGGAGAGCTTGATGCCGGCCGAGCGGATTTTTTTGCCCATGTCGATCATGCGGGCAGCGTCCGCCCCTTTTTTGATGGCGGAAAGGGTCTGGTCGTCACCGGTCTCAAGGCCCATGTATGCGATGGAAAGCCCTAAGGCTTTCAGCTCTTTGAGCTCTTCCACGCTTTTTTTTGCGATGCTCTTGGTGTTGGCGTAGGTGCCCACCCGTTCCACCCAGGGGAGTTGCCGCTTGACCTCCTTGAGGATGTGCACCAGGCGCTTCTGGGGCAGGATGAGGGCATCGCCGTCACAAAGGAAGAGGCGCCGGATATGGCGGTGGTGCTTCGCCGCAAAGGCGAGGTCCTTCATGATCTGCTCATCGCTTTTGATTTTGAAGATTCTCTTTTCTTTGTACATCTCGCAGAAGGTGCACTTGTTGTGGGAACAGCCCACCGTCACCTGGAGCAGGATGCTGTAAGCCTCCGAAGGGGGCCTGAAAATCATGCCTTCGTAATCCATGCCGTACTCATTCATAGCGTGTGTCCGATTGTGTGTGGAAGCGCGCTCTTCGAAAAAAGGGCGCGGCTTCGGTCGTCGTGAGGAACCCGGTGCCGTGCAAGGGCCAGGGAGCAGGCCGGGGGATGCCCGGTGGTGCCCTGACGCCTTTTTTTGAACCCCCAACAAAATCAACGGGCTTGGGCCCTTTGATCCCGTGCGGAGGCCGCCGGGTTGAATGATTACGCCACATTATCTTAGATTCATGGCGGGGTGCAAGTTCTTTCAAGGCCGGGGCGGCCCTGGCATTTTTTTTGGCCGGGGTGCTTGACATCACCCGATTCTGCATAAAATTTTATGTGGTTTACATCCCTGCCGGATGCAGGGAAAACATATTCGGGCCAGTGCGGGGCTCCTGCCGGGAACAGGTCGGGGCCCATGCGGCACCACGGAACAACCATGAACACACATGATGTGAGGAGAGACCATGAGCAAAGAGACGCGTCAGTTTGAAACGGAAGTTCAGCAACTGATGAACCTGATCGTTAACTCCCTTTATTCCAACGAGGAGATTTTTCTCCGGGAGCTGATTTCCAACGCGTCGGATGCCATCGACAAGCTTCGCTTCGAGGCCCAGACCCACACGGAGCTTCTGGAAGGAGAGGGCGAGCTTCATATCCGCATCGCTCCGGACAGTGAAACCAAGACCCTTGTCATCTCGGACAACGGCATCGGCATGACCCGGGATGAGGTGGTGGAGAACCTGGGCACCATCGCAAAGAGCGGCACGGCGGCTTTCATGAAGGCCATGGAAGAGTCCAAGAAGGGCGATGCCATTGCCCCTGAGCTCATCGGCCAGTTCGGCGTGGGCTTTTACAGCGCCTTTATCGTGGCCGACAAGGTGACGGTTGAGACCCGCAAGGCGGGCGAGGGCGAGGCGGTGCGCTGGGAGTCCGACGGCCTCGGGTCCTATACCCTTGAGACCTGCGCCAAAAAAGAGCACGGCACCACCATCACCCTGCAGCTGAAAGCCGAAGGCCTGGAAGAGGACTTCACCGAGGAGTGGGCCATCAAGCGCGTGGTCAAGCAGCACTCCGATTTCGTGGCCTATCCGGTGATCATGAACGTGGAGAAGACCGAGCCCCTCCCCGACGAAGAGATCATCAAGGACGCCGACGGCAAGCCCATCGGAGAGACCACAAAAAAGGTCCGGGCCGACGAGACCCTGAACTCCATGAAGGCCATCTGGGCCACGCCCAAGAGCGAGGTGACCGACGAGGAGTACGACGAGTTCTACCGGCACATCAGCCACGACTGGAACTCCCCCCTGGACAAGATCCACATGAAGTTCGAAGGGACCACCGAGTACGATGCCCTTCTCTATGTGCCCTCCAAGGCGCCCATGGACATGTACTACAGCGAAAAGAAAACCGGCATCCACCTCTACTGCAAGCGTGTCTTCATCATGGACGACTGCACCGAGCTGATGCCCGAGTACCTGGGCTTCATCAAAGGGGTGGTGGACGCCTCCGACCTGAACCTGAACGTCAGCCGTGAGATCCTCCAGCAGAACCGCCTGGTGCGCAACATTCGCAAGAACCTCGTCAAGAAGGTCCTCGAGCTCTTCTCCAAGATGGAGAAAGAGACCTATGCGGGCTTCTTTGACGAGTTCGGCCCGGCCATCAAGTCCGGCATTCCCATGGACCATGACAACCGGGACAAGCTCGCCAAGCTGATCCGGTACAAGACCACCAAGTCCGACGGGGCCTATGTCTCCCTTGAGGAGTACGTGGCGGGCATGAAAGAGGACCAGGAGTTCATCTACTACATCACCGGTGAAGACCTGGTCTCCCTGGCCGGAAGCCCCCACCTGGAGGCCCTGAAGGCCAAGGATTACGAGGTCCTTCTCATGAGCGATCCCGTGGACGAGTGGGTGGTTCAGTCCCTGCCCGAGTTCGACGGCAAGAAGCTCAAGAGTGCGGAGATGGGCGATCTGGACCTCACCGAGGTGGATGACGACACCAAGGAGGCCTTCAAGAATTTCATGGAGTACCTCCAGAAGCAGCTGGACGAGGAGATCAAAGAGGTGAAGCTTTCCAGCCGCCTCAAGGATTCCGTCTCCTGCCTCTCCGGGGACGCCCTGGGCATGAGCGCCTACATGGAAAAAATCATGAAGGCCTCCGGCCAGGAGATGCCCAAGCAGAAAAGGGTCCTGGAACTCAACGGAGACCATCCCCTGGTTGTTGCCGTGAAAAGCCTGTTTGAAAAGGACGCGGGCAACCCCGTGCTGCCTGATCATGCACAGCTTCTCTACGACCTGGCCATCATCAGCGAGGGCGGCCGCGTCGAAGACCCGGCCCTTTTCTCCAAGCGCGTGGGCGAGCTAATGGCCAAGGCGCTGTAGCCCAGGTGGCGGAAAGGGACGTTTGGTTTCAGGCGCACCATTGAACAGACACGAAAAGGCCCGCCTTTCCCGTTAGGGGGAGGCGGGCCTTTTTTATATGCTGACCGGCCCATCGGTACCCTGGGGGAGGCGGTTGAAAACAGGGCGGATCACCTGTTTCGGTCGGTTGACATCTTATAGACGCTGTACTATCCTCCGTGGCGGAGGCATATATGACAATGATGCAGATTCATGACCTTGAAAAACAGCAGTTTATCACCCTCTTCAAGGAAGAGGGGATTGATAATATTGATGAACGCTTCACCATTTTGGAAACTTTTCTGAAAACAGAAAAGCACATCACCGCCGACGATCTCTCCCGGCTCCTTGCCGATGAAGGGCACACGGTGGAGACCGATTTTCTCCGGGAGACCCTTGAGCTGATGTGCCACTACGGGTTTGCCCAGGAAAATCGATTCGACAACGGGCGCGTCCTCTACGAACACCGGCACCTGGGTGACCACCACGATCACATGATCTGCACCCGGTGCGGCGAGATCACCGAGTTTGCCGATACCCAGCTGGAACGGCTTCAGGAGGCCATCGCGGCCCGCCATGGTTTCCATATGCTGCAGCATCGCATGGATATCTACGGCATCTGTTCGTCTTGCCTGAAAAAGAGGGTCCCCCTGATGCCCCTTATGCTGGCAAAACCCGGAGAAAAGCTGATTATCCGAGAGTACCTGTGCGGTGAAAACCTTGAGGCCCGCCTGCTCTCCATGGGCCTGAGGCGAGGGGATGTCATTGAGGTGATCACCAGCCAGGGCCGGGGACAGTTTGTCATCGCCGTGGAAAACAAACGCTACATCCTCGGCCGGGGCATGGCCCAGAAAATCATGGTGGAACCCATCCGGTAAGGAAGGCGGGCCCCTGCCGTGGGCGCCTGAGGCGCCGGGCAGATCCTTTTTTTAGTGAACACATCAAACATCAGAAGACGGAGTGAAGCATGCGAATCCGTAGGGTTGTTCCTGTCGTGCTGGCGGCGCTGCTGGCTGTGCCCGTGTTGGGTCTTGCAGCACAGCGTGTCAGCGTCAGCGTTGAGTCTGCCAATGTCCGAACCGGACCCGGCACCGAGCATGAAATTGTCTGGAAGGGGGTCGAGAAATACTACCCGCTTCTGGTTCTGGACCAGGCCGGCTCCTGGTATTACGTCAAGGATTTTGAGAACGACACCGGTTGGATTTACAAAAAACTGGTCACCAAGACCCCGACGGTCATCACCACAAAAGAGAGGTGCAATGTCCGGAAAGGGCCGGGAGCCAAGAAGCCCCTGGCGTTTGTGGTGGACAGCGGGGTGCCGTTTCATGTGCTGAGCCGAAAGGGCAACTGGATCAAGGTCCAGCATGCTGACGGTGACAAGGGATGGATACACAAATCGCTGGTGTGGTAGGTCGCACTGATATTTTATACATAGGGCCCCTTCATACCAGGGGCGGGTACGCGGGAGTGGTTGAATATGTACGACAAGTTGAACGGTGAAAAACGCGGCATCGTCGGGGTGGGCTCTGCGTTGATGGATCTCCTGGTGTTTGAAGACGATGCTTTTTTGAAAGGCATCAGCGAGATCAAGGGGGGCATGACCCTCGTGGACGGGGCGTTTGCCGATGGGGTCCTTGAAAAGGTGACCTCCGAGGTGACGGTGGTGCCCGGCGGTGCCGCCTGCAACACCATCATCGGCGTGGGACGCCTCAGCGGCACGGCGACCTTTGTGGGAAAGCGGGGCCGGGACAGCTACGGGGACATCTTTGAAAAGGACCTGAAGCAAAACGGGGTGACCCCGAATCTTGTGACCTCGGATACACCCACAGGGCGAGTTCTGTCCATAATCACTCCGGATGCCCAGCGGTCCATGTTTACCTACCTGGGGGCTGCTTCCGAGCTGGCTCCGGCAGAGATTTCCCCGGAGAAGTTCAAGGATGCAGCCATTGTCCTTATTGAAGGGTACCTTGTGTTCAACCAGGACCTGATGACCCGGACCCTTGAGGCCGCCAAAGAAGCCGGTGCGCTGGTGGCCATGGACCTGGCAAGCTTCACGGTGGTGGAAGAGGCCCTCTCCTTTATCAAAGAGACGGTGATTCCCTCCGTTGACATCCTCATTGCCAACGAAGACGAGGCCCGGGCGTTTACCGGCCTGTCCGACGAGGCCGAGGCCCTGGCAGAGATGAGCCGGTGCGCTGATGTCGCGGTGCTTAAGCTCGGGGCACGCGGGAGCCGCATTGCCGTCGGCGGTACGGTGACCGAGGTGGCGCCCGTGGCTGGCGGAGACATCGTGGACACCACCGGCGCGGGAGACCTCTGGGCCGCTGGTTTTCTTTACGGCATGGTCATGGGATACCCTGCGGAAACCTGCGGCGATATTGCCTCGGCGTGCGGTTATGAGGTGTGCCGCGTGACGGGGGCGGATATTCCTGCGGCGGGATGGGACCGAATTAAAAACACGCTGCCTGCATCCTAAGGGGTGCGGGTGGTCCACGACGACAGAACGTAAGGATGGTGCGACATGCAGAAAGAGAACCCCCAGGCAGTGCCCGAACAGGATCGGTTCCTTGCATTTGTTGAGAAAACCCTGACAACTGCCCGGGAAAACAAGACCCAGGTGACCTTAGGGGTTGCCGGTGTGGTCCTTTTTCTGGCCATTGTTACCGGGGTGGGGCTGTATCGACAGAACGCCGTGAGGAGCGCCTCCCTGGCGTTTCAGTCCCTGAAATCGGACTTTCAGGCCCTTGAGGCCCGTGAGGGCAGGGAGATTGCCCTGCAGCGGTGGTTGGGCGACGCCCCGGCCGCCCTTAACGGCATGAAAGGCGGGGCGGCCACCTACGACGCGGCCCTGCTCTGGTACGGGGGGCTGGCCTTCGAAAACGGTGATTTTGAATCGGCCTCCGCCTGGTATGGTGCTGCAGCCAACGGGTTTGACTCCGGCAGTTCCCTTCGCAGCATCGCGTGGTGCGGTCAGGGCCAGGCCCTGGAGCAGGTGGGGAAAACGGACGAGGCCGCCGCGGCATACGAAAAGATACGGTCCGCAGGGGTTGCTGTGAAGCGCGAAGAAGCGACCTTTCTCCTGGCCCGCATCAAGGAGACCCGTGGCGATTCAGAAGGGGCCGAAGCCCTTTACCGCGAAATCCTGGAGAACCCATCACCTTCTGTCTATAAAAACCTGGCGTCGGAAAAGGTGCCGGGATTGTAATTCCCCTGATTTACGGGCATGTGGCCGGTGTTGAACTCAACACGGGGCCATGTGCCCGCTGCATGCTTTCTCAAGGGGATGGGGCGCCTCTGAGGGCGCCTTTTTTATTGAGCGTTACCCGGTTTATTCAAGCCCGGCCGAGTTGCTTTCCAACCCCATTCTTTTCATTCGTCACGCATTGGAAAATCCTTGACAGAATCATGTGTGAATGGATAATCGTAAAGAAATAGTATTGATTTTATTCCAAGTGCAGGCCTTATCATTCCCCCCAAGATTGAGGTAAACGGTCGGGCTGTGAGGCTCTCCAAACCTTCCGGAAGGGGCTCCGTTCATCTCCCTTGTCTTGCTCTCTGTATCCAAGGACAAGGCGTACTCACCTCTCTCATTGTTGCCTTTATCGGGTATTGTTAAATTTTGAAAAAAAGAAAAAACAGCGAGCTATGAATACAATATCTTGATTTATTTCATGAGGCCGCACAAGATATGTTAGTCATCCGGGTGAGTTATAGTTTTCTCTTGACTTCATTGTAGCAATCCTTGAAAATATGTATCTGAAAATTAACAAAACAATAAACAGGTTTTCGCATGACGGACGCTTGTCCGTTCCGGCCTTTTTGCGAAAAGCTGTGAATGAGACCTCTTGTATCGCAGACGCGGCGTGGTGTCCTCATGGAATCAGGTGTGCCCTTTGGGGGGCATGCCCATGACGTCCATAAATTCCATTCCTGTATAGGGTGTACTTATGACATTTGGCAAAAAAGATCAGCTGATTGGTCTTGATATCGGATCCAGTGCCATCAAGGTGGCTGAAGTGGCTGATACGAAAAACGGGTATGCATTGAAGCGCTTCGGCCTCTACGACATGCCCAGCGGCGCCATTGAAGAAGGGGTTATTCGCGATCCCGAAGAGGTTGCCGAGACCATTCGCGAAGCCCTTCGAGCCTATAATATCAAAACCCCCAACGCCGCCATCTCCATCGGCGGGTACTCCGTCGTCGTCAAGAAAATCAACGTCCAGGCCATGACGGAAGAGGCCCTTCAGTCCACCATCCACTTTGAAGCCGAACAGTACATTCCCTTTGATATCAGCGATGTGAACCTCGACTTCCAGATCATGGGCGAGAGCGAGCACAACCCCAACCAGATGAGCGTGCTCCTTGTGGCGGCCAAAAAAGAGATGATCGCCGATTACGTCAACGTCCTGGAGATGGCTGGCCTGGCCTCGTGTATCGTGGATGTGGACGCCTTTGCCCTGCAGAATATCTATGAACTCGGGTACATGGGGCCCGACGCCACGGGTGAGGAATTTGTGGCCCTCATCGACGTCGGTGCCAGCAAGACCTCCCTGAACATCCTTAAAGGCCGTTCCTCGCTGTTTATGCGGGACGTGTCCCTGGGGTGCGGGCAGACAAACCTGAAAATCTCCTCCCTGCTCGACTGTTCCCCGGACGAGGCCGAGGAGATCAAGCTGAACAACAACGGCGAGCGTATCTCAAACGAAGAGTTGAAAGATATTGAGTCGGCTGTCATCGCGGACTGGTGTACGGAGATCAGCCGCGCCCTGGACTTTTTCTATTCCACCTACCCCGAAGAGAGGATCCAGAAGATTCTGATCAGCGGCGGTGGCGGAAACATCACCGATTTCAAAAAGATGCTGGCATTGAGGACCTCCACGGAGGTCGAGACCATTGATCCCTTCAAGTCTGTGGACTTGGGGGAGGGTCGCATTGACGATGACTATCTCAAGCAGATGGCACCTCAAGCCGCCATCTGCATGGGGCTTGCGATAAGGAAAGTGAACGACAAATGATACGAATCAACTTACTCCCTTTTCGAGATGCTCGAACGAAAGAGAATGTCCGACGCCAGGTGTCGATTTTTGTTCTGCTGGTCATTCTGATTGGCGTGGGGATGGGCGGCTACTCCCTGAGTGTGAGTGCGGCGGTTGATAAGTACGAGGGGGAGGTCAGCGATACCCAGGCCGAACTGAACAAGTTCAAGAAAAAGGCCCGGGAGGTGGACACCATCAACAAGAAAAACAAAATGCTGCAGAAGAAGATTGATATCATCGAATCCCTCCAGGTGGTTCGCAAGGCCCCTGTCAAGGTACTGGGCGCCATGACGGAGCTGGTGATCCCTGACCGCATGTGGATCCAGAGTTACGACGAGGTGGGAAAAAATGTGACCCTCAAGGGGGCGGCCCTGGATGAGATCACCGTGGCGGATTTTACGCGGAGACTCGAGTCATCGGAGTATTTTTCCAGCGCCAGCCTGAGGATCTTGAAGCTGGGTGCCTCCAAGAAGAGCGTGGCCATGAAGCATTTTGAAATCGTGTGCACCCGGGCCAAGTTGAAACAAAAACCCTCCAATGCAACCGGTATGAAGGTAAAATGATGAACAAGTCCTCAGCGTTTCAGTCGTTGGACCCCCTGTTCAAAAGGGTTGAAGAGCTTGACAAGATCCAGAGGATAGCCATCTGTGCGATCACATGCATCGTGTTGATCGGATCGATCTTCTACTTCTCCATCCTGCCCAAATACGAAGTGATCAAACAGCAAAAGCAGACCTTGCAGTCCCTTGGGACCCAACTCGAGGTTGCCCGCAAGAAAGCCGCCCGCCTGGCTTCCCTCAAACGGGAGTGGAAGATGAAAGAGGCGGAGTTTCGGAAGGTGATGCGGGCCCTGCCTGAAAAAAAGGAGATCCCTTCGCTTTTGACGAGCATCTCTCAATCCGGACAGGATACGGGTCTGGAGTTTCTTTTGTTCCAGCCCCAGAAAGAGGTGAACAAGGAGTTTTATGGTGAAATTCCCGTAAGCCTCCATATCAAAGGAAATTTTCATAATACGGTGATGTTCATGGACAAGGTGACCGGTTTGAACCGTATCGTCAACATCAGGGACATCAAGATCAGTGGGTACAAAGAGGGCAAGATCTCAACCAAGTGTACGGCTGTGACGTATAAATTCATCGAGAAAAAAGAGCCTGCAAAGAAGAAATAATCCATCAAACAAAGATCGTGAGCCATGCCAAAAAAGATCATTACATCGATAGTGACGGCTGCCTTTCTTGTCGGGCCTCTCTTTTCAGGGTGTGACAGGGCGGATGACGCAGCGCAGTCCCAGGACACCGTCAAGACTTTCAAGGTGTCCAAAAAAGAGACGGTGCCCATTGAGGCCAAGAAGAAGCCTACACCTGAGCCGGAAGCGGCGGATGCTGCATCGATTCCGGCGGTGGGTGGGGTGCCCCCCGCAGAGAGTGCTGCGGCACAGCCGGCCGTGCTCTCCGAAAAGGCCTCGGATGAGATGCTTTACGGAAAAAGCAGCTACGACCCGGCAGGGCGCGTGGACCCCTTTGAACCCGTGTTTGCCCGGGGCAGCAGCGGCACCCAGGCTGTGGAGGGAGAGTCACGGCCTACGGTTCGTCAGACCAGGATCTCCCGGCTGACCCCCTTGGAAAAACTGGACATCGGCCAACTCAAGCTTGTGGGGATCGTCAGCATGCCCGGGCGGAGCATGGCCATGGTGGAAGAGACCGGCGGCAAAGGCTATGTGGTCCGTAAAGGGACCTATATGGGCGTCAACTCGGGACAGGTTGTGGAGATCGCCAGGGACCGGGTGGTTATTGAAGAAGAAGTGGAAAATTTCCTCGGGAAAATAGTGGTTCGGACACGGGAACTTAAACTTCAGAAACCTCTTGGAGAAGACTAATATGTTTGACAAGACCTCAATGTTGCGCAGGCAGGCAGCTGCAGTCGTGCTCTTTGTTTTTCTCGCGGCGTTGACGGCAGGCGGCTGTGCATCCGACAAGGGAGCGGTCACACCTGTCGTTGAAACGCCATCCGTCATGGCTGAGCGGGTCATTACCGGTGTGGACACCCGTGTGGCGTCCGGCGAGGTGGTGGTATCCATCCAGGGCAGCGCCATGCTGACCTACGCTTCGATTCCACAGTCCCTCCCCCCGGGGGTGGTGCTGCATTTTCCGGACGCGGATGTGGCCGATGGAGCCGTCCAGTCACCGGTTGATAACGCAGTGGTGGAGACCATCGAAGCATCCCGGCAGGGCAACGCGACACAGCTCAAGATCCTTCTTAAGGACGAGTCTGAGTACGAGGTGGTGCGCAGCGGAAACGGATTGAATGTGGTCTTCACCTCTGTTGAAGCACAGATGCCTGAGGTGGCTGTTGCAGCCGAAGCCGATGATGAGGTCCCGGCGGAAGCCTCTGTTGCCGAAATGACGGTGGAAGCCGAAGAGATCGCTGTACAGGAGCCGGCGGCTGTTCAGGCTCCGGCCGTTCAGCCCGTTTCGGTGGGACCGGCCACGGTAAGCCAGATTGACTTTACCAGCACCCAGAGCGGGGCCTCCACCATCCTCATCGGGACCACCGGGCCGGTAGGGTACAAGGTGAGCAAAAAGGACGAGAAAACCCTGTATCTCAAGCTTTCCGACACCACCCTTCCCGATTCACGGAAACGCCCCATCATCACCACTCGGTTCAACAGCGCGGTGAACCGGATCCTGCCGGTGCAGACTGAGCAGATGGAAGGGGATGCTCTTTTTATCATTGAACTCCGGGATGCCGTGCCGTACCTGGTGAGCCAGAGCGGCGACCAGATTGAGGTGAGTATCGATCCCTCAAGCGTTCCTCCCCAGAAAGAGGACGACGCCAAGCTTCCTAGTTGGAAAAAGGCCATCACCGAGGCGGACGTGATGGCTGTTCCTGATGCGGCAGGTTCTGACATGGCTGCATTTCCGGATGGTGCTACCAGCGCCGCTCCGGTCCAACCCGAGGTGATGGAATCCATGGAACCTGAAATTTCCGTGGGCAAGTCCAAGTCCTATTCCGGCGAAAAGATTGCCGTGGACTTTTTTGAGACCGACATCAAAAACGTGTTCCGCATTATCCGTGCGGTCAGCGGCCAGAACTTTGCCATCGACAAGGATGTTACCGGCCAGGTCACCATGACCCTTCAGAACCCGGTTCCCTGGGATCAGATCCTGGATTTGGTACTCAAGATGAACATGCTGGGCTCGGTGAAAGAAAACGGCATCACCCGCATCGCCACCCTGAAAACCTTGAAGGAAGAGGAGGCTGCGCGGCTTCAATACATTGCCTCCCAGCAGTTCTCCAAAGAGATACAGAAGGCAATGGCCCCCATGAGCACGGAGTACATCCTGATCAGCTACTCCAACGCAGAAACGGACATCAAGCCCCACCTGGAGCGTATCCTGACCTCGGAGCGTGGGAGCGTGAGTGTGGATACCCGTACCAACCAGTTGATCATCACCGACACCGCGGAAAAGATCGCCCAGGCCCGTGCAATCGTCAAACAGATTGACCGCATTACGCCCCAGGTGATCATCGAAGCCCGGATTGTGGAGGCCTCATCCAATTTCACCAGGGCCTTTGGTGTGACCTGGAACGCGCAGACCGAGGGGTATCCCACCGTCGGGCAGGGCAATGACAGCAGCACCCTTGGAGGTGTTTACGGCTACGGTGTGGCCATGGACTACGGGGTGGAAACCGATAACAGCATCGGCATCAACTTTTCACGGCTCACCGGCAACACCCTGATCCTGGATGCCAAGCTCACGGCCCTTGAGACCAAGGGTACCGGCAAGATCGTTTCGTCTCCGAAGGTCCTCACCCTGGACAACAAGAAGGCCACCATCAAGCAGGGGGTTGAAATTCCCTACCAGACCGTTGAAGACGGCGACGTGGACATTGAATTTAAAGAGGTGGAGCTGAGGCTTGAGGTGACCCCCCATGTGACGGCCGATGACCGGATCTCCCTTCAGGTGCTCATCGACAAGAACGACGTGGGTAGCATCACCAACGGGATCCCGGGCCTCAACACCAAGGGCGTGGAGACCGAGCTCATCATGAACGATGGGGAGACCATCGTTATCGGTGGTATCATCAAGTCAAACAAAACCTTTGCCGAATCGGCCTTTCCGGTGCTTTCACAGATTCCGGTCCTGGGCTGGCTCTTCAAGAACCGCACGCGTACGGAAGAGAAGCAGGAACTGCTGGTCTTCCTCACCCCCCGTGTGGTGAAAATGGATGAATTGAAGATTTAGGGCATACACAGGGCGTTGGGCAACCGGCCCCGTGCAGAGCGTTGCATAAAAAAGCATGTTGAACGAAAGGGAGCAGGTGTGATCACACCTTGCTCCCTTTTTTTGTGGGATGGCGTCGCGACACCGGGGGGGGCTTCAAGGGAGGGAGGGCCGCAGAGGCCCTTTGGCTTATATCCGGGGGTAAACGTTTAAAAAAACGAAAGAAACAGGTCTTGAAAAAAGTTTGCCACAACTCAGCTCAAATGCCTCCGGCGGCCCTGCCGGGGGCCAAACTTTTAAAAAGTTTGACAAACAGGTCGTAAGCACGCTTTTCCAGGCTCCGCCGAAATAATGTCGATTTTTTCACAATAGGAAGGTTTTTCGCGGAATTTTTTTCAAAAAAGCGACCCACCGGAGGTAAGCTGAATAGTTGCACAAGTTGTTGAGTAACTCCTTATTTTTTGGAGCGGATGTGATTTGACCCGAGGAACGAGGGGCAAAGCGCATCCGCAACCTGATTTCAAGGTGGCACACCTTGCCGCCGGAGGCCTGTTTTTTAGCCCATTTTGACCATAGAAGGCTAAATGGACAGGGCCTTGAGATCTCGTTCTGCTTTGGCGGCGATGGGGGTCTGGTCGTCGATGGCGATGGTATCGCTCAGGGTTGATTTGGCTTTTTCATAGGCCCCGGAGCGCAGGTAGATCCCTGCAAGTTCGTAGTGGAGCTGCTGAAATTTGGGGGCGGTTTTGACCGCCTTTTCAAACCAGTGCGTGGCATCGGCGAGTCGCCCTTCTGCCATGTGACACATGGCGATCCCTCGCATGGGAAGGACAAATTCCGGCTGAATATCAAGGGCCTTGTTGTAATAGGAGATGGCCGTTGTGTACATCTTTTTATTGTAGTAGGCCCAGCCCAGGTTGTAGACGGGGTAGTGGGGGGTGGCATAAAGGATGTTGTCGGATACCTGGTTGAGGACCTCTATGGCTTCGTCCCATCGTTTCATCAACAGCAGGACCGAGCCCATGTTGTTCTTGGCCGGCCCGTAGTCGGGCTGGAGGTCGATGGAACGCTGGAAGTGGATAAGGGCTGTCTCGTACCGCTCTTTGGCGGTGTAGGCCTTGCCCAGATCGTCTTGCAGGAGGTAGTCGTCCGGGTAAAGGCTTTCGGCTTCAAGGAGCTCTTTGAGGGCTGCGGTGTAATTGCCCTGGCTCAGGTAGGCTTCCCCCAGGTCGCGCTGGGCTTGAGACTGTTTTTTGAGCATGGGTGTTTTGCTGGCACAACCGGCCAACAGGGCTGCGGCCAGAAGAACAAATAGAATGCGTGTGGAACGTTTCATGGTGCCCCCGGAATATGAACGTGTGTGGGATTGTCTGGGGCGGTGTGACCACCGCCGCGTATGGGTCATGGTCAAGCGTCCCCGGTAAGGAGACGTTTTTGTGAGGAAACGCACAGTTTGCGCCTCTCTCCGCAACCTGCCATGAATCCCGTATTATTGCAATCGCCAGTTCCAGAAAAGCACGCCGCGATGGGGTCATACGCTTACGGATCAACGGATCTGGATGATACCGAGTCCCTGTTCTTCAAGGAGGGCGATGATGTCATCGGGCAACGTGGATGCCACGATCAGTTTTTTTACCAGGGGTGCAGGTTTCACAAGGATACCGTCCACGGAGAGGGCACACGCCAGGGGTTCCCCGTCTGCCCCGAAGTCAAAGCGCGGGTTTTTTTCAAAGGGGATGCCCAGTTTGGTGAGGAGCCTGAGGGTGGCGTTGAAGAGATAGTCGCCTTTTCGGATGGAGACCACCTTGAGGCCAGAGCTTTCGATGGCAAAGGCGGCATCGCCGTAGAGGTCCCCAAAGTCCACCAGGGCACCGGCACCCCGCGGATCCCGGATCATGTTTGAGGTGGTTTCAAGCTGGGTACCGGCATAGGAAAATGAGATGGAGATATTGGGGTCGTAAAGAAGCCCCAGGGCCTCGGCGAGTTTTTCCACGTAGATCTTTCGGGTATAGGGGACAATCCGCTTTACGGTGGTGCTTTTCTCCGTGGCAAAATAGACGGGCGGAAGGGCTTCGCCCTGAAGGGACTCCCGCAGAACCAGTCCGTGCTTGCGAAAGTAGGCGGCAAGGGGCACAGGGAATCGCCGGGACGGATCTGCAAGGTCGGAGACGATGATGCCCCGGAAAGCCTCCTTGGATTTGGACCGGTCGTATTTGAATGCCCAGCGCGCTTTAAGGGAGAGGTTCATGCCCTCTTCGGAGAAGGAGAGGGGCATGGGCAGGCGCATCTTGGGGTACGCAAGCTGGACTGCGTCAAGGAGCAGGGGCAGGGTGGGCTCCAGGGAGGTATCGGTGAAACGCAGGTTTTTAAAATGGGTGGCCATGATGTGCCGCCTTCCTGTGGAAAGGGAGAGGCCGTTGTGGACAAAGAGGATTCGCCTGCCTTCAGGCAGCTGGAGGATGGGCGTTTCAGACAGGTTCACAGAGAAGTCATTGCCCTTGTCATCGGGAAAGTAGTATCGCCCGCGATTCAACAGGACCCCACCCAGAAGTTTGGCAAGGGCATCGAAGGGGTCTTTTTTTCCTGTCTTTTCGTCGTTTTCGTACTGGGTAACACCTGCCTCTTCGGCGGGTGAGGGGTCGGTCTCGGTTGCCTGCAGAACCACTTCGCCGTCCGCTTCAAAGACAGAGCTGTACCAGTCTTCATCAAGCACCGAGGCATCGGGGACTTTGAGTTTCTGACCGATGTAAATCCGGTTGAGGTCTTTGACGGTGGGATTTACCAGGCGGAACAGTTTGACGCCTTCACGGTAGGTGCGGCTTCCCGTGGGGCCGAACTGGTTGGAGATGATGCGGGAGACGGAGTCCCCGGGTGCCACCTTGTGGGTTGTGGCGCCCTGGGCGAGGAGCTGTTTGACCGGCGCGGCCGTGATAAAGGGAAGGTCCACGATGCCTCGACGCTGGCCCGGAAGGGCGTCGGGTTCGAGCCATTTCAAGGGGACAAAGATCCGCTGACCGGGATGGATGCGGTTGATGTCTGGGATGTGGTGGTTGATCAGCTTGAAAATATTGAGGAACAGGGGGAAGTTGGTGTGGGAGATCTCCCCTTTCTGTTTCAGGATTTTGATGACGTAGTCGTTGGGGCGAACCACGTAGGGTTCACTGAGAACATCCCGCCCGTTGACATTGTGGACATAGTAACGCTTGTAGAGTACCTCGGCGCGGCCTTTAGGGGGCGTGCAGGTACCGATGATAAGAAGAACCAACAGGGGCAACAGCAGTTTGTTCCAACAACCCATAGCCTCCGGGGCCTCCATGGTGGGCGCCCGTCCCATTCATGGTTCGTCATGAACCCAAAGGGGGCCGGGCTGATCGACAGGGCACAGGGCCTTTTCCAAGGAAAAGGCCCCGTGTTTCGTGGTGTTTATTTTTGACGGGCAAGTTCCAGGCGGGTGGCAATGGCATCGGCCGTCAGTCGGACAAACCGCTCAAAGGACTCGCCGGTGAGGGGGGCTCCGGAGGCAGGGAACTCGGTGAGTCCTTCCGCCTTGACATCTTCGGGGGCATTGACCAGCTCGGGGTTCGGCGTGATGCCGAACTCCTCGGGGAAGGTGCCGGAGAAGTAGGTCTCCTGAAATCCGGAAAACTTCAGGGCGTGGGCGGTGGAGTCAATGACGGCGGTTTCTCCGTCGGCGACAAGGCCCTGCTTGACGGCTTCCATGAGGCCTGCCAGGGTTTCCCCGCCCTGGGTGCAGGCAATGTGGCCGTTTCGGTTGGCCATGAGCTCACAGTCCATGATGGCCTGTTCCGTCACCTCCATAAAGAAGACGTTCTTTCCTTCAGAGAGTCGGTTGTAGGTCTCCACCACGTTGATGACGCGGGGCATGGAGACGGGGTTTCCGATCATGGCTGCCTGGGCGACGCTGGACTTGACGGTGACGGGTTTGAACTCGCGTTTCGCCGTGTCCGGCTCCAGGTAGTACCTGTAGACGGGGTTGGCGTGGTGCGACTGGACCCCGATGATTTTGGGAAGGGTCTCAATGATGCCGGCTTCAAAGAATTTCAGGAAACCGTTCATCACCGCCGTGATGTTCCCGGCGTTGCCGATGGGAACCACCACCACCATGTTCTCCATGGCATAGTCGAAGTCCTGGGCGATTTCAAAGGAGTAGGACTCCTGCCCCAGGATGCGCCAGGCGTTCTTGGAGTTCAAAAGGGCCACGTCGTATCGGGAGGAGAGGTTCTCCACGACCTTCATGCAGTCGTCAAAGACGCCTGGGATTTCGAAAACCTTTGCCCCGCTGCCCAGGGGCTGTGAGAGCTGCTGTGGGGTGACCTTCCCCTGGGGAAGGAGCACGGCGGATTTGATGCCGTCTGTGAGATACGAGGCATACAGGGCCGCCGCCGCCGAGGTGTCCCCGGTGGAGGCGCACACGGCAAGGATCTCTTTCATGCTCCCTTTTTTGATCAGGGAGTTGATGTAGGAGAGGGCGCTGGCCATGCCCCGGTCCTTGAAGGACGCGCTGGGGTTCTGGCCGTCGTTTTTGAAAAAAAAGCGGGCACCGGTGAGCTCCTGAAGGCGGGTGTTGGCCTCCACCACCGGGGTATGGCCTTCACCCAGGTAGAGGACAGCATCCAGGGGAACCACAGGCCCTAAGAATTCGTGGTACCGGTAGATCCCCTTCAAGGCGGGGATGTTGAGCATGCGCCGGTAGTCCAGGACCTTTCGCCAGGTGGGGCCGTCGGCCTTTCTGGTCGCCAGGCTGGAGGTCTCGTGGAGCATCATGACGCTGCCGCAGTCCGGGCAGACGTAGAGCAGCTCATCAATGCCGTGTTCACTCCCGCAGCCTAAGCAACGGTATATCATTTCCCCTGCGTGTGCAGGAAGGATGAGGTCCTTGATGTCTGATGGAAAATCCGATGGCTTCATTTGGCGATTACCTCCTTGCCGCCCATGTAGGGCACAAGCACCTCAGGAATTTTGACAGAGCCGTCCGCCTGCTGGAAGTTTTCCATGATGGCGGCCACGGTTCGTCCCACAGCCAGGCCTGAGCCGTTGAGGGTGTGAACCAGGCGGGGTTTCTTCTCGCCTTCGGGGCGGAAACGGATTCCCATGCGACGGGCCTGGAAGTCCTCGAAGTTGCTGCAGGAGGAGATCTCCCGGTAGGTGTCCTGGGCGGGCATCCACACCTCGATGTCGTAGGTCTTGGCCGCAGAAAATCCGAGATCGCCGCTGCAGAGGGTGACCACCCGATAGGGAAGGTTCAGGAGCTGAAGGACTTTTTCGGCGTTCTGGGTCAGGATCTCCAGCTCGTCGTAAGAGGTTGCGGGATCCACCACCTTGACCAGCTCGACCTTGTTGAACTGGTGCTGGCGGATGAGGCCTCGGGTGTCTTTGCCGTAGGAGCCGGCCTCGGACCGGAAACAGGGGGTGTAGGCCGTGTACCGGATGGGCAGGTCTTTTTCGGTTAAGATCTCGCCTGCGTGGATGTTGGTCACCGGGACCTCTGCCGTGGGGATCAGGTAGTACTCCTGGCCTTCCAGCTTGAAGAGGTCCTCTTCAAATTTGGGGAGCTGGCCCGTGCCCTTGAGGCTGTTGCGGTTCACGATAAAAGGCGGCAGCACCTCGGAGAACCCGTGTTCTTCGGTATGCAGGTTGAGCATGAAGTTGATGAGGGCCCGCTCCAGGCGCGCTCCGGCCCCGAAGTAGAGGGGAAAGCGGGCGCCGGTGATGCGTGAGGCCCTGCCGAAGTCGAGAATGCCCAGGTCTTCGCCGATATCCCAGTGCGCCTTGGGCTCGAAGGCAAAGGAGGTCGGGGTGCCCACGGTGCGCAGCAGGATGTTGTCCTCATCGGTCTTGCCTTCGGGGACCGACGGGTGGGGGATGTTGGGGATCCCCATGAGGATCTCCTGGAGCGTGGCTTCGGCTTCGTTCACCTCTTTTTCCAGGGCCTTGATGCGGGTGGAGACCGACTTCATGGTATCAATCTGGGGCTGAGCGTTTTCCCCTGATTTTTTCATGGCGGCGATTTCATCGGAGACGGTGTTTCTCTGGTAGCGGAGGGACTCGAGCTCTCCGATGAGTTCACGGCGTTTGGCTTCGCAGGTGGCGAAGGTGGCGAGATCGGCTTTGCCGCCTCTTTTTTTTAAGGCATCCTCCACGGTCTGGAGGTTGTCTCTGACGTACTTGAGTTCGAGCATAATATTAACCTGTTCTGGCAACGTGGGATGGTGGACGCTTGGCAGCCCGGCCTTACAGAGCCTCGGCAGGACACACAACCACGATTTTGTGTCAGAGCTGTCGATTCCCATATCGTATTGTGTTATGGTATGGACCGAGGACCGGGCTGAGCCACGGATAAAATGCCGTTACGTGGTTTGGCCGACATTGATTTTTTGTTTTTTAAAACTTAAAATTACTATCACGGTCCATGGTGGCAGTCAATAGCTTTGAAAATTACCAATCATTACTGATTTTATGTGTTTAGCGAAAACGACTGGAGATTATATATGGAAGATGCCGGAGAGAAAAAAAAGGAAATAATCGGTGAGGTGGAGGCGGTCCTGGATGCTCTTCCGCCCGAGGAGAAGTCTCGAAAGCAGAAGACCATCGAGGAGCGGCTTTTTGGCTTTGCCAATTTTATGGAAGCCAAGGTGGTTTTGCTTTATCTTGCCAAGCAGGGCGAGGTGGAGACCCTTGATATTATCAAGCGTGCCCTGGAAGGGGGGAAGATGGTGGTGCTGCCCGTTTTCAACCGCGAGTCCAGCAAGACCACCCTTTATAAGGTAGAGAACAGCCCGGAGGATCTCATTGACGGCCCCGACGGCTGCCTGACCCCCGACCCCAGCCGGTGTAAGACCGTTCCCATCAATCACATCGACATCGCCATCGTGCCTGGCCAGGCCTTTGATGAAAAGGGCGGGCGCATTGGCATCGGGGACAAATTTTACGACAAGTTTGTCCAGAAACTCCCCATCACCACCCGTAAGGTGGCCATCGCCTTTGAAGAGCAGGTGATCTCCCAGGTGCCCACCGATTCAAGAAACAAGCACATCGACATCATCGTAACGGATTCCCGGACCATCTACAAAATCTGATCGGAAAATCTGTTTGCATACCGTCCCTCAGGGCTGGAGCGCCGCCTGCAGGCCCGTAAGGCTTGTGCCTTTGCCCACGGCAATGACCGTGTCTCCGGGCTTGAGGACGGTTTCAAAGGAGGGGTTGAAGAGCATGGTGCCCTCCCGGGTTTTGATGGCGATGATGATAAGGTCAAACCGCTGTCGGATGCCGGAGTCCCGGAGCATCACGTTGACCAGCTCCGAGTCGTCGTGGATGACGATCTCCTCCATCTGGATGTCCTTGTTCCGGTCCTGGAGCGCCAGCTCCAGGAAATTGGTGACCGTGGGGCGGATCAGCTTCAGGGCCATGTTGGCGGCGCCCATGTCGTAGGGGGATTCCACCATGTTGGCCCCTGCCGTGATAAGCTTGGACCTGGACTCCTTGTAGCAGCAGCGGGCCATGATGAAGATCTCCGGGTTGAGCTGCCGGGCCGTCAGCACGAGGAAGACGTTGTCCGTGTCCGTGGCCAGGGCGGCCACCAGGCAGGAGGCTTTTTTGATGCCCGCGCGGATGAGGTTCTCCTCTAAGGCGGCATCTCCCGAGATGTAAAGGGCGCCGTCGGCTTCCATGTGGGGCACCAGCTCCGGTGATTTTTCAATGACCACAATGTCCATGGGGTTGGTTGCCATCAGCTGGTGGTACAGGACGCGGCCGATGCGCCCGTAGCCGCAGATGATGTGATGGTCTCTCAGGCGGGTGATCTTCTTGTCCAATTTACGCCTCCCCATGAGGGTTTGTATCTGGCCCTCCACCATGAATTGAACCACGGAACCGCCCACGTAGATGAAAAAGCTGGTCCCGAGGACGATGATGACCATGGTGAAGTGCCGACCGACGGGGGAGAGGGGGTGGATTTCCCCGAATCCCACGGTTGTGATGGTAATAAGGGTCATGTAGGCGGCATCGGTGATGCCCCACCCTTCGATGGTCATAAACCCGCCGATGCCGACCGTGATGATGAGCATCAGGAGAATGACCGAAATAACGACCTGCTTGAGCCCTTCCAATGGATCCGTCCCTGTCGTCGGCAGTCAGGCGTGCGGTATTGCAACATCCTGTGTTTAAAGGTGTTTCACCTTCGGCGCGGTGCCGTATGCGGGTGAAAAGAATCCCCATTTTACAGAAAAAAAAGCAGTATTTCCAATACTATTCGCTAATAAGTTGTGGTATACACTGCCCAGGCGAAATTTCTAGTATACATGGAGAGGTCGTAAAAAGGTCCGGGGCCCTGGTGCCCAAGACCCCGTTGCCGCCTGAGTTCGGCATGTTGCGACGCTATTTTTGAAAAGGGTGTGTGAGGATGGGCATGGATGTGTTGGAGAGAAAATACGCACGCCAGCGGGAGGAGATGGTCAGGCGTCAGATCGCCGGGCGCGGTATCACCGATCCCCGTGTGCTGAAGGTCATGGGGGAGGTCCCCCGCCACCTGTTCGTCAGCGAGGCACTGATGGATCGTGCCTACGGAGATTTTCCGCTTCCCATCGGGGAGAGGCAGACCATTTCGCAGCCTTTTATCGTCTCGGAGATGACCCAGGCCCTTGCCCTGTCCAAGGAGGATCGGGTCCTGGAGCTGGGCACCGGCTCAGGCTACCAGGCGGCGGTATTGTCCCGCCTGGTTTACCGCGTCTACACCATCGAGCGCATTCACACCCTTTATATGAGAGCGCGGAAGGTGTTTGACGCCTTGCGCTATTTCAATATCGTGCCCCGTTTTTCAGACGGCACCACGGGCTGGCCCGAAGAGGCCCCCTTTGACGCCATCATCGTGACGGCGGGAGCTCCAGAGATCCCAACCCACCTCACCGACCAGCTGGCAGACGGCGGTCGCCTGGTGATGCCTGTGGGGGGCGCCGATACCCAGGACCTGCTTCGCATCACGCGGGTGGGGGATGAGCTGGTGCATGAAAACATGGGCAAGTGCCGATTTGTTCCCCTCATCGGGGAATACGGCTGGAAGGAGTAAAAACCGATGAAGATCATGCGACGTCTCTACGACTGGGTGTTGAGCTGGTCGGATTCGCCTTACGGGAGCTGGGCCCTTTTTGCCATCGCCTTTGCCGAATCCTCGTTTTTCCCCATTCCGCCGGATGTGCTGCTCGTGGCCCTGGCCGTGGGCGCCCACAAGAAGGCCTTTCGTTTTGCCCTGATCTGTACCGCAGGTTCGGTGCTGGGCGGCATGCTCGGGTACCTCATCGGCTGGCAGTTCATGGCCCTTATCGGAGACCGCATCGTTGCCCTCTTCGGCTTTGCCGACAAGTTTGTCCGGGTGGAGCAGCTTTACAACACCTGGGACGCCTGGGTGGTCTTCATCGCCGGGTTTACCCCCATCCCCTACAAGGTGTTCACCATCGCAGCGGGTCTTTTCACCATCAATTTCCCCATCTTTGTCCTTGCCTCAGCCCTGGGCCGGGCCGGACGCTTCTGTCTGGTGGCCGGCTTGATCTATCTCTTCGGGCCCACCATCAAAGCCTTTATCGACCGCTATTTCAATCTGGTCGTCACCGCCTTCACCGTCCTTCTCATCGGCGGCTTTGTTCTCATCGCCCACGTCATGTAGACAAGGTGAGCCACCTTGAAAGCTAAGTTGCGAATGCGATCAGGCTACCGTATTTCTTAGCGCTTCGCGTCCGCATTCGCGCGAAGTGCGTGGGGATGCCATGGCTGTCAGTCGCCCATAAGCTGCGGGCGGGGGGCGTTTCCTCCCCTCTTTGTGCCTCGGGTCAAATGAAATCCGCATTCAGCGTGGTTTACAAACAAAACTGTTTGGCAACCTTTTTTGTACCTATTCAGCTTATGCCTCCGGCGCCCCTGCCGGGGACTAAACTTTTAGAACGTTTAACAAATAGGTTTTTAAAAGACATATTCAGTCCAGCCTTGGTCAAAGGCGGATGTGATTTTCCCCGAGGAACGAGGGGAAAAACGCATCCGCAACCAGCTATCAAGGTGGCACACCTTGCCGCCGGAGGCTTTTTTTTAATTGGCTTTTCTGAGAAAGTCGGCAAAGGCGTCTGCCAGCGGGGAGGGCGTGCGTTTTTTGTGGCGGGTAAGGTAAAAGGAGCGCTTGAGGTCGACCCCTTCAATGGCGATGGCGGCCAGAAGGCCTGCCTGGATGTCCCGTTCCACGGCGCGGGTGGAGAGGATGGAGACCCCCACACCACACTTTACCGCTTCGCAGACGGAGACGGTGTTGCCCATGCGGGCAGCGATTTTAAGGCATGAGGGGTTGAACCCGGCGTCGGTGAGGCTCTGATCCAGGGATTTTAAAGTGCCGGAGCCTTTTTCCCGGGTCACGAAGGGCTCGGCTTTCAGCATCTCCATGGGGATGCTTTTTCGTTTTGCCCAGGGGTGACCGGCGGGGACAATGAGGCGCATGTCGTCTTCGAAGAGGGGCTCCTGGAAGATGGCCGGGTCCGATAAGGGCGCCCCGGTAACGGCAAGCTCCACGTCTCCGTTTAAAATGCCGTCGGCAATTTCCCGGGTGTCCCGGATGGTCAGCGAAATCTGCACCTCGGGGTGGGCCTTGGCAAAGCGTCCGATGATGGACGGGAGGATGTACCCGCCGGGGATGGTGCTTCCGCCCAAGTTCAAGGTGCCCTTGGTGATGCCCCGGAACTGGGAGAGGGCGGTTTCTGTTTCATCGCGCAGGGCGAGCAGGCGCTTGGCGTAGCTGAAGAGCAGCTCCCCTGCCTTGGTGGGCAGCACCTCTTTGCCCAGGCGGTCGAGGAGGCGAAATCCGCAGTGCTCCTCCAGGTCCTTGATGTGGCTGCTCACCGTGGGCTGGGAGAGGTAGATCGCTTCGGCGGCCCGTGAAAAGCTTTTAAACTCCACTACCTTGCAGAATATGGTCAGTTGCCAGAAATCCATGCCCGTTAACCCTTGCTGTATGCCTTATGAAATTTTTCTTTGAGTTTCTTCTCGATGGAGGGGGGCACCATGCCGGAGACGTCTCCGCCAAAGCTGGCCACTTCCTTGATGCCGGATGAGCTGGTGAAGATCCAGCGCATACCGGTCATGAGAAACACCGTCTGGACATCTCGGTTGAGGCGCCTGTTGAACATGGCCATCTGAAATTCATTTTCAAAGTCGGAGACCGCCCGCATGCCCCGGAGGATGGCGTTGGCGTTTCGTTTCCGTGCGTAATCCACCACCAGGCCGTCAAAGGCATCCACCTCCACCGAATCCATTCCCTTAAAACAGTCCCGGATCATGGCCAGGCGCTCTTCCACGGCAAAGAGGGGCTTTTTTGCCCTGTTGTTGAGGGTCACAATGACCACCTTGTCGAAAATTTTCAGTCCACGTTCCACAAGGTCGATGTGGCCATTGGTGAGGGGGTCGAAGGAACCGGGGTAAACGGCAATTGTTTCCATGGTGTCAGATCCTTTTTCGCTGAATGAACAGTGGGCCCAATATCAGAGAAGCTCTAACACAAAACACTGAGAGCGAACACCCTTTTTTACCGAAAATTGCATATGTTAGGGGTCTGGGAAGGGGCGTTGTATGCCGGGTACAGGCACAGGTCACGCCCCCCCGGGTGGGTAGGCATGTCGGGAACCCCATGAATTATGGGGGGTTGCCCCGGAAAGGGCGGATGACGCGTGTTTCCGGGGTCACCAGGGTGGCCGTAGGGCTTTTTCAGGGCGGGGAGAGAAAGGAGAGGGCCGTGGTGCCGTATTGCCGGGTCTCGGTAAGGATCACTCCCTCCGGAGGGACCGGAGCATCCCCGGCCGCGTGTTCCACCACCACCAGTCCCTCGGGAGCCAGGGCACCCGCCTGGATGAGGTGGGACAGGGCCAGGTCGGCCAGGCCCTTGCTGTACGGGGGGTCCATGAATACCAGGTCCAAAGGCGTGCGGTAGCGGGCGAGGCAGCCTAAGTTGCGGGCGATGTCCCACTGGATGACGGTGCTTTTCTCCTCAAAACGGCAGGCGGCGATGTTTTTCCGGCAGGTCTCAAGGGCCTGCTTCTGGTTGTCCACAAAGAGGCAGCGGTCGGCTCCCCTGCTGAGGGCCTCAAGGCCCAGGGCGCCGGTGCCTGAAAAGAGATCCAGCACAAAGGCTCCCCTGACGCGGGCCTGGATGATGTTGAAGAGGGTCTCTTTCACCCGGTCCGTGGTGGGCCGGGTGGCCAGGCCGGGAACGGCCAGGAGCTTTTTTTTACGTCGTTCTCCACCAATAATGCGCATGGATGATGCCTGATACCCCTTACGGTTTAAGGATTCTGGTGATGTGGCCCTTGCTGACCCCTAAGCTCTTGGCCGCCGCCGCCGTGTCGTTGCCGCACTCGGCAAGTCGCCGTTTGATGTACTCCCGCTCAAAGGCTTCCTTGGCCTGTTTGAAGTCGGAGATGTCGGCCAGGTCCGAGAGTCCTCCTGCCGCCTCTTTGGGCTCTGAGGCGCGGTAGGGGGTGGGCAGATCGGTGAGGGAGATGGTCTCTTTGTTGACGGTGATGAGCAGGCGCTCCACCAGGTTTTTCAGCTCCCGCACGTTGCCCGGCCAGCTGTGATCGGCAAGGGCTTCCATGGCATCCTGCCCGAAGGCTTTCGGCTCGGACTCGGTGGTTTTGCACCACGCCTGGGTAAAACGCTCCACAAGCAGGGGAAGGTCCTCCAGCCGGTTCCTCAAAGGGGGCATGTCCAGGGGCACCCCGTTGAGGCGGAAGTAGAGGTCTTCCCGGAAGCGGCCCTCTTCGATCTCTTTTCTCAGGTCTTTGTTGGTGGCGGCGATGATGCGCACGTTGACGTCGATGACCCGGCTGCCCCCCAAGCGGCAGAAGCGTTTCTCTTCGATGACCTGGAGCAGCTTGCCCTGGTTGGCCAGGTTCATGTCCCCGATCTCGTTGAAGAAGAGGGTTCCCCCGTCGGCCAGCTCAAAGCGACCGATGTGTTTTGCCTTGGCGCCTTCAAAGGCGCCTTTTTCGTGGCCCAGGAGCTCGCTTTCAAAAAGGGCCTCCGGGATGGCGGCGCAGTTGACGGTGATTAAAGGGCTCTCCGAGTGGGTGCTGAACTGGTGGATGGTGCGCGCGGCCAGCTCTTTTCCGGTGCCGTTTTCGCCGGTGATCAAGATGGGGGCTTCCGTGGGAGCCGCCGCGATGATCTGCTGTTTTAAGGCGAGGATGGGGGGGCTGGAGCCGTCGATGGCATTTTTGGCGATCATGCGGGTGCGCAGGAAGCGGTTCTCTTCCTCCAGCTTGCGAAAGTTCAGGGCGTTGTTGATGGCCACGATGACTTTGTCGATGCTGATGGGCTTTTCGATAAAGCTGAAGGCCCCGTATTTGGTGGCAGTTACCGCCGTGTCGATGGTGCCGTGGCCGGAGATCATGATAACGGGAATATCCGGGTGGGATTTTTTGATCTCGCGCAGGGTCTCGATGCCGTCTAAGCCCGGCATCCAGATGTCCAGAAGTACCAGGTCGGGGTGCTCGGCGTCGATGGTTTTCAGGCATTCATAGCCGTTGGGAGCGGTCAGGACGTTAAATCCCTCGTCGGAGAGCAGCCCCTCCAGGGAGTGGAGGATGGGCTGCTCGTCATCCACAATAAGCAGGGTTGGAAACATAAGGTCTTCTCCTTGGCGGGCTCACCGGGTGAGCCGAAGCCGGGCTCAGGCCGGGGCCTGTACCGGGAATTCAATGACGAAGCGGGTACCGCTGGGATCGTTGTCCAGCACCCGGATTTCGGCGTTATGATCAGATACAATGGAGTTGACGATGGCAAGGCCCAGGCCGGTTCCCGATTTTTTTGTCGAAAAATAGGGCTCAAAGAGCCGGGCTTTGACGGGATCGGGGATGCCGGTTCCAGAGTCGGCCACCTCCAGGGTGACCACCTGTTTGAGGCTGTTGTACGAAAGGGACAGGGCGATTCGCCCTCGGCCCCGAACAGCCGCAACGGCGTTTTCGATCAGGTTGATGAGGGCCTGCTTGATCAACTGACGGTCGAGATTCAAAAGGGGAATATCATTTACAAACTGAACTGTAAACTCAATATCCGGAAGGCCTTCCCGGTAGAGGACCAGGCAGTCCTCCACGATGGGAGGAAGCTCGCAGGGCTCCGGATTGGCGGTGGGAAACCGGGCAAAGGAGGCAAAGGAGTTCACCAGGTTACGGATGAGGTCCACGTGTTCGATGATGGTTCGGGTGCACTCGTCGAAGACCGGCTCGGCCACCACCTTGGAGTACCGGCGCTTGAGGCGCTCGGCGGACAGGGCAATGGGGGTCAGGGGGTTTTTGACCTCGTGGGCGATGCGTCGTGCCACCTCCCGCCAGGCGGCGAGGCGCTGAATTTTCTCAAGTTCCGTCATGTCGTCAAAGACGATGACCAGGCCCATGGGGTTGCCGTTGTCGTCCCTTAAGGTGGTGGAGTGGACATTGAAACTGCGGGGCTTTCCATTGACCGCAAGGGAGACGGGGAAGTTGATGCCGTTTCCGGAGTTTTCGAGTTTTTCCGAGATCTCTTTGGCCGTCTGGTTTTCCTGGCCCCCCAGGAGCTCGGTGTAGTGATGGCGGATCACATGCTTGCTCTTGACCTGGAGCATGCGCTCGGCAGACTTGTTGATGGTGGCCACATGGCCCGAGGGGTCCAGGGAGATGACCCCGGCGGAAACGCTCTGCAGGACAATTTCCATGTACTGCCGCTGCTCTTCGATCTCCAGGTTCTGTTCCTTGAGCATGCGGGCGGAGAGGGCCAGCTGTTCCCGGCTGATCCCAAGGTCCCGGGTCATCTTGTTGAAGTCCACCACCAGGCTGCCGATTTCGTCGTTTGAGACCACGTCGATGTGAAAGGAGAGGTCCCCTTCGGCCACGCGCCGCGTGCCCTTGGCAAGCTCCATGATGGGGATGGTGATGGACCGGGCCAGGTAAAAGGCGAACCAGATGGCGCAGAAGAGAACCAGCAGGGCCACGATGGACAGGGCGATAAAGTAGGTGGTGCGGATGGGTTTTTTCATCAGCTTGATCTGCTGATACTCTTCAAAGCCCCGGGTGACCGAGGAGATGTTTTCCACCAGCTCCCTGGAGACCCGGATGGTGATGACCACGTAGGCCCGGGCGTCCTGGCGCTCGGCCCCGAAGGGCACTGTGGCGATGCTTCGGATCAGCTCGCGGCCCCCGCTCTCTTCGATGACGGTGTGGACGCCCTTGGACTGGGCCGATTTCTGAAGCTCGCCTGCGGCGATGGGGTTCAAGGTGGCCGGGGCGGTGTCCGAGGAGATGGAGAAGGTGAGGCGCTCGGTGTTTTTTCCGTACACCTCGATGGCGTCTATGTTGAAGGCGCGCTGGCTCACCACGATGTAATTGGACAGGGAGCCTTTTTTGGTTGCGGCCAGGTACTTTTTGTCCAGCTGGTAAGTGATGCGTTCAAGAAAGAAGGTGTTGTTTTTTTCGATGTGGTTGTACAGCTCCCGTCCGATGGACAGGGAGTTCTCAAGGGCCTGCTCCACAGGGGCGTTGAACCAGTAGGCGATGCTGGTGGAGATGAACTGCATGGAAAAATAGAAAAGCACCACCGACGGCACCAGGGTCAGGGTGATGAAGGCGATGACGAGCTTGACCCGGAGCTTGGAGCCCATGGCCTTTTTCCGGCGGTCAAAGTAGAGCTTGGTCAGGTTGCGGAAGACAAGGATGATAAGGGTCAGGAGCAACATCATGTTGATGTTGATCAGAATGAACATCATCAGGGTGTTGGAGATGGGGAAGTTCGCGCCGTAGTTAGAGGTCTTGCTGATGGCGTAGGAGATGAGGCCCACTGTGACGATGAGCAGGGCAATGAAGAGAAATTCCCGCTTCTGGCGCTTCTTTTCCGCCTCGGCCGAGGGCCGTTCCATGTCCAGGTCCATGGTCATGCGGCCCGCGCCATAGCGACGGCGGGCCTTTTTGGGGGATTCGGTGGGGGGCGTGTCGGCAGGAGGGGTCATGGCACCTCCTAATACACGAATGCGGCGCGTCGCCAGTCGGTTTCAAAGGCGTCCAAGTCGGCAAAGAGCCCTATGAATTTCAGGTAGACGGGCAGGGTAAACTCCTCCAGTCGGGCCCTGGCCCTGATCTGGTAGGCCTCCCCGCGGGTCAGGTCGGTGAGGGCCGCTGCGCGTAGCCCCTCCAGGCGGCTCATGACCTGCTTGGCCTCCTCGTAACTTTCGGTGGTGAGGCTCTCGGGCTCAGCCCAGGACCGGGTGATGGTATACACCTTTTTCATGGCATCGAATTTTACCCGGTGTTCGGCCCGGATGGAGGCGATGCGCTTGTCAAACCAGAACCTTTTTTGTTCAAAGATGTCGATGTAGTAGGAGACCGTGGTCTCCACCCCGCTCTGAACGGCGGTTTCCACCTTTTCCACAAAGGCGCCCTCCAGCTCGGTGTAGAGAAGGAGGTGGTCCCGGGTGTTGGTGATGGTCAGGCTGGCAAGCCGGGGATCCTGTGACGCGGCCCCGGCAGCGGTGGAGAGAAGAAGGAGCAGGGTCACCACGAGGACAGCAAGAGTCGTGCGGCGGCTTCTCATAGGGCGTCGGCTTCCACCGTGCGGGTTTCCCAGGAGTCCTTGTGTTCGAACAGGGTTTCCAGGAAGGCGTGGTTAAAGGCATGGCCGGATTTGCTGGTGGTAATCTCCGCAAGGATGGGCATGCCGAGGAGGGAAAAGTCCCCCAGGCAGTCCAGGAGCTTGTGGCGTGCGAACTCATCGGGAAACCGGAGCCCCCCTTCGTTCATGATGCCGTCGTCGGTGAGGGCGATGCCCGTGTCCAGCTCCGCACCCCGGCCCAGGCCGTAGAGCTTGAGCATCTTGATGTCCCGGTAGAACCCGAAGGTGCGGGCCGGGCTGATCTCTGTGAGAAAGGTGTTGTCCCGGGAGTCCAGGGTAACGCTCTGCTCGTTGATCATGGGGTGATTGAAGGCGATGCCGCAGGTGATGGCGAAGTGATCGCTCGGCACGGCGGTGACCCGCTTGTCCCCGTCGCACAGCTCGATTTTTTTCGTGATGGCAAGGACACTCCGGGGTTTGTCAAGCTCCACGATGCCCGTCTCCGTGATTCCCTGGGCAAACACCCGGGCGCTGCCGTCCATGATGGGCATCTCGTACCCGTCGATGGTCACCAGGGCGTTGTCGATGGCAAGGCCTGCAAAGGTTGCCATGAGGTGCTCGATGGTGGAGACGATGGCACCCTCCTGACCGATGACCGTGGCAAGGCTGGTGTCCACGACGTTGCGGAACAGGGCCCGGATGGTGGGGCTGTCCGGCAGGTCGCTTCGCTGGAATCGGATGCCGTGGTTGGCGGGGGCCGGATGGACGGTCAGGTTAACCTGAACACCGGAGTGGACGCCGGTTCCCGAGCATGAAAAAGGTTTTGCTAAGGTGCGTTGATTCATGTAAATTGTCATCACCGTATCGTCTGCGGGGAGCCCGTAAGGCCCGCCCGGTATCGTCGTTTTGATCGTGTCTGATCGTTTCTTAATCCCTTGAGAGTCTTTCCCGACGTATCCATATCGTTTGTGCATGGTGGTGTGATGGGTTTGTCTGATAAACGCATCAGGCGTGTCGACATCCTAAACCCTTGCCGGGCCGTCTGTCTGTGCGTGGTATCACTGTTTTGACTTGTTAAGGTCGACACACGCGGGTGGATGTGGGTGCCATGGAAGATGGCCCCTGATTATTCGGAAAAATCTCAACTTAGTGGGTTTATATCTTAAATACCATGAAATATCAAAGTCATTGTCACCCCGGAGCCTTCCAGGGGCCCATGGGGTGAAAAGGAGGGGGCGTGCTGGCCAGGGTTTTCTGCAGTGCACTGGTGGGGGTGGAGGCCAGGGTGGTGGACGTGGAAGTGGATATCGCCAGGGGACTTCCCGCCTTTACCACCGTTGGGCTTGCCGAGGCCGCCGTTCGGGAGAGCCGGGAGCGGGTGAAGGCGGCGGTGACCAACTCGGGCTTTCAGTTTCCCAAGGATCGCATCACCGTGAACCTGGCCCCGGCCGATATGCGCAAGGAGGGCACCGGGTTTGACCTGCCCGTGGCCTTGGGGGTCCTCACGGCCACGGGCATGGTGCCGGAAGGGGCGGTTTCGGGGTTTCTCATCTGCGGAGAGCTGGCCCTGGACGGACGGGTCAAGCCGGTGCGGGGCGTCCTGGCCATGGCCATGGAGGCCAGGCGCTGCGGGATGAACGCCGTCATGGTCCCCCATGCAAACCGTACCGAAGCCTCTGTGGTTCGGGGCATCCGGGTCTATGCCGTGGGCAGCCTCTCGGAAGCCGTCGGTTTTTTTAAGGGCATCCGGCCCCTGGCGCCTGAGCCGCCCTTTGCAGGGCTTGAATCCGAGGCCAAAGGCTGCCCCGTGGATTTTTCCGATATCGTGGGGCAGAACCACGCCAAGCGGGCCCTGGAGATCGCCGCCGCAGGTCGCCATAACCTCTTGATGAACGGACCGCCGGGCTCAGGCAAGACCATGCTGGCCCGGGCCCTGCCCTCTATTTTGCCTCCCCTCTCCTTTGAAGAGGCCTTAGAGACCACGCGGGTTCACTCCGCAGCCGGCCTGCTGGGCAGTGAGACCCCCCTGATCACCTCCCGCCCTGTGCGATCACCCCACCACACCATCTCCGATGCCGGTCTCATCGGCGGAGGCCAGAACCCCATGCCCGGGGAGGTGAGCCTATCCCACAACGGGGTGCTCTTTTTAGATGAACTGCCTGAATTCAAAAAACGGGTCCTGGATGTCCTGAGACAACCCCTGGAAGATGGGCTCGTCCACATCGCCCGGGCCCGCACCAAGATTACCTACCCCAGCGACACCCTCCTCGTCTGTGCCATGAACCCCTGCCCCTGCGGGTACGCCACCCACCCCGGCCGGGAGTGCCGCTGCTCTTCCGTGCAGGTGGAGCGCTACCAGGGACGGGTCTCGGGGCCCCTTCTGGATCGCATCGACCTCCATGTGGAGGTCCCGGCCGTCTCCTTCGACGATCTTTCCGGACGGAAAAAGACCACGGAAGAGCCCTCGGCAGATGTCCGGGCAAGGGTGGTTGCCGCCGTGGCCCGGCAGGCAACACGGTTTGAGGCCCTTCCCATCCGGTTCAACGGCCAGATGGGAAGCCGTGAGGTGCGGTCTTTCTGCGCCGTGGGACAAGACTCCCGGGACCTGCTGGAAGCCGCTGTCAAGCGCCTGGGCCTTTCGGCCCGCGCCTGGATGCGCTGCCTTAAAATGGCCCGCACCATCGCCGACCTTGAAGGCTGCGAAGCCATCGACACCCCCCACGTCGCCGAAGCCATTCAGTACCGGGAGATCTTCTCCCAGGCCGAAGAACGGGAACCCTGGGAAACCATCTGCCCCAGTTAAAAGCGTGCCTCCGGCGGCGAGGTGAGCCACCTCGAAAGCATATTGTCATTGCGATTTGCCCTTCGTCCCTCAGGGCAAATCGCAATGGCCTTCGGCTCGGGCGTCGCCCGACATGAACGTTGATGGTTTATGCGAGCGGCTTCACAAGCTTCGAAGCCACAGGATACGCTGCCTAATTTTATTCTTCTGGAAACACGATGAAGGGCATATGGGATTCGCTTGACCGTAACCGGAATAACTCCGGCAACGAGGGGGGGGGGGGAGCCACCCAGGCAAAACACCTTGGAAAGCAGCTTACGGATGCGCTTCGCCTCCATGCAACGGCGTAGCTGCAGTCAAAGAGAGTGCGCTTGTCGTACCGTAGCTCATTTACATGGACTTAAGCAGGGCCCTGGGATTAAATCCCACCCGCATTCAAAACGGCATTCATTCAAGGAGGTTTTTTTTAACCTGTTTATCAAACTTTTCAAAAGTTTGGCCCCCGGCAGGGCCGCCGGAGGCATCATTGAAACAATGACGATTTGTCGAATAGTGGGCTTAACATCCGTTCCTCCGGCACCTAAGGGCCTTAGCCCTTAAACGCCGGAGGCGTTTTTTTAAGATGCCGCCACAAGGTCGCGGTGCCGATGCCGAGGATGTGGGCGGTCTCTTTTTTGTTGCCTCCGGTGTGGGTCAGGACCTTGTCGATGTAGCGGTGGGTGAGGGCTTCCAGGCTGGGAAGGTCCCCGTCGATGCTGTCTGCGGGCGTTGTGGTCTGGTGGGTTTCGGGGAGATGGGGGGCGTCAATAAGGCCGTCTCCGGCGAGGATCAGGCCGTGCTCCACCCAGTTTTCAAGCTCGCGGACGTTTCCGGGCCAGGGGTGGTTTAAAAGGGCGTTTTCTGCAGTGGCTGAAAACCCCGGGTGGTCGGGGGCGCGTTTTTTTAAGGCGGCGTGGGCCAGGGGGAGGATGTCTTCTTTGCGCTCTGCAAGGGAGGGCAGGGAGATGGGGAAGACCGACAGCCGGTAGTAGAGGTCCTGGCGAAAGGAACCCTCCCGGGCCATGGCGGCAAGGTCGCGGTTGGTGGCTGCGACAATCCTGGCCTTGACTGGGATGTCCTCCAGGCCGCCCACCGGGCGCACTTCTCTTTCCTGAAGGGCCCTGAGGAGCTTGCCCTGGACGGGCAGGGGCATGTCGCCGATCTCGTCCAAAAAGATCGTGCCCTCCCCGGCGGAGACAAAAAGCCCCTTTTTGGTCTTCTCCGCACCGGTAAAGGCCCCGCGCACGTGGCCGAAGAGCTCGGATTCCAGAAGTTCCGGGGGAAGGGCCGCGCAGTTGATGGCGAGGAAAGGGGCCCTGTTTCGCCGGGACCCGGCGTGGATGCGTCGGGCCACCACCTCTTTGCCCGAACCGCTCTCTCCCAGGATCAGGACCGTGGCGTCCGTGGGGGCGACCTTGTCCGTGCGGTCCAGGACGGCTCGAAAGTTGGGGGCCTTGCACACCGGCGCGGTGGGGGTGAAAAAGGGAGGAGCCGGGGCGCGGTTTTTTTCAAGGCCCAGGATCTCTCTGAGTTTGGTGATATTGCTCTCTAAGGCGTGATCGCTTTCATCGTCCATGTACGGCGGGGCCTCCCCGTGGGCCCATGCCGTTGCCGGTTTCCCTTCAAAATGACAGTTCGTCGTTCCCATGGCCTGGCAGGCCGTTTCCCTCACGACAATTTTTTCACCAAACACCGCCGAGGCATAGCCGCTCAGGATGGCGCACAGGGAGAGGCACACCGGTCGTTTGGCGTAGCCCTTGTTCTTGCGGCTGTTGGCCTTCAGGTAGACGGCGGTTTCAAAGGACTCTGTCCAGAGGCCGGTGAACCGCACCAACTTCCCCTCGGGCGTGATGTCCAGGGAGGTGATGTGTTCGTGGCAATAGCCGGTGAAGCTTCGAAGCCTGCTCCCGGCGTGGAGGTGCTCCGAGGGCGATGAAAAAGCATAGAGCCCGGAAAGGGTGGTGGCCTGGCCCAGGCCAACCTCGTAGCCCAGGTTTTTGGCAATGCGGTTGCGGGTTTTTTTGTCCACCATCTCCGTAAAGTCCCTGTAAAACCGCTCGAGGGTGGCGATGCTGACGCCCAGGATGCGGCTGGGGCCGAAGAGGGGGAACCCGTAACGGGGGTCCTTGGTGATGAGTTCCGATGGAGAGAATGGTTTTGATGGCATGCCGGTCACCTTCGATGAAAATGAATTGTAGGCCAAGATTTGTATCATTGTGAAATGCGGATTTCAATATGAAATGAATTCGGCGGCAATGTATATATTCCATGATTCTGTGAATGTGGTGGAATGATTACTCAATGACCATTGTTTACATAATGGCACGATGGTTGCACAATTGACTTCCGATAGAAGGGTTGTACGGTGCTATGCGCGGCTTGTGTGAACGATGGTCGCACTTGCGGGGCGCGTCCTTGCTTTTTGAACTCCGCTCTAGTATGCACCTGCTGTCTATTGTTCCGTACGGTCGGTTTTTGGCCCTGAGATCGGTGTACGGGGTTTTGAATTACCTGAAGATTCGCCGGGAAATGTCTGGGAAGGCTTTTTATGTTTTTCGGCGGGACGATGTTTATTGATGAGGCATCGGTATGTACAGGCGATTCGGGCTCCGAGTTTCGGGCGTCGCTGCTATGTTGACATGCTATGTGTAAGGAGGAAACAATGGTGAAACGTTTTGCTTGTGCGGCGGTCTGTGTGCTTGCCGCCACCACGATGGCTTATGGGGGTTCTGTGGATACGTATGGTATCGGGGCAAGGGCCACCGCCCTTGGCGGGGCCTATGCCGCCACCGCCGATGATCCCTTTGCCGCGTACTATAACCCGGCGGGTCTCTCCCAGATTGAAGGCAAGGTGTTCTCTGTGGGCGCCCTCGCGGTGGATCCCACCATTGAGATGTCGCAGTTTACGGTAACCAATCGTTCCAATATGTCGGAAAATCTTATTGAACCAACCGATTTCAGTGATGACTCCGATCTTCTCGTGGCGCCCCACATGGGTTACGCTCAGAAGATCAGCGAGCATTTTGCCTTGGGCGTTGCCGCTTACGCGCCTTGGGGCATGGAATTGGACTGGGAGAAGGACCCCAATAAAAATCCTGGCTCCTATAGCGCGTACCATTCGTATTACAAGCGCTACGGTGTGACCCCTTCCCTTTCGTACAAGGTGAACGACAAGCTCTCCTTTGGCGTGGGGGTTACCATCGGTAAGTCCGAGGCTGGTGCGGATACGAGTAAGTACCTGATTCCCAATACCACGGAGTTTGTGGGGAAACTGATCGACAACGCCGATACGATCAGCAAAAAAATGGGGGGGGGCGCGATATCAAATGTGGCGGGTGCTGCTGTGGTGTACGCAGGTGCAGCGGCTTCAGATCCTGAAAAGTATGGGGAAGCGGCAGCCTACACTGCCCAGCTGAATGCTGCAGGAATTGTCGATGGAAGCGAGTTTGGTAATCTCCCTTCTCCCGATCATCAAGCTGCAATTGGCATGGAGTTGGAAGATGATGTGAACTACTCGTACAATATCGGTGTGATGTATAAGCCCAAAGAAACGATTACCCTTGGCTTGACTTATCGAAGCGAGTGCGATGCTGATTTTGAGGGCGATGTCTTCAAGGATGGGGTTAAAGTCGCAACAGCGACCATGGATTACAATCATCCCCAACAAGTTCAAGCTGGGGTGCGCTATCAGCCCCATGACAAGTTTTCTATTGAGTGCGACCTCGTCTGGACTGACTGGAGCGTTAATAAAGACCAAGTGTCAAAGTTGTCCAACCAGATTGGTATCGGCGTTTTTCCGGGTGCTCCAGAAACGCTGAGTGGTTGGGAAGAGTCTTATGAGAGAGATTGGGAGGACACCAAGCAGCTTCGTTTCGGCATGGAGTACATCGTCAACGACCTTCTCACCGTGCGCGGCGGGTATTTCTACGACCCCACGCCCATTCCCGATAACACCCTGGATATGCAGTGGCCCGATGCGGACAAGAAGACCTACTCTTTAGGTGCCGGACTTAACTTCGGCCGTTACACCATTGACGCGGTGTTCCAGTATACCGACATCGAGCAGGCGCGCGTTGTCGGTGGCGAGAGCAATAACCTGAACGAAAGTTTTCAGGGGAATGTGGTCTCGGCCAGCGCAGACGGCTACATCGTGGGCGGGGGCGTGACCCTGACTGCCCGCTTCTAATCGTATGATCTCCCGGGTCCAGGCGACCGCCTGGGCCCTCGGGTGAAGGGGCACCCCGCCATTGGTCCTTTCCCCGGCATTGCAGCGATGGGCCCGGGCCCTTCCGGGTTCGGGTCGTCACTGCAGGATGGTTGCTTCATGTGTTTGGCCCCGGAGGTAACGATGGACAGACTCGTTACAAAAAAAGGCCACCTTGGGATCCAAGGTGGCCTTTTTTTATTGTTTTAAGCGGAGGTGGCAGGCCCGTGGGGCCTTAGGGCATCAGTGTTTGCCGCCGGGCGCGATGTGCAGGTTCACGTCGCCGCGTTTGATGATCTCTAAAAAGGAGGCCGGTGGGGTGCGGTCGGTAAACAGGGCGTCCACCTCTTCCAGGTTGCCGATGCGCACCATGGCGCTTCGGTTGAACTTGGAGTGGTCGGCCACCAGGAAGACCTGGCGGGAGTTGCTGATGATGGCTCGGGCGATGCGCACTTCGTTGTAATCGAAGTCGATGAGGGTGCCGTCGGGGTCGATGCCTGCAACGGAGATGATGCCGAAGTCCACCTTGAACTGGCTGATAAAATCGATGGCTGCTTCCCCGGTGATGCCGAGGTCGTGGTTACGGACCACCCCGCCTGACACCAGGATCTCAAAGCCCCGGTTCTGACCCAGGATGGAGGCCACGTTCAGGTTGTTGGTGATGACGCGAAGGCCGGTTTTGTCCACCAGGGCCCGGGCCACCTCTTCGGTGGAGGTTCCGATGTCGAGAAACAGGGAGGCGTTGTTGGGGATGAACTGGGCCACGTGCTGGGCCACACGGATTTTCTCTTCCGAACACAGCGACTTTCGGGTGGAGTAGGTGAAGTTCTCCACGCTGTTCAGGAGCCCGGCCCCACCGTGGTATCTCTGGAGCAGCTTGGCGCTGCACAGGTTGTTGATATCCCGCCGGATGGTCTGGGGCGTCACGGAGAAGTGCTGGGAGAGCCCTTCGATGGAGACAAAGCCCTTTTCAAGGACCATGTCATAGATCGCCTTCTGACGTCTCGGCAGGGTTCGGATGACATCCGCTGCATTGTATTCCCGATCCCCTGTGTTCACCTCTACTCTCCTTATTTTCGTTTTTGATGAGAACGAACGTATAAAGTTTAGTGTGTGATAGCATCGTAATTCCTTTTTCTCAAGAGATATTATCCCGATTTGGCAGGGTTGAAACAGCAGTTTTGGGTTTTCAAATCCGAAAATTTATGTTGTATTGTGAACAATCTGCTGGGTGTGAAAGGTCAAAGGGTCGATTCCGAACCTTGGGCGGGAACCGGGCATGTTGGGCGTGCTGTGATTTTTTTATTTGAAAACCAAGGGGTTTAACCCTGTGTGCCCGCCGGATATCCTGAGTGCGTGTCGGTTTTGGAAAACGAACATCCTGAGCTAAGGGGGATCTTTTGACCTGCGGTCTCGGTCCATTTGTGGGACGCGGGGGCGTTGGGAACTCTTGAGCAGGTCCTTATCGGATTCTTAAGACGGAGCATCATGGGATGATGAAGCGAATAAAAGCGGATGTAACGGTGATCGGAGCCGGAGCGACCGGGTGCGGTGTGGCACGGGACCTGGCGTTGCGGGGATTGAAGGTTTTGCTTGTGGAGCGCGGGGACATCAACTCCGGGGCCTCTGGGGGCAACCACGGCCTTCTCCACAGCGGGGCGAGGTATCTCTATTCCGACCGGCACTCTGCCGAAGAGTGCCGCGATGAGAATGCCCTTCTGCGCGCCATGGCCCCCCAGTGCATTGAAGCCACCGGCGGTCTGTTTGTGGGGGTGGAAGGGGACGATGAAAATTACATGGCGGACTTCGAAGGGCTTCTGAGCCAGAGCGACATGCCCCATCGGCAGATCGATGCGGATGAGGCGCGCGCCCTTGAGCCGAACCTGACCGGTCCCATTGTCGCGGCCTACGAGGTCAATGACGCCACGGTGGATCCCTTTCGTCTCTCCTTGGACAACGTCTCCGATGCCCTGAGTCATGGAGCGGAATTGCTTTGCGGCACCGAGCTGGCGGGCGTGACTCGCAAAGGTTCTCAGGTGACCCATGCCCTCTTGAAGCGTCGGGCAACGGGAGAGACCGTGGAGGTGGAGACCTCCTGCGTGGTCAACGCCGCCGGGGCCTGGGCAGGGCAGGTGGCGGCCATCGCCGGGGCCACTACCCATGTGCGGTGTTCTAAAGGGAGCCTTCTGGTCACTGACCATCGTCTCACCACCCGGGTGGTGAACCGGCTGCGCCGCCCGTCGGATGCAGATATTGTGGTACCCGGAGGCACCGTCTCCATTGTGGGGACCACCTCCTCCCATGTGGACAACCCGGATGCGGCCTGGCCAACCACCGACGAAGTGGACCGCATGGTGGACGAAGCCACAGCCCTGCTGCCCATCCTTGCCACGACCCGAATGATTCGCGCCTACAGCGGGGTCCGCCCCCTGTTCGGAGACCCTTCCGGGGGCGACGATCGAAACGTCAGCCGTGGCTTTGTGCTCATGGACCACCGGGACGAAGGGGTGGAAAACCTGTTTACCATCACCGGCGGGAAGCTGACCACATACCGGCTTATGGCGGAACGGGCGGCCGACGCGGTCTGCCACTACCTCGGCATGGGCGGGCCCTGCGTCACCCGGACTCAGCCCCTTCCGGCAAGCGGGGACGCCATGTGGACCGAACCCGGTGCGGCCCCGAAAAAATGGATGGCCGGCCACCAGAAAGGGGACGGTATGATCTGCGAATGCGAAATGGTGTCTGAATCAGTCATCGGTTCCCTTGTGGCCTCCCTGGAAAGCCAGGGCCTTGCACGGGGCCTTGTGGAAGTGGGCTTGCGAAGCCGCGTGGGCAAGGGTCCCTGTCAGGGGAGCTTCTGCGGACTGAGGCTGGCCGCCTGGATGTACGGCCAGGGACACGTGACCGGTGACGAGGGACTCTCCGGGCTGGCCCAATTTTATAAGGAGCGCTGGAAGGGGATGCGATCCGTCTCCTGGGGAGAGAACCTCGCCCGGGCGGAGCTTCATGAGGCCCTGCAGTGCGGACTCTTTGGAATGGAGGTGGGGCATGAATAATCTAGTAGACACAGCCCGGAATCCCTGGGACGGCAGCTGGGATGTGGTGGTGGTTGGCAATGGTCTTGCCGGAAGCGCGGCCGCCCTTTTTGCGGCGAAGCGAGGACTTAAAGTCGCTGTGGTGGGCACGGGCAGCCAGCTGCCCCTGTCAAGCGGCCTGTTTGACCTGGCGGGCATGGTACCCGGAGACAAGGCCTACTCCACGGATCCCTGGCAGACGGTTGAGACCCTGGTCGCTTCCGAGCCGGATCACCCCTACGGTAAGATTGGGCGTGAAGCCATCGGGCAGTCGTTCCAAGAGTTTCTGGGATTGCTCGAAGCCGAAGGGCTGGGCTATCAGCTCTGCGAGTCCAACGCCCGGGTGGTGACCAGCGTGGGCACCATCAAGGCAAGCTATGCCCTCCCCGAAACCATGGCGGCAGGGGCAACGGCCTTTGAAAAGAGAGACAAAACCCTCATCGTAGGCATCCGGGGGCTCAAAGGGTTTCAGGCAAATCAGGTGGCCCAGTCGGCCGCCCCGGCCTGGCCCGGGATCTCTTCCGTTGAGATTGCCCCCGAAGGCCTGGGACGTCCCGGAGACATCTATCCCGAGGCCCTGGCGCGGGAGCTTGATCTCCCCGCGGGACGTGATCGCCTGGTCCAGGCCATCCGTCCCCACCTGGACGGCCACAAGGCCGTGGGCCTGCCCCCCATCTTCGGGATGGAGAGGAGCCGTGAGACCCTGGTCCACCTTGAAGACGCCCTTGGCGTTCCCTGTTTTGAAATCCCGGGCATGCCCCCCACGGCAGCCGGCGTCCGGCTGCGAGAAGCCTTGGACCGAGCCTTCTCAAGGTATGGTGTTGCCACCTTCGTGGGCGGGCGGGTCACCACGGTCTCCGAAGGGGAGGACGGTTTTTCCGTCACCGCCACCCTGAGGGGCGAGGCACGCACCGTGTTTGCCCGCAGGATGATCCTGGCCACCGGTCGTTTCATGGGTGGAGGCCTGGCCGGAGACCGGCACCGCGTGACCGAACCCCTCCTGGATCTCTACGTGACCCAGCCCGCGAGCCGGGACCTGTGGCATCGGTGCGACCTTTTCCATTCCGATGGACATGCCGTCAACCGGGCCGGAGTGACCGCTGATTCGGCCATGCGCCCCCTGGACAAAGAGGGCAACCCCGTCAGCCAGAATCTCTTCGTTGCCGGCAGCATCCTGGCCCACCAGGACTGGAAACGGGAAAAAAGCGGAGCCGGGATCTCCATCGCCACCGCCTTCAGGGCCGCAGAATCGTGCGGTGTGTGACAACATGCAAAAGCATGCCTCCGACGGCCCTGCCGGGGGCTAAACGTTTAAAAAGTTTAATAAACAGGTCTTGAAAAAATGAATGAATTTTCATTTAAAGGCGGATGTTCTTTTCCCCGAGGAACGAGGGGGAAAGCGCATTCGCAACCTGCTTTCAAGGTGGCACACCTTGCCGCCGGAGGCATGTTTTTGGCTTTTTGTTGATCCCTCTGTGATTAACCATAGAAGGCAGCTTTTCGGAGCTGAATAGTCACATATGTTGTCATTGATCAGCGCCTAAGAACAAAAAAAGCCCCCTTGCATTGCAAGGGGGCTTTTTGCGTATGGTGCCAGGCGCTTTATAAGGGCCTAGAAGGGGATGTCGTCGTCGGGCGGGTTGGTGAAACCGGGATCGCCGCCGCCGAAGCTTCCGCCCTGGTCAAAGCCGTTGCTCTGGGGCTGTGCCGCAGGCTGCTGGGGGGGCTGCTGCTGTGCAGGCTGCTGGGGAGTGCTGTTGTAGCTTCCGGGGTACCCGCCAGCGCTGCCGTAGCCACCGCCCTGGCTTTGATTCTGGTTCTGGTTGTATCCGCCACCCTGGTAGTTGTTGTTCTGGCCACCGCCGCCGAAGCCGCCGCCCTGCTGGCCACCGCCTCCGCCTTCAGCGTTGCGGCCGCCCAGGAAGGTGACCTGGTTGGCGATGATGTCGGTGGAGTACCGGGTGATGCCGTCCTTTTCGTAGGAGCTGGTCTGGAGGCGTCCTTCGACATAAACCTGCCTGCCCTTGGCGAGGAATCGGCCGCAGTTTTCTGCGGTTTTTCCGAACACGGTGATGCGGTGCCACTCTGTTCGCTCCGTGCGCTCTCCGCTGTTTCGATCCACACGAACGTCGGTGGTGGCGATACTGAATTTACAAATGGCAAGACCGCTGGGGGTGTAGCTCACCTCAGGGTCCCTGCCCAGGTTTCCGATAATCATCACCTTGTTTAAACTGGCCATGGATGCCTCCTTGGAAGGTCAAATCGAATGGGCCGAAGCCCTTTATTTACAGATCAAATGGTTAATGACAGCTTCGCAAAAAGTCGAACAAGCCATTATGATGGATTAGATACAAGATATGGAAAGGGTTGTCAATCTGCTCTCCACCCCATGCCGGTGCGGATTCCGGGTGGGCAGGCGGGGTTAACGCCCTTGGCGGGGCGCCTGGGGCGGGCTTAAATCCTGTTGACGGCTGCCAAGTGCCTTCACTAAGATGATGGGCATCCCCTGGCCGAACCGGAGGCAGGCGCCCATGGCGGCTTTTTTGAAAAATCAGCAACGACGAGGTCACCGGTGCTCCGGAAGATTCGCACCGGTTGCATGGCGGTTTTTTTGAGCGGGGTATGACCTGTAGGGCGTGGACGACGGGTGCCGGGAGCAATGGCGGAGCCCTCGCCGGGCGATGTAATGACTACTCTTGAGATGGGCAGGTGTTGGATGAGGTCGAAACAGAGCGGATGGGCCTGGCTTGTGGGCGCAGGCATCACCTTTTGCGCAGCGGATGCCTGGGCTGACGGTCTTTCGGAGATTCACTGGGGATTTCAGCTCATGGGGCTGATGGGGGGGCTCGCTTTTTTCCTCTTCGGCATGGAGCTCATGAGCGACGGCATGCAGCGGGCCGCAGGGGACCGGCTCCGGACCATCCTGGCCAATCTGACCAAGAACAAATACCGGGGGATGCTGCTGGGCATCGTGGTCACCATGCTGGTGCAGTCGGGCAGCGCCACCTCGGTGATGCTGGTGGGCTTTGTCCAGGCAGGGCTCATGCAGTTCATGCAGACCATCGGGGTGCTCATCGGCTCGGGCATCGGCATGACCATCACGGCCCAGCTCATTGCCTTCAAGGTGACCGACTATGCCCTGTTGATGATTGTGGCCGGTTTTCTTATCCGGCTCCTTGCCAAGCGTGATACCGTAAAATCCTTTGGGGATGTGCTCCTGGGCTTCGGTGTCCTGTTTTACGGCCTCAAGCTCATGGGGGACTCCATGCGGCCCCTGCGCAGCAGCCAGGAGGTGATCACCCTGCTCTCGGGCCTTGAGAACCGATTCCTCGGCCTTCTCATCGGGGTGGTGCTGACCACGCTTATCCAGAGCTCCACCGCTTTTATCGGTATCTTGATTGTCCTGGGCCTTGAGGGGCTCATCTCCCTGGAGGCGTCCATCCCCATGGTCTTGGGGGCCAACATCGGCACCTGTGTCACTGCGGGCTTTGCCAGCATCGGTGCCAACCGGGATGCCAAGCGGGTGGCCCTGGCCAACGTGATGATTCGTGTCATCGGGGTGATGCTTTTTATCGGGTTTATCCCGGAGTTCACCTGGTGTATTTCCTGGCTCGGGGACGAGTTCAATTCGGACATCGCCCGCCAGATTGCCAACGCCCACTCCGTGTTTAATATTGCCATCGGGATCATCGTGCTGCCCTTCAGCGACGCCTTTGCCCGGCTCATCGTGCGGATGCTGCCGGAGACCGCCTGCCCCATTCCCCGGTACACCACCACCTTTCTGGATGAGAGCAAGATCTTTTCTCCGGCCCTGGCCGTGGATCTTGCCCGATCCGAGATTTCACGCATGGCCTCGGCGCTGGAGTATCTGCTCAAGGCCGTGGCCGTCCCCTTTGTGACCCAGAGCCCCAAGCGGGACAAGGTCTACCCGGAGCTGACCCTCATGGAGGGGATCGACATGCGCGAAGAGGAGATCGATTTCCTGGAGGAGAAGATCACCGATTACCTGCTCAAGGTGGCCCGCAGCGGGGCGTCGGATGCCCAGTTGCGCGTGGTCTACGCCATGGTCTCCATTGTCCGGGACATGGAGAGCATAGGGGATATCATCCACCGCAACGTGCTGCCCCTGATCCGCAAAAAGCATGAACTGGCCCATGATTTCTCAGAAGAGGGCAGGGAAGAGCTCACCATCTACCACCAGAAGGTGTGCAAGCAGATCCGGCTCTTGAAAGAGGCCTTCGCCGAGCAGGATCTGGAAAAGGCCCAGCGCATCATGGTGAAAGAGCGAAAGTACCTCGACCTGGAGCTTCAGTACCGGGTGCACCACCTCGATCGCCTGGTGGGAAAACAGGCGGCGTCCGTGGAGACCCACGAGGTCCACACCGAGCTGATGAACCTCATGGTTCAAATCATTGTTTATTCATCCAACATCGCAAAAACCTTCCTGGAGACCGAAACCCGGGAGAAGGCGCTGCTTATTTGATGGGCTCTTGCTGTTGGGAAGAAAGCCTCCGGCGGCCAGGTGGGGGCACCTGGAAACCCTGTGGCGAATGCATGAAGGTAGACATCATGCACATGTTTACGGGGCATTTGCTTGGGGTGTGACATGTGGCAACCGGTTTTGCAGGAGAGGCCCATTTTATCCTTTTTGGGTAACTATTCAGCTTATATCTCCGGTGGCTAAACTTTTGCCTGATATCATTAAGATGGGTTTAACAAACAGGCCTTAATCGTTCTTTTTGGATAAAGTTTGGGCCCTGGTTTTCGTTTGTCCGCGACCTTTGAAAAACTGAGAAAAATCGACCGAAACGGAGTGCGGCGCTCCAGGGGACAAGGGGGTTCGGGGGGAGGGGATGCAAACAGGCCAATGGTCAAAACGATGATCAAGGCCGACGTTTGTTTGAAAGGCGGATGTGATGTGACCCGAGGAACGAGGGGCAAAGCACATTCGCATTCTGCTTTCAAGGTGGCACACCTTGCCGCCGGAGGCAGCCAGGTTAAAGATGCCTCCGGCGGCCCTGCCGGGAGCTAAACTTTTAAAAAGTTTAATAAACAGGTTTTAAAAACAGATTCGGCTTAATCTGAATCAATAGCGAATGTGATTTTCCCTGAGGAACGAAGGGGAAAGCGCATTCGTAACTGCTTTCGAGGTGGCACACCTCGCCGCCGGAGGCATTGGTTTTGTTTTTTTCTGAGCCCTCTTGACCCTGTGATTCATCCGAACTTTAACCATAGAAGGCATTTTGAGCTGAGTATTTACGTTTTTTATTTATGCTTTTGAGATCTGGAGGACCGAAGACTGGAAACACCGCAGGAGAATAAAAAAGGCGACGCCGCCTTTGAGAAGAGGGTGCGCCGCCGCGTGGCGGGCCGTGATCACACCTTTTATGTGAGCGCCACCCCGGGCCTTGGCGGGCTGCTGGCCCAGGAGGCCGAGGCCTGTCTGGGCCTTGAGGTCACGCGGGTCACCGGCGGGGTGGAGTTCACCGCCCGCCTGGAGTCCCTGTGGCAGGCGGCCCTCTCCTTGCGTCTTGCCAACCGCATCCTGGTGCGCCTGGCAAGCTTCAAGGCGGAAAACTTTGATAAGCTGGAGCGGCGTATCGCTGAGATTCCCTGGGAGCTCTGGTTGCCGACCGATGCCGACCCCGAGGTGGTGGTGACAACCCACCACTGTCGTCTTTACCACACCGACGCCGTGGCCCAGCGGGTCAAGGGGGTGGTGGATCAGGCCCTGCCCGGGGGGGAAGGGCGGGTGCCCCAGAAGATTTACCTTCGGGGGGAAGACGATCGTTTTACCCTCTCCCTGGATGCCGCGGGCGAGCCCCTGTACAAGCGCGGGGTCAAGACCCACGGCGGCAGGGCGCCCATCCGCGAGACCCTGGCCTCTGCCATCCTGACCATGGCCGGGTACACCGGGGATGCGCCCCTGGCAGACCCCATGTGCGGGGCCGGGACCTTCAGCCTGGAGGCGGCCATGCGGGCAACCCGCACGCCCCCGGGGCTGTTTCGGCGCTTTGCCTTTGAGCAGTGGCCCTCGTTCCGGGAAAAGGGCTTTGCCCACATGAAGCGGGAAGCGGAAAAGGCGATCAGCGACGTGTCAGCCCCCGTGATTTTTGCCTCGGACCTGGACCAGGGGGCCGTGGATCGTCTCGGGGCGACCCTGGCTGAGCTGCCCTTCGGAAAGGCCGTGGGTCTCCGCGCGAGTGACTTTTTCTCCCTGGACCCGGCCTCCGTTTCCTCTGTTCCCGGCGTGGTTGTCTTCAATCCCCCGTACGGCAAGCGGATCAAGGGGGGCAACGACGCCTTTGTCCAGCGCCTGCTGGATCATCTTGCCGCCCACTGGGGCGGCTGGACGGCGGCCCTGGCCGTTCCGAAACAGCAGGTTCCCCGCCCCATGCCCCGTGGGTTCCACGGGCACCCCATGTCCCATGGGGGCCTGGATCTTACCGTGATCATCGGCCGGCTTCCCTGATCCCCTTTCTACCTCCCCCTCCTGTCTTCCAGGGCAAGGGCGCATTACCTTGCCGCCGGAGGCAGCCATGTTAAAGATGCCTCCGGCGGCCCTGCCGGGGGCTAAACTTTTAAAAAGTTTAACAAACAGATCATAAAAAACCGCTTGCATGAATGGCGTTTTAAAGGCGGATGTGATGTGACCCGAGGTACGAGGGGCAAAACGCATTCGCAGCCTGCTTTCAAGGTGGCGCACCTTGCCGCCGGAGGCGCGCTTTTCCCCTCATTTTTTTGCACCCGCCTTGTTTTTATGGCCGTAGAATCGCCATATTTTTCATGCGTTGGTGCCCATTATTAGAGGCGGTTCAGGGGCGGAGGGGACCCTATCTCGGGTGAACGCTGTTTTGGGTTTGGGACTCTATTTTTCTTGCCGGTGTCCGATTTTTCGGATGGGAGGGGGGAAGGGGGATGCGCCGCGTAAGGGATTGTTAAAAAATCAATGGGATTATTGACCGGACCTATTCTCCGGCCTGTGGCTGGTTTGGGGGTTCCCTGGGAAATCCTGAATGAAAAAGATGAAGGGAATCATCCCGTTAGCGGCTTTCCGATTGACAAAACTTTCGTCGTCATATATCTGCATTCTAATTGCTCGAAAAGAACTTTTTATTTGGTTTGGGAAGGCCAGTAAGTGATTTTTGGCAAGTAATTGCAAGTGGAACAAACGCCCTGCTGGAGCAAAAGGGACGAAACCATGCTTCAAGTGAAGGCGTTTGTTGTTTTATGAACAACCGGCAGGGTTTGTGCAACATCCCCTCGCGGTTCAGCTACCGGATATAAAAGGACAGGGAAGTTCCTTTTACGAATAGGAAGAAGAGGTTTATGTACTTAATTTTTTGATTTTCAGGGGGAAGTATCGTTATGTTGACCAAAGTGTTTCCATTTCTGCTCTGGTTCAAGGACTACGACACAGGAAAGTTCAGAACCGACGTGGTGGCCGGGATTACCGTGGCCATGGTTCTGATTCCACAATCGATGGCGTACGCCCAGCTGGCCGGGTTACCGGCTTACTACGGCTTGTACGCTGCCTTTCTGCCGCCCATGGTGGCGGCTCTCTTCGGATCCAGTCGCCAACTGGCCACCGGACCGGTGGCGGTGGTGTCGCTGATGTCGGCGGCGTCGCTGGAACCGCTGGCAACCGCAGGGAGTACGGAATTTATCGCCTACTCGGTGCTGCTGGCCCTTACCGTGGGGACCTTTCAGTTCCTGCTCGGGGTTCTGCGCCTCGGCCTGGTGGTGAACCTTCTCTCCCACCCGGTGGTGAACGGGTTTACCAACGCGGCGGCCATCATCATCGCCTCAAGCCAGTTCTCAAAACTCTTCGGGGTTTACGTAGACAAGGCGCCCCATCACTACGAGACGATATTGCACGTCTGCCGCTCGGCCCTTCATTACACCCACCTCCCGACCCTTGCCATGGGGACGTTTTCCATCGCCATCATGGTGTTTTTGAAACGGGTCAACCCCAAGATCCCCAACGTGCTGGTGGCCGTTGCCGTCACCACGGTGATCTCCTTTGCCTTTAAGTTCAATCATGACGTATCGGTGCCCGCGACCAGCATCAAGGCCCCGTCCGTCACCGCCATGATCGATGCGTTTAACCGCGACGTGGCCGAGATTGCAACGCTGGGGGCAGAGCGTGCATCCCTTAATACCCGGCTCAAGGCCGCTCAGGAGCATACCAAGGGTTCCATTCCCTCCTCGCAGGAGATGGAGCTTGAGTACGATCTGGCCCGTATCAACGCCCGGATCAACAGCCTGAAGGCCTCCTCCGGGGAGACCCGGGAGACCCTGCGTCTGGTTCATTTTGCCGCCACCGAAGACACCGGGGAGAGCCCTGTCTTTTATGTGCGCGGCAAAGAGCCTGAAGGCATGCAGACCGACGGGCGCAAGTGGCGTATCAAGGTGGGGAACAAACCCCTGGCCCTGGACGGCTTGAGAATGATCGGCGCCGGTGCTGTGGTGGGAGACATTCCCAAGGGCCTCAAGGTGGGGATCCCCACCCTGCCCGACAACACCACCTTTCTGGGGGCCTTTCTTCAGCTGCTCCCCTTTGCCGTGATCATCTCCCTGCTGGGTTTCATGGAGGCCATCGCCATCGCCAAGGCCATGGCGGCCAAGACCGGTCAGAAGCTGGACCCCAACCAGGAACTCATCGGCCAGGGTTTGGCCAACATCATCGGTTCCTTCGGTCAGAGTTACGCGGTGTCGGGCTCCTTTTCACGGTCCGCGGTGAACCTGCAGGCCAACGCTGTCAGCGGGATCTCTTCGGTGGTGACCAGCCTCATGGTGGCCCTGACCCTGCTCTTTTTCACCCCCCTTCTCTACCACCTGCCCCAGGCGGTCCTGGCATCGGTCATCATGATGGCCGTGATCGGGCTGGTGAACGTGAAAGGGTTTGTGCACGCCTGGAAAGCCAAGCGTGCCGACGGTGCCATCAGCGTCATCACCTTCATCTGCACCCTCTACTTTGCACCGCATCTGGAAGAGGGGATCATGGTGGGTGTGGCCCTGACCTTTATCGTCTTCATCTACAAGAACCTCCGGCCCCGTGTGGCCCTGCTTTCAAGGTCCGAAGACCAGACCTTCCGAAGCTCTGTGAAGTTCGGGCTGCGGGAGTGCCAGCACATTGCCGTTGTTCGGTTTGACGGGCCCCTGATCTTCACCAACGCCTCCTACCTCGAAGACAAGGTGCTTGAGTTCATCACCGAAAAGCCCGATCTTCGCCATATCCTCATCGAATCCAGCGGCATCAACGACGTGGATGCTTCCGGTGAAGAGGCCCTGGCGATTCTCATCGAGACGGTGCGCGAAAGCGGTCGAGGCATCTCCTTCAGCTCCATGAAGGAAGAGGTGGTCGCCGTTCTGGAACGCACCCACCTTCTGGAGACCATCGGGAAAGAGAACATCTATCCCAACGGGGAGAAGGCCCTGACCGTTATTTATCAGCAGATCCATGAAGAGGGCGCCTGTGGCGGGTGTCCCCTGTCCAAGTACCTGCCTGCGGAAGAGGCAGTCAGCGCCTGATCCAAGGGGCGTACAGGAGAAGACGAGGGGGGAGCGGGCCGGTTTGTTTCGGGTCTGCTCCCCTGCACCGAAGATGTCATTGCCGAACAGGACGGTCCATGGACCGTTTGAAGCCCGGACGACCATGCCGCTGCTTTTTAAGCGCGGCATGGGGGCAAAACCCCCCTTCCCTGTGGCGGCAATAGAAAAAGGAGGTACCAGACATGAAACAGTTGGAAAAACTCATTGACCGGGTGGTTGCCCGGGTCAACGTGAACCTTAGAAACTTCTCTTTTGATGCGGAGCCCTTTGCCAAGGATGTGGTTCCCTTTAAGCAGATGCTTCGCTTCAACGCCTTTTATGGCGTCACCAGCCATCATCCTCTCCACGTAAATTTCAAAAACTCCAGCCTGGCGGGCAGCTATTTTCTCGGCAAGTGTTTCACCGACAACGCCGTGCTCTACAAGACCGATGTGCGCGGGGACGAGCTCAAGCGCAAAGGGGACACCATGCATTTCCAAGGCATGGAGGTACCCGTGGAAAAAGATGAGGAGATCCATATCAAGGACAGCTACCTCATAAAAACCCTGATTCACAACTACTCCCACGACCCGGAAGCACCGGAAGAGTTCCTGATTCGAAACACCCTTGCGAGTTTCTATTCCAACATCCACGGGGCCCTGGTGGAGGGCTGCTACATCGCTCCTTTTGCCACCGTGGACTTAACCTCTCTGCACGGCTGCAAGGTGGGGACCTTCGCCTTTGTCCAGAGCGCCTCGGACCTGTACCATGAGGAGATTCCCGACGGCACCATCTGGATGAACGGGGAGACCTTCGAGTTCAAGTACACTTACGACCCCGAGGTGCTGGCGCGCTATATCAAGAATGTCCCCGGGGGGAAACCCGAAGGGGTGCTCTGGGACTTCATGGAAGACCGCAAGGATGACTATAGCGATATCTACAGCTCTGCCGTCAGCACCACCCCGGTGACCGTCTCCAGCAAGTCCGCCCTCAACCGCTATGCCTATGTGGCCGGAGACACCCATATCCATGAGAACGTCCTGGTCTCTCAGCGGGCCTATCTGGACAATGCCTGGATGGGACCGGGCACCAACGCCCAGGAGCACTCCTACGTCATCAACTCCATGCTGGAGAAAAACGACATCACCGCCCACGGCGCCAAGATCATCAACGCCAACCTGGGCGAGCGCGTGTTTGTCGGGTTCAACTCCTTTATCAACGGCAAGCCCGGCATGCCCGTTTCCATCGGTGCCGGTTCCATGGTGATGCCCCATACCATCATCGACGTGGAAGAGCCCCTGACCATTCCGGAGCGCCATGCGGTCTGGGGATATGTTCGTAACGAGGAGGACCTGAAAAACCACAGCATCTCCCTGGACGATCTCTCCAAGGTCACCGGTGAGGTGACCCTGGGGAACCTGACGTTTTCCGGGAGCGGCTATGACCTGGTGCACGGCTTCGAGCACCGCATCGATCACATCCTGGAGGCCAACGGCGCCTATTTCGGGGATGTCAGCAAGGTGAGGGGGCACGCCCAGGCCGGGCACATGATCTCCTACAACACCCTGCAACCCTACCTGACCGGCAAGAACAAGGGGATCTTCCCCACCATCGATATACAACCCTAATGCGTTCGGGCCATGGACCCGAGGTGAAGGCCCCCCGTTTCGGGGGGCCTGTTCCATGGGGCTGGTGTGGCCCATTCCCCTTGAAATGAGCCCTCGCCTTGGGTATCCTTTAGCCATGCATCTCCCACCACAATTTAGGGGAAAGGGGCAGCCATGAAGATACGAGAGTGCCTTGACGTAAACCATATCTACGTGGGGATTCACCTGCCCGGCAAGGACGACGTACTGGCGTTCCTGGCTGAGAAAGCCGCGGCTTCGGGGCTTGCCATGGATTCAGGGGCCCTTCTTTCCGGTTTTCGGGAGCGGGAAGACAGCTTCACCACCGGCATCGGCCTGGGCATTGCCCTGCCCCACACCACCTCCGCCCAATGCACCAAAACCACCTTATTTCTCCTGCGCCTCTCCCGTCCCGTTGACTTTGAGTCCATCGACGACCAGCCCGTGGACGTGGTCCTGGCTCTGATTATTCCCACCACCAACCCGTCGGAGCACCTTCAGATCCTGGCCCGCACGGCACGCCTGTGCAAGCAGCAGGCCTTTCCCGAGGCCCTGCGTCAATCCCCGGATGCCGGAACCCTCTGGGAGACCATCCGGCGATTTGAAAAGGATGCGGAGATCGCCTGGTACGGCGGGGAGGTGTAGCCATGTACCTGATGATGGTTGTGGTGCAGAGTGAAGAGACCGCTGATGAGCTCATCACCGGTTTCATGGACCTGGGCGTCACCATGAGCACGGTGGTGGATGCCACCGATGCCCTGGAGATTATCAGCCACCATGTCCCCCTGTTTGCAGGCTTCCGCCTCATGGCGGGCGGTGGGATCACCCGCAGCCGTGCCATCTTCTCCATCGTGGAATCCGATGCCCTTCTTACCCGCCTGAAAAAATTCATCGGCCGCACCATCTCCGGAGGACGGGAAGAGCGCGGTTTTTATACCGTCACCCCCATGACCGAAGGCGGTCCCCTCTCCAGCCTGATTTAATCCCCTCTTAAAAAAGATGCCTCCGGCGGCCCTGCCGGGGGTTAAACTTTTGCTCGATTTTATGAGTTGGGTTTAACAAACAGATCTTAATAGCTCATTCTTGAATGACGTTTTGGCCTTGGTTTTCGTTTGGGCCGCGACCGTCAAAAAAACGAGGAAAATCGACCGAAATGGAGCGCCGCACTCCGGTGCGGCTTTTTTGTCCGTCGTTACCCGTGCCGCACAGGAGTGCGGCGCTCCAGGGGACAAGGGGGTTCGGGGGAGTGATGCAAATAGGCAGATGACCCAAACGATGATCAAGGCCGACGTTTGTTTGAAAGGCGAATGTGATTTCCCCTGAGGAACGAAGGGGAAAGCGCATTCGCAACCCGCTTTCAAGGTGGCACACCTTGCCGCCGGAGGCATTTTTTTGGTTTATTGATCCCTCTTGCCCCTGTGATTCATCCGACTTTAACCATAGAAGACATGTTGTTGGGCAGACATGCTTTACCGCCGGTCCTTTCCCTCTTCTCCGGTCAACACCAGGGCGCGTTTAAAGGCCACGGGTCCGATGAACTGGTTGATGGTGATGACGGCCAGGGTGAGGGTGGTGAGGTAGCCGGCGGTGACCGGGTCTTTGCGTGCAATGATCTGGGTGAGCCCGATGGCCACCCCGGCCTGGGTGAGGTGGGCCATCCAGGCGAGGCGTCGTTCCGGTGCGGGGAGGTTTGCCATGCGCCCTGCAAGGCGGGTGGAAAGGGCAAGGCCTGCGGCACGGGAGACGGCAAGGACCAGGGCCAGGGGCCAGCAGACGGCCAGGGCGGAGAGGTCCAGGGAGGCGCCGGCAACAGAGAAGAAGAGCACGTAGATGGGCAGGGAGAGACGCATGAGGTCCCCTTCGAGTTCTTCACCGAAGGGGGTGGCATTGCGCACCACAAATCCTGCGGCGATGCAGATGAGAAGGGGCTCCAGGCTGACGTGAAGGGCGGTGAAGGCGCTGAGCTGGTGGCCCGTCAACTCGGAGAGGCGGGTCACGGTAAAGGCGATGAACAGCAGAAACAGGGCGTGGTCCTTGCCCACCCGTTTGTAAAAAGCGTGGATGCCCAACCCCAGCAGGCCCCCGATGGCAAGGGATCCGGTGAGCTCAAGGCCGAGGACTCCGGCCTGGTGCCACCCCTTGGCGTGGCTTCCGTCCAAAAGGGGAGACAAGACGGCCAGGGCGGCGGTGAAGACAATGATCACAAGCACGTCCATGGCCACGGTGATGCCCAGGGCGGTCTCGGTAAAGGGGCCCCTGGCACGGCATTCGGTGATGATGGCCATGGCCGACGAAGGGGACCTTGCAATGGCGATGATCCCCGACAAAAGGGCCAGGGCCAGGAGCTGGGTCTGGGTGACCTGGGCGGTGAAGGCAAAAAGAGGGGCGGTGGCCATGATGGCACCGAAGACGATGAGGGGCACCAGCAGGCATTGAAGGGCCAGGTTGAGGCCCAGGGCCAGGCTGCGCCCGGAGAGCAGGGCCCGGTCCAGGGCGGCCCCGGCGTGCAGGGCGATGAAGCTCAGGGCGATTTCGTTGATGAGCTGGAGTTTTTCCACGGTGTCCACATCGAGAAACCCGGTGACGTGGGGGCCTGCCACCACGCCTGCCAGGATGTAGCCGGTGATCTTCGGGATGCCGATGTGTGCCAGGAGTTCGGCCGTGAGAAAGCCGCAGAGCAGGGTGGCTGCCAGGGTGATGTTGATGCTTCCGCCCACCTGCCAGCTGCTTTCGATGGGGATCTCCATGGACCAGGCGCACAGGGCCACGGCCATGGCAAGGGTGGCGGCGTTGCGGACGACGCGGTGCAGGGGATGAGGGGTCATGGCATGTTTTCCCTTTTGGGGATCAGCTCGCCCCAGGTAAGCCGCCCGGTGAGATCGCTGGCCAGGGTGGCCAGGAGAATGGCGGTGACGAGGTTGTGGGTGATGGGGTCGGCAAAGGCGTGCTGGGCGTCAAAACAGAGGGCCAGGGCCAGGCCGCCCTGTTCCATGAGGCCGGTTCCCGCATTCCTCGGCATGGTGACATCGGTGTGGAACAGGGAGATAAGGCAGCCTCCGCCGAGCTTTGCCATGGTTCGGAGGAGAAGGTAAAGGGCCGCCGTCAACAGAAGCCCCTGGGAAAAGGGAATGGCCCGCGCCCCCAGCAAAATGAGCAGGAGCAGGTAAAGGGGCTTTTCAAGGATGATCACCATGGATAGAATACGGTCCCTGTAGCGGGTGGTGTTGCCCAGGAAAAATCCGGTGATGCCGTTGGCCAGCAGGGGGGAAAAGTGATGGGTGGCCGCCAGGCCGCTGGTGAGGACCACCATGCCGGTGACGATGAGGATCAGCTCTTCCCTGGAGCGGCGCTCCGAGAAGAAAAGGGTGTAAAGCACCACCAAGACCGCGGTGCTCATAAGAACCATGGGCAGATCGGTCTGGATCGTCATGGAGAGCCGGTCCGAGGAGGGGTTCGGGGCACTGAAGAAAAAGGCCGCGGCAAACACGCCCAGGCTTAAAAGGCTTCCCGCCGTTGCGATGCGCATCAGGGCCGTGACGGCCCGGGTGGGTTTGAGCCCCGGGCTGGCCATGACAAGGGCGGCCTGGGAGCTGCAGGCTGCCGTGGCCGCCGTGACCAGGGCCAACGAGAGGCTGTAGCCCGACCCCAGGAGGGGGAAAAGGGCCAGGGACATGGCAAAAAAGAGGAGAAGGGTCATGCCGGTGTCCAGGAAGACCGCAAGCATAAAGGGCGGGGTCAGCCGCTTCATAAAGGGCAGGTCGAGCTGCAGGCCGTACATCAGCCCCACCCAGCCGGTGACCAGGCCGCTCAGCGGGTAGAGTTCCGTGGCGGTTTTTTCATCGAGGATCCCAAGCAGGTCCGGGCCCAGCAGGTACCCCACCAGGAGAAAGGCCGCCCCGGAGAGATGGAAGCGTCCGCCCGGGCTGCCGTAGACCAGGTGGTACCCGATGAGGGCGAGAAAAAGGACGGTGGAAAGGGTAATAAATAGTGACATGTCTCATCCTGTGCAGGGTGAATGGCATGGTCCTGTTTCGGCAATTATATAGAAGGATGGAAGGAAAAGTAAACATGAGTCGCGTGATGATCAGTGCCTGCCTGGCGGGAGAGAACGTACGGTACAACGGGAAACCCCTGGATGCCGTGGACGAAAGGATCAAAAAGTGGCTTGGGGATGGCCGGGCCCTCCTCTTCTGCTCCGAGGTGGAGGGCGGACTGCCCACACCCCGGGACCCGGCGGAGATCGTCGGACAGGGAGGCGGCAAGGCCGTGCTGGAAGGGACGGCCCGGGTGGCGACGGAACAGGGCGAAGACCTCACCGATGTCTTTCTGGACGGGGCCCGAAAGGCCCTGGCCTTCTGCCGGGAAAAGGGCATCTGCCTTGCCCTGCTCCAGGAACGCAGCCCCTCCTGCGGGAGCCACCTTATCTACGACGGCCGCTTTCAAGGCACCCGCATCCCGGGCCGCGGCGTCACCGCAGCCCTTCTTGAGCAGCACGGCATCCGGGTGTTCAGCGAGGCGGAGATCGATACCCTGGAAGAGGTGATGGGCTGAGAAAAAAGCCTCCGGCGGCCCTGCCGGGGGCCAAACTTTTAAAAAGTTTAACAAACAGGTTTAGAACAGCCGGTATTCAAGGTGTGTCAGGGCCTGCTGAGCTTTTTCTGCGAAAGATGCCGCGGTGATTTGACCCGAGGAACGAGGGTTAAAGCGCTGCGGCCGGAGGCTTCGTTTTTTGTCTGTGTTGTTGCCCTTACAGGTTTTCCTTGAAAATCTCGTCGCGGTCCGCCTCCCGGGTCAGGGTCTGTGACTGTTCGGTGGGGACGGTGCCCTCTTTGAAGCATTCAAAGAGGGTTTTTTTGGTGTCCGGTCCCGGGAGGAGCCCTGTTTCGGTGTCGATTTTGGCAAAGACCACGCCTTCGGGTACTTCAAAGACCTTCACCGGCCTGTTGGCCAGGATCCCTTTCATGAAGTTCAGCCAGATGGGGCTGGCGGCCCGGGAGCCGGTTTCGCTTTTGCCCAAGGGGGCCTTTTTGTCGTTGCCCACCCAGACCCCGGTGACGTAGGTGGGGGTGTAACCCATGAACCAGGCGTCGTAGAGGTTGTTGGTGGTGCCGGTTTTTCCGGCGGCGGGGCGGCCCAGTTTGCGCACCCGACGGCCCGTGCCTTCTTCCACCACGCTTTTAAGCAGGCTCGTCATGAGGTAGGCGGTGGAGGGTTCGATGGCCTGGTTTTTGATGGGAATGGCCTCTTCGAGGACGTTTCCGTCCCGGTCCTCGATGCGGGTGATAAAGGTGGGTTCTACCAGGTAGCCCAGGTTGGTGAAGACCGAGTAGGCCCGTACCAGCTCCAGCAGGGAGACACCCGATGAGCCCAGGGCGATGGAGAGGTCCTTGTTGATGGGGGAGGTGATGCCCAGGCGGTTGGCGTAATCGATGGCGTAGTTCACCCCGATCTCTTTCAAGATCTTGATGGTGATGATGTTCATGGACTTGGTCAGGGCTTCCCGGAGCAGGGTGGCCCCGTGGAAGGTGCGCTCGTAGTTGTTGGGTTTCCAGGTGAAGTCGCGGTCTTCGTCCAGATAGACCACCGGGGAGTCGATGATCACCGTGGCCGGGGTGTACCCCTTGTCGATGGCGGCGGCGTAGACAATGGGCTTGAAGGCGGAGCCGGGCTGACGCCGGGATTGGATGGCCCGGTTGAACTGGCTGTTCTGAAAATCGCGTCCGCCGATCATGGCCTTCACATAGCCGGTGTCCGCCTCGATGGAGAGAAGGGCCGCTTCCGATGCCGGGTCCTGGTGCAGGGCCAGGGACCAGAGTTCGGACTTGCTGAGGAGTTCCTGGGTGTCGGCACCTGGGCCTGCCGCACCCCACTCTCCTTTGCCTTCGTACGTGCCGGTGATCTTCACAAGGATGAGGTCGCCCTGGGTGAGGGCCTCGCTGGGTTTTTTGATGCGGACTTCCCAGTAGCCTTTATGGATGTCGGGCTTTCTCGCCCAGGTCATCTTGGACAAGGGCAGCACCCCGCGGCGGTTGCCGCACCGCACCAGCACCTCTCCGCTCTTGTCGTCCACCTTCTCCACCACCCCTTTAAGGATCGTGCCCTCGGTGATGTTTTTCCCCTCCATGTCCAGGGCGAGGTCGGCGGCGGTCTGTTCCGCCTCGGCAGGTGACAGGTGCCCCAGGGGCCCCCGGTAGCCCTGGCGTCGGTCCAGGGCTTCAAGGCCCTGGGTGACGGCTTTTCGGGCTATTTTCTGCATTTCGATGTTGACGGCGGTCTGGATTTTAAGCCCCCCTTCGTAGAGGGCGTCCGCACCGTATTTTTTTTCAACATAGCGGCGGACGTATTCGGTGTAGCAGGGCACCTTTTCGATGTACCAGTTGCGCCTGGGCTTGATGTCCAGGGGGGTGGCCATGGCTTCGGTGGCCTCGATGTTGGTGATGTAGCCCTCCTCCACCATGCGGTTGAGGACGTAGATCTGTCGCTGCTTCGCCCTTTCCTTGTACCGGAACGGGGAGTAGCGGCTGGGGGCCTGGGGCAGCCCGGCCAGGATGGCGCACTCGGCCAGGTTCAGCTCTTTGGCGGGTTTCCCAAAGTAGTTTTCGGCGGCGGCCTCTACCCCGTAGGCGCCGTGGCCCAGGTAGATCTGGTTCAGGTAGAGGTAGAGCACTTCGTTTTTGGAGAAGCTCCTGTCCAGGCGATAGGCAAGGATCGCCTCTTTGATTTTTCGCCTGTAGTTCCGTTCGGGGGTGAGAAAAAAGGATTTGGTGACCTGCTGGGTGATGGTGCTCCCCCCCTGGACGATGGCACCGGCCTTCAAGTTTTTGGTGAAGGCCCGGACGATGCTGAACAGGTCGATGCCCCGGTGTTTGTAAAAGCGCGCGTCTTCGGCGGAGACAAAGGCCTGGAGGAGCTGGGGCGGCATGTCGGAAAGGGGGATGACGATGCGGCGTTCCCTGAAGAACTCCCCGATTTTGCGGCCGTCGTCGGAGGTGACCACGGTGACTGTGGGGGGGCGGTAGTCCTTCAACTGGGTGATTTTGGGGAGATCGGCGCTGAAGTAAAGGTAGACGGAGATACCGCCAGCCAGGGCGACGAAGAATCCCAGGAGCACCACTCTGGCAAAAAGGCGCCTGAGGCGCCGTCCTTTTTTGACGGGTGCGGGTGTGTTTTCGGTGGTGTCGTTCGGGTCGCTGTGATTGGGGGTATCGGTCATGAGAATCTCTTCGTTAGCTATATATAAGGGGCCTTGGCATCATGAGATCGTGGCTGCACCGTGGTGCGATGAGTTCATGACATGCCCCCAGCCGGATACAGCCCCTCGACTCTACGGGAGAGGAGGGCATGGGATCGTTGTCGGATGTCTTAGTACAATCGAAAAAAACTATCAAGGATTGGACCCCGATGCAAGGGGCGGGAATGAAAAAGCAATTGACAAGGGCGAAGGCAGCGTTTAGGCAAGGTAGCATGCCTGCCCGGCCGTGGGGGAGCCCATAAAAAACGAGCCCGTGGGTGCCCGGGGCGGGGCCCGGTCGGTGACGGCGCGTGCCAGCGGGTCGTTGTCCGGCCCTTTAATGCGCGTAACAGCCATGAATCATGGATGTATGCGCTGTTTTTACGGCCCATGCGTGCAAACGATACCTGTGAAGGAGATGTGATGGTAGAACTGGATTACACAAAATTTGACGGACTTCTCCCGGCCGTGGTGCAGGACTGGGAGAGCGGGGACGTGCTCATGGTGGCCTTTATGAACGAAGAGGCCTTTAAACTGACGGTGGAGACGAAAAAGGCCACCTATTTCAGCCGGTCCAGGGGCAAGCTCTGGGTCAAGGGCGAGAGCTCGGGAAACGAGCAGCTGGTCAAGGAGATCCGCATTGACTGCGACGCCGACACCGTCCTGCTCAAGGTGGTCCAGAAAGGCGGCGCCGCCTGTCACCTGGGCTACAAGAGCTGCTTTTTCAGGAAGGTGGACGGAGAGGACCTCGTGGTGACCGGGGAGCCCCTCTTTGACCCGGATGAGGTGTACAAAAAGTAATATCTCCGGCAGGAGCGCCGGAGGCTTTTTTTGTTCTGATGCACTGAATAACGACGATGAAACCGTACGGAAAAGCAGGGTCGCTTGTTTGTACTCTATGGGGATAGAAAGGGGCGGCCTGACATGGTGATAAACGCCCGGACGAACCGGGGCTCTCTGGGTTTCAGGGGGTTCGGGGCAACGTGCCGGGCACAGACCGAAGTCTTCGGTGGTTTGACGAAGCCTTCATGCATGGAGTGTGTATGAACGAGCAGTTGAAACTTGGACTTCCCAAAGGCAGCCTCCAGGAGGCCACCCTTGCCCTCTTCAAAAAAGCGGGTTGGAACGTGTCGGTGAGCGGGCGAAGCTATTTCCCCGGCATCGACGACGACACCATCACCTGCGCCCTCTGCCGGGCCCAGGAGATGGCCATCAACGTGGAAAACGGCACCCTGGACGTGGGCCTTACCGGACGGGACTGGATCGGTGAGTACCAGTCCGACGTTCATGTGGTGACGGACCTGGTTTACTCCAAGGTGAGCGCCAAGCCGGCCAGGTGGGTGGTGGCCGTGGCCTACGACTCCCCGGTGAAGACCCTTGAGGACCTCCAGGGCAAGACCGTCTCCACGGAGCTGGTGGGGGTGACCAAACGTTTTTTTGCCGAGCGGGGCATCGACGTCAAGGTAAAATTTTCCTGGGGGGCCACCGAAGCCAAGGTGGTCTCGGGACTGGCCGATGCCATCGTCGAGATCACGGAGACGGAGAGCACCATCAAGGCCCACGGCCTTCGCGTCATCCATGAGCTTATGCAGACCAACACCCAGCTCATTGCCAACAGAGACGCCTGGGCGGATCCTGCCAAGCGGGAAAAGATCGAAGAGATGGCCATGCTCCTGAAAGGGGCCCTGGTGGCAGGGCAACTGGTGGGGCTCAAGCTGAACGTCTCCAAGGCCAACGTGGAGAAGGTGGTGGGCTTGCTGCCCAGCCTCCATGCGCCCACCGTGGCCCACCTGTACCAGTCGGACTGGTTGTCCGTGGAAACGGTGGTGGATTCGGGCGCCGTGCGGGACCTGATTCCCTGTCTCCTCAAGGAGGGGGCCGAAGGGATTATCGAGTACCCCTTGAACAAGGTGATCAACAAATAATCATCTTCCCGGTGAGGGAGGCGTCTTTTTTGTGGCAGGAGCCCTTCGGGTTGTGGTAAGGGTATGAAACCATTCGGAAGAAAGAGACGTTTCCCGTCCTCCGAACCTGATTGACATATACGCCCGGAGCCGTATGGCCCGGGCTTTTCGTTGTATACCACAAACTGTGGCGCCTTGACGCTCTGCGGTTTATGACGCCGCGGCATGATGCATCTTCGCAGGGGCCGCCGGGAAAGAAACAGACCATGAAAATCCTTTCAGCCGAGTTTGTCACCAGTGCGGTGAAGGTGGACCAGTACCCCGAGCTCCGGCTTCCGGAGATCGCCTTTGCCGGGCGCTCCAATGTGGGGAAATCCTCCCTGATCAACGTGCTGGTGAACCGCAAGCGCCTGGTGAAGACCAGTTCCACCCCCGGGCGGACCCAGCTGGTGAACTTTTTTGACATCAACGATGAGATCACCTTTGTGGACCTGCCCGGCTACGGGTACGCCAAGGCGCCCAAGCGCGTGGTGCGGGAGTGGGGCCCCATGGTGGAACGCTATCTGGCCGAGCGTCGCTCCCTTAAAGGGGCGCTGCTTCTCATCGATATCCGGCGGTCCCCCCGGGAGGATGAGTTCAACCTTATCGAGTGGTTCCGGGCCCACGGCATCCCCTTTCGGGTGGTGCTGACCAAGGCGGATAAATTCTCCAACAACAAGCGGCAGAGCAATGTGTCGCGCATCGCCAAAGAACTGGGGCTGAAGAGCAGCGAGATGATCGTTTTTTCCGCCCTTTCGCGGAGCGGCCGCGAAGAGGTCTGGCAGGCCATTACAGAGTTAATCGGATCGCCGGCCGTCCCTTCGGCCCAGGAGTAAGGTACTATGGAAAACACACACGACTTTAACGGATTTAAAAGCGGCTTCGTGGCCCTGGTGGGTGCGCCCAACGCAGGCAAATCGACGCTGATGAACAAGCTGCTGGGGGAAAAACTCTCCATCACTTCGCGAAAACCCCAGACCACCCGGCACCGCATCCTCGGCGTGGTGCACCGGGAGGATATGCAGCTGGTGTTTGTGGACACCCCCGGGGTGCACAAGTCCAACCGCGCCCTGAACGTGCGTATGGTGGACGTGGCCCTCACCGCCCTGGGCGATGTGGACGTGGTGGTCTTCATGACCGATGTCCATGAGTCCGACGACGAGTCCGACGCCTACCTGATGGGGCAGCTTAAAAAGGTGAACCGACCGGTGATCCTGGCCCTTAACAAGGTGGATCGCATCAAGAAACCCGAGGTGCTGGCCCATATCGAAAAGTGGCGGGGCATCCATGATTTTCACTCCATCATTCCCCTCTCCGCCAAGCACGGGGACCAGGTGGACTCCCTGCTTTCGGAGATTTCAAAGATCATGCCCGAGGGCCCTCCCTTCTACCCCGAGGACGTCATCACCGACCTGCCCGAGCGTTTCTTTGTGGCGGAGATGGTCCGTGAGAAGATCTTTCGTCTCACCGGCCAGGAGATCCCCTACTCCACCGCGGTCACCGTGGACACCTTTACCCGCGAGAAAAAGCTGGTGCACGTGGAGGCCACCATTCATGTGGAACGGGATTCCCAGAAGGGGATCATCATCGGCAAGAAGGGCACCAAGCTCAAGGCCATCGGCGAAGAGGCGAGAAAAGCCATGGAAGAGATGGTGGGAAAAAAGGTCTTTCTCAAGCTCTTTGTCCGCGTGGAGAAGAACTGGAGCACAGACACCAAAGCCATCCGTCGCCTGGGAATTTAGAGATGGACTGGTATTTTGGCGCCGACGAAGAGGCGATTAAAAAGGAGCGGCGAAAGGCGCGGGAGATGCGCCAGAGCCAGTGGTGGAAGCGTCGCTGTGCCAAGGGGGTGTGCCACTGGTGCGGGGAGCCGGTGAAACCGGCCGAACTCACCATGGACCATGTGGTGCCCCTGGCCCGGGGCGGCAAAAGCACCAAGGGCAATGTGGTGCCCTGCTGCAAGGCGTGCAACACCAAGAAGAAGCAGCTTTTGCCCATGGAGTGGGACGCCTGGGTGGAGGGCGTTAAAAAAGGCGGCGTATAGCTTCGAAAGGGGGCTGCTGTTCGCCCGGCGTCAGCCCCATTTACAGTGCGCGAAATAAAAAAAAGGCCGACTCCCTGAAGCGTCAGGGGGTCGGCCTTTGTGTTTGGGGGCGGAGGCCTTTAGGCGTCCTGCTGGCAGAGCCGGTGAATGGTCTGGGCGTGCCATTTGCCGCGGCCTGAGAAGGTGGGGAGGCCCAGCTCGGTCAGGTGGGCGGCCACTTCGTTGTAAGTGGATCCCTGGGCGCGCATTTTGTGGATCATGCCGACGATCTCGTCTTTGGACAGCTCCGCTGCGGGGGGCTCCTCCTGGTCGAGTCCTTCTGCCATGACCTCGTCGTCGTCCAGGTCCATCTCGTCTTCAAACTCACGGGCCACGGCGTCAATGCCGGAGACCACCTTGTCAATGGCGGGGAATTCGGCGCCGGCAAGGGAGCTGATGATGCTTGCAATTTCTTCGATGGCTCTGCGCTCGTGGATTTCCATGGCCTGGCCCTGCTGGGTCACCATGGTCTCCAGGAGCTCTTTGATGAGGCCGAGGTTTTCATCCTTCTGTGCAAAGTCGTTGCGGGGGCGCTGGTGGTAACGGCGGTTGTCGTTGTTGTTGCGGTGGTAATTGTTGTTCTGGTTGTCGTTGTTGCGGTGGTGATGGTAGTTGTTCTGGCTGTTCTGGTACTGCTGCTGCTGCTGGTTGCTGTGGTGATTCTGCTGGTTGTTATGGTGGTTGGAATGGCCGCCGTTGCCGCTGTTGTCATAGGGACGGCGTGACTGGTTGTTGTGCTGGTATCGCTTGTCCTTGGACTGGTTGCGAATGGATTGGAGAAAATCGCTCATGAAAAATACTCCTGTGCCTGGTGATGGTTCGCAACTCTTATGGCAAAAGATGTTGCTCGGCGTCATCTGCTCCGGCGAAATGTGTGTTTCCGCTTTGGGGGCGTCCGGCTCACAACCTGTGTAGGAATCCGGATGACCTCGGGGTGGCGCCATCATAAAAATTGCTGTGATAAATCATTCCTTTATCGGCAAACTCACCATGGGATGGGCATGTCGTCCGGGAACGTTTGTCGTCCCTGTGGGGGCGACAGTTCTCTTTTTATGCGGATTTTTTTTGGTAACAGATATTTCTCATGGTGTCAAATGGAATCGTTTTTTAGGCGATTATTAGGAAGTGATGAGTATTCGCCGAGGTGTTCTGCGGCATAAGGCATATTAGAAAAAACAGAGGGGAGACGAGCTGGTTTTATTGCGGGCAGCCCCGTTAAACGGGGCTGTTGCTATTCAAAGAGGCCGGAGGCCATCACTTTATCATGCATCTCGCCGTGGCAGAGTTTCTCTTTATAGGAACGGATGAGAAAGAGCCCTTCCTCACGGGTTGACAGGGTTACGGCCCTTTGCCTGAATTCGCTGCAGCCCGGAAGGCCCTTGACGAACCACCCCAGGCGGCTTCTCATGGTCTTGCAGGCGATGAATTCATCGGTAAAGTAGTCGAGGCTGTCGGTGAAGTAGCGCTCCATCATGGCAAAGTGGTCAACCAGCGACGGCTTTACGATTTCTCCTGATAACAGGGCGTTGATGCGTTTGAACAGGGCCGGGTCGCCGATGGCCGCCCGCCCGATCATCACCGCGTCGCAGTCGGTTGTCTCAAACATGCGAAGGGCGTCTTCCGGGGTGAGGATGTCGCCGTTGCCGATGACGGGGATGGACAGGGCGTCTTTGACTCGCTTGATGACGGACCAGTCCGAGTGTCCGCGAAACGCCTGCTTTGCCGTGCGCGGGTGAACCGCCACCGCGTCGACCCCCACCTCTTCGGCATACCGGGCCAGGAGCAGGGCGTCATCCCCCGAGGCGTCCCAGCCGGACCGCATCTTCACTGTCAGGGGAATGGAGATCGCTCCTTTGACGGCCCTGAAGATCTCCCGTGCCAGGGTCGGGTCCCCCATGAGGGCCGAGCCCGAGCCGGTTTTCAGGACTTTTTTCACGGAACAGCCGCAGTTGATGTCGATCATCTCCGCCCCGGTGGCCTCCACCTGTCTGGCCGCCTCGGCCATGGTGGCCGGATCCGACCCGAAGAGCTGGATGGACAGGGGTTTTTCCTCCGGGCGGCTCTCCATCAGGCGACAGGTTTTGTCCGAGTCGTACTTGAGGCCGTTGGCGCTCACCATCTCCGAGACCACGAGGCCTGCCCCCATCTCCTTTGCCATGAGGCGGAAGGGCAGGTTGGTGACCCCTGCAAGGGGAGCCATCACCGTGGGGCTGTCCATCTCGATGTCTGCAATACTAAAACGTTTCATCTCTCGTCTCTGTGGCTCGGGCGCGCGGCGTCCGGGCGTTTATTCTATGGTGGAATTGGCGTAGCAGTACAGGCAGCCCGTGGGGCAGGGGTGCCTGGTGTAGGAGCCGATGTCCCTGCTTTTGGTGCACCCGCACCCGGCCTCTTTTCTCTGGCCCTGGTCCCGTGCAAGGGAGAGGTCGCCTCCGTAGAGTCCGGCCAGGAGCGGTCCGGGGATGCATGCCGACGGGGTGATCCCGCTGCCGAAGGGCAGGGCCGCCTGCAGCGCGTTTTCGCAGCAGGTAAACAGATCGATGTCGAGGGCTTGCAGCTCCCGGTTCAGGCGCAGAGCGACGGCTACTTTCTCATGGATGGGCGGATCCGTCAACTCGATTCCCGCAGCCCGGCAACGGCGCATCACCTTGGGGTAGAGGTCTGCGAAGCTGGTGATGCAGCGGCGGATTCCGGCGTCGCGGGCCGCTTCGGCGATGCGGGAAAAATCGTGGAGGTTGTCGCGGGGGTGGCCGTCGTGGTCCAGGTAGTGGCAGATGGGGTCAAAACGCCAGGCTACGGCCCGGGGACCCACGCGGCGGCAGAGCTCAGCCATGGCCTCTAAACGGTCGCCCAGGGGCGGCACGCGGGGCTCTAATACGGGGGACGCGCTGTTGACGGTGAGGTTGAAATAGAGGTGGAATCCCATGTCCCGGAGGATGCGGTCGCATCCCCGTTTCAGGAACGGGGCGATGTCTTTGGTCCAGAAAACGAGGGTATGCACGGTTTCCGGGGTGAGGGGGACGCTCCGGGTGTCACGGGTATAGGGGTGGTCGACGAGGGCCTCTCCCGTTGCCACGGAGGCCATAAACCAGTCCAGGTAGTGGGCCGGGATATCGCTGCGCCGGGAAACGGAGAGGACGTGTCGTTTGGGACTTCCTGCTGCCATGCACCTTTCCGAAGGGCTACTTGTTCCCGAAGGGGAACTGGATCACCTTGGCATCGGGTTGCTGCGGGGAGGGTTCGGCGTCGTTGACGGCGAGGTGTTCCTCCATCGCGGGCATTTCAGGCATGTCGCCGAGGGGCTCTTCGTCCCAGTCCTCCCCCTGGTCTTCTTCGGGGCAGACAACTTTTTCGAGGCGCATGCGCTTGCCGCCCATGGTGAACTCATCCCCATCGATGTACGCCCCTTTCAGGATCCATGTCGCCGAGTGAACCGGCAGCTGCAGAAAGAGCAGCTTGACGTGGAACCAGTCGGGTTTGTCATCTTCCCAGATCTCCTCGATGCGAGCGAACGCCAGGGGGGTGTCTTCGTAATAGATCAGTACGATGTCCTTTTCGAACGTCATGCTACCGGACATGTCACGCTCCTTGCTTCCAACCGGGTGTTTTACAATGAAAAAAAGGCACGAGCCCCTTTTTTGCGAAATTGCATTATGCACCTTTTTCGTCAAATTGGAAATCGAAAAGATGCCCTTTGGTATTCATGGGATACCGAGCCGGTAACAACGCCCTTCGCGGGGGCGAAGCCATGGGCCCGGGATCCCTTTGCAGCCGTCCTTTTCAGTCTCCCTGGCGGGGAAAAAAAAGAGATCGTACCCATCCGAGCACGGAGTTCCCCCGAAGCTGATCCCGGTCGATGATCTCAAATTCCCGGGCCAGTTTACCGGGGTTTGAGAGCCACTCTCCCCGGGTGCGGAACTTGGTGTCCGCATCAAGGTATTTGATGACACGGGCCGGGTTACCCACGGCGATGGCGTTTTCCGGGATGTCCGAAGCCACCACGGCCCCGGCGCCGATGATGCTGTTTTTGCCGATACGCACCCCTTTGCAGATGATGGCGCTGTCCCCCACCCAGACGTTCTCCTCCAGGATCACGGGGCAGGTCTTGCCGATGGGCAGGCTGCGGTCGTAGATGCCGTGCCAGTCCGAGTCGGTGATGTAGGCGCCGCTGGCGATCATGCAGCTTTCGCCGATGGTGATCTCCGAGGCGGCCAGGATGCGGACCCCCGGGCAGACGAGGCAGTAGTCGCCGATGGTGATGCCCTTGACGTCGGGATCGGCCGACCAGACGGTGAGGCGCACCTTGCGGTCCGGCGCGGCGATGACCGTGGGGTAGGAGCCGATGCGGATGGGGCCGCCGAAGAGCTCCAGGTGCCAGGGCTTCATGTAAGCCCCGCCGCGTCCCATGGCGTCGAACTGGGGGCGGACATAGCGGTTTGTGTAGTACTTCTGGAACAGGATGTAGAGGCGTTTCAGCCAATAGGGTCTGTGGTCTTTTTTCACGTCAAACGTCCCGGCGCATTGGGGTTGATTCTACGGCTACAAACATGCGGACAGGCTCTCTGCTTCAAAGGCTTCGTGGGTGGCCCAGAAGTCGTGGCGGAACAGCCGCCCGGCCGGGGTCAGGTCAAAAAGGGCATCGGCTGCCATGAGCATCACGCCGTTTGTCCACGACAGCTTCTCTTCGGGCCAGATCACCATGTCCGGGAAGGTGTAGCCGCACCAGTAGGACCCGTCGTCAAAGCGGGAGTCCTTGATCCAGTCAAAGATGATTTCAGCCTTTTCCGTGTGCCCCATGGCGGACAGGGCAAGGATGAACTCGGCGGTTTCCGCAACGGTGACCCAGGGCTCGTCGGAGACGCACCGGACCCCCTGGCCCTCCACAACGAATTTCTTCCAGTACTTGTCCAGCCGTTTCTGGGCCTCGGCCCCGGTGAGGGCGCCGGAGAGGATGGGGTAAAACCAGTCCATGGAGAAGCGGGATTTGGTGACGTTGAATGAGTGGGGCCGGGTGCGGATGGCCTCCCGGACCCGGTAGAGCCCCTCCACCCAGTGTGGCATGGTGTGCCCCAGCTCATGGGCAATGGCCAGGCCGCACTTGAGGCTCATGAAGATGGAGCTGGAACCGGTGAGCAGGGCCATGGGGTCCACGACGCCGTCAGGGCTTGTGGCCCAGTGGATTTCACCCCCCGGGGCCTGCAGGGAGAGGGCAAAGTCGAGCCCCTTTTTTAAGGTGGGCCAGTAGGTGGCAAGGAATTCTCGGTCCCCGGTGATGAGGAAATGGTGGTAGACGCCCACGGCCACATAGCTGCTCATGTTGCTGTCGTGGGTCCGGTCTTCGGGGACACCATTTTTATAGGAGGCGTGCCAGCTTCCGTCGTCCAGCTGCATGGCGGCGAGCCAGGCAAAGGCGCGCCGGGCCTCGGTGATGCGCCCTCCCACGGAAAGGCCCATGGCCGACTCCACATGGTCCCAGGGATCGGTCTTGTCGCCGTCGCTCCAGGGAATTTCTCCTGAAGGGTGTTGGGTCCGGACGATGGAGCTCACCACCGATTCCAGATCCAGGGTTGCCACCCTGTCCTTGTCCAATCTTTTAAACTCCATGAACGACACCTCACTTTCCCAGCTCATCTGTCCTGCAAGGCGTTGCCGATGGGGCCCGGTCACTCGCAGGTCAGGGTGTTATACCGATTGGTAAAATATACCGATGATGTTTAGCAGAAGGGGGGTGGGGAATCAAGGGGGAACTTGGATATTCGGATTGAAGTGAGTGGGTTACCCGGGGTCTCCGCGCTCGGGAGGACGCCGTTGAATGATGTTTCATTCAATTGGTATCATTGACTTAAATTGTATGTATACAAAGTATGTGCCGAAGCGTTTAAAAGCGAGAAAAAAACTTGTAAAGCACCATATATTAAGGCCAATGCATGCCTTGAAATGAGGCAATAGAAAGAGACTTGTTTTCTCTTGACATACAAATAATCGGTCTGGTACAACATTCACTGTCAATATATAAATTGAACGATCATTCATTTCATGGCGTGATTGTAATTTATTATGCACAGGAGGGAATTATGAGTAGAAAAATCAGAAAAGCTGCAGTGATCGGGTCCGGGATCATGGGCGGCGGCATCGCGGCTCTCTTGGCCGCTGCAGGCGTGAAGGTGCTCCTTTTGGACATCGTCCCCTTTGACCTCACTGACGAGGAAAAGAACGATCCTGCGGCACGTAACCGCATGGTAGACAACGGCATGAAAGCCACTCTGGCTGCCAAGCCTTCGTTGTTCATGACCAAGAAGGATGCTGCTCTCATCGAGACCGGCAACCTGACCGACGATTTCGACAAGCTGGCCGATTGCGACTGGATCTGCGAAGTGGTTGTAGAGAACCTGAAGATCAAGCAGGAACTCTTCGCCCGCATCGACAAGGTGAGAAAAGCAGATGCCATCATCAGCTCCAACACCTCCGGTATTCCCCTTGCCAAGATCTCCGACGGCCTCTCCGCAGGTTTCAAAGAGCACTTCCTCGGCACCCACTTCTTCAACCCCGTCCGCTACATGCACCTTCTGGAGCTCATTCCCGGAGCGGAGACCAAGCAGGAAGTCCTCGACTTCATCGCCAACTTCGGCGAAGTCTACCTTGGTAAAGGGATTGTCTGGGCGAAAGACACCCCCAACTTCATCGGTAACCGTATCGGTATCCAGGGGATCGGTCGCGTACTCCAGGCCGTTGTTGAAGACGACATCACCATGGCCGAAGCGGATGCCCTTCTCGGTCCCGCCATGGGTCGTCCCCGTACCGCCATCTTCGGCACCGCCGACATGGTAGGTCTCGACACCATGGTTCACGTTGCAGACAACTCCTATGAGCTCTGCCCCGAAGACGAAATGCGCGACACCGTAGTGGTTCCCGACTTCGTCAAGAAGATGCTCGCAGACAACAAGCTGGGCAACAAGACCAAGGAAGGCTTCTACAAGAAGGGCAAAGACGCCAACGGCAAGCGCTTCAAGAAGCAGCTCGATCCCGCCACCGGCGAGTACATCGACATCGAGAAGCCCTCTTTCCCCTGCCTGGACGCTGCCAAGAAAGCTGCCACTCCTGCTGAGAAGATGCAGGCCATCGTCTACGGCGATGACAAAGGCGCCAAGTTTGTCTGGAAGTGTACCGCCAACGCCATGACTTACTGTGGCAACCGCATTCCTGAAATTGCCGACTCCCTGGTTGAGATCGACAACGCCATGAAGTGGGGCTACGGCTGGGATGTAGGTCCCTTCGAAGCCTGGGATGCCATCGGCGTTCGCAAGTCCGTTGAGAAGATGGAAGCCGAAGGGCTCCCCGTCTCCGCCAAAGTAAAAGCCATGCTCGACGCCGGCGTTGAGAGCTTCTACCGCGTAGAAAAAGGTGTTCCCCAGTTCTACGATTTCGACAAGACTGCTTACGTTGACGTACCCCTGTCAGCTTCCGCCCTGTCCCTGGCAGCTGCCAAGGCCGACGGCAAAGTGGCTCTCTCTTGCCCCTCTGCTTCCCTCGTTGACATCGGTGACGGTGTTTACTGCCTCGAGTTCACCACCAAGATGAACGCCCTGAACGGCGAAATCATCGACTTCATGGGCGGCGCCCTTGATTATGTGGATGAGCACGGTGTGGGTCTTGTCATCGGCAACCAGGCCGGTGGTATGCCCGGTGCGTTCTCTGCCGGTGCTGACCTTGCCTTCGTACTGAAAAAGGCTGAGGACAAGGCTTACGACGAGCTTGACGCTTTCCTTGAAAAAGGTCAGATGGGCATGCTCCGCGGCCTGTACTCTTCCTTCCCCGTTGTGGCTGCCCCCTACGGCATGACCCTCGGCGGCGGTTGCGAAGTGTGCCTCTCCGCTGACAAGATTGTTGCTCACTCCGAGCTCTACATGGGTCTCGTTGAGATCGGTGTTGGCCTCCTGCCCGCAGGCGGCGGTTGCCTCAACCTCTGGAAGAAGTACATCACGTCTCTTCCCGCAGGCACCGACAAAGACACCGACCTTGCCAAGCTCTTTATCCCCACCTTCATGAAGATCGCCATGGCTGCTGTCTCCATGAGTGCTGCAGGCGCCGTTGCAAACGGTCACCTCTCCCCCACCAAGGACCGCATCGTCATGAACCGCGATCTCCTCATCGGCGAAGCCAAGAAAGAGGTCCTGCGCATGGTGGAAGACGGATACGCACCCCCCATGAAGAAGAAAGTCCGCGTCATCGGCCGCGAAGGTTACGGCATGGTAAACGCAGAGATCTTCAACATGCTCAACGGTGGGTTCCTGTCAGAGCATGACGCTATGCTGGCCAAGCGTATCGCCTACGTTATCGCAGGCGGCGACGTGAAGTCCGGTACCGAAGTGAGCGAAGAAGCCATTCTCAAGCTCGAGCGTGAAGCCTTCATTGACTTCCTCAAGGAAGAGAAGAGCGTTGCCCGTATCGCGCACATGCTGAAAACCGGCAAACCTCTCCGTAACTAATTGCCGGGTTGGCCAAAAGCCTTACGTTCAATTTCGATGCCTGTGAAGAATACATGCATCACGCCGTGACGCACAGGGTGGTCAAACACCCTGTGCATCACTCCGGCGGGTGCAGGAAAAGAGGCATCAGGAAAATGGAGGAATAGAACATGAGAGATGCATACATCGTCCAGTCAGTGAGAACGCCTGGTTGTAAGAATAAGAGGGGTCAGTTCAAGGAGACCCGTCCTGAGGACCTCCTCTCCTTTATCATGAAGTCTTGTGTCGAAAAAGCAGGGGTTGATCCCCTCGAGATCGACGACGTCATGTGCGGTTGCGCCTTCCCCGAAGGTGAGCAGGGCCTCAACGTTGCCCGTGTTGCCGCTCAGATGGCCGGCTTCCCCGACGAAGTGTCCGGTGCCACCGTGAACCGCTTCTGTGCCTCCGGCATCGAAGCCATCGCCCTGGCTTCCCTTCGTATTCAGGCCGGTTGGTCTGACGTGACCATGGGTGCAGGTCTTGAGTCCATGACCTACGTTCCCATGGGCGGTCACACTCCCCGTCCTCACCCTGAATTCTCCGCCGTAAAGCCCGAAGCTTACATCTCCATGGGTGTTACCGCTGAGAACGTGGCCGATCGTTACGGCATCACCCGTCAGGAGTGCGATGAGTTCGCAGTTCGCTCCGTAAACAAGGCGGTTGAAGCTCAGGAGAAAGGGTACTTCACCGAGATCGTTCCCATGCCCGCTTACAAATTCGTTGAGCAGGCCGACGGAACCTTCAAGAAAGAGACCTTCATGGTCGAGAAAGACGACGGCGTTCGTCCCGGCACCACCGTTGAAGGGATTGCTCGACTGAACTCCCCCTTCAAGGCCGGTGGTGTGGCTACCGCTGCCAACTCTTCCCAGACCACTGACGGCGCTGCCGCTACCCTCCTTGCCAGCAAGGAAGCATGCGAGCGCATGGGCCTCAAGCCCCTGGCCAAGATCGTGACTTACGCCGTAGCCGGTTGCAAGTCCGACGAAATGGGTGTTGGTCCCAAGTATGCCATTCCCAAGGCTCTGAAAAAAGCTGGCCTCAAGGTCGAAGACATTGACGTCATCGAGCTCAACGAAGCCTTCGCTACTCAGTCCCTGCATTGTATCAAGGAGCTGGGTCTCGACGAGTCCAAGATCAACCTGAACGGCGGCGCCATTGCCCTGGGTCACCCCCTGGGTTGTACCGGTGCCAAGCTCACCGCTACCCTCATTGCCAACCTGCAGCGTACCGGTGGCAAGTACGGTATCGTCTCCATGTGTATCGGCGGCGGTATGGGCGCATGCGCCATTTTCGAAAGGGTTGAAGACTTCTAAGTGAAGTTTTTTCCTTCGGGAATCCGTTCTTCGTAAGATATAAGGGCCGCTTCACCCAGGTGAAGCGGCCCTTTTGCGTTGTATCGGCGGGCATCGCCGGCAAGGGCCCCCGCAACCATGCCGCTGAGACCTAAATCCCAGCGGCAAACTGCTTTCGAGGTGGCACACCTCGCAGCCGGAGGCATGTTTTTGGTTTTTGCCAGTCCTTACAGGTCGGCGTGGGGGCAGTGGGACTTTTTCGATTTCTCTTCGATGATGTTGGCCAGCATCTTGATGATATCGCGCCAGCTGATGATGCCCACGGGGCGGTTCTCGTTGTCCACCACGGGGATGCAGGTGATGGTCTCGGTGTTGAAAAGATCAATGGCATCCCGGACCCCGGCCTCTTCGGTGAGGGTGATGGGCTCCCGGCTCATGATCTGGTGCACCTTCTTGTTGAGGGTGGCCCGGTCTTCCCGGGTCTCGGCCGCGGTGCCCAGGTTGGGGCTCAGGGCTTTGAGAAGGTCCCGGTCGGAGAGGATCCCGTAGAGCCGTTTGTTGTCCACCACCAGCAGGTTGTGAAAGGCCACGTTGGTAAAAATGTCCCTGACAACCCGCAGAGTGTCGTCCAGCTCCACGGTGACGATTCGTTTGGACATGATCTTTGTAATGTTCATGGGGCGCCCTTTTTCGGAAATCAACTTTTGCTTGCTTGTTTTTTACTTATTTTAGGCTTGGGATCCGGCATCTGTCAATGACCTGTAAGGGCGCCTGTGTATAGGTTTACCGGGTTGTGGTGCAGAAGGTTACATCCCGGGAGCGATTGGCGTCGCTGTCCGGCAAGAGACCGTCATGGCAGCTGATGTTCCGAAACCCCTGTGCCGACAGCAGGCGGCGCATCCCTTCGTGGGAGAAGGTATGGGCCCAGAAACGGTAGGACTCCACCGTGTCGGCTTCATCTAACACGAGGTGCTGGTTGAGCAAGACCCCCTGGGCTTCGTAGCAAAAGGCCTGGGACAGGGCGAGGTAAGGACTGTCCCTCCAGAATCCCTTGTCCGCCACCTCCCATTGTGGGCCGGGAAGGGTGGTGAGATATCCTTTGTTCATCACGTCGAAGACAAAGCGTCCGCCCGGCACCAGGGCCCGATGGACGTTTTTAAGCAGGCGGTTTTGCTGAGGAGGCGTCAGGACGCCGAAATCGCAGAAGATCATGACGATCAGGTCGTATCTGTTTTCGTGGTCCAGCTCCAGGTAGTTCCGGTTCAGGTAGGTGATGTCCAGCCCGTTGTTCCGGGCGGTTTTTTTAGCATACCGGATGGAGGTGGCGGAGATGTCCATGCCGGTGAGCCTGTGGCCGAGCCGGGCCAGTTTGTCGCAGTAGAGGCCGGGGCCGCACCCCAGGTCCAGAATTCGCAAGGTCTTGCCGGGGACCTGGCCCAGGATCCACTCCACCGTGGCCGCGATGGTGCCCTCTTTTCGGCTGGCAAGATCTGTGGCCTGGTTCAGGTGGGTTTCAAGGAGCCGGGTTCCGATGTACGGGTCGTCCCACATGGTCGCTGTTGCCGGGGCGTAGAGTTCGGGTTTTTTGGACGCGTCGATGAGTTGCTTGATGTTCATGAAAACCTCATGGTCCGGATCGGGTCTCACCGGTGGGCGCTCTGGCCGTCCTTGTATGAGATGGTGCCGGATTTGTCTGGTGTTGAAGGTGACATACGGTGCAGGAGGGCGGCGCGTAAAAAAAAAAGGGTGGGGGTGCTGTGTCGCAAGGGCGCACCTCACCGGTCCGGGGCCTTGGCCGCCGCGCTCCTGAAAATGGAGAAAAGGGGATATGTCTTAAGAGGTTTTCATGATCCACCGACCATAAATGTATTGGATCGCCCTGTCAATCTCTTGTATGTTTGGTGCGGTTATCTGCCCCATATTCTGTTTTATCCAGATCAAAGACAGGGCGCGGCTTTGCGTAAGCAGGCAGCCCCGCAAGGAGAGAGCGTTGATGAAGGCGAACATGGACGTGAACCGGCAGCCGGAAGCGGCTATGGACAACGAAGAGATGAGTTCCTGCTGCCTGGGGAACCTGGTGGTGATCACCAACACCAGGGGGGCGGTTCCAACGGCCAAGGGGGCCTACCCGGCGCGGTTCGGCCTCTACGGAGAGATCCGGACCAGAGAGTTTACCTTTCACTTCAACCCCACCGGAGAGATCCGCTACATGCGCGGGCTCACCCAGGCCTGGCCCCATCCCTGGGAATGGCTGAAGCGCAGCTGGGGAAACGACTGGATCTATTACTCCGTGGGTCTCGACAGGGGGCAGGGCCGGGTGAAGGACTGGGTGGGGGAGGATTACCTGCCCTGCCTCTCCTATGAGAGCAACGCCATCCGGGAGGTGACCCCCTACACGGAGCCCGGCATCGCCAGGGCCTTTTCCGCCTGGTCCCAGGTGTACGGGACCCTCTGCACCACCTCCCTTGAGGGCCTGAAGCCAGACATGAGAGCCTTTGTGGAGTGTGTCATCAAAGCCAACGACGACACGGCGCTCATGGCGCGTGCCGAGGAGCTGCACCGCATCATCGGCGGGCGTGTGAGCGTTTTACCCCCGGACACCCGCCATGTGGACTACGAGGTGATTCCGCTGAACATCGCCGACGGTTGCCTCTACAAGTGCCGGTTCTGCACGGTGAAATCCAGGGCGGCCTTTGCCCCCAAGAGCAAAGCGGAGATTGCCGCCCAGATCGACGCCTTGAAGGCGTATTACGGGGCGAGCCTTGGGAACCTCAACGCCCTGTTTGTGGGGGACCATGACGCCCTTGCCGCCGGGGGCGAACTGGTTGCCCATGCCGCAGAGACCGCCTATGGGGCCTTTGGCTTCGGCGCGCCCAAAGGCGGGACCCCCTCCTTGTTTCTCTTCGGGAGCTGCGCCTCGTTTTCCAAAGCCGATGACGAGACCTTCAAGGCCCTTGAGGCCCTCCCCTACACCGTGTACATCAACCTGGGCCTGGAATCCGCGGACGACGACACCTTGAAGATGCTCGGCAAGCCCATCACCTCCGCCATGGTCACCGACACCCTTCACAAGATGATCGCGGTGAACGCCCGGTACCCGTCGGTGACCGTCACCGCCAACTTTCTTCTGGGCACCACTTTTTCCGCAGCCCACCACACAGCCATCATGGAGCTCCTTGGGTCTGTTTCCCGGGAAGACGGAGCCAAGGGCTGCATCTACCTCTCTCCTTTGGTGGAGACCCAGCGCCGCGAAGAGGTGCTGCCCATGTTCCACGAGATCAAAGAGGCAAGCGGCCTTTCCGCCTATGTCTACCTGATCCAGCGGCTCTAAATAAGGCATCGCATCTTTTCATGTTTCTTCAGGAATGCTATATAATGCGCCATCGCAGACAATGATTTCAGCCACACAACCCGTGATTCATCACACCTTTCGGAGTCCAGCATGCACGAATTGATCATGATTCATATCTACGGCCAGGATAAGCCCGGCCTTGCCGCACAAATGACAGGGATTTTGGCCGAATACGACGTGGAGATCCTGGACATGGGCCAGACCGTGATCCACGACAACCTCTCCCTGGGAATCCTGATCCGCATCCCCCTTGAGCATGAAGCGGCCCCCATCGTCAAGGAGGTGCTTTTTGCGGCCCATGATCTGGAGATCAACGTAAAGTTTCGTCCCATCACCGACGCCCGCTACCGGGACTGGGTGGCGGCCTCCGGGAAGAAGCGGTACATCGTGACCTTGCTGGGCCGCAAGGTCACCGCCATGCACATGGCCGAGGTGACCCGGGTCCTGGCCGAGAGCGGGCTCAACATCAACGGAGTGACCCGTCTGTCCGGCCGCATGCCCTTAACCGACGTGGAGAAGACCGAAAAGCCCGTCTGCATCGAGCTCTCCCTGCGCGGTACCCCCGACGAGCTGGAGGGCATCCGCAAAAAATTTCTGGAGATCACCGCTCGCCTGGGCATCGACATCGCCCTGCAGGAGGAGACCCCCTACAGACGAAACCGCCGCATGGTAGCCTTCGACATGGATTCCACTCTTATCCAGGCCGAGGTCATTGACGAACTGGCCGCCGAAGCCGGGGTCGGGGAGAAGGTGGCCGCCATCACCGAATCGGCCATGCGCGGCGAGATCGATTTCAAAGAGAGCTTACGGCGCAGGCTCGGGCTCCTTGAAGGGCTCTCCGAGGCCAGCATGCAGAAGGTGGCCGAGCGAATCCCCATGACCGACGGGGCCGAGCGCCTCATCGCCAACCTGCGGCAGTTCGGCTACAAGACCGCCATCCTCTCCGGGGGATTTACCTACTTCGGCCGGATTCTCCAGAAAAAACTCGGAGTGGACTACGTCTACGCCAACGAACTGGAGATCAAGGACGGCAAACTCACCGGCAAGGTGGTGGGAGACATCGTGGACGCCGCCAAAAAAGCCGAACTCCTCCAGATGCTCGCCAAAAAAGAGGAGATCAACCTCCAGCAGGTCATCGCCGTGGGTGACGGGGCCAACGACCTGCCCATGCTGAACCTGGCAGGACTCGGCATCGCCTTCCACGCCAAACCCGTGGTGAAAGAGGGCGCCCGCCAGTCCATCTCCACCCTTGGCCTCGACAGTATTTTGTACCTTGTGGGCGTTAGAGATCGGGATACCCTGATTTAAAAAAGGCAAAAGCCTGCCTCCGGCGACGAGGTGAGCCACCTCGAAAGCAGGTTACATTGCATGGTTATTTGTCTTTCTCCCCCGATAAATAGAGGCCCCGTTGCGTTGATCTGTTTGAAGAGCGCCGGGGCTTTTTTTTGCCCATGACGGATAGTTTTGTTGATAATTGCCTGGATGGAGGGGGGCTGAGGACTCTTGTGGTACAGGGCATAAACCACCGGCCCGAAGGGTGCATTTTGGGCACCATGAGGGGGGCATGGAGACCTTGATCTCTCCGGTCACCTTCTTTGTTTGGCGACGCCGTTGCCGCGGGTATGCGTTGACTGCCGGAACGTTTCACGGGATACTTTTTTTCGAAACCGCAAATCAGATCACATCCCCCCCACACCATACCGACGAGAAAGGAGATAAACCATGCAGTACAGGCATGTTCCGCAAACGGGCGACAGGCTGTCCGCCCTTGGGTTCGGGGCCATGCGCCTGCCCATGACCGAAGAGGGCCAGGTGGATGAGGACCGGGCCATCCGGCAGATTCGGTCCGCCGTGGACAGCGGCGTCAACTATCTGGATACGGCCTGGCCTTACCACGGCGGCCAGAGCGAGACCATCCTGGGCCGGGCCCTGAAAGACGGCTATCGGGACAAGGTGAAGGTCGCCACTAAACTTCCCTCCTGGCTGGTCAACACCCGCGGGGAGATGGACATCTACCTCAATACCCAGTTGGACAAACTCGGGGTGGACTGCATCGACTATTATCTGCTCCATGCCCTGGACGGCAAAAGCTGGGACAAGCTGGAGAGCCTGGGTGTCAAAGGGTTTCTGGACGCGGCCCTTGCCGACGGCAGGATCAAGAACGCGGGGTTCTCCTTCCACGGGAGCGTGGAGGATTTCAAACGTATCGTGGACGCCCACCCCTGGACCTTTTGCCAGATCCAGTACAATTTTCTGGACCAGGAGAACCAGGCAGGCACCGAAGGCCTGGAATACGCGGCGGCAAAGAATCTGGGCGTGATCATCATGGAGCCCTTACGGGGCGGGAACCTGGGAGCGCCCGAGTCCCCTCCGGCAATCAAAAAGATCTGGGATGAGGCGCCAGTCAAGCGTACCCCCGTGGCCTGGGCCCTGCAGTGGGTCTGGAACCGCCCCGAGGTGACGGTGGTCCTTTCCGGCATGAACGACGAAGCCCACATCGAAGAGAACCTTGCCATGGCAGAGATTGCCCTGCCCGGTTCCCTGACCCCCGAAGAGTGCGAGCTGGTGGACCGGGTGGCCGACACCTACCATGAACTCATGCGCGTTGGATGCACCGGTTGCGGGTATTGCATGCCCTGTCCGGTGGGGGTCATGATTCCGGCGGCCTTTGAAGTGTTCAACAAGGTGCACCTGTTCGGAAAGAAAGAGGAAGGAAAGTTTCTCTACGCCCTTCGCCTGGGCGGGGTCTTAAGGCCCGGCGGCACGGGCTACGCCTCCCAGTGCGTCCAGTGCGGGGAGTGCCTGGAAAAATGCCCCCAGCATATCAACATCCCCGAGGTGCTCTCCGAGGTGGTGGATGAGCTGGAAGACGAGCACCTGCCAAAGCGCCTGGCCCAGGCCAGGAAGATGATGGGGTTGGAGTCGGCTGAATGAAAAATAGCCTCCGGCGGCCCTGCCGGGGGCCAAACTTTTGAAAAGTTTGATAAACAGGTCTTAAAAAAATCTGCTTGAATGAATTTCGTTTTAAAGGCGGATGTGCTTTGACCCGAGGGCCGAGGGGGCACAGCGCATCCGCAACCTGCTTTCAAGGTGTTTTGCCTAAGTGGCTTGCCACCCTTGCCGCCGGAGGCTTTTTTTCTTGCCTACGCAGCCTTGGCTTCGCGGTCGTGGGATGGCCTGAGACGGTGCCACAGGTTCAGGAGCTGGACGGCGGTGATGGCGGCGATGAGCCTGGGAACCCAGAGCCAGAACGCGCCGATGCCCAAGGGGAGAAAGAGGGCGGGGTCTTCGATCATGGCGTGGTTGATACCGATGGAGACATGGAGCTGGGTCAGCTCGTGGTCGGTGAAGGTGTTCTCCTTGGTCTCTTCCACGATAACTGCGGCTCCGTAGGAGAGGCCGAAGAGGGTGGCGGTGAGCCAGAGCAACCCCATTTTTCTGTCCACGCCCATGACGGTCATGAAGGGGCCAAGGGGCCTTAGGATGACGGGGATGGCTCCTCCGGCCTTCATCACCTGAAGGGCCACCATGATGGTCATGATAATGGCCAGGATCTTGGCGGCCAGTCCCGCTGTGGCCAGGGCCCATGCGTTGACAAGGGGGAGAAAGGCACCTTTGGAGGCTGCGGCAAGGCCTGCGCCTGCGGGGACGGCGTCCGGCGGGTTGAGCACCATGGCGCAGAGGGCCACGGTGATAACCGAGGTGGTGAGGCGCAGTAGGGTGGCTTTCACCGGGTTGAGACCGGCCTGGCCCTGGATGGTGCTCTCCTGGATCAGGTTGTGGCTGACGAGAAGAAAAATGGCCACCAGGGTCATGTGTTCCGGGGCCATGGGCAGCACGAGCATGGCGGCAACCGCCCCGTAGATGCCGGTGAGCAGGCCGATGATCAGGGGCAGGGCCGCCACCGGGGGCAACGAGAGAACCCCCATGATGGGGGCGAGGATGAAATCCAGCTTTGAGATGATGCCGGTGTAGTCCAGCACCAGGGTGAAAAAGGAGATGGGGATGAGGATCTTCATCATCCAGAGAAAACCGGACCACCCCTTGCCGACGCCCTCCCGGGCTGCCTGCGTATACTTATCCCTGCTTAACATACCATCCATCCGCGTGTTGCCAAATCTTAACTATTCAGCTCAAAAAAAAGCCTCCGGCGGCAAGGTGAGCCACCTTGAAGGCTGGTTTTCGCTGTGTGGTTTGTCGCTTTATTTTTTGTTCGGACTTCCCCGGGGCTTATTCTTCCGGGTTTTCCCCTAGAACCACCTTCACGGACATCTCCTGGAAGGTGACCACGTCTCCGTTGTAGACTTTTTTGGCTTTGCGGGTCTCCACCTCACCGTTTAACTCCACCAGTCCTTCAGAAACAACGAACTTGGCCTCGCCCCCTCCGCTGACCCAGTTGGCGATCTTGATGACTTTAAACAGTTCGATGGGCTCTTGTTTGATGGTGATGATTTCAGTCATGGCTCTTTGTTTCCTTATGGGTATGTGCCTGAAGGCATCAGGCACCTTTTTGTGTGGATTCAATTTATATGGAGTCTCTCTCCATAGAGCTGACGAAATACACGAAATGTCGACAAAAGAACAGGGAAAAGGGGGGCGCTTCGAGATCGGATGTTGTCCCCGGCTCTTTCTCGCTCGTTTCCAGGCTTTGTCTGGGGACGAGAAAAGTTGAGCAGGTTCTTGACGGCGGATCCCCGACCTTTCGTTTCATCACCGATGTCGGCGAATAGACCCTCAAGGGCAATATGCTTTCGATGCAGCCAGGATAAAAATGATTCCGGCGGTCCTTCCGGGGGGGGGTAAGTATTCGAAACGTTTAATAAACAGATCTTGATGGCTCTTCTTGGATGACGTTTGGACCTTGGTTCTCGTTTGGCCGAGACCTTCAAAAAAATTGAGAAAAATCGACCGAAACGGAGCGCCGCACTCCGGTGCGGCTTTTTAGATCGTCGTTACCCGTGCCGCACAGGAGTGCGGCGCTCCAGGGGACAAGGGGAAATCGCAATTCGCAACCTGCTTTCAAGGTGGCTCGCCTTGCCGCCGGAGGCATTTTTTTTACCACCCGTTGACACGGTGCCAGGTGTCGACAACCTCTCCTGAGGCGTCCACCACATGGTAGCGATCGTACATGGCGGACGTGGCGCAGGCGTGGTTGGGCAGGATGCGGACCATGGACCCGATGCCGCAGGATGCCCAGGGGATTTTTTTGCCGTTCCTGTCGGAGATGATGCCGTGCTCCTGGTTGGCCCCGGAGACGATCAAGTCGTCCAGGGGTTCTCCGTCCGCGCCGCAGACCCTTCCGTATCCCTGGTCCAGGGCTTGGGCTGACGTGCCCCTGTCCCGGGACATGGCCATCCAGCCCGCGTCGGTGATGACCCAGCCCTTTCGCTTTTGGTGACCGATGACCGAGGCCAGGACCGAGACGGCGATGTCCCCTTCATCGCACACCCCGAGGCCCGCCATGACCAGATCGTAGAACATGTAGACCCCGGCCCTCATCTCGGTGACCCCGGTGAGGTCTTGGGCAAAGTTGGACGTGGGGGTGGAGCCCACGCTTACCACGGGGCAGGGGAGGCCGGATGCTCGCAGGGCCTCGGCGCAGGCCACGGCCATGGAGCGTTCCTGCTCGGCCATGGCGCGGATCGCCTCGGTGGAGCGGCACTGGTAGGATTCCCCCGCGTGGGTGAGCACGCCCTTGAGGGAGACTCCGTGCTCGTTATGGAGCAGGGTGCCGATGGCAATGAGGTCGTCCCCTTCCAGTGTGATTCCGGACCGGTGTCCGTCGCAGTCCAGCTCGATGAGGGCCGGAACGGTCACCCCGTGCTCCGCGGCCGCCTCGGCCACGAACCGCACCTGCTCAACAGAATCCAGGAGCACGGTGATGTCCGCCCCTTTGTCCATGAGCCGTAAGGTCCGGGGCAGCTTCACCGGGGCAATGCCCACGGCGTAGACGATGTCCGTGATGCCCTTTTCGAAATAGTACTCCGCCTCCTTGAGGGTGGAGACCGTGATGCCGCCCTCCTGCCCTTCCAACGCCATGGTCATGACATCGATGTTCTTGGCGGTCTTTCCGTGGGGCCTCAGGTTCACCCCCAGCGCCTTCATGCGCGCGTTGAGATTCCGGATGTTCTTCTGCAGCTTGGCCTTGTCCAGAACCAGGCAAGGGGTTTCCAGTGTCGTCAGATGCATTGGTTTTGTCTCCATGTGACCCGATGTTTGTAACTGTTTTTACGGGCGTAGCCCGTCAGCAAATGTGGAGGGGCTTTAGCCCCGGAGCATTTGCAAACCTGGGGTCCAGGGGATCATCCCCTGGCCGCCGGAGGCGCTTTTTTTATTCCGAAGCCAGCTGCGCCTCGTAAAACGGCGTGGTCTTGATGCCCGTGCCCGTCAAGATCACCACGGTTTGTTCGTCTGCCTTGATGGCTCCTACTTCCAGGAGCCGGGTAAAGGCGGCTGCCGCGTGGGCGCTGGTGGGCTCGGTGTAGAGGCCGGTGCGGGCAAGGGCGAGGCTTGTTTTGATGATCTCCTCTTCGGGGATGGCCACGGTGCCGCCGCCGCTTTCGCGCAGGGCGGCCAGGATTTGCTTCATGCGGATGGGGCGCTTGATGGCCGTGCCTTCGGCCACGGTGGGGGCAAAGTCGGTCTCCACGCACTCCTCGGCACCGGCCTGGAAGCTGGCGTGTACCGGGGCGCAGTGGGCGGGCTGGGAGAGAAAAATGCGCGGCATCTTTTCGATTTCCCCTGCGGCCATGAGCTCTTTAAAGGCGATATAGCACCCCAGGACGTTGCTTCCGGCCCCGCCGGGGATGACGATGTTGTCCGGCAGCGAAAAGTTAAAATCTTCCCAGATCTCGTAGCCCAGGGTTTTGGTGCCCTGGAGGAAGAAGGGGTGCCAGTTGTGGCTGGCGTAGAAGATCTCGGCGGATTTTTCGATGGCCGCTGCCTCGGTGGCCTCCCTGGGGCCGGGGACCAGCACCACCTCGGCGCCGTAGGCCCGCACCTGGGCTATCTTGGAGGGGGAGGTGGACTCGGGCACGCAGATGCAGGTAGACAGTCCGCCCGCGGCCCCGTACCCGGCAACGGAGCAGCCCCCGTTGCCGGAGCTGTCCTCCAGCACCGAGGTGATGCCCTGGGCCTTGAGCATGGAGAGCATCACCGAGGTGCCGCGATCCTTGAAGGAGCCCGTGGGCGCAAACCACTCCAGCTTGAATGAGCATGTCGCCCCGCCGAATGTTTTGGTTACGAGGGGGGTGCACCCTTCGCCCATGGTGATGGGCTCTTTGACATCCAAGGGAAAGGCCGCCCGGTATCGCCAGATGGAGCGAACCGATGTGTCGATCTCCCCTTTTGTGATGCCGGGAAGCTCGGTGAGCATCAGGGGGCCGCCCGAAGGGGCTCTCCAGATGGGCTTGTCTATGGGAAAGGTCTCGTTGGTCTGGGGATCGATGTATCGTGCCATGCTGTGTCCTCGATGGGGTTTATCTTATTTTCATGTAGCTATTCAGCCCTTAAAAAGCAGCTTGCGGATGCGCCTTTCAAACAAACGTCTGGGCCATGGGCGTATTTACATCCCCCCCCCCCCAAGCACCCTTGTCCCCTGGAGCGCCGCACTCCTGTGCGGCACCGGTAATGACGGACTAAAAAGACGCACCGGAGTGCGGCGCTCCGGTTCGGTCGATTTTTCCCGGTTTTTTAAAGGGTGCGGTCCAAACGATAGCCAGGAAGAACCAGAACGACCTGTTTGTTAAACCCGTCTTTAAGAGATCCGGCAAACGTTTAGCCCCCGGCCGTGCCGCCGGAGGCAACAGGCCCATGTGCGGTTTTTGCTAAACAGCTGCCACCGCTTCCAGCTCCACATGGAACCCGAAGTGCAGCTCACCATGGGTGGGCACCACGGAGCGCGCGGGCTTGTGGTCGCCGAAGAACTCGGCGTAGACGCGGTTCACCTGGTCCCAGAGGGCGATGTCCGAGATGTAGAGGGTGGTTTTGAGAACCTTGTCCTTGCTGCTGCCCGCTTCTTTGAGAACCAGCTCCAGGTTGGTGAGGACCTGGCGGGTCTCCTCTTCAATGGTTGCTTTTCTCTTCTCGCCGGTCTCGGCATCAAAGGCCAGCTGGCCGGAGGTGTAGATCATGCCGTTGTGGACGATGGCCTGGCTGTAGTGACCGGCCGGTTTCAGGGCGTTGTCTGTTGTGATGGTGTCCATGGTGTTACCTTGCCTTGTTTTTTTTGATTTCATCTAAGTAGCTGTAGACGGTGACCTTGGAGATGCCCAGCCGGGCTGCCACTTTGTCCATGGCCCCTTTTATGAGGAAGATGCCTTTGCTCTCCATGAAGGCGATGAGCCGGATTTTTTCTCTCTTTTTCATGGCGGCGGTGTCTGCCTGGGCGATGATTTTTTCGATGAGGTCGTCCACGATCTCCACCACGTTCTCCACGGGTGCCGACGCCGGGGCGGTGGGCTCTGCTTCCACGGGCAGGAAGTCGTCGAGAAAGGCCTTGATGGGTCCCATGGCCGAGAGGTCGTAGTTGATGCAGAGGGCGCCGATGACCTCACCTGTGGGGTCCCGGATCAGGGCCGTGGAGGATTTCACCTCTCGTCCGTCCTCGGTGACGGTTTTGTAGTTGGCGGTCATGTCCCCTTTGAACTGCTTGGAAAGGAGCACCTGCTTAATAAGGTGGTCAAAGGACTGGCCCACCTGTCGTCCGGTGACGTGGTTGTTGACGGCATAGATCACGGAGTTCTGGGGCATGGAGAGGTCGTGGATGACCACCTCGCAGTGCTTCCCGAAGGTGGCGGCGATCATGTCGGCGACGGGGATGTACGATGTCAGTCGGGTGTCCGGGCTCTGCATGGGACTCCTGGGTTTTTATTTTGGTTTGAAATATAAAAAAATCTATAAATTGGATTTTTGACATGATTTATGGGTTTATTGTATAAAAATTTATACAAAAGGCAATAAAAAAATATATGGGGGATGGGGTAGAGTGAGGAGCGCCGCACTCTTGTGAGGCTTTTTGGGTGGCGTGGCGCATGCCGCACGGAGTGCGGCGCTCCACAGGGTGGGGCAAAGGCTTGGAATGGAGGATGCCACGCCTTATGTGTTTGGGCATCGCGTGGGGCGGCATGAGTGATGGAGCGCCGCACTTCGTGCGGCTTTTTTGGGGGACTTGGCGTATGCCGCACGGAGTGCGGCGCTCCAAAAGATGGGTAATGGCCTGGAGCGG
>NZ_FMUX01000017.1:0-17734 GCF_900101345.1 Desulfoluna spongiiphila | reverse complement strand
CATGAAATATGGAGCGCCGCACTCCTGTGCGGCTTTTTTGGGGGGGACGTGGCGTATGCCGCACTGCTGTGCGGCTTTTTTGAGGGGCGTGACGTATGCCGCACGGAGTGTGGCGCTCCAAAGGGTTGGGTGTTTATTTCATTCCCTTCATAAACTCCGGGCTGATAAAGGCGGGGCCGGGTAGTTGTCGAACCCTTTTGGGGTTTTGACGCCATGGCCTCCTGCGTCCACGGAGGCTTTGACGAATTCTTCGTTTTTCTGGTTTTGGGAGTCCTTGCTGACCTGGGCCCCGTGGGCCGTCACCTTCCAGGTGGTTTCAAGGCCGATGAAGTCCAAGATGCTGAAGGGATCCATCGCAGTTCTTCAGGGGCTGATTTGGCGCCTTAATTTCCGTATAAGGCCGCAGCCGCCTGAAGGATCTGATTGGCGGTACAGGCATCGCCATGATGGGTGTGAACGCCTGAGGTCTCACGGTCGGGGGCGCCCAGTATCGCAAGCCGTTTCTGGGTTTCTGCAGACATCACGATGCCTTTGGCCGCCTTCTTGATCTCAAATTTCTTGCCCTCAAACACCGTCCCCCAGATCGACAGATCCTTGAGCTTTTTCGGATCGGCCGTGAGGGGATTTTCCTCAAAGATCGTGAAATCGGCCTTTTTTCCAATGTCGATGCTGCCGATTTCATTTTCCTTGCGCATGGCATGTGCCGCCTCAATGGTAACCGCCCTGAGCGCCTCCTCAGAGGTCACCTTTTCGTGCGGCCCAAGCACCTTTTTGCCGGACAAACCGATTCGGTTGACCGCTGACCACATGAGAACCAGCGGGCGCGCCGGGGCCATGGGTGCATCGGAATGGAACGAGAGGTGGGCTCCTGAATCAAGAACCGTTCGGCCGCGGGCCATCACTTCCGAACGTTCAGGGCCGACTCCCACCTTGCTGTACTGCTCGCCAAGGACATGAATGTAGAACGGGTTGGAGCTGATTTCCGCCCCCAGCTCGGCCGCACGCTTGACCTGCGCTTCTTCAGAGAAAGCGAAGTGGTGGATCCCGAAGCGGTGATCGTAGCGGGGGAGGCGGTGCAGCAATCCCTCCAGGGTGTTTAACGATAATTCCAGGCCCATATCACCGTTCTGGTGCACAACAATCTGATAGCCTTCCTTCCAGAAGGCCCACGCGCTGTCGGCAAAATCCTCCGGTGTCTGAATCCACTCTCCATCATGGCCGTCCAGATAGCCATCTTTCATCTGCATCAACTGCGAAAATACCGCACCGTCCGTAAAGAGTTTGATCTGATCCGGTACCCATTTTACATGCTCGCCGTTTAACCGGTGGGTCATGTCGCGCGAAACGGAAACGGCTTTATCTGCATCCTTTCCGTTTGCATCATAAATGACATTTCCGGCAGGGATCAGGTAGTAATCAAAGGGCATGGCGCCGGCCTCCAGGATGGAAATCATCTGAAGGATCATTTTTTCAGGGAGCTGCACGCCGGGATCGCTTGCGGATGTGATGCCTCCGGCATGAATGTAGTCCCTGGCGCGCTCCAAACCGAGTTCGAACTTCTCCGGCGACCCGATGACCGGGAACAGCTTGGGAAGTACCAGGTACATCCCCTTTTCCCAGACATGCCCGTCTTTCCAGTTGGCCATGTCCGAGGCTTCCCCCTTGCCCTGCCAGTCGGCCTCTTTCGTGTCCAGCATCTCAAGGGCTTTGGTGTTGAAATAAAACTCATGCACGGAGCGTTGCCACACAATGATCGGCCGGGTACGTGAAACGCTGTCCAGCAGTGCGCGGTTCATTTTTCCATGAAACGACGCGTGGTAGCCCCAGGTGAAGAGAAGTTCCCGGGGGTCTTTCAGGCTGGCTTCGACCTCTTTCAATCGCTTCATATAAGCTTTTTCGCCAACCACACCCTTTGCATCGCCCCAGGGAAGCTGCCAGTCCGCCGGCGTGATAAAGTGCGCATTTGAAACAAGGGCAAACAACCAGAAATGAAGATGGGGATCGATGAGACCGGGGGTGATGATCTTTTTGGAAAAAGAGTCGTCCACGGTCAGGCCTTTTGAGTCCTTGAACCGTGCCATCAAGTCCGCCTTTTCGCCCACATCGATAATGCGGCCATCGCGAACAGCCACTGCCGTGGCCGATTTGACGGTGGGTGACATGGTCACGACCTCTTTGGCAACAAAGATGGTGACACCCCCAGGCGGAGGAGCGGGTGTACTGAATAAGTTCTGCAGGGACTCTGCAGCGGATGCAACAGACGATACCCCCGCAAACATGAGGGTCGCCATCAACAGCAGATGCATCGCCGGCCAATTTTTCAACAGCTTAAAAAACTTCATTTTCTTGTTCCTCGCTTGAGGCCATGCCTCGGTTTTCAGAGTGGAACCAACCTCACAGTAAGGGGCCGGGAATAAACCTTTGAAAAGTCGCCTGTACCATTTGAATCAGTGGGGATGTTCCCCTTTTTGCTTAAAATCACAACATCCCAGATGGCTGGCGCCGCCAAAATCCTCTTCCTTGGGAAGGACATAGAATTTTTTTGTCCAGTGCTCCGCATCCAGCGGTTTGAAACGGCCTTTTTTCTGGGGTTCGAAACGGATGGGCTGGCCGGCGTCAAAGCGCTTCAGCGGCTCTTCGTCTTTCATGACAACGATACCGTTGACGATGACGTGGGGGATGCCGGATGAGGGGCGTGTCCCTTTCTCATAGGTGGCATTGTCGGTGATGGTTTCAGGGTTGAAGAGGGTGATGTCCGCCACCATGCCCACCTGCATGCGGCCCCGCAGCTGCATGGCCTTGAGCCCCATATCGCCGAGGGGCTTGGCATAGTTGTAGCTGGACATGGAAACGGCCTGCATCAGGGGAATGTTGTTTTCCCGTGCCATGCGGAAAACCTTGGCAAAGGAACCGGAAAAACGAGGGTGGGCATTGGGGAGTTCTTCGTAAGGCGTCTCCCACTTCAGGCCGTCATCGGGTATGAGGGGCATCCCATCGCTGCCGATGGCGACACCCGGCATTTTGATCCAGTCCAAAATGGCCTCTTCAGGCATCTTGTACATCACGATCAGCCGGGTGGGCTCTTTCTTGATCATGTCTGCGCGGCTCCTCCGGGTATAAAACTCACCGGTTTCCACATCCATAATGGTCTCTTCATATTTGTTACCGAGCTTTTCAACCCACACATCCGGTTCCAGAAACACGGCATTTAATGCCGTAGAACCCGCGCGATAGGGGTAGATCTCGCCCCAGACGTTGTAGCCCCTTTGCCGCATGCGGACCATCAGTTCATGGACCATGCCATAGCCGGGGTTGTTGAAATGGAAGGCAATGCCCGGTGAACCCAGGGCCGCGGCATTGGCAAGCATCTCTTGAATTCCCATTGTCTCTTCAACATCATTTCCAGGCGTATTCCTGAAGTGCATCCCGGTCTGGCGACCGTATTGGCCGGCGAGCCGTTGCAGTTCGAATATCTCACGCGAGGAGACGCCGTCACGCATGTAGCCCACGGTGGAGCCGATTCCGATGCCGCCCTGACGCAACCCTTCATCCACGATTTTCAAGATCTCATTTCCCTGTGCCAGGGTGGGGCGGGTTTTGGACCAGCCCTCTTTGACACGGGATTGGACTGCATCGGGTGTGTGGAGATATTTCCATTTCTTAAAACCGTCCAGCACCTCTGCACGGGCAAATTCATGGGCCACCGCAACACCAATGTTCAGCGGCGCATTCCCTTCCATTTTCTTGTAAAAATCAGCCACCTGATTGCCGGGCGCACCGATTTCAAGATCCATGATGGTTGTGCGGCCGTCGCGCACCATCAGGCGGTAGGCATAGGGTTCAAGGCAGTGCTGGTGCCCATCGATAAACCCTGGGGCGACAACCAGCCCTGTTGCATCGATTGTCTCTTTTCCTTTGATCTCCTTGCTGGTGATCAATCCGATCACCCCATCCTTGATTCCGACATTGCGGATGGCATCAAGCTTGGTTTCCGGGTCCATCACCCGGCCATTCAGGATGACGACATCAAAATCGGTGGCTGCCGCCATGGGCTTCCTGTTTGCCTCCTGTTGATGCATACAACCGGCCGTTGTTCCAATGAATAGTAAGCAAAGCATCCAGGCAAGGCTTTGTCTCACTTTCTTCCCTGTCCGCTGTCCCATTCCATGGGGCGGCCGTAAACGTACGAATCGTCTTCTGCCATCCATCGTATACCGGTGCATGCGTTGGCCGGAGGCGACCATCAGCAATGTTCCCATCCACCATCCCAAGCGTTTCTTTGCGTTCATGAAATGTTCTCCTGCTGAAGTGATTTACATGGCGCCGGAAACCGGCCCGGGCCCATAGGCATTTCGATAAGAATCGTGTCGTTTGAGTCGCTGTCGGTATGCCTCCGGTGGCCAGGTCTGCCACCTTGAAAGCGGGGTTGCGAATGCCCGTGGGGAGTCTGTCTGCCGGTAATTTACTCGTTTACCTCGCCCTGTGTAAATCACCCGAAAGGGGTATTTTAGTGGGATATGATCCCCAGTTCGCGAGCCCGATTGACGGCCCCTATGCGGTTGGCGGCACTCAGTTTTCTGAAAATATTTTTAAGGTGGGTTTTGACGGTCAGCAGAGAGATACAGAGCTTATCGGCAATTTCCTTATTGCTGAGGCCCTCAGCCAGCAGCAGCAAAAGCTCCGTTTCCCGGTGGGTAAGAAAATCACTCGTTGGTGATGACAGGGTAAATGCGCCCAGGACCTGGCGCGCAAAACGGTGGTCAGGCTGTTCTTTAAGGACGTTCTCCAGTGCGGCTTTGACGGGGGCACCCGTATCAATAAAGATTCGAATCCATCCCCCGGGTTCGGCCAGATCCAGCGCGGTTTGAAGATATGACATGGCCTCCGTTTCAGCGCTGCGCATCTGGTGCACGTTGGCAAGGAGCGCCAAAACCTTGATGCGCACATTGGTGCGGTTGATCCTGTGCATCTCATTATCCAATTGGGTGAGTCTTGCCAGCGCTTTATCCAGGCTCGCTTGACTGCCTTCAGCCAGCATGCATTTAACGAGGGTGAGCTGAGGCACATAGAAGAACCATCTGGGCGGGCCGGCATCAAAATGTGCCTGCTGAGAGAGTTGCAGTGCTTGCTTAACATCTCCCCGCCGCAGGGCAAATTCGGTTTCAAAGGACCGCATCAGGTCTGCGGCCCTGGCATGGCCGTTTTCCCGGAAATGTGCCCTGAGTTGTTCCTGAACCTTTATCGCCATAGACTCCCTGCCCTGGGCCAGATAGATACAGGCCAGGATGCAGCCACTATCGGAAAGATTGTTCGGGTTTGCCGCGTAGGGATTGTGCAGAACGTTCACAAGACAAGACTCAGCGGCCGCAAGGTTGTTTTGCATGTAAAGGACGGAACCGTTCAGGAAATGAGCATAGGCCCTGGTATGTGAAAGTGGCAGGTCGCGGATGGCTCGCAGGCAATCCTCTGCTGCGCTTAAGGTTTTAACCGAGTTGGCATCCAGGTAGTGTGCGTAGCCGAGGCAGATCTGCATCCTCGCCTGGATGTTGGCAGGGCAGAACGGTTTGGCAACAGCTTCTCTGACGGTTTTTGCGGCCATGGGAGTCTTGCCGCTCATCTGGTGCCCGACAGCCAAAACCAAAACGAGGAGGGACCTGACCATATGGGCGTCTTCCCGCAGGTAACCCAACGCCTCCTGGCCGCAGGCAAGGGAGCCTGCTGTATCATTCATGAGCATTTTTAAGAGGCCCTGCAGCACCAATACTTCCCCTTTTAATTTACGGTTTGCCTCTGAATTGAGCGAGAGGCCTGCCAACAGCCGAGATGCTTTTTTTGTGCAGGCGTAGATATCGATATTTTTGCCGAGATCGGTACCGAGAACGGCTTTTGTGGTGAGCAGGAGGGGCTCCTGTTCCAGAATGCGCTCCGGAAACGCGGACAGCCAGTGGTGAAGGCGTGTAAAATGAGATGCGTTCATGAGCCTGTATCGGTTTTCCCTCACCAGCTCAACCGCATCAGGGGTGGCCCCTGCTGCCAGGTAATGCTGAATGGCCTCCTCGAAGAGGCCGTTTTCAGCAAACCAGTGGCCTGCAACGCGATGCAACTCGCCCACCTGGTCCGACGGACTGTTTTGTTGACGGTTTTTTTTCAGGAAGTCCTGAAACAGGTGGTGGTATCGAAACCAATATCCCTCGTTGTCCAACCCGATGACAAACAGGTTGTTTTCTTTCAGCCACCGGATGAATTGCTCCGCGCTGGCCTCGGGGTCCGAGCCGGTTCGGGGTTGGTGAAGGCGCTGGCACAGGGGCGCGCAAAATCGGTCCAGAATTGCTGTCTCCTGGAGAAAGAACACCATCTCAGGGCTTTGGCGGGACAGGACCTCGGCAAAAAGGTATTCGGCGATGTGGGTGGAGCTTCCGCTCAGCTCCTCTGCCTTTGTCCTGAGATCTTGATGGCCCTGCAGGTAGAGGCCGGCTAGGCGCAATCCCGCCGGCCATCCTTCGGTTTTTTTCCCAAGGATGGAGGCTGTGGCGTCATCCACGGTGAGGTTGCCCATCTGTTTGAGAAAGGTGGCTGCCTCCGAGGGCGTGAGGCGCAGCTCGTCCCCATTTAGTTCCGTCACCAGTCCGCGGCCACGCATGCTCGCCACGGGCAGGGGGGGCTCTTTTCGGGACAACAGGATAAGGTGCAGGGCCTTTGCCGGATGCACCATCAGCCCGCTGATCAGGTCATGGACCCGGGGATCGGTGATACGGTGGTAATCATCGAGAACGAAGAAGAAGGGATCGGTTATCTGGTGCAGGTCGTTGAGAAGGAACCGCGTCAGAATGGCAATTGGCGGAAGCGGATGGGTTTCGAGCAAGGACTCGGTGTGCAGGGAGAGTTGCGGGAACACGCCTTTTAGTGCGGCAAGGAAATAGTTCAGGAACTGGTGCAGGTCGTTGTCCTCCGCATCCAGAGAGATCCACCCACAGGCAGCGCCACACACCTGTGCCCATCGGCTTGCAAGGGTGCTTTTCCCGTAACCGGCCGGTGCGGTGATCAGCGTCAGCGGCCTCTGGCCCCCTTCTTCGAGCCGAACCAGCAGGCGGGTCCTCGGGACAATATCGGGCGCGATATGCGACCTCTGCAGCTTGGTATGTAGTAAAGCGCCTTTTATTTTATTCTCATCCATTGAAATACCAGCAATCTTGTATGAACCCAGGTTTGTCAGGTGCCTGACCTGTCAAGGGGATAGATAAAGGATACGAAAAGCAGGGGGGAGAGGGTGACGCATCGGGATAAACGTCCCATGTGATAGTTATATTACTGACAGCTGAGTTGTCGATGTTTTTTTCCTGATGCTGGCAATCAACTTTATAGCGGTTTGCTTAGGCGGTGGGATGGTCGCTATGTCTGCCGGGGAGCTGAGTGTGGTATTACGGCCCTGTGATAAGGACGTCGCTGTCCAGTTTTGTCAGAGCCGTTCTCGCATGAAATATCCGGGGCGGGGGGCAAACAATAACGAGACACGTCACGCATAAATACCGCTGTGATTTAACCCGGGGAATTCGCCCGTGCCCTGTTTGTTAAAATGTTGTTACAGAGGGTTGTCGGGGAAAAGGTAAGGTGTTTAAAAAGAGCAAAATGTTATTCATCGTTTTCTGGCCGATTTTCTCACCCTTCGGGCGATCCGAGTGTGCCCACCTTCTGCGTTATCAGAGCGTTGAGGTGAAAAACTGCATTTGCAGCACTGATGCCTTGAACATGGACGCACTCGACTCGTGACGTATCCGGGAAAGGTGGCTCACCTTGACACCGGCGACTAATGTTTACTTAATCCCTTTCATGAAATCCGGGCTGAAAAAGGCGGGATCGGGGTAGTTGTAGAACCCTTTTTGGGTTTTGACTCCCAGGTGCCCGGCGTCCACGTAAGTTTTGACAAAGTCGCCGTTGCGTTTGCCCTGGGGGGCTTTGGTGACCTGGGCCCAGTAGTCCGTGACTTTCCAGATGGTCTCCAACCCGATGGAGTCCATCATGCCGAAGGGGCCCACCGCGGTTTTCATGATGCCCATCCAGGCGCGGTCGATGTCTTCCACGGAGGCCACCTCGCGGCTCGCCAGGGTCAGGGCCGAGCCGAAGAGCTGGGTGAGCATGGTGTTGAAGACGTAGCCGTTCTGCTCCTTTTTGAGCTCAATGGGGTACTGCTCAATCTGGAAGACGAACTCTCTGACAGCCTCCAGGGTCTCTTCGGAGGTGCCGGGATGGGGCATGATGTCCACGATGTTGGTGATACGCACGTCGTGGAAGTGAAGGGCCACGAAGCGGTCGGGCCGCCCGGTGTGCCCGGCGATCATGGAGGGGACCAGGGTGGAGGTGTTGGTGGTGAAGAGGGTGTGTTCCGGGCAGATGGCGTTCAGCGAGGCAAAGACCGAGGCCTTGAGCTTGGGGTCTTCGGGCACGGACTCGCTGACCAGGTCCGCGTCTTTCCCCGCCTCGGCAAGGTCCGTGGTGGTGCGGACCCGGGCCATGGCCTTTTCGGCAGCTTCCGGGCTCACCCGGCCTCCGGCTTCCATGGCCTTGCCGATTTTTTTCATGGTGGTGAGGGCCTTGCCCAACGCCCCTTCGCTGGTGTCGTAGAGGATTACGTCCAGGCCGCATGCCGCGCACTGGTATCCGATCTGCTGGCCCATGGTTCCTGCCCCGACAATCAACACGCGTTCTACCTTCTTCATCCGTCTCTCCTTAAAGTGATGTGTATTGAGATGGTCCTGCCGTCGGCATCGCGGTGCGGTGGCGCGGCGCAGGAAAAAATCAGGCAACAAGCATGCCACGGAGTCATAGGGCTGTTTGGCGGGCTTCTTGATTCGCAGGAAGGTCGTATCCGCGATATGTCGCAGTATCTTTCCTGTATATTGAACGGTTCCGCGATATATCAACGGCGATATGGGCCCGGGAAAAGCAGGTATATGTCTGTGAGATCTCGAGCCGGATGGCCTAGTGGAGCGCCGCACTCCTGTGCGGCTTATTCGTGTATCGGTGTGTATGCCGCACCGGAGTGCGGCGCTCCATATCCTTGGGCTCTACGGGGTATCCGTACGCCCGGGGCGCTGCTTCTTAGCAACATTGCCCCTAAAGCCGGACTTATTTGTTTCGTTATAGCGTGATTTTGAATCCTGCGTGGCGTGGTATCCCGGGCCGGGCGGTGGCGCCTAGTGGAGCGCCGCACTCCCGTGCGGCTTTTTTCGTGTGTCGGTGTGTATGCCGCACCGGAGTGCGGCGCTCCATTCTTCTGGCCATCGCCCCTACTTCTCCATGGCGTTCCACTCTTCATACCCCCCTTCAAGGTTGAAGGCGGTGGGGAGCCCGGCCATGGTGTGGGCCAACCAGGCCCAGCCCGAGCGGACCCCGCCGGTGCAGTAGTAGACCACGGGTTTGTCCAGGGGGATTTTTTTCTTGGCGAGAAGGGCGTTCATGGCCCCGGGGGAGATGGGGGTGCGGGAGTTTTTATCGACCATCTTTTTCCAGGAGATGTGGACGGCACCGGGGATATGGCCGGTGAGCCACTCCGGGAATGAGCGGGTGTCCACAAGAGTGTAGGTGTCCGGGTTGTTCAGAAGGTCTTCGGCCGTAATAAAGACGGCGGGATCGGGGGTCGGGGTGTAAAGGGTCATCAGGGGGGCATCCTGAAGCCCTTCGGGTTGTTCCTTCAAGGGAAGGTTTTTATCGATCCAGCCGGGCATGCCTCCGTCCAGCAGGTAAACCGGACCCTGATGGCCGATCCACTCCAGGAACCAGGCGATCCAGCCTTCGCCGCCCCAGGATTTGTCTGCGTCGCCGGTGATGACGATGGGCGATGTCGCCTGGATACCCAATGCTCCTAAGGCTTCGGCCATCTCTTTGGGGGGAAAGGTTCTGTAAGGTATCTTTTGGTCATCGGTTTTTGTATACTCTTCCCAGTTAAAGGAGAAGGAACCCGGGATGTGCCCTTTGGCCCACGCCTTTTTCGGCCGGGCATCCAGGATAACGGGTTTTTCCTCCATGGTATCCACCGAGCCCGGGGTGATCCGTTCCACCGCCCCTGCGGGCACTCCGACGACACACACCGAGACCACCAACATGAGAATGGGTATGAGAGTCGCAAGTCTCTTTTGCATCTGTCTTGCCTCCTGGATGGGTTTGCTCTTTTGCCGCCGTCCCTTTGCCATGGGTGTATTTGTGGCGGCTGCCTGTGTTCAGGGGGGATTGGTCTATGCAAATGCCCGCCTGGCCGAGTCCGGCACCTGGCCCCTGAAGGCCTCGACCCTTCTGGTCGTCGCCCTGTTGCTTCGGGTGCCCTTTGTGGTGTCGCCCCCTGTGCTGTCGGACGATATCTACAGGTACCTTTTTGACGGAATGGTACAGGTCGTAGGGGAGAGCCCCTATGCACGGTCTCCCGAGCATTACGCATCACTGCTCCTGCCCGGCCAGGGCGGATCCACTGCAAAGACCATTCTGGCTGAGCTGGCCACAAAGGTCAACCACCCCTCCCTTGTGACCCTCTACCCCCCGGCGGCCCAGTTTTTCTTTCGCCTTTCCGCCCCCTTGGGCATGATCGGAATGAAAGCCCTGCTGGTGACGGCGGACATGGTGGTCATTGCCTTGTTTCTCGTGGCCTCCGCCCGGGGAGGCCCGCCGCTTCACAGGGTGATCCTCTACGCCTGGAACCCCCTGGTTGTCTGGGAGATCGCCTGGTCCGGCCACATCGACGCCTTGGCCCTGCCCTTTCTTCTGGCCGCCACCCTGCTGATCTCCTCGGCCAGGGGCCAGAAAAGGGCGATCTGGGCTGGCGGCCTCTTTGCCGTGGCCGTTTGGGTGAAGCTGATCCCGGTGATGTTTGCCCCGTTTCTGCTCCTTGCCGCAGCCAGGCGGGCAGGGTGGGCAACCCTTGGCGGGGCCGTGGTGTCCGTCTTTCTGGTGGTGCCCTATATGCCCCAGGCCGCCCACGCCCTGGAGACCCTTCGGGTGTACGGCACCACCTGGGAGTTTTCCGGGTTTCTCTTTCGCACGGTGCGGGACGTAACCGGCATGAACGGCGTGGCCCGTCTGACCATGGCAGCCCTTTTGGCCTGCGCTTTTTCCGGGCTGCTTTACCGTCAGGTTCGGTCCCCCTCATCCCCCGGCTTTTTCATGGGATGGGCGGCCTTTGCCTGGCTCCTTGTCACCCCCACCCTGCACCCCTGGTACGGCCTCTACCTGGCCATGTGCCTGCCCTTGATGGGGGCAGGTCGCGTGGGCATTGTCCCGGCCTACCTCATGACCCTGACCCCCCTTCTGGGTTACAATGTGCTTACGGACTACCTGTCCGCAGGGGTCTGGTCCGAAGGGGCCTGGATCCCTTTTTGGATTTTCAGTGTGCCGGTGTGCGCCCTGCTGGTGGCATGGTGGAAGGGCAAGGCCAACGCATGATTATTTTTATTGGTGTTGTAAAAAACGCCTCCGGCGGCAAGGTGGGGGCACCTTGAAACCCTATGGCGAATGCATGGATTCCGTCGTTATGCATACTCTATCAAGGCATTCGCGTGACGTGTGACATACGGCGACCGGCGGTGATGTGCCGAAAATACGCAGGATGGGCAAAGGCAAAGTCGAATTCGTTGGGATGGCGATGGTCTTGATGCCGTGCCCATCGCGTAGGGTGCACTCTGTGCACCATGCCCGGCTCACCCAGGGCTTCGATGTTACAGATGCCTTCGAGATATGCCGACCTTTGCCATGCAGGCCGAAGCCAAGCGAGGGCTAAATCGTTTTAATAACCAGCTTTCAAGGTGGCTCACCTTGCCGCCGGAGGCATTGCTGTTTTATCCCCTAACTCGATCACAGAGGGCCTTTTATGAGCGATCTGCTGTTTAACGCGATGTATCTCCTTCACCTGGTATCCGTGGTCCTGGTGGCCCTGTATGGTGTGCACCGGCTGGTCCTTTTGCGGGAGTGGCTTGGTGTGCGGCGCCGGAGAGGGGGCGTGGCGGCCGTGCCGGATGAGGTGCCCGTGGTGACGGTGCAGCTTCCCCTTTACAACGAAGAGGCCGTGGCCGAGAGGTTGATTGCGGCGGCAGGGGCTCTCTCCTGGCCTTTGGATCGCCTGGAGATCCAGGTGCTGGACGACTCCACGGACGAAACCCGGGAGGTGGTAGACCAGGGCGTGGCCCGGCTGACGGCGCGCGGGGTGACGGCCTCGGTTTTGAGGCGCCCCAGCCGCAAAGGGTACAAGGCAGGGGCCCTGGCCGCAGGCCTTGAAGAGGCCCGGGGCGACTACATTGCCGTGTTTGACGCCGACTTTATCCCGCCTTCGGATTTTCTGCTGAAGACCATGCCCCGGTTTACGTCCCCGGGCATCGGCATGGTCCAGGCGCGATGGGGGTTTTTAAACGATGAGACCTCACTGGTCACCGGGGTCCAGGCCCTGACCCTGTCCGCGCACTTTGATATCGAGCACGCCACCCGACATGCGGGGGGGCGCTTTTTCAACTTCAACGGAACGGCCGGGGTGTGGCGCAAAGAGGCCATCATCGGGGCAGGGGGCTGGCGAGCGGACACCCTCACCGAAGACCTTGATTTAAGCTACCGGGCCCAGATGGCCGGGTGGCGGCTTTCCTATTACGGAGAGTGTGTGGTTCCTTCCGAGCTGCCGCCCACCCTCACGGACTTTATCTCCCAGCAGCAGCGATGGACCAAGGGGGCCAGCCAGACAGCGGTGAAGGTGTTGCCTCGTCTTCTCAGCACGGCCTTGCCACGGCGGGTGAAGGTGGAGGCGATCTTTCATCTGTTGGGGGGCCTGGGTTGGGTGGCAGGGGCTGTTGCCACGGTGACCCTTTGGCCCGCCCTGATGGTCCACGGCACGCGAGCCGCGTCCCTGGCCTGGATCCCCGGGGTGGCCGCCCTCACCGGAAGCTGCGGGGCCATCCTCTTTTACTACACGGTGTATGCCTTTACAGAGCCCCGCACCCGGCATCTTGTGCGCTACGTGCCCATGATCCCCCTGGTCTGCATCGGGGTGGCCCCGTTTCTGGCCCGGGCAGCGGTGCAGGGGTTCTTCCAGAGCCACGGGGAGTTTAAGCGAACTCCCAAGTACGGAACCTCCAAAGACACCGCAACCCGGGAGACCGCCGGTGCAGGCCGTGCCACCTTCGGCAGGGCCATGGTGGCCTTTGTCCTTCTGGTGGCAACGGCGTTTCCCATGCTCTTTGCCCTGGACACCCTGGCTCTGTACGCCATTCCCCTGGCCCTGGCCGTGCCTGCGGGCTATCTTCTCACCGGGGCCATCCTGGCCCGGGAGAGCCGGTTCGCGGGGGAATGCGCGCCTTCGTCCCTGGATCCGTTCGCCAGGTAGAAAACCTTCTCTGCGGATATTCGGTTTATGCAAGGGGAAAGCCGGTTTACACAGAGGGTGCCTCCGGGTATAATGCAGGCCTTTTGTGATTATTCAGCGATGCCTTTGGCGGGCCGCTTTTGCAAAAAAGCGCCTTAAAAACGTTCCGGTTACCCGGCTTTCCTCTGCGCCCACAGGTCGCGATGCAGGGACGGGACGCACGGGAATGCAGCCGCTGCGTTGGCAGTGGGCATTAACTACCTGTTTGCCGGATGATTTAAACAGGGCTGTCGAAGGCGACGTCAGGCTGAACAGTTACCCCTATGTTACGACGGATTGACCGAGTTATATAGCAAGAGACAATCTGCCCACAAGGCGGGCATGGAGACAGGACATCATGGACATTTTCAACTATCCTTCGGTAGAGGCTGAAGCCAAGGTTCGTGCCATCACGGACCGTGGCCTGGGATACACGGCAGAGGACGAAAAGGGCGTTATCGATATTCTCGAGGCGGTTCGCACAGGCGGCGACGAAGCTCTTTTACATTATATCCGCCGTTTCGACGCCCCGGAGATGACTCTTTCTCAGCTCGTGGTCACCGAAGCCGAGATCGACGAGGCCGTTGCGTCGGTGGACGACGATTTTATGAAGGCCCTGGATCTGGCCGCCACCCAGGTGGAGTCCTTTCACCGCAAGCAGCTTGAGAATTCCTGGATCGACATGCCCCGCAAAGGGGTCACCCTGGGTCAGGTGGTCAACCCCGTGGACGCCGCCGGTGTCTACGTGCCCGGCGCCACCGGCGGCATGACGCCCCTGGTCTCCTCCGTGCTCATGGGTGCCATCCCCGCTAAGATCGCAGGGGTCAAGCACATCGCCATGGTCACGCCCCCCATGGCCGACGGCACCGTCAACAAGCACCTCCTGGCCGCTGCACGGCGCACGGGCGTGGACGTGGTCTACAAGGCGGGCAGCGCCTGGGCCGTGGCCGCCCTGGCTTACGGCACCGAGTCCGTGGGCAAGGTGGACGTCATCGTGGGCCCCGGCAACATCTACGTGACCCTGGCCAAGAAGCTGGTCTCCGGTACCGTGGGCATCGACATGATCGCAGGCCCCAGCGAGATCCTCGCCATCGCCGACGAGAGCGCCAACCCGGTATGGGCCGCAGCCGACCTTCTTTCTCAGGCCGAGCACGATCCGTTGGCCTCTTCCATCTTCGTCACCACCGACGCAGAGCTGGCCAAGAAGGTCCGCGCCGAAGTGGACCGCCAGCTGGAAGAGCTGCCCCGTAAAGAGATCGCAGGGGCTTCCATCCGCGACTACGGCGCCATCATGGTCACCGACTCCATCGAGTCCGCCTGCGAGCTGGCCAACCGCCTGGCGCCCGAGCACCTGGAACTTCTCGTGAAAGCCCCCTTTGAAGTGGTAGGCATGATCCGCAACGCCGGGGCCATCTTCATGGGCCACTACACCCCCGAGCCCATGGGCGACTACGTGGCAGGCCCCAACCACGTCCTGCCCACAGCCGGTACCGCCCGGTTCTCCTCAGCCCTGTCCGTGGAGAACTTTACCAAAAAGAGCAGCCTGATCTGCTACTCCGAAGACGCCTTCCGCAAAGAAGCCGAAGAGGTCATGCTCCTCGCCGAAACCGAGGGCCTCAGCGGCCACGCCCGCTCCGTAAAAGTCAGGGTTTCCTGATTTAGCGCCATTAAAAACCGGCACCCCAATCCGGGTGCCGGTTATTAGGCTAATAGTGAACAGTGAACAGGGAATAGGGAATAGGGAATAAGAATGGTGCGACCCCCTCTTCTTCTTTCGTCTTCGGCCTCTCAATGCCCCTAATCTACTAACCATTCACTATTTTCTATTCACTTTTTGTCTTGCTGGATGCGCCGTGCGCACCGCCTAACGCCCCAAGGCCCAGCCCTCCCCGCAAAAACCGCCCCCCTCCCTCTAACGTCACCCCCTTCCAACACACCACCCCACCGGCACACCGTCCAAATCAATTTTTCCTCGTGTTTTCCCCAAAAAAAGGAACGGAGCCGCACCCTCCCACCTCCCGGCACGACCCCGCCCTTTTCCCACCTTCGGTCTCTCAAGCCGCAAGCCTCCTCCCCCACGGCTCTCCCAATCTATTCGCCTCTCACCACTTGCTATTCACCTTCCTCCACGTTCTATCCCCCAAACCGCAGGCCTTCCCCACCCACAGCTCTTCCCAAGCTATTCACTACTCACTATTCCCTATTCACTTTTCCCCCATTCGCTCCTGCTCCTCCCTATAAAACGCCACAATCCGATCCACGGCCTTGTATTGCCGCTCCAAAAGGTCCTCGGTAATGGTTCGGAGGCCCCATTTTTTGAAATCAATCTGAAGGCCGTTTCCCCCCGGGGCCTCGGCAGCTTCCAGTTCGGAAAAGAACGCCCCCACGGATGTGAGGAGGCGATGAACGTCCTTGATGGCATCGCAAAGCTCAGCAATCTCCGACCCGGAAAACATGACGGGGCCGGGCTGGCTGTCCGGTGAAGTCATGGTGGCTCCTTGTTGGGTGAATAGTGAGCGGTGAATAGAGAACAGGAGACGGGGCACGGAAAAATAGTCGAAAATCAATCATTTTACCTTGAGCACAATGACATCCAGCCTTATTCGCTTTAGCCTTTAGCCTTTAGCCTTTAGCCTTTAGCCTTTAGCCTTTAGCCTTTAGCCTTTAGCCTTTAGCCTTTAGCCTTTAGCCTTTAGCCTTTAGCCTTTAGCCTTTAGCCCGTAGTGCACCATCCCGGTTTTCAGGTATCGAAAAGTAAAATGAGACCTACCGAATCGCTCAACAACGCACCAATGCCTTATCTATTCACTACTGACTATTCACCATTCACAATTTTTTTTATGGAGGCCCCCCCGGCAAAAGGAAAAAGAGAAAACCCAACCCAAACCAGAAGGCCGGGCCTGCCGCAGCACAACACAAGGCTCCGAAGGGGCGCAACTCCGCCTGTCAGTCAGAAACCCTCGTGATCAAGGGCCATTTTGTAAGGCGATAGTGTTGGTGAAAGGCGCGCTGGATTGCGCGTGACGAGGAAAATACGACTTGAAATGGGGGTGAGTGTGGTGTAAAAAATCGTGTAGCCATAACGACCTCCTCTAAAGGTTGTTTTGGTCAGGCCTGGCAGGATGTCTCACCATCCTGTCGGGTCGCAACATGCATTCCATAATCTTCGTAATAACTAGTTATTACCTCTCACCCTAATTCCATCCTTTTGACGTGTCAATAGTTTTTTTGTCACTAAATCATGCTGTTATTCATTTCGAGTTTTACTGAAATAATGCCCGCCTCATCTTTCTGGTGCATTTACGGTCTGGCCTGCTTAGTCTCATGGGGCTGATCAGGGCCGTTACAAAAATATAAAATTCAAAAACGATGCCTCCGGCGGCAAGGTGAGCCAACTTGAAAGCTGGTTTTCGAATCGCTATTCAGGAAAAGAGAACGCCGTATTGCATAATCGCTTCGTTATTTCGAGATATATTGAAATGAACCATATGATTGGTTTACGGTATGTTGGATAAAGTTCTTTCTACGGGAAAATGAGTTTTTCAGATTGAAAATTCGAAATTTCAGGCGTATGACTTGAAATGATTCGGTGGTCTTCGGCTGGAAAGGTGATGCATTACATTGCCTGCGAAGCTGTTTTCGATGGGGGTATCAAGGGGCAAACATGGAAAACTATCCGTGTCCAAGAGCAAAGGTGGAAAATTTTCCGGGTATCACCGTATTAAAGCCACAAAAGTGGACATTGCTATCGGGGTGTATCAATACACCATTAAGGGTACGGATTGGATGCTCGTTGGATAGAATAATCACTTAAAACAGGGCCTTTGATGCGTTGAGATGTATGGCATTTGCTTGGTCTGCGAAATAGTTTGATGCGATAGATAACAGAAATTTTCGTTCGACAGTATTGAATTCCAAGACATGGAAAATAATCTCCTCGATTTTCCACTTTTGGCTCTTGAGTAACCGATACCTTGGAAAATTATCCATTTTATATGGGTGATACATAGAGGTTGCTGAATAATATCTATTCCACTGAAAATAGCTACGAAACGTGATATGTTTTGTGCCTGAACTGCAATGATAACAGGCTGGTTTTTGAAAAAGCCTTGCACTTTGAGGTTAAAAATTTATGTACAGGCACAATGGGAAGCAACTTGTTTTAGAATTTGAGCTACCTTTTGGCGGCAGATTGTCCCCAGACAACCGCTGGGTAAAATTGGGTCATCTGATTCCCTGGGATGAATTTGAAAATGAGTACCATGGAAAGCTAACTCAATCCGGTCAAGGCCCCCCAGCAATATCAGCACGAATGGCTCTTGCTACGCTCATTATTAAGGAACGTTTGCAAGTAAGTGATCGTGAATG
>NZ_FMUX01000048.1 GCF_900101345.1 Desulfoluna spongiiphila | reverse complement strand
AAACTTATTTCGGCGGAGCCTGGAAAGGCTTGCTTAAGACCTGTTTGTCAAACCCGGTTTTATAAATCAGGCTAAAAGTTTGGCCCCCGGCAGGGACGCCGGAGGCTTGTTTGAGCTGAATAGTTACGAACCTCTTTAGGTTGGCCCTCTGATCACATCAGTTCGGGCATGGCACGGCAGGAAACGTGCCACTAAAAGAATTGGAAAGCACGGTAGAGTACTTTACGGCAAAACAATAATCTGCCTCTGGATTGTAGACCTGATGAGCGGGATCTCCTTCACTCAGATTATACAGGGTGTTGTACTCATGGATAACCTGTCGCACATCGATGGACACGGATTCTGTTTCTCCCTCAACCTGTTTGGGTTGGGGTTCATTGTCCACGTTCAGTGCAGCCCAGAAATTGTCGTAAAGGGCCGGATCGTAGGTATAGCGTCTTTTTCTTTGGTCAAACTCGAGATTCTCCACCATGGGCTGCGATGAGCATTTGATCTGATAACGCTTGATTCCTTTTTCGGGGACGCCCCACGTCAAGGTATACACCGAACCTGTCCGTGAGATGTTCCCACACTCAGAATTACCCATATCCACACGTCCGGCGTCCATGGGTGACACATAGCCGGTACACACGTTTCTGTTGTAATAGTCATGGATAAAACGCGATGAGTACAGAGAGTAAACACGCTCTTTGCTTTGGGATGTCAACATCCAATTATAATGATGCTTATACATGCTCAGAAAGAGATCATTTCCCGTCATCTCATATCCATGGGCCATCAGGCCGGATAAAGGGTATGACCCAAGCCCCTCCATAATAGCTGGCTGATCTAACGTGTATACATAGGGTTGACGCTCCAGAGAAACCAACTCATTCAATGCATGATACGACAAACCGAGCATGTAATCGCGATAGTCTTCGTAGTACATTGGATCCCCAAAGCCAAAAAAGTCATAATAACAAAGGGAGTCAGCAAAAATCCCGCATGTCATAAACAAGGTATTGGTCCGTTTTCCACCGAAAGTTTCGTTACCGTGACCGTGCATATACACATAGCCCCGGTCCAACTGCCATCCGTCCCGGCTCACATCCTCAGGGTCGTCCCTCAAACTGAGCAGCGTCCTTACCATACGTCCGGCCTTCTCCACCCACACCGGATCTTCGGTGTACAGGCCAAAAGCACCTGCCCGACGGAATGCCCTTGAAAAAACTCGTACATACCCCAAGTATGTTGTTCCGTCGTAATAACTGTCCACCCCATGTTTTCCTGAGCCCTGATCATACAGTGTATACTCTCCGTGATCTTTCCAGGCGTTTATGATCGACTCATCACCGGTTAAGAGATACCCGATGGGGACGGAGACATCATGGGAATGCTCTCGGTCGAAGAATTTATAGTTAAAGGACACTTTATCTTGATTCGGCGGGCATGCAGTATTCACATTTGGGAAAAATTTAGGCCCTTCGGTATACACATTAAAGTCATCGGAATGATGGGTTGAACCGAACATTTTGTGGTGGTCCATGTTCTGTGCTGCCAGAAACGCCCCTCCATTGCCGGTCTGCAGGTAGTGAAGATACTGGCATAAATTCACATCATACTGATTGGAACCTCCGGTCTGCCCCCAGACATAAAACCTGCGCATGGTGTCCACATTCGAAATCTCATAGCTCTCCAGTCCGATCTCTTTTAAAAAATTGCGTGTTTCCTCGTGTGTTGCCAGTCTGTCGTGGTAATAGATGGCCCGGGTATCCTTGTAATGTTGAAATTCGGCCCGGCCGATCAAAGGATATTGCACAGCGTAAAACGTTCGTTCGGGTTCCTTTGCCGACTTGGTAAACTCAAGGACAACCTGCCTTTTGTCATGGGCAAAAAAGGCAAAGTAGATATCATCTTTTGAATTGTAGGTACTGTATATATCAATATGCAAATGCCCCTCATCATCCATCGTAAACCCTGCGGGCCACATGCCGTAAAGATTACGAATTCCGCAATTAATGCGCTTAGTACGTGAGAAATACGAAGCAAATCCTTCAGTATGATCTGTCTCATTTCCGAGTTCATGAATCACGGATGCACCATTGACAACCTTGAGCCCCACGTCGGGCACCAGGCGCTCCCTTAGCAAACCGGACTCCCCCATGTACTGAACATACTTGTGGCTGCTGTAGCCCTGGTACAGATA
>NZ_FMUX01000049.1 GCF_900101345.1 Desulfoluna spongiiphila | reverse complement strand
AAATACCTGTGTTTCATATGGAAGCGGGAAATCGGTGTTTTGATCAGCGTGTGCCCGAAGAGACAAATAGAAAAATTGTTGATCATATCAGTGATATTAATCTGACCTATAGTGATATTGCGCGTGAATATTTGCTGAGAGAAGGTCTCCCGCCCGATCGTGTTATTAAAACTGGAAGTCCCATGTGTGAAGTTTTAAATGCGTATATGGATAAGATTGATTGTTCTGATGTATTGGCACGATTGAATCTTTCAGAAAACCGATATTTTCTTGTTTCTGCTCATCGAGAAGAAAATATTTCAAACCCGATAATTTTTTCTGAGTTTATATCTATGCTTAACGCTATAGCAGAAAAATATCAAGTTCCGGTTATCGTATCAACTCATCCTAGAACTCAAATAAAGATTAATGATGATAATTCTGAATTTCATAATTTGGTAAATTTAATAAAGCCAATGGGGTTCACCGATTATGTTCGGTTGCAGAAATCAGCAACTGCTGTTTTGTCTGATAGTGGTACGATTTCTGAAGAGTCTTCAATATTAAATTTTCCGGCTTTGAATATCCGTGAGGCTCATGAGAGACCTGAGGCGATGGAAGAGGCCTCGGTTATGATGACAGGTATGAAAACGGAAAGAATTATGCAGGCATTATCTGTCTTGGAAACTCAGAGGCACGGCGTGGCAAGAATTCTTAGGCCTGTGAATGATTATTCAATGCCAAATGTATCAGACAAGATGATCCGGATTATCTTGTCCTACACAGATTATATCAATCGTGAAGTCTGGAAAAAAAAATAGAATGAAAATATTGATTGTCACACAATATTTTTGGCCTGAAAATTTTAGAATTAACGATCTTGCTGTGGGGTTAAAAGAGAAGGGGCATGATGTTACAGTCTTCACAGGCCTTCCCAATTATCCCTCAGGTAGTTTCTTTAAAGGATATGGCTTTTTTAAAAAGAAATATAGAGAAAAGTATAAAGGGGTAGATGTTTATCGTGTTCCTCTTTTTCCAAGAGGGAGTGGAAAAGGCTGGGAGTTAGTCTTAAATTATTTGTCGTATGCTTTTATTGCAAGTATATTGGGGCCGCTCTATTTCAGGAAACGATTTGATGCTATTTTTGTATTTGAGGTATCTCCGATCACTGTTGGTATACCAGCTATTGTTTTAAAGAAAATTTTTAAGGCACCGATTCTATTTTGGGTCCTTGATCTCTGGCCTGAAAGTATTTCGTCTGCTGGTACAATTAAATCAGGTAACATTATTAATCTTGTGCGTATTCTTGTACGATTCATTTATAAACAATGTGACAAGATTCTCGTATCTTCCAAAGGTTTTATTCCCAGTATATTTCAAATAGATTCCAGAGAAGATTTAATATCTTATTTTCCAAATTTCATTGAGAACGTAAATAGCATAGAATCCGATGCACCTGAAGATAAATATGCCCAGCCACTTCCCTCAGGGTTTAGAATTATGTACGCAGGAAATATTGGATATGCTCAATCGTTTCCTACAATTTTAGCAGCTGCTGAAATTCTTAAGAAATATAAGGATATCCACTGGATTATTATCGGCGATGGAAGAATGGGTGAATGGGTAAACAAGCAGGTTTACGAGTTAGGGTTGACTGAAACAGTACATTTAATGGGGGCATACCCTCAGGAGGCGATGCCATATTATTTTGACAAATCAGATGTCATGCTTGTATCACTCAGAAGTGAACCTAATTTCGCATTGACCGTACCCGGTAAAATTCAATCTTATCTTGCCTGTGGAAAACCCGTGATTGCTTCTATCGATGGTGAAGGCGCTGAGTTGATTCTTGAGGCAGGGGCGGGGATTGCATGCCCTGCTGAAGACGTGTACGCATTGGTAGAGTCTATCCTTGCGATGTATCATTGTGATCCCTCTGTTTTGAAAGATATGGGTGAAAGAGGGAAAAGGTTTTGTGAATTGAATTTTGATCGAGATGTCTTGATCGAGAGGCTTGAGCAGCTGCTGATAGAGGTGTCACAGACAAGGTAAGTGATTTTTTCCATCTGAAAAGTGACATTTCTTATCACTGTTGTCCAAAATAGGATTTGACCGGAAGTAAACCGGTGAGAATTTGAAAAGATGCTCCTTATAAGGCATGGTTAAGTTTGCAAACAAAG
>NZ_FMUX01000051.1 GCF_900101345.1 Desulfoluna spongiiphila | reverse complement strand
ATTTTCCCTGAGGAACGAAGGGGAAAGCGCATTCGCAACTTGCTTTCAAGGTGGCACACCTTGCCGCCGGAGGCATCTTTTTGGTTTTTACTCTGCCCCTGTCGTTCATCCGATTTTAACCATAGAAGGCATTGCTTTTGTTTTTTCCTGAGCCCCTTGGCCCTGGCCCCGATCAGCTGTTGTGGGCCAAAGCCTGCTCCTTGAGCCAGGCAGTCCAGGCGTCCAGCCCTTCTCCGGTGCGGCAGGAGATATCGAACAGGGCGCAGCCCGGGTTGACCTTGCGCAGCCCCTCTTCAAAGCGCTTTCTGTCGAAGTCAAAGAGCTCGCAGGTGTCGATTTTGTTGATGAGGACCGCATCGCACACCGAGAACATCAAGGGGTACTTCAAGGGTTTGTCGTCCCCTTCCGGCACGGAGAGGATCATGACGTTGACGGCAGAGCCCGTGTCGAATTCCGCCGGGCAGACGAGGTTGCCCACGTTTTCAAGGATGATGAGGTCGAAGTCTTCCGAGCCGATGGCCGACAGGCCGTCTGTGACCATGCTGGCGTCCAGGTGGCAGAAGCCCCCGGTGCGCATCTGGATGGCGGTGATGCCGGTGGCGGCCACTTTTTCGGCGTCCACCATGGAGTCGATGTCCGCCTCCAGGACACCGATGGAGAGGCTCTCCTTGAGGCGGCCGGTGGTCTGGATCACCGTGCTGGTCTTTCCCGCCCCGGGGGAGGCCATGAGGTTTACAAGGAAGGTTTTCTCCTCCTTCAGGCGGGCCCTGAGCGCTTTGGCCACCTTGTCGTTATCGTCCAGTACATTTTCTTTGACCTCGATGAGCCTGACGTTGTCGCTCATGGTTTCTCCCTTATGTGGTGCCTTTCGGCAGATTTTCCTTCGGGGGCCTTACTGGGCCACCATGTTTTTGACATAATACTCTTTGCCGGAGAGGATCTCCCCCCCCTTGTTGCCGCAGTGGGGGCAGATGCCGAAGGTGTCGGTGGCCGGCTCCGTGGTAAACTCCTGCCCGCAGCCGCCGCAGCGCATCACCACGTCCCCCCACTCGATCTCAAGCTTTGCCCCTTCGGCCAGGGTGCCCTTGGTGAGAAAGTCGAAGTAATGCTGCATCCATTTTTCCTCCAGGTCGCTGAGCTTTCCCACCTGCAGCTGGATGGCCGCCACCTTGGTGACCCGGTTCAGGGCCGCGTGTTTCATCACCACCCTTAAGATGCCGTTCATTACCGGCAGTTCATGCATGGTCTTGTCCTTAACGTTTGGGTAAGGGTCGGCACAAAATAAAACATATAAAAACGATGCCTCCGGCGGCCCTGCCGGGGGCCAAACTTTTAAAACGTTTGACAAACAGGTCTTAAGCAAGCCTTTCCAGGCTCCGCCGAAATAATTTCCACTTTTTCACATTAGAAACGTTTTTTGCGGAGCTTTT
>NZ_FMUX01000052.1 GCF_900101345.1 Desulfoluna spongiiphila | reverse complement strand
GGCATAGCAGGGTAGCTAAGTTCGGAAAGGATAACCGCTGAAAGCATCTAAGCGGGAAACCCACTTCAAGATTAGATATCCCTCTGACGTAAGTCAGCTGAAGACCCCTCGAAGACTACGAGGTTGATAGGCCGGATGTGTAAGCACAGCAATGTGTTCAGCTTACCGGTACTAATTGGTCGTGAGGCTTAGCCACAATCTTACATCTTAGATTCTGAGTGCTTTATTGAATCCATATCCTGATTGAATGATCCGAAAAATGCATACACAGTTTTTCGGTGGTGATTGCGATAAGGTCACACCCGTTCCCATCCCGAACACGGAAGTTAAGCTTATCTGCGCCGATGGTACTGCACGGGCAGCTGTGTGGGAGAGTAGGACGCCGCCGGATTTTTTTATAAAGGCCCTTGATGATCAAATCATCAAGGGCCTTTTTTGTTATGTATGCATGAAACAGAGCGGTGATTGTTCGTCAGTGGTGATTGCGACAAGGTCACACCCGTTCCCATCCTGAATACGACCTATCTGATACAAAGAAGTAAGCTTGTCTGTGCCGATGGTACTGCACGGGCAGCTGTGTGGGTGAGTAGGACGCCGCCGGATTTTTTTATAAAGGCCCTTGATGATCAAATCATCAAGGGCCTTTTTTGTTTTGTATGCATGAAACAGAGCGGTGTGTTGAGAGACGTCATAGAATGAGGTCTTAGGGGACACGAGTTTTACGAACTGCCTTCACAAACTATCCAAGCATAGTATCCTCTGTTGAGGAGGTATCTTATGCGCGGAAGTCGACTCTCGAAGGAGGAACTCGTGACTCTCAAGACTCTGATTGGCAAAGGTGCAAACAACAGCTCGATATCCTGTATCCTAAGGACATCGGAAGGTACTGTTCGGTATCACCGCAAAAAACTGGCCCCATCATCCATCGGTAATCGATACGATAAAGAGTCCAAAGCATCTGCGTATACGGATGTTATTTCAGCGTGGATAGATGAAGCTACAGAGCAAAAACGGCCTTCCAATATCCGGGAACTTCATGAACATTTACTTTTGAACTATGGGTATGAGC